>NZ_JBGEWB010000001.1:0-504096 GCF_041205185.1 Muriicola sp. SD30
TAAATTTACATGGCTTGATTCCAACTCGGAAAATCCATCGGATTTTCACTCGCAACGGAATCATAGCCAGAAACGTTGTACATAACCTAAATAAAGAACTGAATACATGAAACAACTTTTTTTATTGATATTTATCATCTTCTCTTCTCAAACGCATAGTCAATCGATAGATACACTGCAATTTTCAATGATGCTTGGGGGTGATAAAGCTGGATTTTTAAAACAATGGAAAAATCCTGATGGTAGTTTTACCGAATGGTTTCAATACAACGACAGGGGACGTGGGGACAGTACAGTGACAAATTATCGCTATAATGACAAAAACTATATTGTATCTATAGATGCGATGGGTGTCGACTATTATAAAAAACCAATTTTCGAAAAGTTTTACAAAGAAAATGATACTGCCTTTTGGGAAAACAGTTCCGAAAAAGGACAAAAGAAATTTGTGCAAAATGCGTCATACATTCCCTTGAATATTAGCGCCGGCATGTCATTTAAAAATTATTTTGTTGAAGCAGATAGCACGATACAATTGCTGCCCTCTGGTAAATCCAAACTTTCAGTTTTAAGCACTTACAAACTGAAAAGTGGAAAAGAAATCCGACTTATCTCAACCCGTGGTTCAGGATTGACTCCCAGTTATGCCTGGATTGATGAAAATGCTGAATTCTTCGCTTCACCCGGAAATTGGTTCTCTTTGTTTAGAACAGAATATGAGTTTTTAAATGAAGAATTACTAAAAATACAGGATGAGTACTCCAATAATTACTTTAAGGATGCAGCTAAGAAAGTTACTAGTTCAATTACGGATGGTCTTTTAATAAAAAACGCAAATCTATATAATGCCAAAACGGGAAAAATAAATTCTAACATATCTATTCTGATTGAAAATGGGAGGATAATAGAAGTAGTTGTAGGACAGTATAAATCTCCAAAGGGATATCGAACTATAGATGCCAAAGGAAAATTTGTTATGCCCGGATTATGGGATATGCATGTACATTATACTAGTCCTGCTCAGGGGGTACTCCATTTAGCTTGTGGAGTAACGAATGTTCGCGATATGGGTAACGCAATAGATTTATTAGATACGAAGAAAAAAATTGATGATGGAATTGTCCTTGGTCCCAGAATTCAAATTATGAGTGGTTTTATTGATGGTGCCGGAGAATTTGCCGGACCTATCGGTGAGAAAATAAGTTCAATAGAAGAAGGTACGGTGGCGATTAAAAAGTATGCAGACCTGGGCTATCAGCAAATAAAACTATATAGTTCCATTAAACCGGAATGGGTTGCTCCACTCACGGAAATAGCAAGAAAATATAATCTGCGGGTGAGTGGTCATATTCCTTCTTTTATGCTAGCGTCAGAAGCTATCGAAGCTGGTTACGATGAAATACAACATATGAATATGCTGTTTTTAAATTTTTTAGGAAAAGATATAGATACAAGAACACCTGCCCGATTTTCTGCCGTTGCTCAGAATGCGGCAGCCTTTGATTTTGAAAAAACTGAATTTAAGGATTTTATAAAACAATTGAAATCTCGTGATATTACAATTGAACCAACCGTAAGCATATTTGAAGGGATGTTCATTGGCAAGGCTGGAAAGCCTGACCCTTCTTATGCAAACATCATCCACCGTTTGCCTTTAAATATCCAACGCTCTTTTAAAACAGGATCCTCTTTAGAAATTCCTCCTGGAATGGAAAACACTTACGAACAGTCATTCCTCAATATGCTCAAGTTTATTAAGGTATTGTACGACAATCAAGTTACTATTTTACCTGGCACTGATGCTTTTGCCGGATTTACACTGATCAGGGAATTAGAAAATTATGTGCGAGCTGGAATTCCCAACGAAGAAGTACTTAAAATGGCAACATTGACTTCAGCAAAAATCGCTGGAAAAGCAGATAACTATGGAACTATAGAAATAGGAAAAATAGCAGACTTAATTATTATCGACGGCAATCCTATTGAAAACATCAAAGATTTAAATAAAATCGAAATAGTCATAAAAGATACTAGTTTATATAAAACTAAGGACTTATTTGAATTATTGTCGATCGAATATTTTAAATAAATAGGCAATGTACAACAACGGCTATAATTCATCCCGAAGACTCGGGACGAAATCATAGCCTGAACCGTTAGCGCCAATATAATCCTATGAAATTTATAGTTACAATTTTCCTGTTTTCTCAAATTGTATTTGCTCAGGATGTCGAATCTCCTAGAGTTTTAGTACTTACTCCAATAGAATTTAATTTAGACACTAGCTTAAACTTGGTATCCAAAGAGTACCAAACGACATTGACTGATGAACAGGTAGTGGAATGCATTTCATCTAAAAATGAATATGACGACAGAGATTTTGTCAAAAAAATGAATGAAATGGAATGTGAATTTGCAAGGAATTCGGACATATCAACTTCATTCACTTATTACTTATACGGTTGGCTGACTTTCAAACTATATGGGATTTTCGATGATGCAATAATTTACCCTGCAAAAGGACCTGATAAAAGAAATTTGGATTTATATGAATCGCTTTCCCAAAAACACGCAGTAAACTGGATTGTGGACTTAAAAGAGGTGGAATTCATAAAAGAACCTGATGGACTTCAAGGAACCGCCAAAGTGGTACTTTGGAATAAAAATACAAATCAAATTACCTTATCAACCGAAATTGAGATTGATGACCAGAATTACGGTGGAGAAATGCGCTGTGATGATGGAGAGATTAGCTGTTTAATGATTAATGGAGCAGTTTATATCTCTCATGAAATTTTAAAAAGCATGTATAGTGAAGAAAAATACTGGCGCTAACAACGGCTATAACTCATGGCTTATCGCTTGGCCGTTTTTTCCTATTTTTAAAGAAACAAAAAAACGTCTGACGCTTGCCACGAAGTCATAGCCAAGACCGTTACCTGCTAGTATTAAATAATATGATTCGTATAAAGGTTTTACTGCTTATTGGTTTTACTTCATTATCATATTCCCAGAGCGCAGAAAAGCATAACACAGACTACCAATTAATAGACGATGATGGTATAATTGTAGAAAAATATGACTCCACCATAACGGATGAAAACAGGTTTACAAGAAACAATCTAATTTTCAGGGAAGGCGTTTCTTTTCATTACAAGTTTGAGCATTTAGACCAGAATAACAATAGGCACTATTTTAAACACATAGATAGTCTTTCGTATTGGCAATTTGTCCCTGAAACCGAAGTTGATCAAAACACCATCCAGAGGGTAATTATTTCGGTTAAAAAAGGTTTACAAGGCTTTGACAAACATTTTCCAGGTTACAATCAGACAATAATCGGATATTCATATCCGACTCAAGAAAATTATGCGGGTTCAATTAGCAGTGCATCTGGAGTAATTGAGAATGAAGCCAATATTTGGATGCATCCCCCAAGAGATCTCTACTTTGAAATACTAGAATTGAATCCTTTTCCATTTATAAAAGCTCCATATGAAATAGGAACAAAATGGACTTGGTCCTTAAAGATCGGAGACCATTGGTCAGATGGACGTTGGAAGCTTTGGTCAGGTTCCATTGAGAATAATTATGAATATGAGATTACTGACCAAAAAGAAATTGAAACGCCTTTAGGAAAATTAAAATGCCTCGTGATTGAGAGCTCTGCAAGAAGTAGAATTGGTAAAACCTATCTTAGATCGTACTTCAATGGAAAATATGGATTTGTACGTTTAGAGTATACAAATATTGACGGATCTAATACGATTCTGGAACTTGACCACCATTTAGATTTAAATTACAGCAGGTAACAACGGCTATAACTCATGGTTTTTCGCTTGGCCGTTTTTTCCTATTTTTAAAGAATCAAAAAAACGTCTGGCGCTTGCCACGAAGTCATAGCCCAGACCGTTGTGCTTCATTATAACCAACCGATATTAAATGATAAAATTCTTTCGTAAAATCCGCCAAAACTTGCTTATGGAAAACAAAACTGGAAAGTATTTTAAATACGCCATTGGCGAAATTGTGCTTGTTGTTATTGGGATATTAATTGCACTTCAGATTAATAATTGGAATAACAATCGAATTGAACGAAGGATGGAAAAGGAAATCTTGAAAGAGATTTTAGTGAACTTAGAAACTGATTTACAAAACATCAATGAAACAATTGAAAGAAATAAAATATGGATTGAGCATAACTACCTAGTTGTTGAGCATCTAGAAAACAAAACACCCTTGACTGACTCTTTAAAGTATCATTACTCAAGTTTGTACGGTTATCATAGATTTCAACCTATTAAAGTAGCTTACGAAAATTTAAAATCAGAGGGAATAAGCATTATTAGGAACAATACCTTAAGAAAGAAAATATCAGAATTATACGAGTATCAATACTTTTTTATGGTAGAAGATATTCGAACTGAAATCGGTCGTATTCAACCCATTCATAAAAATCAAATTATCACAAAATTAAAAACTGAACAAAGCTATGTTTCTGCACAACCAGTAAATCTTGTGGCACTGCAAAATGACATACCGTTTCACGAAACCCTCAAAGATGTTATTGTATATAGATGGTGGACTATCGGTCGCATTAAGAAAGGAAGGGAGAAAATTATAGAAGTTATAAGCGCCATAGAAAATGAGTTGGATAAAAATTAAATTTTTATTTATGACTTTTGAATTACAATAATAAATAACGAAAGCCTGCCTACCCCGATAGCATTGCGCTATCGGGCACGCGGAAGGCAGGCACAACATCGGCTATAACTCATCACGCCACAGGCGTGACGAAGTCATACTTGCCTGCCGTACCAGTGGTAGCTGGGTAGGTAGAGCCAAAACCGTTGTGCTTCATTACTACTTCGCTTAAGCTTCGTAGTAGAAACTATAACCAACCGCTAACCAATGATAAAATTCTTTAGAAAAATTAGACAAAAACTACTCTCTGAAAACAAATTCAGTAAGTATTTGATTTATGCTGTTGGAGAAATTGTGCTTGTGATTATTGGAATTTTATTGGCTCTACAAATTAATGAATGGAACGGACAAAAAAAGGATATTAGAACATTACAAAATGATTTAGAATACGTCTTGGAAGATATCGCGGAAGACAAAACTGATTTACTTATTCTAAGAGATCAGCGTAAAACAGGTGCTCAAGGTTGCTCAAAATTCCTAGATGAATTTATGAAAGGTGGCGAGATGAAAGGTTTCTCATATTGGATTAATAATAATCTTAACGAAGTTTTTTACGAAAGGAAATTTAAACGGAATCAGAATGGTTTTGATAAAGTTCTTTCTTCGAAACTCTTTCAAGACGCTGAGTTTAAAACTTTACGAGAGAAAATAGATGAATATGTCAATGAAATTGAAAGGCTGATTTATGATGAAGAAAGACTCAACTACTTTATTGAAGAAAAGGAACTTGAAGCATTTTCGAATGGCAATTTCAGTATCCTATACGAGCATAATAGAGTTAGAGAGGGTTTTAGTAATGTAGAATCTGCAAATAATGAAATTGACTGGCAGAATATACTCAATAGTAAATCTTCATTGAAAGCTATATTGCTTAGGTATGAGGATGATGTCATTAGGCTATTAATTCCTCAGTATGGTGAAACCATAGATGTTGGAACAGAACTGCAACTTGCAATTGAAAAATACTTGAGCGAGCTCTAGGCAAAATAAGAAATATAACGACAGCACAACAACGGCTATAACTCATGGCTTTTCGCTTGGCCGTTTTTTCCTATTTTTAAAGAAACAAAAAAATGTCTGGCGCTTGCCACGAAGTCATAGCCAAAACCGTTGTGCTTCATTACTACTTCGCTTAAGCTTCGTAGTAGAAACTATAACCAACCGCTAACCAATGATAAAATTCTTTCGTAAAATTCGGCAAAGATTGCTCACTGAAAACAAATTCAGCAAGTATTTACTCTATGCAATCGGAGAAATTATTCTTGTAATGATAGGAATACTTCTTGCCTTGCAGGTTAACAACTGGAATGAAAACAGGAAAATAAACGAACAAGAATTACAACTATTAGAATCACTCCAGAAAGAATTTACATACAATATAAATGAACTAGACCGTTCGATAAAAAAAGCTCAATTAATCCAGAAAAGATGTGAGACCATATTAAAAAATACGGGAAATCATGAAATGAAATTATCTAAAATTGAAAGTGATTCTCTTATAAATTGGGGTTTGACGAACATAATAACTTATGACCCAAGTGACGGCATATTAAAAGATATTATCAGTTCGGGGAAGATTCAAATAATCAAAAATGATAAACTAAAAATCTTCCTTTCCAATTGGAATGGAATTCTCAATGATGTTAAAGAAGACGAAATATGGGCTGTAACTGAAAGGAATAATATTATATATCCTTTTTTATACAAGAATTCGAATTATACAAGCACTACTCAAAGTATCCGAGCAAACAATAAGATTATTTCAGGCTTTGACACAGATTACAAAGCAGTTTACAAATTTCTAGAATTTGAAAATCTTACAAATAGCCAAAGATTTTGGAATAGAAAAAATGAAATGAACTATAAAAGACTTAAAAGGAGAATTGAGGAAATAATAATCCTTTGTGAACATGAGATAAAATTAAAAAAATAACGAAAGCACAACAAAGAACTGAGCTAAAAAACAACTCTTTTCTAAGCTAATTTACTGCTGCAGTTTTCATCCATAATGCAACCCTGATTTAGCAATTAAATATTTTTAAAAAACACTTCCCTTAACATTAGCTTCTATCAAAACTTTTTAGGTCGGTTCAATTCCAAATTATACCATTTCTATTCATTTGTTTACCTTTGTAATGACGCAAGAAAAATCACCAAAAAAGTTCACAAATCGTCAACATTTTAAGGTAGCAGAAGTCAGAAATCCCTTAAATAAGGGGCTCACAGAAAAAGGTTCGATTCCTGGTGAGGCTACAAATAAGCACAAAAGCCTTTGCGAAAAGCAAAGGCTTTATTTTTGCGACCCGCCGAAAGAAACTTGTTTCGTTGAGTGCGGGTCCAAAAATAAATACAACTGCGCAGCAGTTAGGCTTTTGTATTTTCAGAATGAGGCTCAATCAGGAACAGCGCAGCTAATCCTGGTGAATTTAGAGTGCGGGTCCAAAAATAAATACAACTGCGCAGCAGTTGGGCTTTTGTATTTTCAGAATGAGGCTCAATCAGGAACAGCGCAGCTAATCCTGGTGAATTTAGAGTGCGGGTCCAAAAATAAATACAACTGCGCAGCAGTTGGGCTTTTGTATTTTCAGAATGAGGCTCAATCAGGAACAGCGCAGCTAATCCTGGTGAATTTAGAGTGCGGGTCCAAAAATAAATACAACTGCGCAGCAGTTGGGCTTTTGTATTTTCAGAATGAGGCTCAATCAGGAACAGCGCAGCTAATCCTGGTGAATTTAGAGTGCGGGTCCAAAAATAAATACAACTGCGCAGCAGTTAGGCTTTTGTATTTTCAGAATGAGGCTTTTTATTGCGCCGGCCCAACTTCTCCCAGCTGCTTCCCGTTTATTCTAAAATCTTGCTTATATTAGTAATGGAGGTCGAACCCAACCCTCATATGTTCGTTGTTTTTTGTTTTTATTAGTATGCAGAAATTGACGCACTTACCTTATAACCACCACCAATGAAACCATCCGCCCGAGTCAAAAGCAGTATTGAGGCACGTGCTACATACGATAAGGTTATCGAGATCTTTTTCTATTTCAGACCAGTAGAAGAACTCGATGAAGTTGTACATCCTAAATTTCTCGGTTATGGCACTGCGGCTCACGAATTTTTTAAAGACCGGGAGGCGCTTAGGAACATGGCCGTTATGCAGGCCGAACAATTGAGGGATACGCAATTCACCTTGACCCGTAAACCTGTAATCGAGAAGTTTCTCACCAACGATTCCACCTTTCTAATTCTGGAAGACTTTGAACTGCATATGCAGGATAATGATCATATACTTCAACTCAGACTTTCGACAATTCTCGAAAAAGATACCGACAAATGGGTAATAACTCATTTTCATGGTTCAACACCCGACAAGGATATCGATGAGGAGGAAGCCTTCCCAATGGAAGGCCTGCGCAAGAAAAACGCAGAACTGGAAGCCAAGATCAAAGAACGGACCCGTGAGTTGGAAATTGAAGCAGCCTTAGAGCGCGTACGTTCACGATCAATGGCCATGCATAAGAGTTCCGAAATAGGGGATGTGGCTTTTGAACTTTATCAACAACTAAAAAGCCTTGGAGGCGATCTATGGGGTACGGGCTTTGCTTTTTGTAAACCTGATTCGGATGCCGATGAATTTTGGTTTGCGAATCAGGATGGAATAATGCCCCATTTAAAAATACCAAACAATGTAGATGAGGCACATAAACTACTCTACAATGGTTGGAAGAACAATTTAGAATTATTGTCCGTCCATAAATCGGGGAAGGAATTAAAGGATCACTATAAGTATATGCTGAGTGTTCCTGATGTCGCCCCTATTTTTCAAGGGATGCTAGATAGTGGGTTAAAATTTCCGGAAGCACAAACATGGTATGCCGGATATTTTAAATTTGGCTATCTCCTGGTCATTACTATAAAGCCCTATGAACATGCGGATAACTTTAAGCGCTTTGCCAAAGTATTTGAGCAGGCCTACACACGTTTTTTGGACCTTCAAAAAGCCGAACAACAGGCCCGTGAGGCGGAGATGGAAACTGCCCTGGAAAAGGTAAGGACAGCCTCCATGGCTATGCAGAAAGGAGAAGAACTTGCCAACGTAATCAGTGTGGTCTTCGCCCAATTAAAGGTCCTTGGAATTGATTCTGAAGGATGTACATTAAACCTTTACGATAAGGAGGAAGGTATGGATATATGGATGTCTGGATTTGGAGAAGATGTTCACCCAAAGAGTTTTCACATTTCATATTTTGACCATCCTTACTACAGAATGCAATTGGATGATTGGAAGAATGGGGAGAAATATAAGGTCCTGGCCTTCGAAGGGGATCTCAAAAAGAGTTACGACAAGCAAACCTTCTCCAACAAAGACTTTTTTGAATTACCTAAAGACATTAGGAAAGAGTTTCTGGCTAAGGAGAGAAAGTTAAGTTCTGCTGCCTACATGAAGTATGGAATGCTGGAAATGATTGGGGATGAGGCATTATCTGATAGTCAGGGAGATATTCTTTGCCGGTTTGCCAAGGTCTTTGAACAAGCCTACACGCGTTTTCTTGATATTCAACGAGCAGAAGCCCAGGCCAGAGAAGCACAGATCGAGACTGCTTTGGAGCGGGTTCGCTCGAGAAGTATGGGCATGCAAAAAAGTGAAGAGCTCAAAGATGTCGTAAAAATAATCTTCGACCAATTGGCCCACTTAAATATCAATGCGGAGCATGCTGGTATTGTCGTTGATTATGAACCCAAAAAGGACTGGCATTTTTGGATTGCAGAAACACAGGATATTCCGGCAAAGGTTTCAGTCCCTTACCTAGATCTGGTCTGGGACCAGCAATTCACAGAGGCGAAAAAGAAGGGAAAGGATTTCTTTACCACGTTAATGGACTTTGAGGAAAAGAATAGTTTTTACAAAGTACTGCTGCCCCACGTTGAAGGATTAACTAAGAAGGTGAAGGATTTTTATTTCAGTTGTCCCGGATTGGCCATTTCAACGGTCATAGAAAAGGATATCGGACTCTATATTGAAAATTTTTCCGGAACTCCGTATTCCAGTGAGGAAAATGACATCCTCAGGCGTTTTGCCAAAGTTTTTCAACAGACTTACACTCGTTTTTTAGACTTGAAAAAGGCAGAAACCCAGGCGAGAGAATCTCAGATCGAAGCAGCTTTAGAAAAAGTCCGTTCCCGTTCTTTAGCTATGCATAAAAGTGAAGAGCTAAAAGAAGTAGTAGCAGTTGTGCTTGATAAATTACAAGAAGTAGAGATCGCCATGGAATCAAGGGTGGCAGTGATCGTTGTTTTTAAAGAAGGATCTAGAGATTTTAATCAATGGGTAGCTTCTCCTACGGACATTTCTAACACTTATATTTCAACACCTTACTTTGAGCACGTCATACTATCTGATTTTTGGAAAGCAAAAGAAAGCGGGCTGGATTTTTATAGCAAGTCATATTCCAAAGAAGAAAAGGACAACTATTTCAATCACTTTTTCGAGCATTCTTATTTTAAACATTTTGAGGGGTTAGAAGATCAGAAAAAATGGGCTTTGGAAAAGGAATTTTATACCTATTCTCCGGCATTTGAAAAAAATTCCAGTCTGGGGATTGCAGATTTTTCAGGCGAACCACTTTCCGAAAATGATATTACCATAATAAAGCGTTTTGCTAAGGTCTTTGAACAAGCCTATATCCGTTTCTTAGATCTCCAAAAGGCAGAAGCTCAGGCAAGGGAAGCTGAAATAGAGCTCGCCGTTGAACGCATCCGTTCACAGGCAATGGCCATGAAAGAATCTTCCGAATTACTGGATATTGTTGTGACCATGCGAAGGGAATTCCTTCGGCTAGGCCATGAGGCACATTATTTCTGGCATATGATGTGGCTGCCTGATAAATACGAAAAAGCAATGACGTCCGGCGATGGAAAACGGATAGGGATGGTCATGGAATTGCCCCGTCATATACATGGAGATATTAAATTACTAAAAAACTGGGAACGAAGTAATGAACCGCTGGTTGTGTATCCTATGGATGCTGAAGCGGCCATAGATTATGTGGATAAGATGATAAGCCTGGGCGATTTTAAGCAGGTAGATCCCAATGCCCCCAGTCATGATGATATCAGACATATTGGCGGACTCACCTTTATAATGGCCAGAACAACCCATGGGGAGATCGGGTATAGCTTACCCGGGGTAGTAGATCAGCCACCAGAAGAGGATCTTACTATTCTGAAACGATTTGCTGGAGTCTTTGATCTTGCCCATCGTAGGTTCTTAGACCTGAAAAAGTCAGAAGCACAGGCTCGAGAGGTACAAATAGAACTTGCATTGGAGAGAGTTAGGGCCAGAACAATGGCAATGCAACATAGTGACGAATTACAGGAGGCGTCATTTTTATTAGATGAGCAGGTTCGGGAGTTGGGGATAAAAACCTGGGGTTGTGCATTTAATATTTACAGAGAAAAAGATTCCATTGAATGGTTTGGGAACGAAAAGGGTATTCTTCCCACCTATACTATTCCCAGAAAAGGGATTTTTAAGAAATACTATGATCTCGGTCAAAAGGGCACCCAAATACACGTAGAAGAGATCAAAGGGGAAAAATGCGTAGCCCATTATGAATATATGAGTACGCTGCCGGTTATTGGTGATGTTCTAAAACAGCTGAAAAAAACCAATGGCTCTTATCCGGAGTACCAGATAGATCATGTTGCGTACTTTAAATACGGATATCTCTTATTTATTACCATTGAACAGGTGCCGGAGGCTCATGAGATTTTCATGCGTTTTGCCAAGGTGTTTGAACAAACCTACACCCGATTTCTCGACCTGCAAAAAGCAGAAGCCCAGGCAAAAGAAGCACAAATTGAGGCGGCATTAGAGAAAGTACGTTCACAGTCATTAGCCATGCATACCACCAGTGAAATGCAACTGGTGGCCAATGCGGTTTATGACCAGCTCCGGGAATTGGGAGTAGTGATGGATGCCGTGGGGATGAGCGGGGTCATAGAAGAAAAGAAGGATTATGATGTTTGGATAGGCGGGGCGCCCATGGGAAAGGCCTTGCGTATTCCTTATAACAAGGACACCAAAGTCCAGCGGGATTATAATAAGGCCATTAAAGAAAGACCCGATCTGTTTGCGAGGACCTATTCGGGCAAGGTTAAAGAGGAATATGTAAATCACCTGCTCACCCATGGAGATTTCCCAAAGGACCTGAAAAGGAAAATGGTCACCTCCTCAGCCTTTTCCACTTCTATTTCCTTTGCGAAGAATTCAAGTATACAAATAGCAAGGTATACAAACAACCAGTACACTGCTGAAGAAAATGAGATCCTGAAACGCTTTGCCAAAGTATTTGAACAGGCCTATATCCGCTTTATGGACTTGCAAAAGGCAGAAGCTCAGGCGCGGGAAGCACAAATTGAGGCGGCTCTGGAAAAAGTTCGGTCAGTCTCGCTGGCGATGCATCAAAGTAAAGATCTTCATAATGTTTTAGTAATGTTGTACAATCAACTGGATGCCCTGGGATTAAAGATGCACTCGGCTCAAATAAGTGAATCTATTGAAGATCCCAAAGCAATACATTCCTGGATAGTTACCAATGGTGCTGTTTATCCGGAACAGGTTCATATACCATTCTCTAAAAATATATATTTCAAACGTATCAGGGAAGCAATAACTAATGGGGAATCATTTTATACCCTAAAACTTTCAAAACAACAAAAAGATAAGCACTTTCATCACATTTTTGATAATTCCTCACTTAAGAATGTGCCTAAGGAAAGAAAAGACCTCATCTTTTCCAGCCCTGGTCTTGGAACATCCAATGCAATGGGGAAATATACCTCCTTGTCAATAATGCGCTATGATGGGATTCTGTACAGTGAGGAGGAAAATGAGATCATTAAGCGTTTTGCTAAGGTGTTCGAGCAGAGCTATACACGATTCCTCGACCTCCAAAAAGCTGAATCTCAGGCGCGGGAAGCACAAATTGAGGCTGCGCTGGAACGAGTACGTAGCAGGAGTATGGCCATGCATAATAGTAGCGAAATGCTGGATGTCATAGAGGTCGTCTATGGGCAGTTGCGACAATTAAATTTAGATTTTGATACGGTAAGTTTTGCCACAAATGATCAGAAGGGCACTTTTAATTTTTGGATGACTTCCAGGGGACAACCCAAACCCATATTTATGGAAATCCCGCATTTAAATAATCGGGTAATAAATAGGGTTTATGAGGCTAAAAAGAATAATGAAACTTTTATTTCAGATGTATTTTCTGCTGCGGAAAACAAGGAGTGGACTAAACATTTGATTAAGAATTCAGATCTGAAAAATTTCCCGGAACCTATTAAGAAATTTATTCTGAACGCACCGGGTTTTGCCCGTTCAAGTTTTTTCTTAGAGAATATAGACCTGTATCTAGTTAATTACAGAGCTGTCCCTTTTGCTGAAGAAGACAATTTAATCTTTCAAAGATTTGCAAAGGTATTTGAACAGGCGTATACCCGTTTTCTCGATCTTCAAAAAGCTGAAGCCAGAATTAGGGAAGCGCAGATTGAAGCCGCCTTGGAGAAAGTTCGCTCCCGTACCATGGCTATGCACAAAAGTGAGGAATTGCATAAAGTGATATTGACCGTTTCACAGGAAATTAGGAACCTGGGGTTAAATATCAGTGCTGCTCATTTATACCGCTTTGAGGAGGGGGATAAAGGAATAAATATGTGGATCGCAGGTGATGGTGGTCTTTATCCTAATGAAGTTTATTTTCCGTATTTCAAACACCAATTTTTTGATGGTATTTATCATGCCCGAACGACTAACAAAACCTTTTTTACGATGTCAGGTACGAGTAAAAAAGAAAAAAATAGACTCTATCGCCATCTTCTAAATAACTCAAAAATTGAAATTTCTGAGGATAGGAAAAAGTATGTACTTGACGCTAAATCGTGGGCAGGTATAGTTGCGCTGGGAAAGTATTCAGGAATAGGCGTTTTGCGATTAACAGAAGAAGTAGAAGAAGAATTCAGTGTTGAAGAATATGAAATCCTAAAGCGATTATCCAAGGTCTTTGAACAAGCCTACATCCGCTTTATGGACCTGGAAAAGGCAGAAGCCCAGGCCCGGGAAGCACAGATCGAAGTGGCCATGGAAAGGGTCCGGTCGCGAGCCATGGCCATGCATCATACGGATGAACTCACCGATGTATTGGGGGTGTTGTTCGACCAGTTCGATTTCCTGGGGATCAACCCTGTGCTTACGCATCTTACTCTATTTGACGAAGAAAATGAAACCTTTACCCTGCGCATTACGACAGGGGGAGAAAAGAGGACCATTGCAGAACAACTTATAGATGTGAATGCAGTGGAAAGTTGGAAAACTTCGTTTGCTAACTGGAAGAAAAGTGAACTGCATGCAGTTGATTGTATTGATTATCCCCCGGAAGTACTGCCGGCTGTTTGGGAGGTCCTAGATGGCGTGATGAGTGCCCTTCCCGAAGGTCAGAAAATATTTCCGGAAGATTTTCCAAATGGTCTCTATACTACCCAGGGGCACTGCAAATACGGTTATATCGGGTTTAACCATTCACGAAGAGCCACCGAAGAGGAAAAGGAAATTGTCATTCGTTTTGCCAAGGAGTTTGGGAGGTTATACCAGCGTTTCCTCGACATTCAAAAAGCAGAAGCACAAGCCAGGGAAGCACAAATTGAGGCGGCTCTGGAAAAAGTTCGGTCAGCCTCGCTGGCGATGCACCAAAGTAAAGATCTTCATGACGTTTTAGTAATGCTGTACAATCAATTGGCTTCGCTGGGATTGAAAATGCACTCGGCCCAAATAATCGAATCTATTGATGATTTTAAAGAATTGCATTGTTGGATAGTCACCAATGGTGTTGTTTATCCGGAACAGGTTCATGCACCATTCACTAAAAATATATTTTTCAAACGCTTCAGGGAAGCAGTAACCAATGGGGAATCATTTTATACCCTAAAATTTTCGAAACGCCAGAAGGATAATTTTTTTCAACACTTTTTTGATAATACCATAATTAGAAATGCGCCTCAGGCAAGAAAAGACCTTGTTTTATCTAGTCCCGGCCTTGGAACATCCAACGCAATTGGAAAATATACCTCTTTGTCAATAATGCGCTATGATGGAATTTTATACAGTGAGGAGGAAAATGAGATCATTAAGCGTTTCCTAAAGGTGTTCGAACAGAGCTATAGACGTTTCCTCGACCTACAAAAAGCTGAATCTCAGGCCAGGGAAGCACAGATAGAAGCAGCGCTGGAGCGGGTTCGATCTAAAGCAATGGCCATGCACAGTTCTGATGACCTTGCCGATACCGTGGAAATACTTTATAAAGAACTAGATACCCTGCAGGTGCATGCTTTAAGATTTGGACATGCAAAAGTAATCTCGGATACCAAAATAGTTGAATTACATACGGCTACGGATTTAGGGAAAGTGGTAGGTCAAGTAAAACTTGAAGGCCATCCGTTACTGGAAAAAATATATGAACATTTCTTGGCAAAGGAAGATTTGTACTATGCCCTTCAGGGAGAGGAAATGAAAAGCTATTACTCTATCTTAGGCCGCGCCATTGACGTACCGATACCCACTATGGATACGGTACAACATGGCTACTTTTTCTTTTTAGGGGACACCGCCAATTATGCCTGGTCTGACAAGGCATTAGATGAAGAGGAACTCAAAGTTTATAGAAGGTTAATTACGGTGTTGAACTTAACGTATAAACGCTACGAAGAGCTAAAGAAGGCAGAAACCCAGGCCAGGGAAGCACAGATAGAAGCGGCACTGGAACGGGTACGTTCCAAAACCATGGCCATGCATAACAGTCAGGATGTTGGTGCTACCGTGGTCACCTTGTTTGATGAAGTACAGAAGCTGGGGCTGGACGAATCTATACGATGCGGTATCGGTATCCTTGAAGGGAATGAAAAAATGGAAACCTGGTCTGTCAACGCTACGCACGAAGGAAAGGTTGATCTAAAACTGGGGATGCTCGATATGAGTATACACCCCTTGCTGGTCGGGGTTAAAAATGCCTGGAAAACCAGAAAGAAAGGATATTCCTATGAACTTAAGAATGAGGATGTCAGGAATTATTACAGCAAATTAAATGAGGAACCCGAATATTCATTTAATGTCAATTTAGACAGTGTACCCGATAGAATATATCATAGAATTTCCGTTTTTTCTGCCGGTGTCCTTTTTGCTTTTGCAGAAAACCCTTTTTCTGAGGAAGCCTCAAAAATCCTTGATCGGTTTGCCGGAGTGTTCGGGCAGACATATAGACGATATCTGGATCTGTTGAAGGCTGAAATACAAGCGCGTGATGCCCTAAAACAAGCGACATTAGACAGAGTAAGGGGGCAAATCGCCAGTATGCGATCCACTGAGGACCTGGAGCGGATCACCCCCCTGGTCTGGAATGAACTCAAGGCCCTGGAGATTCCATTTATTCGATGTGGGGTCTTTATTATTGATGAATCCAGTAAAACCGTTCAGGCATTCCTTTCTGCTCCTGATGGGCATTCCCTCGGAGTGATGAAAATACCTTTTGATGCCGAGAAGGTTACTGCGGCAACCGTGGCAAACTGGAAAAAGAAAGAGGTGTACAAGACCCATTGGGATAAAGATCAATTCCTGGAATTTATGCAGTTGATGAAGGATCTGGGACAAGTGAGCAATGAGAAGGAATATCAGGGAGCCGAACAACCCCCGGAATCGCTCCACCTAAATTTTGTTCCCTTTACACAGGGTATGCTTTATGTGGGAAATGTTGAAACCCTTGAGGATGAGCAAATTGAACTGATTCAGACCCTGGCCGATGCCTTTGCCATTGCCTATGCCCGGTATGAAGATTTTGTCAAACTCGAAAAGGCCAAGGAACAGGTAGAAAATACCCTTGAAGAACTCAAGGCAACACAGAATCAGCTTGTGCAATCCGAAAAAATGGCTTCTCTTGGAGAACTCACAGCCGGGATCGCACATGAGATACAGAATCCGCTCAATTTCGTCAACAATTTCTCGGAAGTAAGTGTGGAATTGCTAGAGGAAATGCTGGAGGAAATGAGCAAGGGAGACCTTGAAGAAGCAAAAGCCCTGATGGAAGATATCAAACAGAATCTGGACAAGATAAACCACCATGGAAAACGGGCCGACGGCATCGTTAAAGGGATGCTGCAACACAGCAGGACAAGTAGCGGGGAAAAAGAACTCACAGACCTGAACGTTCTGGCTGATGAATATCTGAGATTGGCTTACCACGGCCTTAGGGCCAAGGACAAGACCTTTAACGCCACCCTGGAAACCCATTTTGACGAGTCTATAGGAAAAGTAAACATACTGGCCCAGGATATGGGCAGGGTGATCCTCAACCTGATCACCAATGCCTTTTATGTGGTTCAGAAGAAAAAGGAAGAGCAGCCGGAAGGCTATGCACCAACAGTGACTGTAAGTACCAAGAAAAAAAAGAATAGCGTAGAAATTAGCGTAAAAGACAATGGCAATGGTATTCCTAAGGAGATCAAAGAAAAGATCTTTCAGCCCTTTTTTACCACCAAACCAACCGGGCAGGGCACAGGACTGGGGCTAAGCATGAGTTATGATATAGTAACCAAGGGACACGGGGGAAGTTTAAAAGTAGAAACAGAAGAAGGTAAGGGAACAACATTTTGTATTAACTTACCAGTAATTAAATGATTATGAATAAACCAACCATTTTTAAACCTTCCTTAGGTATCTATATACTGTTATGTGTTATTCTTGCGGCTTGCAATAGTAGCAGGGAAGCGCCCCCATTTCCCAAAACAGAAAGTGAATTCAAACAACCCCTTACTAAAAAGTTTGAATTTACAAAAGAAGATACCATTGTCTGGAAGACCAAAAAAACTACTCCTTTTAGCAAGTTACCTGTAAAAAAATTCAATTGGGATCAATTGGCTGCAAAGCCTTTAGATATCGGTTTACCCATTCCATACAACGGAAAGGGTGAAGAAAAATTCTTTAGTCTGGAAAGCCTGCCATTTATGCCTTTTAGCTTGGATAGCTTACCACATACAACCCTAAATATTAAGATTAAAGTATTAGGGGATCCTGAAATTATTGAGGCGGGTACGTTTACAAATCAACCCGGGCTAAGCCGCGGTGTTGCCAGAGCCAGTCTAGACATGGGACTTCCAACGGAGGCATTTAGCCTGCTAAAAGACAGTAGTGGTATGTTGTGGATAGGAATGCAGGGGCAAATTGCCAAATACGATTCGAACACAATTGAAATCTATGGGTTAGAACAGGGAATCACTAATGCCACCATAAATGGCTTATTTAAAGATTCTAAAGGCAGGCTATGGATTTCAAATAGTTCGGAAGGCACTATTATACTCGATTTTGAGGCCAAATTGATTTATGAATTAACCAGTGAATTGCCCAATATAAATGGCAATGGTTTTATAGAAGCAGCGGATGGCACAATCTGGATCTCAAATCTAAGAACAGGGTTTGACATTATTGATTTGGATGAAAAGCTGACTTACCGCTTTACACCAGATGAAGGTCTTTTGGGCATATTCAATGTTAAACCATATCAGGACAAAAACGGGCTTATTTGGCTCCCATCCAACGGGGGCGTAAATATCATTGACCTGGAGGCAGGAAAAAATATGCAGTTAACCACAGAGAACGGCCTTCCCGGACCATTTACAGCAAGCTTTTTTGAAGACAACCAAGGAAGACTATGGATGGCCAATCAGGGTGGAGGCATTGTCTTAAATGCGGAAAAAACATCTTTATCCATCTACTCTTTTGGTAGTTTATTTCAAAAAGGAAATGGCATAACCGGCATGTTTCAGGATTCCTCCGGCAATTATTGGTTTGGTGGAGGTGACGGTGTGGTTTATCTTTTAGATAAAAATATGGAAGAGATAGAAAAAATAAATCTCTCAAACAGGCCCAGTCAGGCCTCGATACATTTTGAAGAGGATGCAAGTGGCCAGATTTGGACAGTAATGCCCCAGGGTGGACTTTATAAAATTGACCCAAATACCGCCAGACCCGGGAATTTTACCATTGAAGATGGTTTGACAAGTAATTCGGTTTGGCACACCTTAGAAGCCACAGATGATAAACTATGGATAGGAGGTTATGAGGGTATTGATATCTACGATCCGGAAACCGGAACTATTAAACATTTAGGGGAATCAGAAGGTTTGGTCAATGATAGGAATAGCCGGCTAAATGAAGATTCTGAAGGGCGAATTTGGGCAGTTGGTAGTAGGTTTGGTGTAAGCATTATAGACCCTGTAAAACAGACCATTCAACAACTTACTACTGTTCAGGGGTTGGAGACTAACATTATTTCTGATGTTTTAGAAGACACCAATGGTCGGGTTTGGATGGGGGCTGACCAAGGGGAAATATTACTGCTTGATGAAAAGAAATCAGAATTAAATTATTACCTGCCTGATCGTGCAGAGGAAGTTTTTCAAAACAATGTCATTCACGAAGACACCAATAGGAACATCTGGATAGCCGTTGTAGGAGCCGGTATTCAGAGAATAAATACAACTACCAACGAACGCGTATTTCTAAATACTGAGGGAGGGTTACTTTCTAATCAGGTTTTTTCAATCGCTCTTGATGATAAGAACAATGTTTGGGCCGCAATGGATTTTGGCGTACAGTATATCAACCTAGAAACTAATGAGATCACCACCTTTACTACAGATGAAGGCCTTGCAGCCAATGATGTATATGCAATAGCGGTGCATGAGGGTGAAATATTTACGGGAACCTCCAGAGGGTTAACCATTTTGAGCCCAAAAGCCGAATCTGATAAAGAAAAAATACAGTGGTCAGTAAAAACCATTGGAAAAGGCCAGGGTCTCAATTTACTCGACTTTTCAGAAAACAGTTTCACCTTTGATCGAAATAATAGATTTTGGGCAGGGGTGCAAGGGGAAATGTTAACGGTGATGAATCCGCTTGACTTGGATTCTACCACAACTTCTACCAACATCACAGGAATTAATATTCTCGATAAACAACAGAAATTTGTTGATAATAAGGTTATCCAAAGCAAAAGAGCAGGCTTAGATTCCATTAGGGCAGCTTATCCAAATGATTCTGTAATTGAAAATAAGACGGAGAATACTCCTGCGAACAGAACAAGCGAGGGCATGGAATGGAAAACTGTTGAAGGACCATATAATCTGCCCGTTGAACTCACTTTGCCCTATACTCAAAACTACCTAAGTTTTAACTACAATGCCCCCTATTTTGCCAACCGGGACCAAGTGTATTATCGGTATATCTTGGAGGGCATTGATAAAAAGTGGAGCCCAATTACACAAGAAGAAGTAAGTGAGAATTATAGAGATTTGCCTCCCGGTGTATATTCGTTCAAAGTAGCCTCTAAAGGTTTTAATGATGTATGGAGCGAACCTAGTTCTTTTAATTTTACCATATTACCCCCATGGTGGCAAAGCTGGTGGGCCTATGGGATCTATCTTGCATTACTGTTGCTTTTAGGCTACCGCTTCCATCTTTATCAAAAAGCCAGAACCTTAAAAAAAGCAGAGGAAGAGGCACGGCAAAAAGAACTTAAACAAGCAAAGGAAATAAAAAAGGCTTATGCAGAGTTAAAAGCTACCCAGACCCAATTGATTCAGGCCGAAAAAATGGCTAGCCTTGGAGAACTTACTGCGGGTATTGCACACGAGATACAAAACCCACTAAATTTTGTCAATAATTTTTCTGAAGTGAACAGGGAACTCATTGAAGAACTAAAAGAGGAGCAAGCTAAGACCAGTAAAGAACGTGATCCAAAACTAGAAAAAGAACTTCTGGAAGACATTGATCAAAACCTGGAGAAGATCTCACACCACGGAAAACGAGCCGATTCTATCGTGAAAGGAATGTTGCAACACAGTCGGGCCAGCAGTGGAGAAAAAGACCCCACCGACATTAATGTCCTGGCAGACGAATATCTTCGCTTGGCTTATCATGGCCTGCGCGCCAAAGACAAGTCCTTTAATGCAACCATGGAAACCCATTTTGACGAGAAGATAGGGAAGATAGCCATCATTCCTCAAGACATGGGCAGGGTGATCTTAAACCTTATTACCAATGCCTTCCACGCCGTTCAGGAGCGAAAGAAACAGGGAGAAGAGGGCTACGAACCCACGGTAATTGTTACAACAAAAAATGGAAGTAATAGTGTAGAGATCAAAGTAAAGGACAATGGAAACGGGATCCCTAAACAGATTAGACAAAAGATCTTTGAACCCTTTTTTACTACCAAACCTTCCGGAAGAGGGACAGGATTAGGCCTGAGTATGAGCTACGAAATAGTGACCAAAGGGCATAACGGAGAATTGCAGGTTACCTCCGTAGAAGGAGAAGGAACCACCTTTACTATTGTACTTCCCATATCGAAGAAAACAAAGCATAAACAAATAATAAACTAGCAGAGCCATGAAAATTTTAGTTGTAGACGACGAACAAGATGTAAAGGTACTTTTCCAGCAACGCTTTCGAAGAGAAATTCGCAATAACGAACTCGATTTTGCCTTTGCCTTTTCGGGAGAAGAGGCACTTAGTTACATGGCTGATCACAACCACGAGGCTGTCCTTATCCTATCAGATATCAATATGCCTGGGATGAGTGGCCTGGAATTGCTGGAACAAATAAAAAAGAATTTTCGTAAACCCCCACCGCTGGTGATGATGATCACAGCTTATGGTGATAAGGAAAACTATGATACTGCCATGAAGCTTGGGGCAGATGACTTCCTCACCAAACCGGTAGAATTTGGTATCTTAAAGGAAAAATTAAAAGCAATACTGTAATGGCAAAAATTTTGGTGGTGGATGATGAAACAGATCTGGAGATTCTGATCAAACAAAAGTTCAGGAAACAGATTCGTCAAAACGAATACGAGTTCGTCTTTGCCATAAATGGGGTGGATGCCTTGGAAAAACTGAATTCTGATCCAAATATGGATCTGGTGTTAAGCGACATTAACATGCCGGAAATGGATGGCCTTACCCTGCTTAGCAAACTGCACGAACTAAATCCTTTATTAAAATCTGTTATTGTTTCTGCCTACGGAGATATGGAAAATATCCGTACAGCAATGAACAGGGGAGCGTTCGATTTTATCACCAAACCCATCAACTTTGAAGACCTTACCATAACTGTTGAAAAGACCTTAAAGCACGTTCGTGATTTACAGAAAACCTTAAAGGCCGTAAGGGAAAACAACATTCTTAAAATGTACGTTGATGAGAATGTTCTGAATTTTATGGGTAGTAAAGAATACGAATCTACTGTCATGGCCAATGAAAACGTCACCGCTACGGTGATGTTTATCGACGTCTGTGGGTTTACCAGTCTCAGCGAAACGACGAGTCCGGATGTAGTGGTCAATATGCTAAACTCCTATTTTGATGCCATGGTAAAGGAGATCATCGCACAGGAAGGCTATATCGATAAATTTATGGGCGATGCCGTGATGGCAGTTTTCAGGGGCGACTATCATCTGGACCGGGCATTAGACGCTGCCTTGGCCGTACGACAGCAAATTGCCAAACTGCCCGAACTCAAGGAAATGGGCGGTTATCGACCGCGTGTATCCATTGGAATAAACAGTGGGGAAATGGTCTCGGGCAACATAGGATCATCCAGTTTAAAACGTCTCGATTTTACCGTAATAGGAGATACCGTAAATACGGCAGCGCGACTAGAATTTGCTGCCGAGGAGAATCAGATCCTGATCTCTGAAGATTGCTACCAAACGGTTAAAGAGGCTTTCCAATGTAAAAAGGTGGGTGATATACAACTCAAGAATAAAAAAGAGAAGATTACCGTCTACGAAGTATTGGAATAACCTAATTACCTATTCCCACCACTAATTTTCATATACCTTCCTGCCACTCCACCCTCATTATGAGAATTTTAGACTAAAATAATAGTCGGCTATTTTCGTTGAGTATTAAGGTCAGTGCTAATCTTATTTCAAAATTAAATGGGATTATAATCAAACCTTTTTACAAAAACGCAGTCTGATTTTAAAGCAACCAAATGAAATTCTGGACCCTAGTTTCCCTAAGCCTCGCCTTCATTATTTTAGGTTGTAGTTCTTCTGAGGAGGATGCAGTCAATGAAGATACAAGCATTCAATTTGGTAGTCCACAGCGCGTAACCGTTCAGGGATACGACGACCAGATCATGGAGCCTTTTTTAAGCAGGGATGGTAGTATCCTTTTCTTTAATAACCTGAACAATCCTTCGGTTGACACCAATCTCCACTGGAGCACACGTATCAACAATACGCTGTTTGAATACCAGGGGGAATTGCAGGGGGTGGCCACGGAAAGTCTTGAGGGCGTTCCTACCATGGATCAGAATAATATCCTGTATTATGTATACACAGGAGATTATTTCCAAACGCTTCAATCGATTTATATGGGAACTTACAACGCAGGTGGACTCACCAATATATCTGTGGTGGAAAATCTGTCCCTGAACCAGCCGGGCTGGCTGAACTTTGATGTGGAAGTTTCCAACGACGGACAAACGCTTTATTTTGTTGATGGCCTTTATGATGAGAACGGAGGACCGAGGGAGGCGAATTTTTCAATTGCGCGAAAAAACGGAACTGAATTTCAAAGAGATCCTAACAGCGGTACCATACTAGCGAATATCAATACGGATAATCTGGAATATGCCGCTGCAATTTCAAAAAATGAACTGGAACTTTGCTTTACCAGGATTATCGGAGATATATCCCCTGATTCTGAAGCAAAGATCTACATCGCTACTCGAACATCTTCTGACCTGCCTTTTTCTGAACCACAACTCATCTCTGAGATTATGGGATTTGTGGAAGGGCCTACCTTTTCTGCAGATGACAACGGACTCTATTATCACAAAAAAGAAAACGGGGATTTTGTTTTGTACTACATCGAGAAACAACCTTGATAAGACATCTCCTGTTTTCCATTAGGTTTTAGCGGAATAAGGTCGGTAATCCGACATGTTTACATGAGGTAAATGAAATTACTAAAAACTCGTTACCTTCGTAGGAAAGCCTTTTCGTTTTGGATACAAACAAAGTAAAAAATGTCTTTCTTCAGGGGGCTATCACTCCCGAATTTATCGCGAATTCCATCGCCAAACATCAGGTAAAAACCGCAATTGGGGCCCATGATATCTTCCTGGGACAGGTAAGGGCGGATGTGATTGATGGAAAAGAGGTCAAAGCAATTGATTATTCAGCCTATGAATCCATGGCCAACCAGAAATTCCACGAGATAAGGGAAGCAACCTTTGCAAAATATGAGCTGAGTTGTATGCATATCTACCACAGTCTTGGGAGGGTGGAAACAGGCGAAATATGCCTCTTTGTCTTTGTTTCTGCTCCGCATCGCAAAGTGGTCTTTGATGCCTTGCACTATCTGGTGGAAGAGATTAAAGCTGAGGTGCCGGTATTTGGAAAAGAAGTCTTTGATGACGAATCCTATCAATGGAAAGTGAATACATAAGAGATGGTCGATATAACACATAAGGAAAATACGCTCAGAACTGCAGTAGCGGAAGCTGTTGTAGAAGTGAGCTCCCCGGAAACCATACAGGCTATCAGAGAGAAAAGGGTGCCGAAGGGAGATGTCTTCTCGATGAGCAAGGCGGCCGGATTGCTGGGGGTAAAAAAAACTGCCGATCTTTTGCCCGATTGCCATCCGCTACCGATTGAATACACAGACATCCGATACGATATTGAAGATCTACAGGTTAGGATTACCATCACTGTTAAGACCCATTATAAGACAGGGGTAGAAGTAGAGGCCATGCATGGGGCCAGTGTTGTGGCCCTAAACCTTTACGATATGCTTAAACCCATAGACAAGGGAGTGGAAATCGCCAGGATACGCCTGATAAAAAAGACAGGTGGAAAATCGGATATCAACAAGAGATAGGTCCGTGATTATCTTATAGCCCAGATCTCGTACATGGGCTCACCCCTGCTGTTCTTTCCCGTATGGTGCCAGTCGTCACCCTTGCGTTCGTAATTAAAATTCAGTGAGGCGCCTACCCGACTATTATCCCGGGAGAAATAAGCGATATTTTCGGTATAGACTCCATCCTCAGAAGTAAAAGAACCTCCTCCTGTTCCCGAAAATCGCATGGTTTCAGTATGGTAGGCAATCCATTGAAAATGCCCATCTATAAGAAATTTTAAAGTCTTTCTGGGATTAGATTCCCCTCTTCTGTCCTGTCCGGTATCAGGGCCTCGCGTTGCAAAGAGCCAGGCTCCGTCCAGATCCTGATCCTTGCTTTTTACCTGCTTCAGACCAATTAGTTTTCCTTCATTCAGTACAAGCTTGTCTCCGTCCATAGAATAAGAAAATGCCATCGCTTTAGCCCCATCCTTTTCAAAGGCCGAATTAAATTCGAGTTGTACTTTTATGGAGTCCCCCTCGAGTGTATAAAATCCCCCTCGGGTTCGGACGAAATCCGGAGCGTTGGTATATTCCGTATACACCAAATAATTATCGTTCATTTTTATTTCGTGAATCAGATCCGGGGATTCAGAATCGGTTCCCAGGTACACACCAGGAGCAGGTTGAGCCCAGATAGCTGAGCAAAAAAATGCGATAAGAACGGGCGTTACTAATTTTATTATGGAGTATTTCATAACATCTTGATTTATACTCTAAGATACAAAGAGTTAATAAATTAAAACTTTAGATATTTAATTTAGAAAGGTATTTTCTAAATGTGCATATTAAACCTATATTATCATTTAGAAAATTGTATAAAAAAGCTTGAATTTTACTTTTTTTTGATTTCATTTACACCGCAAAACAGGAAGATTCAGCACAATCAAAGACATTAACCCGAAAGGAAGTACAGGCGTATAAAAAAAATCTAATCCCGCACCTATTTAATGAACATTAAATACATCGATCTGATCGATCAAAGCTATTATTTCCCTCAGGAGGAGTTTACCCTGGAGGAGGATAATCTCCTATTTCACGGTATTCCCCTGAGATCTCTTGTGGAACAATACGGAAGTCCGCTTAAGTTCACCTACCTCCCCAAGATTTCGAGAAACATCAACAGGGCTAAGGAGTGGTTTGCCAAAGCGATAGAAAGACACAATTATAAAGGAAAGTACATCTACTGTTATTGTACAAAAAGTTCTCATTTCCAGTACGTGCTTGACGAAGCCCTGAAGAATGACATCCATATTGAGACTTCTTCGGCTTTTGACATAAATATTGTAGAACAGCTTAAGAAGGCGGGTAAGATAAAAGATAATACCTATGTCCTCTGCAATGGTTTTAAAAGGGACAGATACATCCAGAACATCGCGGATCTTATTAACGGGGGGCACAGGAATTGTATCCCCATCATTGATAATTATGAAGAGATCGACCTGCTCAGCGATGCAATTAACGATCCATTTAGTATCGGGATCAGGATCGCTTCCGAAGAAGAACCAAAATTTGAGTTCTATACCTCGAGACTTGGGATAGGCTACAGAAACATCGTCCCATTTTACGAAAACCAGATCCGGGACAATGATAAGGTGGAACTCAAGATGCTCCATTTCTTTATCAATACCGGCATTCGTGACAATGCCTATTACTGGAATGAACTAACCAAGTGTTTAAAGGTTTATGTAAGGCTAAAAAAGATTTGTCCGAGCCTGGACAGTCTTAACATCGGAGGAGGATTTCCCACTAAAAACTCTCTTGCCTTTGAGTACGATTATGAGTATATGGTGGATGAGATCATTAACCAGATCAATATCGCCTGCAAGGAAGCAGACGTGCCCGTACCCAATATCTTCACTGAATTTGGAAGCTTTACTGTAGGAGAGAGTGGAGGGGCAATCTACGAGGTGCTGTATCAGAAACAACAGAATGATAGGGAAAAGTGGAATATGATCGATTCTAGTTTTATCACCACATTACCAGATTCCTGGGCCATCAACAAACGTTTTATTATGTTGCCTGTAAATCGCTGGCATGATCAGTATGAAAGAGTATTGTTGGGCGGACTCACCTGTGACAGTGATGATTACTACAACAGTATTCAGGATATGAACGCCATTTACCTTCCCAAATACAGGAAAGACAAGCCGCTTTATATCGGGTTTTTTAATACCGGGGCTTATCAGGAAACCATCGGGGGATTTGGAGGCTTGCAACATTGCCTTATTCCCACTCCTAAACATATACTCATAGACCGTGACGAAGACGGGAAGCTGGTGACACAAGTATTTAGTGAACAACAAAAAGCATCGGAATTGCTTAAAATTTTAGGATATGAGAACATCTAAAAATTACGCGGGAATCCCTGACGAATTTGCACAACTTGAAAAATCGAAAGTTGTATTGATTCCCGTGCCTTATGACGGCACAAGCACCTGGGGGAAGGGAGCGGATAAAGGTCCTGAGGCCCTGCTCGAAGCTTCCGAGAATATGGAGCTCTACGACATCGAGACAGATACGGAGGTCTACAAACAAGGGGTTCATGTTACCAGCCCTATAGCAGAGCTCTCCAAGCCCGAAGCTATGGTAAATAGTGTACATAAAATTACAAAGGAGTACATCAAACGAAACAAATTCGTTACCCTGGTTGGAGGAGAGCATTCTATTTCAATCGGATCTATCCGTGCTTTTAATGAATGCTTTGAAAATCTCACCGTTCTGCATATAGATGCACATGCCGATTTAAGAGAATCCTATGATGGTACACCTTTCAACCATGCCTGTGCAGTTTACGAGGCAAGTCAGCAAACAAATCTGGTCCAGGTAGGTATCAGAAGTATGGATGCTATAGAGACAACTATCATGGATGTTGAAAAGACATTTTTTGCACATGAAATGGTCGATGATGACTACTGGATGGACAAGGTCGTTGACTTACTGGGTGAAAATGTGTTTATTACCTTCGATCTGGACGCCTTAGACCCGTCAATTATGCCGTCAACAGGAACTCCGGAACCCGGTGGTCTTCTATGGTATGAAACCCTTGAATTCCTGAAGCAGGTATTTGAAGAAAAAAATGTGGTCGGCTTTGATTTGGTAGAATTATGCCCTAATAGTAACGATAGATCCTCAGACTTCCTGGCTGCAAAACTGTACTATAAAATGCTCAGTTATAAATTCAAGGATGAAGCTGTAGAGGATGAATACGATAATACCTACGAGATGGAAACAGGCAGTGGAAATTCTTCCCTACCGAAATTTAATGAAGATGATGAGTAAAGGACCCATATCAGATTTTATTTCAAAATACTATCTGCACTTTAACGCAGCAGCCCTTGTAGACGCTGCCAAGGCGTATGAAGAGCAGTTACAGAATGGAGCAAAGATGCTTGTCTCTCTGGCCGGAGCCATGAGTACCGCAGAATTGGGTAAGATCTTTGCCGAGATGATTCGTCAGGATAAAGTGCATATCATTTCCTGTACCGGGGCCAACCTGGAAGAAGACATCATGAATCTTGTTGCACATTCGCACTATAAAAGGGTTCCAAGCTATAGAGATCTAACCCCGGAGCAAGAATGGGATTTGCTCGAAAAAGGCCTCAACAGGGTAACCGATACATGTATTCCCGAGGAAGAAGCATTCCGAAGGCTACAGGAGCACATCCATAAATTGTGGAAAGAGGCTGAAGAGGCAGGTAAGCGGTACCTACCTCACGAATATATGTACCAGATGCTGCTTTCAGGTGTTTTGGAAGAATATTACGAGATAGACCTGAAAGACTCCTGGATGTATGCGGCGGCAGAAAAAAACCTTCCTATAGTTTGTCCCGGCTGGGAAGACAGTACCATGGGGAACATATTTGCATCCTACGTAATTAAAAGTGAATTAAAAGCTTCTACGGTGAAGTCGGGGATTGAATACATGACCTTTCTGGCCGACTGGTATACTGAGAATTCTGAAAAAGGAATCGGCTTTTTCCAGATCGGCGGAGGTATAGCCGGCGACTTTCCAATATGTGTGGTTCCTATGTTATATCAGGATATGGAAAGGACCGATACTCCTTTCTGGAGCTATTTCTGCCAGATAAGTGACAGTACCACCAGTTATGGTAGTTATTCCGGGGCAGTTCCCAATGAAAAGATCACCTGGGGAAAACTGGGAATAGATACCCCTAAATTTATTATTGAGAGCGATGCAACTATTGTTGCGCCATTAATTTTTGCTTATCTTTTGGACATGTAATTATGGATAATTTAAAGAGAGTCATAGTAGATTTTAAAAAGCTTACCCCTGAGGTTCTAAAACTCTTGGTGGAACGATATCCAGACGGCTATGATGATGCACATATCATCACTTTTAAAAATGCCAGCGGAGAACGGATTGAGGCTGTTGAGGTGACCACTGACGATACTAAATACCTGGTAAAGATCAGTGCGAAACTGGAAGTGACTATGGCCAATTACGATGAAGACGACTATGAAGAATTCGATGATGATGATCCGGAAGCAATTCCAGATGTAGAGGTAGAGGAAGATGATTCCGAAGACTAATTTCGTACTATAACAACGGATTGATATATGACAAACAGCTCTTTTCACCTCGCCCTACCTTGTTACAGCGTAACCAGAACCAGGAAATTCTATATCGAAATCCTCGGGGCAGACCTGGGAAGACATTCTACACAATGGGCTGATATTAATCTCCACGGAAATCAGATCACCTTCACCAAATCAGGAGAATTTTCATTTAACTACAAGTCCTATAAATTTGGCGACAATATTCTTCCTTCTTTCCATTTTGGGGTCATTCTCAATGAGAAAAAATGGAATGAAATTCACCAGAAAATTTCAGAAATTCAGGAGAAAGATTCCGAGCCCATCACTTTTCTGAAGAGTAAAAAAGGAGAGCATACTTCCTTCTTTATCGAAGATCCCAATGGTTATGTGGTGGAATTTAAATGCTTTAAGGAACCGAAAGAAGTGTTTGCCTCCTGAAGGTTCAGGGTACAATAAAAGCATTTGAAACAGAATTCAAATTAATTTTTAAGGAAACTAATCCCCATGTTAAAGATCATAGGTAGTGAAGAATGGTGTGTTTTTAAAGAACTCGGAATTCCGGCAATAAAGGCCCGGGTGGATTCAGGGGCCAAAACTTCATCCATTCAGGCTACCAATATTTCTGTTTTCCGAAAAAAGAAAGAGGATTGGGTGAAATTTGAGGTGAACCCCATTCAGGATAACAGAAGTATTACTGTTGATTGCGAGGCAAGGCTTGTAGATCGACGTATAGTAAAAAGTTCAAGCGGTATCTCAGAGGAGCGATTTGTGATCAGGACCCCTATGACAATGGGGGACGACACATTCGAGATAGAACTTACACTAGCGAACCGGGATACCATGGAATTCAGAATGCTGCTGGGAAGGGAAGCTTTAAATGGGAGGTTTATGGTGAACCCTGCTAAATCATATATGCTTCAGACCTTTACAGAGGATAGCATATCAGCTTCATATGCTCCTTACATGAAAGAAAAGACAGGCTTAAAAATAACCCTGTTGGCCAGCAATCCGAATTTGTACAGCAATAAACGCCTGATAGAAGCTGCTGAAGCAAGGGGCCATGAAATTGTTTTCCTCAATGTAGAACTTGCCTATATGAAACTGGATGCCCGCTCGCCGGAAATCCGGTATCGGGGTGGTAATATCCTGAAGGAATTCGATGCAGTGATTCCAAGGATTAAGCCTGCAGTCACTTTTTACGGCTGTGCTCTTATCAGACAATTTGACTACCTGGGCGTATACTGCCTGAACTCGGCAGAAGCCATAAGCCAATCCCGGGATAAGTTATTTGCCTCTCAATTATTTGCCAAGAACGACCTTCATATTCCTATTACGGGTTTTGCAAAATCTCCTATGGATACAAAAGACTTGATCAAGATGGTAAACGGGGCGCCTCTGATCATCAAACTTCTGGAGAGTACTCAGGGGAAGGGGGTAGTGCTGGCGGAAACCAACAAAGCTGCGGAAAGCGTAATTAATGCATTTAAAAGTGTTCAAACCAACATCCTGGTGCAGGAATTCATCAAGGAGGCCAACGGGCAGGACATCAGGTGTTTTGTCGTAAATGGGAAGGTTGTAGCTTCTATGCAGCGGCAGGCCGAAAAGGGTGAATTCAGGGCCAACCTACACCAGGGTGGCAGGGCTTCCAGGATCAAGATCACTGCTGAAGAGCGCAAACTGGCCATCAAGGCAGCAAAAATCCTGAATCTATCCGTGGCCGGAGTAGACATCATCCGGTCTAACAAAGGCCCGTTACTACTTGAAGTGAATTCCTCCCCGGGCCTGGAAGGCATAGAAAATGCAACCGGAAAGGACATTGCAAATTCCATGATAGTGGCAATCGAGAAAAAATTAAAGTTTCAACACTAATTCAGAGTCCTGAGTTGCTTAAGCATTTCGGCAGAAGTTCTTTCAAGGTCGAATTCGGGATGCCAGCCCCAGTCTTTTCTGGCCTGTGAATCGTCTATACTACTGGGCCAGGAATCGGCGATGGCCTGTCTGAAATCAGGTTCATAGGAAATACTGAATTCGGGAAGTTGTTTTTTAATGCTCCCGGCAATTTCCCCTGGGGTAAAACTCATAGCACCCAGGTTGTAGGAGGAGCGGATACTCAATTTTTCCCCTGCACTCTCCATAAGCTCTATGGCAGCCCGTATCGCATCGTCCATAAACATCATCGGCAGGGCAGTATCCTCCTTTAAAAAGCAGTTGTATGTGCCTTCCTCCAATGCCTGAAGGTAGATTTCCACGGCATAATCGGTAGTGCCACCTCCCGGCTGTGTTTTCCAGCTGATGAGTCCGGGATAACGCACGCTGCGCACATCCACATCGTATTTTGCGTTGTAGTAGGCACACCAGCGTTCCCCTGTCTGTTTGCTGATTCCGTAAACCGTACTTGGTTCCATCAGGGTGTGCTGAGGTGTATTTTCTTTGGGGGTGTTCTTTCCAAAGACCGCAATACTGGAAGGCCAGAATATCTTGTCGATCTTTTTTTCTTTGGCGAGGTTGAGGACATTAAAAAGGGAATTCATGTTGAGGTTCCAGGCCCGTTCCGGAAATTTCTCCGCCGTAGCGCTCAGCATGGCCGCCATCAGGTAGACCTCAGATACTTCATAATGCATGACAATTTCCTCAACGGCATCATAACTCGTGGCATCCAGAATCTCAAAGGGTCCTGAATTCATCAGGGAATCAGAACCTTCCCTGATATCGCTCGCAATGACGTTTTCATTACCATATCTCTCGCGTAATGCCAGCGTTAGTTCTGTTCCGATTTGGCCACAGGCCCCTAAAATAAGTATGGATTGTTGCAAGGATTTTATAATTAACGGAGTTCCTTTCAAAGATAGCTTTTATTAAAATTTGTACATTCGTTCTATGAGAAAAATAATGTCAATCCTTTCTTTATTCCTGCTTCTACAGGCTTGTCAGGAGTCTGGAAAAGAAGGAGAAACCACAAAGGAAGAAGTGCAGTTCTTTTCGCTTGATTCCATGCCCGGGAGAGTTACCTTAAATTCAAAGGCAGCTAATATCGTGAGGGACTGGAGAGAATTCAATGAGCTGGAAACCGGATTTGATGCTTTGTCGACGGTTGCAAACGAAGAGGACCTGATCCTGGTCCTGGAAGATCTGGTAGAAAAGCAGAAACGACTGGAAGAAGGGCCTTATCCGGTGGAATTCGACATTCCACAAGTGAAGAGCAGGCAAAAAGTGATGAAAACCTTTATTTTCAAGACCAGGGCCGCAGCAGAATACCGTATTGATGCCACCGCTCCGGCGATTGAGATGATTGAAGCATATAATGCTCTGAGAACCCAGCTCAATGTTATTGTGAATAACACCCTCGACACCGAATTACTTATAGATGAATAAGATTTTATTTCTGCTGATAAGCATTTCTATGCTAAGCCATTTACAGGCTCAGACTTCGGATACCGAACTGATCAACACTACTCTGGATAACTGGCATAAGGCAGCCGCAGAGGCCGATTTTAATGCCTATTTCGATTTGATGACAAAGGATGCTGTATTTATTGGGACTGATGCAGCCGAGGTTTGGAATAAACCCGAGTTTATGGCCTTTTCCAAGCCTTATTTTGAACAGGGTAAGGCCTGGAATTTCACTTCAATTGACCGAAATTTATATATAGACCCTAGTGGCAGCCTGGCCTGGTTTGACGAATTACTCAATACCTGGATGCAGCTTTGCAGGGGTTCGGGAGTATTAAAAAAGGAAAATGGAGAGTGGAAAATAGCCCATTATGTCCTTTCCCTGACCATCCCTAACGATGAGATCCAGCCTGTCATAGAACTGAAAAAGGAAAAAGACAGTATCTTCAGCAGCAGCCTTTTGAAACAATGAAATGGAAGGACGAAAATCGTCTCGACCTAAATAATAAAATTTAAATCCTGAAAATCATGAATCGTTATATCACTTTGATACTTATTTCTTTTCTCCTGCTCGCAGGATGCAGAGAACAGCCTAAAACGATTACAGGGACTGATTTTTACCAAACGGAACTATTCAGGGATGTGCAGCTTGCGGCCATTTATAAAGATTCAAAAACCTTTGTAGACATGGTGCCAGATCGTTCTCACGAAGAATTGATTCTGTTGTATAATGAGGAAAAAGAGAAACCTGATTTTGATCTGAAGGCTTTTGTAGATGCCCATTTTAGTGATCCTTTCGTTTCCGGTCAGAATATCGTGACCGACACAACCAAGAACATGTATGAGCACATCAGCAGTATGTGGGGGAAACTAACCAGGGGTCCCGATACACCGATGGAATTTTCTTCCAGGATTGCGCTACCCTACAAATACGTTGTACCCGGAGGCCGTTTCAGGGAAATTTATTACTGGGACAGTTACTTTACCATTGAAGGACTCATGGTAGACGATCAGGAGGCACTTGCGAAAAGTATGGTGGATAATTTTAGTTTTCTGATCGATTCCCTGGGATTTATCCCCAACGGCACACGAAATTATTACCTGACACGCTCCCAACCTCCGTTTTATGCCCTTATGGTTGATGCCGTCACACGCAATACCAAAGGTTTGTTTCCCGACTATTATCCGGTTATTTTAAAAGAATACAATTTCTGGATGGCAGGGATGTACGAAATCAAGAATCCTTTTAGCGCCAAAAAATATGTTGTCCAGTTAGAAGAAGGAGAGTTCCTGAACAGGTATTGGGACAGTGGGACCACACCGAGACCGGAGGCCTACAAGGAAGACTCACACCTGGCAAGCGATCTTCCTTCCAAATCGGAGAAGGAAAAACTCTATACACAACTAAGATCCGGAGCTGCTTCAGGCTGGGACTTCAGCAGCAGATGGTATACGAAAGAGGGAGAATTCGGTACAACAAAAACGGCCGACCTCCTGGCCGTAGATCTCAATTGTCTGTTGTATTTTATGGAGATAAGTATTGCCAAAGGATATGCCCTGGATGATGACGGCGAGAACGAGGCTTTGTTTCTGTCAAAGGCCAATGAGCGGAAAGCTGCTATACAGGAATTGTTCTGGAATGAGGAAGAGAGTTATTTTTATGATTATAATTTTTCTCAGAAAGACTTTGGCAGGACGGCAACTCTGGCTGGTGCTTTCCCCTTGTTTTTTGAACTGGCAACAGCTGAACAGGCCAGAGGAGTTAGAGATAAACTTATGTCGGATTTCCTGAAGGACGGTGGACTCGTGACCACTTTGGAAAATTCAGGGCAGCAATGGGATGCACCTAACGGATGGGCTCCTTTGCAATATATCGCTGTTGAAGGACTACTTAACTATGGATATATTGACGAAGCAAAGACCATCATAAAACGTTGGCTGGCATTAAATGAGCGTGTTTACGAAGATACCGGTAAGATGATGGAAAAATACAATGTGGAGGACATCAGCCTGCCATCTGGAGGAGGAGAATACGAAACCCAGGATGGATTTGGATGGACCAATGGTGTAGCTCTGAGTTTCAAAGCTTTACTGGATGAGATGGATCAGGGAGAATAAAAATTGTTGACATAAATAAAAAAGGAGGCCTGAGGCCTCCTTTTTTTTAGTTTTTTTCTTCCTCCGGCTTGCCTTTTCTCGATTCCAGCGCTTGTTTACTCAGGCTGGCGAGATTGAAATTAGGTTCAAGAGCAAGTGCTTCGTCTATCGTTGAAATTGCAGCTTCAATATTAGCGTGATCCGTATTGTACTGCACCAGCCCCTTAAGATGCAATAAAGCAGCTTTCAGGGAAACTTCATAGGGCTGCTGTCTTTCGTAGAAAGCATACGTCATTTCCTCCTGCACATTAGCCAGAGCATATTCAATATTCGCCATTGCGCCATCATTGTCACCGGTCTGGATTTTTAAATCAGCGATTTCATATGCGAGGTAGGCATTTGGTGATCTTTTATTCAGTATTTCAAATTGTTCTAATGCCCTTTTAGGCTGATTGATCGCTTTAAGGCTGATGGCTTTTACCTGAACAGCCAGATCAGAATCAGCTTCGTTTTTTTCTATACCAATAGTATTGAGGGCCTGTATATGCTGATTGTTGTTTGCGTAAACATAGCCCAGGGTATCTCTTCGTTCTTTAGAGGGAGATATTACATTGAGATGCGTTAAAGCATTAATCACGCCATTGACATCCCCCTGTTTTTTCATCTGGGTGTAAAAGGCTTCGTAGTGCGATTTCAGGTCGGTTGAACTCTGTCCAAAAGAATAGGAGGCTGAGATCAATAAAAGGATAACTATACGTATTCTCATTTTCTTCACATTTTAGTGCGGCAAAATTAATATTAATTTTTGGCTTCCCCTATGAAATGACTGGAAATGATACCTTTAGGAAAATGGCTGAATGTAATTTAAGGAACAGATGAATTTATTCGCCTGAGGTATCTATTGGTTTTTTAAATTCAAATCCCAGAGATTCAAGGGTTCTGGCTCTTACTAGCTTCCCAGATTTTCCGGCATATCCCTTTTTATAAGTAGGTTCAGGAAGGCCACGTTTACGGGCTTGCTCACTGTAATATTCTCTTTTAGTAGGATGTAAGGGATAAACACCATTGATAAGAGTGTTCCACCAAGATTCGGAAATTATGCCGGTTAAGATATCGAGACAATCATCCAGGTGGATCAGGTTGATGTAATCATCTCCGTTCGTGAGGTTTTGCTGCCCTGATAAATAGGTAACCGGATGCCGGTCTCTCCCGATTAGTCCTCCAAATCTTACTATAGTAGAATCCATGGAAGAATCCTTTACAAAAAGGTTTTCGGCCTTGAGTACGGCTTTGGCAGATGCCGTAACAGGTGCAGGTTTGGTCTTTTCTGTAACTTCTCCCTGCACTTTCCCGTAAACCGAAGTACTACTCACAAAAATGATCTTCTCAATATGCATAATCCTGCACGCCTCGTATAACTGTTCAATTTTAGCAAGGTAGTCGGTGGAATCTCCCTCTCTTTTTGGAGGGATGTTTATTACCAGTACATCCACTTCTTTCAGGAAGTCGATAAGATGCCCCCTGACTCCATCTTTGAACAATTCAACGTAGAACGGGTTTATCCCTTCCTGCTTTAAAATCTCGAGGTTCGCTTTCGTTGTTGTAGTTCCTGCAACGTAATACTTAAGTGCTATCATTTTTTTGGCCAGGGCAAAACCTAGCCAGCCACATCCCAGTATGCCAATTTTAGGTTTCAATGACGGATTGTTTTTTTTGTAATTATCGCATCATTCAAAACAAAAGGCATTGGGATATTGTCTTCTGGCCTGGGAGGGATTTCCATAAGTGGATGCTCTAAAAGATCATTCGAAGCTTCGTATAAGGTCAGTTTTAATTCAGCACCCGCAGGGATACTCAACTTTAGCATGGTAGAATCATTATCGCTGATATAATGTGTAAATAAGCGTGTGCCCCGTTGTTTTAAATAGTACTCAGAGAGTTCGATCCCATTCACACTGGCTTCGCTTACCGGTGTTTTATCTGTGTACACATCAAGCCTGTTTACCGTCCGCTGAGGAAAAATGCCTATTTCAAGAATGCGCTTCTGATCAAAAGTGGTATCGTTTTCAATGGTAACTACCGGTCCTGGAATTGACTTGAGGGGGGCTTTTGAGGAATAGGTTATTCTAGAGCCATATTTGCTATACAGTATATTATTCATTTGATCTGGCCTAACCTTCTCTTTTCCCAGCGTAGTTGAGGTCCAATTAGAAAGCTCGTGTTCATAGGTGGCCCACCTGGCTTCTTTTTCGTCTGTATCAAGAATATAGACCAGACTGGTGGGTTTTGCTTTTTCAGGGCTAAAATCCGATTGGAAATGGGCAATAATCAGGGCAGCAAGACAACCCAGGAAACTGAGTGTTCCCAATATTTTCTTGCCGGTATAACGGGCAGTTAAGGGGGCTAATAGCCAAAATCCAAGCGTCGTAAATGCGGTGGCTGTAACCATCATTTTCAGGCCTAGAGCTACAGGGAACATTGCAATAAAGGGTGCGTAAATAAAGACTGCAGGGAGGGCCAGAAACCACATCAGCAAGGGATCGGGTTCTTTCTGGTAGAGCATTACTAACAGGGATGCCAGTAGGGCGTACAGAGGGATAACAAAAAAGCTTGCCCCGGGAAGGTATTGTGCTACAGCCCAGCAAATTACCAGCCAGATAAGTGCGGGAGCTATTAACAGATCAGCTAGTGCAATCGATTTCACCAGGCGATACATCCAGAAACAGACGGCAAGAGAGAGAAATACAAATGCGAGGATATAAGTGTGACCGTTATAGGGAAACCCGTGCAAGATGTCTTTGTATTCGGGATATACAGCCGTAAGCAGGCCCCAGATATAATATCCTATGGATCCATTGATCAGAAGTGAAGCCAGAACAGGGATAAAACCCTTTAAAATCCCCTTTGCGCTAAGCGTTTTATTCTTAAGACCTAAAAATAACAGGACCAGGAAGATCCCCACAGCCAGAAACCACATGGGCCAAATCCAGTCGAAAGGATAATTAACCAATTCAAAAACAGGAATATTAAAATATACCTCATCATTCAGGCTTTTCAGTTGCCCCAGATCAGTTTCACTGAAATGAAGAAGCAGGGGCATCAGGTAACTACCCTGGTGGGTTAGAGAATTACGGTCGAGCCGTTCATAAGAATCACGCACCGAGTGATAATCGTAATGGTCATCGATAAAAGCAAAATTAAAACCTTCAATATCCTGGTCTTCGCGGAAAACAGTAAGGTCAGTATCGTTGGGAAGTAGTTTATAAATACTGTAGGCCAGCGAATTTGTCACGGGAAAAGTCGGTTTTGCCCGCACAAACTCTTTTAACAGCTTTTCATTGCCCCTGTTGGTCTCCATAAACATATAGCTGGGGCCTCCACTTCCCCTCGCTTCAAAATTGAGGATGAGCCCAACATCTGAGGTCCAGGGATGCCTGTTCGCAAACAAGTCGGCCCCATTGAGTCCCAGCTCTTCAGCATCGGTAATCAGGATGATGATATCGTTCTTTGGCGTTATTTGCTTCTCAAGGAAGGCACGAATTCCTTCTAAAATCGTTGCAACTCCGCTTCCGGCATCGCTGGCTCCAAGAGAGGAGTGGGGGTTACTGTCATAATGAGAAAGAAGCAGAAGTGCTTTCCCGTCTCCGCTACCTTTAATTCTGCTTACAATATTGATCGCTTTGCTATAATTGGCCCAATCTCCGGCAGTATATCCCTGTTGCAAGCTAACTTCAAGGCCCATCGCTTCCAATTCGCTGACAATATACTCTCTAACCTCCTTATGGGCCGGAAATCCAACGGCATGTGGCTTTCTGGATATTTCCTTAACGTGTTTCAGGGCCCTGTCTGTAGAAAAACCGTATAATTCATTTATACTGGTATTAGAATCAGAGGGCATCAGAGCTTTAAAACTCCAAATCACGGCAAGAATGAGCAGGGGTAAGGTAATCCAGAGCCTGGTTTTTTTCATCGGGTACTATTCTCCTTTAAAAGTAAAAAATAATCACCTGTCTCTGTTGTTTGTCGACTAATTTTAAAAGATATACCCAAATTTCTTATATTTAAGGCTAACCAAATTAAAACGAAACAGGTATGGGTATTAAAAGTTTTATGGGCCGCAGAGCCAAAGAAGTGTCCAAAAAAGAATATGATGCCCCTATTTTGGTTGAAGACTACATGACTAAGAAGCTGATAACCTTCAGTCCGGATCAGTCCATTCTTGAAGTCATGGAATCCTTTGCCAAAAACCGCATTTCCGGTGGTCCGGTTCTGGACGATAACGGATTTCTGGTAGGTATAATTTCGGAGGCAGATTGTATGAAGGAAATATCAGAAAGCAGGTATTTTAACCAGCCTATTCTAGATAAGAACCTCGAGCGTTTTATGACAAAGGAGGTTCAGACCATCCCGCACGACATGAGTATTTTCGATGCGGCCGGGGAATTTCACAAAAATAACAGGCGAAGGTTACCTGTAATGAAAGACGGACTCCTGGTGGGTCAGATCAGCCGAAAGGACATTGTGATAGCAGCCTTAAAACTCACCAGTCACAACTACAAGTAAAAAAAGGTACAATTACAAGAATAGCCTGTGGCCATGGTCACGGGCTATTCTCGTTTTACGATCATATAGTAATCGTTATCCAAAGGCAAATACCCCAAGTCATACACAAAATAATAAGTAGTGCCCTTTTTTGTGGTGTACAGGTTGGTGATATACTCAAAGTCGAACCCCTTGTCTAACAAACGTGTCTTTGTCGTTCTGGTCTTGCCGTCCTTCAGGGGAAAGCCATCTAGGATTCGATAATTTTTTCGCAGCCTGTTGTTAATATTTCGAACGAGATTCTTACTGTCTTTGTTGAGTTTATTGTTGTAAGCATTCCTGCAATAATCCGAACAAAACTTCTTATCCACCCTTCCTCTGATGGGCTCTCCACATTCCAAACACTGCCTTTCCATAGGATCAAAAGCTTAACTTGTTTCCTTTAAAGATCGCTTATTTTACAGAAGTTGACAAGCAGGTAAATCAAAACCGATTATTCCCGTTCCATGATCAGTGCAGGTAAATCCAATTCTTTGTAAGTACGATTAAAGGACTCCATTTCCTTCTGAACAATAGTCTCCCATTCCACTTCAAATCCTGCCCATTGTTTTTGCAGGTCCCTAAGCCGTTCTTTAGCCCCTTCGGTCACTTTTGGTTCTGCAGCATCTACATAATCTTTGAGATTCATTAGCTCGGCATTTAGTTGGTTGTTGTAATTAATTACATCCTGGAAGGTTTTCTGTCTGGGTTGAATAAGGTTCTTTTCCCATTGGTCTATCCTGTTTATGAGGCTATCTCCCTGGGTAAGCAATTCTTCAGCAATTTCATTTCCCTTAAGTGTTTCCTTGTAGGCTTTAACCTGTTTCCGTACAGATCGCATTTCATTTACTGCATCGTGAATATCTGTGATCATAGATTCAATGGTTGAAAGTATTTGCTGCTGTTCCCTGTAATCTGCCATAGTAGCTTTTACATGCGGATGGGGAAGAACCGTTACTGTGGTTTCTGTAGTGACATCACCATGGGACAATCTGAGCTGATAATTTCCCGGACCAACTCTGGAACCGGCATAATTTCCATAGACAAATACTTTATCCACTGCCGGAAGTGGATCCTTCCTGAAATCCCAGGTAAAGCGGTTATAGCCTTTTTTAGAGGGAAGTACCTCTGGCTTGGAAGGGCCACCGGGCCAACTTTTAAAGCCCTCAATTTTCTCACTGCTATAGGTACGAATCGTATTTCCATTTCTGACTACCTCCAGCTTCAGGTGGAGACTGTCTGGTTTATCGGCGAGAAAGTAGTCAAAAGTTACTCCTTGCTTAGGATTCTGTCCGAGTCCCGGCACAGGCCGGTCTGTACTTCCTCCAAAAAACAGATAAGTATCCTTTGGTTTGACTATGGTTAAGCTCGATGGATGTACGGGTCCTGCCTGAATGCCACCCAGGTCATCGAGAATCCAGAAGGAACGGCCAGCTGTGGCTACGACCAGGTCGTTGTCCTGGAAGATCATATCATTGATGGGAACTACTGGGAGGTTGAGCTGAAAGGGTTGCCAGTTCTGGCCACCATTAAATGACACATACAATCCGGTTTCGGTTCCGGCATAGAGCAAGCCGGGTCTTACAGGATCTTCACGAACCACACGAACAAAAGTATGAGGGTCAGAAATGCCTTCAACAATCTTGGTCCATGTTTCTCCATAGTCTGTCGTTTTAAATATATAGGGTTTCAGGTCCATGGTTTTGTATCGCATAACTACTGCATAAGCTGTAGCCGGATCATGAGGAGAAACTTCAATACTGTTTATAATACCATCGCCTATTTCCCTGGGGGTTGCATTGCGCCAGGTTAGTCCGCCATCACGAGTAAGGTGAATAAGCCCATCGTCTGAACCTGCCCAGAGTACTCCTTCTTCATGGGGAGATTCTATAAGTGCCATCAGGGTGTTGTAATTTTCCCCCCCGGCTGCTTCATTGGTATAAGGTCCGCCACCCGGCCCTTGTTTGTTCTTCTCGTTTTTAGTCAGGTCCGGACTTACCACCGTCCAACTTTGTCCTTCGTCGGTTGATCTGAATACGACATTGCCGGCGTGGTAGATAGTTTTTCTGTTATGGGGCGAGCTGATGATAGGGGCATTCCAGTTATATCGGTACTTGAAATCGGCCGGCACATTGCCCAGGGCCAGTTCCGGATATTCTTTGATCGCCTTCCCTTCGCGTGAAGCTTTCACCCATTTTTCAATAATACCCTGATAGCATCCACCGTAGATCACCTCGGGATTATCGGGATCAAAGGCCAGGAATGCACTTTCGCACCCTGCCACGGAATACCAGTCTTTCCAGTCGATTCCCCTGTCATTGGACCTGCTGGCGATGGAAATGGCTGAATTGTCTTGTTGTCCGCCATATACGCGATAAGGGACCTGATTGTCTGTAATCACCCTGTAGAACTGTGCTGTGGGCTGTATGGCCTGAGAGCTCCAGCTCAACCCACCATTGTTGGAGATATTAGCACCTCCATCATTTGAATTGATCATTTTCTGATTGTCATAGGGATGGATCCACAAATGGTGATTATCCCCATGAGGGGTTGATAGATTGGAAAAGGTCTTACCTCCGTCTATCGATTTCATTACGGGAGCATTCAATACATAAACGATATTTTCATTCTGGGGGTCAGCCAGGATTTCCATATAATACCAGGACCTTGCAATATTGACTCTGTCTTTATTGATCTGCACCCACTTTTTCCCGGCATCATCAGAACGATAGACCCCGCCTTTCTCATCTTCTGCTTCAATAACCGCGAAGACCCTGTCGGGATTTGCTCTGGAGACCGAGATACCTGCTTTCCCGAATTCTTTTGGCAGGCCGGTTTTCATCTTTTCCCAATTCAGACCTCCATCGGTGGATTTAAATAGTCCGGACATGGCACCCCCTGATTCCATGGTCCAGGGATATCGACGATGTTGCCACATGGCGGCATAGAGAATAAGAGGATTTGTCATATCCATAGAAAGTGAAGATGCCCCAGTGGTTTCATCGAGATACAGTACTTTCTCCCAGCTATTTCCTCCGTCTGTAGAGCGATATATCCCTCTATCTTCAGAGGGGCCGTATTGTGCTCCCTGGGCAGCTACAAATATAATGTCAGGATTGGTCGGGTGTATGATCACATCCGAGATATGACGGGTAAAGTCGAGCCCTTTATGTTTCCAGGTCTTCCCGGCGTCAGTTGAGAGATATATGCCGTCGCCCATCGAAGTCATCACCCCTCTGGCCGCATGTTCTCCCATCCCCGCGATTACGAGATTCGGGTTGCTTTCTGATACGGCGATGGCGCCAACGGTACCCGTTTTAAAGAAGCCATCTGAGATATTTGTCCAGCTAATCCCGTCATCGGTTGTTTTCCATACCCCTCCACCGGTACTTCCCATATAATAGGTCATGGGCTGACCTACAACTCCGGAAGACGCGACACTTCTACCTCCCCTGAAAGGACCTATGTTTCGCCATTTAAGTCCGTGATAAAGTGAATCTTGAACAATGGTTGGTGGGGGTGATTTGCGCGATTTTCTTCTTTGTGCCTCGAGGGAGAAGGGAAGGATCAGCAAAGCAAGGAGTAAGATATTCGTGAGTTTCATATTCTTAGGTTAGCGTTTTATTTATTGTTAGACCGTATCAAGATCTTTTATAGAACCAGATTAAAATTTGGCAAGAGATTTTTGAATGATCAGGGTTATGTAGTCATTGTCATATATAATCAATCAATGCCACCTTCTCTGTTAGGAGATCTTGGGGAGGGCCATTCTCTTTTCTCCCCAGTTCTTGGATTGATTGAAAGCACTGCTTTCTCCCTTGAGGTTTTTTCAGGGTCTTCGCTGGCCATATAGGTCAGGATGGCGGTCAGGATCACATTGTTACGAACGTCGTCAAAGACAATCTTGTCATAGGTATCGAGGTTAGTGTGCCAGGTATAATTCCAGTAGCTCCAGCTTAGTGAACTCAAAGAGAAAGCCGGTGCACCTTTGGCCACGAAGGAGGCGTAATCTGATCCTCCTCTTCCGGGATTACCGGGGAAATTCGTTTCAATATGTTTGGTGATACTTTCAGGCACTGCCTCCATCCATTTGCCCAGGTAGGCGTAGGAATGCAGGAATCCCTGCCCTGAAAGATTAACTACCCTTCCGGTTCCATTGTCCTGATTAAAAAGGGCCTGTAGCCCTTCTACTACCTCAGGACGGTCTTCCACAAAGGCTCTTGATCCGTTCAGGCCTTGTTCTTCACTCCCCCATAAACCCACAATGATGGTGCGTTTAGGATTGGGATATAATTTTTTGAGGATTCTGGCCGTTTCCATCATCGTAATGGTACCTGTTCCGTTGTCTGTGGCACCTGTACCTCCGTCCCAGGAATCAAAGTGAGCAGAAAGTACGATGTATTCATCGGGAAACTCTGTGCCCGGTATGGTTGCGATGGTATTAAAAGTAGGCACTCTGCCCAGTTCTTTTGATTGGGCCACAACTTTGATCAGGGGATTACTTCCGTTTTCAACCATGCGGTAGAGCATACCGTAATCTTCCAGAGAAAGATCCACAACGGGTATTTTTTTGGTATTTGCACTAAATATTTTATTCGCCCCAAAACCGGAAGACCAGCGCGATTGAATTATACCTGCTGCTCCGGCCTCTTCCAGGGCTCGGTTGATTGTACGGCTGGTGTATCCTGTATTGCGGATTTTCTGACGCCAGGCCTGCTGTTGTGCATTGCGATCCGACTTCATCTTTTCGAAGGATTCGGGGGTTGCGAATTCCTCCCAGTTGTAATCAGGCCTGCCGGTAGGTTGAGGCATGGATACCAGAACAAACTTACCTTTAACAGCAGAAACCCAATTGTTAAAGGCCAGGGAATCAGCCAGGGTGGGTATTGTAATAAGGTTAGCTTCAATTCCTTTGGCAGAAGTACCCGGGCTCCAGGCTAGTTGTCTTCCACTGAGGGAAACAACTCTTGGTGACAGCATGTCGATATGGGTAATTCCACGTTCCCATCCTCGCCATGTACCCCAGGATTCATTCTCTGCGGAAATTCCCCATTTTGAAAACGTATTCACGGCCCAGTCATGAGCATTTTTCATCTGAGGTGTACCTACCAGGCGAGGACCTATCACATCCATGAGTTCATGTGCCAGTTGAGGGAGTTGTGAATTTTCATTGGCTTCCTTTTCAATGGCAGCCGCCATTTCTTTAGGGGTTTGAGCAAGTAAGGAAGATGCAAATACGGATACAAGTAAAAGAAGGAAATATTTTTTCATTTTCATTTGAAGATTAATTTGAATCTCCAATATAAAAAGAATTATTGTGCTCTGTCCTGTTTTAACTCAATTAGAATGACAAAGAAGAGGAGGGGTATTAGAAGATTGCAAACGACAACAAACGATTACAAACGAAAATAAATAAGTAACAACCAACTCCAGGGTTTTGAGGGTCCTAGGTTTGCAGTGTCGGAATGAGAACCGATAGTATTAACTGTTTAACCTTAAAATTAGTAATCATGAATGCACTTAAAAACAAAGTACAGTTGATTGGGAATCTGGGACAAGACCCGGAAGTTGTAAATCTTGACAGTGGGAGCAAGGTGGCGAAATTTTCTATCGCCACCAATGAATCCTACAAAAATTCAAAAGGCGAAAAGATCACGGAAACCCAATGGCACAACATTGTTGTCTGGGGTAAATTAGCTGATGTAGTGGAGAAATTCCTGTCTAAGGGCAGTGAAGTAGCCGTAGAAGGAAAGCTGATTCACAGGACCTATGAAACCAAAGAAGGGGAGAAGCGATATGTCTCTGAGGTCAAATGTAACGAGCTGCTGATGCTGGGAAGACAGTAATTTGCACATAGTCGATAAAGGGGGCATTTTGCCCCTTTTTCTTTTTCAGCTTGAAGTTTCTGGTTAACTTTTATAGACACAAAAACGAACCTTTATCAAATAAGGTAAAAAGCAGAATGATGATACCCATCCGCAAAGCTCTGACTGCCGTACTCGTCCTGATATCCTGTTTGGGATATTCTCAGGGGGTCGAAACGGATCTTGCCTTTTCGGATTTTTATGAGCAAATGGCAAACAGGGATGCCCGGCTCGAGGCAACACTTGATTTCAGCACGGAAGAAGATGAGGCCGACTATTGGAGGGATCAGTTAAATTTTGAGATGCGTTTAAAGAAAGACTCCTATCGCGCTTATAGGACCTATATATATTTTAAGAAAAAGTCGTATCAGGAACACCAGAAGGAATGTGATATTGCACAATACCACGGGAAGGGATATGTCAAAAAAGCCTTATTTTATAACATCCATGGATTGAGTTCTTCCCTGGAGCGTGGAGATGTTGTTAAACATAGCAAATTAGTGCCTACGCTTGCCTCAAAGAATAAGTAGGTTTGTGCTGAACTAAGCAACTTTTTTAAGTAGATCAAAACAGGGACAGCGCTTACAACGCTTCGATTCACACTTCTTGTATTTCTTACAGCACTTCGATTTGCAATTTCCACAAGATAAAGCATGTACTACCGCCTCCCGCGACTTTTTTATTTGCTTTTTCTTCTTTTTGGCTTCTTTTTTCTTTTTCCCCATACGGATAAGATGTAGAACTCAAAAATAATTATTTTTATTTAGAATTAATAAAAATAAATAAAAAAATTACTGGGCGGGGTCACCGGCAGCGCTATCAGCTGTGATCTGCTGAACATCCCTGTCAAATAGATACAGGCCACCTTTGTCATTGCCAATCAAATTAATCTTGTCTAAGATATTCCTGGCAAGGGCTTCTTCCTCGATCTGTTCAGCTACATACCATTGAAGAAAATTATGGGTGGCATAATCTTTTTCCTCAAGTGCCACATGAACCAGTTCGTTTATACTCTGAGAAACAAAAATTTCGTGCTCATAGAGCTCCTGAAACATTTTCTGAAAGCTGCCAAAATTTTTCTTAGGCGCTTTTAAGTCGGTAATATGCGCATGTCCTCCCCGTTCATTTACGTATTTGATCAGTTTGAGCATATGCATTCTTTCTTCATCGGAATGTCGGTACATGAATAAGGATATTCCTTCCAGTCCTTTTACTTCAGCCCAGGAGGCCATTGCAAGGTATACTTGTGATGATTCAGCCTCTACCCGGATCTGTCCGTTCAGGGCTTTTTCCATTTTGTCGGTCAACATAGATTACATTTTTCATAAAAATAAGCATTCCCCGGAATTCCAAACATGACTTTGATCAGATTAGTGCTAGCGAAATACCATATCTTCTAATTAGGATACCTCAAAAGTAAAGTTCCTGAGCAAGCCGAAAAGTATTAGCATGGGCTTCTACAATGACTTTGATTTCTTTAGAATAACCCCCTCCCATGCTGCATTGCACAGGAATTCCAAGGTCCCTGCATTTTTTCAGTACATACTCATCCCGTTCCTTACAACCCGTGGGACTGAGACCCAGTGTTCCCAGTTTATCCGTAGCCAGGACATCTACTCCACAGAGGTAAAAAATAAATTCAGGCTTTACTTCTTTGAGTAATTCTGGAAATACATCTTTGAGGACTTTGAGATATTCCTCATCTGAGGTTCCCTTTTTCAGGGCAATATCAAGGTCAGAGGTTTCTTTCTTAAAGGGGTAGTTTGAACTGCCGTGCATGGAAAAGGTAAAAACGCCTGGGTCTTGTTGAAAAATCTGAGCTGTCCCATTGCCCTGATGCACATCGAGATCTACAATCAAAATTTTTCCGATTTTCAATTCCTTCTGCAGGTATCGTGCCCCGATGGCCTGATCATTTAGCAGGCAAAATGCTTCCCCTCTGTCAGTATAGGCATGATGAGTACCCCCGGCAATGTTCATGGCAATTCCGTATTCCAGGGCGTATTCACAGCCTTTTATCGTCCCGTCAGCAATGATCCTTTCCCTCTCAACCAGCACTTCACTCAAAGGGAATCCAATTTTCCTTGCCTCCCTGGGAGAAATTTTCATATTGAGAAGATCGTAAAAGTAATCGGCCTCATGTACAGCAAGAATATACTTGTCATTGGGAATTTCAGGTTCAAAGAAATTCCCGGCAGAACAGGTCCCTTCATACATCAATTGCTGAGGGAGGAGATCGTATTTGATCATGGGAAACCGGTGACCTTCGGGAAGAGGATGTCTGTAAATAGGATGAAATGCGATTTTCAGCACAGACTATTGAATCTTCAGTTCAACAACATCAGATACAAATTCGTTATCATTTACGATTCCCTCAATATACAGCTTAACAGCGGGCAGGCCGTAATTCAAAAAGCTGAATTGCCCAATTCCCTGGGTATCAACTACCACCATAGGATGCCAATCGATAGCTCCGAAACTATTAAAAAAAGTACCCGAATAACTATTGTACATGGGATTGTAAAATCGCTTGTCTGAAGTAAATGTTATTGGGATGTCATAGTCGAACAGACTGTTTCCGAATTGCGCCCTCCGAGCTCTTGACGGATCCGTAACGATTCGTATCACACCGCCCCCACCTCGGATACCCGCGCCCACACCTGAAGGATTTATTTCGATATAATCGACCTGATCCATAGCGAATCGATATAGGAGTGTAAAATTAGTGAGCTGTACCCCGTCGAGAATAATCAAAGGGGTTGCGTTGTTGAGAGAATTCGGATTTCTTGCCCTGATGGTGAACACCCCGGAGCTTTCATCTATGGCATACCCCCTTGAACTAAGATAGGTACTTAACATCATATTACGTCGCCAGTCATCATCCTCAAAGAAATCAACTCTGCCCACACTATTGTTTCTAATTTTCTCAATCCTTTGTGCCTTACTTTCTTCAAGCAACAGTACTTCATCGAGCATCTGTACCTTGTAGAAGCCCTCGAATGCTGTAGCTTCCTGAACTTCTTTTAAAATTCTGCCTTCCTTATTTCCAAGTATTGACACCTGATTTAACCCTAGTGGAGGCGTGTAAGAGGGTTTAAACTGCACAAAAATCTTAGGTTGATACCACTTGCCATTTTTGTCAATCGCCGCTATCTCTAATTTTTCGCCATCGATGGGAAAGAAGTTATCCTTCGAAAAAAATTCCTGCTCCTCGGCTACAGTGATGAACTCAGAGTCATTGAATTTTGTTGGCGATATAAAATAGTCGTTTGTCCTCTTCTCATTAAAGGTCACTTTATAGGTAATCCCTTTTTCAAAATCGAAGAGATATTTAGGGGGCTTGTTTATAATCGTATTCCATTGGTAACTGCTCCACCCCTGGGTAAGGAGAAGATTGTCTAATTCATAGGCTTTTCTCGGTGTCGGGTTGATAAAGTAGTAAGAGGCGTTTTCAACCGGGCCTTTAAGATAGGGGGTAAGGAGGGTATAGGATGGCAGGTTATGGTGTCCTTTATAAGCCCCGGTATTTTCCGGAAGGACCGAAACACTTAGGGAATTCCAGTATTTTGGATCGATTCCCTTTACAGAAAACGAAACTTTAATGGAATCATTATTATAGGAGTGTTTAGCCGCTTCGATTTTATGGGTTACAACACCCTTATGGTTAAAATATAGTCGCTCAAATACAGGTGTTCCGGTCTGATCAAAGAGGGTAAATACATTGATTCCGGGATAGAGGTCCTGTTTCGGAAATACTTTGATTACCTGGTCCTGATTTGCAAAGGAAATGTCAACAGCTTTTATGCTGTCTCCGTTGTGTATGCTGAGTAGAAAATTCTGATCCTTCTGATTTGCCTGATCCAATCTGGCATTTAAGATGAGTCCGAGTTTATCCCTGAGGTCCTGAATGGTACAACTTATCCCTTGTTTTTCTATATACCCTACAGGGATTTTAAAATCTTTGTTATTTATATTGAAGGTGGCAAAGTATCTAATTCCCTGTTTTGGGATAAGGGCAAACCTTCCTATCCCGAAGGAATTTAGTTTAAAGCTCGCCACTGCTTTCCCTGTTTCGTCTTCTACTGTCCCTTCCACAAATGGGAAACCAAAACCTTTTTCATCTTTAATGACGACCCCGTAAATGGAATTGACCCCAACCAGAGCATGCCCGCTTTCCGGGAGGAATTGTGCGTCGACCTGCAATTCAATTTCCTCTGTTGCGATCTCCTCAGTTTTCTCCGGATCTATAACGGTCAGCTCCTGTTCATAATAATTGGCTTCGGAAAAATTACGCATCCAGTTGGTATACGCTTTAAAGCGATAGCTGCCCGTTGTAAAGGTACTGTCGAGCCTGATCAATCCGCTTCCCACGCCATTTTCTATTCTGATGAGTTGTTTTTTTACATCCCGATCGAGACTGTCCTGTATGATACAGTAGAGATTTTTCGTTTCCAGCGAACGTTTCTTTGTATCCTTGTCGAGTACATAGGCCTTGTACCCAACTCCTTCTCCTTTTATAAATACAGATTTATTGAGATGTACAAAAATCACTTCCCTCGGGAGTTCTGAATAAGCTTCAAAAGCAGGAACTAAATCATCAACCGCAGATGGCGGCTGGGCTTTTGTATGATAAAAAGTAAGTAAGAAAAATGAGAGAAGCAGATATTTCATAGCAGGATACTAGTGTTTACGAAGATTCAAAGAAAGGGGAATCCTACAAAAAATAAAAGCATTTGGAATTACTTTTTATTTGCGAATATCCCTGAATAGAGACTAGGAGATAGTCGCTCCATTATTGACGCCAGAGGCATCCGGACTTAAAAAAATCAAACTACCTTCTTCGTTTTCTGTCATTAATATCATCCCTTCACTTTCAACGCCTCGTAAAGGTCTGGGAGCCAGGTTTACCAAAACAGTAACTTTTTTTCCAATAATTTCATCGGCAGAATAATGCTCTGCAATTCCCGAGACAATGGTTCTTATGTCAATCCCCGTATCCACTTTAAGCACCATGAGTTTTTTGGTTTTTGGTATTTTTTCTGCTTCGAGTATGGTCCCTACTCTCATATCCATTTTGGTAAAGTCATCGTAGGTGATGGTTTCTTTTTGTGGCATTACATCTTTATTTTGTGAGGTGTTAGCTTTTCTTGTAGCCTGTAATTTATCGAGTTGTGCTGTAATCTCGCTGTCCTCAATTTTCCGAAACAACAACTCGGGTTTTCCTAAAACATGTGCTTGTGGAATCAGGGTTTTTTCTGATGAAATACTATCCCATCCCAATTCTGCAGTCATTTCCCCAAAGCCCAGCATCACTTTTAGTTTTTCTGAAGTAAAGGGTAAAAAGGGTTCACTCAGTACTGCCAGGCCGGCTGCAATCTGTAAAGCGGTATGCATAATGGTTGCTACCCTGCTTTCATCTTCCTTAATCACCTTCCAGGGTTCCTGATCTGCCAGGTATTTATTCCCAAGGCGGGCGAGGTTCATCAATTCCTGACCGGCTTCTCTGAAGCGATATCGCTCGATGGAATCAGCGATGTCTTCCGGAAACTGCCGAAGGGCTCTCAAGGCTTCCTTGTCATCTGAAGTCAATACTCCCGCTTCCGGAACAACTCCCTGGTAATATTTTTGGGTAAGGACAACCACCCTGTTTACAAAATTCCCAAAAATGGCCACAAGTTCATTGTTGTTGCGTGCCTGGAAATCGGCCCAGGTAAAATCATTATCCTTGGTCTCAGGTGCGTTTGCCGTCAGGGTATACCGAAGTACATCCTGTGCATTGGGGAAGTCGAGCAGATATTCATGCAGCCATACTGCCCAGTTTTTGGAGGTTGATAATTTCTGTCCTTCGAGGTTTAGAAATTCGTTGGCAGGCACATTTTCGGGCAGGATAAAGTCGCCATGCGCCTTGAGCATACTGGGGAAAATGATACAATGGAACACAATATTATCTTTCCCTATAAAGTGGACCAATTTGGTGTCTTCCCCCTGCCAATAGGGTCTCCAGTCTTTTCCTTCACGTTCGGCCCATTCTTTGGTAGAAGAAATATATCCAATCGGAGCATCAAACCATACATACAACACCTTCCCTTTACCCCCTTCTACCGGAACGGGAATTCCCCAGTCGAGGTCCCTCGTCACCGCCCTGGGTTTAAGTCCGTCGTCAATCCATGACTTACACTGTCCATAAACATTGGGCTTCCAGTCATTTTTATGTTCTGCCAGAATCCATTGTTTCAGGAAATCTTCGTATCGTTCCAAAGGCAGAAACCAGTGTTTTGTTTCCTTCAGGGTTGGGATTGCACCGGAAAGGGTCGATTTTGGGTTGATGAGGTCGGTGGCATTCAGGGAAGAGCCACAGTTTTCACATTGGTCCCCATAGGCCTCTTTATGTCCGCATTTGGGGCAAGTCCCGGTCACAAACCGATCAGCAAGAAATTGCTCTTCCTGTTCATCGTAAAGCTGTGCTGATGTTTCTTCAATGAAATCTCCTTTATCATAAAGTTTGAGGAAAAAATCACTGGCGGTCTGATGATGGATCTTTGCAGAGGTTCTGGAATAGTTGTCAAAAGTAATTCCGAAATCCTCAAAGGATTTTTTAATGATCCCATGATATTTATCGACCAGCTCTTTGGGTGACACTCCCTCTTTTTTTGCTTTCATCGGTATGGCAAAGCCGTGTTCATCGCTGCCGCAAACAAAAACAACTTCTCTGCCGGTAAGACGTAAAAAACGGGCATAAATATCAGCGGGGACATACACCCCTGCTAAATGCCCGATATGAATGGGGCCATTGGTATATGGTAATGCAGCAGTTATAGTGTGCCTGGAGAATTTCTTAGGTTCCGATGCCATTAAGCTCAAGGATTAAGGCACAAAAATAACCATTTTTTAATGCCTGCTCTCCGGCGGGAGGAAAAAAGAAAACCTCCGTATGTCCGGGACACAAGATGAATTTCTTGTTCCGGAAATACGGAGGCTGCTATAGCGTCGTAGGGGCAGCTTACGCTACCATAACGGATTTAGACATTTTTTTATCCTGAACCTGGATACGGTAGATGTACTTCCCGGTAGAGAGATGCTTTGGCATTCTCTCCCTGATATTGATCTCTACAGATCCTTCAAACATCATCTCATTATAGACAGTACCCACGTTCTGTCCCAGGATATTGTAAAGCTGAATATCCACATGTGCACTAAATGGCATCTCGAGATAGATATGCGGACTCTCCTGAGTAGGGTAAAAAGGTTTGTGAACAATGGCATTCAGCAGTTCTTCACTCGGGTCTTCCGAATTAGGATCCATTGGTGTTGGTGGGGTAAATGGTTCATCGCTGTAAGCAATGTCCGGAAATTGTACTCCACTACAATTAAATCCTAGATTCACCGGGGCATAGGGATGATCTAACAGATGCTGTTCCACCAAAGGTATGGGGACGCACATCCATTCGGCGAGAACAGTGGCGTACAGATCCCTGAAGTCCATGGTATATTCGAGATTTCCTCTTCCGTTGGGATTTTCCAGGGAAGGATGATCTCCCACAAAAGCACTACCGTTCAGCCCTGATCCGAAGAAAAGGGTAGGGGCAGCTTTACCGTGGTCGGTACCGTTAGATCCGTTTTCAAAGATCCTTCTTCCGAACTCTGAGAAGGTCATGCTTAACACCTTGTCGTCCTGTTGGGTAAAGGCGATGTCTTCGTAGAAATTGTTGATGGCAATAGAGAGGTTAGACATCAGGCGTTCATGGGCCAATGGTTGATTTCCGTGGGTATCGAAACCACCCATAGAGATCATATACACTTTGGTTCCCAGATTTCCTTTTATTAGACGGGCTAACAGTGCCAGTTGTCGTGCAAAGCCATTATCCTGATATTGTACCTGGTTTTGTCCCCGCTCATAGGCTTCATGGATGAGCCCGGAATATTCATATGTAGTATTCGCTACGCCCCTTAGGAATCTCAATTGATCCCCGTACATACAATCATTGAAAAGTGTGGGATCCAGGCTGTATTGAACACCTGATTCTGCTATTTCTTCCAATTGATCGATATTAGAAGTCACGAAGGCGTAATTTGTCTCTTCACCTTGAAATACAAGGCTCCCAAAATTCCCGATCTGAATGGCTGCCGGGGAGGCAGGTGGATTAATCAGATAATCGGGATAGATATCTTCAAAGTATCGTCCCATCCATCCGGTGTTGAGTCCGGAAAATCCTGTGGTGGTCAGATCTGTATTGGCATATATATCCGAGCCCGTAAAATGGGAAAGACTCTGGTTTTCATACCCTACACCGTGTACGGCTTTAAACTGTCCTTCACCCCACATGGATTCAAGGGAGTTCATATAGGAAGGTATTCCAAAATCATCAGTAAGTTTCAGCACTTTACTTTCCGGGATGTAAATATTCGGCCTCGCATTTGCATAGAGGTCGTATTGCTCAATCGGAATCACAGTACTCAATCCGTCGTTTCCTCCCGATAGACGAATCAGGATAAGTATATTATCCGAATCGGCATTGGCAATGGCTGCAGTTAGGGGTGATGGAGCGGAAGCTGTAAGCATATTGCTGCCCAGCATCATAGATCCGGATCCGGCAATACCTATGGCCTGCAGAAAGGAACGCCTGCTCCAGAACTTGTGTTCTTCGTCGTGCCCGTTGTTATTCTTAATATTTATTGGGATATGATTATTGCACATAATAGTAGGTTTATTTAAGTTGAAACTCAGGTTGTCTTGATAAATGCATCAGGAGTAAAAAGACCTGTTGTGGAACTTCCGGACTTACGGATAACATCCATAGGCCCAGTCCTCCGGGGACATAATCTGAGCCGTAATATTCCTCCGGTACATCTTCAATTTTAAATACATCCATGGCATTTTCAAAATCCTGGGCCGTAAGTAACCCCAGGGGGGTGAACTTGTTCACTATAGCCCGAACCACGGTTTCCGGGTTACTAGTATTGCTGTCTGCCGGTCCTACGGCATCCATGGCCAGGGTTCTGAATTGTTCCTGATTCGACTGAAAGAAAATTTCGAGGAAAACCTCCACGGTTAACCATCTTCCAATTATAAAATTCGTGTTTATCCAGGTCCGGTCTCGTTGCCAACCCGCAACATCAAACGGATCGAACAATTCCTGCCCAAGCATCCTGGTTGTATCTATAACATTGAGTACTGTATTGTCATTATATGCAAAATTGGTTTCCTTGATAAGATTCAGATAAATATCGAACGGACTCTTGATGATCACACCGATGGCCTCATCATCAAAGAAATGCTGACTCTTAAAGAGTTGAGATAAAACCGGGGCAATCTCAAAATTGCTTGCGACCATGGTGGTTGCCAAGCCATTGATTATGGTCTGTGCATTACCGGCATCGTCATCGGAATCAGGATGTACGAAAAATTCATATAGTTTCTGACAGATGAAATTGGCGATTTCATTCGGACGTTCCTGGAAAAGGATGTCAATAACATCATCGTAGTTCCAATTGCCGGTTTGTCCTAAAATAGTTTTGCTTCCCGCATCAAAACGGGTCGGATCAAAAGTAACCTGTGTACAGCCTATTTCGCCTCTTTCCACATAGCCGGTTAAAGCCCTGGCAGTTTCAATAATATCCTGTTCTGTATAGCCGTTCCCCTCACCCAGAGTAAATAGCTCGTAAAGCTCACGGGCGTAATTTTCATTAGGATTGTTTCCATTGTTGTAGGCCCCGTCGAGATAGTACAACATGGCACTGGTAAGGCCTATTTCACTTACGAAGGTCTTAAAATTACCGATAGCATTTCGCTGCAGACAATTGATATAATAGTATAAGAAGCTATTACAATCATAGACATCCAATTCGGTTACAAAGTGGTTGCTCCAGAAGAAACTCAAACGGTCGCGGAGATTGTTGTTCAGCATTCCATTGGTGTAGGCAACAGCCCACTCTTCTGCCTGAGCTCGTCTGAGTTGCCGGGCGAGATCATCGTCGTCTGGATAGTTGCTGTTATTCCAATCGGCCCATGCGGGTGCTGCAAGAGGTGGCAGGGCAATTGCCTCATTGATCAAGTTGTCTACGAGCGTACCTGCATTCTGACCGATCGCCTGGTCTATAGTCTGTACTGAGGCACTAAACCCTAGTCTTCTATACAAATGCGCAGCCCTGACTTTATCCAGGGGTGTTGTGTAAGGCGCTAATGTAGAAGTGTTACAATTAACGAAGTATTCCATAGTTATTTTTTAGGCTTTAAGAACGTTCATGTGTGTAGGGGCAAATTCTTAACGCTTAATCCATTTACTTAGTATGGAAAACCCGGTATTTTCGATGTCCGGAAATCTAATGTACAATCTCAAGGCCAAAATTTCGGTTAAATGAACCCACTTTTCGACGAAATGCGCTATTTTGTTAATTTTCAGGTGGATATGAGGATGCAGAATGAATTGGGGAGGAAAGGAGAAGATATGGCCGTTAACTGGCTTGAAAAGGAGGGTTACACCATCAAAGAAAGAAATTACCGGTTTGGTAAAGCCGAAATCGATATTCTTGCTCAAAAAAATGGTATTCTGGCTGTGGTAGAAGTTAAGATGAGGCGCTCAGGACACCTGAGGTCATTAGCGGATGCCGTAAATCTTAAGAAAAGAAGTCGATTAATAAAAGCAACCGATCACTATGTAATAACGAACAACCTCGATATTGAGGTGCGTTTTGACATCATTCTGATCCTGCATTCAAAGGATAAATATACCCTGGAACACCTCGAAGCCGCCTTTTCCCATTACTAGCAATCGTTTTATTTGTAACATTTTGTTATTTTTGAAAAAAATGACATGAAGACCATTTCTTCAGTAGTGGAACAATATATCAGGAAAAAGCCCTTTTTACAAAGTGCTTTGTCTCAGGGAATCATTAATCTCACCTCCCTGTCTCGCATAATCAAGCCGGAAATTGAAGAGGAACTGGGAAAAGAGGTTCGCAATGGAGCAATTGTTATGGCCCTGAAACGTCTTTCTGACGATCTGGAGTTCAGGGCGACACACAGGATTATCAAAGTTTTAAAGAATATTGGAGAAATTACGGTAAGATCTTCTCTTACCGATTTTACTTTTCTGGTTTCAGATAGTATACTTGAAAATCAGACACAGCTACTCCAGGAAGTCAGTAAGAACAAGGACGTTTTTTATACCTCCTCTAGGGGTGTAAATGAATTGAACATAGTAGTAAGTAACAGCCTGGATCCTATTGTGGAATCACTATTCAAAAAGGAGAAATGCACCCAGAAAGCTTCCAATCTATCCTCCATAACCGTCAAACTTCCAGCCGAAAATGTCTCCGTTCCGGGCATTTACTATTTTATTTTTCAGCGCCTGGCATGGGAAGGTATTGTCTTGTTTGAAGTCATTTCTACTACGAATGAATTTACCATAATCGTCAATGATGAACAGGTAGATATGGCCTTCAAGACAATCAAAGACCTAAAAAACCTTTAAGCTAATTTCTTTGTGATAATCAGGAAGCGGGCTGGGATTCTTCTACCGTTTCTCCCACAATAGGACGTAGAACATCCAATGCAGTGGCAGTTGAATGGACGTTCTCAAATATCAGCAGGAGTCGAAGTCCATTTCGGGTTTGCTTTTCCTTAATCCTGCAGATTCCCGGATGGGATTGTACATATTGCAATACCCTGGTAAAAGTATCACTCTGATAAAAAGCAGACTGCTGGTCTCCGACAAAATACCCCAAAAATTTCCCCTTTTTCATCACCACCTTTTCAAGTCCGATTTTACCGGCAAACCATTTAATTCGCACCGAATTTAGCAAGTCTTCAACAGACTTAGGCAGGGGGCCAAACCTATCGCGCAGATGAACCTGGTATTCCTGCAGCTTTTTCTCCTCAGAGATTGCATTGAGTTCGGTGTACAAATTCAGTCTTTCCGTAATATTATTTACATAATCATCGGGGAAGAGGAGTTCAAAATCAGAATCAATTTGTGTTTCTTTTACATAGTTCTTCTCCCCGCCGTCATCTTCGTAAAGTTCTTTGAATTCGTTTTCTTTCAATTCCTCAATGGCCTCGGCCAGAATCTTCTGATAGGTCTCAAAACCAATCTCATTGATGAATCCACTCTGTTCCCCTCCAAGGAGGTCACCGGCGCCCCTTATTTCCAGATCTTTCATTGCGATATTAAATCCACTCCCCAATTCTGTGAATTGTTCCAGGGCTTCAATACGTTTCCTTGCTTCGGTAGTCATAGCGTGATAGGGGGGAGTTATAAAGTAACAAAAGGCCTTTTTATTACTTCTTCCTACCCGGCCCCTCATCTGGTGAAGGTCACTCAGGCCAAAATTATTGGCATTGTTGATAAAGATAGTATTGGCATTGGTAACGTCGAGGCCACTCTCCACGATGGTTGTAGAGACCAGTACGTCAAATTCCCCATTCATAAATGCCAGCATAAGGGTCTCCAGTTTTTTCCCTTCCATCTGCCCATGTCCTACCCTGATTTTAGCATCAGGTACCAGGCGTTGTAACATCCCGGCCACTTCTTTGATATTCTGTATACGGTTATGGATGAAAAATACCTGCCCTCCCCTTTGCATTTCATAGATGATGGCATCTCTGATACTCGCTTCATCGAGTCTGATAACGTGACTCTCAATAGGGTAACGGTTTGGAGGAGGCGTAGTGATTACCGAAAGGTCTCTGGCCGCCATCAGGCTGAATTGAAGAGTTCTTGGAATAGGGGTTGCTGTAAGTGTAAGGACATCCACATTCTCCTTGATGGCCTTGAGCTTGTCTTTTACTGCAACACCGAATTTTTGCTCTTCGTCTACTATTAGCAGCCCAAGATCTTTGAACACAACATTCTTATTCACCAATTGATGTGTCCCGATGATTATTTCAACCTTTCCTTCTGCCAGTTCTGCCAGAGTTTCTCTCTTTTCTTTTGCGGTCCTGAAGCGATTGAGATAATCCACCTTGACAGGCATATCTGCCAGTCGTTCAGTAAAGGTCCTGTAGTGCTGAAACGCAAGAATGGTGGTAGGAACCAGGACGGCAACCTGCTTGCCGTTGTCTACTGCCTTAAAAGCGGCCCGGATAGCGACTTCGGTCTTGCCAAATCCAACATCTCCACATATGAGTCGGTCCATAGGCCTTTCCCGCTCCATATCTTTTTTAATGTCCTGTGTGGCCGTAACCTGATCAGGGGTATCTTCATAGATAAATGAAGCCTCCAATTCGTGTTGTAAATAACTGTCGGGGGCATAGGCAAAACCTTTGTCGAGTCTTCGTTTAGCGTAAACGCTGATCAGGTCAAAGGCAATTTTCTTGACTCTGGATTTTGTTTTCTGTTTTAACTTCTTCCATGCTGCAGAGCCCAGCTTGTAGATTTTAGGGACCGCACCGTCTTTTCCATTGTATTTAGAAATCTTGTGCAGGGAGTGGATACTTACATAAAGGATGTCGCGTTCCCCATACATCAGTTTGATGGCCTCCTGCTGCTTCCCTTCAACATCTATTTTTTTAAGTCCGCCAAACTTTCCAATTCCGTGATCGATATGGGTAACGTAATCTCCAACGGTAAGCTTATTGAGTTCTTTTAAGCTGATCGCCTGTTTTTTAGCGTAGCCATTTTTAATCTGGAACTTGTGATAGCGTTCAAAGATCTGATGATCGGTATAGCAGGCCAATTTTTCATCATCGTCAATAAAGCCTTCATGAAGTGGAGCAACCAGGGTTTGATAATGAACCGACTTCCCAATTTGATCGAATATGTCGTGAAACCTCTGGGCCTGCTGTTCCGAGGAACAGAAAAGATAGTTGCTATACCCCCTGGCCTCATTTTCATTTAAATTGGCAAGAAGGAGGTCGAATTTCTTATTAAAGGCAGGTTGTGGCCTGGTGTGAAATACCAGATCATCAGACGCTGTGGAGTGCTGATTATGTTCAAAAGTGACCAGGGAAAATTCCTGCAGTTCGGCCCTGATGTTTTCCGGACTTGTAAATAGTTTTTCAGGATGCGAATGTTGTATCTCCTCAGAGAGTTCGGCAAATGCAACTTTCGCCTTTTCGAAAAAACCTGAAATACGTTCCTGTAGAACATCCAAATCACTTACGAATACCGTTGTAGACGGACTGATATATCTGAGGAAACTCTCCCGAGATTCTTTAGAAAACTTGTTCTCCACATTTGGGATGATAGTGATCTTTTTTACTTTCTCAGTCGAAAGCTGAGTTTCCACATCAAAAGTCCTGATACTGTCAATTTCATCCCCAAAAAATTCAATCCGATAAGGCTGGTCATGAGAGAAAGAGAATACATCAACTATGCCTCCGCGGACAGCAAACTCTCCCGGTTCCGTCACAAAGTCGACCCTGTTAAACTTGTATTCGAACAAGACTTCATTTAGAAAATCAAGGGAAATTGTGTCGCCTGTCTTTATTTTCTGGGTATTCCTTTCCAATTCCTTCCGGGTGACTACTTTTTCAAAAAGGGCATCCGGATAAGTAACTATGATGGCTGGCTTTTTCCTGGAATTAATGCGATTGAGTACCTCAGCCCGAAGAAGCACATTGGCATTGTCTGTCTCTTCTATCTGATAGGGTCTTCGATAACTGCCCGGATAAAAAAATACTATTTCCTCCCCGAAGAATTGCTCCAGATCATTTAGGCAATAGGCTGCCTCTTCCTTATCCCGTAGTATCCATAGAAATGGTTGATCAGACGACCTGAAGGCTTCTGCAACAACAAAGGATCTGGCCGAGCCTACAAGCCCCTTTAGGCTTATCTTATTTTGAGATTGAGCAATAGCATTCTGCAGTTTCCTTAGTTTGGGAGACTGTTCGTACAATAAAGGAATAGTGCTTTTTGTCAGCGGTAATGTTTTTGCAAAGATAAGGCGGGATGGCTGCTTCTGCAACGAGGCCCTAAATTTTTATCACTTCGGCATCAGCTATGGCATAAACCTCATCTTCCTTGTTTTTGGTCAGGATATGAGATCCGGTAAAAGTTCCGAAAGCGGGCAGGATTAATTGATGTCGACTTCTGAAAAAGCATGGCAAACGAAGGCTTTGTCTTCCGTGACCTTTTAATTTGACAGCCGGGTGGATATGGCCCGATAAATTAAACAGCCCTTCTCTTTCTTCCGGATAGTGGGTGAGCAGGAATGGACCCCAGACAAGTTCTTTTCTCAGATCGATTCCCAGGGCCTCGTATTTTAAAGGAGAAATAATATCGTGGTTTCCGGCGATGAGGATCATCTTTACGCCGGCCTTTTTAACCCATTGTTCAAACAACAGCCATTCCCTGTTCAAACTTGAATGGAACAGATCTCCCAGAAAACAAATGGTTTTGGGCTGAAAATGAAGCAGGGTTTGCTGCAACATTTCAAAGTTTTGATGGATCGCCTGTTGAGGAACAGCGGCCCCGTATTTTCTGAAATGAGAAACCTTTCCAAGGTGTACATCACTGATTAGCAGCACTTTCTCCTCATACCAGAACATTACTCCGGAAGGATGGAGTTCAAGTTGTTGTTCTGAAATGGTCAGGATCTGAGTGGTCATGAATTCAAAGATAAGCAGAAAGCAGATTCTCGTGTTAGATTACTTCATCAGGATCTTTGTCATTTTTCTGATACGGTCGGCAAGTTTTTCACTCGACATTTTCTCTCTTAACCGATCGGTAATGATGGGAAAGGAAAAAGGAGTTGGCCTTTTACATCTTTTCCAAACGATGTTTTGACTCCCGATTCGCTCCAGGGCGAGCCGCAGTCGTCCCTCTTCCAGTTGATGCTCAAAGGTTTCCCTATAGGCCTGGAGATATAGGAGGTTATCCGGTTCATAGTCTTTAAATACTTCAAACAGGAGTTGGGAACTGCTTTGCAGGTGTTTCATTTTAACCCCTTTGTCCGGATAGCCTGTAAAAACCAAACCGCTGATCACTGCAATATCCCGGAATTTTCGCCTGGCCATCTCTGTTGAATTGAGGCTTTTTTGCAGGTCATCTAACAGATAAGCAGGGCTGAAAAGATCATTGTCAATAATAGCCTGTATATCTATTTCCTGATCCGAAAGCAATTCAAATCCATAGTCGTTAAAGGCTAGGGAAAAAGTGATAGGGGAGAGCAGACTTACCCGATAGCCCAGTAAACTTCCCATAGCTTCATGAACAAATCTTCCTTCAAAGGGATAAAATATATGGTGGTATCCGTCGCGTGTTTTAAATGATTCAATGAGGAACTCATCGGGTCCGGGAACAATGCTCTCTTCCTCCTGTCTTTTAAAGATAGGAGCCAGACATTGTATAGCTTCAGATTGCTTCGCTACAGGCAGATTGGCCGAATAAAGTTCTTCACGAAGGAGCTGCGACATTTGGGCAGAAAGGGTGAGCCTTCCGCCCATCCAGCTGGGGACTTTGCTTGTCTTCTTTTTAGAATTTCGGACCAGGGCCTGCATTTCTTTTATCCGGATAAATTCAAGATTCCTGCCTGCAAAAGTGAACACATCTCCCGGACTGAGTTTGGAAATAAAATATTCCTCTATGGAGCCGATATATCCGCCCTTCTGATATCGAACTGTAAGATGTGCATCCCCAACAATGGTCCCAATCTGGAATCTGTGTCTCATTGCAATCCCACGGTTGTTTACCTGCAGCTTACCCTCTTCCGAGACTTCTACTTTTTTGTATTCGTCGTAGGACTGCAGACTCTGACTCCCCATAACAACAAAATTTATCAACCAGCGCCACTCATCTTCCGTAATGCCCTGATAGCAGAAAGTACTTTTAATTTCAGGGTAGATTTTGGCGGGGTAAAAACCATCAGAAACAGCCAGTGTAATCAGGTATTGTACCAGCACATCAAAGCTGTTGAGGTAGGGAATACGATCTTCCACGGCCTGTTTTATCACAGCCTGTTGAAGGGCAGATGCTTCAACTAATTCTATAGCATGAGTGGGAAGGAAATATATGACACTTTCCTTTCCTGGCTGATGGCCGCTTCGGCCTGCTCTTTGCATAAAACGGGCTACTCCCTTAGGGCCGCCAATTTGTATTACCGTCTCAACGGGGGCAAAGTCTACCCCCAGATCGAGGCTTGAAGTGCATACCACCGCCTTTAATTCTTCGTTCCTGATAGCCTCCTCTACCCATATTCGGGTGTCTTTATTAATACTGCCGTGATGCATGGCCATATCTCCCGCGAGCTCGGGATGTTTTTCAAGGATTTTCTGATACCAAATTTCACATTGACTCCGGGTATTGGTAAAAAGTAAGGTGGTCTTACTGTTGTTGATAATTGGGATCACTCTATCCAGCAGTCGCAGCCCCAGATGCCCTCTCCAGGGAAAGGTTTCAATTTCATCAGGGATGATACTTATTACATTTATCTTCTTATTAAGGCTTGCCCGTATCATAACAGAATTGCTCAGGGCTTTACTTTCGGGCCCCAGTAAAACCTGTCTCGCCTGTTCCAGGTTCCCGATGGTAGCTGAGATTCCCCAAATCCGCAATTCGGGGGCCAGGCTCTTTATCCTTGAGAGACCCAGTTCCATCTGTACGCCTCTTTTAGTGCCGAGCAGTTCGTGCCATTCGTCTACAACGATGGCTTTGCAACCCCTGAACATTTTGTCATAGCCTTTTGTGGCCAGAAGTAACTGCAGGCTCTCCGGGGTAGTAATCAGTAGGTCGGGCATAGTTCTGCGTTGCCTGCTTCTTTCTTTTGTCGAGGTATCTCCGGTTCGTATTCCCACTGTCAGGGGGAGATCGAGATCTGAAATGATCCTTTCTGCCGATTGCCTTATCTCCTGGGAGAGGGCTCGTAAGGGGGTGATCCAAACCGCTTTCAGGCCTTTTTTGTGTTTAGTCCCTGTTTCTTTTTGCTCTCTGAGATAGTCGAGAACTATGGGGAACCACAGGGCGTAGGTCTTCCCACTTCCGGTAGGCGCATTGAGCAGTCCGTTTTTTCCTTCCAAATAAGCATTCCAGGTTTTACGTTGAAAGGGGAAGGGAGACCATCCCTGTTCCTGAAACCAATCTTCTGCAATAGATACGTCTACACTATTCTTCATGATTACAGTTTCAGGGAATAAGATTTTTCAGATCTTCCAGGGTATTTGCCTGTTCAATACTCTTATCGGTTCTCCATCGAAGTATACGAGGGAAACGCGTTGCAACCCCGCTCTTATGCCGTCCTGAAAGGGCAATCCCTTCAAACGCGATTTCAAATACGAGCTGAGGAGTAACACTTCTCACTGGCCCGAACCGCTCCAGAGTATTCTTCTTTATCCAGGCGTCAACCTTTCGAAATTCCTCATCGGTAAGACCAGAATAGGCCTTAGCAAAGGTCACCAGCTCTCTTTCTCCTTCAGGGTTGGTACTCCACAGGCCAAAGGTGTAGTCTGTAAACAAATTGCTGCGCCTGCCATGGCCTCTCATTGCATAGGTAAGAACCGCATCAATGGTTAGGGGATCTACCTTCCATTTCCACCAATCGCCTTTCTTTCGACCAACCAGATAAGGGGAGTCTCTGCGTTTTAACATCAGACCTTCACTTTTTTTCTCTCTGGACAGGCTGCGTTCCCTTGCGAAATCAGACCAACTATCAAACGACATTGTTTCCGATAGATCTATAGGCAATGATCGATTAGAGCTTAGAGGTTTTATAAGGTTTTCTAATAATTTACGTCTATGTTCAAATGGACGTGACCTGATATCTTTTCCATCCCATTCAAGGAGGTCGTATGCCTTCACAATCACGGGATACGAATTCAAAAGTTTCCGGCTCACTGTTTTTCGTCCAATTCGTTTTTGGAGGTCATTAAAAGTACCAATTGTTTCATTTGGGAAGGGAAGTATTTCCCCGTCGATTACTGTGCCGTCAGGAATATAATTCAGCAGATCAGCAAACTCAGGGTACTTATCAGTGACCAGTTCCTCACCTCTGCTCCAGACAAATATTTCTTCGTTTTTGAAGATCATCTGTGATCGGATTCCATCCCATTTGTGTTCGGCAAACCACTGAGAAGTACTACCCAATTTCTCAGGTTCTCCCTCAAGAGCATAGGCCAGGTAGAAAGGGTAGGGTTTGGAAAAGGCATCCGATTGTTTTTCTTCAAGTACAAGCTCCTGGAATGAAATTGTATTTGGATCCCAGTTACCCATAAGCTTGTAGGCCAGGATATCTTCATCAATGCCTGTGGCATTTGAAAGAGACCTGGTCATGAGTTTCTGACTGATTCCTATCCTGAATCCTCCTGTGATAAATTTTGTGAAGACAAAGCGTTCGTAATAGGAAAAGCTTTGCCAATGCTCAAAGAGGTAGGCTTTTTTCTCCTTTTCAGTTTTGCTTTTAAGGGAAATCAGGTCTTTCAGGACATCAGTAAGAGATATGTTCATTTTTCTTTGAGATGCAGGAATCACCAGGGCTATAGTTTCGGCCAAATCCCCTACGATATGGTAGCTTTCTTCAAAAAGCCATAGTGGAATCGCAGCTATTTCTGAGGCCCATTCTCTCAGTAAGGTAGTATTTACCGGTCTGGGAGGTCTTCTGTGGGATAATATGGCGATGGTCCATACTTTATCCGTATCGTATGCATTTGTAAAGTATTCGGCCAGTGCCTCTACCTTAACTTTCGTTTTATTGGTACTGTCTAATTTTCTTATAAGCTGAGCAAATTCCTTCATCTCCTTGTAACTAATTTTCAGCTCCGGATGTTGGATTAATTTCAGTTAGTTCCCCTTCATATTGTGTTTCTTCGGTACGTGCATCGTATCCTTTCTCCCTGAGAAATCGGGAAAAAATATCGGAATACCCATGGGTACATATAACACGACTTGCCCCTGTTGCCTCTATGCTGCTCAGCAGTCCGGCCCAATCACAATGGTCACTCAGCACAAATCCTTTGTCAACAGCTCTTCTTCTGCGTGCTCCTCTGAATGCCATCCATCCACTTGCCGTTGCTGTTTCATAGGGAACCATTTTCCTGAGCCACGTACTTCCGTGTGCACTTGGGGGCGCGAGAACCAGGTTGCCTCTGAGCTCTTCCTTTTTGGTTTCCTTTGTTATTCGAACGGTTTCCTGCAGAGTGAGAAATGAGCGAAGTACTTCATTCATATTTTCTATGGCCGCATGGGTATAAATCTTCCCGATAGAGGGATCGAGATGTTTTAAGAGGCGTTGAGCTTTCCCAAGGCTGTAGCCGAATAGGACAGAAGTTTTTCCTTCTACCCGGTTTTCAGACCACCATTGATTAATCTCCTGAAACACTTCTTTCTGAGGAGACCATTTAAAGGCGGGCAGGCCAAAAGTACATTCAGTGATAAAGGAGTGACAGCTAACAGGTTCAAAGGGTGTAGACAGCCCATCTGCTTCGGCTTTATAATCCCCTGAAAACACCCAGACCTCACCTTTGTGTTCTACCCTGATTTGAGAAGAACCAGGGATATGCCCTGCAGGATGAAGGCTGAATTTCACTCCGTTGACCACGAAGGATTCATTCCAGGCTACACCAGTAGCACTGATATCTCCCAACCGATGTTTGATGATAGGGATATTGCGTTTATGGGTGATGTATTGCTTGTGTCCCCACCGACTGTGATCGGCATGGCCGTGTGAGATAATGGCCTTTTCAACCGGTTTCCAGGGATCGAGATAAACCTTGGCTTTCTCACAATAAATCCCCTTTTCCGTAAAGGCTAATAGTGGATTTTCCATAGCAGGGCCAAGGTACAAAATCTCGGGCTTTTTGTATTTGAGTAAATGTTCAGGCTGTGAGAATTCTCAGAATAAAATCAGATACAAAAATTTGTGATACAACCTGGTTCCCTGAGGCTGATAAGGGAAAAATATTGCTGTAAAAATGGACGTTTTCCCTTCCAAATGAAGTATCTTTGTGTACTATAAAGACGTTAAATTATGTCCATTAAAGATTTATATAACCACAGTGAAAAGCGCAGTAACCTGGCGCATTTTGCAGCCATTGCCTCACTTGCGGCAGTTGACGGAGAGATCAACCCAAGCGAACAAAAAGTGCTTGATAAGTTTGCCGTTAAACTGGATATTTCCGGAGAGGAAATCAGAGAGGTAATGAAGAAGGAGAACAAATACCCTGTTGAGGCTCCGTATTCTTCAGAGGAGAGATTGGAAAGACTATATGATCTGTTCAATATTATATTCGCTGATCACAGGATTGACGAGGACGAAGTAAGGTTGATTAAAAAGTATGCCTTAGCACTTGGCTATTCTCCAGCTAAAGCCGAAAAAGTGATTCGCAGATCTATCATATTATTCAGGGGGAAATTCGATTTTGAGGACTACCTGTATATGATGAAGCGAAAGAAGAAATAACAGGACTATACTTTATTTTCCTGGCTTGCTTGTTCAGCCATAAATTCTTCGGCCTTTTCCACCATTTTACTGCTTCCACAGAAGAATGGAACACGCTGGTGCAATTCTGTAGGTTTAATTTCGAGTATCCTTCCAAAGCCATCACTCGCCTTACCGTTGGCTTGTTCGGCCAGAAATGCCATAGGGTTACATTCGTAAAGGAGTCTTAATTTTCCTTCAGCGGCCACGCTGCTTTTAGGGTATATATAAATTCCTCCCTTGATCATATTCCTGTGAAAATCTGAAACCAGAGAACCGATATAACGAGAGGTATAGGGCCTGTCACCTTCTTCTTTCTGACAATACTTAATATAATTTTTTACTCCCTGCGGAAAATGGATGTAATTCCCTTCATTTACCGAATAGATCTTGCCTGTTTCAGGAAATTCCATGTTGGGATGTGAAAGGTAAAAAGTGCCGATAGCCGGATTCAGAGTAAAACCGTTAACCCCTGCTCCTGTGGTGTATACTAGCATCGTTGATGTCCCGTAAACGACATACCCGGCAGCTACCTGATCAACACCGGGTTGTAAAAAATCTTCAAGAGTGACGGGTGTCCCCAAAGGAGTAACCCTTCTATAGATGGAAAAGATAGTGCCCACAGAGACGTTGACATCGATGTTGGAAGACCCGTCCAAAGGATCGATCAGGACGATATATTTGTTCTGATTATTTTCATCATTACTGTTTACACTGATGAAGTCATCTTCTTCTTCCGAGGCAATACCGCATACGATCTCACGGTTCTTAAGGGTTTGAATAAATTTTTCATTGGCCAGAACATCGAGCTTTTGTTGATCTTCCCCCTGAATATTTGTGTCACCTACCCCGCCGAGTATATCTATCAATCCCGCCTTGTTAACCTCGTGGTTGACTACTTTGGCTGCCAACCTGATCGCGTTAATCAACTTCGAAAGCTCACCCGAGGAATACTGAAATGAAGATTGGTTTTCTATTATGAACTCGCCAAGAGTGGTGTTCTTTTTGTCCATTTGGGGTTGTGTTATATACCTACAAATATCGCATAATTTGTTATACTAAGTGGAATTGCAGCCTCTTTCATTATTTAAAATTATAACTTTGTGTTTTATATGTAACAATGATGAAAATGCTAATCCGACATGCAAGACCAGAAGACATGGAGAGGGTGCAGGAGCTGATAAAGGAACTGGCTGAATTTGAGAAGGAACCCGATGCGGTTGAAATTAACGCTGAACATCTCGTAAAGCATGGTTTCGGGGATACCCCTCTCTTCCATTGTTTTGTGGGAGAGGTAGATAGTTATATCGGAGGAATGGCCCTGGTATACCCCAGGTACTCTACCTGGAAAGGTCCGGTACTTCATCTGGAAGACCTGATTGTAACAAAAAAAATGCGGGGTAGCGGTCTGGGAACAGCACTACTGGAAGCCGTCATACAATACGGCCATGATCTGGGAGTAAAGCGTATAAGCTGGGAGGTACTCGACTGGAATGAACCGGCTATTTCGTTCTATGAACGGAAAGGAGCCAGAGTGATGCGGGACTGGGATGTGGTACAACTAGATGAATCTGGGATAAAAAATTTTATTGAAAATATATGAGGGTATTTAAATTTGGAGGAGCATCTGTAAAGGATGCTGATGGAGTGAAGAACCTGGTGAAAGTATTGCAGGAGACAGGTCACGAGGATACTTTTTTAGTCATCTCGGCCATGGGCAAAACTACGAATGCTATGGAAGAGGTAGTAAATGCCTATTTTAAGGATAAAACAGCGGTATCCGTTGCATTACAGGCAGTTGAAGAATTTCATCAGGAAATTCTCAATAGGTTGTTTCCTACTACTGGGCATCCTGTTTTTAATGACATAAAGGAATTATTAGAAGAGGTCAGAGGATTTCTCGCCTGGAACAAATCGCCCAAATATAGTTTTGTCTACGATCAGGTCGTTTGTTACGGCGAAATGATCTCAACAGCTATTGTGAGCGCCTATTTAAATGAAGCGGGCATCAACAATAGCTGGCTCGATATCCGTAACTTTATTAAAACCGATAACAATTATCGGGATGCCGGTATAGATTGGGAAAAGACCCAGGAAAGGGTTTCAAAAGGGCTAGATAAAGGTAAATTATATGTCAGTCAGGGATTTATCGGAAGTGATGAAAATAATTTTACCACCACTCTGGGACGAGAAGGTTCTGATTATACCGCTGCCATCCTGGCGTATTGCCTGAATGCGCATTCTGTGACCATCTGGAAAGATGTCCCCGGAGTTTTAAATGCAGATCCGAGATATTTTAAGGAGTCGCAATTACTCAACAAAATCAGCTACAGGGAAGCCATAGAGCTGGCCTTTTACGGGGCTTCAGTGATTCACCCTAAGACACTTCAGCCATTACAAAGGAAGGAAATTCCCCTGTTGGTGAAGTCGTTTTTGAACCCCAAAGATCCGGGTACTACAGTTGGAAAGGGAGAAAGTATTGACCCAAAAGTCCCTTGTTTTATCGTGAAGAAAAACCAGGTACTTATGAAACTTTCTTCCCTCGATTTCTCTTTTATTGTGGAAGATAGTATCAGTGACTTGTTTAAACTCCTCCACGACTATAAAATGAAAGTGGATATGATCCAGAATTCAGCCATCAGTTTTTCAGTATGTGTAGACAATAAGTTTGGGCGTCTGGAAGAACTTCTTGATCACCTGAAAGGTAAATTTAAGGTAGTGCATCACGAAGGAGTATCCTTGTACACCATAAGGCATTTTGACACTCAATCAATTGATTCTCTTCAGAATGGAAAAGAAGTCTTATTGGAACAGCGGGGAAAGGAAACTGTTCAAATAGTGGTAAAATAGGATATCCACTAAGCTTATCTTCTTTTTTTCTACGAAAGAGCAAAGCCTATTTTCCTATCTTTACCCTTTAATCAGCATATATCAATATGGGTTTAGTTACGGCTAAGGAAGTAGCAAAAGCTATCAATCTAGAGCGCTATGGTTTTTTTGGGACCTTTATGGGCTGGATGCTGATGAAGATCACCAAGTTGTCCTCGATGAATGCTTTTTATGTAAAGCATAAGCATTTAGATACGCAATCCTTCCTCGATGCCATCCTGGAGCATTACGAGATCAAGTTTGAGATTCCTGAAGAGGACATAAAAAGATTGCCTAAGGATGGGGCATTTATTACAATAAGTAATCACCCGCTTGGAGGAATTGACGGTATTCTGCTTCTCAAACTTTTACTTCAGCACCGAAAGGATTATAAGATTATTGCTAATTTCCTGCTCCACAGGGTAGAACCTCTTATACCTTATATTTTACCCGTCAATCCCTTTGAAACGCGCAAAGACGCCAAAAGCAGCATAGCCGGATTTAAAAGTGCCATTCAGCATATTAAAGAAGGACATCCGCTGGGAATTTTCCCGGCAGGAGAGGTATCTACCTACAAGGATGGAAAATTAATTGTGGATAAACCCTGGGAAGAAGCTGCTCTTAAATTGATCAGGAAAGCAGAGGTTCCTGTCGTACCCATTTATTTCCACGCAAGGAATAGTAAATTGTTTTATCGTCTTTCCCGTATCAACGATATTTTCAGAACAGCAAAACTCCCTTCCGAGCTAACATCTCAGCGTAACAGGAGCATAAAAGTGAGAATTGGCCAGCCAATCTCAGTAGCTTCACAGAAAGAGCAGAATAGCCTTGAAGAATTCACAGATCTGTTAAGAAGGAAGACATACATTCTGGCCAATGCCTATGAAAAAGAGTCGCTTATCAACCAGATTCCCGGAAGTTTAAAAATTCCCAAGGCTCCGCGTAAAATTGCAACTGCCGTCCGTACTGAAGTCATTCAGGGGGAGATAGAAAAGTTACGGGAAAAGGACTGTCGTCTTTTACAAAGCAAGAATTACGAAGTCTTCCTGGCACAAAAGAAGGATATGCCCTTTATTCTGAATGAAATAGGAAGACAGAGGGAAGTTACATTCAGGGCTATAGGGGAGGGAACTAATAAGGCTATTGACCTCGATCGTTTTGATGATTATTACCATCACCTTTTCCTTTGGGATGACGAAGACAAATGCATTGTAGGGGCGTATCGAATGGGAATGGGGTCACATATTTTTCCCGAGCATGGCATTGATGGTTTTTATCTGCAGGACCTTTTCGGATTCGAACCAGAACTCCACACCATGATGTCACAATCCATCGAGATGGGCAGGGCCTATATTGTAAAGGAATACCAGCAAAAACCTATGCCCTTATTTCTTTTGTGGAAAGGCATCGTACATACAACACTTCGTTATCCGGAACATAAATACCTCATTGGTGGAGTTAGTATCAGCAACCAGTTTTCCAACTTCTCCAAATCCCTGATGATAGAATTTATGAAGTCGAATTACTGGGACCCCTATGTAGCCCAGTATATTCATCCCAAAAAAGAATTCAAGGTGAAACTAAAAGACGCCGATAAGGAGTTTGTTTTCGATGAAACTGAAGCCGACCTCAATAAATTTGACCGACTTATTGAAGAGGTAGAGCCAGGAAGCCTCCGCCTGCCTGTATTGATTAAAAAATACATCAAGCAAAATGCCAAGGTGGTAGCCTTTAATGTGGACCCATTATTTAACAATGCCGTTGATGGCTTAATGTATATAAGAATAGCCGATCTTCCCGAAAGTACCGTAAAACCGGTAATGGAAGAATTCCAGGCTGAACTCGAGAGAAAGTTGGCTGAAAATAATGGTATAGTTTAGGAAAATTTCGTTGCTGCAAATTCAGAACAGTACCCTCTGATTTCATTCCTGGCCTTTTCGAAAGCCTCATGAATTTCTTTTTCGCTGCCTTCAACCTTGGAAGGATCGAAAAAGTTATGGTGCAATCGCTTTGCCTTTGGTGCGGGGATAAACGGACAGTTTTCATTGGCATGATCACAAACCGTGATAATAAAATCCCAATCAATACCCTTGTATTCATCTACGTGATTGGAAGTATGCGCGCTGATATCCATCCCGTCTTCTTTCATGATAGCCACCGCCCCAGGATTTAAACCATGTGTTTCAATTCCGGCACTGTAAATCCTGGCACGATCACCAAGATATTTTTTTAAATAGCCGTGTGCCATCTGACTTCTACAGGAGTTTCCGGTACAGAGCACCAATACATTTTTTTCTGACATGTTTCTTTGTTAGTATTATTAATTTGAACCTACTTTTTTACTTCTGCGCTCAAAAATCAGATTGTCTTTCCATTCTCCGTCTAACTGTCCAATACGTTCCCTATATCCTATTTGTCTGAATCCGCATTGCAAATGGATATTCACACTTCCTTTATTCTCGGGGAAAATTCCTGATTGTAGGGTCCAGAAGCCCTCTTTTTCGCTGGATTCAATTAAGGCATTCAGGAGTTTTTTACCAATTCCTTTACCCCAATGATTTTTGCTTACATAGACACTAACCTCCCCAACTCCACCATAAACACAGCGTCCTGATACGGGGGAAAGAGCCGCCCACCCCACTATGGAATTATTCTCATCGGCAACCAACCTGCACGAACGGGTATGAGCCTTATCCCAATCTTCAAATGCAGGAACTTGTTTTTCGAAAGTAGCAAAACCTGTTTCAATACCTTCGAGGTAGATTTGTGCTACCGCCGGCCAGTCTGTGGGGGACATGGGTCTTAGTTTCATATCAAGGATTTTAACAGCATCCAGATCCCGGATCACAACATTCTTCAGCTACAGCTTGTGTTTCATCATTTACACCACAAAGTTCTTCTGCTTTGCACAAGGTAGGGTTAACATCCAGCACAATCGTAAGGGTATCCTTTTCAGCCTTCACTCCTTGTACATAAAGCTGCGCCGTGTGAAATCTTTTATTCCCATATTCGAATTTCACTTCTGCTTCCAGGTCTAAGGGCTTCATCGAATGAACAAGATCTAGAATGCTTTTGGCCTTGGCTGTCGTCATATATTCCGTTTTGTCAATTTCGGCCGGACTTTCCCAAAGCTGGATTACCGTTTCATTCCAGGCATCCGTCCTGCCGCCACAGTCGACCGAATCAATACGGGTATTCTTTATTTCTGTGATGTGATAATTTGCACCGATCTTTTTACCGGCTTCGTATTCAAATATCAGTTCCCTGGAGGTCTGATTGTTTAGAAAATTTAAAAATTCAGCTGTTTTCATAGTTTCAAAATTTAGCAGCAATTAATCTTTGTTTCATTAAAAAAAGAATTGAGCAAGGCTTGTATCTCCTTCCAACGATCCAGGGCTATACAATAACAGACAGTGTTTCCCTCAATTTCGCCTTCAATCAGGCCAATTCGTTTTAACTCCTTCAGGTGCTGTGAGATAGTAGGTTGTGCCAGGCCAATTTCCTCAACGATATCGTTGCAAATACATGCGCTCTGCGTGCTGATGTACTGAAGAATTGCAATCCTGCCAGGATGCCCCAGAACCTTGAAAATAGTCGCCAGTTCATTCTGAGAGGTATCGAAAATCTGTGTTTTTGTGAGTCCCATTTCATATTTGTATATCGTAATATTACGATATAAAATTGAAATATAAAAGTCGGACTGATAAAATCCGACTTTATAATTTGATCAGAACCAGGGTTTTTTACCCACCTGATAGGTATTGTAGAATTCTTCATCAGATTTAGTAAGGTAGATGATACCTTCAATTAGTCCGATAAGTCCGGGAATCCAGAAGAAGAATGCACCCACTACAATACAGGTTGTGGCATAACCTATTAGGGTAATGGCCAGCAGAATAACACCTTCTTTGTTATAACCCAGTATAAACTTGTGAATCCCAAGTGAACCGAAAAGTATTCCGAGAATACCTGCCAGGATTTTTTTATTATCTCCCCCTGCGGTTTTTAATCCTTCGCGAAATTCATCAGCCGTCTTTTTGGCTTCTTCCTTAAATTCACCTGCAGACTCTTTGGCTTCGTCTGCTGCTTTTTTTGCGGATTCCTTGGCATCGTCGAAGGCTTCCTTGGCTTTGTCGCCCAAATCTTTTTTATCTTCAGACATAATATTGATTTATGTGGTTAGAGTTTGGAATAAATGTAGGACATTTTTTGATTTCAAAGAAATGCCTTGTCAACAGGCTCCCATAATTCAATTTTATTTCCTTCCGGATCGAGAATCCAACCAAATTTACCGTAGTCGTATTCCTCAACCTCTCCAATTACTTCAACCCCTTCCTCCTTTAAAGCTGCCAGAAGTTCACGGAGATTCTCTACCCGGAAGTTCATCATAAATTGCTTTTCACTGGGTTGAAAATAAGTTGTATCCTCTTTAAAAGGGCTCCATTGTGTTGAACAATCATTGCCTTCTTTGTCTTTCCACCAGAAAGTGCAGCCGTATTGGTCTGTATTCAGCCCGAGATGCTCCTTGTACCAATCCTTAATCTTGTCAGGGTCTTTCGTTTTGAAGAAAAATCCTCCAAGTCCCGTTACTCTGTTTTTCATGTTGTTTTTTTAATGTTTTTCTCATACAAAGCGATCCAATCCTCCACTGACATTTTTGTACATAACTCAGCGATGAGCTCATATGGAATGTTTTCTGGTTTTTTAAAGCGGACACAACTCTTACCCATGTCGAGTTTTGTGCTAACGTATTTGTGATATTCTCCCACAAACCAGGCTTGCAGATCTTCATCTGCGTAAATTCCTGAATGATACAGGGCAATATAATTTTTTTGGGATGCTAAACTCATAAAAGGCAGAGGAAGTTCGGGAGTACAATGGTAACCATCAGGATAGAGGCTGTGAGGTACTACGTAGCCAATCATTCCATAATTCATCGTTTCTTTAAATCCCTTTGGCAAATTTGAAGTAATTGTTTTGCGCAATTGGATGATGGCTTCTTTTCGATCCGATGGGAGGGAAGCGATGTATTCTTCCGGAGACTTTGCATCTGAAGTCATGACAAGTATATGGTTGGTGATGTAAGAAACTATGCTAAAAGGTCACCCTAAGATACTAAAAATTTGCCCTTGATTTTATCTACGATCGTCTGGGCAAGCTTTACCTTACTTTCCTCGGTCCAGCCAGCAATATGTGGACTGAGAAGTACACGTTCTGAGTTGATGAGGTATTTAAATTCTGCAGGCATTTTTTCCTCTCCGAAAAGATCTTCAAAGGAGACCCTTTCGTATTCAAGCACATCGAGTCCTGCACCTCTAATTTTCCCTGATTTAAGTGCAGCAACCAGATCGCTGGTAACCACACATTTTCCTCTGGCTGTATTAAGCAACCAGAAAGGTTTTGAAAAAGACTCAATAAATTTCTTGTTCACCATCCCCAGTGTAAGTGGAGTCTGTGGTATATGAAGGCTAAGCACATCGGCTTTTTGCTGCAGTTCTTTAAGAGGAACCTGCCGGGCAAACTCATCCCCTAAATCTGGAAGGATATCGCAGCAAAGAACTTCCACATCAAAACCTGATAGCTTTTTGGCAAATGCTTTGCCTGTATTCCCATAACCGATGATACCTACAGTTTTGCCTTCCAGTTCCAGACCCCGATTTCCTTCCCGGTCCCAGATCCCCTGCCTCACTTCTCTGTCTGCCTTATTAAGATTGTTAAAGAGGGAGAGCAGCATCCCAAGCGCATGTTCTCCTACAGCATTTCTGTTGCCTTCAGGAGCAGCAGCAAGGAAGACTCCTTTTTTATTAGCGTATGTGACATCGATATTTTCCAATCCGGCCCCAACCCTCCCTATAAATTTAAGTCGGGTTGCTTTATCAAGGAATTCTTTGTCAATTTTAAACCGACTTCGAATTATGATCCCGTCAAACAGGTGAATTATATCTTCAACTTCTTTCTTCCCGGCCTTGTATTCTTCTGTATTTTCAAAACCCATGGAGGCCAGTTGCTCCAGCAAAAGGGGGTGGTTGGTATCCAGATGCAGCACTTTCATCTCAATCAGATTTTTGGATAATGTGTCTTTGTTAAGGTGTCCCTGACATTTCCTGTGTGGCTGGTGCTTAGTTTTTCAATGAGCATCAGATGGACTTCTTCTCCGTTTCTTGTAGCGGGGCAATGTTCTATCCCTTTAGGAACCACAATGATTTCCCCTTCTTTTACCTCTACGGTCTTGTTCCTGAATTGCATATATAAGGTGCCTTTCAATACCTGGAACAACTCGTCTTCACTCTCGTGGAGATGCCATACAAACTCATCTTTTATTTTGGCCAGAAGTATCTGCATATCGTCTACTACGGCAATCTGATGGGGATGCCAGTGGTCTTTGAATGCATTTAGTTTTTGCTTTATGTTAATCGATTTCATTGCACTGATTTTATCGGAGTATTTTGCAGACTGATTCTGTAAATATTACCCATGCCATTTAGTGTTTTGTGCGCTTCTTTAGTGATTTCTTCGGGTTGATTGACTTCCACCTGAACTTGATTTGTTCGTTCACTTGTAAAATACAAATTCCCTGCTTTCAAATCTACAAAGGGACAATAATCCAGGAATTCTGAATTGAGTTTGGGCCCCAAATTACGGGCTGCTGACCAGCTGCCATCAGACAATTTTTTAGAAAAATAAAGATCTCCACCACCATATCCGTCGGCCCTGCCAAAGGAACTAAAAATGAGAAGGGTCTCAGCCGGATCGATGTAGGCATTAAATTCGTAAGCCTTTGTATTGACCAGTGAATCAAGCGCTATCGGACTCTGGTACTGACCTGATGAGTAAGTACTATAGAAAATGTCTTCCCTCCCATACCCATCCTCCCGGGTTGCTGTAAAGTAGAGATTGCCATTTGCGCTTACTGCGGGATAAAATTCATCATTTCTGGAATTGATAACTGAATCAAGGGGATACGGAGTGCCCCAGCTCCCTTTCACTTTATTTACTGCCCAAATATTGTAATCAGTACGCGTTGTATCACTATAAACAGGCCTGTTTGATGCAAAATATAAGACTTCCCCATCCGGGGCATAAAAGGGTTCAATATCCTGATATTTACCTGAAAACGGAAGAATTGTTGCTTCTCCCCAGTTCCCGCCGTTCTTCGATAAAGAAATAAGTGCCCTTATTTTTTGGTTGAAGGTGCCCCGGGTAAAGATCAACTCCTTCCCATCGGGGGCAATGGCCATATCACGTTCATACAGAGGCGTTGACACCAGGTCTTCTGCAAAAACTTCCAGATTAGATGGATTTGCATTTAATTCAGGATTGATTGTAAGTTCTGGCTGACAACCCAGAAGTAGTGACAAGCTTATCCAGAACACATACCTGTTATCCATTCGGAGGTTTTTTTTCATTGTATATATCGGGTTGCTTATCGACCCGGAATTCAAAGATATCTTTTCGGGAATAATGTCCATTGACATCAAAATCCAGTTTCTGCCTTGCTATTTCGTCCAGATCGATAATTGCTGAAACAATTCCAGTCGAATTCCAAAGGGGGCCGGCCAGGACCTCTCCAGATGGTGAGACTATAACACTCCCTCCAGGGCACATCTCTTCTTCTTCCTCGGTGAGCATATCATGGTATCTTTCGGGAATCATAGACCTGGTAATATGCTGATTGCATCCCAGTACAAAGCATCGTCCTTCAAGAGCGATATGGCGCATGGAAGCAACCCAGGACTCCCTGGCATCGGCAGTTGGTGCAATATAAATTTCAATTCCCTTCTGGTACATAGCCATTCTGGCAAGGGGCATATAATTTTCCCAACAGATGAGGCCGCCCAATTTTCCTATTTCTGTATCAAAAGTGACCAGGTCCTCCCCCGAAGCTTCAGACCAGATCACCCTTTCGGTACCTGTTGGTTTTATTTTACGATGCACTCCCAGCAGGCCGCTTGTTGGAGAAATATAAACCATGGAGCAAAACAAACTCCCGTGCTCTGCAGATCGTTCTGTGATACCTACAACAAGGTATGTCTGATAGGCTCTGGAAAGTTCTTCAAGCCTTTTAAGGGCATTCCCTTTAAGATCTACACTTTGGTCATGGTATTCAGCATAGAGATCTTTGCCGGCTTCAGAACGTTTGCCAACGCTGGCTCCAAAGGTAAAACCGCGCGGGTAGCCCGGAATAAATGACTCAGGAAAGACCAAAAGTTGGTAACCATGTCCTGCATTATCTGATAGGATAGATTCCATTTTATCCAGGGTTTTTTCCCTGTCAAAAAAAACCGGATAGTCCTGAACGACGCCAACTTTTACTTTCATAAGATTCGTTTTAAGTCAACCGCGATAATCCTTTAAACATATTTAAAGAATCCCCATACTCTATTCAGATTCCCAACAGAACTTTGGCGATGGTAAAATAAATAAGGATACCAAAGATATCATTGCTGGTGGTAATAAACGGGCCAGTGGCTATTGCCGGATCAATACCTCGTTTATGGAGAAACAAAGGGGTGAATGTACCTATTATTCCGGCTACAACTATGACAGTAATCAGTGAGATAGAAATGGCGAGTGCCGTAATAAAAGTCCCTTTCCATACCCAGGTAAAAAAGAGTAAGACTATGGCAAGAATAACCCCATTGAGCAAGGCGAGCAACATCTCCTTCACCAATCTATTCCCTATGCTTCCTTTGAGATCATCATTGGCAAGACCCTGAACGATAATGGCACTAGATTGAACGCCTACATTTCCGGCCATGGCCGCAATTAAAGGTGTGAAAAAGAAAAGTATCGCATGTTTGCTGATCATCTCCTCAAAACCGCCCATGATGGCTGCTGCGCCCAGCCCTCCCAGCAGGCCTAAAAATAACCAGGGTAATCTGGCACGAGTAAGTATCCAAATGCTATCATCGGCTTCCACGTCCTGTGAGATACCTGCTGCCAATTGATAGTCCTTTTCGGCTTCCTCCCTGATCACATCCACAATATCATCGATGGTAATCCGGCCTACAAGTCGACCTATCTCATCTACCACCGGAATCGCTTCCAGGTCGTATTTAGACATGATTTTAGCCACTTCCTCGGGCTTCTCGTTTACATTTACCGAGTCTACTTTGGGGATATAAACATTTTTAATCGGATTAGTCGTGGAGGTCGTCAACAGATCCTTAAGGGAAAGCCTTCCTTTCAATTTTTCTTCGTCGTCAACTACATATATGGAATGTACACGGGTAACGTTTTCTGCCTGGGCCCTCATTTCCTTTACACAGCGCAGAACCGTCCAGTTTTCATTGACCTTCACCAATTCCTTGGCCATCAGTCCGCCTGCGGAATTCTCATCGTAGCGCAGAAGGTCAACGATATTCCTGGCGTGTTCTTTATCTTCAATTTCTGAAATTACTTCCTGGATAATTTCCTTGGGTAGTTCTCCGACAATATCAGCTGCATCATCGGTATCCAGTTCTTCCAGTTCCTCGGCAATTTCCTTAGATGAGAGATTGTTAAGTATGGCTTCCCTGACGTCTTCGTCGAGTTCGGTGAGGACATCTGAGGTTTTGTCGCTGTCGAGGAGTTTTATAAGGTAGGTTGCATGCTCTTCACTTAATTCATTGGCAATTTCTGCCACATCGGCAAAATGCACCTCCTTCATCAAATCGATCAAAGCATGCTCGCTTTGTGCATCGATCAGCTCAGTGATTTGGTCGAGAAGTTCTTCTGTGAGCTTAAAGGGTGTCATTTGCTATCTTCTTCGTCAACGAAATAAATTCGGCAACTCCAAGTTGTTCCGGACGTCGGTCAAAGATAGCATCTTCTTTTAGATTATCGGAGAGGTTGAAAATTTTTAAACTATTCCTAAGGGTCTTTCGCCTTTGGTTAAATGCGGTTTTAACGACCCGAAAAAACAAGGCTTCATCACAGTTGAGGTCCCTCTTTTCTTTTCTAGTTAAGCGAAGAACACCCGACTGAACTTTTGGGGGTGGGTCAAAGACTTCCGGGTGTACCGTAAAAAGATATTCTGCGTCGTAAAAAGCCTGTACCAGAACAGAGAGGATACCATATGCCTTACTCCCTTCCTTCTCACAAATCCTCTTAGCGACTTCTTTTTGAAACATTCCTGAAAATTCCGGGATCTGATCTTTATATTCTAGCATCCTGAAAACGATCTGAGTTGAAATATTGTAAGGAAAATTCCCGATGATAGCAAAGGGTCGATCTCCGAAAATATCCCTGATATTGGCCTTGAGAAAATCGGCCTCTATTACTTTAAATGATTCCTCTCTCACAAATAACTCGGGATGTTCAAGGGGAAAGCTATGGTTGAGATAAATGATAGAATCTGCATCGAGATCCATGGCTACAAGGTTGATATTTTTTTGAAGCAAGTACTTCGTCAGAACTCCTGTACCCGGTCCTATTTCAAGCACATTGTCATATCCATTAAGGGAAAGTGTTTCAGATATCTTCCTGGCGATCTCTTCATCTTTGAGAAAATGCTGTCCCAGATGTTTTTTTGCCTGAACCGGACTATCTCCCCGATCCCCGTTCCTGAATTTTTTCCTCGATTTTGAATGAGATCGGTTGCGTTTACCCATGAAATTCACTTGAATTCAATATGTTTTTTCCGTATAAACCCAGGCCCTGATACCAGATGCGAGGATTACTTCCTTTCTTTGATAAGCTCCCCCTTCGTAAGCATCTACGAGCTGTAGTTCTTCCTGACTGATAATATAGACAACACCATCCACCCTGTCATTCTGATCTGCCGACTTTTGAATCGTGGGATATAGGCCTCCAACCTTTCCTGCTGAGATGCTATGCGATTTTAAATAATCTTCTTGGCCCTTAAGCCCCCTTGAGAAAACCATCTTTTGAACTTCCGGATCCTGTAGGGTTCCATAAGCGAATAAGTGGGTCGTTGCACTTTTGATCGGAGCTTTTTCAATGCTGATTACCTGGAGTTCAGTCCTGAAAGCGACAAGGGCATTGCCAAAGCGTTGCATTGTTTTATTTCTCATGCGCTCAGCATCTTCCCTGTAATAAGCATCCAGGGTCTTCCTGTCGCTCACCTTGTATTGCACAGAATAAGTAATGCCTCCCATTTCTTCATCCACCAGGACTCTGGTCATGGTGGCCTCAAGAAATTTCCCGGTTGCCAGAACATCCGGGATATGTGTGCTTTTCATCCATGCAAGCCATTGAAGGTGAACGGAATCCTCAACATTAATAGTGACATTATAAATTAGCATATAATTCCAGATTTTTTATTCGGAGATCGTCAATTTATGATATCACCTCTGAGCATTCTAAAATTCTTTCGTGCTTGGGGGAAGAAATAGCTATCCTGATAATTGTATAATATCTTTTCGTAATGATATTTTGCTTTTTCAGGTTGATTCAATGTTTCTCTGAACAATTCAGCCATGGCAAAATGTGCATCATCAGCAAGGATATCATCAGCATAAAACTCTACAATCTTAGTATAATTAAAAAGCGCGGAATCATAGTTACCTGCCTTTATAAGAAGTTCAGCCTGTTTTAACAGGGCTTCATCTTCAATTTTTTCTCCTTTGTGTTGTTGCAGGATTTCCTCAAGGACGGCTACAGCTTCTTCATTTTTGTTTTGATATGCAAGCAAGTCGGCCTTTGCGTATTTCTTCAGGGCAGTCTGTGTGGAATCTTCAAAGGAATTATCGGATATTAACAGACTCAATTGCATAGCATCATTAGCGATAAGCTGAGATGTTGAACCCCGCAATACTTTTAATTGAGTAAGTGCCCAATCAAAATCTCCTTTATAGAAACTGGTCTGGGCAACTTTAAAGCGTGCTTCCTGGCCGAGAACATCGTTTTTAAGGTTTTTCTGTATTTGCGAAAAATAAATAAGGGCCTCGTTAAATTTCTGGTCAAATACCAGGATGTCTCCCAATGCCATTTTTATATATGCTTCCCCGTATTTAGCTAAAGGAAGGGCAAGTGATTTTTTGAGGATAGGAATGGCTTTTCCTGATTCATTTTTTTTAAAGGTGAGGAAGTTGGCATAGGCAACTTGTAATTGAAGTGTATTGGGTTGATATCCGTATTCGGAAACCAGTTCCTGGTATTGTTTATCAATTCCCGGATAATCCTTTTCAGAGCTTGTGATCAGTTCGATATCCAATAGATTGAGCTGTGCATTGAGTCGCGTAACCTGATCCGTGCTGTTCTTTTCGATATAGCGGAAAATATCGACAGCAATTTGGGGAGCCTGGTTTTCCAGTGCACTGGCACCAAGCGCTTCCAGTCTTTCCATGGAAACTTCTCCAGTTCGTTTATAGATGGCTTTTTCCTGGATAAAAGCGTAGTTGAATTGTTTTTGCTGTACAAACAACCAACTCAGCAATTCGTTCCATAAGACAGATGGTTCTTTCTGCGCTTTTTTAAGAGCTACTTCCCTCAATAACTGATTATTTTCATTATTGGGATCCTCGGTGATAAAATCACTTATCCTTCCTATGACGTTGCCAAGGGTAGATCTCCCATTACCCAATAGTTCCATATAGGCCTCAAACATCTGTTTTATCTTACCCTGTTCACCGTAGATAAGCGCAATCTGGAAGTAATAATCGAGCTGTGGATTTAATTCCATGGCCCTTTCAAAGGCTTTAAGGGCATAATCTAATAGAGCAAATCGTTGAAAACCAACACCTATTCCATATCCGTAATTAGGATTTTTTTCTATTGAGGCGAGGGCCTTGTCATAATATTCCCCGGCTAAAGAAATCTTATCCTGTAATCGGTAATTATACCCCAGTTCTATATAAATAGTGGGGTAAGCACTACCAGAATCTAACCTGTTGAGGAGGAAAGATTCTGCTTTGTCATAGGCCTCGAGTTGCTGGTAACATCGAACCATGCTTTCTGCAAAGTCCATCCTCCTCGGATTCTCAGCTACGAGTCTTTCATAAAACACAAGGGCTTTTTCGTATTCTCCATCATTGAAATACTGTTTAGCCAGAAAATCGTCCTGACTCAACAGGGGAAGAGAAGTGACAAAGCACAACCAGAAAATTAGGGCTTTCATCATGGGTCTTTCTCAAAGGTAACCTAATCACGGAAGAAAAACTACCAAGGAAATCTTAATCTATAATCTCAAAACCAGTATATGGAACTAAAACTTTTGGGACTTTGATGCCATTTTTAGTCTGACAATTTTCCAGTATTCCGGCCAGAACCCTCGGGAGAGCCAAAGAGCTGCCATTCAAGGTGTGGGCTAATTGAGTCTTTCCGTTTTTGTCTTTGAACCGGAGTTTTAGACGATTAGACTGATAGTTTTCAAAATTAGAGACGGAGCTTATCTCCAGCCATTTATCCTGAGCAGTAGAGAACACCTCAAAATCGTAAGTAAGTGCTGAAGTAAAGCCCAAATCTCCCCCACAGAGTCGAAGAATTCGGTAGGGAAGTTCCAGTTCACGAAGTATCTTCTGAACGTGTTTTACCATATCGTCAAGGGCTTTGTAGGAATTAGATGGCTCTTCCACTCGTACTATTTCCACTTTGTCGAATTGGTGTAATCTGTTAAGTCCCCGCACATGTGCGCCGTAACTACCTGCTTCCCGTCTGAAACAAGGGGTGTATCCGGTATATCGAACAGGAAGTTCGTTATAACTCAGGATGGTGTCACGGAGAATATTGGTTACAGGGACTTCTGCTGTCGGGATAAGATACAGGTCATCGGCTGTTATGTGATACATCTGCCCTTCCTTGTCAGGGAGTTGTCCGGTACCAAATCCGGAAGCGGAATTCACCAGATGAGGCACCTGCATTTCCTGATATCCGGCTTCGGTATTCTTGTCGAGGAAATAGGAAATCAGGGCACGCTGAAGGCGGGCACCTTTGCCTTTGTAAACTGGAAAACCAGCCCCAGTGATCTTTACTCCAAGTTCAAAATCAATGATATCGTATTTTTTTGCTAGCTCCCAATGTGGAAGAGCACCTTCAAACAATTCAGGTATTTCCCCTTCCCGCATTATCTCTTCGTTATCTTCTTCAGAACTACCAGCAGGAACCAATTCATGAGGTATATTGGGAATGAGAAAGAGGGCCTGGTCAAGAGCTGAGATCACCTCATTGAGCTCCTCGCTTAATTTTTTTGAATCTTCCTTAACTTGGATAGTCTGTTCTTTTAGCACATTGGCTTCCTGTGCTTTACCTGATTTAAAAAGGTTCCCAATTTCTTTGGAAAGAGAATTTAATTGAGCCAGGGTACTATCCATCTGAGTTTGGATAGCCCGTCTTTTTTCGTCCAATTCGGAAACCTCGTTGAGTAAAGGTTCTGCGTCCAGGTTTCTTTTTTTCAGGGCAGTAATAAGTTGCTCCTTGTTTTCCCTTATGGCCTGTAATACTAGCATTGAACTTTATTTAAGGCACAAATTTACGCTTAATTAGCGAAATTTGAGGATGGGCTGGGTAATGATTTTACGGAGGTTCCCAAAGCAGAAGGAAGAATCCAATGATGATGTTTAAAGGGGTGCCATTCTTCAGCAGCAAGATCAACTGTGGAGTCGATAAACGGTTGGAGGGGACGGCCATTTATACTCACCCTCGCCCTGGCATAAACGGATATGTTGTACCCTTGTGCAGCGTATTCCTGCTTTAAGAATTGAGCAAACTGCCAGATGTAATCGGGATAGCAGGAAACTTTCTCCATTTGTTTGCGACTCAGGTAGAGTCCGGGAGTAATAGTTGTGGCCTCACCTGTGTCCTTGTTTACAACCGAATATTTAATAATTCCTGCTCTGGTTCTCAGCATCATTCTCCAACTCATCCTGTGGCCTTCCTCCGTCCATAAGACATCCCCAGGAATAAAATAATGTCTAAGCGGTAAGGCGATTTGTACAATGAAATAAATCCCGAGTCCGGCAAAAAGAAAGTTCCTGTATCGGGGTAGCTGCACCTTGTTGGAGGTATTCAGTTCCTTCTTTTTGAGGAAAATATTTCGGATCTGGCCGGGAGGAAAGAAAAAGACGGTAAAGGCAAGGGCCAGGTAAGGAAAAATACCGATCTGAAATACAATAGAATTAAAAAGGTGAAAGAACAGGGAAAAATAAAACGCCAGTTTTCTTGTAGGTTTCCACAATAAGGCCGGAACAATCAGCAGGTCGAAAAGAATACCTATGATTGCGATGGCTGAGTGCACCCACGGTTGCTGCAGTGCATCCCCGATCAGGGGATATGCCGCTTTCCCTTTCATAAGGATGGCAATTATAGACAGATCGAGCCAGTCTCCGTAGAGTTTTGCAAGGGCTGCATACGTATAAACAATAAAAAGCTGAAAAATGATAGTCCACTTTACCCAGGCGGGCATGTGAATGGAGACAAGGGAAGGATCAAGCCTAGTATCCAGGGAGGCATACCTATTAGCCGGGAGAAAACACATTAAAAAAGAAATGAGGATCAACAGGTAATAATGATTGTTGTATGCTGTTTTTTGCATGAGGTATACGGCGGTCCACAGAAGGGTAAAAAGGATGATGCTCGTCCTGTATTTATAACCCAGGGCAATAAAAATCCCCAAGAGACCCATAAACATGAAGTAGAAGTACATCCCATTTCCCGGGAGGGGTTGCAGCCATTCAAAACCAATAAAAGTAAAGGTAAATGAAGGCTCGATCAGAGTTCTTTTTACCCAGCCGGTGAGGATAGCTCCAAAACATTCAAGGCTGATAAGGGTGCCAAAAAATATCCGGAACACAATTAGAGAACTATTGTCTATCCGCTTAAAAAGCAACTGCTGTAACATCTATGCTGAGATTATTCTGCGAGTCGTAATTTGATCCTTATGCAGTTGTTCCTTTAGTTCATCCAGCGTATTGAACTTCTGTTCTTCCCTGATCCACTCCAGGATATTGACCTGTAGGTTTTGGTTGTAAAGATCTTCCTCAAAGTCGAGGAAATTGATTTCAATACTCTGGTTTTCCCCATCTACGGTTGGATTATAACCAATGTTCATCATCCCGTAAACTTTCCTCCCCTTTAAATGGCTTTCAATAACATAGGCACCATTTTTAGGGATGAGTTTGTAGGTTTCCTTAATCTTGAGATTTGCAGTGGGAAAACCGAGTTGCCTTCCCAGTCCCTTTCCTTTGATGATTTTACCGCTAAGCATATAACTGTAGCCCAGGTAAGCATTGGCAGTAGCCACATCGCCTTCCAGCAATGCATTCCGGATTTTAGTAGAGCTCACGGCTACGGCCTCGATCTCCTGTGCTGGGATTTCCTCCACCTCAAAATCTAAGGCGTTGCCAAAAGCAATGAGGTCATTGATATTGGCATTTCTGTTCCTGCCAAACCGGTGATCATACCCGATAATAATTTTTTTAGCGTGCAGAGCATTCACCAGCATATCCCTTACAAATGCTGTGGCACTGAGTCTGGAAAAGGTCTTTGTGAAGGGTTGTATGATTAAAAAATCGATCCCCAGTTCTTCCAGGATCTTCTTTTTCTCTTCAATGGTATTGAGAAGTTTAAGATCTGAATCTTTTTGCAAAACCATTCTCGGATGAGGAAAAAATGTCAGTACAGCGGCTACCCTATCATGGATTCTGGCATCATTTATGAGACGTTCCAGAATAAGCTTGTGTCCAATATGAACACCATCAAATGTACCAATGGTGATGACAGAAGCCTGGTTTTTATCGTATTTAGAAATGCTTTGAACCGTTACCACACAATATAAAGAATAAAAAGACTTATTTTTAAAGCTTTAAAGTCCCCGAATGACCACAAAACTACGTCTTGTTTTGTCAATAACCATGCTATTTGCCTGCTTTTACGTAGCCGGACAAACACAATATTGGCAATCTACCCAGATACAAAACGCATTGTTGTCTTCTGATCTAAAGGGTTTAGAAGAAGAAAAAATACGGTTTTTTTCCCTTCAGGAATCAATTTTAGACAGGGAGTTGAAAAAGATAACTTCTAACGGTATTGAGCAAACACTGGTCTATTTTCCTGATGACAAAGGGCAGTTAATAGCTTTTCGGGTTAAAGAAGCGCCCGTTTTTTCCCCTGAACTCACGGCGCGATACCCTCAAATACGTTCATTTAGCGGTATCGGGATCAGTGATAAAACCAAGAGGGTGCGATTTAGTGTTTCTCCCAAGGGGATTGAAGCCATGTTTGTGAGTCATGATGGAAATCAGAATCGATTTCTGCAAAAAGTTTCACCCCAAAGTAATGCCTATATTCTCTATGATAGAAAAGGATATTCAGGGGAGATGGAAAAATTTCTTTGTGAAACCGAAGACAAGCGTATTGCTGGAGCACAAAGCAGAACCTCCAAACTCGTCGACGATCAACGCCTGAGAAAATATCGTATCGCTGTCTCAGCTACGGGAGAATACACGCAATTTCACGGAGGTACAGTGGCTGATGCACTTGCTGCAATAAATGCCACTCTAACCAGGGTTAATGAAGTCTTTAATACGGATCTGGGAATTGAGCTGGAATTGGTCGCAAACAATGACCTTGTGATTTACACCGATCCAGATACAGATCCCTATCAAACAAATCTCAATACTGAAGTTCAGACAACACTGAATAATGTTATCGGAGATCTGAACTATGATGTAGGGCATTTATTTCAGGAAGATGTAAATGGGGGAAATGCAGGTTTTATCGGGGCAGTTTGCCAGACCAATCAGAAAGGAAGTGCTTATTCCTCCTCGACAAATCCACAGGGGGATATTTTTGACCTTGACTACGTAGCACATGAATTAGGACATCAATTCGGGGCTAATCATACCTGGTCATTCGATTCAGAGGGTACAGGAGTGCAGGCTGAGCCCGCAAGTGGATCTACAATAATGGGTTATGCAGGTATTGTACAGGGAAACAACGTGCAGAATAATGGGGATGATTATTTTCATTATTACAGCATAAAGCAGATTTCAGAATACGTGCTTACCACAACATGCGCAGTAGAAACGGCTATAACAAATTCACCGCCCATTATTACAACTCTTGATGATTATACGATTCCTAAAGGAACGGCATTTGTGCTGCCTGGAGAGGCTTCGGATCCGGATACGGGTGATGTCCTTACATTCTCCTGGGAACAGATTGATGACGGAGTGGTTACAACCGATACTTTCGGTCCACAGAATGCAAGTGGGGCTAATTTCAGGTCTTTACCTCCAACGATAGATTCAGCCCGCTATTTTCCAAGATTGTCCCGGGTGATTCAGGGGGACCTGACCCAGACCGGCCCTCTTATTAATTCTGCATGGGAAACGGTATCTGAGATTGAACGCGACTTAAATTTTGCGCTTACTGTAAGAGATAATGCAACTGGTGGAGGACAGGTCTCTTCCGATGTTCTTAAAGTTCGGGTTAGTAACATCTCCGGTCCTTTTGTGGTAAACTCACAGGCTGCATCAGAAACTTATAGCGCCGGTACAATACAGACGATAAGCTGGGATGTAGCAGGTACGGATGCACCTCCTGTAAATGCTCAGTTTGTGGATATCTTCCTTTCTCTGGATGGCGGACTCACCTTCCCAATTCAATTGGAGGAAAGGGCTGCGAATGATGGCTCTCATGATGTACTGCTACCGGGAAATACTACCACAACAGCCAGAATTATGGTAAAAGGGTATCAAAGTGTGTTTTTTGCAGTAAACAGTGCCAATTTCACTATTGAAGAGTCGCCCATTGTTCTGAATTTTGATGACCTCGACTTTGATGTTTGCCAACCTGTAGATAAAGTGATCCCTTTTGTTTATGAAACCTACGGGGGGTTCAATGAACAAGTAGTATTTAGCGCCACCGGAGTCCCGCCCGGTATTGGGGTGTCATTCCTTCCTGGTACTGCTACCGATAACAATACTCCGGTGGATATGACTATATCCAATACAACGGCTGTATCTGAGGGAGTATATCCAATACAGGTGCTGGCTACAGCGCCTTCTTTTACCCGGGAAGTTACTATTGTTCTCACCATCTTGGATACGGATTTCCCTGAAGTTAGTTTGGTAACCCCGGCGAATTCAGCCACAGACATCCCTTTAAGGCCAATACTGAGCTGGGATACTCCGGCGATCAACAATTCCTATCAGATTGAAATAGCCACTGATGCCGCATTTACTTCGGTCATTGAATCAGCCACGGTCATCTTTAAAAATTATACCCCTGAAAACCTGGAGCCAGTTACTACTTATTACTGGAGAATCAAGCCCGTTACGAATTGTGGCGAAGGAGTATTTGGTAGTGCTTCCAGCTTTACAACTGTACCGGTTAATTGCAAGATGAAAAGTGCAGGAGGCCTTCCATTGTCGATCTCTTCAACAGGAACACCTGCGGTACAGACGAGCATTATGGTAGTTGACGATTTGCCGGTCTCAGACATCAACGTCTCTGTGAATATAGAGCACAGCTTCCTTTCCGATCTAATTATCAGTCTGATATCGCCTTCGGGAACAGAGGTTGTACTTGTTTCCAATTCCTGTTCTCAATTGGAAAATATAAATGCCATTTTTGATGATTCGGCCAGTCCTTTTGTCTGCAACGGCAATCCGGGGATAAGTGGAACTGTTAAGCCTTTGGGATCTTTATCTTCATTTAACGGAGAATCTTCCTTTGGAGAATGGATTTTGTTAGTAAGAGATACGGCTCCTGCCGACGGAGGTCTTATTCAGGACTTTACTTTGGAGCTATGTGTTGAGGGTGTTTTCAGACCGGATGCCGATGGAGATAATGTTTTTGATGATGGGGATGACCTCTGCCTGGGTACACCACCGAACACTGAGGTCAATGCCGATGGCTGTCCGGTTTATCGCTTTGAACAGGATAATTTTAATATATCCCTAATGAGCGAGTCCTGTATCACTAATAACGATGGCCAGCTTGATATCACGGCGAATACTTCCCTGGATTACTCTATAGTGATCAGTGGGAATGGGGTGAATGAAACGGCCGATTTTAATACGAGCTATCAGTTGGGGAATCTTTCCTCCGGATCTTATTCGGCTTGTATCACAGGTACTGATGGTAGTATAACTTATGAAGAATTTTGTATAGATTTTGTGATCTCAGAACCCGATCCGCTCGAAGTACTGATCGCCCTCGATGAGGATGCCTTACAGGCTATCTTGAGCCTGAGTGGGTCTGAGCTTTACAATATCGAATTAAATGGAATACTTACTCAAACTGTTGATAAAGATTTTACACTTGGCCTGAAACCCGGTGTAAATACTATCAAAGTAACAGGGGCCCTTCCCTGTCAGGGTATATTTGAAGAGGTAGTTTTAATAGGGTTGGAACCCGTTTTATACCCCAATCCTTTTGTAAATGAACTCGAGGCTTATGTTCCCTATTCAGCTTCTCCGGTAGAGGTGCAGGTCTATAATCTGCAGGGACAGCGGGTGTACTCAAAAACATACACCGCAGAGGATCAGCTAATCCGAATGGAATTGAACATTTTACCATCAGGAGTATATCTTTTACGACTTACAGGAGACGATATTAATTTTACAACAAAGGTCATTAAGCGATGAAAAGGATATTCATATTTGGCATCGGAGTACTGATCATGGCTTGCAGCAAGAAATCCCCCAAGCCACCGGAGGCAGCCGTACTGAGTTTTCCCCTGGAGAATTCGGAATGCACTACAGGAATAAGCCTTAATGCCACTACAAGTCAGGTAGAATTCCGATGGCTGGAAGCGAGGCATGCCGACACTTATGAATTGAGGGTAACGAATATCCTTACCGGCATTTCGGTGACCAATGCTCCTACTGCAGCTTTGTCTGCGAGGCTTCCATTACTCAAAGGGGTTCCTTATCAGTGGAGGGTTACGGCCAGAAATGCCGAGACCCAGGAATCAGCGGTTAGTGAGGACTGGTACTTCTACAATGCAGGGGTGCAGACGACCTACGCTCCTTTTCCGGCTGAAATACTTGAGCCGTCATCTGGGACTTCAGTAGTCCGGGATCTCAATAATCAGATTACCCTGAGCTGGTTCGGGGCTGATGTAGACAGCGATATTCAATCGTTCGAAGTTTATTTGGATACAGTTCCGGATCCTCAGCTCTTAGTTGCCTCTCCTTCGGTTTTTATCACTAGCGTACAGGCTGATGTAGCGATAGACACGGTCTATTATTGGCGGGTAGTTACGATTGACCGGGAAGGAAATACTTCTGATTCGGGCACCTATTCCTTTAGAGTAATCAGATAATCAGGTATTGTTAAAGGTATTCATTGTGATATTTACTCCCTGAAGGACAAAGGATTCTATCAGTTCTGCACAGCGATTGAGTCTTTCGGGAAGTGCTTTTTCTTCTTCTTCATTCCAATTCCCCAATACGTACTCAACCTGTCTTCCTTTGGGAAAATCAGATCCCAGGCCAAACCGAAGTCGGTTGTACTGGCTGGTTTGCAAGGTCTGCTGAACATCGGCCAGGCCGTTGTGGCCGCCGTCACTTCCTTTAGTCTTTAAACGCAGAGTTCCAAAAGGCAGGTTGATGTCATCTGTGATAATAAGCAGGTTTTCTCTTGGGATTTTTTCTTTTTCCATCCAGTAGTGTACTGCTTTGCCACTACGGTTCATAAAGGTAGCGGGTTTAAGCAGCAGAATACTACGTCCTTTGACCTTAAAGGATGTAGTAGCCCCAAGCTTATTCTGGGTAAAATCGAGTTCTTTTTTCTGCGCCAGATTATCCAGAATTTGAAAGCCGATATTATGACGGGTATTGTCGTAATCAGGGCCTATGTTTCCAAGGCCTGCTATCAGGAATTTTTTCATCTCGTCTTTTTCAGTTAGGACAGGTGAAGGCTTTTTAAAAAGGAATGATAATAAAGAACGCATAGCAAAGTTAACTCCCGGCTAAAATACAAAAGCATCCCAAGAAAATTTCCAGGGATGCTTTTCAATATTCTGTGAAGAATTATTCGGCACCTTCTGCCGGAGTTGCTTCTCCTTCAGCTGGAGCTGCTTCCCCTTCTGCAGTTGCTTCTGCACCTTCAAGTTCCTCATCTCCTTCCTCTTCATCTTCAACAACAATTGCAGCACGAGCCGTTTTCACTTGTACTACCACCGTTGTTTCGGGGTGAAGGATGGTAAACTTATCATTCAAAAGAGATTCTACAGTGATATTATCTCCGATCTTCAGGGCGGAGATGTCAATATCGAAGAAATCCGGTAGGTCACCTGGCAATGCCTTGATGGCAAGCTTTCTCTTTCTGAATAAGAGTCGACCTCCATTTCTAACCCCGGGGGAATTTCCGTGCAGTCGAACCGGGATATTCATCGTAAGTTCTTTGTCTTCGAAAAGCTGATAAAAATCGATGTGTAAGATATTATCAGTAACCGGGTGAAACTGTATGTCCTGCATGATGGCATTCACCTTTTTGCCATCTTCCATCTCAACCACAACAGTGTGGGCGTTTGGGGTGTACACCAAGTGTCTGAATGCTAGTTCATCTGCTGCAAAGTGCAATGGTTTCTCCCCTCCGTATACCACGCAAGGGACCTTTCCAGCATTACGTAGGGCCTTCGTTGCCTTCTTGCCCACGCTTTCTCTTTCTGATCCTTTGATTGTAATTGACTTCATTATATAGATTTAAATTGATATTTACATGATAAATTTTGAAGCGATAGATGTGTTGTGATGAACGCGATGCATCACATCGGCGAACAGGTCTGCACAACTCAACACTTTGATCTTATCGCTTTTTGGTCTACTCGGGATTGAATCGGTGATGATCAGTTCCTCGAGTTTCGAGTTTTTAATTTTTTCGTAAGCATTTCCAGATAACAGGCCATGAGTCGTGATTGCTCTTACGCTCAGGGCACCTCTTTCCATCATCAAATCGGCTGCTTTGGTAAGGGTTCCTGCCGTATCCACCATATCGTCTACCAAAACGACGTTCTTTCCTTTTACTTCCCCAATGAGTTCCATATGGGAAATTTTATTGGCTTTAGCCCTTTGTTTGTAACAGATGACCACGTCACTGGACAGGGCTTTTGAATAGGCGTAAGCTCTTTTCGATCCACCCATATCCGGGGAAGCGATGGTCAGGTTTTTTAGTTTGAGCTTTTCCAGGTAGGGCAGAAATAGGGTAGAGGCAAACAGATGGTCAACCGGTTTTTCAAAAAAGCCCTGGATCTGATCTGCGTGCAGGTCCATGGTGATAATCCTGGTTGCCCCTGCTGTTTCCAGCATTTTTGCCACTAGTTTGGCGGCGATGGGTACTCTTGGTTTGTCTTTCCGATCTTGTCTTGCCCAGCCATAGTAGGGCATTACAGCTGTAATATGTCTGGCTGAAGCTCTTTTTGCGGCATCGATCATCAGCAACATTTCCATAAGGTTTTCCGGCCCTGGATTTGTAGATCCGATAATAAAGATACGGGTCCCCCGAATCGACTCCTCGAAGGAAGGTTGAAATTCCCCGTCGCTGTAGCGCGAAAACAATACCTTCCCTAAGTCGGTTCCATACGACTTGGCAATTTTCTTCCCTAGCTCCATACTCTGGCTACAGGCAAAAATTTTCGGTTCTGGTACTTGATACGGCATAGGTAACAGCTTGTTCGCTAGTTTTTTACAGCGCCTTTTTCCAAAGGAGGTGCAAATTTATAAATTTATTTGTCTTAAGGCCGATAAATGGGTAGAATTTTAAGGGTGCAAACAAAATTATTTTTTAGCTTTGCAGACCCATTTGCCTCGGTGGCGGTCCCGATATCCCGATAGTTATCGGGAGGGAGGTAGACGCGGACCGACATGGCGAAGCCTCGGTGGCGGAATTGGTAGACGCGCTGGATTCAAAATCCAGTGATAGCAATATCGTGTGGGTTCGATTCCCACCCGAGGTACGAATAAACCACAAAAATGTGGAAACACAAGCGAGCTTCAGAAAATAGAAAATGGAGCTCGCTTCATTTTTCTGAACAAGCGCGGTGTTTCTTTTTGTGGTTTTCAAAACGAGCTAGAAGGGAAGCTTTCTGAAAGAAAGCAATCCCTGGGAGTTTTGGTGATTACTTCTTGTAGTATGATCTTCTTCCATTTGTAGTAGGGTTTCTTTTTGTGGTTTTCAAAACGAGCCAGAAGGGAAGCTTTCTGAAAGAAAGCAATCCCTGGGAGTTTAGATCTAGTATTTTTTGGCAGCTCTACAAAGGCGATGTTACCAAGGGATACAATCTAGCCCTTACTTTTGCAGTGTTTCCTTTTGGAATTTTTTCTTGATTTGAAGAGCGAGTCCTTTTAAAAAATTACCAGGGCCAATTTCTGTAAATTCCGTTGCTCCATCCTCTATCATGTGAAGAATTGTATGTCTCCACATTACAGGATGTGTCAATTGATCTATTAAATTTTTCTTGATTAATTCTATAGTGTTACTCGGACGTGCTGTAACATTCTGATAAACAGGATACTTCGGATTATTGAATTTGGTTTCCTCTATTGCTAATCTGAATTCCTCAACTATAGGGTTCATAAAAGGAGAATGAAATGCGCCGCTAACAGGCAGATAAACAATTCTTCTAGCCCCAGGCCTCAATTTTTTACAAGCTTCCTCAAGAGCTGATTTTTCACCTGAAATAACAACCTGATTTGGCGCATTATAATTGGCAGGTACAACTATTCCGTCTATCTTATCACATACATTCTTAACAATAACGTCGTATAATCCAACTACAACTGCCATACCGGTATTCTTAACTTCACAAACTTTTTGCATAGATAAAGCACGCCTGGAAATTAATTTTAGGGCCGACTCAAATTCTAATACACCTGCAGCAGCCAGAGCTGTTATTTCACCCATGGAATGTCCTGCAACCATATCGGGATTAAAATTTTCACCAAGAGTTTTGGCAAGAATAAAAGAATGTAAAAAGATTGCAGGTTGGGCAAACTTTGTTTGTTTCAGATCTTCAGCAGATCCTTCAAACATTACATCGGTAATTGAATATCCTAAAATATCATTGCCTCTTTCAAAATATTCTTTGGCAATTTTAGACTTTTCATATAAATCTTTTCCCATGCCTGGAAATTGAGTGCCCTGACCAGGGAATAAGTACGCATTCATATTTACATTGGATGATTAAGATTATTCGTGGATAATAATACTAAGATATTCCTTTTGGATTAATCTCATTAGGCGGATATCTTTCATGAATATTCGATAAAAGACTTTAATATTTATTTCAATATATATGGAAATCAAATTTTAATGTGAAATGACCATTTTGGTCTTGCTTTTCAGGTAGCTTTATGAAGGCTATGTTACCAGGAGGTACAATCTGTCAGTGACTTTAACGTGTGCCACGCTTTTTTTTGTGCCAGTGACCTGCAATAAACAGAACGCCCACAAGGACAAAGGGGATAGTGATCATGGTAATAATACCAAGACTCATCCAGACTGATTGGTTCATTTGGTAATTGTGGAGAAAGACAAACGGACTTAACCCAAGTCCCAGGATCAAAAATATAATGCCCCCAAGCAGTTCCCGTTTCCAGGCGATGATCAGCACAGCAAGCAGGATAAAGGAGGGGACGAGGTGCATGAGAAAGGCCAGGATTTGTTGCCATAGCGTTAAACCATGCTGAAAGGCATCCAGGGCGAACATACTTATAAACAGTATGGCCAAAATAGCCAGGATCCTGGGTAGGCAGAACAGAATTTTATATCCTTTTCCCATGGTTCATATTGAAAATATAGTAGGACGAAATTGAATGAAGGCCCTTTATTTTTTGATCAAAATCTAAGATTGCCGGCACAAAATGCCTATGATATATGTCAGCTGAGGCAGATTTCTGTGTTCCTGTTGACCCTGAGTAATGTTCTATGCAGTTTATCGATCATCCCACGTATCATATCGGATGAGGCTGAAAAAGTAGCCTTCGATAAACCGCGGTTTCTCATGGATATTCGGTTTATAACAGGTCGTTTACCCTCTTTTTCTGTTGTCTGAACCAAAATTCCCCCCTCCCTTATATGTACCCCATAGCTTTGTGAGTAACGATTTGAATTTAACCTTTAAAAATTGACAGGTATGAAAACAATTTTACTCATGAAGGAGATTTATGTAGAAGCCTTCAAGGCTCTGGAGAACTTCTTCCTTCGAAGATTTTTTAAAATTTTTGCATGGTTTAGTTTGATTATGTTTCTGGTAGTAGTGTACGCTTTTGTGTATCGCTTGTTTACCGGTTTCCCATTCGACTAAGGCAAGTCCAGAGGATATTCCTAATGCGAAGAAAGTTTGATATCATTGATTTGTTTATCCTGGTGGGATGTTTGTTCATCTCCTTTATGGTATTTCTGATCATCAACGCTTTCCAGTCGCTCTGACATAGATCAACCAACTTTTTTAGTTTTATACAGGCCGTACTTTTATGTACGGCCTTTCCTTTTTTGCATATATATTTTTAACATGGAAATATTCCATGTATTTGGAAATATTCCATAACTTAGCTATCCTTTTTGGATAGTATGCAAAAGACCATTTTACACCTGGACCTCGACACGTTTTTTGTGTCGGTAGAACGACTCATCAACAGTGAGTTAAAGAACAAACCCCTGCTGGTAGGAGGTACCAGTGACCGGGGCGTAGTGGCTGCCTGCAGCTATGAGACCCGTGGCTTTGGGGTGCATTCGGGCATGCCTATGAAAATGGCCCGGGAACTCTGTCCCGAAGCTGTAGTAATCCGGGGTAATGCAGGTACCTACAGCAAACATTCCGACCTGGTGACCGATATCATCAAAGAGAAAGTCCCCATATTTGAAAAATCGAGTATTGACGAGTTCTATGCAGACCTTTCGGGCATGGACCGATTTTTTGGCTGCTACCAGTACGCCTCTGAATTGCGGAGGAGTATTATGAAAGAAACAGGCCTTCCTATTTCCTTTGGGCTGTCTGTGAACAAAGTGGTCTCCAAGGTAGCTACCAACGAGGCCAAGCCCAACAACCAGCTAAAGATAGATTTTGGGTATGAAAAACGGTTTCTGGCCCCCCTCTCCATCAAAAAGATCCCCATGGTGGGAGACAAGACCTATCAGACCCTTCGCAATCTGGGTCTGCGACAGGTAAGAACCATACAGGAAATGCCCGTAGACATCATGCAACGGGTACTGGGTGCCAACGGCAAGGTGATCTGGAAACGCGCCAATGGGGTAGACAATACCCCCGTCATCCCTTTTTCAGACCGGAAATCGATATCCACCGAACGTACTTTTGACAGGGACACCATTGATGTAACCAAGCTGAGGGGAATCCTGATTGCCATGACGGAGAACCTGGCCTACCAGCTCAGGCGGGGAGAAAAATTAACCGCCTGCATTGCCGTAAAGGTGCGTTACTCAGATTTTAACACCTATTCCAAACAAATGCGTATTCCCTATACCAGCGCAGACCATATCCTTATCCCCAGAATCCTGGAACTGTTCAATATCCTGTACAACAAACGGATGCTGGTTAGACTCATAGGAATCAGGTTTAGTCATCTGGTACCGGGGAATTACCAGATCAATTTGTTTGAAGACACCGAGGAAGCCCTTAATCTGTACGCAGCCATGGATCACCTCCGGAAGCGTTTTGGGGACAAGAGCGTCATACGTGCCTCGGGCATGGGAGCAAAGACCATCGGGAGGATGGTGAACCCGTTTAATGGGCAGCCTCCCATTGTGCTTGCACATCGCAAGCAGTAATACTTCATTTCTTTTGCTTGTCCAAAAGAAACGAAGCAAAGAAAAGGACACTTTATCGTAGGCGATTTTAATGCAAGCATTAAAACCAGAGCCAAGCTCCTAAATCGCTTCCAAGGCTTCAGCGATTTTTTACGGAGCTTATCTCTTTCGCTGGCGATAAAGAATTAAACGCTTATCTGCAGAATAGGGCGAGAAAGGCCGGTGGTACTCGTCCCGCCTTGGCGGGATGGCGGACTTTCGAGACCGGTTTACCCGCTTGTCGGGTAAAATTCCTCAGATAAGGCGTCCTTTCTTTTCTCTCTTTTCTTTGGACGAGCAAAGAAAAGAGAAAGAAATAAAAAAGATAAATGTGTATTTAAACTGTCATACATACTACAGCCTACGCTACGGAACCTTCTCCGAAGTGGCCCTGTTGGAACTCGCCAGGGAGAACGAGGTCACCCGCCTTGCCCTTACCGATATCAACAACACCTCGGCCTGCCTCAACTTTGTAAGAAGGGCTCCGGATTTTGGGATACAACCCATCCTGGGGATCGATTTCCGGAACGGGGTGGAAGCCTGCTTTGTAGGTATCGCAAAAAATAACAAAGGATATCGGGAACTCAACGATTTCCTCTCGGAACACCTCCACCAGGAAAAAGAATTCCCGAAACGGGCCCCCATCTTCCGGGATGCATTTGTCATTTATCCCTTTGAAAAAGTGTTGCTCAATGACCAGTACCATTTCCATGAGCACGAATACATAGGTATCTCAGTAACAGACCTGAGGAGGCTGCCCTTTTCCCGACTTATGGAACACAAGAACAAACTGGTACTACTGCAACCGGTGACCTTTCGCAATAAGCGCGATTTTAATGCGCATCGCCTGCTTCGGGCCATAGACAACAATGTGTTGCTGAGCAAACTTCCCAAGGAAGAGGAGGCTTCCCCCGAAGACAAAATGTTCCCCGTGCGCAACCTGGCCGATGTCTTTTCCGAATATTCCTTTATCCTGAAGAATACGGAGCAACTCATGCACAATTGTAGTATCTGTTTCGATTTTTCAGCGGATCGGAAATCCCAGAACCTCAGTACCTACCTCAAAAGCAGAGAGGCCGATGAAAACCTCCTGGAAGAATTGTGTTACAAGGGCCTGCCGTACCGCTATCCGGTGGTTGATGACAAGATACAGGAGCGACTTGCCAAGGAATTGGAACTCATCAAGGAGAAGGGGTTTGTTTCCTACTTCCTGATCAACTGGGACATTGTCACCGAAGCCCGCAAACGTGGGTTTTACTATGTGGGGAGGGGGAGTGGGGCCAACAGCATTGTGGCTTACCTGCTTCGGATCACCGATGTGGACCCCATTGAGCTCGACCTCTACTTTGAGCGTTTTATCAACCTCTACCGTACTAATCCGCCCGATTTCGATATCGACTTCTCCTGGAAGGATCGCGAAGAAATTACGCAGTACATCTTTGACCGTTTTGAAAATGTAGCCCTGCTGGGCACCTATGTCACCTTTAAATCGAGAGGGGTGATCCGGGAGTTGGGGAAGGTCTTTGGCCTGCCCAAAGCGGAGATTGATATCTTATGCGACGGGCATTACAAGCCTGAAGATATAGATGAGGTGTCACTTTTGGTATTGAAGTACGGAAATCTCATCAAGGACATGCCCAATTACCTGAGTATTCATGCCGGGGGTATCCTGATCGGGGATAAACCCCTGCATAGTTTTTCCGCTACCCACCTGCCGCCCAAGGGCTTCCCAACTGTGCAATTCGACATGGTGATCGCTGAAGACGTAGGCTTGTATAAGTTCGATATCCTGGGGCAAAGGGGCCTGGCTAAGATCAAGGAAGCTATCCAGATCCTGGCCCTTAACCAACCGGAGGAATACAGGGGTATTGACATTCATAATATCAAAAAATTCAAGGAAGATCCCCATATCAATACCATGATTAAATCTGCCCAGTGCATGGGGTGCTTTTACGTAGAATCACCCGCCATGCGGATGCTGTTGAGAAAGCTGGAAGTAGACACCTACCTAGGATTGGTGGCTGCCAGTTCTATTATCAGGCCTGGGGTAGCACAGAGCGGCATGATGCGGGAATACATACTGAGGCATCGCAATCCCGGGAGGGCAGAGGAGAAGGGCCATCCTGTAATGCTCGATATTATGCCCGAGACCTACGGGGTGATGGTGTACCAGGAAGACGTCATCAAGGTGGCTCATTATTTTGCCGGCCTCAGCCTGGGGGAAGCCGACGTACTCCGAAGGGGGATGAGTGGTAAGTACCGCTCGCGGGAGGAATTTCAGAAGATCAAAGACAAATTTGTTGAAAATTGTCGCAACAAGGGGTACGAGGAATCGCTGATCCATGAGATCTGGCACCAGGTGGCCAGTTTTGCAGGCTATGCCTTTGCCAAAGGGCATTCTGCCTCCTACGCAGTGGAGAGCTATCAAAGTCTGTTTCTAAGGGCCTACTACCCCCTCGAATATCTGGTGGCAGTACTCAACAACGGTGGCGGGTTCTACCGCCCTGAATTCTACGTACACGAGGCGCGTATGCTCGGGGCTGTTATCCACGCCCCCTGCGTCAATAAAAGTATGGCAGTAAACTGTATCTACGGCAGGGAGATCTACCTGGGTTTTATGTACCTGAAAGAATTGGAATCCCGTGTGATGGACCGCATCCTGAAAGAACGGCAGGAGGATGGGAAGTTCACTTCCCTGGAGGACTTTTTAGACCGGGTGGTAATTTCCATTGAACAGATCAGTATTCTAATCCGTATAAATGCCTTCCGCTTTACGGAGGTCAACAAGCATGAGCTTTTGTGGCAGGCCCACCTTTTCCTCTCTAAGGGGAATACCATAGACCACCCCAAACTCTTCCCCCCGACCCACCAGGATTTTGAGATCCCCAGGCTCCATACTACCGACCTGGAAATGGCCTTTACACAACTGGAGTTGCTGGGGTTCTGCCTCTGCAGTCCCTTCCATTTACTAAAAGAGTCTCCCAAAAATGACAAGGGAAGCAGAGACCTCCCTGCTTATGAGGGTGGATATATTGATATCTACGGTTATCTGGTGACGGTAAAGAACACTAAGACCCATACCGGTAAGCGCATGAACTTTGCCACCCTGGTAGACCAGCACGGGGAGGTTTTCGATACGGTCTTATTTCCCCCGGTGGCGGCTAAATACCATTTCAGGGGGAGGGGCATCTACCGTTTTTACGGGAAGGTGGTGAGCGAATTTGGTTTTCTGAGCATCGAGGTGATAAAGATGCAAAAACAGGATTATATTCAGGATCCCCGCTATGCGGAGATGAAGACGGCTAATAAGAGGAGCCCGTTGGCAAGGACGAATAAACAGATGACAGACGAAGAACTCCATACATCAGGCAAAAATGGAAACTAAACCAGAAGCTGTGAATCAAAGCAGACAAATAGATATCTTTGATAATAGTTCGTGGGCTGCCACCCCTAGTTTGAAAACGAATATCAAATGTTGCATAAAAAGGGAGTTAAAAACTGGGTAATCCTTTTGTTGGGAATGCTTGCCATTTCCTGTTCTTCCACCTTTGAGGAAGTAGGTTCCTTTGAAGATGATATTATTATTCCTGAGGAAGAGGTAGTACTGCCGTTGGAGGAATTGTCCTTATTGGATGAGTCTTACGGGGAAAATCCACAGCAGGTTTACGATATCTATCTGCCTGCCACCCGTTCATCTGAGAAAACCAGGGTGATCCTTCTGGTTCACGGTGGTGGATGGGTTGAAGGGGATAAGGCGAGTATGACGCCTTTTATCGAACTGATTAAGGAACGACATCCAAAACATGCGATAGTTAATATGAATTATGTTCTGGCCGGGTTAACCCCGGTAATCCCTGCCTTCCCCAACCAGTTCCTGGATATTGGGAAGGTCATTGATAAAATCACCTCTGAAAAAGAAAAATTACAGCTCCTCCCAGAATTCGGTTTAATCGGAACCAGTGCAGGCGCCCACCTATCCCTGATGTACGATTTTGCCTATGATACAGAAGACCAGGTAAAATTTGTTGTAGATATTGTGGGTCCAACTGACTTTACACATCCTTTCTTTTCCGAAGACCCGAATTTTGGCCTGGCACTCTCACTCTTTGTTGATGAGAGCCAGTATCCACAGGGCACCAATTATGCCGAGGCGACCAGTCCGGTTTTTAATGTAAGTACAATGAGCAGCCCTGTAGCCATGTTCTATGGGAATCAGGATCCACTCGTACCCCTGGGCAATGGAGAAGGCCTTGATGAGGCGTTAACTGACTTCGGGATTCCGCATTCCTTTACTATCTACGAAGGTGGACATGGGGACGACTGGAGTGAGGCAGACATTTTGGACCTTCAGCAACAGATAAGTGCATTTATTGAAGCTTACCTGATGATTGATTAAGGAATAAGCAAATTTACTGCAGATTTACCTTGGGATTATTACCCATAAATTAAAAAGCATCAAGAACGAATTTCAGCAATGACTCTCAAGGTCTTACGAACTAATTTTTCTAGAGCATTAAAATTTTTTGAGCTAATATGCTCCGCCGTGATAAGCTTTGAGCCTATTCCTACACAGGTGACACCGGCATCGAACCATCCTTTTAAATTGGCTTCTTCCGTACTCACACCCCCTGTTGGCATAATACTCGTCCAGGGTTGGGGTCCTTTGATAGCTTTAACAAATCCGGGACCATAGGTGGAACCTGGAAAGAGTTTGATGATCTCACATCCCATTTCTTCAGCTCTGTTGATCTCGGTAAGCGTACTGCAGCCGGGAGACCAAAGCACTTTACGTCGGTTACAGACCAGGGCGATATCTTCTCGCAAAGTTGGGGTGACAATGAAATTAGCTCCCATTTGCATAAACATGGAGGCAGCACCGGCATCAGTTATTGATCCCACTCCCATGATCATTCCAGGTAATTCACTAACGGCATACTTGTTCAATTCAGAAAACACTTCGAAGGCAAAATCCCCCCGGGCCGTAAATTCCATCAATCGAGCACCGCCATCATAGCAAGCTTTGAGTACTTTTTTCCCTAATTCAACATCGGGATGATAGAACAAAGGGACCATTCCGGTTTCCTTCATTGCATTTGCCACTTCTATTCTGGAATATTTTGCCATAGCTTTTATCTCGCGACTCTACCGGAGGCATCACCCCCCATTAACTTATATACCTCATCCACTGTAACCAGATTGGCATCACCCTTTATGGTGTGTTTTAAACAGGATGCTGCCACAGCGAAATTCAGGGCATTCTGGTTATCCCCGGGATAGGCAAGAAGACCATAAATGAGGCCTCCCATAAAAGAGTCTCCGCCTCCTACACGATCCACAATGTGTGTGATTTGGTATTCCGGAGATTTGTACATCGTCTTTCCGTCGTAGAGTACTCCCGCCCAGGTATTGTGAGATGCAGATAAAGATCCTCTTAGAGTTGTAATTACTTTTTTGGCCTTTGGGAACCGCTTCATCATCTGCTCGCAGACCGAAAGAAAAGCTTCGGCTTTCACATGCTCCCCATGAGTGGTAATATCCAATCCTTCGGGCTTTATTCCGAAATGCTTTTCTGCATCTTCCTCATTTCCGAGAATGATATCACAATTGGAAGTCAGTTCAGACATAATGGCCTCCCTGTCTCCCCCATATTTCCAGAGTTTAGCACGGTAGTTTAAATCAGTTGAAATAGTTACTCCCATATCGCTAGCGACTTTCACTGCCTCTAAACACGCATCTGCAGCACCCTGCGAGATCGCTGGCGTAATACCTGTCCAGTGGAACCATTCAACTTCCTTGAAAACAGCTTGCCAGTCGACCATCCCTTTCTCAATTTCCGCCATGGCGGAATGGGCGCGGTCATAGATTACTTTACTTCCCCTGCTTACAGCTCCTGTTTCCAGAAAATATATACCCAAACGGTCACCTCCAAAAATAATCTTGTCGGTTCCCACCCCTCTTTTGCGCATTTCCATCAAGGCACAATGCCCGATATCGTTTTCAGGGAGTCTCGTTACAAAATCGACTGGAACTCCATAATTGGCCAAAGACACAGCTACATTGGATTCTCCTCCTCCATACATAATATCAAAAGAGTTTGCCTGAGAAAACCTAAGAAATCCCTGAGGTGCAAGTCGTAACATGATCTCGCCAAAGGTTACTACTTTTTTCATTAAAAACGAGTTATTTAAGCCTGGTCAAATTAAGCTAGTGATTGGATTGGTAGTCTTGTCACCTAATTTACGGAATTAAATGATTAAAGTTGAACGAGGTCATAGACTCACAAATCTTTAGACCATAAGGCATGTAGATCGAATCTAAATTAAATGTTTTGAAAAGAAGCGTGCCCGAGCCCTTCTGCCTGCTTCGATGTAGAGCATTATTTTTTTAGATTCTAACTAATTGCATAACGGGATTCTTTTCACGGCCTTGCCGTGAAAAGGGCCCAAGAGTTGGCCCAGCAGAGAAGCGTGCCCGAGCCCTTCTGATGTTCTTTATGGTCACGATTGGAATTTAGAATTTGTCATTTGGAATTTCCTTTTACGGGATTGTTTTCCTCGTTACACTCGGAAAACGGCCCAATAAGGTGGTCCTGCAGAGAAGCGTGCCCGAGCCCTTCTGGTTTGCTTTGTGGCCACGATTGGAATTTGGAATTTGTCATTTGGAATTTCCTTTTAACGGGATTGATTCCCTCACTGTGCTCGGGAATCCTCCCAAAGGGGTGGCCCAGCAGAGAAGCGTGCCCGAGCCCTTCTGCCTGCTGTCGCAGGCAGTAGTCTTTTTCCATTTCTTCGCACTTTTGAGCAAGCTCAAATGCTTCGAAATGAAAAAACCCTCCACACTTTCGTGTGAAGGGCTTTACTTCTCTGCGGTCTGGACGGGACTCGAACTTTTCACTGAAATGTCATGTATCAAAGGCCTGCCGAGGGGTGGTTTTTTGGGCGCACCGCGGGGCTCACCTTTTAACATACTTTAACATTTCTAAATAATTGTTTGAACGAATATGGTAAGGAATCAATCGCTTATTTGAATTTTTAATATTTTACATGACTAAGAACGACAAAACGCTGTTTATCGCCAGGATCACACATTGGTGTTACAAATTCTTCTTGCTCTACCATAACCTCTGAGAACTTAATATTGAATGTTCTTGAATTTTGAAATTCAGAATTCAAAGCTTTTGGCAGGTCTTTTAGTAATTTGTTCAATCTTTAAATTAATTCTTCTACTGTTATCATATTTTTCAATTTATTTATTGAACTTATTAAAAATTATTTCAACATAGCCAATAGTACTAAGATTAACCACTATCAAGAATTTAGGAGTAAGATATGAAAAGCTCATTTTACGACATAAATGACAAAAATGGAGATTACCAAGAAATCAGTGCATCGATAAGAAGAATATTAAATGGTTTAAAGGCCATGGCTATGATTTACCATGATTATTCAGATGATATTGATTCCTTCGATAGAATTCATGAGCTCAAGGATAATTTGGGATATAGACTAAAATCAGCCGAACATCACTATTTATTGTTACTTAATGAATATCTGGCCAAAGAGAATGAAATATCCGCAGTGTTAAAGAATGACCCAAAATTGTTTCAAGTAAACTTTGTTGGTAGAAATCAGGTAACACAAAAAGTTGAGGAAGAACTGGCAGCAATCTTTGATAGCCTGATATATCATCTTAATTCCACTTTTGACTACTTAGCCCATATTACAAGTTATATCTGTATGAAGGAAATTAAGAATACAGTAAGCTGGATGAAGTTGAAAAAATTTGCCTTCGCAAAGGGAAACGAACTGTCGATTTTATGGATTAAAAAAACGATTATCAAAGTAAACAATGATTTTGTGGCCAGTTTATATGACTACAGATCAAGACTAATCCACACTAAGAGGGATGTTCACCCAATTATAGCTTACAAATCCAATGGTGCCGAGGTAACGCAATTATATCTTTCAGCATCCGATGTAGCCAAAAAGTTTTTTAAAAAAAGCTTGGCGAAGTTTGATTCAGATAGGGGAATTTCTCTTTCTTTTTTAGCATCAACCTTGATTAGAGATACTTTGACCAACATTGAACTTATGTTGGATGCTTTGGTTTATGAAATAAATGTCGCGTCCAATTTTCCAAACAATTGGGACGAATCCAAAAAGGGATTGATGTTGATTCATCGTGACCCAAAGACTAATAAAGGCAAACTGGTAAGTGATATGGAGTGGGATAAGTTTAAAGAAAAAACCGAATAACTATGAATTGGGATTTGGACAAAATAAGAAAAATGATTGTAGATAAGATTGAGGAAAATCTAAATCTTGATTATAAGGCAGCTGCATCCTTGCATAGGTCTGATACAAAAACAAAGGAAATCGCTAAGGATGTTTCCGCTTTTGCCAACTCGGATGGAGGAACAATCATATACGGTGTCATGGAAGACCCTGAAAAGAGACACCTACCTAAGGCCATTGATCCTATTGACCGAATGGAAATATCCAAAGAGTGGCTAGAACAAATTATCCAAGGGAATATACGACCAAGAATTCATGACATATTGATTCATCCCATAACACTAGATGAAGGTTTGAATCAAGTTATTTATGTGGTGGATATTCCTAGGAGCAATACAGCACACCAAGCCAAGGATAGGAAATATTACAAGAGGTTCAATTTCAATTCTGAAGCTATGTATGATTATGAAATCAGAGATGTGATGAATCGCTCGAAGGATGCTAGAATAGAGTTGGAATTTGAAATTATTACTAAAAAGGTAGAAGTTATGCGCGCAAAGCCAAGCATAATTAACCCAATGGTAATAATGGGTGATTCTGGAGAAAAAACATATAAAAAGAGATATAAAACAGTTGTTGCCTTAAAGGTATGGGCTGTAAATCAGGGAAAAGTTCTTGGCCACTATTTGAATGCTCACGTTGAGATACCCTATAAATATCTCAAAAAAAATGAAGGTAAAACTATAGAAATAGCGAAGTTCTTTATGGACAATACCATCCGTGACGTTGTGGATGTTGAATTCGTCCCCTCGTTTACTGGAAGTGATGCCGTGGAGAAGTTTGGTCCTTCAAGGTACGACCCTATTTTGCCTACCAGATATCTATTGCTCAAAAAAATTGGACTCAATAACACAGTTTTGGAATCTACTGAAAATATACGATGGGTTGTATATTGTGATAATGCAGAACCAAGGGAGGGGTCAGTAAGATTGGCTGATATTAAAGTTATTGAACAAGAGTAAAAATTCTTAGGTTAAAAATTAATATGATTAAAAGCAAACAATGAATAGGCTGAACCCAGAACACCTAATGAGTTTAAAAAGCTTTGATGGATTGGATCCCGAAGATATTGTGGTAGGACTGGGTATTTTGTTTGAGCATGGGCGGGCACTAGGAGAATCCAAGTTTATCAAAAAGGGATTAGAAATGGGAGCAGACATGGACTTTGAGGATTTTTTCCTTGAACAAGTTCAAGCGTTTCATTTCAATATGGCTAATGGGTGGTCTTATCTTCACGGAATTACAGGCCCTAAAAATCATTTGGAGATTGAAGAATTTCAAACTGAAGAACTAGAACAACAGATTATAAATTTACGACTAGCCCTATCCATTTCTGATGAATTTCCAGCGGATACTCGAAAGAGTGAGGTATTAACGAACCTTGGTAATCTGTTCAACACCATTGGTAGGTTTTCGGAATCTTTGAAATACTACAGAGAAGCATTGGAGATAACGCCTGGATTTGGACAAACCTTAGCCAATTATTCCAATACGGTGTTTGGGTATGCTCGAATTTTATATGATGGCGGTCAACAGACTTACTTTTTGAAAAATGCGTATGAAGGGCTTGGTGATGCCCTTAAGGGAAAGCTCTATGATGAGACCAGAAGCAATGTCAAAATTATGAGAGAACACATTGCATCTATTTTTAATAATGATGAATTAGAGTACGATTACAAGGAAAACTCTTTCAGCTTAGGAGAAACAACGGAAGAAGTTACTTATAGGAACTGGGTTTTGAAAAATGTATTGTTCCTCAATCCAATGAACGATGTCACGATGGAAAGCATAGCAGCCCATGATTGTCTATTACTTCCTTCATTGGCATCCAAGGACGACAGACCTGAGTTTTATCAGATTCTTTTCAATCAAATCAAACAAGAATTTGCAACAGCTCGATATTTCTACTTCCAGGGAATTCATCCATCAATGCCCCATTTCTCAGATAAGGGAAATTTACAATTGGATTTTTCAAAAGGTGTAAATTACAGTTTAGCTATAGAGAAATTAAAAATTGCTTTTAAGACATCCTATTCCATTTTCGATAAGATTGCATATTTGTTGAATGATTACCTGGAATTGGGCTGGAACCTAAAATCTGTTTCTTTTCGTCGAATTTGGTATTCTAATACTAAGGGCTCTGGCATTAGAGTATTGGAGAAGATAAACGAAACAGAAAATTGGGCTTTTAGAGGATTATTTTGGCTAAATAAGGATTTCTATGAGAAAAGTATTCCCTATTTAACTTCGATCGCACCTGAGTCCAAGGAATTAGCAGAAATACGAAATTACATGGAACATAAATCAATAAATGTTATTTCCAATTCAGTTGAGGTACCAGTTGATGAAGGGATTGAGAGCTACTGGATAAAAAGAGAGGATTTGGAAAAGAAAACCCTGGTTCTATTGCAAACGGTAAGAGCAGCAATGATTTACTTATCCTTGGGAATCAATCTAGAAGAATATAAAAGGCCCAGTGAAGGTCCAAGTATACCGATCTTTCCCCAAGTGAGAGACGACAAGAAAAAGTTTTAGCTTAGTGATTTCTATAGTAAATTTTAATTTAAATTGATTCGAATAATTTAATATTCAACTCATATTTTTACTATTTTTGAGCCGAATAATACTTTTAATCGGCTCATGCGCTACAATTGGCAACAAAAAGATTGGCCTAATTTTCAATATCAAACCATAGATATTGAGGATATGCTCTTTGATTTTGCTCAACGTACCGGGCAGATTAGTGGGGTATTGCAAGGGCTTTCAGAATTAGAGCAAACAGAAGCCATGATTAATCTTATGGTTTCAGAAGCTATCAAAACCTCCGAAATTGAAGGGGAGTACTTAAGTCGTAACGATGTAATGTCGTCCATTCGTAGAAACTTAGGACTTAATCTAGAACTGCCATTGACCAAAGACAAGAGAGCTGAAGGGGTGGCTGAACTGATGTTGGCTGTTCGTAATGACTTTTCAAAACCGTTGACGAGCCAAATGTTATTCGATTGGCATACCATGCTGATGAAGGGGAATACGCAAATCCAAATAGGCCAATGGCGCACCCATGAAGAGCCAATGCAAATCGTATCCGGGGGAATGGGTAGAGAAGTGGTTCATTTTGAAGCCCCGCCATCAAAGGAAGTGCCAATCGAAATGGATGGCTTTATACAGTGGTTTAATGACTCCCAAATCGAAATTAAAAAACCCATTGTTAGGGCAGCAATAGCACACTTGTACTTTGAAACCTTACATCCGTTTGAAGATGGTAATGGCAGAATAGGTCGTGCAATTGCTGAAAAAGCACTTTCGCAAAGTATAGGTCGCCCTGTTCTATTCAGCCTTTCCAAATCTATAGAGAGCAATAAAAATAATTATTATGATGCTCTAAAAGCCGCTCAACGTTCCAATGAAATCACCGATTGGATATCCTACTTTGTTCAAACAGTTTTGGATGCTCAAATGGATGCCGAGCAAGAAATCGAGTTTACCCTAAAGAAAACCAAATTCTTTGACCAACATAAAGATTCACTAAATGACCGTCAACAAAAAGTGGTGCGTAGAATGTTGGAGGAAGGACATCAAGGTTTTAAAGGGGGTATGAACGCTCGAAAATATGTTTCGCTTGCGAAAACATCCAAAGCAACAGCCACAAGGGATTTACAGGATTTAGTCGAAAAATGTATTTTTAAGCCTATTGGGGGTGGTAGGAGTAGGCGGTATGAAATCAATATTTGATTATAAAATTTAGCATTTTTAAATAAAAGCATTAGGCAGAATTATTGAGATATTCTGCTTAAACTTATGTATAAATGGATGTAGCACTGTCCTAAAATTGGTTGGTTTTATGATACTAAATTGAAAGATTAAGGAAATTGTGAATTGATGGACTGGACTTAGGCTTTAAATACTATACATTGCTATTTTAGACAATTTTAATCCGTATACTCAATTATATTGTCCGCCAACGTACTCAATTTTCGATGCACTTCGGGTCCAGAAACATTGGTTATGATAAAAACCCCTATTTTCCTTTCGGGGATAATTGTCAACCAACTTGATGTACCAAATGCACCTCCATTCTGAAAAATTTTCGTTGGCTTATCTCCATTTTTGAATATCTGCCAAAACAGCCCATTTTCAAAATTCCCGTATTTACCATTCAATAATTCCTGATGTGAGGTTTTAACTAGTGGATTGTCCGTCTCCAATTCTAATTGCATATATTTTATCATATTATCAAGGTTTGAAATTATTCCACCCTCTGCTTGCAATTCTTTTTTAGCCCTAGGTGGCATTTCGATTCCATTGGTATTTAGCCCTTTAGCTAAAAATTGCTTGTTTTCTTCTGAAATTCCAATGTAAGTATTGTTCATTTTCAACGGTTGGAGGATATAATTTTTGATTAAGTCCTCATATGGTTTTTGATATATTCTTTCAAGGCAATACCCTAAAAGATTTGCACCAGCGTTAGAGTAGCTAAATTTATGTCCAGCAAGTGTGTCCAATTCTACTTTATGTAACTCTGCCAAAAATTGCTCCTTTGTAAATCCAGCCTGTAATTCGTTGATTTTGAAAGGTAATTCGTCCCAATTTGGCTTTTCAAATATTTCAGGTCGGTTTGGAAACATATTTGGCAATCCACTTGTATGTGTTGCCAAATTCCTAAATGTTATTGGTTGCCCATTAAATTCTAAATTTGGATAATTCTCTGGCAGATATTTTCTTATGTCATCATCAAGTCCAACTTTTTGGTCCAAAATAGCTTTTGCCAATAAAGTTCCTGTAAAGGTTTTGGTTAATGAAGCTATTTCATAAAGAGTTTGATTGTTAGGACTTTGTCCATTGGTCAATTTACCTTTGTGGAATTTGTAAATTTTACCATTCTTGATTACTCCAATGGAAAGCGATTTTATTTCTCCATTGGTTAATAGAGAGTCGCATTTGTGACTAATAAAGTCGCCAAGATTGTTTTGGCTTTGACAACTTGTTTTTCCAAGAATTATAAAAATTATTAGTGTTGCTGTAGATAGTTTTAGTTTCATTGCTTTGTTTTCCAAAGATAAGAGACGATTTAAAAACCGGAATGTTGCAAAGATGAAGAAAACAGTTAATGGCCCTATAATGTTCACTTTATAGGACTTAGGAAACGGTCGCGGCTAAGATTAGTTCGGCTTGGGACGCGCGTATTTTCCATTTGGAAAATCCAAGTGTCCCAAGTACGCACGGAGCTGCGAATTAGAACTGTCTCAAGCATTAATTTTAGCCCTTGTTATATGGCGTTTTTATTCCGTCGCAATGAACACGTCCACTTCCGATTCCGCTCCGTTTTGTGATTTCGCTCCGTAAACTTCAAAGTCCGCCGTGTACCTGCGTTTTAGTTCCTTATCTTCTTTCCAGACTTTTTTCCACAAATCCACGATTGCATTTGGCATTTCTCCTTTCGCAACGAGTTTGGTGTATTTTCCGCCCTTAAATTCCCGTCCGACAAGTCCATCTGGGATTTCGTCCAGCGATTTTACTTTATGTCCAATTATTGCGGTGTATTTTCCTGTGTAGTCGCTTTCATAATCGGTAAAAATCGAATAAACGTCGTCCGATTCTTTATTCGGTATTTTCTCCGAAATTCCGTCCGAGTAGAATTTCCCCCAAAGTTGGCCCATTTCTTCAATGGATTTTCCACCTTCGTTAGTCGATTCGATTGAAATCCCAATTATTTTGAAATCCGCTAAGTTCTGTTCCATATATCCATTCCGATTTTTACAAGAAAAAATGAAGGTCAATATTACTAAAATGGTTGTTGCTTGTTTCATTTTTAAAATGCCATATAACGGTCAAGTGTATGAGCAGTAGCGGACTTAAAGGTACAAACCTTTCAGTTTAGCACAAAGTTTATTAAAGGCACAGACCTTCGATTTACCACTAAACCCGCTATTGCTTATACACAATGTTGTGCGTTCGCCCTTTATTTTCAGTCGGTTTATTCAATTTTCAAAGGTAGGATTTTTTGGGGTAGGGAAGGCACTCTCTCTTGCAAGTTTTGGTCAAGCGTTGGCTGGTGCGACTTGCAAGAGTGTGTGCCTTTGGGGCGGATTAACTGGCACAGCAACTTAATTTTGATACGTCTTTTCCGAAAGTTATTGCTGCTAATTTTATACCTTCTCCCAAAGTCAAATAAGGGTAGAAACTGTCTGCTAAGTCTTTCACCATTATTCCGTATTTGATTGCCATACTTAATTGTTGTATGAGTTCTCCACCTTCGGGTGCGACTACTCTTGCACCTATAAGTTTGTCAGTTTCCGAGTTACGAATGAGTTTGATGAAACCCCTTGTGTCGTTGGCTGCTATGGCTCTCGGTACGTCTTTCAATTCCAATTTTGACACTTCAAACGGAATGCCTTTTGATTCTGCCTGTGCTTCATCTAAACCTGCCCCTGCAATTTGTGGGTCAGTAAACACCACCCAAGGTAAAGAAGAATAATCGGCTTTATTATCTGTTCCTGAGAACGCATTTTCAACGGCAATTTTACCTTCAAAAGCGGCTGTATAAACAAATGCAGGGGTGTTGGTTACGTCACCTGCTGCGTAAATGTTAGGTAGATTGGTTTCCATTTTTTCATTCACAGCGATATGTCCGCTTTTGGTGAGTTCCAAACCAATGTTATCTAACCCTAATTGGCTTGTATTGGCTTTTGTGCCTGTGGCAATTACTACCTTACCTTTTTCTATAATTTGCGTAAATGAACCGTCAGGACATTTACAGTGAATGATGGTTTCATTCGCTTGTTTCTCGAATTTCACGGCTCTGAAATTAGGTAAGATTTCAATGCCTTCTTTTCGCATTTGGGTTTCCAATGCTTCACTGATGTCTGGGGTTTGTGTCCGTAGAACACGGTCGGTAAATTCAATGATTCGGACTTTAACGCCTAAACGATTGTACGCCATTGCAATTTCCAAACCTATGTAACCTGCTCCCATAATGGTCAAGCTTTCGGGTTTTTCTTCCAAGTCGAAAAGGGAAACGTTGGTCAAGTAGTCAATTTTGTCCAATCCTTCAATAGTCGGAATGTTGGTCGTAGCTCCCGCAGCAATTAAAAATTTGAAGGCTTTGTATTCCTTGCCATCAACCAAAATGGTTTTGTTGTCTTTGAATTTTGCCCAACCTTTTAGCATAGTCAGGTTTTCAAAATCGCTTACCACATCCATATATTTTTTCTCTTGAAGTGTGGCTACTAATTTTTTCTTGTCTTTGATGATTTGAGCGAAATCAATATCAACTCCTTTTGGCTTGATGCCTTCAAAGTTGGAATGTGTAGCGTGATAAGCCGACTCGCCTGCACGAATAAGATTTTTAGAAGGCACACAACCCACGTTGACACAAGTACCGCCAAAGTCCAAACCACCGTTTACCATTAAGGTCGATAATCCTAAACTTTCGGCTTTGATTGCTGCCGAAAATGCAGCCGAACCGCCACCGATAATGATTAAATCAAATTGATTAATTCCGCTGTTTCCATTATCAGGGATTTCACTTTTTACACGATAGTTTTTTGTGCCGTTGATGGTATTAATGATTTCTTCTTTGCTGGTTTTGGTAGGGTCAAAAGAACATTCGCAAGTAGCTTTTGGATAGCTCACATTAGCTTCTTTTACACCTTCATTTTTGGAAAGTAATTTTTCAATGCCTGTTGCACAATGGTCGCAGGTCATTCCTATGATGTCAAGTTTTATTATTTCTTTGTTCATAATGATTTCTCTTTTTGATTTTCCTTAATGATTTCGGCTTTATAGCCTGTCTGCTCAATAACCTTGATGATAGCGTCAGGATTTGTTTTCTTTGGGTCGTATTGGATGGTTGCCAAATCGCCCGGATATTCCACTTTGTGTTCAATAATGCCGTCCACTTCTTTGAGGGCATTTGAAATATGGTTGGAACAACCTGCACAAGTCATTCCCGTGATTTTCAGTTGCAGGGTCTTACCTTCTTGCTGTGTTGTATTTGCTGTTTGTGCTTTATTGTCAGTCGGTTTGCAACATTGTGCATTGAGCTGAGCAATTCCAATTAGGAACAAAGCACTCAATAGAATTAAATTCTTTTTCATTGTGTAATTATTTAATTAAGTTCTTAAATACAAAAGGCAAAAAAATACTATTTCTTGCCAACCACTTTGTAACCTGTACCGTTGATGGCTTCTTCAATTTGAGCGATACTCACTTTGGTTTGGTCAAATTCTACTTTGGCAATCGCTTCTTCATAAATCGCATCTACCTTAACAATGCCTGGCAATTTGTTCACATCATTTTCTACGTGTGAAGCACAACCATTGCAAGTCATTCCTTTTACATCAAAAGTTACCGTTTGGATGTCAGAAGCATTGACGATTACAACTTCCTTGTTGTCGTTTGAAGGATAGAAAATGTGTGCATAGTTTGGAAAAGCGAGCATCAAGGCTGCAAACACGGTTACAATTCCCAAGAATGTTTTGGTCTGCATAAAGGGTTTTTTTTCGTCTTCTTCGCAATCACATTGGATTTCTTCGGCTGTTCGTGGTTTGAGTTTCTGATACCAAGCAAAGCCCAATACCAAAACGGTGATACCGATTAGATAAGGTCTTGCTGGTTCCATCCATGAAAAGGTAGATGCCACTCCTGAAGCTCCTGAAATAAGAGCCAATACAGGTGTAATGCAGCAAAGTGATGCTGCTACTGCCGAAAGCACACCCGCTCCGACAAGTCTGTTGTTTTTCTTGTTCATACTGTTTCCTTTTTTGAATTGTTTATGATGTGTTTAAAAAATGGACGAAGTAAAGTAAGTTGCTCCTGTTTCAAAGAGTAGAAAATGGTTTGTCCTTCTCTTCTACCTTCAATGACGTTTCCGTCTTTTAGTTTTCTGAGGTGTTGCGAAACGGCAGGGATGCTCATTCCGAGAATGTCTGAAAGGTCGCAAGGACAAAGTTCGTTTTCTTCTTCTAAGAGAAATAAGATTTTTAACCTTACTTCGTTTCCTGCCAATGCTAAAAGTCCACTCAGTTGACTGAATGCCTTGTCGTTGGTTTGAAGTATTTCTCTACAATTGTCTATTTGAACCTTGTCGGCAAACACACGGATACACGATTGATTGTTTTCCATAATTTCCTTGTTTAGGATTTAATAACGCAGCAAAAATACAAATAGTTTTCTTATTTAAGCAAATACTTAATTATAGTTTTTAACAATTCTTCTTTGTCAGCGGTGGGTGATTTAGCTCTTTTGGTTTTTTAGCGTTGGCTTTGAGTGTCGGAAAAACCAAATGTGCTAAATGTGCGGTGGGTTTTTAGGGTGACGCACAACAAGCGTATATGATTATTGATCATGTTCGCATTACATGCATAATAAAAGTAAATAATTAAAATTATTGATATGTAAAAAACCAAAGTTCAATAAAACGGCCGTTTCTTGGGATAGGTCAAAAAATATATGAAGTCTTTTAAAATGTTCTTATAATAGGACAAAAGACAAAAGACAAAGGACATAATTATTAATTTCAGAATTAAAATTGTATTGATTATTTTAATCTAATCGTTGTCTTTGTTTCTACAGCATTATTACTACGAACTTTTATAGCCTTTTAATAAAGCCATCAAAGTCAAGATCTTTATCAATATTCAATTTTTGTTTTAACCTGTATTTTGAGGTATGTATACTTGATGGTAGGACATTAAGAATATTCGCAATCTCATTATTATTGAGACCCATTTTTACATAAGACGCTAAACGCAATTCTTTATCTGTAATTTTCACTGTAATAGCTTTTAATTTTTCTTCAAAATCTTGGTGTACTTCTGAGAAATACGATTTAAAGACCTCCCAATCTTTATCTGCTGCATTTTGTTTTTTTAAGAGCAATACAATACGTTTAAACTCTATTTTAAATTTTTCTGGAGAGTTCTTTAGGTTTTCAAGATTTTCTTTGATTTCCGCAATGAACTGACTTTTCTGAACTAGGTGTAAGGTCTGACTCGTCAATTCTTTTTGTTTATGTTCTAATTCCTTGGAAATTTTTTCTTTTTCAATGCGATTCTTTTTGATACGCTGTCGAAACCCAAAGACCAATAGCCCAGATAAGGTTAGAGCAGAGGCCATGCCACCAGCATAAAGTCCTTTTCTTAAATTATTTACCTTAGCTTTTTCATTTAAGGTTTTTATCTCTTCTTGCTGTAAAGCGATTTCCGCCTCTTTCTTTTCGGTATCGAATAGTATTCTCAGTTCTTCAATTTTTTTAAACTTTTCTGAATCTATTAGTGAATCATTGATTCTTTTGAATTGTTTATGTTGATTAAGTGCTAAACTGGTTTCTCCAATTTCCTCATTTGCCTTGCTACTAAGTTCGAGTGCAAATTTTAAAATTGATAGGTTTTCTGATTTCCTTGCATAATCGATGACCTCATGCAAAATAGCAATTGCCTCTTGCGACCTATTTAACAAAATATAAGCCTCAGCAAGTTTATTTTTTGCTGTGGCTACTCTTCTTAGGTGATTAATAGTTTCTCCTATTTTAATCGAATTATTCAAGAATTCAATACCCTGTAAAGGCTGCTTTAGTTGAATATAGGTAGAACCAATATTTGTTAAAGCAGCAACTTCTAGTGATTTTACATTTGCCTCTTGAGATTTCTTAATGCTTTTTTTAAAATATTCCAGAGCCTCCGATTCCCTTTTAAGGAGTTTTAACATGATACCAATATCATTAAGAGCTTGCGCTTGGTAATAGGTATCTTCATAATCTTCATAAATCGATAAAGATTTTATATTGTATTCTAAAGCCTTTTCATAGTTTTTTAAGTTATGTTCAAGTGTGGCCAAATGATTATAGCAATCAGCAATGCGTAATGAATCTCCAATTTTTTCAAAAAGATCAAGACTTTTAAGGACATATTTTAGTCCAATTTCGTAAAAGCCCATATTTTGATTTATGTTTCCCTTGAAATCATATGATAATGCAATTCCAACTGAATCTTTTAGTTTTAAAACATGTTCAAGATCTTTGTTGTTGATACTATCTGCATTTTTTAAATTGCCTTGTGCGAATTCTAATATGGCCAAGCCTCTATATGCTTTAGATATTTGTTTTCCATCATTGATTTTCTTCGCAATTTTAAGACTAGAGTTATAATAGAATTTTGCGGAATCAATTTTATCAAGATTGTTATAGACAATTCCTAATTGATAATTTGCCATCGAAAGCCCCAAATCATAATCTAGCTTATTAGATAATTCTAGTTCTTTTAAAGCAAAATGTTTTGCCTCTTCCGGATTTCGATACATATAATAATTAATTATGTTTTGAGCGGTATGGACTTTAAGGGTGTCAATTGGTTGTTCCTTAAAATGAGATAGCAAACTATCAATACTCATTTTGTTTTGTGCTGTTAAGCTAAAACTGCACATTAAAAATAGTATTAGGGCGTTTTCTACTGTTTTCATCTTTCGTTGTTTGTTTTGGTAAGATACTCATTATGTAAACTAACTAAACATGTTGTCTATTTATTCAAAAGCGACTGTCAATACAATGTCTAGAGATAAAATACACTTCGGTATTACTGAAATACTTGTCAGGTATTGTTTTTGTTGACCCTATGGGTTTTTAAATCTCTTGTGATATTTTGCTTGTTTATACTATAGTTAGTGGTCATGTTGATCATATGTCTAGTATTTGTCTAGCTCTGTTTTTAGGTTTCAGGTCTTTGTGCTTCTAGTTTTGGAGTGTTGAATCTTTAAAACAAGAAATTATGAAAACAAATCAATCACCGTTAAAAAGTATGTTAAGGCTAGTACCATTGGTTCTGCTATTTATTGTGTATGCATGTAGTAAAGATGAAGCTGGTGGCTCAGATGATGACGTATCTCAGGAAGAAGAGAGTATTAGCGAAGTTATTGCTAATTTATCTTACAACCCTGAAGAACTTTTAGGAGTAGTAGGTTCTGGAAGTACGAGTAGTGTAAAAACCGAAGTTAGTTCAGAAGATTCTCCACCTGAATTTTCTAATAATGTGACTAAGAATTGTACCACCACCACTTATAACCTTGAGACAAATTTTGAAGATGTAGCCATTCTTAAGCCAAATGCTGGAATTATATGGCCAGGCGCATTAGTTAAAATTGACAATACACTACGCGGTGGACTACCAACACCGGTCACTATTGAAAGAGCTCCGGTGAGTTTAAGAGTAGATTTACCAGGTATAGGTGAGAATGGAAACATTGATATTGATAATCCAAGCTTTAATTCAGTAGATGCTGGTATTGATAATTCACTAGAATGGTGGAATGCCAATGCTTATCAAGATGGCTATGTAAATGAAGCAAGTTCTTTTTCTGAGGCTAAAACTTCATATAGCTCAAAACAAGTCAGTCTAGAATTAGGGGTAAATGTTGAATGGGCATCAACGGATTTTAGCTCACAACTTAATTTTGAAAGCACTAAGGAAAAGAGGGTTGCAAACATGGTGTTCAAGCAGGTTTTTTATACCGTTTCAATGGCACCGCCCTCCGCAGCTACTGCTGTGTTTGGAGAAGGTTTAAGTGCTGCAGAGGTGGAATCTACTTTTAGCTCTAGTTCACCTCCGGGTTATATTCAATCGGTGAGTTACGGAAGGATTATCATGTTTAGATTAGAAACCACTTATGAATCTACAGATTTTGAACTTGAAGCTGCACTAAAATATGCTGCAGGTAAAAATAACAGTATCTCTCTTGATACTGAAAATACAGTTAAAAATATTTTAGCGACTTCAAGTATTACAACTGTTATTATTGGAGGAAATGCAGAAGTTGCAGCAGAGGCAGTAACTGCAAGAAATTTTGGTGATTTAGCTCCAATTATCCAAGGTCCAAATGCCGTTTATAGCAGGGATAATCCTGGAGCACCTATTTCTTATGTAGTTAGGTTTCTAAAAGATAATACCATTGCAAAAATGGGCTATACTGATAGCTACGAGGCGGAAAATTGCAGTAGCACAGGAGTTCAACATAGAACAATAGATTTCATCAATGATACAAATAGAGACTTCAGGGTCGGAATTACGTATAAAAATAACCTTCCCGGAGGTGGTGGTAGTATATCTAAAGCTGAACTGGACACTGATGTAGAAAGGGGATGGAAATCTGTGACAACAAGCGGCAGTATAACAGAGCTTCAACCCCCAAATGGTGCTTACGATATCAGATTATATGTACAGGACGATGATAATGCAGATGTTTACCAATATAACATCGGTAATACAACCAGTGATAGTAATAGTTGTCATCGTGCAACAACAAACTTTATTGGTCTAAACTTAGAGATACAAAGAGTAAACTGTCGATAAAAATTTCTTTGAATACAGTCGGCACCTTAAGTTGTGATTCAACAGCTTGGTGTCGGCTGTTGTTTTTATTGCTACTTTCGATAGTATCTGGTTTTATTGATAGTAACCTAATTCTTGTTTTATAAAAAGGCCGATTTTTAGAACCAATTTCCCATTTCAAAAAATCTATTGTCACTCAGTCCTATTTGTGGTCTCTTTTAGTATTCCCGTTAATTGCCCTTTTATGAAACTCAAAATTTTCATAGAAAGCTAGGATTTAAATATAAAAAGCGAGCGAAACGAAGTTTCGTGCTGCAAGTCCCAAAAACTTACACAAACTAATACTATGCAATGCCTATGCGTACAAAGCATTTATTTTTGTTTATTACTAAATTTTCACGAAAAAATTTTCCAATTTATAGGGTCTCAAGGGATTTTTCACGAAAAAATTACTAAAAATATAAATTGACGGATATTTTAATTATATGATTTTCAAATAATTAAGTATTCATAACACCGCGCAGCGTGTTATCCTCTTGCTTCTCATTCATTCTTTTGCGGAGCAAAACAATTCTGAGAACATATTGCATTTTTTTTAAAAAGCAGGTTGCGCCCTATCAGATTTTTTCTAAACGCTTATCTACCGGAACACTAAAAAAATCAAACAGGAACCAAGCGCAAAAGTTAGGGGTAAGAATTTGGGACTTACCTCCTTATATTGACTTTAGAAAGTATTCTATGTCGTTTTAAACCTTTGTTTTCTACAAACCTAAAAATATCCATTTAATTCGCTGAGGTATGTTGTCCAGAAGCAAGTGCTACAAAACCAAAACTCTTTGGTAAGTTTGATCTGGTTAGGGACTATCAACTTCATAAAACAGTTCCGAATACCCTACTTTACCATTTGAAGTAATTCCCTCACAAATAAGCACCATTTTCCCGGTAAGATCACTATTGAAGAAAGTTGCCTTTGCTTGACCTCTTCTATCAGTAACAATATTCGGCTCCCAATACAGAAGTGTGCGCCTGTCTGGAATACTCCAATCTATTTTTGAGGGTTCATGATATTCGGGAACATAATATTCACGTATTGGAGAATATTGGGGGGCCATATCGGTAACAAGATTCGTTCTTCTAGTTTTGGGGAAAGCACCATACAGACCCTTTCCCGAATAAGTATAAATAGCAAGTATAGCGGGAAAAGCAGGAGGAGGACATATTGGCGCACAATCAAAAACTTTATTGTGATAAGTATTGGCTGTGTATGTATTTCGGATAATCTCGACACTCTTAACAGCACTTACCGGAATATTTCCAATTAGCCTGTAGTCTTCCGAATGTACAGGAATACCGTCTATAACCACATAAGTCCATTCGGCACCATGAACATAGGCGATTTGAAATCCCGCTGCATTACCCACCCGTTGAACACGTATCGAGTTTGGGTAATTGAAAAGCAACCATCTATACAGGCCTCTGGTCCAATTCCTTTGTTTATTTATCAACTCAGCATTGTCAATGACAACATCAGGTATCCCATGTAACTCTACCATTTCAGCACGCTCTGGTGTAACTCTATAATCGCTCACTTCAACTTCATTTAGGGCTATGGTATTTGGTAATAGAAAAGGATCTAACCTGATATCCTCTTCTATTTTTTGAATCATTTTCTTTTCGATGATACTATCTACTGGGACAATGATTTTTTCCAATTCATAGGCTATTTCAGGGACTTCGTACTCTATGATATTAACCTTTAAGTCACCCCTTTTGTTGCTTGCATCCGAGGGCTGTATCACAAACTTTTTATCTGGGCCATAGCTATCGCCCAACACAAACCTAAAATACCCCGTACTGTCAGTCTCTTGGGTGTAAGCTTCCATGGGTTCACCCATTAGGAGCAGATCTAGCTCATATCTGTTGTTCTTTGGTCCATGCCTTTTTCTTACTTTTTCAATGTCATCAACAGTACCGTTTATTTCCAAACCTTTTTCAGCACTTAATAGTCTTGGCTTTTTCTTCTCTTTGTATTTATAATTGGTCCAGCCTTGAGTCAGCATTAAATAATCCAGTTCGGCCAAGTTTTTGTTATTTTCAAAATAGTACGATGGGTTTTCGACCGTTCCCTTTATATCGGATTGCAATAAAAAATAGGAGACAATAGTGCTCCTATCCGGATTGGTGCTATAGAAATAACTGGAATCAACAGCCATAACAGAGACCAATGCCGGTACGGACTTGCCATTAAGCCTAGTCGATAAGAAAACTTGAATGCTGTCCCGTACAGAATAGCGATCCTTATCCGTTTCTATTGTTAATTCGAGGTTTTCCTCTTTTGGTTTATTAAAAAAATGACGCTCCACCACAGGTCTAAAATTTTTATCGAAAACTGTAAGTCCAATGACGCCATGGGGCAGATCTTTAGGCTGAATTCTATGTGAAAACATCCCATCTCTAAATCTCGCTTTAATAAAGAAAAGGTTCTTTCCCCTATGGAACAGTTTGATAAACAAACTATCCCTATTCTTTTCTTTATTCCAAATTCTTAATTCCTTATCCGATCCTTTGTCGATTAAACTTAAAACCTGACCCCTCTTTTTTGCTTTTGGCAATTCATACTTAAAGGTATTGCCGCTTTTTGTAGTCAAAACTCCATAATAAGTTTGATCTGCTTCCGGTGTCAGGATCACCTTCCCCATCCCCAAAGCATTGCTTTTAAAATCAGCTACTTTAGTATTGTTCATATCTTCTATCGTTCCCTGGATTTCTGCGCCCTTTCCCCTATAATCCAAATACTTGAATCCAATCACACTTTGTATACCCTCTACCAAAGAACCTCCCTCAGGAAAAAACTGCAATGAACCGTATTCATCATCTAGGACTATCGATTTTGTGAATACCTCATTTTTAGTCTGTAACCGATAACTAATTACTGGTACGTTTATTGGAATCCTATGTTGCACATTGATACTGGGTTTCTTTTTTGTTGGTTTTACTAGAATAGAGTCTTTGCCACCTTTCCACTGCATATATAACATAGCGTCATCAGTATCAAGACTGTCCAATTCCTTTACAGTAATGGTAGACGATAAAGAAAAAGTACTAGAAGTGAGGTCTTTTGTAAAGGTTATATCTTGAATAGGATTGGGTTTGCTCTCAACATTTTGAAGTGGATATATACTTATGGGTATCGAGCTAATAAAATCTGAGCTAAAATTTTTGTTCCATTCTGTATATGCCCTAATAATATATTTTCCTTCTCTATAACTTGAATGCAATTGAAAAAATCCATTTGAGACACCATCACTTATCTTTAGAAGATTTTTGTCAACTATCCGGCTGTCTAATGGATCAATTAATTCTACATGAAGTACCCTACTTTTTGTTGTAGGCGTATGATTAAGTACATGTGTTACTATGGCTTTGAACCAAATGGTTTCCGATGAATTAAACGTGGTTCCAGAAAGTTGTAAGTATATTTTTTCAGCATCTGTAGCGTTTGCAACCACTTCCGCTTCCTTTTGCAAAGGGTTTTGTGCACGACCATTTTGTGCAAACAAAAAGACATAAATAATAGCGACAGTGTAAATGAAGGTCTTAGTCATGAATACCGCAAGTCTTATCTAAAGATAAAAATTTGGGTTTATTGGGACACATTCTGTTTTCAATGGTGTTTTCATCTTTGGAAAAAGGTAACCTCTTTTGTTTTAATCTTGTCTTTTAATCGGTCCATTTCTTCTGCTATTTTACTATCCAATACCTTAGCATAGATTTGAGTGGTTTTTAAGGAGCGATGCCCCAACATTTTACTTACAGTAGAAATAGACACTCCATTAGATAGTGTAACAGTGGTGGCAAATGTATGCCTGGCCAAATGTGTGGTGAGATTTTTGTTGATGCCACATACATCGGCAATCTCCTTTAGGTAGGCATTCGATTTTTGATTGGTCAGCACGGGTAAAACACCTTTCCCATCCAAGACAAAGGGGTGTTCCTTATACTTAAGGATAATCTCCTCAGCAGGAGGAAGCAATGGGATACTACTCATGGCCTTCGTTTTCTTTCTTGGCATCTTAATCCATCTATCCCCATTGACCCCAATTATAAGGTGCTCTTGTTTTAATTGCTTTACGTCCGAGTAGGCCAAACCGGTATAACAGCAGAAAACAAAAATATCCCGGACTAAATCCAGACGTGGTAAAAAGGATTTCTTCTCTTTGAGGATATCCAGTTCAGTTTGGGTCAAATATTGCTTTTCCTTTGTTTTCCATGACGCTTTCCAGTGAAAGAACGGATCTTTAGTAATCCATTCATTGGCCAGGGCAATCCGCATAATCTTTTTGAAGTTTACCACATATTTAATGGCCGTGTTATGTTCGCAGTTTCGTTGTGACTTTAAGAAGAATTCCAGTCCCGTAATGAACTTATGGTCTACCCTACGAACGGGAATATCGTTTCTGTGATAGTTTTGTTGGATGTAAGCTGAAACATGCTTGTAGGCAGCCTTATAACGTTGCAAGGTCCCTTTAGTGAATCCCTTACCTATCAGTTTTTCGATTTCATCATTATGCTCTTGGAAGATTTCGAGAATCATATACTCATTACCCGCTTTCCCTAGATAGATATTCTTGATGATACTGGCTGAAATATCCTCTTTTTCTTTCAGAAGTGTATCGTAAATGTCGTAAAGTCTGTTTCTGACGTTGTCCAAAAATCGATTGAAATTCGAAACTTCCGCAGTAGTCCCTCTCAGCTTTCCACCCCGGGATTCCCATCTTTGTTCATCAACTCGACGCCCCAGACTAAATTCGGCTCGTTTGCCATTTATGGTAATACGAGCATAGAGCATGACCATTCCGTCATCATTTCTTTCTGATTTTTTCGGGTAAAAAAGGATATTCATTCTGCCATACATAGGTGCGGGTTTTAAATCCTCACCAGAAGGTACGAAAAACAAATGTTAAAATTTCTCTGTAAAGTTTTCTTTAACAGTCAATTACAGCGATTTAGGTGCGGGTTTTTTGAGGTGTAAAATACGCACCGAATTCCGCACTTTTTATATGGTTTTAAATGGTATTTTTTGGTACCAAATAAAATGAAAAAGCCTGTAAATCATTGATTTACAGGCTTTATGCTGAAATTTAATAAATTTCCAGCGGTCTGGACGGGACTCGAACCCGCGACCCCCTGCGTGACAGGCAGGTATTCTAACCAACTGAACTACCAGACCAATGATTTTATCCCGACTTAAGCGAAACTCTGACGACAGTCAGATTCAAATCTTGCTACAACTGCTTTAAAAAAGCGAGTTTGTTCAACCCTGCACCTAAGTGGTGCGTAGGCGGATGCAAATATACGTTGCTTCTTTAATTACACAAACAATTTTTTTAAAATAAAAATGGCCTATCCAAATGCCTGCCTTTCAATCATAAAAGTATTCAGGACTTTGGAAAATTGCTCCCTGATATCCACCGGGACATACTTGATCTTATACTTGGCACAGGTAAGTTTTAATTCATCCATAAAGGCATGGACCTCTTTTTCATAGGCCTCTTTTATCGTATCGGCAAAAAGATCAACATGAACCCCTGTTTCTACGTCCTTAAATCGCTTTGGTGTATTATCAAAATTAAAGGATAATTCGGTTTCCATATCCAGTAGATGAAATACAACCACCTCGTGTTTATTGTATTTCAGATGCCGGAGTGCATCAAATAACTGCTCATCCTCTGCTTCGGTCTGGAACATATCGGTAAACAAAAATACCAGGCTACGTCGCTTTAATTTTTCTGCGATCTGGTGTAAATAGGTATAGGTTTTTGTTCCTCCTCCTTTTTTCCCACTCTCACCTACTTCGTTTAATCGGGCCAGCAACATCTGATGATGTCGTTCACTACCTTTTTCCGGCGAATAATGAGAGTAGACATCAGAATAAATACTCAGGCCCACGGCGTCGCGCTGCTTTTTCAGGATGTTCATCAGGGCAGCAATGGCCAGGACACCAAATCCTATTTTGTTGAGGTTGTTTAGATTCAGCTCTTTTACTTCCGGATAGTACATAGAAGCCGAGTTGTCGAGGATCATATGGCATCTGAGGTTAGTTTCCTCCTCATATCTCTTGGTGTAAAGCTTATCTGTCTTACCGTATAACTTCCAGTCGATATGCTTGGTGCTCTCCCCGGTATTGTAAATTTTATGCTCTGCAAATTCCGCTGAAAATCCGTGAAACGGACTTTTGTGTATCCCACTTATAAATCCTTCCACTACCTGTTTGGCAAGCAATTCCAGGTTTTGAAATAGTCCGCTTTGTTCCAGATGTTGTTGCAGATCCATTGTCCGAAGATACGGATATGAGAACAAAAAAAGCCCGGATTTTCATCCGGGCCTTTCGTATATATGGTTAAAAAAATCTTATAATGCAGCATCTATAGCATCGGTGTACACCTTTTTAGGCGATACCCCTACTTGTCTGCTCACAATCTCACCGTTTTTAAAAACAAGTACAGTTGGAATATTTCTGACACCAAATTTAGCAGCGTATTCCTGATTGCTGTCTACATCCACTTTTCCAACAACGGCCTTACCGTCGTATTCATTACTGACTTCGTCAATGATAGGTCCTACCATTCTGCAGGGTCCGCACCAGGCCGCCCAGAAGTCGACCACTACAGGCTTATCACTTTTTAAAACTACTTCGTCAAAAGTAGCATCTGTTATTTCTAATGCCATTTGATTTTAATTTTGATTATGCAAAGTTAGACAAATATTTTCCTAAATCCTTACGCCGGAAAGATACGTTTTGCCTATGATACCATTATCGCAGGCTATCAATTTAACTTGTAATGGACTTCCTTGTCTTTGAGGGTTGCCAGAAGTTCGCTGCTGATTTGTACTTTTTGTTTTCTGCTGGAGAGGGTTACTTTGATCTCTTCCTGCATCTCATATACTGTAAATTGAAGTGGGTGTTTTCCCTTGTGCGATCTCAAAGTGTCTTTCAAATCGAGAATTTTTTCTTCCTTCAGCTGGTCAATATCTAGCTTAATGGTGAGTTTTCTGGCGTAATTCTCCATGACTTCCTGCAGAAGCATAAATTGATTGAATTGCATCCTGGGACCTCCCTTTTTTCCGGTTTCCCGATTTACCCATCCTTCCCTTACAAATACTTTGATAAAGACAAAGGAATTGATCATCAGAAAATGCCTGAATTTAAGATATTCCTCCCCAAAAATCCTGAATTCGAATGAATCGGTATAGTCCTCAAGGGTGAAAAGTGCCCATCCCTTTCCATTACGGGAAACCCGGTGCTGTACGTCGGTGATCACTCCCGCAAAACTCAGTTCCCTGTTGATCTGATCTTCGAGATTATGGAAGAAGGAAACATTGGCATTGGCAAAGGCAGTTATCTCGGCATTGAAATCGTCAAGAGGATGCCCTGAGATATAAATGCCTACCACTTCTTTTTCTTTTCTTAACTTTTCCATGGTTCCCCATTCCACACAGGGGGGAACTACGGGCTCGGGTATCTGAACCTCACTGGCTTCACCGAACAGACTTACCTGAGCAGAATTTTCATTTTCCTGAAATTTTGCGCCATAGCGGATCACCTTCTCCAGGAAGGTTACTCCCTCGCCTTCCAGATGAAAGTATTGTGCCCGGTGGGTATCTCCAAAGGAATCGAATCCACCTGCCAGAGCAAGATTCTCAAAAGCCTTTTTATTTGCCGCCCTGAGGTCAATTCTTTTGGCCAGATCGAAAACCGATTTAAACGGACCATTGGCCTTTCGTTCTTCTACTATGGTTTTAACGGCAGACTGACCAACACCTTTTATCGCTCCCATCCCAAATCTAACGGCTCCTTCCTGATTGACCGCAAATTTGTAGTAAGATTCATTAACATCAGGACCCAAAACCTCCAGCCCCATTCGCTTACATTCTTCCATAAAGAAGGTCACCTGCTTGATGTCGTTCATATTGTTAGACAATACGGCTGCCATATATTCAGCTGGGTAGTGGGCCTTCAGGTACGCCGTCTGATAAGCGATATAGGCATAGCAGGTAGAATGACTCTTATTAAAGGCATAGGAGGCGAAGGCTTCCCAGTCTTTCCATATTTTTTCAAGGACTTCTCTCGGATGGCCATTTTTTTCTCCTCCGTCGAGAAATTGAGGCTTAAGTTTTTGCAGCAGGGCAAATATCTTTTTCCCCATCGCCTTTCTCAGAATATCGGCCTCACCTTTTGAAAAACCAGCGAGTTTCTGAGAGAGAAGCATCACCTGTTCCTGGTATACTGTGATTCCGTAAGTGTCTTTCAGATATTCTTCCATTTCAGGAAGGTCATAGGTGATCTCTTCCTGCCCGTGCTTACGCGCGATAAAACTTGGAATGTATTCCATAGGCCCGGGCCTGTAAAGGGCATTCATGGCGATTAGATCGTCGAAAACAGAAGGTTTGAGTTCTTTCAGGTGTTTCTGCATTCCCGGGGATTCATATTGGAAGATCCCAACCGTATCCCCTCTTTGGAAAAGCTCGTAGGTCTTTTCATCGTCTAAGGGGAAATCATCCGGAACCAGGTCTATACCGTGTTTGGCTTTTACAATCTTAACAGTATCCTTTATTAATGTCAGGGTCTTGAGTCCGAGGAAGTCCATTTTCAGCAGCCCTGCGCTTTCCACCACCGAGTTATCGAACTGAGTGACATAGAGGTCAGAATCCTTAGCGGTCGCTACAGGAACGAAATTGGTGATATCATCCGGGGTGATGATCACTCCACAGGCATGGATCCCGGTATTTCTTAGGGAACCTTCCAGGACCCTGGCCATGTTTACCGTTTGTGCCTCCAGGTCATCCCCTTCAGAGATGTTCAGGAGTTGATGAACATTATCAAGGTCATCCGACCTGAATTTCTTACGAAGCTCTTCCTCAGGAACTTCAAAGATTTTCCCGAGTTTCCCCATGGTTGGAATTAGCTTGGCGATCCGGTCTGCATCGGGGAGGGGCAGGTCTAACACTCTCGCCGTATCCCGTATGGAGGATTTTGCCGCCATGGTACCGTAGGTGATAATCTGCGCCACCTGATTGGCTCCGTATTTTTGGATGACATAATCCATAACTTTTCCCCTGCCTTCATCGTCAAAATCAATATCGATATCGGGCATGGAAACCCTGTCGGGGTTGAGGAAACGCTCAAAAAGGAGATTGTATTTCAGGGGATCAATATTGGTGATCTTAAGGCAGTAAGCTACAACCGACCCTGCAGCAGATCCTCTGCCGGGACCTACGGAAACTCCCATATTACGGGCCTCCCTAATAAAATCTTCCACGATAAGGAAGTATCCAGGATAACCTGAATTCTCTATGGTCTTAAGTTCAAAGTCGATCCGCTCCTCAATCTCCGGAGTTATTTCTTTATATCGCTCCCTGGCCCCTTCGTATGTGATATGTTTCAAATAGGCATTTTCACCTCGTTTTCCGCCATCAGATTCATCTTCTTCAACTCTGAACCCCTGTGGAATTCCAAATTGCGGTAACAATACTTCCCGGGCCAGATCGAAGGGTTCAATTTTAGAAACTACCTCCTGAACATTCAGGATGGCTTCGGGAATATCTTTGAAGAGTGCCTTCATCTCTTCTGAGGATTTGAAGTAATACTCTTGGTTGGGCAGGCCGTATCGGTAACCCCTTCCCCGGCCGATGGGCGTAGCCTGTTTTTCCCCATCTTTCACACAAAGCAGGATATCATGAGCTTCGGCATCCTCTTTTTTACAGTAATAGGTATTGTTTGTTGCTACTACTTTTATTCCCATTTTACGGGCCATTGACACTAAGACCGGGTTGGCCCTGTTTTCGTCTTCCTGCTCGTGGCGCATCAGTTCCACATAGAGATCGTCCCCGAACATGGATTGCCACCAAAGCAGGGCTTCTTCAGCTTGTTTCTCCCCTGTATTCAGGATTTTTGATGCGATTTCACCGTAGAGATTTCCCGTTAAGACAATGAGATCATCCTTGAATTGTTCAACAATTTTTCGATCGATCCTGGGGACGTAATAGAATCCATCCGTATAGGCCAGGGAAGCCATTTTAGCCAGGTTGTGGTATCCATTTTTATTCTTGGCCAGAAAAACCATCTGGAAACCATAGTCTTTCTGATTCTTGTTGAGGTGATCTTCACATACGAAAAATTCGCAGCCCAAAATGGGCAGAATAGGCTGCTCGTCAAATTCTTCCCCAGCTTCCTCTGCCTTCTCTTTTCGGGTTTTTATTCCTGCATTGTGAGCTTTTACTTCCTTCACAAAATGAAAGGCACCCATCATATTGGCATGGTCAGTTAGGGCTACCGCCGGCATTTTATGCTTTGCGGTGATGGCTACAAGATCCTTGATCTTAATAGTTGATTGGAGAACCGAAAATTGAGAATGGTTGTGAAGGTGTACAAAGGGAACATCTTCAAGGCTTTCCAGGTTAGCTTTGATCTCCTCCCGCGAAATCTCAGGTTCACTTACTTCTTCTTCAGACTGAAGGGCCGCAGAAGCCTCCTTTAAATTTCGATGCTTAAGTCCGAGGAGTTGTATTTTATCAGGGTTTACTTCAGTAAATCGCGAAAAATAATCGGCCTCTACTTGAAGTTCCTGCGCAGAGAAGGATTTGCTGCGAATGAGTTCAAAGAAACACCTGCTGGTAGCCTCCACATCGGCTGCAGCATTATGGGCCTCGGAAAATGGTTCCTGAAATAGATGTTCGTGTAATTCTGTGAGGGTGGGGAGCTTAAATTTCCCCCCTCTGCCTCCCGGGATCTGGCAAAGCTGAGCCGTGTCCTCCGTACAGGTATCGAGCACGGGCAGGTTTAAAAGCGCAGTTTCAACACCAGCTCTGTGGTATTCTGCCCCTGTAATATTAATATCAAAACCTACATTCTGCCCGACAAGAAAACGCGTCTTACCCAGGGCGGTATTGAATAACTCCAGTGCTTCCGAGAGAGGAATACCCTCTTTTTCTGCCAATAGAGTAGAAATCCCATGTATCTGTTCTGCATCATAAGGGATGTCAAAACCTTCCGGTTTAATCAGATAGTCGTGTTGCTCCAGAAGATTGCCCATTTCATCGTGGAGTTGCCAGGCGAGTTGCACACATCTTGGCCAGTTGTCCACATCTGTAACTGGTGCATTCCAGCGTTTGGGTAATCCGGTGGTTTCGGTATCAAAAATTAAATACATAGGGGTGTTTTAAATGCAGAAAACTAAGGGGTTAAAAATATGGATTTAAGAATGCTTAAAAAAACCTTCTTTTTAGGAGTTATTAACCAATAAAAAAATCCGGCCCATGCCGGATTTTGTTTTTATGATATTACAGTTTTCTAGGAGACTACTTCTTCATACATTCTGGAGGTCTCCAGTGCTTTTTCAATTGCGTCCCGCTGTTTGCTCAGAAGATCACGAGTGGAGTTGGGCAAGATCCATTCTTTGTTTTCCAGCAAGTCTTTGTAAGCACTGAGGATCTTTTTTTCTCCTCGTTCTACTTCATCCAGCAATTTCTCGGTCTCATTGGAGCTTACTGTTGATATGAATTTCATCCATGCTCGGTGGAAATCTCCTTTAATACTTCCGCTGTCTTCCGGGAGATTGCCATAAGTGAGGATTTCGGATTTGAGTTCTTGCCCGAAGTTAAACCTCTGGTTGGCTTTGTCTTCCAGGAAACTTTTTACGGCCGGATTTTCGACTTTCTCAGCGGCAAGGGAGTATCCCCGTTTTGCATCATATGTAAGAATTAATAAATCGTTTAGCTTATTTGAAATTTTTTCTGAATACTTCATTAATCAATCTTCATTTTTAATTATTCCGTTGTTGACTCTCAACAACTGTATATAAGATACAAGAAAATCTTGCTTATCCAAGTAAATACGGGACTTTATAAGGCTTTTAACGATTTTTCATAAGAAGTGTTAAATGCTCATTCGGTATAATATTCAGGTAAAAAGTAGTTTGAGAATAATTGTGGAATTAATCATAAAGTGTATATTTGCACGCTCTTTCTAAACAGGGGAGAGTAGAATTAATAACCGAGGGTCGGGTACCCTACAAAATTAATGTGATATGCCAGTTAGAATCAGACTTCAAAGACACGGAAAAAAAGGTAAGCCATTTTATTGGATCGTAGCTGCCGATGGCCGTGCAAAAAGAGATGGAAAATTCCTTGAAAAATTAGGGATCTACAATCCGAACACCAATCCTGCGACTATCGAAGTAAATGTTGACGACTCAGTAAAATGGTTGTTTAACGGAGCACAGCCTTCAGATACGGCAAGACGTATTTTATCATATAAAGGAGTTCTTTTAAAGCACCACCTTATGGCCGGTGTTCGCAAGGGAGCCCTTACCGAAGAAGAAGCTGAAAAGAAATTCCAGGCCTGGTTGGAGGAAAAATCCAAAGCAGTAGCCAAGAAAGAGGAAAACCTCAGTAAGGCTCAGCAGGAAGCAAGGAAAAAAGCACTGGAAGCAGAAAGAGAAGTTTCTGAAAAAAGAGCACAGGCGGCTGCAGAAGCAGAATTACCTGAAACTCCGGAAGCAGTTTCTGCTGAAGAGGAAGTGGAAGCTCTTGAAACTGCTCCCGCTCCAGAGGAATCTGTAGCACAGGAAACCGAAGCAGAAGCAGCTCCTGAAGCCAAAGCAGAAGAAGCAGCTCCTGAAGTCAAAACAGAAGAAGCAGCTCCAGAGGCTAAGGCCGAAGAAGCCCCTGCAAAAGAAGATCCTAAACCCGCTGCAGATAAGGAATAATGGGACATCGATCGATGCGGAAGGAAGAATGCTTCTACCTGGGCAAGATCGTTTCTAAATACAGCTTTAAAGGGGAGGTGCTCATAAAACTAGACACCGATGAACCTGAATTATACGATAATCTGGAATCAGTACTTATTTCCCTGGGAAATAGTCTGGTTCCTTTTTTTATTGAAAAGAGTCAGCTTCACAGATCCAACCTACTACGGGTAAGATTTGAAGAGGTTAATGATGAACCTGATGCTGACCGTATCCTGGGGTCTGAAATCTACCTTCCGCTTGAACTTCTCCCAAAATTAAGCGGGAAGAAATTTTATTACCACGAAGTCATTGGTTTTACTTTGATAGATAAGAACTACGGCAATATTGGGACCCTGGTTTCGATAAATGACGCTGCCTCTCAGGCATTGTTTGTGGCCGAAAAAGAGGGCAAACAGCTCCTGATCCCTATTAATGACGATATAATAACAAGTATTGATCGGGAAGAAAAGACCATTTTCGTTGAAACCCCGGAAGGTCTGGTTTCCCTTTATTTAAATGATTAGGGGATAGCCCATAATTAAAACAGACCAGCAAGCTTTGAACAAGCCGTTTCGATTTAAGCAATTTGAGGTCCATCAGGATCGATGTGCGATGAAAATAGGAACAGATGGGGTGCTCCTGGGAGCCTGGACACCTATTGTGCATAGGCCAATAAATATTCTTGACATAGGTGCTGGAACGGGCCTGATCGCCCTGATGCTCGCACAACGCAGTAATGCAGAATCTATCGACGCCATCGAAATTGAGGAGGCAGCTTATGAACAATGCGTAGAAAATTTTGAAGCTTCACCCTGGGCAGACCGATTGTTTTGTTACCATGCGGGTTTAGACGAAATGGTTGAAGAGATGGAAGAAACTTATGAGCTGATTGTATCTAACCCACCCTTTCATGTAGAAGGGGTCTCAAGTGGAGATAAATCGCGTGACTTAGCCAGACAAAACGACTCCCTCCCTTTTGATGAGCTGCTATGCAGCGTAGATAAGCTTCTGTCACCCGAGGGCACTTTTTCCACTATTGTTCCCTTTCAGCAGGAAGTAACTTTTATTGATTTGGCAAGGAAAGCCAACTTACATATTTTTAAAATTACCAGGGTAAAAGGAAATGCTCAATCGGAAATAAAAAGAAGCCTACTCGCATTCTCACGCAGTAGTCAAACCGTTATTGAAGATGAACTGGTCATCGAAAAAGAACGACATTTATATACTGAGTATTATCAAAATCTCTGTCGAGATTTTTATCTGAAGATGTAAGAGTTAGACTTTTAGCTTCAATTTTAAACTGCTTCCACCCCTACAACAAGGCTTTACATTCTCATTATAAACTCCCATAGCGCAGGTTTATCAAAAAGAAATCCATATTTTTAAAATGGACTAACTGTACTCTGCGTGGCTTCAAAATTCTATATCGATCCGGATATTTCCAGAGCAAAAACCTTGCCTTCCTCTTTTTACGGCGACCCTGAAACATTTGAAGCACTAAAACAGAAAGTATTCTATGGTTCCTGGCAGTGGGTTGGGGACATCCTGGATCTGGAGAAAGAAGGATCTGTTTCTCCCTTTATACTCCTCCCGGAATTCCTCAGCGAACCGATGGTCCTTTCCAGGGATAAGAATAGAAAGGTTAATTGCCTGAGTAATGTATGCACGCACAGGGGAAATATCGTTGTTGAAGAAGCAGGGCAACAAAGGAAATTAACTTGCCGCTATCACGGAAGGAGGTTTGGTCTCGATGGGAAGTTTGAATTTATGCCGGAGTTTAATGAGGCACGTAATTTTCCCGGAAGTTGTGATAATTTGCACGCATTTCCTTTGAAAAAATGGGGTTCATTTTTCTTTGCCGGATTAAGTCCGGTTTTCGACTTTCAGAAGGTGATTGATTTTATGGACCAGCGGATAGGGTTTTTACCCCTTGACGATTTTACCAGATCAAAGGAACTCGATAAGGATTACGAGATCAAGGCACACTGGGCTTTATATTGCGACAACTATCTGGAAGGATTTCATATCCCTTTTGTCCACAATGATCTGAACGAAGTATTAGATTACGGTAATTATGAAACGGTTTTATCAGATTATTGCAATCTTCAAATCGGTTACGCAGAAGGGACTGATGAGGTATTTAAGCTTCCTGAGGATCATATCGATTATGGGAAAGATGTCGCAGCCTACTATTTCTGGGTGTTTCCCAACATGATGTTCAATTTTTATCCCTGGGGGGTTTCTGTTAATCTAGTCCAGCCCTTATCGATTTCCCAAACGAAAGTTTCCTTTATCACCTATGTATATGATGCTTCCAAATTGAATAAAGGTGCAGGGTCCGGTCTCGACAAGGTTGAGATGGAAGACGAAGCAGTGGTAGAAAGCGTGAATAAGGGAATCCGATCTCATTATTACAAGGCCGGAAGATTTTCCCCCACCCGTGAAAGAGGAGTGCACCATTTTCATTCTTTGCTTGCGAGGTTCCTGAACGGGGAAGTTGAACATTCCTAAATGAATCTTGCTAATATCTATTTCCATCCATTGGTTTGTTATGCGACTTTAAATACCTTTGGAAAAACTATTTTACTATGAGGCCCGACCTATTTGAAGCCCCCGATTATTATCAATTGGATGATCTGCTTACCGAAGAACATCTGCTGGTTCGTGATGCTGCCAGGCAGTGGGTAAAACGAGATGTGTCTCCCATCATCGAAGAATACGCTCAGAAAGCTGAATTCCCAACTCAGATACTAAAGGGATTGGCTGACATAGGGGCATTCGGACCATATATCCCAGAGGAATACGGAGGTGCGGGATTAGATCAGATCAGTTACGGCCTGATCATGCAGGAAATTGAAAGAGGGGATAGCGGAGTAAGATCTACTGCATCGGTTCAATCCTCCCTGGTTATGTATCCTATTTTTGCGTACGGGTCTGAAGAACAAAAGAAGAAATACCTGCCAAAGCTCGCTACCGGGGAATTTATGGGGTGCTTTGGCCTTACAGAGCCTGATCATGGATCTAATCCCGGCGGGATGACCACCAATTTTAAAGATAAAGGCGATCATTACTTGCTCAATGGCGCTAAGCTCTGGATCTCAAATTCTCCTTTTGCAGACATTGCCATCGTCTGGGCGAAGAACGAGGAAGGGCGTATACACGGCCTGATCGTTGAGAGGGGTATGGAAGGTTTCTCCACCCCGGAAACACATAATAAGTGGTCATTGAGGGCCTCAGCCACTGGTGAATTAATCTTTGATAATGTGAAAGTGCCCAAGGAAAATCTGTTACCAGGGAAGAACGGATTAGGAGCTCCACTGGGATGTCTCGACTCTGCACGATACGGAATTGCATGGGGGGCTATCGGAGCTGCTATGGATTGCTATGATACTGCGCTGCGATACGCCAAAGAAAGAGTTCAGTTTGGAAAACCTATAGCGGCATTCCAACTGCAACAAAAGAAACTGGCCGAAATGGTCACAGAGATTACCAAGGCCCAATTGCTTGCCTTCCGTTTGGGGCAATTAAAGAATGAAGGAAGGGCCACTACGGCCCAGATTTCCATGGCCAAAAGGAATAATGTTGAAATGGCGATCACTATTGCCAGAGAAGCAAGACAAATACTTGGGGGAATGGGGATTACGGGAGAATATCCTGTTATGAGACATATGATGAATCTCGAATCTGTTCTCACCTACGAAGGTACCCATGATATTCATCTCCTGATCACAGGGGCAGATATCACAGGACATCAGGCGTTTAAATAAAGAGGGTTATTTACCAAGGACCGATTCAACAAGTTTTGAAATATCGTCTTTTTTTTCAAAGACTAATCGGGTGAAATAAAACAAATTCCGGCATCGATCCAGGTTTTGACCGGCATATGAAATCTGGTAATATACATCGTTGTTGAGGTAGTCTGTTAGTGCCCTCAGACCATGGAGGTAAGGCATAAGTGCCACTCCGGAGGGAATTGCCTGTTTCTCTGAATCGCTAAGCTTCAGTTTACTTTTCTCAATTCCCCTCAGAAATGCAGAGACCATTTCCAGGTCGAAGCTGATCTTTTTCAGATCTGTTTCATCCTCAGAGACCGGATTGGCCAGGGTCCTTATTGCATCCCCAAGATCATAAATTATATAACCCGGCATGACTGTGTCCAGGTCAATCATACAGAGCGCCTTACTGGTTTCTTTTGAGAAAAGTATATTGTTGAGCTTGGTATCGTTGTGGCATATGCGAACAGGCAGGTTTTCAAATCCTGCATCTAATTTGGAAAATGCTTTTTCCGCAAAATCGATTTCTTTCGAAGCAGACTTCAACCTTTGAGAATTAGCCTGCTTTAGGGTAAGAAGATATTCTTCTCTCCTTAAGCTGATATCGTGAAAACCGGGTAGCACCTCTCTGAAACTAGCAGCTGGTATATTCTCCAGGCAACTGTGAAAAACTCCCAGTATCCTTCCTGCCTCAAAAGCAATATCCGACTCATTCGTAAAATCAAAAGCTACACTGTTCGGAACATAGGTGAGCAGTCGCCAGAAGGCTCCTTCTTCATCTTTATAATACGGCAGCCGGGCCTTGGAAGGCATAAATGAGATAGGATGGTAATCCTCGGCTGTAAGCAGAGGTAAAACTGTCCGAAGGTTTTCCATCAAAGCCGGAACATCCGGGAAAACCTTGTTGTTGATACATTGTAAGATGTAAACGATACGGTTCCCTTCTAGAACCTGGTAGGTGGAATTGATGTACCCCTGACCTACAGAGTGAATCTTATAATCTCTCTGTTCAATGACAAAATGCTTCAGCGCCTTTGCTGCTGCCACCTCCATTTTTCAGGGGTTTTAAAAAATTAATTCCAAAGCGGGGAACGGTACTGCCCCTGGCTGGTCATATTCTTCAGATGGGACATTGCTGTTTCTTTGTCATTGGCATAGGTAACGCCAAACCACATGCTCTCAGAAGGAATAACCTCCACTTGAGTTGTCCCCTGTTTTAGCATGGCCTGAATAACAAATGGGAGGTAAACCTCTCCCTTTTCCAAATTTCCCTCTTCTTTAAAGAAATTCCGGATATCCTCTTCTATCTGATCGAAAATAACCGGTTTACAAACCCAGAAATTCATGCTTACCAACTCCTCGCCGGAGAATTTCAGTCCGGAATCAGCATCCGAAATTCCATTTTCTCCTTCTTCTATTTTTGTTCGTTCTTCTACGGAGATCAATGAATTCCCATCCTGTTTGCATACTCCCCGGGATACAGAGCCATATGGCGACAAGGTATCTTTCAGGGTATAAGCAACCAAGCCAAAGGAGTTGGGATCAGCTTCCCGGGATACAAATTTAGCTGCATTTTCAAAGGCTTGCTTCCCGTAGTAATCATCTGCATTGATCACAGAAAACGGTCCGTCAATAACCTTCCTGGCCGACCATACAGCATGGGCAGTACCCCATGGTTTTGTGCGCTCTCCCGAATAGGTAATTCCATCGGGAAGATCTGATACTTGTTGTGAAACTACATCGAGCTTAACGCCCTTGGGTATTCTTTTTGAGAGGTATTTCTCAAGAAAGTTCACATTGTCTTTCTGCGTTATCACAACGATGTGGTCGAATCCGTTTTCAAGAGCGTCGTAAATACTGAACTCCATCAGAAACTCTTCCTGAGGGCCAAGCCCATCGAATTGCTTGAGGGCTCCATACCTGCTACCCCTTCCGGCAGCCATTAGTAATAAGGTCATAAAATGCGAATTTGCGAGCAAAAATAAGTTTTTAGGGAACAATATGGAGAAGGACCTGGAGAATTTCATAAATTGATAACATCTAAAACCATAAAAAACCATGACCAGCAGAAGGCAATTTATCCGCAATACGGCCATAGCAGGAGCAGGTATGAGTATTGTTCCTCATTGGGTGTCGGCGACCCAAAAACCACATAATAAACTTGAAGAATTAAAAGTGGGACTCATTGGAGTCGGACTCCGAGGGACCAATCATTTACAGAATCTGATTTTGCGAGATGATGTTCGGGTTACTGCCATTTGTGATATTGATGCCGATCGCATTGCCTTATGCAGGAATTTGATCAAAGAAGCAGGAAAAAACGCTCCCCTTATCTTTGAGGGAGGCCCTTATGACTACCTCAATCTTCTCGATTCCAAGGAGGTTGATGCGGTGATTATTGCAACCCCCTGGCTCTGGCATACCCGGATGACCTTAGATGCGATGAAGGCAGGGAAATACGCCGGAGTAGAGGTTTCTGCTGCCAATACCCTCGAAGAGTGTTGGGATCTGGTAAATACACATGAAGCCACCGGCACCCATATGATGATCCTTGAGAATGTAAATTACAGACGCGATGTACTGGCCGTGTTAAACATGGTTAAACAGGAAGTATTTGGCGAATTGGTGCATTTCCGGTGCGGGTATCAGCACGATCTCAGACATGTTAAATTCAATAATGGAAAACAGCCATATGGCGGAGGTGTCGAATTTGGAGAGAAGGCTATTTCAGAGGCTCGCTGGCGTACCCTGCATTCGGTTAAAAGAAATGCAGACGTGTATCCCACTCACGGGCTTGGCCCTGTAGCCGTGATGGCAGATATCAACAGGGGCAACAGGTTTTTGTCGCTCACATCTCATGCGAGTAAATCGATAGGGTTGCACAATTATATTGTCAAGAATGGAGGTGAGGATCATCCCAATGCCGATGTAAAGTTTAAGCAGGGCGATGTGATAACGACCACTATTGATACCGCCCGGGGAGAAACAATCATCATTACACACGATTGTAATTTGCCCAGGCCCTATTCCCTGGGATTCAGAGTGCAGGGAGCTAACGGACTATGGGAAGTTGACGGGAATCGAATCTATATCGAAGGTAAATCAGAGCCCCATAAATGGGATGTTGCCAGTGACTGGCTTGCAAGGTACGATCATCCGCTCTGGAAAAAATACGGGGAATACGCGGCCGGTGCCGGCCACGGAGGCATGGATTTCTTCGTGCTACACGCCTTTGTGGAATCGGCCAAAGCCAATATTGCTCCCCCGCTGGATGCCTATGACGCGGCGGCCTGGAGTGCAGTGACCCCCTTGTCTGAGGCTTCAATACACCAAAAGGGGGAACCACAAAATTTTCCTGATTTTACGCGTGGACTCTGGATCAAACGAGAACCTTATTCCTGGATAAAGGATACCTACTAATTCGATATGCCGTAAGCGTTTTACGCAAAATGTAGATGATTTTTATCATATTTTTCTGTCTAAAGCCTCTGTATTTTTGATAGAAATCAATTAGTATGCTGAATCTTATCCAGAAGTATAACGTACAGGGTCCCCGCTATACAAGTTACCCAACGGTTCCTTATTGGGACATAAGTTCTTTTTCTGGCAAGGCCTGGAAGGAATCCCTTCAAAAAAGCTTTGTGGAAAGTAATGAAAAAGACGGGGTAAGTATTTACATACATTTGCCGTTTTGTGAAAGTATGTGCACATTTTGTGGGTGCCATAAGCGAATTACAAAGAGGCATGAGGTAGAGATTCCTTATATAAGTTCAGTTCTGAAGGAGTGGGCACTGTATTGTGATCTTTTCCAGGAAAAGCCTAAGATTAAGGAGCTGCATCTCGGAGGAGGAACTCCTACGTTTTTTTCCCCTCAACATCTGGAAATACTGCTAAAGGGGATTTTTAAACGGGCTGAGATTGCAGAAGAGCATGAATTCAGTTTTGAAGGCCATCCCAACAATACAACACGCGAACATCTACAGACATTGTATGATCTGGGGTTCAGGAGAGTGAGTTTCGGGGTTCAGGATTACAGCGATAAAGTACAACGTGCCATACACAGGGTACAACCCTTTGAAAATGTAAAAAACGTAACGGAATGGTCCAGGGAAATCGGATATACCTCTGTTGGGCATGACCTTATTTTTGGATTACCGCATCAGCGGATGGAAGATATAGAAGTGACCATTTCAAAGACCAGGGAATTATTGCCAGACCGACTTGCATTTTACAGCTATGCACATGTTCCCTGGATAAAAGGTATTGGGCAAAGGGGATTTAAAGATGAAGATCTCCCGACCCCCTCGGAAAAAAGAGAGCAATACGAATTTGGGAAGAAGTTGCTCACTGAGGCCGGTTATTTCGAAATTGGGATGGACCATTTTGCCCTGAAGAGTGATAGTTTGTATAAATCCTATGAAACCCAGAACCTGCACAGGAATTTTATGGGCTACACTTCCTCCCGAACACAGCTCATGATCGGGCTGGGGGCATCGAGTATCAGCGATAGCTGGTACAGCTTTGCACAAAATGTAAAAAGTATAGAAGAATATCAGCATTTGGTAGAAAACGATATTATCCCAATTTACAGAGGTCATATCCTTTCTGAGGAGGATTTGGTCATACGCCGTCATATCCTTAACTTGATGTGCAGGCTGGAAACATCCTGGGAAGATCCTTCCCTGAAATTTGATGATCTCGATCTGGTCCTGGACCATTTGAAAGAAATGGAAATAGACGGACTTGTAGATACTAATTATAATCAGCTGAGCGTTACAGAAGCAGGAAGGCCTTTCGTCAGAAATGTATGTATGGCTTTTGATCTTCTGATGCATAGGAAAGCTCCGGAAAAAAGAGTATTTTCAATGACTATTTAACCCTTTTAAAATCAAGCCATGAAAACAATTATCGTCCCAGTAGATTTCTCTGAACAATCCGAATATGCACTTAAGGTAGCCGCATCGCTGGCGCATAAGCAAAAAGCTGAGATTCTGGTACTGCATATGCTCGAATTGAATGAGGCAATGATAACTTCTACGGAAGGATTCCATCCCGAACAGACGGTATTCCTTCTCAAAGTCGCAGAAAAGAGACTGAATGAATTTTTGGATAAAGACTATTTAAAAGGAATTAAAATCACACCTGTCATAAAACACTTCAAGGTTTTTGGCGAGGTGAACGAGATTGCTGAGAAGCACAATGCCGCGCTGGTTGTTATGGGGTCTCACGGAACTGATGGACTCAAAGAGATCTTTATTGGATCAAATGCGGAAAAAGTGGTTCGATTCTCAGAAGTACCGGTTCTTGTTGTAAAAAATGAACTTCCCGACTTCAAAATCGACGATTTTGTCTTTGCCTGTAATTTTAAGAGTGAAAGTCTGGGAGCGTTTCAAAAAGCCAGGGATTTTGCATCCAGGGTAGGGGCTAAATTACATATGGTCTATATCAATACCCCGGGGGACAACTTCCTGAGCAACAACGATGCACATGAAAAGATCAACAAGTATCTTGAAATGGCAGGGGCAGGACAGGAAGTCACCATCTACAATGACTACAGTGTGGAAAAAGGAGTACTTAATTTCAGTGAGAGCATGAATGCAGATCTAATTGGGATTCCTACTCACGGACGAAAGGGACTTTCACATTTCTTTATGGGAAGTATTGGGGAGGACATCGCAAATCATTCAAAAATCCCCGTGATGACCTTTAAGATTTAAGAGCCTTCTTAATACAAATTAAAGTATTTATAACGCCGTGATGAGGGTCGGACCAGTGTATTATTTTGGGTAAGTATTGTGCCCTGGGAGAACATTTATCAGGAGAGAAATGAATAGCCTTTATCAAGCTTATTGGCAAGCTCTCCAATGGTCATCTTTTTCAATGTATTTAACAAGACTGCTCGCGTTGGATTTACATACTCATGAAGGGGACAGGGATGTTCAGCATTACAATCTTCTATACCTAAGACACAGGCTTCCAGTCTATGGTTTCCATCAATAATTTCGATCACTCTGTAAACCGTCTGCTCTCGGTTTACATCGGTAACATAATATCCACCCTTAGGTCCTTTCATAGATGAAATAATCTGATGTTTAGAAAGTTGCTGTAAAAGCTTGGCTAAATATGCCTCAGGAACATTAATCGTATCATATATGTCTCTGACCATAATTTTTTGGTCTTCATTAGAATGGTTGGCCAGGTGGAGTACACCTTTAATTGCATATTTAGAAGAATTGCTGAGCATGCGTAATTTATCTGACTTCAAAGATTAAAAGATATTTTTATCCTAAATATGACAAATATCATATTTGCCGCCCTGCTACCCCCCTAAATTTGTGCATTATTAAGTTTAATTTAAAAACAATAACCATTGAAGATTATGAAAACAATCCAAAGTAGTTTTTCAGTCTTATTTGCCCTAATGCTTTTGGGCTGTGGGGGTAAGGAGGAAAAGAAAGAAGGGTTTAGCGTAGATCGTGCCAAATCTACCACGAAAACAGAGCAAACCCAGGAAGTATCTGATGAGGTACCTGCTTCTCAACGAATTACATTAGACAACAAGGGTGTTGGGCAAATCAAGTCCCTTCCGCTTGATCCCGAAATTGATCAGGGAATGGCTGAAGAAGGAGCCGCCATCTTCAAAACCAATTGTACCGCCTGCCATAAAATTGACAAGCGATTTATTGGCCCTTCACCGACAGGTATCATGGAAAGGAGGAGCCCCGAATGGATTATGAATATGATTCTGGATCCTCAGCTCATGACTGAACAGGACCGCTGTGCTAAAGATCTGTTGGTTGAATTTAATGGAGCTGCCATGGCCAATCAGAATATGACTGTGGAACAAGCCCGTGCAATTCTAGAATATTTCAGAACCTTATAATTAAACCAAATATGAAAACAATAACTAAACTGGGTTTTTCTTTCCTCACTGCACTATTAATGATTGTTGCGGTAGGATGTAAGAACGAAGCCAAAAACACAAATGCAAGTAACACAGACAACACAACTACTTCAGAGGCAAAAGAACAAGGGCAGGCCTTTATTGAAGATGATGAATCTCAGCCAACAGTGCTGGATATTGCCATAGGATCGCCAGATCACTCTACCCTTGTAGCTGCAGTACAGGCTGCTGATCTGGAAAACGTACTGGTAAATGCAGGGCCATTAATGGTCTTTGCCCCAACCAATGAGGCATTTGATGCCCTTCCGGCAGGGACGGTGGAGGATCTTTTAAAACCCGAAAATAAGGGCGCGTTGGCAAATATCCTGAAACATCATGTTACCCCCGGTAATTACTCCAAGGATTTCCTGAAGAAGTTTAAAAAACTTGGCCAGGCCAACGATCAGAATACAACTGTGGAAGTCAAAGGCGATGACGTCTTTGTAGGTGGCGCAAAAATTGTTGCCAGCGTTGAAGCAGGTAATGGAATTGTGCATGTGGTAGACAAAGTAATTTTACCTCCTTCCGAAGAATAATCTAACTATAGAAATAAATACTAAAAACAACTACAATGAAAAAACTAAGATATTCCTTGCTGACATTTTTAGGGTTGGCGCTGGTGATAACCGGATGTAATGACTCCGGAAAATCCTCTAATGGCGCCCTGTCGTCCAACGCAGCAGAAAAAGTATACGTAGCTCCGGGAGAACAGGACGAATTCTACGCCTTCCTTTCAGGAGGTTATAGTGGCAACCTTACCGTTTACGGACTTCCTTCAGGGCGTATGTTTAAAGAGATCCCTGTTTTCTCGCAATTTCCTACCTCCGGGTATGGATATTCTGAAGAAACCAAACCCATGCTGAATACTTCCTTTGGCTTTGTTCCTTGGGATGATCTTCACCATCCGGATATTTCACAAACTAATGGCGAACTCGATGGCCGGTGGATTTTTGTCAATGGAAACAATACCCCCAGGATAGCACGGGTAAGTCTCAGCACTTTCGAGACCGAGGAGATCATTGAGATACCCAATAGTGCAGGAAATCACAGTTCCTCCTTCATTACGGAAAACACCGAGTATGTAATCGCCGGAACACGTTTTTCAGTACCTGTCCCACAGAGGGATATGCCAATTAACGAGTATAAAGGCAATTTTAAAGGGGCATTAAGTTTTATCAGTGTTGATCCTGAAACTGGCAGGCTTGATATTAAATTCCAGGTGATGATGCCCGGATTTAACTATGACCTTTCTCACCCTGGGCGAGGAGCTTCCCATGGATGGCATTTCTTCAGCACTTATAATACGGAAGAAGCCAACTCTTTGATGGAAGTCAATTCTTCTCAAAATGACAAGGATTTTATCGCAGCCATTAACTGGAAGAAGATCGAAGAATATGTGAACAACGGCGGTGGAACCAAGATGGCCGCAAATTATGCCCACAATGTCTACGACGAGGAAACCCATATGGGAACCACTACTATGAAAAAAGAGGTGCTAACCGTAGATCCTACCGAAGTACCTGGAGCGGTATTCTTCCTTCCTACTCCTAAATCACCTCACGGATGTGATGTGGACCCCACCGGGGAATATATAATTGGCGCGGGTAAACTATCTGCTGATATTACTGTTCACTCCTTCACTAATATGCTTGCTGCTATTGAGCAGCAAAAATTTGACGGTGAAGCTTACGGCATTCCGATTCTCAAGTTTGAGGACGTGATGGCTGGAGTAGTAAAAAGTGGGGGCCTTGGTCCGTTACATACTGAATTTGACGATAAAGGAAATGCATATACTACCTTCTTTATTTCTTCTGAAGTCGTTAAATGGAATGTAGGGTCCTGGGAAGTTATTGACAGAAAACCTACGTATTATTCTGTAGGTCACCTAATGATTCCCGGAGGAAATTCCAGAAAACCATTTGGCAAGTATGTCGTCGCAATGAATAAAATCACAAAAGATAGATACCTGCCTACCGGACCTGAAATGGAGCACTCTGCCCAGATCTATGATATTTCCGGAGAGAAAATGGAGTTGATATACGACTTTCCGACACACGGTGAGCCTCATTATGCGGCCGGATGCCCGGCTGATTTACTTCGTGCAAACTCCAAAAAGATCTATCGCCTCGATGAGAATAAGCATCCTTATGCAGTCACTTCACCCGATCAGGCAAGGGTAGAGCGGAATGGGAATGAAGTTCATATCTATATGTCAACAATCAGAAGTCATTTCACACCCGACAATATTGAAGGTGTAAAGGTTGGGGATAAGGTTTTCTTCCATATCACAAATCATGAACAGGATTTTGACGTACCTCATGGATTCTCTATGATAGGACAAAATACTTCTGAATTGTTGGTTATGCCAGGGCAGACTAAAACCTCGGTATGGGAACCTAAAAAGGTAGGAGTATGGCCTTTCTACTGTACCGATTTTTGTTCGGCATTGCATCAGGAAATGCAAGGCTATGTTCGAGTATCACCGGCCAGTTCAAATATTGAACTCAGCTGGACCCTGGGAGAGTAAGGTTTAATTGGTTTTTTTCTGAATGAAAGCGGGCAGCGTTATTATTGACCTGCTCGCTTTCTTCTTTCCTAAACGAATAAATTAATAAAAGCAGGACTTTATTGAATCTGCACTAATTGATGAATGAAATGAAAAAGGCAAGTATACTGATGATTATAGGCCCCTTATTTCTCTTAGGACTATATGTTTTTCCATTGTGGACGATCATGCTTGGTGCTCCGCAATATCCGGATCCTCTTGGTATGAATATTCATATAAATGGGATCAGGGATGTCAACGAATTTGATATCCAGAATATCGATGGACTAAATCATTACATTGGTATGAAAACCCTTCCCAAACCTGAGGAAATGTGGGAGTTTAGTACTTTCCCAATTGTTATAGGGATAATGATTGGTCTTGGAGTACTTGTGGGGATTCTCGGGTATTTAAAAAAAGTCGATTTTCGATGGTTTTTAGGCTGGTTTGTTTTGATGTCTGTTCTCGGGGTGCTGGGGATGTACGACTTCAACGAATGGATGGTAGACTATGGCACGAATCTAGATCCTAATGCTATTATGAAACTGGCCAATCCTGACGGTACACCTATGTCTTATAAACCACCTCTGTTCGGATATGCCAAGATGCTCAACTTTGAAGTGTCATCCCTCCCATCAACAGGCGCCTGGATGATGTTTACCGGAATGATGCTTACTCTGGTTGCTTCCTACATGGGTTGGAAAAGCAAAAAAATATCGAACGTCAGAAAGACAAAACCTTTAGCTGCCTCATGAAAAAAGTATGGCTTTTGATTACATTCCTGATCATTGGATACGGATGCTCTAGGGGACCAAAACCCATTGATTATGGTTCGGATGGTTGTCATTATTGCAGGATGACCATTGTTGACCGGCAGCATGCGGCTGAGATTGTTACCCAAAAAGGAAGGGTGTATAAATTCGATGCCACTGAATGTATGCTCAATCAATTGAAGGATTTTGAAGAGGTAGAGCTGGAATTGTTTCTGGTCAATGATTATGATAGCCCGGGCACACTGATAGATGCCACCAAAGCGACATTTTTGATCAGTAAAAATATTCCCAGCCCTATGGGGGAATTTCTGACAGCTTTCAAAACTCCTGAGAATGCTCAGGAGGCAAAAAATGTAAATGGAGGCGAGCTCTACACCTGGGATGAATTAAAAGTAAGATTTGAAAACTAAAAAAAATGATTATCAAGGTTCAGCGGTTTTTCCCTGCCAAAAGAAACAGACAATAATTGGGCCCGAAGCCAAATCCTGAACCAAACACCACCCGAAGATTAACCTTATCACATAAAATATCAATACCAGCATGAAACGCTTAAGAATAGTTTTCTCAGGATTCCTATGCCTTTTTATTACCCATGTTCTCGCTCATTCATATGACCACTGTGCACATTGTTCCATGGATATCAGAAATGACAGGTTCAGAGCAAAGGCTGTGACCAATGACGGCAACACGCTTACCCTGATGCAGAATTTGGACCCCCATGTATCAAAACTATAATGGTATCTTTATGGACTTAGATTATACGGTGAACGCTTCGATCATGCACACAGTATTGTAAGGAAAATGAATAGATGAATCTAAATAAAGTAATTTCGGTCTTGTTCCTGATGTTCTGTTGGTCTGCCCAGGCCCGGACCGTTGAGGTCTGTGAGTCCTGCCCCGTTAAGACTATTCGCGAGGGAGTTGCCCTGGCCTCGGATTATGACACACTTCTGGTCCTTGAAGGAACCTACAGGGAATTCAATATCCTGGTAGACAAACCCCTAACCATCTTAGGACGGGGATACCCGGTCATCGATGGAGAGGAACAAGGGGAGATCATCAGGATTGCCTCAGACCATGTTACTGTTGACGGCCTTTATATTATTAATGTGGGGACAAGTTATACTTCAGATTATGCGGCAATCAGGGTGGTAAAAAGCACTGATTTCCTGATCCAGAATGTTGTACTTGAAAATCTTTTCTTTGGGATCTATATTGAGAAATCGGAACGTGGCAGGATCTATCACAACAAGATCATCGGGGATGCCAGGGATGAGTATAATTCAGGCAACGGGATCCAGCTTTGGTATTCCAAACACGTGGAGGTGGAACGAAACATTGTCAGTGGCACACGGGATGGGATCTATCTGGAGTTCTCTGACTATATTACCATAAGGGATAACCATAGCCTGGATAATCTCCGGTATGGCCTTCACTTTATGTTTTCCAATGATGACATGTATACTGATAATACCTTTGAGCGGAATGGGGCAGGAGTGGCCGTAATGTTCTCCAAAAGGATAAAGATGTATGGAAATACCTTTCGAAAAAACTGGGGTGCGGCAGCCTACGGGATGCTCCTGAAGGAGATCAATGATGCCGAAATTAAAGGGAATACCTTTGAAGAGAACACCGTTGGAATCAACATCGAGGGCTCCAACCGCATCGTATATGAGGGAAATGATTTCAGGAATAACGGATGGGCAATAAAGGTTTTAGGGGCATGTTATTCCAATACCTTTACCCGAAATAATTTTCTTTATAATTCCTTTGACATTTCCTATAACAGCCGATTGAATGACAATGTGTTCGACAGAAATTACTGGAGTAACTATACAGGATACGACCTGGACAAGAACGGTGTGGGAGATGTCCCCTACAGACCCGTAAAACTGTTTTCCTATATTGTGAACCGAACACCAGAAACGATTATTCTTCTAAGAAGTCTGTTTATGGATATCATCGATTTCTCGGAAAAAGTATCCCCCGTATTTACACCAGACAATCTGTTTGACGCTAACCCTTTAATGAAAAAGAACCCATGATCCACATAAAAGATCTCCATAAGAAATTTGGAAAGAACGAGGTGCTCCGCGGCATTGATCTGGAAATCAGTTCCAGAGGAATAGTCGCTATCCTGGGGCCAAACGGTTCCGGAAAGACCACACTTATCAAATCTATCCTGGGCATGGTACTGCCTGATAAGGGATCTATTTCGATTTCCGGAAAAAACATCAGAAACCAATGGCGATACCGCAAGGAAATCGAATATCTGCCTCAGATCGCGAATTTCCCGGGCAACCTGAAGGTAAAAGAACTCATAGAAATGATAAAGGACCTCCACCAGACCACGACTAATGAAGAACAGCTTATCGATCTGTTCGGGCTGCAACCTTTTCTCGACAAAAAACTGGGAACGCTATCAGGCGGAACCAAGCAAAAAGTGAATATTGTACTCACCTTTATGTTTGACAAGCCCTTGATCATCCTGGACGAACCTACAACAGGCCTGGACCCCAATGCCCTGATCCGGCTTAAGGAACTGATCCGTTACGAAAGGACCAATGGGAAGACCATTTTACTGACCTCGCATATCATGCACTTTGTGGAAGAAATGGCCGATGAGATTATTTACCTGCTTGAAGGCCAGATCTATTTCAAAGGAAGTGTGGAAGAACTGAAAAAACAGACCAAACAGAACGATGTTGAACATGCCATAGCGGCCATTGCAAACAAATCAGCCCATGTTTAAAATCCTTAAATACAGTTTTTTTGACCTGATGAGGAGCAGTTGGAGCTATTTCTATTTTTTATTCTACCTGGCATTGGGCTTTGTCCTGCTTTTTTTGAATAACGATGTATCTAAAGCGATAATTACCCTAATGAATATCATCATTGTGCTGGTCCCGCTTATTGGGACCATTTTCGGAATCATGTATTATTACAATTCCAGAGAGTTTACAGAACTATTGTTGGCCCAGCCAATAAAAAGATCTTCGATCTTTTTGGGACAATACCTCGGGGTAGCCCTCTCACTAACCTTGAGCTTGCTGTTGGGACTGGGAATACCTTTCGTAGCATATGGATTATTAAAAAGCACCGTAATCTTTGATTTTTCCCTCTTGCTGATGAACGGAACATTTCTGACCCTGATTTTCACCGCACTGTCCTTTAACCTCGCACTGATGCATGAAAACAGGATCAAGGGTTTTGGGTATGCCATCCTGGTCTGGTTGTTCCTGGCCGTTATCTACGATGGTTTGTTCCTCATGTCCCTCATTGTTTTTGAGGAATATCCCCTGGACACTTTCTCCCTTGTCGCTACCATGTTCAATCCTGTTGATCTCTCCAGGACACTGATCCTGCTCAAACTAGACATTTCTGCCCTATTGGGCTATACGGGGGCCGTCTTTAAAAATTTCTTTGGCACCAATCTGGGTTTCATAATTTCCATGACCGCCCTTCTGCTTTGGACCATTCTGCCTGTTTGGCGCCTTAGTTATTTGTCAAAACGCAAGGATTTTTAAGCTAAAAGAATGCTCAGGGAACGGCTGTCATGAATCTAAGGAACCATATCCATACAGCGCTGTTCTATTTTGCCATAGCGGCTATACTGGGAGTCGTCCTAAGGTCGTTCGGGCTCTTTGGCTGGGCAGTTGAATACAAGTACATTGTACATACCCATTCGCACATCGCCCTCCTTGGTTGGGTTTATCTTGCATTGACCACCATTTTGGTTAAGACTTTCCTGAACCCTGAAGGGCAGAGTACGAACTATCGCTATCTTTTCTGGTTTACCCAGCTTACCCTTTGCGGGATGCTGCTGACATTCCCTATTCAGGGCTATGGCGCATTTTCTATTGCATTTTCTACCCTGTTCCTCTTTGCATCCTACTGGTTCTTCTGGTTTTTTTCAAAACATGTTAAAAAGGAACTTAAGGAACGATATAGCTATAAATTCATCAAGGCCTCCCTCTGGTATATGGTGCTTTCCAGTGCGGGTCCCTGGGCCCTGGGAGGGATAATCGCAACTTTGGGCCCCGCGTCCATCTGGTATCGTATGGCTATCTATTTTTATCTGCATTTCCAATACAATGGGTGGATGATTTTATCCTTGGTTGGGTTAGTGTTATTCATTCTGGAGCAAAGACAAACGCAGTTCCCGAATATAATCCTCAGGCCACTCTACTGGTTATTAAACATCGGGGTTATCCTTACACTGCTTTTGTCTGCGCTATGGGTAGAACCGCCGCTGATTTTCAACTATTTAGGGGCCTTGGGGGCAATACTTCAGCTTGCTGCTGTCTTTTTGTTTTTGAAGATGTGCTGGGACTTTGCCCGCAAGTCTCAGATTCCCGTCTTCAGAAGAAGACTTATGAGAATCATGGGTCTGATCGTATTTTTCAAACTCATTTTGCAGGGAATAGGTGCAATTCCCTACTTCTCAGCTTTGGCAGTACGTATATTGGATTTTACCATCGGATACCTTCATTTAACATTTCTGGGCCTCATTACCCTGGGTATATTCCTGGTGCTGGAATATTGGAAGATGATAAAAATACCCCGCGGGTTGTACATTATGTACTTATCGGGCTTTGCTTTAACGGAAGGACTGATCTTTTACCGGGCGATGGCGAGCTGGCTCAATTTTCCGGTTTTCGGGAATTTCTCCATGGCACTATCCCTGGCCAGTTTATTTCTTGCTTTGGGCATTGTTAGTATTTTGGTATCTAATATACGATCTGGCATTTTCGGAAACAGATGATTTCCATCGGCAGCCGGCAACCGACCAAATACCTGCATTGAGAGTAATGGGGAACTATAGAAGTGAGAAAAATTTATTCCGATCTCTGGAAACCCTGTCTTTGTTGGAAACATGACATAAATGGGTTCTGACCTATCTTGATTTAAATACAATTGTGAGGGTTTCAGCAGGGTATTCACCTGGACTTCGAGTACATGATCCAGTCATATAGGTCATGCATCAGTTGGCCAGACACATTTTTATAGGAGTGATTGGTCTGGTAGATGAGACACCTTATATTTTGAGATTTGTTCTTTTTTAGCTGCCGGTATAGAGGAAGAATATGGTCCTCCATGCTCACCGTAGAATCATCAAGGCCACCGACCATCAGAATATCCACATCGGCCAATTTTGCGGATTGGTTGTAAATATCAAAATGTTCCCGATTTAGAAGTAGTTCCTTGATAGGCACCTCAAATTCAAAATCTACCGGACCATCTGGCTTTTCGATTTCCCTGAAATACCCGGAATAGGCTATTTGCAGATCCTGGCTGGCATCCAGTTGTTGAGCAAATATCCCTAAATCTCCTCCTGAGATACTAATAACCCTTTTTATACTCGGATCGTTCACCGCCTGGATCATGGACATATGCCCCCCAAAACTGTAGCCTCCAACGACAAGTCGGGTAGTATCTAAAGGGTATTTTGCAGCGAGGTCATCTGATTTTATGAAGCTCAATGCTGCGCCAATATCTTCCAGGGAGTTTGAAAGGCTTTGCTTTCCGCCACTCTCAAAACATCCCCTGAAATCGAAGGTAAACACATTGATCCCCTTTGCTGACAAGGTTTTCCCGATATTCCAAATATCCCCTGTTTCCATGAAACCCTGGCTAAAGATCAGGGTAGGGGAAGCCGGAGTACCTGATTTGTAGAAATATCCTCTGATCTCATACCCATGGCTATCAAAGTAAAGGGTATCACATGGCGATTGTCCATAGGAAAGGGCCATTGAGGCAAGAACCGCAACTAAAGTGGCAAGAATTCCTGTCTTTCTCTTGTTGAATGATGTTCTCATTTTCAAGAATATGTTATTTCCTTTTGTAACGAGAATAAGCAAAATACTGCTAACTAGTCAACTAAATAATCATATGGCTTGATTTCTGGGCATTTTTAGCACCATCTCCCGCTCCAACTTCTCAGCCTTTGGAAAAAGGATATTATTTTCCAGGTGGACATGCAGATGTAAATCCTCTTCAAACTCCTTTAGCATTAAAAAGGCTACTTTGTATGTGCTGCATGCATCCGACGGAGGGGTATAGGAATGGGTAAGACTGGATATTTTACTGAAAATATCTCCGGCGCTTTCATGTTCGTCCCGCATGGTCTGAATGGGGTTGGTAACGGTGAGGAATCTGGGTGATTCTACAGCTTCATTATGCTTTAAGGAAAGGACCATTTTCCGGATAAAGGGAAACAGGACGAGCTCTTCCTTTTTCATGTGCATGGTGAGTTCGCCAGCACACTCTGAGAACAACCTGTAAATTTCCTTTAATTCAGGATGCCTTTCACCATGTACTGTATTGATCTTGTGCAGATATTGCTTTAATATTGGAATTCGTTCCTCTACATAGCGATGATGTTTTTGCTCAATGTGATCTGCCAAGACATTGAGGGGCAATGTGTTGAAATTGTCCCCCTGCTTTTCGCCATCGCTTGTCAAGGCTTCAATCTCTTTCACCACTATTTCCACCTCTACTTTCTTTTTGCTGCACACCTCGTAAAGGTTACGATTTCCATTACAACAAAAATCAATACCATATTTGCTGAAAACTGCCGCGCTCCTGTAGTCCTCTGCTACTATTTGACCAACTTCTTTATCTAATAAACTATTCATAATGATTGACCTATAAATTATTTAGAGCAAATATAAATAATAAAATATAAAAAGGTCATATTATAGTTATTTAAATGAAAATTTTTTTCTTTGATGGTGTAAATCTATTCCGAATCCAAATAATAACTAAAAAGGAATGATTGAAATCATGGTTGCATATTCATAAATCAAATAATTGAAGGTATACACAAAATGAAAGTTCAAAAAATGGATACTGCCACTAATGGCATCAAAAAAACATTGATTATTGAATGAATACTAAAAATCTGTGGCAGCCCCTACTGTTTTTTTATTTGTCTAGCAGGAGTGTGAATGATCGGTTTTTAGACCTATGACGATGCCTTGTCAGTGATCAGTTATGAAACGGAATACTTACCTGAACTTTCCTTGATAAAACAATAGTCCTGTTACCCACCTACCTGTTTTCACAGGCCTGGGTAGAGGACAGCATGGGTATTAGGAAATAACCAAGTACCAAAATCTTCATCTCAATCCCAGGCGGCGGCATATCCGACAGTGTTAATGTCTGACCCACAGGGTAATATTCCCAGTCTCAAGCATTGTTAAAAACCTTTTAATAACTCAATAGGATAACACCAAATTTTATAACTTTTGAAATTAATTTTAAAAAAGATAAAATAATCATTTAATCCTGTATTATGTATTGTTATGATTTTCACGTTGTTCTCCAGGAAGTTCCTGGGGAGATAAGTCTCTGTTTTACCATATCGGGTTGTCCCCTGCGCTGCGAAGGATGCCATTCCCCTTTCTTGTGGAAAAAAAGGAATGGAGAAAAAATAACCTCCCGAACCTATAAACAGATACTGAAGCGATATTTTGGTTTTGCCACGTGTGTCGTGTTCATGGGAGGGGAATGGCATAGGAATGAACTGATCAAGAAACTGAAGTATGCTCGTAACCAGGGATATAAAACATGTCTCTATTCCGGTGCAGAGGATGTGGATGAAAAAATCCTGGAACACTTAACCTGGGTGAAGACTGGTAGGTGGGATAAAAATAGGGGTGGTCTCAACAGCAAAACGACAAATCAGGTTTTTCGGGAGGTAAAAAGCAACAAAGTACTAAACTCTTTATTCATCACTAATTAAATATAGATATGATACGACTCACAGAAGAACAGATTACAAACAAAATCGAATTTATTACCCATTATCTGCATTCAGATAATGCAGCAGATGGTTCCAAGGTAGATGCCAACGCTAACGTTACTTCAAAAAACATCGCCACCATGGAAGCCGAATTGAACAAGGATATCAATATTCAGGTAAACAGGATATTGGTAAAACAAAAGATCTCTTCCCTGTTCGGGCCTGAGCTGGCGGAAGAATATATAAGGCAGATCGAGTCGCACGAAATCTATGTACATGATGAAACCTCATTAAAACCCTACTGTGCCTCCATCAGTATGTACCCCTTCCTGCTGGATGGCCTCACCAAACTAGGGGGAGAAAGCCAGGCACCCAAGCACCTGGAGAGCTTCTGTGGAGAGTTTGTCAACCTTGTATTTGCTGTAAGCTCCCAATTCGCCGGCGCATTGGCGACCGTAGAATTCCTGATGTACTTCGACCATTTTGCAGCCAAGGACTATGGAAAAAACTATCTGGAAACCCATGAGAAACTTATTGCCAACCATTTGCAACATGTGATATACGCCATCAACCAGCCCGCTGCCGCCAGGGGGTACCAATCTGTATTTTGGAATATTTCCCTATATGACAGGCCTTATTTTGAGAGTATGTTCGGCGATTTTGTATTTCCGGATATGGTGCGTCCCCAATGGGAAAGCGTCAAAAACCTTCAGGCTTATTTCATGAAATGGTTCAACGAGGAACGCACGAAGGCTGTTCTGACCTTCCCTGTGGTGACAGCGGCTATGCTGGTTAAGGACGGGAACCCTGCAGATAGTGAATTCTCCGAGATGTGTGCAAAAGAACTCAGTGAGGGAAATTCCTTTTTTATCTATCAGTCTGAAAATGCGGATAGCCTTGCATCCTGCTGCAGGCTGCGTAATGAAATCAGTGACAAAACATTCAGTTATTCATTGGGTGCGGGGGGCGTGGCCACGGGCTCTATCAATGTTATTACCTTAAACATGAATAGGCTTATACAGCAAAATGCGGATATAACAGAGGAGGTCAGAAAGGTACATAAATACCAGGTCGCTTTCAGAAAGCTAATTGATGAATACAATACAGCAGGCATGCTACCGGTTTACCGATCGGGGTTTATCTCCCTCGATAAACAATTTCTTACTATTGGAATCAATGGCATGGTGGAAGCCGCGGAAAGCAGAGGAATCGAGGTAGGAAACAATGCATCGTACAAAAATTTCGTCAATACATATCTGAAAGCGATCTATCAGGAAAACAGGATAGCCAAAGAGCAATATGGATACATGTTCAACACGGAGTTCGTGCCTGCAGAGAATCTGGGGGTAAAAAATGCCAAGTGGGACAGGGAGGATGGATTGTTTGTGCCCAGGGATTGCTATAACTCTTACTTTTATGTCGTGGAGGATGATAATACAAATTCACTGGATAAGATCATTCTGCATGGAAAAGAGATCATTCAGTATCTGGATGGTGGTTCCGCATTACACCTGAACCTGGAGGAAACGCCTAACAAGGAAGGGTTTTTAAAACTTATCCACGCCACGGCCAGGGCCGGGTGTAATTACTTCTGTTTTAATATCAGAATTACGATCTGTAATGATTGTTCACATATCGACAAGAGGACCATATGGCAATGTAGTGGCTGCGGATCGTCTAATATTGATCATGCTACCCGGGTGATCGGGTATCTGAAACGTATTTCAAATTATAGTTCGGGCAGGCAGAAAGAACATCAGCTCCGGCATTATCACACCCAGAATAAAAGTAGCCTTGCCAATAACAGGAGGGAAGAGCTCCAACAAAGTTTAAGGGCCCATAAAGTTGGGGATAAGAATGGAGCAATTACGGAGGAGGTGAATATGGCAGACAGACGATAGGTAGATCGACAGGAGGACTATGTCATGCCAAAAGGATATCCCTGACGAATTTATTTGTCGGGGATCGTCTTTTCCAATATTTAATGGGGTTCCTGAAGTTTAAATAATTCCTTTTAAGGAAATTATAGTCCCGTCCTTTTTCATTTCCTCGACCAGAGTAACAATGCTCTTCTCCTTAAAATGGGCCAATAAATTTTCTTTGAAAGGGGAGACGATATGGTGTACCGGGCAGGGATTGACGTTGTTGCATTTGACCAGGCCCAAAAAACAATCGTCAAACTTGAATTCCCCGTCAATAGAAACGATGATATCCCACAACGTATTGGACAGGTTATCCTCGTTGAGAAAAAATCCACCTCCGGGCCCCTTGGAAGATGAGACCAGATGATCAACAGTTAGCTTTCTTAGCAATTGCGCCAAAAAAGGCTGTGGAACTTCCAACTCCTCTGCAATAGTCTGAGCTTTCAGTTTGTTCTGTTCACTGCTCTTCATTCCGAGGTAGATTACTGCTCTAATGGCATATTTACAAGCGTTTGTCAGCAAAATTAATACAGGATTAAGTAAACAATAAAAAGGTATTATGATCTAAAAATAAGGAATTATGCTGATTCCTGATTAGAACGATCGGGATTTCCAAAAATACAGACCACCCTCAGTTCAGAAATAGCCCTATCTCAATTCCTGTATGTACATGTTGGAAAGGTTATCTACTTAAGTCATATGGCTCTCAATGGATCTCAAAGGGCTCTATGAAATCAGTATACCTTCCTCTGGAAGGATGCTTCCTCGTCATCAAAATTTCTTTCTTTCCGAATTTTTTGAGCATATTGTGGCTCATCTGCTGGCGCTCAGAAAACGGATTCCTTTTCCCCCAGGCAAGAAGGACTATATCGGCATCACGGATAGCTCTTTCAAGATAGATGTCATTTTGTTTCCCAATATCCTCTTTCTTTCCCTCAAAGTCCCGGGTTTGAATACGGGCAAACTGATTGACAATAATACATTGGTTTACCTCTCTGAATTCTGGTAATTCCTTTTCAAAAATGAGTTTTTCCAGAAATTGAACCGACTTGTCAGCGATGTCTTCATCAGCCACACTTGGATTTTGCATGATAACACAGACGGTTTTGCCAGGTTTCCTGCGGAGATCTTTTATTGTCAGTAAATATCGAAATCGCCTGCAGTCCGAAAAATATGCTTTTGCCTCAATTTGTGGTAGATGCCTGTATGTCATTTTTCCGAAAATAAAGCACTTACTTAGCTCAGAACCTATTAAGCGATATTCAAGGCGATTTCCGCCATGTCATTAAAGCTACTTTCTCGTTCTTCCGGACTTGTAGCTACACCGGTTACAAGGGAATCTGAAATGGTCAGGATAGCCAGAGCTTTTACTTTGTGCTTGGCTGCAATTGTATAGAGTCCGGCTGTTTCCATCTCCACACATAAGACTCCGTAATCAGCCCACTTCTTATAATCGTCTAAATCATCTTCATAATAGAGGTCATGTGTAAGGATGTTCCCTGCTTTAATTGAAATATTGTTGGCCTTAGCATAGGTTTGTGCTTTCTCGAAGAGTTCGAAATTCGCAGTGGGGGCAAAATGACCCCCGTTAAATCGCTGATCATTGATGGAAGATGTTGTGGAGGCAGACATGGCAAGGATCACATCCCTAATACCAATCTCTTTCTGATAGCTGCCAGCCGTCCCAACCCTGATGAGATTTTTAGCCCCGTACATATTTATCAGCTCGTGGTAATAGATCATAGCCGACGGGATCCCCATACCACTTCCCTGAACAGAAACTCGCTTCCCATTGTAAAATCCGGTATATCCCAGCATCCCGCGAACCTGATTGTAGCAAACAGCCTTATCCAGGTAGGTTTCTGCTATCCATTTAGCCCTCAGCGGATCTCCCGGTAGTAATACGGTTTCAGCAACATCACCTTTTTTCGCATTGATATGTGTACTCATAACGTGTATTTTATTCCTTCATCATTTTCACCCCTGATGATGTGCCGATTCTTGTTGCTCCTGCCTTGATGTACTCCAGGGCAGTTTCCCGGTCCCGGATGCCTCCTGAGGCTTTAATCCCGACTTTATCCCCAACGCTTTCTTTCATGATGTTAACTGCATTTAGGGTTGCACCTTCGGGTCCGAAACCCGTTGAGGTTTTAACCATGTCTGCACCCCCTTCGAGGCATAATTCACAAGCCGTCCGGATTTCTTCATCTGAAAGATAGCAAGTTTCAAGGATCACTTTGAGTACCCCTTTTTGAATTGCACTTTTAATACTCTTAATTTCGGTGATTATTTGTTGATGTCGACCTGATTTAAACCATCCAAGGTTGAGGACCATATCAATTTCGTTTGCTCCGTGTTTAATACAGTATTTCGCTTCACTGATCTTGGCCTCTGTTGCCATTGCGCCCAGTGGAAATCCTATAACAGCAGCCAGTTTAACTTCTGATGTACCGAGTATTTCCCGAGCAAGTGGAAGGTAACAACTATTGACACAGGCCGCATAAAAATTATGGTGTACTGCCTCTTCACATAGGGCCTTAATATCGTCTTCTGTGGCCGTAGGTTTTAGCAGGGTATGGTCTATGTATTGATTCAAGTGCATTTTATGTTTTCTTTAGTCACGTTCAAATCTTTCATAGGCAGCTTTGGAAAGCTCCTCTCTATGGTTGGGATGGGCGATGGAGATCAAAGCCTTAGCCCTTTGGTGCAGGTTCTTACCGAAAAGGTTGACCACACCAAATTCTGTTGCCACATAATGTACATGGGCCCTTGTAGTGGTAACACCTGCCCCGTGCTTTAAAGTAGGTGTAATCTTAGATAATCCATTTTTAGTCTGGGAAGTGAAAGCAAAAATGGGTTTACCTCCTTCAGAAAGGGAGGCAGCACGGATAAAGTCCATCTGTCCGCCCACCCCGGAGATTTGTCGGGTACCCACACTATCGGCGCAGATCTGTCCGGTAAGGTCGATTTCAACTGCACTGTTAATCGCAGTAACTTTTGGATTTTGCAGAATAACATTCGTGTCATTTGTATAGGCAGCTTCTTTGAAGTTGACAATGGGGTTATCATCTACAAAGTCGTATAAATCCTGTGAGCCAGCCGCAAAACAGGTAACGATACGTCCCGATTTTAATGTTTTTTCTTCCCCGGTGATCACCCCTTTTTCTACCAAGGGAAGTAAACCGTCGGAAAACATCTCGGTATGTACGCCCAGTCTTTTGTGATTATCCAGATTGGTGAGCACGGCATTGGGAATATTACCTATTCCCAACTGCAGAGTGGCACCATCTTCGATCAACTCAGCCACATGCCGTCCGATCTGATGTTCGATGTCTGATATGGCACCCATGGGATGAACATGCAGGGGGGCATCCACTTCTATGGCAGCATCAATCTCACTGAAATGAATGATGCCATCTCCGTGTGTTCTGGGTACACAGGGATTAATTTGCGCAATAACGAGTTTGGCTGTTTGAATTGCCGGAAGGGTAACGTCTACCGAAACTCCCAAAGAACAATATCCGTGTTTGTCTGGGGGGGAAACCTGGATCAATGCCACATCAAGAGGAAGTATATTCCTTCTGAAGAGCAGATGGATTTCACTCAGAAATATGGGGATATAATCCCCCTTATTGGTATTGACGGCCTTTCTGACATTTCCCCCAACAAAACAACTATTGATTCTAAATGCTTTGTTGTAAGGAGGGGTGGCATAGTGCACGCTGCCTTCCGTATGAATGGAGATGATTTCCACATCCGATAAGTGTTCATATCGGTCGCATATGGCATTCATAAGGGTATTTGGAGTCATGGCGGCTCCCTGCAGGAATACCCGGTCGCCCGATTTGATCAGGGCGGCGGCTTCCGTTTTCGAAACAATTTTCATTCTTTAATAAGTTAAGGTCCTGTAGTTTCCCCGGATTAGAGGAGAGGGTTCAGGGTTGATGACATTCTATTTGCGTTGTTATTTGAGGCGATGCAGGTTTAGGGGACAAATATGGGATTCCCAGACCCATTCCGCGTAATATAAAAAGGATACCGATCACCAGGACGAAGATAGGGATTAGTCTTCGGATTTTTTGCCGTATCTGTGGTTGTAAAAGGCCTCCAATATATGCAGCTGTGGTCATCAGGGGGATTGTTCCCAAACCAAACAGGCCCATATACATAGCTCCACTATATGGTGATGCCATTGCAATTGAGGCAAATAAGGCCATATAGACAAGGCCACAGGGTAAAAAACCATTGAGGAAGCCTATGGTGAGAAAGGTATCCGGAGTTCTCTTTTTCAGCGCTTCACCTAAAGCTGATTTAACCCTCGATACACCTGTGTATATCGGGCGGGAAAAACTGAATTTTCTCATATATTTCTCCGGAATCACAATGGCCAGGATGATTATGGCCCCAATAATGATCGACAGGTTTTGTTGTGCCCCGAAGAGATACAAGCCTTTGCCAAAGAAACCAAAGGCCAGACCCATTATACTATAAGTAAGTATCCTGCCAAAATGATAGAGAAAGAGCTGGCCGAACATCCTGGTCTTGTTATCTCTGCTCAGAGGCAACATAAAGGCTATAGGTCCGCACATTCCAACACAGTGAAGACTACCGAGCAATCCCAATAAAAAAGCGGTATAAACCATTTTCTCAGTTAATAGGTAAAACTTTTTCTGAACAGATAAGTTTCACCTTCATATTCCCAGCTAACATCAATGTCCCAGCGACCATCCAACAAACGTTTGTCAGGTATGAGCAAATGTGTATTGGATAAACTTATTGGAAAGTCAAAATCCAAGTGTTTATTGGACGGCCTGTAAAGGGACACTTTTCCTTTTATTTCGGAGGGTACCATATCTTCAGGAAACCGGACTGTCATTCCGGAGTCGGTTCTGATCAGTTGTGGAGGATAGGGTAATTTACTTACCATTTCCATGGCGTCAATCTCCTTCTGGTACGACAGTTCCTTTTTGTAATAATCCTCTGTAACCAGATCGTGATTAGCCCTGTCGTCCATACTCATCCTGATAACAAAGAAGAGGATAAAGGCAATAAAGCCTATAAACGACAACACAATTCCCGTACCCCAGTTAATTTTCATATTTCTTTTCTTTTCTTTTCTTTTCTGTATTCTAGTAATAACTTCTCGGCCCCAGAAAACGTGTTGTTGCAGTTTCCATTAAGGTTTCGTCGCTGTAAACACCAATTTTAAGTTTGTCCTTATCGCTGCCCAGATCCCCGGCATCGATTTCAATAAAGAGGGTGCCTTCTGTAAGCTGTTCTGCGGGCACGTCAAAATTTTTGTGTGTTACCACTTCTATTTTCCCGTCATGGGATAAGAGTTTAAAACTCACGTTTTCCACATTTTTTGTCGTCTTATTGATCAGTTTAAAGGTGTAGACGTTACTTATTATATTGCCTTCTTTACGTTCGTACATTTGCCCTGGTAATCGTAGCACGGTAGCTTCCAGATCATTCCTGAGGAAAAGCATCCCTATAAGTACTCCTATGAGAACCACCAGTACCGAGGAATAACCCTTCATCCTTGGGGTAAAAGAAAATTTGGTTTTTTTCTCTATGTTGTCTTCACTTGCATAACGGATCAGACCCTTGGGAAGGTTCACCTTTTCCATAATGGTGTCGCATTCGTCAATACAGGCTGTACAGTTAACACATTCGAGCTGTGTTCCATTTCTTATGTCGATCCCTGTTGGACAAACATGAACACACTGAAAGCAATCGATACAGTCGCCATGCCCAAGAGCCTGGCGATCTTCTCCTTTTCGGAACTTCTTTCTTCCTTTTTCTCCCTCGCCCCTTTTATGATCATAGGCTACTACAATCGACTTGTTGTCGAGTAGTACGCCTTGCAACCTTCCATACGGGCAGGCAATGATACACACCTGCTCCCTGAACCAGGCGAAGACAAAATAAAAGACCCCGGTAAAAATAAGCAGGGATATCAGGGTGCTGACATGCTGCAACGGTCCGTCGATGATATATCGAATAAGAGTATCGCTGCCAATCAAATATGCGAGAAAAACATTGGCAATGAGGAAGGAGATCAGAAAAAATATACTCCATTTTATCAGGCGTTTTCTGATTTTCTGTGCATTCCAGGGCTGCCTGTCGAGCCTCATTTGTGCTCCGCGATCTCCATCAATCCAATATTCAATTCTTCGGAAAACCATTTCCATAAAAATAGTCTGGGGGCACATCCAGCCGCAGAAAATTCGTCCGAATGCCACTGTAAAAAGAGCGATGAATATAACCCCGGTGATCATCGAGATCACAAAAAGGTGAAAATCCTGAGGCCAGAAAGGATAGCCAAAGATGTTGAATCGCCTTTCAAGCACATTAAACATCAGAAACTGATTCCCGTTGATTTTTACAAATGGTGCTGCAATGAGAAATAACAACAGTCCGTAGCTGACCCACTTGCGGTATTTATAAAATTTACCGGATGGTTTTTTAGGGAATACCCATGCTCTTTTGCCTTCTTCATTGATGGTCCCTATTGAATCACGGAAACGTTCATCGTTTGCCACACTGGTAAATCTTAAGTGAGTTATTCATTCATGGCCACTGTAGTGGTATCAGAGGCCATCTCTTCAGGGGCCTCTTTCTCTTCGGCAGCATTCTCATCAATCCACAGCTCTCCTTCTGCATCTTTTGGATTAGCAGATGTTTTACCCTGAAAACTGAGGACATAACTAGCTACCTGAGCCATTTCTGAAGGTTTGAGGGTTTGCTTCCAGGCTATCATCCCTTTCCCGTCGCGTCCTCCTTCGGAAATCGTTTTAAATACATTTTTAATACCTCCACCCAGTATCCAGTAAGGATCGGTGAGGTTAGGACCTATGCCTCCACCGCCGTCGGCCATATGACAGACTGCACAATTGGTATCAAAGATCACCTGTCCTGCCTTTAGGTCTGAGGCATCGGTGAGCAAGGTAACCGTATTGACATCCACCAGATCTTTGGCTGTTTTGCGGTATTCTTCAATGGCAGCCTGAGCCTCCGCCACTTCCATTTCATATTCGAGGTCCTGATCGTAGCCATTAAATACATGAAAGCGGGCGAGATAAACAACACCGAATAGAATAGTAGCGTAGAACAGATATACCCACCAAGGTGGAAGTTTGTTGTCCAATTCTTTTATCCCGTCATAATTGTGGTCGAGGATAATTTCTGCCTCTTCTTCTATAGGTTTGCTCCCGAGTAATTTCTTATATATCCTGCTGGCCCAGGCCCATTCCCACTTTTTCGCCTGCGCATTCAGGTACCTTTCTTTGGCATCTTCCGGCAGGGTCTGGAACATTACATTTTCCACAGATTTCACAATGAGTTCAATGGCGATAAGGATCAATAAGATCATCACCAGGAACAATTGTACCATTGGATATTCTATAAAGGCAGGCTTATCGCCTGAATCGATATAAAATTCGGTGAGGCCGAAAATAAGAAAGAAAAAAAACGGGATCCGGATCCACCAGGGTGATGTATTTTTCATGGGATATTATTTTGGTTGATTATCTTCTAAGGGAATTTCACTTACTTCTTTGATGTGTTCTTTGGAGGCGGTAAATACCCACCAGAATAAAAGGGCAAAGAATACAAAAAAGATGAGCAATGAGATCATGGGATAGGTGGCTATCCCCTCGATACTTTCCATATGATTTTTGACAAATTTCAGCATGATCTATTTATTTTCTGATAACAGTTGATCCGTGTCTTTTACTTTTATGTCGGTCCCAAGGCGCTGTAAATAGGCGATGAGAGCGATTATTTCACGGTCTTTCATTTCAACAAATTCCTGCCCGCTGGCAAGGGCCCTGGATTTGTCTTCTTCGTAGGTCTTCGCAAAATCGGGATCTGAATAGAGGCTTTCCTCGATCTGTTTTGCCTGTTCTTCCATAGACATGTCGGCATTGCTAATGTCCTCTTCAGTATAGGGTACCCCCAGGGTGACCATAGCCCGCATTTTGTCCTGAACATCAGAACGATCGTGTTTATCTCTTACCAGCCACTGATAGGCAGGCATAATGGAACCTGAGGACATACTTTGAGGATCATACATATGATTCAGGTGCCAACTGTCAGAATACTTTCCGCCTACCCGCAGCAAGTCGGGTCCTGTACGTTTACTTCCCCAGAGGAAGGGGTGATCGTAAACGAACTCTCCTGCTTTCGCGTATTCCCCGTATCGCTCCACTTCACTCCTGAAGGGGCGAACCATTTGGGAATGGCAGCCTACACAGCCTTCGCGGATGTACAGATCACGTCCTTCCAGTTCCAGTGGAGTATAGGGCTTGACACTTGTAATGGTGGGGATATTCGATTTAACCAGCAGAGTAGGTACGATCTGAATAACACCTCCAATGAGGATAGCAATGGTGGCCAGGATAGTAAGTTGTATGGGCTTTCTTTCCAGCCAGGTGTGATAGGTTTCTCCAAGGGTACGTCTTGACGATACCCTGGTTAGGGCTGGCGCTTCAGCCTGCTCATCTGTCACCGCGCTTCCCGAACGAACAGTTACCACGATATTGTACAGCATTACGATAAAACCAATTATATAAAGCGATCCTCCGATGGCACGCATCCAGTACATCGGCATTATCTCATTAACGGTTTCGAGGAAATTCCCGTAGACCAGGCTGCCATCAGGATTGAAGTCTTTCCACATAAGCGCTTGGGTAAATCCGGCCACATACATAGGAAGGGCATACAAAATGATACCCAGCGTACCTATCCAAAAATGGAAATTGGCCATGGGTGTTGAATGGAGTCTGGTTTTAAACATTTTGGGTACGAGCCAGTAGATCATCCCGAAGGTGAGGAAGCCGTTCCAGGCCAGGGCACCTACGTGGACGTGAGCAATAATCCAGTCGCTGAAATGGGCGATGGCATTTACATTCTTGAGGGAAAGCATAGGACCTTCAAAGGTTGCCATCCCATAACCGGTAATTGCTACCACCATAAATTTCAGAGTTGGATCAACCCGAACCTTATCCCAGGCTCCCCTGAGGGTTAAAAGTCCGTTGATCATCCCACCCCAGGAAGGTGCAATCAGCATTACGGAGAAAGCCACACCCAGATTCTGTGCCCAGTCGGGTAGGGAAGAATACAACAGGTGGTGAGGTCCGGCCCAGATATAGATAAAGATCAAAGACCAGAAATGCACAATAGACAGGCGATAGGAATACACAGGTCTGTTGGCGGCTTTAGGGACGAAGTAATACATCAGCCCGAGGAAAGGAGTGGTAAGGAAGAAGGCTACGGCGTTATGGCCGTACCACCACTGCACCAGGGCATCCTGTACTCCTGCATATACCGAATAGCTCTTTAGTGCACTTACGGGTAATTCCAGGCTGTTAAAGATGTGTAAAACGGCTACTGTAACGAAAGTGGCCAGGTAAAACCAAATGGCGACGTATAAATGCCTTTGTCTTCTTTTGAGCATGGTACCGATCAGGTTCCAGCCAAAGGCTACCCAGATTACTGCAATAGCCAGGTCGATAGGCCATTCCAGTTCGGCGTATTCCTTGGAAGTTGTGTATCCCAGAGGCAGGGTGATAGCGGCGGCCACAATAATAGCTTGCCATCCCCAGAAGTTCAGCTTACTGAGAAAGTCGCTGAACATCCTTGCCTTCAAAAGCCGTTGAGTTGAGTAATACACGCCGGCAAAAATCGCATTCCCGACAAAGGCAAAAATAACGGCATTGGTATGCAGCGGGCGCAACCTACCAAAACTTAGCCAGGATATGCCATCTGTAACATTGGGAAATAAAAACATAAAGGCGAGTAGCAGACCCACCAGCATCCCAATGATCCCCCAGAAAAGGGTGGCATAGATAAATTTCTTTACGATCTGATTGTCGTAACTAAATTGCTGTACTTCCATAATTAAATTTGTTTGCTTTTTGTACTGGTTTTACTGGATATTGGTACGGATTGATCTGAAGTATTTTTTTTGGGCCTGATCAACTCATCTTCAAAGAGAATACGGACAGATGGGGTATAGGAATCCTCATACTGTCCACTCCTTACAGAATGAATAAAGGCAACAAAAAATATTACGGCTACCACAATACTAATGGTCAGCAGCACATAAATTACACTCATACCTACCTGAATTCTGATGCAAAACTAGGTTTGCTGTTATCCCTAAAAAATGACATAAGTCAGGTTTTATTATCTAATTTTTCTTCCAATCCAATTCGTTGTGACCGTTGTGAAGGCGACTATACTTATGGAACTGAGGGGCATAAGGATGGCGGCTATCACCGGTTGTAATTGGCCCGTTACTGCAAAATATAAGCCTACAAGGTTATAAAGCAGAGACAAAACAAAACTCAGTCTGATAATCCCCATAGCCTTTTTAGAAGCGTGGAGATAGGAACTGAGATATTTAAATTTACTCGCATCAAGTATGCCGTCACAGGCCGGAGAAAATACGTTGATATCTTCCGCCAGGGCAATTCCAACATCACTTTGGGCCAATGCCCCTGCATCGTTAAGACCATCACCAACCATCATTACCCGCTTTCCTGAGTCCTGTAATTCTTTCACAAAAAACAGTTTGTCTTCCGGACTTTGATCGAAGTACATAGGGGTTAGGCCGGGAAGCAGTGCTTCAAGCCTTTTTCTTTCCCCGTCGTGGTCGCCGGATAGAACGGCCACATCCAACTCCTTCGTCAGTTCGGACATCAACTGAGATATACCATGGCGATACTGACTTTCGAGAACAAAGCGTCCTTTGTACTCCGCATTTGTACTTAAATGAACTTCGGCTGTACCGGGGTAATTTTTATTACAGTTATCAACGAAACTGGCTGCTCCAATTTTAATATTAGCATCTCCTTTACTGCCATAGAGACCCTGACCAATAAATTCCTCATATTGATCCAGGCTCAAAATATTGTGTTCCTTCAGCAAGTTGTAAAGTGACCTGCTCAAAGGGTGGTTAGATGCCCTGAGGGTACTCTTCAGCAGTGATTTTTCCTCAGTAGTCAGTTGGCTTCCTTCATAAAGGATCTGGTCGTGTTTTCGAGTGGTGAGCGTTCCGGTTTTGTCAAAAATTGCCGTATTGATCCCTGCCATTTTCTCAATGACAGAAACATCTTTGAGGTAGAATTTTTTTCTGCCGAAAATCCTGAGCATATTCCCCAGCGTAAATGGTGCGGCCAGGGCTATAGCACAAGGACAGGCTATGATAAGCACCGCCGTGAAAACATTCCAGACCTTTTCAGGATCTGTAAACATCCAGTACAGAGATGCAATCATTGCGATAGTCAAAACAGCATAGGTAAAGCGTTTGCCAATACTATCGGTAAGCGATTTAAACTTACTATCTGAATTTTCACCAAAAACTGAATGGCTCCATAATTGTGTTAGGTAGCTCTGAGAAACTTTTTTATCGGCAACCATTTCAAACGGACCTCCGAGTTGTTTCCCACCTGCAAAGATTTTTCCCCCTAATTCCACATGTACAGGTCTGGCTTCCCCCGTAACAAAGCTATAATCTATCTCTGCTGCCCCACCTTTTAAAACACCGTCAACAGGAATCAGTTCTCCATGGCGTATAAGCAGTCGGTCACCTTTTTTCACGTCATTAACCTGAGCCACTTCCTCTTTTCCATCCTGGAGAATACGCGTTACCGCCACTGGGAAATAGGACTTGTAATCCCTTTCAAAAGAAAGGAAGGAATAGGTTCGCTTTTGAAAATATTTACCCAATAACAGGAAGAAAATAAGACCGCTGAGGCTATCGAAAAACCCACTTCCCCAATTAAAAGAAATTTCAAGGGTACTGCGGAGAAATAGGACCAGTATTCCCAAAGCAATGGGTACATCTATATTGAGAAAACGACTCCGGATCCCTTTGTATGCTGATATTAGGTAGTCTTTTCCGGCATAAAAGACTACAGGTACGGAAAAGGCGAACATAAGCCATCTGAACAGGAATTTGTACTGTTCTAACCAATACTCATTAACATCAAAATATTCGGGAAATGAGAGGAACATTATATTGCCGAAACCAAATCCCGCTACGCCCAGCTGATAGATGATTTTTTTATCATCTCTGTTCTTTTTTATATCTGAATCGGCCAGGGAGATAGTAGGTTCGTATCCGATTTTTGCGAGGAGTTCAGCGATCTCCTTCAGGGAAATAACCGTAGCATCGAAAGATACCCTTACGGTCTTTTGGGGAAAGTCGACTTGCGACTGCACCACTCCAGGAGCCAATTTGTGGAGGTTTTCAAGAACCCAGATACAAGAACTACAATGTATGGTGGGGATGAACAGGTTGATGATCTGATGTTTCCCGTCGTTAAATTCGATCAGTTGCTCTGCGATCTCTGTATTTTCCAGGAAGTCGAATTTCCCGGGCAACAGCTTTGGCGTACTCCCTGCAGCAGACTGCAGATCGTAGTAATACTTGAGATCATTCGAGTCGAAGATCTCATAGACCGTTTTACATCCGTTGCAACAGAAAGCTTTGTCCTGAAATAAAATTGTGTCGTCATCACAGGGATCCCCGCAATGATAACAATTCCTGTTATCCATACACTTGTCAAATACCCGGGAGCAAAGATGCGACCTCAGTTGTTGGCAAAAAATGACATTAATCAGTTTTAAAAATACGAAAGTTACATATACCGTGTCTGACTAAGTGGGGAAAAATCCTAAAAGTACTATGGTGACCTTTATAAATTATCTTACCTTAGAGGGATGAAATTCGTACCTCATGAAGAACAGATGTGAGAACTGTATTGTCAGACAATTCAACTCTTTGCGAGCAATGAGCAAGGAGGAATTGAAACGGGTTTCCGATTCCAAGATTACGAAGACGATCAAGAAAGGACAAGCTATTTTTGAAGAAGGTGAAAAACTCAATGGCGTCTTTTGTGTTCGTGACGGGGTATCAAAACTTTCCAAGCTCAGTGCCAATGGCAAGGACCAGATCGTAAAACTTGCCAGCAAAGGGGAAGTTATGGGTCAGAGATCGGTAATTGCTGAGGAATCAACAAATCTTAGCGCCGTTGCCGTAAGCGATATGGAGGTTTGCTTTATTCCTAAGGAAGGAATTGTGGATGCACTGCATAAGAATCCTAATTTCACGGTAGAGGTATTGCGTCATATGGCCCACGATTTACGTGAAGCCGATGATGTAATAGTAAATATGTCTCAAAAGACAGTAAAACAGCGTATCGCTGAAGCTTTTTTATACCTCAGAGACAATTTTGGTGCTGATAAAGAAGGCTTCCTAAACGTAACCCTGTCTCGTGAAGATATTGCAAATGTGGTAGGTACGGCAACCGAGTCTTGCATCAGGATTATTTCAGAATTCAAGAAAAAGGAATACATCAAAACTTCCGGAAAAAAGATAGGTGTAGTGGATGAAAAGAAGCTACGGGACCTGGTCGATGGGTTCTAAGTAATACCATTTTTTTCAAGAGTAATTTCCCTCCCCGGGACATCAATTATTTACTTATCCCTTGCAACCTCCTGTAAACCTGACAAAAGTCATTGTTTCAGCGGAATGTCATTTCTACTTTTACCCCTGTTACTTTAGAAAATTCCTATGAAGCATATCTTATTACCTACGGATTTTTCGAAGAATTCATGGAATGCCATTGCGTATATCCTTGAATTATTAGAGAAGGAGGAATGTACATTTCATTTACTGAATACCTATACTCCTGTCATACCCAATAGTCGGTTTATGGCATCCAGTTTTCAGGGGAAGGCATTGGAAGATGGCAGTAAAGAGAACTCCTTAAAAGGCTTAAAAGATTTCCTCGAAAGAATCAGGAAAACTTACAGCAATAAATACCACACTTTTAAGATCAGATCATCTTTTAATCTCCTTGTGGAGGAGATCAGAAATATGATTGAGGAAGAAGGCATCGATCTCATCGTTACCGGAACAAAAGGAGCTTCGGGTATTGAGGAGGTATTTCTCGGAAGCAATACTGTTAGGATTATCAAGGCCATCAAGGAGTGTCCAATCCTCACTATTCCGAGGAATTTTAAATATGTTAAGCCTCAGGAAATCGTATTTGCAACTGATTTTAAGCGATATTACAGCAACTCAGAAGTGGCGCCCCTTGTAGAACTGGCCAAAAGTTTTAAGGCGACAATCCGCATAGTTTATGTGCAAGATCAAATCAAAGCCTTAACTGAAATACAGCAGTTTAATCTCAATATCCTCAGGAAGTATTTTAAAGGTATAGATCACTATGTGCATACGGTGTCTGAGTTAAACACCGTTTCCAAAACTCTTGAGGTCTTCGCTGATGAATTGGATATACACCTGTTGGCCATGTTAAATTATCAGCACAGTTATATGGAGCGAATGACCAGGGAGCCTGTTGTAAAATCCATGGCTTTCCATACTCAGGTGCCCCTGCTGGTGATTCCTGAACTCGGGATGAACGGGCCTAAACATTCCAGATCAAAAAAAGAATTACAACTGGCGAAATAAACTACTCATTGATAGGGTAGTCCTCGTAGAAATCCTTAAAGGTTTTGGAAGTGGTGTAGTTATCCGTGAGGACTTTGTAGACCATAAAGACAATCATAATCTGCCCGATTACAGTTACATAGAATACCCAATTAAAGGGGAAATTCATCGCGGCCATAATTGTCACAGTCAATAAAACGAGGGTGGTTGCACCAACCCAGAACATTGCGGAATCTTTCATAGCTTTTTTATGTAAAAATACTTGATATGTCGGAGACCGGCTGTTAAGGAATTTGCAAAAAAATTGATCCTGCAATATTAATTTACCCCGGAATCAGTCCAGAATTTTAACTCCTCAGGGATATTTTTTTCTTTTTCCAGCTGAAATGGATTAAAATCGTTTTTAACAAAGAGGTACCAGGCGCTTGATGAAATGGTTGGTGTAATATCGGTATGCTCCCAAAGTTGGTTAGCTCCAAAATTTGTCCCAAAATTAGCAGTGTAAGGGAGTCCGGCCGTGGAAGCATTAGAAGTACTTGAGATAAAGGCTTCCTCCAGATTTAAAATGGTATTTTGCGCATTCCCTTCCTGATCAGCTTCATTGAAGGCCATAGCCATCTGTGCAGTACCTTCTAACCATACAACATCTTTATCATCGTCAAAACAGTATCCGCTGATTAGCTTTTCATGAGTTGTGGAATTCTGAGAATTGTAGAATCGATGGGCTTTGTTCAATACTTCTTCGGGGAAATCTTCGAGAATCATATACCCCAGAGTGTAAAGGTCTAAAGCGTGATTATAAGCAGGATTTTCGGTGTCCGTTATCAATACCTTTTCGTTTACATCCCAGCGCTGTTGCTGTAGAAATAAGAGGATATTTCTATGGAAATCGTCAAAACCCTTTACGGCATTAAAAGCTGTAATTATACCTTCTGTCACTTTAGGGATTGAGGTTCCGTCTTCATTAATACCCCCTTTCAATCCGCCATCTTCCTCCTGCAATGAACGCAACCAGGTTTCAAGTTCCTGGGCTAGGTTTTCATATCGGTTAGACTGTGTCTTATCATGGTAATGATTTACAGCGAGCAGTAACCAGGCATTATCTCCCATCCAGATTCGCGAACCCTGCTCACCTGAAGTATCACGATATTGGAAAAATCCGCCATTATTTGCATTGAATTCTGTCTGCAAACGATTATCGAAATAGTCGAGTATCTGTTCTGCACCGGAGAGGTTTCCATCTGCTGTAAAAGCCAGTGCAGCCAGCGCATTATCGTAGAGGGAAACAAAATTGGTGAATTCTGCACTTTCTACCAGGCCATTAGTACCTTGCATGTGGTTCATCCACTCATTTACTTTTTCAGGGCTTGCAGTGGTAGCAGCAGGGGTATGTTCTTCCTTAGGGATATCTGCAACCAGAACTTCGGGTAAAGGCTGTTCATAGATGGTAGTAACATCCTCCATGCAAGAAACAAGCGTGAGAGATAGTCCCCATAATATTATGTTTTGCGTTTTCATTGTAGGTTAAGTTTTCAGATCCGGACCGAGGTTCAAATCTTTTAGTAAATAACTGCAAAGTCGAATGAAGAATACCAGTTCCCGACTAACGGCCCAAGATTTTCGTCAAATTTTTGCGCAATGTGCAACTCATCCTGTATTTGTGTTTGTCATCTGTTTCCTACAGAATAGCCAAAAAGGTCTTTTGTGCATTTCACCGATGATTTACCATGGATATTTACTTTAATATCAGGGGGTAGGCTTATTTTTAATCGGATTTTTCTGCGATTTGACTCCAGCTCAGATACATTTATCAAGGCTGAATACTTTCAAAATCAAAAAGCTTTGTTATCTTTGGGCTGTTGTGTTGGACTTCATTTCGGTGAAGTCGGTGTTGTAAACTAAGAAGTTAGTTACAGCCAATGAAAGGCTTTCCAAGTTGGGAGGCTTTTTTCTTTTCAGGCCAGTGGAAATCCTCATCTTACTTTTTTCATTTCCAAGTATAATTACTCCTGCTTCTTTTGCTTTGAAATTTTCAGGTCCCTTTAAATTATCGTATTTTTAATCTGATTTTAATGCGATGTATTTATGCCACTTTATCACACTTTAGGGAAGATTCCACATAAAAGACATACCGTCTTCAAAAAGCCTGACGGCAGCCTGTATTACGAGCAATTATTCGGCACCATCGGTTTTGATGGAATGTCCTCCCTTATGTATCATATACACAGACCAACGCAGGTTAAAGAGATCGGAAAATCTCTGGATATCAGCCCGAAGGCTGCTGTTCAGTATCATGTGCAATCGCGTTTGTTGAAAGGCCTCGAACTTCCTCCTGAAGATGATTACCTGTTCAGTAGAAAGGTGATTCTCTTCAACGGAGATGCCCATATTGGGCTTGCCGCTCCCAGGAAGTCGATGACCGATTATTTCTATAAAAATGCGGATGCCGATGAATTGTTGTTTATACACAAGGGTTCAGGTACTCTGAAAACCATGCTGGGAGAAATTCCGTTCGGATATGGGGATTATATTCTGATACCGAGGGGAATGATCTATCAGATTCACTTCGACACTGAAGACAACAGATTGTTGATTACCGAGTCGTACCACCCTATTTATACTCCAAAGCGATACCGAAACTGGTTCGGTCAGCATCTCGAGCACTCTCCATTTTGTGAGCGCGACTTCAGGTTACCCCAGAATTTAGCAAGTCATGATGAGAAAGGGGATTTTTTAATAAAAGTAAAGAAGCAAGGGCATTTGCATCAACTGGTCTATGCCACACACCCCTTCGACGTAGTAGGGTGGGACGGATATAATTATCCCTATGCTTTTTCCATACACGATTTTGAACCCATTACCGGACGGGTGCATCAACCCCCGCCAGTACATCAGACGTTTGAGACCAGTGCTTTTGTGGTCTGTTCTTTCTGCCCGAGGTTATACGACTATCATCCTGAAGCCATTCCGGCACCCTATAACCATTCCAACATCGATTCTGATGAGGTGCTTTATTATGTGGATGGGGATTTTATGAGCAGAAAAGGGATAGACAAGGGGTATATTTCACTGCATCCGGCTGGAATTCCTCATGGGCCGCATCCCGGAACATACGAAGCGAGTATAGGGAAGAAGGGAACAGAAGAACTAGCGGTAATGATAGACACCTTCAGGCCTCTTCAGCTTACCCAGGAGGCACTAAACCTCGATGATGGCAAGTATTTCAAATCCTGGCTAGAGTAAGGCATGTTCATGAATTATATAATGTATCATGCCCGCAGCTAATTTTGCAGTCTGGTGGTCAAGGTCGAATGCAGGATTCGTTTCAGCTACATCAATACCCAGGAGTTTTCCAGAGTTGATCAGTATTTTCAGGCTGGCATATACTATTTCAGGGCTAAATCCTATTGGGGAAGATGCACTAACGCCAGGGGAAAAGGCTGAGGAAAATCCATCCATATCAATTGTCACATAGAGCTTTTCAACTTTTGAAAGGAAAATGTCGAGCGCCTCTTTTACTGTATTGAAATGATGCATGGAAAAGTCAGTAAGCGATATGTATTTTACACCCAGTTCACTTGCAGTCTTAAATAATTCTGGAGGATTTGCTTCTTTCCTTATCCCCAGACATATGTATTCGAATGACTCCCCATCTGTATCGCAATCCTGAGCGATCTGAAAAAAAGGACTTCCCGAATGATTTCCCTCGACATTTGATCTGAGATCAAAATGGGCATCAAAGTTGATGATCCCAAGCTTCTTTTCTTTGACAAGCGCCCTTCTTAAGCCCCGGTAGTGGCCGTAAGCAATATCATGTCCTCCTCCCAAAAGAATTGGAATTCCCCCACTATTGACCAAAGTGGCTGTTTTTGTTGCCAGCATTTCCTGACTTCCCTCTAAATCGCCTTTGGGGCAAAGAATATTCCCTGTATCCACCAATAAGACTTCCTTCTGTAGATGATTAGACAGTTTGCCCAGCTCCTTGCGGATAGCATCAGGTCCTTCAACAGCTCCTGGTCGTCCGGAGTTTCTACGAACCCCTTCATCACAGGCATAACCCAAAAGGGCATAAGAAGATCGGCCCGATGGAAGTTGAAATTCTTCGCTGAGGTCTTTCAAGATCACTTTTTCATGCAGATATTCCTGGCTGTCCGAATTACGACCTTTCCAATTTGATTTATCAGGTTTTTTATAAAAATGCTCCATAGTTATCGGCCTTCCGGGCCTAAAAGAGATTGTCAATAATTTTATCTTCAACTATATTGGGCAGGGTGACCTTTAATTCAGGAGTACGCTTCATTTCCCGTTTGATTGCCGAAAGGGCTTCAGCATTTCTGGCCCAGCTCCTCCTCGCGATTCCGTTGTTCACGTCGTAAAAGAGCATATTCCTGATCCTCCTGTCACACTCTTCGCTTCCGTCGAGCACCATCCCGAAACCCCCGTTGATCACCTCTCCCCAGCCTACGCCTCCACCATTGTGGATAGATACCCAACTGGCTCCTCTGAAACTATCGCCTATAACATTATGAATGGCCATATCTGCAGTAAACCTGCTGCCGTCATAAATATTGCTGGTTTCCCGGAATGGAGAATCTGTTCCACTCACATCGTGGTGGTCACGTCCCAAGACTATCGGTGCTGAGATTTGTCCTTTCCTGATCGCCTCATTAAAGGCGAGGGCAATAGCCATCCTGCCTTCGGAATCAGCATAAAGTATTCTGGCCTGAGAGCCCACAACCAGTTTGTTTTGTTCGGCTTGTTCAATCCATGAAATATTATCCTGCATTTGTTGGCTGATCTCTTCTGGCGCCTCATCCTGAATTTCCTTCATTACCTCCAGGGCTATTGTATCCGACTTATGAAGGTCTTGGGGATCTCCTGAGGTGCAGACCCACCTGAACGGACCAAATCCGTAATCAAAACACAACGGACCAAGAATATCCTGTACATAGGAAGGGTATCTGAAATCGATTTTATTTTCGGCCATTACGTCTGCCCCTGCTTTGGATGCTTCCAGGAGAAATGCATTGCCGTAATCAAAGAAATATGTTCCTTTCCGTGCATGGGCATTGATTAGGGTCACCTGCTTTCTGAGTGACTCCTGTACTTTGGATTTAAACAGATCAGGATCTTCAACCATAAGGGTATTTGCCTGTTCAAAAGACAATCCCGCAGGGTAATATCCTCCCGCCCAGGGGTTGTGAAGGGAGGTTTGGTCTGATCCCAGACTCACATAAATATCCTCTTCGAGGAACCGTTCCCAGACATCGACCACATTTCCGACGTATGCCAGGGAAACTACTTCCGATTTGTCCATTGCTCTTTGTGTGCGCCTGACGAGTTCAGGCAGGGAAGTATAAATTTCGTCTACCCAGCCCTGTTGATGTCTTTTATTGGCAGCTGCCGGATTTACCTCCGCACAAACGGTGATACATTGAGCGATATTTCCGGCTTTTGGCTGGGCCCCGCTCATTCCGCCCAACCCTGAGGTCAGGAATACTTTCCCATTGGGTGTCTCTCCCTTAGGTAGGACTTTTCGGAAGGCATTCATCACCGTGATCGTTGTGCCGTGAACAATTCCCTGCGGTCCAATGTACATATAAGAACCCGCTGTCATCTGGCCGTACTGGGTAACCCCAAGGGCGTTGAATATTTCCCAGTCGTCAGGTTTGGAATAATTCGGTATCATCATTCCATTAGTGACGACCACTCTGGGGGCTTCTTTTGTAGATGGAAATAGACCCATAGGATGGCCCGAATACATATGCAGGGTTTGTTGCTCCGACATAGTGGCCAGGTATTTCATGGTAAGCAGATACTGTGCCCAGTTCTGAAATACAGCTCCATTCCCGCCATAGGTGATCAGCTCATCGGGGTGCTGGGCCACAGCAGGATCCAGGTTATTCTGTATCATGAGCATAATAGCTGCCGCCTCGGTGATCTTTGCAGGGTAAGCTGTAATAGGCCGGGCGTAAATTGGGTATTTCGGTTTAAATCGGAACATATAGATACGCCCGTATTTCAATAGTTCCGCTGCAAATTCCCTTGCCAGCTCTTTATGCCAGGCTTCTGGAAAGTAACGCAAGGCATTTTTTACGGCAAGGCGTTTTTCATCTTCAGATAGTATCTGCTTTCGTGATGGTGCGTGACTTACGTCATCTCCTAATTCTCTTTTTGGAGGTAATGTATCAGGAATACCCTGAAGGATGTCTGCTTTAAACAAATCTATGTCGTAGGTTTCTGATGCCTTCATTGTTCTATTTTAGAATATACAATGTTTCCCTTTTTAACGGTATAACTGGGTTTTAGGCTCCCCTGATGATACAATATTTCCCTGTGGTCTGCTGTGTGGAAGAGGACGATATCCGCCAACATACCTTTAACCAGTGTCCCTCTGTCTTTTAATCCGAGTGCTGCAGCCGCCCGGTAGGTGATGCCTGCCAATACCTCCGCGGTGGTTAATTTTTCAAAAGCGCCAAGCACTGCTGCCTGTAGGAGGAGTTGTCCCATAGGGGCGGATCCGGGATTGTGATCGCTCGCAATAGCCAAAGAAGCTCCTGCATCCAACAGGGAACGGGCAGGAGTAAATCCACATCCCAGCCCCAGACTCGCTCCCGGGAGGGCGACGGCTATAACATCGCTTTTAGCCAGGGCATCAATTTCTTTTTGCGTACTTGCCTCGAGATGGTCTGCACTAAGGGCTTTACATTGTATTGCTACCTCACTGCCCCCTGTTGAGAACTGATCGGCATGGAGGGTAAGATCAAAGCCAAGTGAAGTTACTTTCTTTAGATAAGGAAGTATTTCAGCCTTTGAAAATGCCCCTTCTTCAACAAAGGCATCTACCCGCTCGGCCAGGCCTTGCTTTTTAATTTCAGGCAGGAGATCCTTTACCAACAGCTCAAGGTATTCTGCTTTGGTGCCATTAAAATCCTTAGGAAAGATATGGGCAGCGAGACAGGTACTGATCAAATCTGTAGGGACAGAAGACCTGGCCTTAGCAATGGCCCTGAGCATTTTGAGCTCATCTTTTACATTGAGGCCATACCCACTTTTAATCTCTAAGGTGGTAACCCCTTGTTGCAGGTGTCCCTTCGCCCTCTCAATAACCCCAAGTTTCAACTCATCTTCTGATGCCTGCCTGGTTTTAGTTACGGTATCCCATATTCCTCCACCTTTTTCCGCAATTTCCAGATAGGAACTACCGGCATTGCGAAGCGCATAATCCCCCGCTCTTGAACCGCTGAAACAGATATGTGTATGGCAATCAACAAATCCCGGCAGGGCGATCACTTCCTCTTTTAGAATGGTGATATTTGCCCTCAATTGTCTTGCCTTTACCAATAGTTTGTCGTGGTCATCTATGGTGTGAATAAGGCCGTCCTCCATCAATATTCCCTGATGTTTCAACACCTGAAGGGAGGAATCATTAAGTGCCCCTTTCAAAGGCAGACCTGCCATAGGTAGTATTTCCCGAACCGGACCGATATAAGTGAAATTTGCCATAGCCTAGTACACCTCAAATTCTTTTGAAAAAGGAGTTTTCAAGGAATACCCTTTTTTATTACTTATCGATTTCACCACCTCAATGATGGATCTTCCTTTTATCATTGAAATACCTGCTTCAATGTCATCGGCAAAAACCCGGTCTTCTGAGGCAAATGAAACTTTCTTACGCACCTCTTTATGCACCATTTCCAAAATTGCACCTGATTTCAGAGGCTTTCTGAATTCAAAAGCCTGGGCCGCCGTAAGTAATTCGATGGCCAGGATCTTTTCTACGTTTTCAATTACCTGTAAGGCTTTTCTCCCTGAAATTGAACCCATACTTACGTGGTCTTCCTGTCCGAGGGAAGTAGGAATGCTATCAGCACTAGCCGGGAAACACAGAACTTTATTCTCACTGGCTAGTGCAGCAGAAGTATATTGCAAGATCATGTATCCCGAATTAATCCCGGTTTCCTTCATAAGCAGTTTTGGGATTCCCGGACTGTTACCCTCAAGGGCGAGGTAGACTCTCCGGTCAGAAATATTGCCCAGCTCAGAAGCTGCAAGGCAGGCATAATCAAGAGCCATAGCAAGAGGTTGTCCGTGAAAGTTTCCTCCGCTAATAGTAAGGTCATTATCTATAATAACAGGGTTGTCGGTAACAGAATTCAATTCTACCTCCAGCAGTTCTTTTAAGTGCAGCCATGTATTTCTGGATGCCCCGTGGACCTGAGGAATACACCTCAGGGAATACGGATCCTGTACCCGTTCACAATCGATATGATCTTCCATGATCTCCGATCCTTCAAGCAGGGATTTTACCCTTTTCGCCACATGCTGAGTTCCTTTATAAGGGCGAAGAGAATGAAGTTCGCTGTAAAATGGTTTAAGAGATCCCTGAAGTCCTTCGATCATCATCGCACCGATAATATCAGCATGGGTAAGACAATTGTAAAAAACATCAAGCACCTTAACGGCATGTGCTGTGATAAACTGGGTTCCGTTAATGAGTGCCAGACCTTCCTTCGGGCCCAGTTCAATTGGTGCCATTCCGGTTTTATCAAATAATTCTGCCCCCGTAATTAATTCTCCTTTGTAATCTACTTTTCCCAGTCCCAATAAGGGTAGAAAAAGATGTGACAAGGGGGCAAGATCTCCTGATGCTCCCACAGAACCTTTTGATGGTACTACGGGAATAGCCTCAGATTCAAGGTGCCAGATCAGTCTTTTTAGGGTATCCTCAGAAATTCCGGAAAATCCTTTAGCCAGGGAATGAATTTTAAGTACCAGCATGAGTTTTGCCAACTCAATATCAATAGGATCCCCAACTCCAACACTGTGGCTTTGTAAAATATTTTTTTGCAGGATCTGGGTCTCTTCCCGGGAAATACTCGTAGTGCAAAGGGGTCCGAAACCCGTATTGATCCCGTAGACAGGGTGCCCCTTGTCTACGATCGCCTGAACCACCTCATGACTTTCCCTAATCCTTTTCCATACGGACTCACTTACTATTCCTTTGGTATCGCCCCTGGCCAGAGAAAGAGCTATACCAGTGGTAAGATAATCTTCGCCAAACTGAAATGATGGTCTTTTGTTCACTAAACTATATTATTTGATTACCCTAAATGTATTCATTAAGTTTGAGATGAACCAGAAAATGAACAGGACACTCAACTCTGATCTGGCCTAACAATTATAAATCTCACAAGCAATATGATCTTTGACCTTATTAAGAACCGGAGAGCCATATTTCCGGCACAATACAACGATAAACCAATTGAGAGGGAAGTCGTTGAACGAATCCTCGAGGCTGCTAATTGGGCACCTACACACAGAAAAACTGAGCCCTGGCGTTTTAAGGTGCTCACAGGCTCATCAAAAGAAAGCCTGGGCTATTTTCTATCGGCCAAATATGAGGAAACCGACCCCAGGCCCAAGGAAGTAAAAGCGAGAAAAATACGCGAAAAGCCAAAAGCATCGGCAGTTGTAATCGCCATATGCATGCAACGCGATCCTGAAGAACGCCTACCTGAATGGGAAGAGATTGCTGCAACCGCAATGGCTGTTCAAAATATGTGGCTCTGTTGCACTTCTCTAAAGTTAGGTGCCTATTGGAGTTCCCCTTCGCTTATCAGGTATATGGATGAATTTTTCCCCTTGGAAAAAGGTGAAAAATGCCTTGGCTTTTTTTATATGGGACATTACGATGAGAAACCTGAACCGGGGATCCGAAATCCAGTAGGGGAGAAAACGGTCTGGCTCAGCTAAATAAATTCCTTTAATTATTAAAATAGGGAAATAAGGCCGACCTGTATTCCCAGGCTGTGGAGATAAATAGCCCCAGGAATATAATGGTAACCACAAATTTTAAAAAGGTTCCCGTTAAAAATCCAATAAACGAACCAAAAGCTGCTTTTAAGGCCGATTGCTGATCGGCTTTATTGAGTAATTCGCCGAGGAATGCTCCTACAAAAGGCCAAATGACAATACCCAGGATTCCCAGGACCGGAAATACGATGGCAACCACCAAACCCAGCGTTGTCCCTATCATCCCCGCACGCGTTCCTCCAAATTTCCTCGTCCCCATCGCCGGGATAATGTAATCCATGGCAAAAACAAGCAAGGCAATCATCAGGGTAATACCGAGGAACCACCAGTCATTAGGCACGGCTTTCGTCAGATACAACAAAAACAAACCTACCCAGCTTACAGGTGTTCCGGGTAGGACAGGGAGGAAACTACCCAGGATTCCGAGTATCATCAGAACAAATCCCAGGAAAAGTAAAACGATATCCATTATTGTATTTATTCAATAAGACTAAGGTACTGCAGATTTGTTACATCTCTTTACGGAATTCGGTTTGACTAAAAAAAAGCGTAATTTTCAACTTTGAATACAATCTTCCATGAGGGTTTTATGTTTGTTTTGTTGCCTGTTTCTCCTGCTTTCCTGCGATTGGCTGGCTACACCCGAATCAAAGACCCAAAAGCTGGTTGAGGATGAGTTGCGCAGCCTCGACTGGAACGATGTGGATCAATATCCCTTGTTTGAAGGTTGTGATGAGACAGTATCAAAACCCGATCAACGTATATGTTTCGAAAATACCCTCTTACAAAATCTGGCCATGCATATGGAGGATTTCAATTTTAGGGCTGAAAAGGATATACAAACCACTGTTTATATTGATTTCCTTGTTGAAAAGTCAGGAGAAATAAGAGTAGTGGAGATGGAAAATGATGCTGTACTCCGGGAACAACTCCCTGAATTCAGGGAGATCATCATCAGGAGCCTCAGAAGTTTGCCAAAACCTGCTCCGGCACTGAAAAGAGGAGTGCCGGTAAGGAGCCGTTTCAGGCTGCCTCTTGAACTAACTACTAACTAAATTAAGGTGAGTAAGGAAAAGATCATTATGGGTATTGATCCCGGAACAACCATTATGGGGTTTGGGATTATAAGGGTGGTAGGGGCTAATATGTCCTTTATACAAATGAATGAATTGTTGTTGAAAAAGTACGACGACCCTTTTACTAAACTCAAATTGATTTATGATCGAACCATAGAACTGATCGATACCTATCACCCGGACGAGATAGCCATAGAAGCCCCTTTCTTTGGCAAGAATGTTCAATCCATGCTTAAACTGGGCAGGGCACAGGGTGTGGCAATGGCAGCCGGACTAAGCAGGCAGATCCCTATTACGGAGTATTTTCCAAAAAAGATTAAAATGGCGATTACAGGGAATGGGAATGCCAGTAAGGAACAGGTTGCTAAAATGCTGCAACAACTGCTACAACTCCAGTCATTGCCTAAGAACCTGGATAGTACAGATGGATTGGCGGCGGCCGTCTGCCATTTTTACAATCAGGGAAGGGCGACAAAAACGAAATCCTATACAGGATGGGCTGCCTTTGTAAAGCAAAATGAAGACCGACTGAAATAGAGTGTGGAAGAAATCAATTCACATATTTGCAGAAACTGCGGGACGGAGTTCCGGGGAAATTTTTGTTCGCGTTGCGGGCAGCGCAGTGGAATTCACAAGGTAACTTTTAAGGAAACCTTCCAGGATCTCGCTAACAATCTCTTTTCGATCAATGCACCACTGTTGATTACCATACGGGACATGTTCCTCCGGCCGGGGGTTCTACTGCGTTCTTATTTAGACGGAAAAAGAAGGACGTATTACCGCCCTGTTTCCTTCTTTATCCTAATGACCGTCCTTTACATTGTGATCAGGTCTGTGATAGGTTTCGATCCATTTAGAAATAGTATGATAGTTGTAGAGGAAGGAGGCCCGGATCCCACCCTGCTTACCGAAGCAAGAAATTATATGTTGATGAATATCAATAATTTTCTCTTCGTTTTTGTCTTTACCCTCGCCCTCTTTTTGAAATTATTCTTCTACAAAAGATATTCCCTTGCAGAGTACATAGCCATCTCTTTTTATCTCCTTGGGATATACACACTGATCGTCACTTGTAATATGTTTGTTGTACAGGCGTTTGGCGATCAGTTGCAACCCCTGGGGAGTATGATTATGTGTTTGTTCTTTGTTTATGCGATGGTTTCCTTTTTTCAAAGGAAGTATTTCCTTGTGATCGTAAAATCTTTTATTCTGTTTATCCTTGCGTTCATCACCTACGCCATGTCTTCTTTCGCCATTTCTTTTTTAATAGTTTATATAAAACAAGGTTGATGGCAGGAATCTATTTCCATATACCTTTTTGCAAGCAGGCATGTCACTACTGTGATTTTCACTTTTCCACTAACCAGAAAAAAAAGGACGAGATGATCAAAGCGTTGCAACAGGAAACTGTGATGCGAAGATCGGAGTACGAGGGCCAGACCTTATCTACAATCTATTTTGGTGGCGGAACCCCTTCTGTTTTAGAAGTAGGGGAGATAGACCGACTCGTGCAAACCGTATTTGATCATTATTCAGTTGAAAAAGATGCTGAGATCACCCTGGAAGCAAATCCGGATGATTTGTCGTCCGAAAAATTAAGGGGACTATCAAAATCAAAAGTTAATCGGCTAAGTATTGGAGTACAGTCATTTTTTGATAAAGATCTCAAATTTATGAATCGGGCGCATAGTGCGGAGGAAGCAAAAAAATCCATAGCTGAAGCGACCAAATTATTTGAGAATATTTCTATTGACCTGATCTATGGCGTACCTACATCTGACAGTAAAATGTGGCAACAAAACATTGAAACGGCCTTGTCATTTGATATCCCGCATATTTCGAGTTATGCCCTGACGGTTGAACCCGGTACAGCCCTGAAAAAGTTTATTGAAAAAGGGATTGTTGCAGAAGTTGATGACGACATAGCAGAGGAACAGTTTCATATATTAATATCTGAAATGGAAAACGCCGGCTTTGTCCATTATGAATTTTCAAATTTTGGTAAACCCGGATTTTTTTCAAGGAATAATAAGGCCTATTGGCAGGGGGATACCTATCTGGGAATAGGTCCGTCGGCACATTCCTTTAATGGCAAACAAAGGTCCTGGAATATTTCAAACAATCCCCTCTATATTAAGGCTTTAAACCAATCTCGTTTACCCAGGGAAGTAGAGGTCCTGTCTCAGCGAGATCGGTACAACGAATACATTATGACAGGCTTGCGCACTATGTGGGGTGTTTCCCTAGATAGAGTGGGGAAGCAGTTTGGCCCTCACTTTCAGAACTATTTATTGCAGCAGGCAGAACAACATCTGGCGGATCGTTATCTTTTTCTGGATGGCGACACTTTATTAGTGACCCGCAAGGGAAAGTTCCTCAGTGATGGCCTGGCCGCTGATTTATTTATGCTACCTTTAGAAAAGAAGAACTAGGATAGATACGATACCCTGCTCTGATATGATTGCTGCTATTAAACTCGGGAACGAAATACTTAAGATAGATCTTTCCAAACCCCTGGACATATCAATCCCCCTCCGTCATGGAAATAAGAATGTCTCGGCCTGGTACGCTGATCCTCCGCGAATTGAGCCGCACAGGGAAGGAGATTTTGTGGGTAGCGTAGACCAGGGAGCCAGTATCAATTTTAATGATATCTTTTTCAACCCCCATGCGCATGGTACTCATACCGAATGTCTTGGGCATATAACAGAGAGGAAATATTCTGTCAATCAGCTTGTGGATCAGTACTTTTTTAAGGCCCGACTTATAACTATTGCCCCGGAGAAAGTAGGAGATGACCTGGTAATGTCGAGAAAACAATTAGAGAGGAACCTCAGAGGGGAAATCCCTGAAGCTTTGGTCGTCAGAACTTTGCCGAATACAAAAGACAAGCTGTCCCGTCAGTATTCTCATACAAATCCACCCTATTTTACAGAAGAGGCCATGTTGTTTCTGGTAAAAAAAGGAATACAGCATCTCCTGGTTGATCTCCCATCGGTTGACAAGGAAAAGGATGAAGGGGCGTTGCTGGCCCATAGGGCATTTTGGGGTTTAGGACAGACCATAAGAACCCAGGCTACCATAACAGAATTTATCTACGTTTCCCATAAAATCAAAGACGGGTTTTATATGCTTGATCTCCAGTTCGCCCCTTTTGAAAATGATGCCAGTCCGAGCAGGCCTGTTCTTTACCAAATATTATAAGGGTATTTTATGTGTCTACCATTCCTTACCTTTAACGCTGTTTAAGAATAGAATCGATTATGGAAGGCATTTTAGAAGTTGTACTTGGGTTAATTCTGGGCGCAATCATGATGTATTGGATGTATTCCATGTTCAGACGTAAAAGAAACAGGGAAACCACCGAACATCAATCGACAGTACTCCTGGAAAGAATAAAGAGCGTTTGCAAACTGATTTCCGTGGAAGGGGATTTTGCGGAGATCTACAAGTATGAAAATACAAAGGAGCACTTTTTAAGCCTGGTAAGCAGCAAGAAAAAAGCATTGATAGTTATTAATGCTAAGGCCCATATAGGGTATGATCTGAAACAGATATTACTTAAGGCAGACACGCCAAATAAGAAAATAGTGCTCGAAAATTTTCCGGAACCCCAGATTATGTCGATTGAACCAAAATTGGAATTTTACGATATAAAGAATGGGTTGTTCAACTCCTTCAGACCTAATGACCTTACTGTTTTGAATCAGGAAGCTGTTCAGCACATCAGGGAAAAAATTCCGCAAAGCGGATTGATGGACACAGCGAGGAGAGAAGCCCTGGAAGCCATTTTGCTAATAAGTAAACTAGTGGAAACTATTGGCTGGAAATTAGATTATTCTGCCCTGGAGCTCAAAGAAAATGAGCGGAAAGCCCTTGAAAATGGAAAATAAAAACTTCCTTATATGAAACGCATATTTATTCTCTTTCTGGTTGCGATATTCCTGGTTAACTGCAAAAATGAAACCCAGTCAAACGCTGATTTTAACCCTGCCTTTGTACATTCAGTATACATATGGCTGAAGGATCCCGGGAGTGCTGAAGACCGCGCGGCTTTTGAATCGTCCATGGAGACGTTTATGGACAACTCACTTTATGCGAAGACAAAATTCCTGGGCACACCCCCTAAGGCCACCAGGGAAATCGTCGATGATAGCTACACCTATAATTTGATTGTCACTTTTGCCTCTGCTGAGGATCAGGACAAATATCAGAAAGAGGAGGCACATCTCAGGTTCATTGAGGAATCGGAACATCTGTGGGAGAAGGTTCTAATATATGATGCAATCGGACTAGAAGAGGATTAATGCAGAGAGATACAGAATGAATGTTGAGGAATTCAGACAGTATTGCCTAAATAAAAAAGGAGTAACAGAAGAGTTTCCGTTTGATGAGGTAACTCTTGTATTTAAAGTGATGGGAAAGATGTTCGCCCTTGTTCCTCTCGAACGTATTCCATCCCAGGTAAACCTGAAATGCGATCCGGAAAGGAGCATCGAATTGCGGGAAATGTACGACGGAGTAATTCTTCCCGCCTTTCATATGAGCAAGACACACTGGAATACTCTCCATTTTGAACAGCTGCCTTCAAAACTGATAACAGAACTTACAGACCACTCTTACGAGCTGGTCATTGCTAAATTCACCAAAAAATTAAAGGCGGTATATGACTCCCTTTAGGCTATAAGCTTTTTATCTGAAGTTCGTGGAAGGCTTCAGCCTGAAGCCTGAGCAACTCTTCGGCTTTTTGTTTTTTGTGGGCATATACCCTTTCCTCTTCCCGAATTTCACCGTAGACTTTCTCATTCAGGGCTTCATCGGTCGCCATGATATGTTGTCTCTGGGATACTTTTTGGGTCACCCAGGCTTCCACTGTACTTTCTTCCTCTTCCAGTTTAAAGTCGTACGGCCCTTTAGGCGCCAGAAGCTTTACTATAATAGGTGCAGTTTCAATAGCGAGGAATAAAAGGAAGATAAAAAATGAAGGGAACCAGGCCAGTTCGCCAAGCGCATTAATTCTGGCCATCAGGCCATCGAAACCGTCGATAATGGGTTGTGAATTAACCACTGCTGTTTCGTACTCAGAATTAAGTTTAGTAATCTGGGATTCAATTCCTGCAATCCTTTCGGCATTGTTAGCTTTTAATTCTCTTAATTCGAGTAAGGCAGCGTCGTGCTTTTCCCTTTTCTCCTTGTATACAGGACCTTTGCCAAGCAGCATGGTCCCAGCTCGTCCTTCGGCTTCCGATATATAAGTATCGTATAATGCATTGGTCTCAGCCTCCTTAGCCGCCACTTCTTCCTTGAGAAGTAGGATATCCTGTTCCAGATCGGCCACAACGGGAATGTATTGTTGTGCGATCTGTTCTTTATTGGCCAGGGTAAGTTCATTTTTTTGTTCCAGTAATACCTGATCGATCTCCTTTTCGAAAATCTTCATTTCCAGAGGTTTGGATATCACTACAGCGATAATAACCGCCAGAAGTATCCTTGGCATTGCCTGGAGAAATTCACTTTTAAAGCTATTCCGTTTTTTGATGGTGGACACAATAAAGCGATCCAGGTTAAAGATCAACAGGCCCCAGATCAGGCCAAAACCGAGCGCGGTATATACATTGTCAAAGACTGTGTAAAGGGCATATCCTGCGGCGAGAAAAGCCATTACGGCCGTAAAAAATACGGTAGCTCCTATGCCGGCGTATTTGTTTCGTTCCCCAGGTGAACAAGTTTCGAGAATAGAGGCGTCTGCCCCTGAGCAGAGGATAAAAAATCGTTGTATCATAATAGTGTTCTCAATTGATTGATAGACTATTAGAACGCAACCCTTATATATTTGTTACATTAAAAAGACTTTAATTTTGTTAAAGCTTGATTATTTTGACATTTCTGTAAAATACTGGTAGAAATAAGGGATTGTTTCAATCCCTTTCAGGTAGTTCTCAACGCCAAAATGTTCGTTCGGTGAGTGAATGGCATCACTGTCAAGGCCAAAGCCCATAAGAATAGTTTTACTCTTCAACTCTTCCTCAAACAAGGCGACAATCGGGATGCTTCCCCCGCTTCTCTGAGGGATGGGTTTTTTACCAAAGGTTTTTTCATAGGCTTTTTCAGCTGCCCTGTATCCCACAAAATCAATAGGTGTAACATATCCCTGTCCTCCATGATGGGGCGTGACTTTTACCGTAACGCCTTTGGGGGCGATCTTTTTAAAATGTACCGAAAAGAGTTCCGTAATTTCTTTCCAGTCCTGGTGTGGTACCAGGCGCATCGAAATTTTGGCATAGGCCTTACTGGCGATCACGGTCTTGGCACCTTCCCCGGTATAGCCTCCCCAAATACCGTTGACATCCAGGGTTGGTCTGATGGAATTTCGTTCATTGGTTGTGTATCCTTTTTCTCCGTAGACAGACTCAATACCAATTTCATCCTGATAGGATTTAAGATCGAAAGGTGCTTCGGCCATAGCAGCGCGCTCCTCTTTAGTAAGCTCTTCCACCTTGTCATAAAAACCTGGGATGGTGATGTGGTTATTTTCATCGTGCAGGGATGCAATCATCTTAGCGAGGATATTGATGGGATTAGCCACCGCTCCGCCGTATAAACCTGAGTGCAGGTCTCTGTTAGGCCCGGTTACCTCAACCTCAACATAACTTAATCCTCGAAGTCCGGTAGTAATCGAAGGTACATCTTTGGCGATCATACCGGTGTCTGAAATAAGGATGATGTCATTGGCCAGTTTTTTCTTGTGCTCTTTTACGAAAGTCACAAGACTGTTGCTGCCCACTTCCTCTTCTCCTTCAATCATAAACTTCACATTACAGGGAAGGGAATCAGTATTTACCATAAATTCCAGGGCTTTGACATGCATATACATCTGTCCTTTATCGTCACTCGCACCCCTTGCATAGATAGCTCCTTCCGGGTGTAGGGTAGTCTTTTTTATTACAGGTTCAAAAGGTGGGGATGTCCAGAGATTCAATGGATCCGGGGGTTGAACGTCATAATGGCCATACACCAGTACGGTAGGAAGGTTGGGGTCCTTGATCCTCTCACCGTAAACGATGGGGTATCCATCGGTCTCGCAGATTTCAGTATGTGAACAACCAGCTGTTTGCAGGGCTTTTTCAACAGTTTCAGCCATATGCATTACATCATGGGAAAACGCAGAATCGGCACTAATAGAAGGGATCTTTAAAATTTCAATAAGTTCATTGAGGATACGTTCTTTATTGTTTTCAATATAGGCTTTGGGTTCTTGCATGGATACATTTTTGGTAGGTGTTAAAAATACGAAATCCACAGCTATATTTTTGTCGATGAATCATTTTAAAATTGAAAATTTGAATTATATTTGCAGCCCTGTTGGAAACAGGATATGCAGGCGTGGTGGTCCCGATAGCTATCGGGAGGTAGCCAGCTAGATATTAGAATCTAGTGCCTTCTTTTAATTTTATTGATGCAGGCGTGGTGGAATTGGTAGACACGCTAGACTTAGGATCTAGTGCCGAAAGGTGTGAGAGTTCGAGTCTCTCCGCCTGTACATTTGAAAACCCCCGATCTTCGGGGGTTTTTTAGTATAAGGAAGTCTCATAATGGTGGAGAGCGAAAAGTTTATCGTGAAGGCACTGTCCTTCACGGAGTCTCTCCGCCTGTACAGAAAAAAGCTTCTCTTTTCAGAGAGGCTTTTTTATTTTCAATTTCAATTTGTGGTGGTCCCGATAGCTGTCGGGACTCCGACTGTACAGTTTTAAAGCCTCTGAGAAATTAGAGTTTTTTTGAATACGAAGGTCTCATAAGGGCGGAGAGGGGAAACGCAGCTATTTTTAAAGCAAAAGTACTTAGGAAACCCAGTTACTGCCCATCATGAAGTTGATAAAAAATTCGGCCAAACTATTAACTTAGAAAATTTCGGACTTTGGCTGAATGAATGGTTCACGATCACCGATTAACGATTGGAGGGTGAAACGGCCTGGGTTGCAAAGAATAGTGCGCAGAAAATGAGCACAATGCAGTTCATGCAAATTTATCAACAACAGGATAGCATCCCGTAATCTAAAAACACCCTGTCGTAAAAAAAATAAACTATCCAAAATTTTAATTCGGATAAATTTGTCCGAATTAAAAATACGGTTATCTTTGTAATATAAACTTAAACAAATCGAATGTTCTCGAAAGCATGTGAATACGGTATTAGGGCCATCACATATATTGCTCTACAATCGCTTGAACGAAGACGGGTAAGCTTGAAGGAAATCGCTGAAGAAATTGATTCGCCCGTTGCGTTTACAGCCAAAATATTGCAACAGCTGTCAAAAAATAATATCGTCGATTCGGTCAAGGGCTCGGCAGGGGGCTTTCAAATCGATAAGGAACGAATAGAAACTATAAAGCTCAGTGAAATTGTGTATGCCATAGACGGTAATAACGTCTATGTGGGATGCGGATTGGGATTAAAAAAATGCAATGCTAACAAGCCTTGCCCAGTACATGACAAATTCGTAAAAATAAGGGATGATCTGAAATTGATGTTAGAAAGTACAAACCTATATGAAATGACCGTAGGACTCGAAGTAGGCTTGACCTACTTAAAAAGATAAAAAATTTACCCTAAAATAGGATAAAAATGTCCGAATTAAAATAGTAAAAGATGGAAAAAACATTGGAAAAAACAATCGGCCAAATGGTCGCTGAAGATTATCGAACCGCTCAGGTTTTCAAGAACCACAAAATAGATTTTTGCTGTAAGGGGAACCGTACCCTTCAAGAGGTGGCTGAAAAGCATAATCTTGATGTTGATATGCTGCTCAGAGAGATATATGAGGTTCAGCGGCAAAACAATAGCGACAACACGGATTTTAAAACATGGCCATTGGACCTGTTTGCGGACTATATCGAAAAAAAACACCACCGCTATGTAGAAGAAAGAATTCCGGTTTTGAAACAATACCTGAATAAACTTTTCAAGGTACATGGTGAGCGCCATCCCGAGCTGTTCAAAATTGATGAGCACTTCAATGCTTCGGCGGGCGAATTGGCGATGCACATGAAGAAAGAGGAATTGGTACTCTTCCCCTGGGTGCGCAAAATGGTCAAGGCCAAACAGCAAAACGAGCCGCTTGACAGACCACATTTCGGCACGGTCAAAAATCCGATAGCCATGATGTTGCAAGAGCATGAAAATGAAGGCGAGCGCTTTAGATTGATAGCGGAACTTAGCAATGACTACAATCCACCGGAAGATGCCTGCACTACATACCGGGTCGCATTCTCCCTACTAAAAGAATTTGAAGAAGATCTGCACAGGCATATTCATTTGGAGAACAATATTTTGTTTCCAAAGGCCGAATCGATGGAAAGAGAATTGACCATAACGATATAAATCCACCTCCTGATGAAAGTTGTACCAATCAAAAGACATACGGCAATCCAGCCTTTTAGCCGCGACCACCACCACGGCCTACTGCTGTGCTGGAAAATTAGGACAGGCTTTACTAAAGATATTGAAGTACAACGGATCAAACGCTACGCCGATTGGTTCTTTGAGCGCCATGCGCTTCCCCATTTTGAGCTAGAGGAGGAACATGTTTTCCCGATCCTGGGGAATGACCACGAACTGGTAAAAAGGGCCTTGAGGGAACATCGCAGGTTGACGCGACTTTTTAACGCTACCGATAAAATCGACAAATCGCTGAGCCTGATCGAGGAAGAATTGGAAAAACACATCCGGTTCGAGGAACGGGTGCTGTTCAACGAGATACAGAAAGTAGCAACAGAGAAACAATTACAAATAATTTCAAAAATACATAACGATGAAAGATTCACTGACAATACCGATGACCCGTTCTGGGTTTAAAAAAAGGACGAATTTATTGTTGAAAAGATACAATAGCCTATTGGCCGAATTCAAAAGGGAACAAATAGGCTATGCGACTATAGCGATTATAGGCCAAAGCTGTATCGGGTCGGTGGCCGCCATGATACTGTTGATGAACGGTGTAGATCAGGTCATCAATCTCGTTCTACTTTTTTTAGTTACGATATTTTGTATGGCCTTCAATGGGGCAGTTTTGGCTCAATTGAAAACGAAAATCACTTTTAATCTTTTGATTTTGAGCGTTGTGTTCAGCTGTGCGGTTATCGTTGCCAATTTATTTTGAACAGTATGGTTCAAATACCAGCAAAACCCAAAGTCATTGTTATGGAGAAATACAGCCTAACCTATATAAATGAGTTGGGGAAAAAATGTCAGGCCGATTTCAAGGTCAACGAGTACCATAGCCTTATGGAACTGCTTTTCGATAAATATCTTGAGGAATGGGTCGACTGTAAAGGTCGTGCCTGGTGCGGCACCTGTCATATAGAGATACTGGAAGGTAATATTACGGAAGGAATGGATGAAAACGAAGGCCATATGCTTTCAAAAATTGATGGAAGTACTTCCTCAAGTCGGTTTGCTTGCCAGATTCCCGTTTCCAAGCAATTGAGCGGAGTCGTCTTTAAAATAGCAGCCGACATATAAAACCTGAATGCATGATGACATTGATAAAAAAGTCGTCAATTAATTTGTATAGTTAGGAATCCTTACTATATTTGCACTGCACTATTGCAAAAACACAAAACATGCTAAAATGAAAAAATCGATTTTTTATCATGCGGGATGCCCTGTATGCGTAAGCGCAGAACATGAGATCGTTAATTTGGTCGGTTCCAACAATGTTGAAGTTGTAAATATCGGCGAGGACCGATCGCGGATTTCCGAGGCCGAAAACGCAGGGGTCAAATCAGTTCCCGCCTTAGTGACGCCAGAAGGTAATACGCTGCATATCAATTTTGGTGCTTCCATGGCCGATGTCAAAGGTTAATTTTTAACTTATAAAGTTAGGATTCCTAATAAAATTGAACATCCTAGCTTTTCTAAACCATAAAAAATGAAATCCATTAAAGTATTATTTTCAGGAATATTATTTCTTGGCATGGCCCTGAATGGCGCCGCCCAAGAAGGCGAATATAAAAACAAGGACTTTGCCATTAAGGAGGTCAGTGTAACCCACGATGCGGATATGGGCGTGACCCTCTGGCAGATTCAAGTAAACGGTACGGCCGGAAAGACCGTGCCTACCAAGGTAGGGCAGTTGGACGGTGCCCCGGTTCTCGGTTATGTTTTTCCGACGAGCTTAAAACCTACCGATGTGGGGTTCAACCAGACCGAAGGCATTGTGGCCCTCGCCCTGACATCGCATCCCGATTTTGACGACACTCCATTGTGGGACGAGAACAGCGATAACATTTATGACAATGATGGCGTAATATGGCATCCGCATTGGGTGGTCTTGTGCGAGGACAAAAGGGTCGCCGGAGGCCTTTCCGTAAAACAGTTCAAAAAAGCGGATGAGACCGTCGTACTTCCTCCCACTAATCCGGGAATGCCCATGTACATGGATTCCCCCGGATATCCCGTGACCACAAAAAGCAACACGATAAAAGTAGTGGTGCCCGATTATCGCATAAAAAACAACATTGACTTCAACTATGATGGCGTAACGGCCTTCATGAAGGTAAATACGAGTAACGAAGAGTTGCCGATGTTGGGCGTCTATGAAGTTTTCAGCGTCGCAAGCGACGATTTATCCTTACCTTATTCCGTAAAAGGGAAATAATTGAAAATTGGTTGGAATCTTTAGAGACAAACACCTCACAAGAAGGTTTCGAACTTGCCATCAAACTGGCGAGAATGGGCGTAAAATATACACAGCCTGATATGGAAAAACTAAAAAAGGGAAGGGAACAGTATGATGAAAACGCGCAGTTTTTAATTGCCGCCTCACAGGTTATTGCAATACATTATCAAACCGTGTCGAAAGCGAATGACTATTGGAAAAACTAAGATTATGAAAATTTCAGTTTGGGATACTTATGTACAACGGGAGGACGGCCGCAGAATGCATTTCGATATTCTCGTACCGAGCGATTTGAAAGATGAACCCACCATATTCGTTTTCGGAAATGCGTATTTGAAAACGAAATCGGTTGAAAACCATACGTTGACCACAAAAGAGTGTCGATTTTGCCATATTGAACATGCATCCAAAGAAATTGTCGAGGCAATTGACAAAAACGGTTATGCTATAATCGAGATGGAAAACTGCGATTAGGGTCATTTTAAATTAATTAGGATTACTAACTTTGCCTGTCGGACAAATTCCGGAAGGCTTGTTTATGAAGGACAAAAGCGCATTTAACCCAGACCAGCAACAGCAAGAAGTTTCCAGCAAGATCGTCGCCGGTCTTGAACGAATCTCGGAAGTATTCAAGGTCTTGCTTTGGGAAAAGGCAAAAAAGGTAGGCTTGAGCCCTATTCAGATCCAGTTGCTGATCTTTATCGCCTTTCACAATCCGGAACTTTGCAAAATAAGCCATCTTGCCAAAGAATTCAACATCACAAAACCCACGGTAAGCGATGCCATCAAGATTTTGGACAGGAAGGGAATGCTCGTTAAGGACTTTTCGTCTTCCGACGGACGTAGTTACACCCTGCGATTATCTCCTTTGGGAAAAAAGACCGTAGCTGAAACAAATGACTTTGCCAACCCCTTAAAGAAACAGATCGATACCTTTGAACAGACCGATCTCGATGAGGTATTCAAAACCTTGGCCGAACTAATCTACAAACTGAACCGTATCGGTATGCTGACCGTTCAGAGAACTTGCTATGGCTGTAAATTCTATCAAAAAAATAAAAAAGTCGACTACTGTAAGCTGTTAGAGAAAGAACTCTTGAGCCAAGACATCCGATTGGACTGTCCGGAGTTCGAGGAAAAGGTCTAAGGCGACCCGCACATGATTTTAGCAAAATACTTAGAGGAATTGAATAGATGGTATGGCAGTATACAGGCCGATAACTGTTGTGATGGTATTCGAATTCTAAAACAAATAAAAACAAAATTAGGCCTAACCTTTGTGTCCGAACCTGAAGGCGTAGGCAATGTCTGTTTTGCGGATAGCCCAGAAGTCCGCGATGATTATAAACAGACCTTTGGGCCGATGGACCTGCTCGATTATATTTATGCCGTTCTGCATTCGCCGAGTTACCGTGAAATGTACAAGGAGTTTTTAAAGATCGATTTTCCAGAGGTGCCCTATCCAGAGAATGCCGCCACCTTTTGGCAACTGGTACACTTGGGAGGAGAACTCAGACAGTTGCATTGGTTGGAGAGTCCGAAAGTCAAGGATTATATCACAAGCTACCCTGAAGACGGTAGCAACGAGATCACGACAAAAATCAGCAAAAAAGACTGGGAGACGATCTTCCCTTCTTCGGAGGATTCGGGGGAGGCTGGTAGAATCTGGATCAACCAGACCCAGTATTTTGATAAAATCCCATTAACCGCATGGGAGCTCCATTTCGGCGGGTGTCAGCCTGCTCAAAAATGGCTTAAAGACCGTATAGGCCGTACCCTCGATTTTGGGGATATTCTGGATTACCAAAAGATTATCGTTGCCCTGTTGGAGACCGACCGTATCATGAAGAAAATCGATGCCCTTAAAATCAGTTTAGAAGTTGGTAGCGGTTAAATTCCTTTTAAAAATTTATTGCTTTTGGTTTTAGGTTGTTCCATAAGAGAATGAACAACGCTATAGGAATGGCAATACTTCCTACTGCCAAAGCCTGAAAATATCCATCAAAAAGTGGAACGCTTTTCCAAGCTGCTATTCCCTTGTAAAAAATCAGGGCCTCCGTTATTAAAAATCCTATCAGATAAAAATAATAAGTCGATTTGGACAGTTTTAGCAATCCGAAATAATTTAAAAAAAGGAACAGACTCAGGGTCACAACGCCCAAAAAAGTCCAATGTAAATAGCCGATGGTAAAATCGAGATGCGTTGTGGCCAAGTTTGCAAAAGAGGGGAAAGCGGTTATTAATTGTAACAACATCTTGACCCCCAATAAGACGGCCACAGTCTTAAGCAATACATTTTGTAATGGAGAAAACATGGCTTTTGATTTTTCCTTATCCGTGGTAAAAGCCTTCAATAAAATTGAAAAGGCGGCCAATTGCAATAATGCTCCCGTGCCTCCCAAAAAGTTCAAGAGCAATGGTGGATTCATAAATAAAGTCGACAAGAAAAAAGAAAGAATAATCCCAAGATTGATGTTCCAAAAGAACCGTTTAAAGCTCTCATTGGATACTCCGAGCTGATGGCTTTCCAAAATAAAAAAGAATATCCCTAAAAGTGCCATAATCATCCATCCGTTATAGAGAAAATGTAGGTAAAAATAGATGGCCAAACGGTACCAGACAGATTCACCTCCCAACACATTCATAACCGCGCCTAGGGCCCAAGGCCCGAAACTCGATACTACCAGGTACCAAAGTGCGGCGGCCATGCATTTATAAGAATGGGTTGTTTTAAGGCTTTTCGGAACGTTTTTGAAAAAGAACCACGCGAACCAATACGACACAAATAGAAAAAAGGTAGAAAAAATAATGGAAAACAGTGCGTAGCCCATAAACGGGAAGGTCAACAGCATACCAATCAAAGTAACTTGGGTAAACAAAAAAATGTTCCGATACTTTTTATCTAAACTCAACTTGCCCAAATATAATTTATAGAGCAACGTAGTTAGAGCGAGATATGTCCACCCTAATAAGGCGATATGTGAATGGGTATGCACTAAATACTTGTAGGTTATGGGAAGTTCGGAAAAACGAAAGAACCGTAGTAAAACCCCTAATAATGCCGCCAACAGAAAATAGGTGAACGCAATCTTGATATGTCTTTTTAAGTTGATTACCATTAAAAACAATGAGAGACTCAGGTTTATTACTTTAAATTTCCCGTTAACGAAATAGGCAATTCGAAAACAGCCAATTCAAAATACGACAATGCAGCCAAAAGATGGTCAAAGATATCGGCCATTACATATTCATAGTTTTCCCACCGTTTGTCAGCACTAAAGGCATAGATTTCCAAAGGTATTCCTTGTGGTGTAGGAGCAAGTTGACGCACCATTAGTGTCATGCCTTTATTGACAGCGGAATGGTTTTGGAGATAATCGTTGACATATTTTCGAAACACGCCAATATTGGTAAGGTTTCTACCGTTTATCGCATATTTTTTATCAATTTCGTTTTCTTTGTTATACGAATTTATGCTTGCGCTTCTTGTGATAAGATAAGGTTCAATAAGCTGGATATTCTTAAGGGATTCAATGTCTTTATACGTCAAAAATCGGATGCTTTTTTGGCTGATAATTAATGCCCGTTTGATGCGCCTTCCTCCCGATTCTTGCATGCCTCGCCAATTTTTGAACGAATCGGAAATCAAGGCATAGGTCGGAATGGTGGTAATGGTTTTGTCAAAGTTCTGCACTTTTACTGTGGCCAAGGTAATCTCGATGACATCCCCATCAGCACCGTATTTTTCGAAGGTAATCCAATCGCCGATACGCACCATATCGTTAATACTAACCTGAATACTGGCAACAAGGCCCAAAATGGAATCTTTGAATATCAATAGAATAATGGCGGAACCTGCACCAAGGGCCGTAAAAAACTTCCAGATTTCAACACCCGTTACGATGGCGATAATTGTCAAGACACCGACGATCCAGGCAAAAATCATAAACACCTGAATATAACTGTCCATTGGTTTGTCGCGAAACCTTGGCTTGGTCTTAAGGTAATCATTCGTACTTCGAAATAGGCTTTTGACCGTGAAAAGGGTTAGCAATACAAATAAGATCTGGAGTATTTTCAAGGCGATGGCATCACCATATTCGAAACCGATAAATGCAATGGGAACAAGCTCGAACAAAACCAACAATGGTATGATGTGTGCTGCAAAACGGGGCACTTTGTTGGTCGCTAAAAAATTATCAAAATTAGTTTTTGATTTTCTGGCCAGCCTTATTGATACATAACGCAGTATTTTCCAGATGATCAAATCAAGGATCCAAGCCAACAACAACGCAGCAAACAATAAAATCAATAGGTTCAGGTACGATGCGAGATTTTCGCTCATACCTGTTTCTAAAAGATAGTTATAGAGTATGCGGGATAGTCTGTCTTCCATTACCTGAAATTAGTTAGTACTGAGCTAAAAAACGGTACTAAAGATACAACTAACAATAATCATTCAATACGTTTTCCTTCCGTTGTAATGGAAAGCCCTTGTGCCCCATAGGTCGATATCATGACGCCTTCAAAAAAGGGCTCGATTGAATTGGTTCTTGTTCTCCAATCGAAAATGAAATTACTTCCCTTATGCTCTTCTTGGTTTGAATTGTGTATTACTATCTTAATGGTTTCCATAGGAGCAACATAAATAGGATTTTCAATATAGCTCTGTATCGTTTTGGAATATGTGTCCAGATATTGGGCTTTTGTAATATAAACGGTATCCTTGGTGCTAACATTACGAATATTGGCCGTTATGGTAAGGTAATGTGTTTTATATTCTGGATGACTTTCAATGCGAGAATGGACCGGCAGATACGATTTCCCGGATTCTAACGAATCTAGAGTATTCAACTCAACGGTTCGTTTTTCGAAATTTTCATGGTGCGGTTCATTTTGATCTTCTAATCCTCCACAGGAGGCAGTCAGAGATAGGAAAGAGAAAAGCCAAATTAATCGGATCATATAACTTCTTTAATTAATAGTGATGTTTCTTCTTTTTACCCGTGCAATGCCAAAACAGGCACATTTTTATAATATCCCAATTTACAGAGAGTAGGTTTTCCAAAGCCCAATTTTTCCCAGAAGGATGGTTTCTTGTCGATATAACTGATCATATTACTATGCCTAATCTCTACAAAACAGCTTAGCGCATCGGCCATCTTTACGTTGTGCAGTACGTTGTAACTATGGTCAACGTCCTTTATATATTTTCGCAACAGCATTTTGTTCTCTTTTTGTTTAGCGGTCAGGGAGTCGTTATCCTCTAAACTCAGCACTTGTATTCGCGCATTGCTGATCTTGGCGATTTCGGCCAAATGTTTTAGCCCCGAAATATTGTATTCCGAATTAAAATTGGTGGCCAAAACGATTTCCTTCGGATGGTCGAACATTGTCTCTGCGGGAACCAGCAAAACCGGACATTTTCTGATATTTTCGATAACAGCCAATGCGTTCTTGCCATATTTACCCTCCCGTTCCTTGGTCATGCCTTTCGCCCCCATGATAATCAAATCGATTTGGAGTTCATCGACAATTGTTTTTACAGCATCTAGGAACAACTCGGAACGGGACAGCACATGGAATTTATGTAAGGAATTTTCGTTCTCCGACATCAATCGCATCATAATTTCCCCAAGCTCTTTCTGCGACCGATTGGCTACTATATTATTGAAGGCGTCGTCGGGATCCAACCGTTTGAGACTATCAAGTCCGTGAGACTCTTCAGAATAAGCATTTAGTATATAAAAATTGCAATTCTCATTTTCATATAATTTTCTTGTGTACTGGATGGCGTTCCATGAATGTTTCGAAAAATCGGTAGGTAATAATAGTTTTTTCCCCATGACTTTTTACTTTTAAATTATCGTTTCGATTCCAACAAAATGGTGGATAACACTTTTGATTTTACGTCCCTAAATTTTTTTTTATGTTCTAAGTACAGATTGCGGTTCCTTTCATGCTTGCTCAGATAGAAGGCATCACATGCTACGGTATCGCATTCAATGGCGTCGCGCATAGCACCCTCATAGCGGTATAAGGTTCTTAAATTCAGGGTGTTCTCCCTTCTCAGGGTCTGCAGTTCTTGATACAGCACGGCATTGTTCAACATCTGGTCTTCTATATCCAACAGATATTCCAATTCTTCGTTCATATATTCCAGATCGTCTGTCCAATTACCAACTTCTACCTTATCCTTCTTCATCATGATCCTACTATCTGGCTCATGGTTGTAAAATAATTTTGTTACATTCATAATACCATATTCACGTTAATATATTTGTTTTCTTGTTCTACCTTTTCAATGGTTAAATTTTGCTCACCAGAAGGAAATTGCCATGTAATGGAATCTCCCTCAGCGTAGCCCATGACTGCCGCTCCCATTGGGGTCAGGATTGATACCTTATCATTTTTCACATCGCTATCATTGGGCATGACCAATTTGAATGTTCTGTGCCACCCGTTTTGGGAGGCGATCGTTATGGTGCTGTTGAAGCGGATAACATCCTCGGGCATATCATGCTCGTCACATATTTTAGCCGATTCCAATTCGCTCACGAGTTTTTTGACCGAGTCGCGTAGGATATCGTCTTTATAATATCCCGAAAGGTTCATAAGGCGTTTCAGCAATACGTACTCCTTTTTTTCTATGAACAAATTTCCGTGTTTCATTATCTTAATATTATGGGAATATCCCCCGTTGAACATAAGCCTCTTCAAGGCGTTCGATGGCAATGATAAAGGCAGCGCTACGCATATCCACTTTTCTGTTATCTGCAGTTTCCATAACTTTAGAAAAGGATTCTCTTAATTTCTTTTCCAGTTTGGCCATGACCTCGTCTAATTGCCAGATTTCTCCGTTGCGGTTCTGAAGCCATTCAAAATAGCTGCCGATGACCCCCCCGGAATTGCAAAGGATATCCGGGATGATATCAATGCCTTTTTTCAATAGGATTTCCTCTGCCTCAACATCTGTAGGCCCGTTGGCCCCTTCAGCAATCAGATAGGCCTTTATCTTTTTGGCATTTTGGGAGGTAATCTGGTTGCCCAAAGCGGCTGGAACAATGATATCGCAATCCAGTCCGAAAAATTCGGCGCTACCTATTGGTTTGGCATCGGCAAAGCCGTAAATACTTCGATTGTTCGCATCGGAATAGACCAAAAGATCGTCCGCCAAAATACCGTTTTCATTGAAAATGGTTCCGGAAGCATCTTGAACAGACATCAAAATCGCACCTTCTTTTTCCAAAAAATGTGATGTCCAGTAACCCACATTTCCAAAGCCCTGAACAATAAACTTTTTGTCCTTTAGATCGATGTTCTTTTGTTCTGCCCAAAATTTGATCGTCAAGAAAACCCCATATCCAGTTGCCCTGTCACGTCCTTCGGAACCTCCAGCACCAATGGGTTTGCCGGTAACCACATGCATGTTCGTAGAGCGTTCGGCAGGCGGTTTCGTGGACATATACGTGTCTAATATCCACGCCATGGTTTGTGCATTGGTGTTTACATCTGGAGCGGGAATATCCAATTCTGGACCGATGTTATCGCCCAGGGCGTAAGTGAATCGACGTGTAATCCGTTCGAGTTCATTCTTAGAATATTTTTTTGGATCTAACTGTATTCCTCCCTTTGCACCTCCGTACGGCAACCCCGCCAATGATGTTTTCCACGTCATCCACATCGCCAATGCTCTTGCGGCATCGATATCAACGGTCGCGTGATAGCGCAATCCTCCTTTGTAGGGACCCAATGCATTGTTATGCTGAACGCGGTAGCCTGTAAAAACTTCTACTTCGCCATTGTCCATACGCACCGGAAAATGGACCACGATTTCATTATTGGTCACTTCCAGTATTTTGCGGATGTTAGGATTGAGGTCAATAATATCGGCTGCATGGTCGAATTGGCGCATGACGTTGTCCAACATTCCCTGTTTCAAAATTCTTTTCTTTTTTACTGTATTTGCTATCATCGGTTTTAGTTTAATTCAAGTTTTTTTTGGTCATATTCGTTACCGTAGGCACCGAACATTTCTATTGGTTCATTTGTTATCTGCGTGTAGTCCTCGTCCAAGCGGTGTACATATTCGCTACATGAGCTTATGTTGCTCATATCAGAGGTCAACGAACAATAGGGCACATGCCTACAAGTGGAACAAATACTGCGTTTGTAATTTTTCATGGCAACACTATTTTATAGATTGTAAAGTGCTTTTGTTTTTATTGGGAGACTTTTGTGAGGTTCTGACCGGATAAAAGATCAAAGCCAACATCACAATACCGATGATTATCATAATAACAACTTCTAGTTTTGACAGCATGATGTTCATTCCGAGCGACTTTTGTGAAAGTTTCGTTAGTAGTAAACTCTCCGATAGCTGTATTTGGGCAAGAGCGTCCAGACTTAGTTGTATTTCGTCAAGCGTTTTTCTGGCAATGATGCCCAAATCGGCCTCTATATTATTTGAGGGGTTGGCAATTTTGTTTTCAAGATCTTGCAGCTTTCCAAATTGACCATTTAGTGTATTTAGGTATTTTTGTTCATCGATGGTCAGCTCCGTATTCCCGAAATCGATAAGAAGCTGCCCTGCTTTTTCATTTTGGGATGTGTCGGGAATGTCATTTTTAACCAACTCCAATTCTTTATTATGGAAAATTGTGCTCAATTGGTAGATGTAGTCCTGAACTACTACACGATCATTATAGACCGAAGTTACGGTAGTTTGAATGGTCGAGAAATGTCTTTGGTCTAACCTATTTGAACCCAGGATCAAAACAAATGCCATGGCCAATATCAGACCTATCTGTATTTTTTGTCGTGTTGCAAGTTTTGTAAACAAGATTTATATTTTTTTGATTCGATTAATTATTTTTTAATTTTAGATTGGTCCTTGGGATTATTAAACCCACCTGATCATTACCCTTTATTCGTGTTAAACAAACGCTCCGAGATCAGGTGGGTTCCATCAACCCTGCCTGCAGCAGGCAGGCAACCAACCAAATTCTTAAAGGGTTTCCAGTTCGCCGGACTCCAAAGCTTCTTTAAAGTCCACCGATACTACCGTGTGGCTTCCAAAAAATCGGTTGCCATCGGTGCGCTTGATCTTTACTAAGGTCGTACCATCTTTTTTTTCCTTTATGGCAGTTACGATCACTTTTTGCCCTTCCGCTCGCTTGTAATTCGCGATTCCGCCACGCTTTATGATGAAATTCGCTCTAGGAAATTTAATGTGTTTGTACTTATTCGTTTCGGGCTGTCCAATTTCAAAGACGTCCCCCACTTCCACATCAGTTGAGGCTAAATGAACACTATCTTGGGCATTTAGGACACTTACTGAGAATACCAGAGCAATTGCATATTTGATCATAATTATTTATTTAGAGTTAATTTATTTTCTTCACAATTCGATATAATCTTATCGAGAGACTCTTTTGGTATTTCTAATTCTATAGCTTTTTTACTTTGTAAAGCTTTTTTGATTTTTAGGCTCATGATGTTTCCTGGCAGGCCATATTGTAATGTATCGCCTTCGGAAAGCCCGATAAGCGATGCGCCTAGTGTACTGATGACCGAGATTCTGTTTTTTTTGCAATTCTCTTCGTAAGGTGGTACCATACAAAATGTTTCTACCCATCCTGACTTAGAACTCACACTGACCTCTGTATAAATTTGAACAATGTCGTTCGGCACTTCATCGGAATCAAAAACCATTGCGTTCGACATATTTTTCGCTAGGATGGCCAATGTATTTTTATGGGCATAGTCCTCCCATATCTCGTTGGTTTCTTGATAGTATTTAACCATCACAAAATTTTCCTTTCCAAATACCAGACTACCGTATTTCATTTTCTTTTTTTTGTACATGTCGTTTTTCTTCCATTCGTTGCGCTTCAAGATTTTGTTGATTACATTTCTTTTTAACTCGCCTTTTAGCCATTTGTATGGATGGGATAATCAACAGCATAAATCTTTATTTTCAGTTCATACCATAAAAGGCAAATGGCATGCCCATAAATTGAATGGACATGCCAAATTTTATAACTATTTGAATATCAGTTAATAGAGAGTGATATAAAATTAATGCATTAATATGGAAGCGGGGAAAATTTCCCCAGACGGGGAATTTCTAATCAATGGATCACTTCAATTTATCCCGTAACGTCTTTCGGTCAATCTGAAGTATTTCAGCCGCTTTGGTCTTGTTGCCTTGGGTGTGGATCAATACCCTTTGTACATATTCCTTTTCCATTTCTCTAAGGGGAACGAAGTCAGTATCGGGAAAGTCGATTTGGTATTTTAGATATTCGGGAAGATTGCCAATGTCGATTGCTCCATCAGACATTATAACCGCCCGTTGTATGTTATTTTCCAGTTCCCGGATATTGCCAGGCCAATGGTAACGTTCCAAAACTTGTAAGGCTTCCGGCGAGATACGAAGTAGGCGGTCTTTATATTCAACGCCATATTTTCGCAAGAACTTCTCGACCAATAAAGGAATATCGGATTTACGTTCCCGTAACGGCGGTACATCGATTTCTACAACGGTCAGGCGATAATAAAGGTCTTCCCTAAAGTCTTTGTTTTTAATTTCTTCGTAAAGGTCGGCATTGGTGGCGGCGATAATTCGGATATCGACCTTTTCGGCACTTTGGGAACCGACTTTTGTTATTTCCTTTTCTTGTAGGGCGCGCAACAACTTTGTCTGCACTCCCAATGACGCGTTTCCTATCTCGTCCAAAAAAAGTGTTCCGCCCTGAGCAGCCTGAAAGAAGCCTTTGCGATTTTCATTGGCACCTGTAAAAGCACCTTTCATATAGCCGAAAAGTTCTGCTTCTTGAAGGTTTTCTGGAATGGCACCGCAATTGACTGCAATAAACGGTGCTCGGGAAAACTTCCCAGAATAATGAATGGCGCGCGCTACCAGTTCCTTTCCCGTACCGCTCTCGCCTTTTATCAAAACCGTGGCCTTGTTGTCTTTTACCCTGTCGATGATATCAGTAACTTTCAGGAAGGCCTCTGATTCCCCGATCAAATCGGCGTAGATATGTGCTTTAGTGCCTGCGATTTTACGTTTCGAATCTTTCGAATTTGCCCCTTGTTCAAAAGCTTTTTCGACGGCTTTTTTCAGTTCTTCCTTGGTAAATGGCTTGGTCAAGTAATCGATTGCTCCCGATTTGATGACTTCCAAAGCCCCATCGACCGAAGGATACCCCGTAACCACAAGTTTGGGTATCTCGGGATAATTTTCGTTCGCGAATTTCAGCAACTGTAGCCCATCGACATGTGGCATTTGGATGTCGGTAATCAGCAAATCTATAAACGTATCCTTGAGTATGTATAGTGCCTCTTTGACCGAGACAGCCTTATACGTGTGATAATCCATCGACTGCAAATGTCTCTGCAAAAGTTCGAGAATATCGATATCGTCATCTACGAGTAGAATGTTTTCTTTCCGAAAGGCCATGATTACAATTTAGGAAAATCGACCGTAAAAATAGTTCCTTTTGGAGTATTTGGTCTATGCGAGATCAAACCCTTGTGGCTACTTATAATACCATGTACCACACTTAGCCCTAATCCGGAACCATCGCCCGTTGGTTTAGTAGTGAAAAAAGGTTCGAAGATCTTGTCTTCATTTTTAGTGTCTATACCCTTACCCTGGTCCGCAATGCGGATACTGATTTTCTTTTTTTCTTCCACGATCTTCACATCAATCTGTCCACCCACGGGGGAATAATAGATCGCGTTCATAATCAGATTGAAGAGCACTTGGGTCAACTGCACGGTATCGGCCTTTAGCTCGATATTTTCGTTGTCGAACGATTTGGTCAACTTGATTTTTTTGCCCTGTAACGATGGCCCTAACAATTTCAATACATTATCTACCATAGGGTTCAGATGTACTGTACCCATTTCCTGCGGCATTTCACAGGCAAAGAACAATAGTTTTTTTACGATTTCACGACTGAAGATAGCGTTGTCCATTATTTTTTCAAGGTCACGCCTATTTTCATTGTTTTTAACTTTATCTTTTAATAATTCTGCAAAACCTAGAATATTCGCCAAAGGTGTATTCAGTTCGTGAGCGATACCCGCCGTGATTTCACCGAGTATGTGCAATCGGTCCGCCCTTTCCATTTGTCTTGTAGTGGCCGCTTCGCTATCACGAATTTGTTTGCGTTCTAAGAGGTTTCCTACAGCCAGACTTACATTATCAAGCAAAGTCTGTTCTTCGTCCAAAAAATCGGAAAGGGCATATTTTTCTGATGGATAGCCTACGATTATTTGCCCCTCGACTTTATTGAAAACCTTAATATCGGACTTAATGTTTACCATATCATGACGAAAGTCGTTAGTCTTCACTTTGTAGCCGCCGACCGATAGAAGAACTTCAGTTGCCTCCTCAAATCGCCACGCTCTTTTCAGGCAGTATACAATGGCTTCAAGGGAAGTCTCCAATTGGTCATAATCCGAATTCACGATTATGGAAGAGACTTGATACAAACAGGTCAATTCCTTTACACGTTCTTTGAGTTTCGCTTCGGCTGTTGTCATTTAAAGAACTCGTCAAATTAAGTGTTCAAAGATCACTAATAATTTTTGATTGTAGCGCGGAAAGCTTCTTGAAGTTTCTGAGTAAGAAGCGGTATCGATTACGGCAATTTGGGCAGTCCTTGAAACGGTCCCTTTTTGAGATATCGTCTTTCTCTTCTCAAATTGTAGTATTAGCCACCGCCAAGAGAATAAAATCAGTCAACTGCTTATCGATTTTAACAGGGTTAAGCTTTACTTCTGTATCGAGATACCTCATGTGTAGCCAACGCAATGAAGCTAAAATCGTTTGTGTTGCTATTTCAATATCAAGGGGTCTGAACTCACCTTGCTCAACTCCATCTGCAATAATACCCTGCAACTTATTTTCATACACTTTTCTTCGCTTAACAAATTCTTGAAGTTTGGGTTCTTTTAAATTACGCCATTCGTTTACCAATAAGGCTTGCTCATAGGGGCGCTTAGTAGTTATTTGAATATATGATGAAATAACCAGGCTTAATTTCTCCGTCGCAGTAAGGCTAGAACCCATAATGGGGTCGATCGCACTGTGAAACTCATCTTGTATGTCAAAAAGATACTCCTCTAACAAAGCTTGCTTAGAATCAATATAGTTGTACACATTGGCAACTTCAAAATTTAACTCTTGCGCAATATCGCGCATGGTAGTGGCCATAAAACCCTTCTTATGAATAAGTTCTAGTACAACACCCAAAAACCGTACTTTCTTGGTGCTTTTTTTCATTTGTCCAAATTCATTTCATCCATTACAAAAGAAGTAAAAGTTTGTGGATTACGATCAATCATATATATTTACATGAACACTTGTTAATGTAATTTAATAGACCATGAGTAATACCTCAAATGTATTTCCTGAAAAATTAATGGCGTGCTGGCATCCGGTTGGATACAGCAATGAGATAAAAGCAAACGAACCTTTTGGTACTTTTCTTTTGGACAAGGCCATCGTGGTTTGGCGAACCTCCGATGGCGAAGTACATGCCATGCGTGATGTCTGTATTCATAGGGGAACTGCTTTGTCCTTAGGATGGATAAAGGACGATTGCTTGGTTTGTCCCTATCACGCTTGGCAATTCGACAAAAAAGGTAACTGTGTAAAGATTCCGCAAGCACCGGAAGCTGAAATACCAAGCAAGGCAAAAACACCTACATATCATTGTAAAGAAATATTCGGTTTGATCTGGGTTGCACTAAAAGAGCCTGTTTATGACCTTCCCGAAATTTCCGAATTTGAGAACAATGATTGGAAACTAGTTAATACTGGACCTTTCGATTGGAAATGTGACAGTTCTAGACAGGTGGAGAATTTTACGGATTTTGGACATTTTCCATGGGTACATCCAGGTCTCTTGGGAGATCCTGAAAGGCCCAAAGTGCCAGATTGCAAAGTGACTGTTAAAAACGCTGTTCTCCATTATTCCATAGAAAGACCAGAAGCCACCAATAGCGATGACTTTCCAATTTTCGCCAACGAGGATGTTGTAAAACCTGAACGACGAAGTAGATATGAACTTCACTTGCCATACACCATTGTTCTTCGGTTAGGATGGGGCGGAGAAAAGGGTATGGTCTACTTCTTTACCTCGCAACCGATCTCACAGAACAAGTGTCGCGGCTTTTGCATTATCGGGCGTAATTATGACCATGATGACCAGGATACCATTTTACAGGAATTTGAACAAGTAATCTTTGATCAAGACAAGCGTATTGTTGAGTCACAACGACCTGAGCAAGTGCCGTTTGATTTCACCGAAGAACTCCATTTGAAATTTGATACCGTGGCAATGAACTATCGTCGTGCTATGAAAAAACAAAAATTAAGCTATTAATAGCAAAGGATACTTTTTTTACTTAGATTCTATCATGTGAATTTTAGCACTAGCCAAATGAGAACCACATTTTCGACACTCTTTTTTTGTTATATGTCCAACTGCCCATTCGCAAAGATTTTAAGAATCAATTAAAATGTCTTAAAATCCATTTAGGGATAAATATAATTATAACAATTTGAAAACAATAGTTTAAACTATTTTGTATTGTTTTAATAACTTTAAATAAAAAAGTTAAGATCTAGTGCCGAAAGGTGTGAGAGTTCGTCCCGATAACTATCGGGACTCCGCCTGTACATTTGAAAACCCCCGATCTTCGGGGGTTTTTTAGTATAAGGAAGTCTCATAATGGCGGGGAGCGAGAAGTATATGGTGAAGGCATAGTCCTTCACGGAGTCTCTCCGCCTGTACAGTTTTAAAGCTTTTGAGAAACCAAATTTATTTTCCTTGGTTGTATAATAAAATCAGGATGCCGGGGGGATAGCAATCCATTCGAATGTCCAGTTCTTATCTCTTTTAAACTTCCTGAGAAAATTTGGAGATTTTATTCCGGTATAAATCATCGCCGCTCCTGGGATGGTTAGCCAGAATGCCGTGGAATCGATTAGAGCACCGATGATAACTCCAAACCCTGCTGTTATTGCTCCCACATAGATAAAAAAACCACTGCTAAAAATGGAGAGCAAAAGTGGATTCCTTTTTATTTCCAGAATATCCTGCAATACAATTTCTTCTCCCTTGAGAAAAATACTTTTGTTGTCGCTCCTTGTAAAACGACCTGAGATCTTTTTTCCTTCGGTAGTCTTAATTTTAATCCTTTTGTTTTCCTTAATGATAATTTCTTTGCCGGAAACTGAATTGGTAATCTTTAATGCGTTTTCCTGAGCCCAGCTGATATTGATAATAAACAAGAGAAGGGATAATACTGATATCTGTTTCATAGCTTTTTTTTTAGAACTAAAAATAAGCCTATTAGCTGTAATCTACCCCTGGTTTGCTTTTTTTCAGCGTTTAACAAATTGTTAAATTTCAAGGAGGCAGATGATATGTTTTCATATCAAACTGAAATTCAGTAGGCTGTCAGAAAAGGTAATTGGTAACAAAACTAATCTGATGGAAATTACTCGTGTTAAAAATGTTCTGGGGATCTGAATTGTTATGATTTTCCTTGTAGATATACAGCAGGTCAAAATGCAGGCCTTCAAAAAATCCACTCAGGGCGTAATGCAGTCGGCCGTTGATTTGATAATACTCATCAATATTGTACTTGTTGAATTCGTACTCTCCTATACCCGGTCCGAGGACTTCGGTAAACTCAATGCTTAGTTTTAACCCTTTTACATTAAAGTCATAATTCCCCATCAAAGTAAATATCTGTGCATCACCAAGTCCTTCCAGCCTCGACCTGGGGATCGAAGTATAGAAATGATCCCTCCCCAATTCTTTGGGGAAGAGGAAACGTCCGCTGTTGAAGGCCCGGGTAAAAGCAATACCCAGCTGCCAATGTTCGGGATTATAGGACAGCTTCCCACTTAATACCTGTCCGTTTTCTTCAGGTTGTATAAATCGTTCCTCATAGGCCAGCTCCTTCTGGTAATTATGTGGGAATTGCAGTGCATATTGCAAACCGAGCAACCAATTGTTTTTATGCACGTCAACCTCAACCATACTGGTATGATGGATGTTATGCAGGTACCAATGATTTGCCCTCAGATCTATATCTTTTAGCTGGGTTTCGTATTGAAAAATTCCAATTCCATTAGATTCTGTCTTTCCCCTATAATCGGCTACTGTTCCATTAGGTTGAAATCCATTGTTAACTAAGCCGATAGCCTCATTAAAGTCGTACCACTCTACAGTACTTCTTGGAGAAACCCTGTTTAACCAGCTGAAATTTAAATTGTGTTTATTTCGATTGATTTGGAACCATAATCCATTAAAGGCGAAAGGTTTCATTCTTCCATCACTTTCATTTACCAAAGGAGTTTCTTCGATGGCGAGTTTGCCATAAGTAGCATAGCCTTTATTAAAATTGTATTTCAGGTATAATTCTTCTAAGCGATCGAGATCGTTAAAGTTATCGAGATCATTGATATCGTATAATTCGTGCTCCCACTTGGAGATATTTCCGGTAGTTATATCCGGTTCGTTGAGGTCGGCCGAAAAGGCCTTGTAGGTAAAAATTCCTTTTACACCTACTTCAAAACCTTTAAACTCCCGGGTTTTAAAAGCTATAGCCCCACCAAGGGCATTGGTGTAGTAATCTTTTAATTCATCTTCATTTACCGTGGTCATAAAGAAGTTTCGGATATGTCCCTCAACTTCTGATTCTTTGAATATTTCCTTGAGACTGCTCACTTCTTTAGTTTCACCGTGTTCCTGGGCAAGGGCTAAAGCAGTAAAGGAGAGAAATACAATGCTGAAAATCCTTGCCATTTGATTTTAGAGGTAATATTAAGGGCTACCTGTTCTAGCATATGGGCAACCTCAAATACAGCTTAAAGTTAAGCCGGGTCATGTATATTGGGAGTAACTTAGGTTACGTTACTTTGGCTTGTGAAAATAAGTTTTAAAGTGATTTGAGAATTTAATATAGAGGCATGATATGTTGTTTGCCAAAAACAACATATTTATGTAGACCTGTTTTCAACTGACATATTTGTTTTACTCAATCACAAGTGTTTTGTATCTTTGCTGCCCTCTAAGCAGGTGTGGTGGAATTGGTAGACACGCTAGTATCAGGAACTAGTGCCGCGAGGCTTGGGAGTTCGAGTCTCCCCACCTGTACATAAATAAAACCCCCATTATTAGGGGGTTTATTATTAAGATTATTCCAGATTAAAGGAGACGAGAAGTTTATCGTGAAGGCTTAGTCCTTCACGGAGTCTCCCCACCTGTACAGTTAAAACCACCGGACGATCCGTAGGTTTTTAATTATAAATTGTATGGTTTTGGTATGGCTTCAAAAATCAAAAATGGTTTAAACGAGCTGTCATGTCCAAGTTGCTTTGCAACTAAATCAATATCCTGATTTTGCATACCGAATTTTGAATGGATATTACCAAGCCAGTTTGGCCAGCTCCAAATGATCATGAATCTCGCTGGCCAGCTCTGCGCTGCTCATTGTATTCGAGATTTCAGCGATGATGATCATCGCTCTTCAACCCCTAGTGCTTATGCTTTGTCCCTATCTTAGGCCCGAGCCAAATACCCAAAAAAAAACCGTTATCAAAAGCTGTGGTTTGCTCATATATCAACTAAAACTTATTTGTGATTATTGACGTTTATAGGGCATATCTGAACAGCAGTAAATAAATAACATTAAGCAATGATAAAATAGCCGTAGACCACAATAACAGTGAGATGTAGTTTAACTTTTCAAAAAAGTATTTTGAGCCGGGGTAATTTTTTCTTTCGATAGACAGATTTTTGTTGTTCTCGGAGGTTAGCATTTTCAATTAGTTTTTAGTCCACGATGAAAGTAAGCCAATAGTCACATTATGGATAACACATATGTAACAGCGTGTGCAAGAAATGTAACATTGGTGGCAAGCGTCTTTTTAATGTAAATCCGGGAGTAGTGGTGCAAGCAAATAAGTCCTTTTAATTGATCTCCTGTAGAAATTCAGCCGGCGTTTTCTTATAGGTTTTCCTAAAGCATTTGATAAAATAAGAAGGAGTGTTGAAACCAACCGTATAGGCGACTTCATTAATTGTGGCATCGGAGGTTTTTAGAATATGGGCGGCCTGTTTCAATCGCTGTGAACGGATAAACTCTGTGGTAGACAAACCCGTGATCGCTGTTAATTTTCGGTGCAGTTGCATACGACTCATCCCTACAGCCGAGGCAAACATTTTGGCATTGAATGTAGCATCGGATAATTGCTCGTCTAAAACCTTTTGTACCCTATTTAAAAAAACTTCATCGGTTGGGGTTATGGCAATTTCCTTAGCCTTTAAAATTATCTCCTGGCTGTAGCGGCTGCGCAGGGCACGGCGACTCTCTATCAGGTTCTGCACTCGCCTCTCAAGTAAGGGAAGTTTAAATGGCTTGGTCACAAAATCATCGGCCCCGGATTGCAGCCCCTTTAGCTCTTCTTCCTCTCCGGCATTTCCAGTCAATAAAATGATGGGGATATGACTGGTACGTTCATCGGCTTTAAGTACATTGCAAAGTTCAATACCGTTTGCCAGTGGCATCCGTACGTCTGATATGATCAGGTCTGGAACAATTTCCAATGCTTTTTTAATCCCGGTTTTGCCATTTTCAGCTTCAAAAATCTGATACTTGGGTTTCCAGGCCGATGCTAAAAACTGCCGAACTTCATCCTGATCTTCAACCAGCAACACTAATGGCAGTTCACTTTTTACCGGCTCATTTCCCCGCTCATCGGGATGAATATCAATGGTGTCCGAGATACTCGAAACAACTGCTTTTTGTACTTTTTGATAGTTATCTACGATCTGATTGTCTTTAAAACTGTGCCGGGAAATAGGCAATTGCACCTGAAAATGGATGACTGAGGCCCCATCCAAATTTACGGTGACCTCACCTTTATACAATTTCACCAATTCCTTAACCAGTGATAGCCCCACGCCAATTCCATCTGCATACTCGTCCAGTTGATAAAACCTGTTGAACATCCTGTCGAGGTTTTGTTCTGTAAAATTTTCAACACTGTTTTTAACACTCAAATGTACCTGGTCTCCGTTTCTCTTAACACCAAAATAAACCCGGCCCCCATCCGGACAGTATTTAAAAGCGTTAGTGAGTAGGTTGGTAACAATTTTTTCAATGGCGTCTTCATCATACCAGGATTTACCCAGCTGTTCAATGTCTATTGTATAATCAATCTTTTTCTGCTCTGACCGATATTGAAAAGAAGTGGCCAACATTCCTAGAAAAAGGCTTAATTCCCCCTCAGACACCTTCAGGTTTAATTTCCCTTTCTCCAATTTTGCCGAATGCAAGAGTTGATCAACCAAAGCCATAAGGCGATTGGTGTTGCGCTTTATCATGGAGAAGTTGGCATAATCTGCATCTGTGAGGCCACCCTCTCCCAGTTTGGCATCTATGGGTCCCGATATCAGGGTAAGAGGTGTCCTAAACTCATGAGAAATATCTGCGTAAAGTTTTGATTTAAAACTATCAAGGCGCATAAGCCGAAGGGCCTCTTCTTCTTTTAACTGCAGGTTTAACTTCATCCGCCAACGCCATTTTAAATAACTGTATACTCCATAAATTCCCAGCAAAATCAAAAGCAGGTACAGTACCCTGGCGAAGGTGGTAAAATACCAGGGCTGGGCAATGGTAAAAGCAAAAGTGGCCGGCTTGGGGTTCCAAACGCCATCGTAATTACTCGATACTACCTGAAACTCATAATCCCCGGGTGACAGGCGGGAATAGCGCGCAAAATTGGAATTGCCTGCCTCAATCCATTCATCATCATAATTCTTTAAGCGATACCGATATTGGTTTTTCTCTGGTAACGAAAACTGCAGACTTGAAAAAGTGAATGAAAAGGTGTTTTGGTTATGGCGCAGCGTCATATTTGACCTCATCTGATAGTCATTGTCGGACACCTGCATCCCGGTGATTGCCGTTTTGGGCAGTTGGTTATTATCTTTGATGTCCGAGGGTTTAAACCAGTAATACCCTTCCAAACCTCCAAAGTACAGATAGCCTCGCTCATCCAGGTGATAAGCCCCGGTATTGAACTCCGTGGCCAAACCTTCATAATTGTTGTAATTGGTGATAACCGGGGGGCTGGTAAAAGACTTTCCCGGCTTGAATTTGGTTATGCCACTGTTGGAGCTTAACCATAGATTCCCCTGCCCATCAGGCAGCACTGCATAAACTACGTTATTGGCAAGGCCATCTTTTTCAGTATAGGTATAAAACTGATTCTTATCAATATCATAAGCGTTGAGGCCACCACCATAAGTGCCAATCCAGAGTATATTGTCTTCCTTAGAATAGTACAATGACTTGATCATATTATTCGACAACGTATTTTTATCTTTCAGGAATTTATATGAAGTGCTTTTATTTTCCGTCAGATTGAGGTGTATTAGTCCATCGGAATCAGTACCCAACCAAAGGTTGCCCTGAGCATCTTCTGTGATCACCCGAATATTATTATTGACGTTTAAAATTTCAGTGGCATTGTGCTCATTGTAGGCTCTTATCTTCCCTTTATTTTTATTAAACCTTATAAGTCCGTTTTCGCGCGTAGCCAGCCAATTTCGATTTTGACTGTCTTCAAAAATATCCCATATGGTTATTGCCTCCAGTTCCGAATCTGTTGTGTCAAGATAATTTTTTATGCCCCCCTTGTTGTCAAGAATAGAAAGTCCACCACCCTGAGTTCCAATCCATAGCTCCCCTTCCCAATCGGCATACAAACTCATAATTCTGTCTGAAAGCAAACGCTTATTGGGCGGACCCAGGGTAGAATATTTCACCCAACTGTTGGAATCTGGTATGTATTGCATTAGACCTTTGCCCGAGGTACCTATCCAAACAGATGCGTCGGCATCCGTGGTAATAGCCCGGACCACGTCCACATTTATGTTTTGGGGCACCTGATAATTGGTAATCGAATTGAATTTTACCAGGTATTCATCATAATAGCTCAGTCCGGCCCCATCCGTACCAAACCAAATTGTACCCGTATAGTCTTCGTAAATATCCAGGATATCATTGTAGTGGATTGCTTTTGGATTATACTTATCAGCCATAAAATGACTGGTTTCATAAGTCTTAAGATCTATGAGATACAGGCCTTTCCCATAGGTACCGATCCAAAGGCGATTTTTTGAGTCAACCAACAATGAAAGAATGTTAAGGTCAACAGGAAGGGGCAAACTCAAAGGTAATTGTACTGTATGGCTTAGAAATTTCTCCTGACCGTTTCGAAAGTAAAGACCTCCTCCAAAGGTTCCAAACCACTGTCTGCCACCGGTTTCTACCGCTATGGAGCTAAAATTCTTCTCAATTAAACCATCTTGCAATGTGGCGTTCAGCGTATCGGTAATCTGACGGTTTTGCAGATCAATCGACAAAACAGCGTCCTCAGTTGCCGCTAATAATGACTCGCCTGCCTGACTGAGCGCATATATAGTTTCTTTGATGTTACCAATGTCTTTTGATTCGGATATAGTGTCGTTCATTTTTACGAACAAGAGTCCGCTTGAATACGTGCCAATCCAGTAGTTCATTAAATTATCCTGAAAGATTACATTGGCATCGGTTGTAATTGACAGGGGTGTAAATTGGTCAGTTTCAGTATTTAACTTGTTTAATATTCTGGTGGAGGGAATACACCATACCTGGTTCTGTCGATCCACATATACTTTGCCTAAATGACTATAACTGGGCCTGGTTATATCATCAAAAATAAAAGGATAGACGGTAAAATCATTACCATCGTACTTGTTAAGCCCATCTTGTGTGGCAATCCATAAATAACCCGTACTGTCCTGGGCCATGGCTATGCCGCAATTTTGTGAAAGGCCATCTTTAATTGATAGCTGACCAAAACTCACCTGGTTCTGAGCAGATATGGAGGCTACCGCAAAGCAACAATAGAGAAAAATGCAAATTTGAATCAGCTTACTATTCATTTCGCCTTTGGAATACGTTCAGGGCTTTAACTTAAAGAAAGATACGTATTTCCGTTTTTTCTTCGAATGAAATTTTCTATCCTTTCAGCAAGAAGCCGGATAAACGCTGATGTTTTTATTTCATCATGTTTAAGGAGAAGTTACGACCAATTCAAAAATCCAGTTTCTCTCTCTTTAGAACTTTCTTAGGAAATCAGGCGATTTTATGTCCATATAAATCATTGCTGCCCCCTTTAAATGAAGGTGTGGTGGAATTGGGAGACACGTCACGCCATGTCGTGATGCCGCGAGGCTTGGGAGTTCGGGTCTCCCCACCTGTACGTAATTAAAACCCCCCATTTTAGGGGGTTTTTTATTGTAGAAAAACCTCAATAAGGGTGTTAGATCAGAATTCTGTGTTGATTAGAAAAGAAAGAAGTCGTTGAGTTAGTTATCCTAGGAAAAGAAGCCAAATGCAGCCAGGATCAAACAAATGACAACGGCGGCCAAAATCCCGACAAGGACTACCACCATTACGCTTAAAAAGCCATTCAGCATTTTGGTACCAAAGGTAATTTGTTCTTCCATGATCACGGTGGTTTAGTGAAATATACTAAAAAAAGACGTAAAAAATCTTTTTAATAGCTAACAATTTGAAGAAAAAGCACCGACATATTGCATTTTAAAGATGTGCGGTTAAAATTTTCGACAAAGAGTAGGATCACTCTTTTTGCCGACTTAATTTCTTGCTGAGTTCTTCCAGGGAAATGCCTTTGGTTTCGGGCATAATAAATATGACAAACAGAAGTTGAAGCACCATCATGCCAGCAAAGATGCTGAATACGACGCCCGGTCCGATACTGCTAAACAAAAATGGGATGGAAGATGGAATGATCGCAGCCAGTACCCAGTGCACTGAACAACCAAAACTTTGGCCGTAACTTCTGAGGTGATTGGGAAATATCTCCGAGATAAATACCCAGATCACAGAGCCTTGCCCTATTGCGTGGGCAGCGATGAATGCGAAGAGGAAAAAAGCAACTGCCAGACCTTCCCACTCCAAAAAGAATGCACAAGCCACCAGGCTTAGCGACAGAATATATCCCACCGAACCTATGTACATCAGCTGTTTTCGCCCCATACGATCTATAAGATAAATTCCAACAAGGGTAAACACCATATTGGTTACCCCAATTCCAATGCTGCTCAACAAGGCCGTACTCGCTCCAAGGCCTGCCTCTTCCAGGATTCGGGGAGCGTAATAAAGGAAAGCATTTATTCCTGATAATTGATTAAAAAAGGCCAGTAGAAAAGCAAGTAACAGAGGGAAGCGATATTTCTTCATAAAGATATTCTCCCCGGGAACCGTATTTATACTTTCGAGTTTGATGTCTTCGAGAAGCTTGTCAATATCGTCTCTGGGATTGATGTTCTCAAATACACTCCTGGCTTCTTCATAACGCGACTTGCTCAATAGCCATCTGGGGCTCTTTGGAATGCCAATAGCCATCACTGTATAGATTGCGGCAGGTATGGCTTCAACGCCTACCATCCATCTCCAGGCATTGCTCTCAATACTACTGAGAAGGTAGTTTGAGAAAAAGGCGATCAGAATACCGAAAACAATATTGAATTGATATAAGCCTACTAGTTTCCCCCTGTCTTTAGCAGGTGCGATTTCGGAAATATAGGTTGGAGCTGCAACGGTAGATGCCCCCACGCCCAGTCCACCGATAAATCTGAAAAAGGCGAAAGTATAAGGGTCATTGGCATAGGCCGATCCGACGGCTGAAATGGTGTAGAGAACTCCAATCCAGATCAGGGTTTTTTTCCTGCCCAGAGTATTGGTGGGGATACCCCCCAGCAATGCCCCAACTACTGTTCCCCACAGTGCCATACCGATTACAACAATGCCGTGAAAACTATCGGAGGACTGCCATAAAACCTGTAATGTCTTTTCTGCTCCAGAAATGACTACAGTGTCAAATCCAAAGAGAAATCCGGCCAGGGCGGCCGTAATAGAATAACGCAGAATCTTCCGGTCCATAAAGGTTGGTTTAGTGTAAATCTAAGGAAAAAAAATGCTCACCATCAGTATTCCTTTTCAACATGTCAAATCTTTAGATGGGTAGTCAAATAATTAATGATCTTCTCAGTAGCCCCTTTTTGTGCGGTGATATAATCCGCATTTATGGCGCCTTGCCTTTTCCTGGCAGATTCGTCTTCAAGCAGATTGTGCAGGGTATCAGCAAATGAATCCCTGTTTTCAATCACTGAAATACCGCCGAATTCCACCATATCCTCGGCTTCTTTAAAACCATGAAAATTAGGCCCTGTAAGGACAGGAATACCAAAAACAGCCGGCTCGAGAGTATTATGCAGGCCGGTGGCGAAACCTCCTCCGACATAGGCAATATCGGCATAGGAATACACTTTGGTTAGTATACCAATGGTGTCGAGGACAAGAAACTGGCAGGATAAGAGATCGGCCTCCCCGACTTCTGTATAATTAACACTATTCTGTGGAAGGGATTTCTGAAGAGCCTGCAGATGTTCTTTTTTAATATCATGGGGAGCGATTACTATTCTGACATTCTCCGGTACATCGGGCAGCCATTGAATAAGGAGCGCTTCATCTTCCGGCCAGGTACTTCCCATCACCAGGCAAATGTGATCTTTTTTAAATTGATCCATGAAGTCGAGCCTGTTGTCTCTTCCCAGGATCTCATTTACCCTGTCAAAACGGGTGTCACCTGAAACAGAGATCTCGCTCAGGCCGGCACTTTTTAATAAGGTTTCAGAATTTTTATCCTGCACAAAATAATGGGAGAACTGGCTCAGCGCGTTGCGCATAAACTTACCATACCACTTAAAATAGATCTGATCAGAATTAAAGATTCCGGAAATCAGAATGGTCGGAATTTTACGTCTTTTAAGCTCATTTAGATAGTTGGGCCAAATTTCATATTTCACAAAAATTGCCAATACAGGTTCAACCCTCTCCAGGAAATTTTTAACCTTCCGCCTGGAATCAAAAGGCAGGTAGGTTATCAAATCTGCTTCTTTCGAATTTTTTTTTACCTCAAACCCTGACGGAGAGAAAAAAGTGACAAGAATCCTGTGATCCGGATAGGAATTCCTCAGGGCTTTAATAACAGGTAAACCTTGTTCAAATTCCCCAAGAGAAGCTGTGTGTACCCAAATATAATTATCGTCTTGTTTGATCCTTTCTTGTAAAAGCATATTCACGCCCTTCCTGCCTGCCACAAAAAGACGCAATTTTGGTTTGAAGATCGCCACGATCTTCAGTGCCTGCCAGCTAATAAGAATCAGAAGATTGTACAGGAGATACACCCGGGGTTCGTTTGTTGCTAAAATACGCTTCTTTCGGGAATTACATTGGTACCCGTTCCTTAATTTTGTAATATTGCGGGCATAGTTTCAGGGTATGAAAAAAATACAAATGGTTGACCTGGTAGGTCAATATCAGGAGATTAAGGAAGAAGTAAATATTGGGGTTCAACAAGTGATGGATACGGCTGCTTTTATCAATGGGCCGGAGGTTCACGGCTTTCAGAGGGAATTGGAAGCTTATCTGGGTGTAAAGCACGTGATTCCCTGTGCTAATGGTACCGATGCTTTGCAAATCGCCATGATGGGTCTTGGCCTGAAACCCGGAGACGAAGTAATCACGGCAGATTTCACTTTTGCTGCTACCGTTGAGGTTATTGCCTTGCTGGGACTTACCCCTGTTCTTGTCGATGTTGATCCTGAGACTTACAATATTGACCCTGAAGCAGTGGAAAATGCCATTACTCCAAAAACAAAGGCCATAGTACCTGTCCATCTCTTTGGGCAGTGTGCTCCTATGGACCGACTTTTGGAAATAGCCGAAAAACATGAGCTTTACCTAATCGAAGACAATGCTCAGGCCATTGGGGCCACTCATACCTTTAATGACGGCCGTAAAAAGAAGGCGGGAACAATGGGTCACATAGGTGCCACCTCTTTTTTCCCGTCAAAAAACCTCGGATGTTATGGAGATGGAGGAGCTATTTTTACTGATGATGATGATCTCGCACATTTTATCAGGGGGATTGTAAATCACGGAATGTATGAACGCTATCACCACGATGTGATCGGAGTCAATTCACGCCTCGATTCTATTCAGGCAGTGGTATTAAGAGCAAAATTATCGCGATTAGATTCTTATTGTGAACGAAGACGTGAGGCAGCCAGGAAATACAATAAGGCTTTTATGGGAACAGATGCAATAATTCTTCCCAAAACTGTAAATAACTGTGGGATGATTTGCAGTAGCTGTGATTGTCATGTATTTCATCAGTACACCCTGCGTATTACCAATGGTAAAAGGGATGCATTGGCAGCTCATTTATCAGAGAAAGGAATTCCCTTTGGGATATACTATCCCATCCCATTGCACCGGCAAAAGGCCTACGTAGATTCTCGATACAGGGAAGAGGATTTTCCCGTCACCAATCAATTGGTCAATGAGGTTATTTCATTACCCATGCACACAGAATTAGACGATGAGCAAATTGAGTTTATCACTTCTACCATCCTGAATTTTATTTAAATCAGTATGAGGATACTAGTAACGGGAGGTCTCGGTTTCATAGGCTCTCACACCGTAGTCGAATTGCAGAATGTAGGTTTTGATGTGGTTATCGTGGATAACTGTTCAAATGCCTCCGAAGATGTGCTCGATGGGATCACTGCCATCACCGGGAAAAAGCCTGAATTTGAAAAATTTGATCTTCGGGATAAGAACAGGGTGCTCGACTTCTTTTCCAGGCACAGGGATATTGATGGGGTTATACATTTTGCAGCTTCCAAGGCAGTCGGTGAAAGTGTTGAGAATCCCTTATTGTACTATGAAAACAATCTAAGTACGCTTGTCTATCTGCTGCAGCAACTTTCGCAAAAGGGGAAAGCACATTTTATTTTTAGTTCTTCCTGTACGGTTTACGGTCAGGCCGATGAGATGCCCATTACAGAAAATGCCCCGGTAAAGCCTGCCGAATCGCCTTATGGGAATACCAAGCAAATAGGGGAAGAGATCATTCGGGATAGTTGTAAAGTAATACCTGAATTACATGCAATTTCCCTGAGGTATTTTAATCCTATTGGGGCTCATCCCTCCGCAGAAATAGGAGAATTACCATTGGGAGTACCCCAAAACCTCGTTCCTTTTATAACCCAGACAGGAATTGGTCTGCTCGAACAACTCTCGGTGTTCGGAGATAATTATCCAACTGAAGATGGCACTTGCATTCGCGACTATATACATGTGGTCGATCTGGCAAAAGCGCACGTAGTGGCTTTAAAACGCCTGCTCGAAAGTAAGAACGAAAAAAATTACGAGGTCTTTAATGTGGGGTCAGGTACCGGAAGTTCTGTACTTGAAGTAATAAAGAGTTTTGAAAGGGTTTCCGGGGTAAAATTGAATTACAAAATCGTAGATCGTCGGCCTGGTGATGTCATCAGTGCTTATGCTGACACCTCAAGAGCAAACCGCACCCTGGGCTGGAAAGCCGAATCAACTCTCGATGATGCAATGCGCTCAGCATGGCTCTGGGAGAAGAAAATCAGGGCTTAGTCTACCTGTTCTTTCTTCCGGGAGATCCATGATGCGTCCTGAGTCGTATGTAAGATATGGCAAAGGAGTATGAGAATAGTTTAGAATTGCTGCAGTTTGCAGAATCTAAGGCCTTGTATAAAAAGCTGGTCAAACAGTTAAAAAAGGATTTCACCCTTGCCAATATTGATTTCAATCCGCCTGAGGAAATAGCACCATCCTCCCTAAAGGAGTTGCTGAAAGAAAAAATCTACTTTTTACTATTGGAACGTTTTTCAGATTATCTAAATCTGCTTTATATCGTTGATGTTCCCGAAAAAGCTTTTTCATCACTGGATGCTACGGATGTTGTTGAGGTGGCAGAGGGGGCCTGTTATCTGATACTCCGCAGGGAATGGCAGAAGGTATGGCTCAAACATTCTTATGGGAGTGAATAGGCGGATTATTAAAAAAATACTCGTATAAACGGCATCCAGGGATCTGCATAAAGGCTTCTGTTCTCATCGTATAGTACATCGTATCGCAAACCAAAGGTAACAGGACCTGAATTATAGCCAATTCCAAGAAAAAGTACCGGTAACCAGTAGTCTTCTCTCAGTTCAGGAAAACCAGAGCCAAAACTCCTGTGGACCCTTAATTGCTCAAATTCCGATGAAAACTGCAGTCGGGGTATAGGATTGTAATACCCCAGAACTCCCACCCCATAGGCGGTGAATTTGGAGTCTCCGAATTTGGCGTAGTTAAAACTGAGATTACTCCCAATAGCAAATTGTTCAGAAACAGGATAAACTGCTGCTGGTGCGGCCACGATGTTTACTGAATTATTTCCGAATCCCAGGCCAAAAGACCCTCCGTATCGCAGCTGGCTCCAAAAAGAACCGGTAGCGCCCATGCCCTGGGCAAAACATCCCTGGATCGCAGTACTGAATAGAATGATAAATAACAGATTTTGTATATTCCACCTGCTGCTAGAGTTCATGGGCTTAAATTAAGTAATATTAGAACGCTTCATCCCTACAGATAGTATTAAATATTGTATTTTTGACTAATTTTTACAACTGAAAGTGTTAGCCTGTCCATGGATAAATATTCCTTTTTAAATGCTGCCCACACGTCCTTTTTTGCGGACATGTACAATAAGTATCTCGCGCATCCCGATAGTGTGGAACCCAGTTGGCGTGCTTTCTTCCAGGGTTTTGATTTTGGGATGGAAAGCGCATTAGATGAAATAGGTGTCGATACGGCAACCGGCATGGCAGTCTTGCCAACGGGTCAGACGGTTGAGATGCCCGAAACGTTGCAGAAAGAATTTCAGGTAATACGCCTGATAGACGGATACAGAAGCCGGGGCCATTTATTTACCAAAACAAACCCGGTTAGAGAAAGACGAAAGTACTCCCCGACACTTGATATCGAAAATTTTGGCCTTACGGAAGCCGATCTTGATACGGTTTTTAGTGCAGGTGAGATCATAGGTATTGGTTCTAACACCTTAAAAAAGATTATTGGCCACCTGCAGGAAATCTATTGTGATGCCATTGGAGTAGAATATATGTATATCCGAAGCCCTGAAAGAGTTAAATGGATACAGGACTGGCTCAATAAGAATGATAATCACGCCAATTTCGATGCTTCGGAGAAAAGACATATTCTCAAAAAATTAAATCAGGCAGTTTCCTTTGAAGGATTCCTGCATACGAAATACGTGGGCCAGAAACGCTTTTCTCTCGAAGGAAACGAATCGTTGATTCCGGCGGTTGACGCCATCGTTGAAAGAGCATCAACCCTGGGGGTAAAACAGTTTGTAATGGGAATGGCACACCGAGGTCGGCTCAATGTGCTTACCAATATATTCGGAAAGGCGGCGAAAGATATTTTTAGTGAGTTTGATGGGAAGGACTACGAGCAGGAAGTCTTTGATGGAGATGTGAAGTATCACCTGGGCTGGACATCTACCCGTTCTTCGGATAACGGGAACAAGATCAATATGAACATTGCACCTAACCCTTCTCATCTCGAGACGGTGGGAGCAGTGGTTGAAGGAATCTCAAGAGCCAAGCAGGACGCCCATTTCCCTGATGATTTTTCGAAGGTGCTGCCAATTGTAGTTCATGGGGATGCGGCAATAGCAGGCCAGGGTATTGCGTACGAGGTGGTTCAAATGGCCAATCTTGATGGCTACCGGACAAATGGAACGATCCATATAGTAGTCAATAATCAGATCGGGTTTACCACTAATTATCTGGATGGCCGGTCTTCAACCTATTGTACGGACGTAGGCAAGGTAACCTTATGCCCTGTACTGCACGTCAATGCTGACGATGTGGAGAGTGTGGTTCACGCTTCCCTTTTTGCTTTGGAGTATCGAATGCGTTTTAAACGCGATGTTTTTCTCGACTTATTGGGGTACCGGAAATACGGACATAACGAAGGAGATGAACCCAGGTTTACACAACCTAAATTATATAAGGCTATCGCCAAGCATAAGAATCCCAGAGATATTTATGCCGAAAAACTGATAGCTGAAGGGATCATCGATGAGGATTATGTGAGTAAGCTCGAACAGGAATACAAGTCGAGTCTTGAAGAAGAACTCGAAGATTCCAGAAAGGAAGAAAAGACCGAGATCACTCCCTTTATGGCTGATGAGTGGAGCGGGTTTGAAAATGTGCGTGAATGGGAGATGATGGATGTAGTTGACACAAGTTACAATCGAAAAAAACTCGACCGCATTGCCAAAACGATTACCAGCTTACCTGAGGGGAAAAAATTCCTGCGGAAGGTGGAAAAATTGGTGGGTGATCGAAAGAAAATGTATTTCGAATCTGATAAACTCGACTGGGCCATGGGGGAATTACTTGCCTACGGTTCATTACTTGAAGAGGGATTTGGTGTTCGGATGAGCGGACAGGATGTAGAGCGGGGAACTTTCTCGCACAGGCACGCCGTTATGAAAGTGGAAGAGAGTGAAGAAGAGGTTTTGCTCCTCAATCATATCTCAAAAGATCAGGGCCTATTTCAGATCTATAATTCCCTTCTTTCAGAATATGCAGTTGTTGGGTTCGACTATGGGTACGCCATGGCCAGTCCTAATACCCTGACAATCTGGGAAGCACAATTCGGGGATTTCAGTAATGGGGCTCAGATAATGATAGATCAATATATCTCTGCAGCTGAGGATAAATGGAAGCTGCAAAATGGGTTAGTAATGCTATTGCCCCATGGATATGAAGGTCAGGGTGCAGAGCATTCCTCAGCGAGAATGGAACGTTACCTCCAGCTCTGTGCAAGAGATAATATGTATGTGGCCGACGTTACTACCCCTGCAAATATGTTTCATTTGTTGAGGAGGCAGATGAAGAGTAATTTCAGGAAACCCCTGATCGTGTTTACTCCCAAGAGTCTTTTGCGTCACCCCAAAGCAGTTTCAGGAATTGAAGAAATGACTGAAGGCCGGTTCATGGAAGTGATAGACGATGAAACCGCCAAAGTTGAGAAGGTAAAGTCACTGGTATTCTGCACCGGGAAGTTCTACTATGACCTGCTTGCGGAACGAGAGGAATTAAGCCGGGATGATGTTGCCCTTGTGCGTATTGAACAATTATTTCCTCTGCCTTCAGAGCAGTTAAAAGCTATTATCAAAAAGTATAAAAAGGTCGATGACCTTGTGTGGGCACAAGAAGAACCCAGGAATATGGGTGCCTGGTCTCATTTGATGATGCACTTTAGCGATGCACATAAATTCAGAGTGGCTTCGAGGCGATTTTATGCTTCGCCCGCTGCCGGTAGTTCTGTTCGTTCAAAAATGAGGCACCAACAGGTAATAGATTACGTCTTTGATAAAAACAAGGACAACATGACGCGTCCTGCAGTAAAAAAATGATCATGAGGAAGCTATTTGCCTTGCTGTTTCTTTATTCAGGACTTGCGTATTCGCAGACTGAATTGCCTCAGTATTCCACCATCATTGCGCAATTAGCCAGTTTGTACAACGCACAGGATTACCAGGGAATCTATGAACTCTACGATGTCAACATGCAAAAGGCATTGACCCCGGCAGAGAACCAACAATTCTTTTCGGAGAACGTCAATAGAATCATGGGAGATATCAATGAATGGGAATTTATCGGTTTTCAAAGGGGTGCGCACGTGTATCGCACTTCTTTTGAACGAGCCTTGTCTAATATTATGATTTCCCTGAGTGGTCAGAATAACAAAATAAACGGATTTTATATTGCCCCTCCAAAACCACTTGGAATACCGGTTTTGGAAAGGAATACAACCAGAATGATCCTACCATTCAGGGAAGAGATATTCGTGTATTGGGGAGGAACTACATTGGAACAGAACTACCATCTGGCAGAAATTTCACAGCAGTATGCCTATGACCTCCTTATGGTTAAAGACGGACGCTCTTATCAGGGCGATCCAAAAATAAATGAGAATTACTTTGTCTTCGGGAAAGAAATAATTGCCCCTTGTGACGCCAGGGTTGTTCTGGTTATTGAAGGAGTTCCGGATAATGAACCCGGGACAATGAATCCCGCACAGCTTACAGGAAATACGGTCGTATTACAAACCGATTTAAATGAGTATATCCTTTTCGCACATTTGCAGGAGGGATCTTTGGAAGTGGAAGAAGGAGAAGAAGTTCGCCAGGGAGATGTAATCGCCCGTTGTGGCAATTCCGGAAATACAACTGAACCCCATTTGCATCTGAGTCTTCAGAATACGATCAATATGGAGGAGGCTACCGGGGGAAAATTATATTTTGACCAAATAATGGTTAATGGAGAAATAAAAACGGATTACCTTCCCGTAAAAGAAGATTTTATCAGAAATTTGAATTAAGCAAATTTATTACAAAAACAGAACGGATGATTTTAGAAATGAAAGTTCCCTCTCCGGGAGAATCCATAACCGAGGTTGAGATCGCCGAATGGTTAGTAAAAGACGGTGACTATGTAGAAAAGGATCAGGCCATAGCAGAAGTGGATTCCGACAAGGCTACCCTGGAACTCCCTGCTGAGGAGAGTGGAATCATTACCCTAAAAGCCGAAGAAGGAGATGCGGTTGCTGTAGGGGAAGTTGTTTGTCTTATCGATACCAGTGCTTCCAAACCTGAAGGTGCAGAAAAAGCGCAAAAGGAAACTAAGGAAGACAAACCCGAAAAAGCAGCTCTGGCCAAAAAAACGGAAGCAGCTGAACAAACCAAAACTTCTGAGCCAGCGAAGACTTATGCCAGCGGTACTCCGTCCCCGGCTGCGAGAAAGATACTCGATGAAAAAGACATTCCTGCATCTTCAGTAAAAGGAACCGGAAAAGACGGTAGAATAACCAAGGAAGATGCTGTCAGTGCCGTACCCTCAATGGGGACACCCACCGGGGGTAAAAGGGGAGAGACACGCACCAAACTTTCCATGCTCAGACGTAAGGTGGCCGAGCGCCTGGTTTCGGCTAAAAATGAGACGGCCATGCTTACTACCTTTAACGAGGTTGATATGTCTGCAATCTTCAGTCTAAGGAGCAGCTACAAAGAAAAATTTAAAGAAACTCATGACGTAAGCCTGGGCTTTATGTCCTTTTTCACCAAGGCGGTGATACGCGCACTGCAGTTGTTTCCTGCCGTGAATTCGATGATAGACGGAAAGGATATGATCACCTATGATTTTTGCGATATCAGTATTGCCGTATCCGGGCCTAAAGGGCTGATGGTGCCTGTGATTAGAAATGCTGAAAACCTTACTTTCAGGGGTATAGAAGCCGAAGTAAAACGCTTGGCGATACGGGCTCGGGAAGGACAAATCACTGTTGATGAAATGACAGGAGGTACCTTTACAATTTCCAATGGGGGAGTTTTCGGTTCCATGTTGTCTACCCCTATAATCAATCCACCCCAAAGCGCTATCCTCGGTATGCATAACATTGTGGAAAGGCCTGTCGTAAAAAACGGGGAAATTGCCATAGCGCCAATTATGTATCTCGCCCTCTCATACGATCATCGGATTATAGATGGAAAGGAATCAGTGAGCTTTCTGGTAGCAATAAAAGAAGCACTCGAGAATCCTGAAGAACACCTGATGGGTGGAGATGTTGAGAAAGCACTTGAATTCTAAATAAAACGAAGTATCTCTATAAAAACGCTCCTCAGGAGCGTTTTTTCTTTTTGAGGTAAAGTGTAGTGGTTTTATAATCGATCACAGCCTTGCCTTTCTCTAAAACGTCGGCGCCTATTATTCCATCTACGGGCAGTGCATCGTGAGAAGTAAGGGCTTCATTGATATGTTCCAGATTAAATAAGATGATCTTAGTTTTCTTTTTTTTCCAGCCTCCGATCTTCAGGGTGTTTTTTGTGGAGAGTTGGGTTTCCATATCCGTCGCTCCAGCTCCGGCTGCTTTCACTTCCGACGCTTTTGAAATTAATTTAAACTGCTCAATTTTATCGAGCCCTACACAGGAGTTAGAAGCTCCGGTGTCTAAAATGAACCTACCAGATACCCCATTTACCCTGGCCATCACTTCGAGATGATGGGTAGCAGTTAACGTTAAAGGAATAGCTATATAATTCCTTTTTTTTAAATACTTTTTTAAAGACATCATCAAAATGATTTTTGCTAAAGATAGTCCTATTTTTGTCACATGATAATCACAGATACACATACCCATCTTTACAGTGAGGCTTTTGACGGGGACCGGAATGAAGTCGTACAAAAGGCCATTGATCTGGGAATAGAAAGGTTTTTTATTCCGGCCATCGATTCTGGCTATACATCTTCAATGCTTCAGCTCGAACGTGATTTCCCCGAGCATATATATCTTATGATGGGGCTGCATCCTACACATGTAAAGGAGAATTACCGTGAAGAACTGAAACACGTTGAGAAGATGCTGTCTGAAAGGAAATTTTATGCAGTAGGGGAGATAGGAATAGATCTTTACTGGGATAAGTCTTATGTTTCACAACAGCGCGAAGCGTTTAAAAACCAGATTGCGCTCGCTAAATTACATGAACTCCCCATAGTGATTCATTGCAGGGATTCCTTCGATGAGATATTCGAAGTGCTGGAGGAAGAGAAGGACGAAAAGCTGTATGGCATTTTCCATTGTTTTACCGGCACCCATGAACAGGCCCTGAAAGCGATAGGGTATAATATGAAACTCGGAATTGGGGGAGTGGTCACTTTTAAGAATGGAAAGATAGACAGGTTTTTAAATCAGATTCCCCTTGAACACCTTGTACTGGAGACGGATGCCCCTTACCTGGCACCAGCCCCATTTCGGGGGAAAAGAAACGAGCCTTCGTACCTGGAGCATGTATTGAACAAACTTTCGGATATTTACCAGGTCCCGAAAGAAGAGATCGCAAGGATCACAACGGATAATTCCAAAAAAGTATTTGGGATATAATTTCAGTAGAACAAGATCTCATTTAGATATAAAACTGGGAGACTATGTCGGCACAAAATAAACGATCAAAGATACTGCTCATTTATACCGGGGGAACCATTGGAATGGTTAAAGACTACAATTCGGGTGCTCTTAAAGCATTCGATTTTAAGAAAGTCGTCAACAGTATCCCGGAATTGGGACAACTCGACTGTGCTATTGACAGTGTTTCATTTAAGGTGCCAATCGATTCTTCAAATATGAATCCCTCCCATTGGGTTACCATTGCCGGACTCATTGAACGGCATTATGTCGATTATGATGGATTTGTTGTGCTGCACGGAAGTGATACGATGAGCTATACCTCTTCGGCCCTGAGTTTTATGCTGGAAAATCTCGCGAAGCCAGTAATCTTTACAGGATCTCAATTGCCCATAGGAGATCTGCGTACGGATGCCAAAGAAAACTTAATTACTTCTATTCAGATTGCCGCACTTAAGGAGGATGGCATTCCAGCAGTGAGAGAGGTTGGATTATATTTCGAGAATAAATTGTATCGTGCCAACCGGACTACCAAGATCAACGCCGAACATTTTGATGCCTTTGCTTCCCTTAACTATCCTGTCCTGGCAGAATCAGGGGTTCATTTAAAAGTGTATACTGAGAATCTTTGGCGTAAAAAGCGAACTAAAACTTTTAAAGTTCACAAAAAAATGGATGATCGAGTGGCAATTCTTAAATTGTTTCCGGGCTTTAACAGGGATCTGCTTGGCGGAGTACTGGGGATTCCTCACTTAAAAGCACTGGTGCTGGAGACTTATGGGGCGGGAAACGCACCTACCGACCAGTGGCTGCTTGATGACCTGGAGCAGGCTATTGAGGGGGGGCTGAATATCGTGAATGTAACCCAATGCTCCGGAGGAAGTGTGATCCCGGGGCAGTACGAGACCAGCAGGGAATTAGAAAGAATGTCTATGATCAACGGTCGTGATATAACCACTGAAGCGGCAATCACAAAACTTATGTATCTGCTGGGGAATGATGTTTCGGGAAAATCCTTCAGCACAATTTTTGAGACTTCCATAAGGGGAGAAATGACTTAAATTTTTAAGACGTAAAATTTTACAGATCACGAAATTTTTTGTTTCTTGACCGCCCGTTAAATTCGGAAAATAGAGAGGTGGCCGAGTGGTCGAAGGCGCACGCCTGGAAAGTGTGTATACACCAAAAGTGTATCGAGGGTTCGAATCCCTTCCTCTCTGCGAATACATTTGCGAATGATGAATTTTGTCGAAGCTTGCTTCAGCAAAATTATGAATGAGCAAATGGATTTCTGCGCAGCAGAAACGTTCATGAATGTATTGCCAGCATATCATTTTGGGAAGCAGGAGCGCAGCGACTGAATCCTAAGGAAGAATGAGCAAATGGATTTCTGTGCAGCAGAAACGTTCATGAATGTATTGCCGTTTAAGTATTTTGGGAAGTAGGTGGCGAGCGAGTCAATCTCTGTCTAACTGCTGCTCATGGACATATTGTTTAATGATGAGTTACAAAAATTAGGATTTCTAATTTTTCCACTTATATTTGTCAAGATGACAATTTTATAACGTTTTATCAATTCTTAACGCAAGACATTTAATTATTAATTGTTTATTTTTTATATCTTTAAATCCTATTAACTAACTAAATTCAAGTTGAACAAAATGAAAAGATTATTCTCGATCCTGGCTATGGCTGGGCTATTTGTCCTAAGTACAAATACGGTAAGCGCAAAAGCGAATGCAATGGTTTCTAATCTGTCTGCCACTGTTGCAACCGCAGTAATGACGATTCAGGAAACGCCAGCTGAAGACATGGCAGAAGATAAAGGCTTCACTCAGGTATTGAAGGAGCAATTTATCCAGGGTGGTGCCGGGTTTATGGGGATTGTTCTCCTATGTTTGATTCTCGGACTGGCAGTAGCTATTGAAAGAATTATATACCTTAACATGGCCAGCACTAACACTGATAAATTAAAGCAACAGGTAGAGGATGCTCTGGCTTCCGGTGGTATAGAAGCTGCTAAGGAAGTTTGCCGAAATACAAGAGGACCCGTGGCCTCAATATATTATCAGGGTCTCGACAGGGCCGGTGAAGGAGTTGAATCCGCTGAAAAGGCTGTTGTAGCTTACGGTGGTGTTCAAATGGGTCAGTTAGAGAAAAACGTATCCTGGTTGTCCTTATTTATCGCTATTGCACCCATGCTTGGGTTCATGGGAACGGTAATTGGTATGATCCAGGCCTTCCAGAAAATTAGTGCAGTAGGTAACTTAAGTGCCTCCCTTATTGCCGGCGATATTCAGGTGGCTTTATTAACAACAGTATTTGGACTTATTACTGCGATCATTCTTCAGATATTCTACAACTATATCATTGCTAAGATCGATGGTATTGTTAACGATATGGAAGACTCATCGATCACCCTGATCGATATGCTGGTAGATCACAAAAAATAATAAGACTCTAAATACAAGATATTATGAATAAAATTGTAAAAATAGTTCTGGCTGTTTTGGGTCTGCTCTCCGCAATTCTCTGGTATCAATTGCCAGGGCGGGATATGCCAGCGTCCGAAGCTGTAGAAAGTGTGGCCATCACCGGGATGTTTACCATTACCTATATCTTATTGGCTATCGCGGTGGTAGTAAGTTTAGTCTTTACCCTGGTAAACCTATTCGCCCACCCTCAGAAGTTAAAGAAAACCCTGATAGTTATCGGAGCATTTCTGATCGTTCTTGGTTTTGCTTATGCAATCTCCTCAGGTACGGATGTAAACCTGGACGAAATGGCCAGAAGGGGGATCCCTACAACAGAGGACACAGTAAAGAATATAGGAACTGGCTTGAATCTTTTTTTCCTGCTGGTTATAATCGCCGTAGTTTCTATGCTATGGGGAGGGGTTAAAAAGATGACTAATAAATAATAAATTTTAAGCTATGTCTAGAAGAGGAGGACCACCAGAAGTAAATGCAGGCTCTATGGCAGACATTGCCTTTCTGTTACTTATCTTTTTTCTGGTAACAACCACCATTGAAACAGATGCAGGTTTAGACCGGATGTTGCCGCCAATGGAACCACCGGAGGATAACGTTGTGATCAAACAGAAGAATATCTTCACGGTGAATATCAACAAAAGCGGTCAGTTGTTAGTTGAAGAGGAACTGACAAATCTCAAGGACCTTCGCTCCAAGGCCATGGCCTTTCTTGACAATGGCGGAGACGGTAGTTGTAACTACTGCAAAGGACGTAGAGATGAGTCTTCTTCCGATAACCCTACTAAGGCTATTATTTCCCTTAAGAATGACCGGGAAACAAAATACGGCACATATATTACCGTACAGAATGAATTGGTAGGCGCTTATAACGAGTTGCGGAACAGGGAAGCTCAGCGTTTATTCGGCAGGGATTTTACCGATATGGAAGCTGAATTCCTCAATCCGGAAACACCATCCAGTATTCGGGATGAACTGAAGGAAAAAGTTCAGAAAATTCAGGAATTATTTCCACAAAAACTCTCGGAAGCAGAAACCTCTACTTCAAACTAATTTAAGGAACAACAGATTATGGCTAAATTCACAAAGAAAAAAGACGGGGATCTTCCGGCTGTATCAACAGCCTCCCTTCCTGATATTGTATTTATGCTCTTGTTCTTTTTCATGACTGTAACTACCATGAAAGACAGTTCGCTAATGGTAGAGAATGTTCTGCCAAATGCAAGTGAGGTAAAAAAGCTGGAGAAAAAAGACAGAGTATTGTATATCTATGTCGGGAAACCTACCAGAGATTATCAGAAAGTCTTCGGTACAGAGCCTAAGATCCAGCTCAATGATAAGTTTGCCAATGTTACTGATGTTGGTGATTTTATCCTGGAAGAAAGAGCAAAGAAACCACAGGAATTACAAAATGTACTTACTACCGCTTTAAAAGTTGATAAGGATGCCAGTATGGGACTTATCTCAGATATAAAGCAGGAGTTGAGAAAGGTAAACGCCCTAAAGGTAAATTATACAACTTATGAAGGGGATGCCTTCAGGAACGTACAGTAATATCCTAAAGAATATATTTTTAAAACGCTCCATAAAAAGGGGCGTTTTTTTATTTCTGTATATGTCTTTTTATGTAAATATTCTACCTTTAGGAATATGCGAATACGCCTGATTTTACTTGCTGCCTTCCTGTTTGCCTCTCCCTTGTTGGCACAGGAGATAATTCCGGATGGAGACCCGGATTATCTCGAGGATCAATTCTATGTAGGTCTTACGTACAATTTAATTCTGAATAAGCCTGAAAGTGTTAATCAGCAAAATCTGTCCTATGGTTTACAATTGGGATTTATTAAAGACCTCCCTTTAAATTCCAAAAGAAATATGGGACTGGGAATAGGATTGGGATATGCTGTTAATTCCTATTACAGTAACCTGCAAGTGAGCGAACTCGCCGACAGCTTTGAATACAGTCTGCTCAGCAGCGATCTTAATACAAAACGCAATAAGTTAGAAACACATCTGATTGAGCTACCTATTGAAATTCGCTTTCGGAATTCTACGCCCACAGAATATAAATTCTGGCGGTTTTACGCCGGGGCGAAATTAGGTTACGTCGTTGGTGCCAGATCTAAATTAGTTACCACGGAATACAAGGATTCATTTTACGTCACTGATATCGAGAACTTCAGATACGGACTTACGGCAAATTTTGGGTATAATACGTTTAATATCCACATTTATTATGCCCTCAACAACCTATTTAAAGACGGTTTGCAACTTGATTCCGGTGAAGACCTGACCTTTACTCCACTGAGGATCGGATTTATTTTCTATATCCTCTGACAAGGGCGGATATCCTTATTTACAGCCAGAATTTCAAGGTAAGCAGCTGGGAAACCATACCTACCATAAAACCAATTAAAAGCTCAGTACGGCTATGTGCTTTAAGGAAAAGCCTAGAAGAGGCCACCAGGCCGGAGGCAAAGATCATAAGACTTATCCCCACCACAATATTGCGTTCAAAATGTATGCTTAAAGCAATCAGGAACATCAGAATACTTCCCACGCCCATCATATGGAGACTGGTTTTAAAAGGGATCAGCAGCAATAAAAGGCTGGTGCTGGTTGCGGCGATCAGCCCTAAAAAGAAAAAGTACAACTCCAGGGTATAATGGTCCGGAATCACCTTTAGGAGGATCATCAGTAAGAGGATCAGGCTGATCATCAATGGGTACTTACGTTCCTCAGCTCGCGAAAGGAAAATCGTCTTGACGATTCCTAGATTTTTCAGGATAAAAAAACAAAGAATGGGAATTATTATTGTCAGGATAAATATGGGCAGAATATTCCCGCTTCTCATCTCCAGAGTAGTGTACTTGGGTGTTATCAGAAAATAAGATATAGTGCCAGCTAGGGGCACAAAAATAGGATGGAAGATATAAGACACCAATTGGGAGAGCAATCGCATCAGATCTCTTTTCTTAATCGGGCAACCGGAATTCCCAGCTGTTCCCTGTATTTCGCTACTGTCCGCCTGGCGATGGGATAGCCCTTTTCCTTGAGAATTTTAGCCAGTTTATCATCAGTAAGGGGTTTTCGTTTCGACTCATCCCTGATCACTGTTTCCAGAATCTTTTTTATTTCTCTGGTTGAGACATCTTCCCCCTGAACATTCTTCATAGATTCGGAAAAGAACTCCTTGATGAGCTTTGTGCCATAAGGCGTGTCAACATATTTGCTATTTGCCACCCTCGAAACAGTAGATACATCCATGTCGATGGTATCAGCAATATCCTTCAGGATCATCGGGCGTAATTTTCGCTCGTCCCCGCTTAAAAAATATTCCCTCTGGTACTCCATGATGGCGTTCATGGTTATAAAAAGCGTCTGTTGTCGTTGTCTTATGGCATCGATAAACCACTTGGCCGCATCGAGTTTTTGTTTGATAAAAAGAACGGCATCCTTTTGAGACTTAGAACGCTTTTTAGCACTCTTATAACCTGCCAGCATATTGCTGTATTCCTTGGAAACATGAAGTTCCGGTGCGTTCCTGCTGTTCAGGCTCAAATCGAGTTCCCCTTCGACGATACGTATGGAGAAATCCGGAACAATATGCTCAATGATTCTGTTATTTCCCGAATAAGAACCTCCGGGTTTGGGATTGAGTTTTTCAATTTCCGATATGGCTTCTCTCAGGTCCTCTTCTGAAATGTTGTGCTTCTGCAGGAGTTTTTTATAGTGCTTTTTGGTAAAATGATCAAAGGATTTTTCGAGAATAAGAATGGCCAGATCAATAGCCGGACTTGGTTCTTTTCTTCTCAGCTGAATGAGCAGGCATTCGTCCAGAGAACGAGCAGCCACACCGGGAGGATCGAGCTCCTGCACAATTTTTAGTACTTTTTCAATGGTCTTCTCATCGGTGTATATATTCTGAGTAAAAGCGAGGTCGTCCAAAATATCGCTCACCGGACGTCTTATATATCCACTTTCATCTACACTTCCTACCAAAAACTCGGCGATGGACCATTCTTCATCGCTTAAGTAAAAAGTATTAAGCTGATTGATCAGGTATTGGTTAAAGGAGATGCCGGCGGCGTAGGGTACAGATTTCTCCTCATCATCAGCACTGTAATTACTGGTTCTGGTACGGTATTCAGGAATCTCATCATCGCTCAGATAGTCATCAATATTGATATCTTCAGTATTGATGGTGTCATTGTCATTTTCCCCATCGTAAGCCTCTTCAAACTCATCTTCGTAGGTACTCGACTCCTCTTTTCCTGATTCCAGTGCCGGATTTTCCTCTAATTCCTGTTTTAGCCTTTGTTCAAAGGCCTGGGTGGGTAATTGAATAAGCTTCATCAGCTGAATCTGCTGAGGAGATAGCTTTTGCGAAAGTTTGAATTGTAAGTGTTGCTTTAGCATTAGGGGCACAAAATTCTCGTTACATAAAAGTAACGAATTTACCTTTAGAACTCCGCATTCTGCGGTGTTCTAGGAAACGGAATTACATCCCGAATGTTGCCCATTCCGGTAGCAAATTGAACAAGCCTTTCAAACCCAAGGCCAAATCCACTATGCACTGCTGTACCGTATTTTCTAAGGTCGAGATACCACCAGAGTTCCTTCTCATCTATACCCAGGGTTTTAATCTTCTCTAACAGTACATCTAAGCGCTCCTCTCTCTGAGAACCGCCTACGATCTCACCAATCCCAGGAAATAGGATGTCCATGGCCCTTACAGTTTTTCCATCCTCGTTCAGCCGCATGTAAAAAGCCTTTATTTTGGCCGGGTAATCGTAGAGAATGACAGGGCACTTGAAGTGCTTTTCGACAAGGAATCGCTCGTGTTCACTTTGAAGATCAGCCCCCCATTCCTCAATGAGATATTGAAATTTTTTCTTTTTGTTAGGTTTGCTGTTCTTTAATATCTCTATGGCTTCGGTATAGGTAATCCTCACGAATTCGTTGTCGATTACAAAACGCAACTTGTCAAGCAGGGAAAGTTCGCTTCGTTCAGCCTGGGGCTTTGTCTTTTCTTCATCGAGTAGTCGTTTTTCCAGAAAGTTGAGATCCTCGGCACAATGTGCTACAATATACTTCAGTACTTCTTTTATAAAGTCTTCCGCCAGGTCCATATTGTCTTTCAGATCGTAAAAGGCCATTTCCGGCTCTATCATCCAGAACTCAGCCAGGTGCCTTGAGGTATTCGAATTCTCAGCACGGAAAGTAGGACCAAAAGTGTAAACCTTTCCAAGACCCATGGCATAGGCTTCTGCCTCTAATTGACCTGAAACCGTAAGATTGGTCTCTTTGCCAAAAAAGTCTTCTTTAAAATCCACTTCGCCTTCTTCAGTGAGGGGTGGGTTCTTTAGATCCAAAGTAGTAACGCGAAATATTTCTCCCGCACCTTCCGCATCAGAACCGGTGATGATGGGCGCGTGCATGCAATAAAATCCATTTTGTGTAAAATACTGATGAACAGCAAATGACAGGGCAGATTGTACCCTCATTACAGCGGCAAAGGTGTTGGTTCGCACTCTTAAATGCGCTTGTTCGCGCAGAAATTCCATGGAGTGTTTCTTGGGTTGTATAGGATAAGTCTCGGCATCTGCCGTACCGTGGATATGGAGTTCGGTGACCTGGATCTCAACGGCCTGACCTCTGCCCTGACTGGCAACCAACTTCCCTTTCACCTTCAAAGCTGCCCCCGTGGCAACTTGTTTTAACAAAGCCTCGTCAAAATTTTCAAAATCAACTACACACTGAATATTGTGCAGTGTTGATCCATCATTCAAAGCGATAAATCTATTACTTCTAAAGGTTTTTACCCAACCATTGACTTCAACGATTTGTTCCTCAGGGGATTCTTTTAATAGCTCTTTGATATGCTTCATTACCAGGTAATTCTATTTCGACGCAAAGATAATCCTTTGGTGAAAACTATATACCCCGAACATTCGCTATTATTTACCAGTTTTGCTGTTAAACCTATATACTTTCACTCTCCGGCAATTCATCTTTAGGAAGGATATCAATCTGTGGTTTTTTCAATACCTCTTTGTTGGCAATGCTGCGTTCAAGAGAAAGTAATAAAGAGGGTAGGAGGATAAGATTGGCCAGCATGGCAAAAAGCAGGGTGGCCGAAACAAGAGCACCCAGGGCAACGGTCCCACCAAAGCTGGAGAGTACAAAGACAGAAAACCCAAAGAAAAGTACAATTGAGGTGTAGAACATACTTACCCCGGTTTCTCTGAGGGCGGCATAGACAGATTTTTGAATTCTCCAGTGGTTGGCTGTTAATTCCTGTCTGTACTTTGCCAGGAAATGTATAGTGTCATCCACGGAAATCCCAAATGCAATACTAAAGACCAGGATAGTAGAGGGCTTAATGGGTACCCCTACAAATCCCATCACTCCGGCAGTAATTACAAGGGGTAGCAGGTTGGGGATCAGTGAGATCACGATCATCCTGAACGAACGGAACAAATAGGCCATAAAAAGTGCAATAAGGCCAATGGCCAGGGTAAGGGATAGTATCAGGTTTTTTACCAGATATTTCGTTCCCTTTAGAAACAGTAGCGCCTTTCCTGTCATGGAAGTTTTATATCGCTCTTCGGGAAAGATCTTTTCAAGATTTTCCAGTAATCTGGCTTCAATCTCTTCCATCCTTTCGGTCTTTACATCTTTAATAAATGTTGTAATCCTTGCAACCTGCCCGGTACTGTCGACGAAATTCTTCAGTAAATCGCCATTACCTTCCGACTTCCTGGCTACTTCCATGATAAAAGTATTCTCCTGGGAAGTGGGCAACTGATAATACTTTGGTATCCCGTTGTAAAAGGCTTGTTTGGAATATTTAACCAGTTCAACTATAGATGTGGGATTTGACAATTCGGGGAACTCCCTTATCCTTTCGCCCAGCTCATCCATCTTTCGCAGGTTTACCGGTCTTAGAACCCCATTCTTCCTATCGGTATCGATCACAATCTCAACGGGCATAATGCCGTCGAACTCTTCTTCAAAAAACCGGATGTCTTTGTAAAACTGTGCACTTTTCGGCATATCCTCTATTGGACTGCCCGAAATCCGAATTTGATAAATACCAATGATACTTGTAACAAGCAATAGCACTGAAACCACGTATACACCTATTCTTCTTTCCCGAACAATCCGCTCCATCCAATTGACAAAGGCGTCTATCCATCGCTTGTTGAGATGTTTCAGATGCTTTGTTTTAGGAAGGGCCATAAAACTATATATGATAGGAATGATCAGCAGGGAAAGGATAAAAATACAGATGATATTTATTGAAGCTACGATACCAAACTCGGTCAGCAGTTTACTATCAGTTATGATAAAGGTTGCAAAACCGGAAGCTGTTGTGATATTGGTCATCAGGGTGGCATTCCCGATTTTGGAAATTACTCTTTGCAGTGAGAGCGCCTGGTTGCCGTGTTTTTTAACTTCCTGCTGGTATTTGTTGATCAGGAAGATGCAGTTGGGGATACCAATTACAATAATCAAAGGCGGGATCAGAGCCGTAAGCACTGTAATTTCATATTGCAGTAAGCCAAGTATACCAAACGCCCACATCACCCCAATGATCACCACACACATGGAAATTAGTGTGGCACGGAAACTCCTGAAAAAGAAAAAGAAAATCAGAGATGTAACTACCAGAGCTGCGGTGATAAACATCCCGATCTCATCGATAATGTTCTGGGCATTCATCGTTCGGATATAGGGCATGCCGGAAACCCGTACGTCTAATCCCGTTTCCATCTCGAAATTGTAAACCAGAGTAGTAAAATCGTTGAGGATAAAATCCTTCCTGACCGAAGTATTCACAATATCCTTATCGAGGTAGGCAATGGTTCTGATGGTTTCACTCTCCTTATTGAAAAGCAACTTATCGTAAAAAGGAAGATTGTTAAACAAGTGTTGTTTTAGGCTATCAATGGTCTGCTGGTCTTCAGGCTCCTCTTTGAGAAACGGGGTTAATAGAAACTCCTGACTCTCATTGTCCTTAACCAGCTCCTGTAGATTGTCGGTAGAAATAACGAATTCTACCTCAGGGAAAGCAACAAGCTGCTTGCTTAAGACATTCCAGCGATTAAAATTTTCGGGAGTAAAAAGGGTGGTATCTCTGATGGCTAGTACAATGGCGTTTCCTTCTTCTCCAAATTGTTTCAGAAATTCCTCGTATTCAAGATTGATGGGGTGGTCATCGGGAAGGAGATTGGCCTCCGTATTGGAAAAACGCATGTTTTGCCACTGAAAGCCAAAGAATACAGTAATGGAGGCAATAATCACCAAAATCAGGATCCGGTTTCTCAGGATGATCCTTGCGGTCCTCGGCCAAAAATTTTGTGAGAGCTTAGCTACCATATTGTATGTAAAAAGGCCCGGTACTGTTTGTGGAGTCTCTTGTATTGAATTCTAAATACGGGATAAATCCTATTCCTGACCTAGGCTTTTCAAACGCCGTCAAAGGTAGAAAATGCGTGGCAGTGTTCCTAGTTTCCCAATAGGAAATACCACTAAAGGGAATATGCCAAGAAGCTGTACATTTATAGATTTGAAAGGAAGTAATATAGCAGAAAAGAAATGTCGCAGCACAAAAAGTTCTGGAAGTTTGAACGGAAAATCTACAGGTTCCTAATTATACTTTGCACTATAGCCCTTGTGCTGGCTATTCTGGCTATGTACTTTTTTGAGGACGGGTCGAGTCTTTAATTGGGGATTCCGAACCTACACCTTCATGATCTCGACTTCTTTAAGGTCGAGGATCTCGTCGATTTTAGTTACGTAGCTATCGGTTAGTTCCTGAATATCGATGATGGCGTTTTTTTCCAAATCTTCTGAAACATCGAGATTTTTAATGTCCTTATTGGCTTCCTGTCTGGCACTCCTGACACTTACTTTGGCATCTTCTGCTTCGGCTTTTGCCTGTTTAACCAATTGAATCCTTCTCTCTTCTGTAAGGGGGGGAACATTGATAATCACAAAGTCGCCATTGTTCATAGGGTTAAATCCAAGATTCGCATTCATAATCGCCGTTTCGATTACCTGCAACATGCTTTTTTCCCAGGGCTGAACTGATATGGTACGTGCGTCCGGGGTATTGATATTGGAAACCTGTGAGAGCGGAGTCTGGGAGCCGTAATAGTCGACCATGACAGATGAGAGCATGGCAGGGCTTGCTTTTCCCGCCCGGATCTTTACCAGTTCTTTTTCAAGGTGGGAGATGGCACTATCCATACTTTCCTTGGCTGTATCTATGACAAAATTTACCTCTTCGTTCATAAAATCAATTTAAAAACAAAGTAACACAATTTTTTGAAAAATTAAAGATTTACGACTGTACCAATATTTTGTCCTGACACGATCTTTAAAAGATTGCCCTTTTTGTTCATGTCGAAGACTACGATCGGCAATTCGTTTTCCTGACTTAAAGTAAAAGCTGTGGTATCCATCACTTTCAGCCCTTTGCTCAGTACATCGTTAAACGAGATCGTATCGAACTTAGTAGCAGTCTTGTCCTTTTCCGGGTCGCTGGTATAAATCCCGTCTACCCGGGTTCCTTTTAGGATCACATCGGCCTCCACTTCAATAGCCCTTAAAACGGCCGCAGAGTCGGTAGTGAAATACGGGTTGCCTGTTCCTCCTCCAAAGATGACCACTCTTCCTTTTTCAAGGTGACGCATAGCGCGCCTGCGGATAAAAGGCTCGGCCACTTCATTGATTTTTATAGCCGATTGTAGTCGGGTTTGAACCCCTTTGTCCTCAAGAGCACTCTGAAGAGCAAGACCATTAATTACGGTGGCAAGCATCCCCATGTGATCTCCCTGAACCCGATCCATTCCGTTGCTGGCTCCTGCGAGACCTCTGAAGATATTTCCACCTCCTATTACTATGGCTACTTCAATTCCCTTATCTACAACCTCTTTAATTTCTTCGGCATAAGTTGCTAGTCGGGCGGGATCAATACCATATTGTTTATCGCCCATTAAGGCTTCCCCGCTAAGTTTGAGAAGAATCCGTTTGTATGCCATCCTTTTGTGTTGATTTGGAGACAAAAATAGTTAAAATATTCGAGGCGAATCTGTTGGCCTTCGTCGGATTTTCCAGAACTTGCACATTAAATAGTTATCAGATGTACAAAAACCTGTGTGTATTACCACTGTTAGCCTTGCTCCTGGGATGTGGAGCAGCAAAACTTCCTTCCCCCGAAGCGACAATGCCGATAAAAGCACAGATCGATCTTGTGGAAGTTGTGGATGATAAAGTAAAGGTAGTGGTTGATCCGGCCCAGATAACCGATGATGAAATTCTTTTTCTGATTCCCAGGATTATTCCGGGAACTTATAGTGAAGACAATTTTGGAACTTATGTGGAAGATTTTGTAGCTCTCGATTACGATGGTGAGCCTCTGAATATCAGCAGGAAAGATATCAATAGCTGGCTGATCTCAGACGCGAGAAAACTCGACAAGGTACAATACTATGTCAATGATACCTTTGATACCGAATTGGAAGTGGAGGAAGCCGTTTTTTCACCTGCCGGCACAAATATTGCTGCAGGAGAGAATTTCCTGCTCAACCTCCACGGATTTGTTGGGTATTTTGAAGGCCTTAAGGAAGTTCCTTATGAGCTCAATATTGTTTCCCCTTCTGCCCTGGAACCTGCAACTTCCCTGGATGAGATCAGTGCAGATATTACGGATAAAGGTCAATACAGCTTTTCAGCGAAAAGGTACTTCGATCTCGTTGATAACCCTATTTTATTCGCCAGGTCTAATTCAGAGACTTTTCAGGTTTCTGACATAAGCGTGACCCTGAGTGTATATTCCCCTACAGGGAGATACACTGCCAGGGACTTTCGACCTGAAATGGAGGCCATGATGAAGGCTCAGAAAGCCTTCCTGGGGGAAGTCAGTGGAACAAAAACCTATACCATACTTTTATACCTTGCTCAGATCTCCGATTCAGATGCTACCGGATACGGGGCCCTGGAACATCACACTTCAACTGTGGTGGTTCTGCCTGAAGCATTGCCAAAGCAAGTACTTGACGAATCTATGGTAGATGTTGTCTCTCATGAATTTTTTCACACCCTTACCCCCTTGTCTGTACATTCGAGAGAAATACAATTTTTTAACTTTAATGAACCCGATATGTCGATGCATTTGTGGATGTATGAGGGTACAACCGAATATTTTGCCAACCTTTTTCAAGTTCAGGAAGGACTTATTGAAATTGAAGAATTCTATGAAAGGATGGCAAAAAAAATATCGAATTCCAGGGTGTACGATGACACCATGTCCTTTACCACTATGAGTGAGAGGATTCTGGAGGCGCCTTTTAAGGAAAATTACCTGAATGTATATGAAAAAGGAGCTTTGATCAATATGTGTCTCGACATACTTCTTCGCGAACTAAGTAATGGTGAAAAAGGTGTATTATGGTTAATGAAAGAACTTTCGGCAATCTATAACGAAGATACCCCGTTTGATGATCCCGAATTGATTGGTGAGATTGTTGAGATGACTTACCCGGAAATAGGATCATTTTTTAAAAGGCACGTTCAGGGAAATGAGCCGATACCTTATCCGATCTACCTTGAAAAGGTAGGGTTAAAACTGGAAATGGGCCAAAAACCTGCCTCGTATTTCTTTTTGGGTCAGATACCTTACATAGATGCAGATCCCGGTGATCTGGATACTATATTTATACAAAAGGGTATGGAATTGAATTCCTTTTTTCAGGACCTGGGGGCAAAAGGAGGGGATATAATCGTAAAAATAAATGACACGAAAATCACGCTTGACAGCATGAGGACAATAGTTGGGGAGAGTTTTGGCTGGGATGCAGAGAAAGATATCCGGATGACCATAATGAGAGATGGAGAGCTCATTGAATTGAAGGGCAAAACAGGAACTCCTACTTATATAGAAAGAAAAATAGTTGAGATGGAAGAGGTTCCAGAGCAGGTAATTTCCTTAAGACGGGCCTGGTTAGGACAATAAAAAAACCGCCTTCGAAAAGAGAGGCGGTTTAAAATGTAAAATGTACTATTTATCCTAGTGCAACCCGCTCAAATCCGATTACCTCCAAGCTGGAGTCAACAGATTTCACATATTGAGCAACACTTTTTTTACTGTCTTTGATAAAGTCCTGATTTACCAGTGTATTGTCTTTAAAGAATCGCTTAAGTTTTCCTTGTGCGATCTTATCCAACATCTCTTCTGGCTTACCTTCCTGCCTTAATTGATCTTTGGCAATCTCAATCTCCTTATCAATTGTTTCCTGATCAACACCACTCTGATCCAGAGCAACAGGATTCATAGCCGCCGCCTGCATAGCAACGTCTTTGGCAGCTTCTTCAACTCCTTCTACAGCAGCAGACAGTCCAACCAGGGTTGCGATCTTGTTTCCTGCGTGGATGTAAGATCCAACGAATGGAGCAGATAACTTTCTGAATCCACCTATTTCAATCTTCTCCCCAATAACTCCGGTTTGTTCAGTAAGTTTCTCCTGTACTGTAATTCCATTGTAATTGGCCTGCAGGAAAGCTTCTTTGTTATCATACTGAAGTGCTAATTCTGCCAGCTCTGTTGCCAGACTAACAAAAGTCTCGTTCTTGGCTACAAAGTCGGTTTCACAATTCAGAGAGATGATTACTCCTGCTGTTTTGTCGTCATTAACTTTGGCAATTGCGGCACCTTCAGAAGAATCCCTGTCTGCTCTTTTAGCAGCCACTTTCTGTCCTTTTTTTCGAAGGATCTCGATTGCTTTGTCGAAATCACCTTCAGCTTCAACTAATGCATTTTTACAATCCATCATACCGGCTCCGGTAGTTTTTCTCAATGTATTTACATCAGCGGCGGTAATTTTTACCATCATAATATTATTTTTTTCAGATGCCGGAAATTGGCAATCTGCATGTTAATTTTAATTTATTCTACTCCTGCTTTGGTATTATCCTGCCATTCCTTTAGTTCGTCCCATTTTCCTTCAGCAGCCATCTTTGCCTGCTTTGGCCACGATGCGGGATTTTTTGAAGCATAGCGAGATCCTGCATCGGCCAGGATAGCTTTAAGGTCATCTTCCGACTTTCCAGCTAATTCAGCAAAAGAGTTGATGCCTGCTTTATTAAAAACCTCTGAAATTTTAGGGCCAATTCCTTCCACTTTGGTCAGGTCATCAGCGGCGGTTTTCTCAGCCTTCTTGGGCGCTTCTTTTTTAGCAACTGTTTCTTTTTCTTCTGCTTTTGGAGCTGCCTTGGCCTTTGGAGCTTTCTCTTCTTTTACTTCTTCAGTTTCTTTCTTTTTGGCTTTTGGTGCCTTTGCATCCTGTCCTTCTGTAGCGGCTTGTTTCTCAGATTTGCGCTCTGTTAATCCTTCAGCGACAGCATTGGTTACATGTGTCATGATGATTTCAATCGACTTTGATGCGTCGTCGTTCGAAGGAATGACAAAATCGATCGGACGTGGATCAGAATTTGTATCTACCATGGCGAAGATCGGAATGTTGAGCTTCTGGGCTTCTTTTACTGCGATATGCTCACGCATTGTATCGACAATAAAAAGCGCACCAGGCAGTCTGGTCATTTCCGAAATTGAGCCGAGGTTTTTTTCAAGCTTCGCACGTAAGCGATCAACCTGTAAACGTTCTTTCTTAGAGAGCGTAAGGAAGGTGCCATCTTTTTTCATCCGGTCAATGGAAGCCATTTTTTTAACAGCCTTACGGATAGTAACAAAGTTGGTTAACATTCCACCAGGCCACCGTTCTGTGATGTAAGGCATATTAACATTAGCTACTTTTTCCGCAACAATGTCTTTCGCCTGCTTTTTAGTTGCAACAAATAAGATTTTCCTTCCGGAAGCCGCAATTTTCTTCAAAGCCTCAGAGGCTTCTTCAAGTTTTGCTGCTGTTTTGTAGAGGTTGATAACGTGGATCCCGTTGCGCTCCATATAAATATACGGGGCCATATTGGGATTCCATTTTCTTGTGAGGTGACCGAAGTGTACACCTGCTTCTAAAAGATCTTTTACTTCTGCTTTTTTTGCCATTTTAATTAGTTTACGTTCTTATGAATTAGCAATGACCGAGTGGTATTCTGAAACAGAACGCCTCAACCATTTAGATGCTAAACTAAATTTTTCCAAATCTGCCCCGGTCTGATATAGACGTTGCTTCAATTCAGAATTTTAATTGTCCCATGACAAGGGACTTTCAATGAACCTGGGTTACTATATGTGTGCCCAAAAGAGCACGATTTAAAAAATTATCGTTTGGAGAACTGGAATTTCTTACGGGCTTTTTTCTGTCCGAATTTCTTACGCTCTACCATTCTTGGATCTCTGGTTAAGAGGCCTTCTGGTTTTAAGGTCAGTCTGTGCTCAGCATCAATTTCGCAAAGAGCTCTTGATAATGCCAGTCTGATAGCCTCTGCCTGCCCTGTAATTCCCCCACCATAGACATTTACATTAACGTCATAGCTGTCCTCATTGTTCGTAATAGCGAAAGGCTGCTTTACTTTGTATTGAAGAGTAGCGGTTGGGAAGTACTCGGCAAGTTCTCTTTTATTGATGGTAATGGCTCCTTTACCCTTAGAAAGATAAACACGGGCTACGGCTGTTTTCCTTCTGCCAATTTTATGAACTACTTCCATTATTAAAGATCGTTAAGATTAATAGTTTTTGGTTTCTGAGCTTCCTGCTGATGTTCTGCTCCTGCATACACTTTCAGGTTTCTGAACAATTCAGCACCTAATTTATTTTTAGGAAGCATTCCTTTTACAGCCCTTTCAACCACCGCAGCAGGATTTTTTGCTTTCAGTTCTTCAGCAGTAAGAGAACGCTGTCCACCGGGATATCCTGTGTGTCGGATATAGGTTTTGTCTTCCCATTTATTACCTGACAACTGTACTTTTTCAGCGTTTATAATAATTACATTATCCCCGCAATCCACATGAGGTGTGAAGTTAGGTTTGTTCTTCCCTCTCAGAATAATAGCCACTTTAGAGGCCATTCTTCCAAGTGTTTGTCCATCCGCATCTACAAGCAACCATTCTTTCTGAACAGTAGCTTTATTAGCTGAAACAGTCTTGTAGCTCAATGTATCCACTACGATTTTATTTAAGAATTATACTTTTCATTCCCGTTTAACGGGCTGCAAATGTACAATTATTAAGTTGAATTACAAATGGTTGTTTTCTACTTTTTCATTTTTTTCTCGACATTTTTTAAAGCTGGAAAGCAGGCGTAATCCCAACGGCATCACTCATTATATATATTGTCTGACACTATTCTTATACTTTTCCCGTTATTTGTGCGTTTTTAGAAATAGATAAATTAAAGTCATTATGAGAAATACGTATGTGCTTTTCCTTCTTATAGTTTTGCTTTTTAGCGCGTGTTCAACAGACAAAATGGACGATGGTTCTTCTGATAGTATCCTGGGAACCTGGGATCTGACAGCTCTTGATATTGACCAACAAACTGCGACTGATGAAGAAGAATTCGGACAGGTAATACTGAGTGAACTCACATCAGAAGATTGTTTTCTTGTGAGCCTGACTTTTAATCAGGACCTTAGTTTGGTTACGGAAGACGCATCTAACTACCTGGAGATTGGAGTCAACGCCGGAGGAACCGGATTGGAAGTGCCTTGTCCTGCCCAAAGGGATACACAAACAACTACTTATACCTATTCTGAAGGGGTATTAACTTTTGTGGATGAAAATCAGGTTACGGTATCACTAGATGTTCTTATAGAAGGAAATGAAATGGTTGTTTCTGCTCAGGAATTGGATGTTGAGAATTTTAATGCAGGAGGCGATCTGATTTTTACAAGAAGATAAAGTCAATAAAAACACTAATAAAAAGCCCTTCTCATTACTGAAGGGCTTTTTTTATTTCTGGATAGTACTTTTTTAATGGGCTTCGAGCCAGTTTTCACCTACTCCAAGTTCCACATCCAGTGGGACCTTTAGTTTATATGCCGATTCCATAGCAGCCTTGATCATCTTCTTTGCTTTTTCCAATTCCGGTTTGTAGACATCGAAAACCAATTCATCGTGTACCTGTAGCAGCATTTTCGTCCTGTATTCCCCTTCCTTTAATTTTTTATGGATGTCGATCATGGCAATCTTTATGATATCTGCTGCACTGCCCTGTATTGGAGCGTTGATGGCATTCCTTTCTGCTGCCCCACGAACCACTGCGTTGCTGCCATTGATATCCTTCAGATATCGGCGCCTGCCCAGTACGGTTTGTACATAGCCGTGTTCCCGGGCAAAATCAACCTGATCAGCCATATACCTGCGCAATTTAGGATAGGTCTTATAATAGGTATCGATAAGTTCCTTGGCTTCGGTTCTTGAAAGATCTGTCTGATTGCTCAAACCAAAAGCCGATACCCCGTAAATGATTCCAAAATTCACCGTTTTTGCATTTCCTCTCTGTTCCCGGGTCACCTGGTCTAATGGGATATTAAACACCCTTGAGGCAGTAGAAGCATGAATATCTTCTCCATTTTCAAAAGCTTCTATCATAGTATCCTCTTCACTGAGAGCAGCGATAATCCTCAATTCTATTTGGGAGTAATCCGCCGCAAGAAGCACATAGTCCTTGTCCCTCGAGACGAATGCCTTTCGGACTTGCCTCCCCCGTTCTGTACGGATCGGGATGTTCTGAAGATTAGGATTATTACTACTGAGTCTGCCGGTAGCTGCCACGGTCTGCATATAGTCTGTATGCACCCTTCCGGTACTTGGCTCTACCTGGTTCGGCAAAGCGTCTACATATGTGCTCTTTAATTTAGCAAGGCCGCGGTATTCCAGCACATCTTTGATGATCTGGTGATCTTTAGCCAGATAAGACAATACATCCTCAGCAGTAGAGTACTGCCCGGTTTTCGTCTTCTTTGGCTTATCAACCAATTTGAGTTTGTCAAAGAGGATCTCGCCTAACTGCTTGGGAGAACCAATATTAAATGTCTCCCCTGCCTCATCATAGATCTTTTCTTCCAGGGATTTAATATCTGAGTCGAGTTGCGCTGATAGACTATTGAGGAACTCATAATCCAGATTTATTCCTTCTAATTCCATATCGGCCAGAACCCTTAAAAGTGGGATCTCAATTTCGCGGAACAAGTCCATCGTTTTAGCCTCTTTCAATTCTTTTTCAAAATGCTCGGCCAGTTGCAGGGTGATATCAGCATCTTCTACAGCGTATTCTGTCTGCTGGTCAAGCGGGACCTCCCTCATGCTAAGCTGGTTTTTTCCTTTCTTACCAATAAGTTCAGTGATTGAAATGGGAGTGTAATTCAGATAGGTCTCTGAAAGCACGTCCATATTGTGACGCATATCGGGATTGATCAGATAGTGGGCAAGCATAGTATCAAAGAGCGACCCTTTAACTTCTACTCCGTATTTATTTAAGACTTTGATGTCATATTTGAGATTCTGCCCCACTTTTTCAATTTCTGTCGATGAAAAAAATGGGTGAAGTTTCTCCAGAAGAGAAGCCACTTCGGTTTTATCTTCCGGGAAAGGCAGATAAAACCCCTTCCCGGCTTCCCAGGAAAATGCAATACCGACTAATTCGGCCTGTAGCGGATTCAGAGAGGTAGTTTCTGTGTCGAAACACACCTTTTTTTGTTTGAGCAAATTTGTGAGAAACAAATCAAGTGCCATCCCGGGCTGAATGCTCTGGTAGACATGGGGCACATCTTTGATGGTTTTTCTCCCGGAAACCACTTCCAGCGTGGCTGGAGCTGCCCCATTGTTGCCAAAGAGAGAAAATTGCCCGCTACCTGCAGCCTGAGCTTCTTTTTTCCCAGTTTCGGTACTGGTAACCATGGTAGGTGTTCCTTCGGTCTCATCAGAGAAAATTTTAATGAATTGATCTCTGAGACGTCTGAATTCTAATTCTTCAAAAATCTCCTGTACCTTTTCATTGTCGGGAGGGGAAAGCTCGTAGTCAGTGGCGTCAAAATTGACGTTGCAGGTAATACAAATAGTAGCCAGTTGTTTGGAGAGTCGTCCGAGTTCTGCATTTTCCTCCACCTTCTCCTTCATTTTACCTTTGAGCTGGTCCGTGTTTTTCAGGAGGTCTTCCATTGATCCGAACTCTGCGATAAATTTCTTCGCTGTTTTTTCACCTACTCCTGGTAATCCCGGAATATTGTCACTGGCGTCTCCCATCATACCCAGGTAGTCTATGACCTGTTCAGGGCGCTCTACCCCAAATCTTTTCTGTACTTCGGGAATTCCCCAAATTTCAATGCCATTGCCCATCCTTGAAGGCTTGTACATAAAAATATTTTCAGAAACGAGCTGCCCGAAATCCTTATCAGGAGTAACCATAAAAACCTTGTATCCTTCCTTCTCAGCCTGTTTGGCAAGGGTGCCAATAATATCATCTGCTTCCAGGCCTGAGACTTCCACAACCGGGATATGCATGGCTTTGAGGATTTTCTGAATGTAGGGAATTGCAATCCTTATTGCATCGGGGGTTTCGTCCCTGTTGGCCTTATATTCCGGGAATAATTCAGTTCGTTCTGCACTACCGTCCTTATCAAAACACACGGCGAGATGATCCGGTTTTTCCCTTCTGATTACATCGAAAAGAGAATTCATAAAACCCATGATGGCAGAGGTGTCCATGCCTTTTGAGTTGATTCGTGGATTTTTGATCAAGGCGTAATAGCCACGAAAAATTAAGGCGTAGGCATCCAGTAAAAAAAGTCGTTTCTGATCAGACATACATCAATTATTTGACAAGAAATCAAAACTACAAAGAATCTAAGTCAACTTAAAGGATCAGCTTTTAATATAACTTGCAGCCGGGATATTTTCATGGCCCTCTCCTGTGTACTTTCGATAAGAAAATCCGGGATGGATACAATAAGCTCCGGTTTCACCAGCTTTGTTGATGGCAATAAAACCTATTTGGATATCCTTGTAATTCTCTTTTTTGGCAATAATTCTCTTTACCCCTTCCTCACAGGCTTGCTGTGGAGTCTTGCCCTGTCTCATTAATTCAACAATCAGGAAGCTACCAACGGTACGCACCACTTCTTCCCCCATCCCGGTAGCTGTTGCTCCGCCAATTTCATTATCCACAAAGAGTCCGGCACCAATAATTGGAGAATCACCCACTCTCCCGGCCATTTTGTATGCCATACCACTGGTTGTGCAGGCCCCGGCTATATCTCCATTTGAATCGATAGCAAGCATCCCGATGGTATCGTGATTTTCGATATTGATCACCGGTTCGTACTGGGAAGTTTTCTTCCATTCGAGCCATTCTTGTTTCGATTTTTCTGTCAGCAGATCGACTTCCTCAAACCCCATTTCCACAGCAAATTGCCTGGCACCTTCGCCGGCGAGCATCACATGGGGAGTTTCTTCCATCACCTTCCGGGCTACCGAAACGGCATGAACAATATTCTGAAGGTAGACTACGGCACCACATCTGCTATCTTTATCCATAATACAAGCATCGAGGGTTACATTGCCGTCCCTGTCTGGTCTGCCTCCTTTCCCAACAGATTGATTTGCCACATCGGCTTCTTCGACCATAACACCTTGTTCAACAGCATCAAGAGAATTTCCTTCCCTGGTAAGTACATCAAAGGCGCTTGCTGTGGCATTGGGGACGTCCCAGGTAGCAATTACTATAGGTTTTATGGATTCGGTATTCTCCCCGGCCTTTTCTGCAGTGTCTTTTTCGGCGCAGGCCGCCGCCAGAGAACCACCCAGAATGGCTGCGCTTCCCAGTCCGGAGTTTTTTATGAATTTTCTTCTTTCCATACTTTAAGGTTGATTATTTTTATAAGCTTAAAGATAGGGATTATGATAGTAGAAGCATGTGTAAATTCACTGGAGTCGGCCCTGAATGCAGAGCAGGCAGGAGCGCAGAGAATTGAACTTTGTGCAGAGCTAACTGCCGGCGGAATTACACCTTCTTACGGACTTATCAAAAGTGTAAGGGAAGCCCTTCAGATTCCCGTGCATGTCCTTATCAGGCCAAGGAGTGGTGACTTTACCTATTCAGACAAAGAATTTAAGACTATGCTTGAGGATATTAAAGCTTGCAGAGCTTTACAGGCAGACGGAATCGTGTCTGGTATTTTGGATGGTAACTTTGAAGTGGATTGGGAGCGGACACAGGAACTAATAAAACATTGTGGCGACTGTTCTTTTACATTTCACAGGGCATTCGATTGGGTGAAAGAACCCCTGGAGACCCATCTTAGATTACAGGAAATGGGGGTTAACACAATACTGTCATCAGGACAGGCTCCTACGGCAGTAGAAGGAATTGATCTATTGGATAAACTAAATCAAAAGGCAGGGCATTGTATAATTATGCCGGGTGCTGGAATACGTCATGACAATGTTCATTTGTTTAAATCGAAGGGATTTAAAGCGATCCACCTGTCTGCATCTAAAGTCATAAAGAATTCAGATTCTGAACCTCCTTTATCCATGCAGGCACCACGTCTAATGAAAGAGAATGAGGTACTGGTCACGGATGTGGAATTATTGAGAAAAGTTATTCAAATCGTTAATTAAGTCTAAAACAGGAACTCAGGGCTGGGTTAAAGAAATATATTTGTAAAAAAGAACTATGCTACGATGGATCGTATTTATCGCCATTTATATTATGCTGGGATATTATTCCCTGCAGGCTATAAAAACGGCATCGAGATTTCCCTGGGTCTATTATTCCTTTATGGCTTTGGGTTTGCTGGTGTTGGGAAATTTCATTTACCAGTTTACGTTCGGGGATAACGATGGCAGTGTACTTAACAGACCCAGGAGTTATGCTTTTGGCTTTCTCATTGCCATGCTCACCTTCGAAATAATCACCATAATTTTCCTGTTTTCTGAAGATATTTTCAGGCTGATCTCAGCCGGAATCCAGAAAGTCTTTGGTTCTTCTACCGAATTTAGTCTGCCAGCAAGAAGGAGATTTCTAAGTGTGATGGCCATGGGGATCGCTGCCATTCCATTTAGTGCTTTGCTATATGGGATGTATCGGGGGAAATACAATTTTCAGGTACTGACTTACGATCTGGAGTTTGAGGATCTGCCTGATGCTTTTCACAATTATCAGATCACACAGATTTCAGACATCCATAGTGGTAGTTTTGACAATCGGAAAAAAATTGAATATGCAGTCAATCTTATCAACGAGCAGGAAAGTGATGTAATACTTTTTACGGGCGATATGGTCAATAATATGGCTCTTGAAATGGAACCATGGAAAGCACTTTTCTCAACCCTCAGGGCTAAGGATGGCAAATTTTCAATCCTCGGGAATCATGACTACGGGGATTATGTTCAATGGGAGACACCCAGTCTTAAGGAGCAGAATCTGAATGATCTCAAGGATATGCAGGCAGAAATGGGTTTTGATCTGCTTCTTAACGAACATCGATATCTTCAGAAAGGAAAGGATAAACTGGCTTTGCTGGGAGTGGAGAACTGGGGTAGAGGTGGCTTTAAAAAGGCAGGAGACCTAAAAAAGGCAGTTGAAGGAATAGAAAAGAACGATTTTAAAATTCTGATGAGCCATGATCCTTCACATTGGGAAGATGTGGTGATTCATGATGATTATCATTATCATCTTACACTGAGTGGTCATACCCACGGGATGCAATTTGGAATTGAAATTCCGGGCTGGGTGAAATGGAGTCCGGTAAAATGGCGCTATAAATACTGGGCAGGAATTTATGAAGAACTCGGACAGTATATTAATGTAAACCGAGGTTTTGGCTTTTTAGGATATCCGGGAAGGGTTGGGATCTGGCCTGAAATTTCGGTAATCCGACTAAAAAAGAAAGGTCTGGTGTGAATGTTACGTTAAAGAATTCATACAAAACCTTTGTTTTCTTAGCTTTTTAACATTTTTTCTTACATTTGATTTGTAACCCAACTTGAAACTATGTCTAAATTCGGTGAACTGATAGACCTCAACGTGCCGGTGCTACTTGATTTCTATGCTGAATGGAACGAACAATCTACAGCTATGCATCCGGTTTTAAGGGATGTAGCCGCCGCTCTGGGCGACAAAGGCAAAGTCATTAAAATTGATGTAGATAAGAATAAAGAGCTATCCCAGGCCCTGAGGGTAAAAGGTTTACCCACCTTAATGATCTACAAAAAGGGAGAAATGGTCTGGCGCCAAAGTGGAGAGCAGGATGCGAATACACTGATTGGTATCCTAAACGAATATATTTAGCCTTCCTTTCTTGCTATAGTTAAGGCAATACTATTCCGTTTCGGGGATCAGTTTCCGACATTCTCTACCTCTGTAGCATCCTCTAAAATTGTATCGGATACCGGCATAGTGTCTATCAATTCATCCATCGGCATATCTTCATCAGGCAATTCCTCCAGAATGTCCTCCTGATAGAAATGACTAAACTGGTCAATATGATCATTAAAGATTTCGGTTTCCTTTTCTGCCATTTCCCTGTCGTTATTCTCGATCAGAATGTCAATGATCCTTCGGTAACCTTCCATATCTCCTATAATATCTTCTAAATTATTATACTGTTCATCCAGAGGAGTACCCTGGTAGTAGTTTAATCGACTTTGGTAGATCGATTTTAATTCCCCGAATAAATCCCTCGCTTTTTGCGTATCACCCACCTTGTAATATCCGTCAAGGAAAGGTTCCACAAAAGTATAGAAGCCGTAATAGGCCACTGGCAGGTTATCCATTGTAAGGTCTATGATCTCACGGGCTTTGTCTATTTTATTTTCATTAATGAGGGCCTCTACCAACCTGGCCAGGTTGCTTCTCAGGGATAATCCCTGGGTTCGGGTCTGGGTGTCGTGGTAGATATCCGAACTGCCTGAATTTCCCCATTCCCATCCTTTAACAATTCTGTACATCTCGTCAGTATCGATACGTCCCATTTCGTAGGAACTCGGATTCTGAGTTTTAATGGGCACCAATTTATAAGCCATTCCCTCCAGCTGTAAATAGTCTTTCATCCATATGTACTCTGCTTTGTCAAAGCTTCCCCCTGAGAAATAAATGGGTCTTTTCCAATCGTTGTTGGCCATGATATCCAACATCATAATGCGGTTTTTTGGCAAGGCTTGTGGCAGGTCAATATCGATGTAATCCACAATAAGGGCGGAGTCTTTTTCCTTCACCAGGCCGGATTCCAGAACATTCTTCTTATTTACCGGGATCCTGATCTTGTTGGTTGGGTAGTACACCAGATCAAGAGTGCTTTCCGAATACCCGCTGAGATCTGCCCCTTGCTTTTCGAGCAGAGAACCTAGTTTGGTCTGTGGGTTGTTACTGCCTACCCAGGTCATAAAATCTTTGATGTCCCAGCGTTTGTCAGTGATTCCCTGATAATAAATAACATCCCTGTTTCCGTAGCGATATAAATCGTGGGTGAGCTGTGAAGGAATAGGATCACTACGGTAAGCTTTCCTTTTCATTTGATCCACATACCAATCTGTGGCAAAAAGGCTGGTGCAGATGACTCTTACATCATTTCGGTATCCTTCTATTTCCTGTACATACCAGAGCGGGAAGGTGTCGTTATCTCCTATAGTAAACAACATGGCTCCTGCTTCTTCCTGACAGGAATCGAGATAGGCTTTTGCGGCTGCCCGCGCAGTGTATCTCCCAGATCGGTCATGGTCATCCCAGTTTTGATACGCCATAACTCCCGGAACACTGAGCAGGCATATCAGCGTGATGAGCGGAGCCCAGACTTTGGGTTTGATCAGCTTGCTGAATTCTTCGTAGAGGCCGTAAACCCCAATCCCAATCCAGATTGCGAAAATATAAAATGAGCCTACAAGGGAATAATCTCTTTCCCGGGGTTGAAAAATATAGGGGTTGGTGTAAAACTGAATGGCAATTCCCGTGAAAATAAAAAATACAAAAAGCACCCAGAATTGTTTGGGATCCTTGGAAATCTGAAATACCAGGCCGATGATTCCCAGTAATAGCGGCAGGAAAAAGTAGGTATTTCTCCCTTTGTTTTCCAATACATCCTTAGGAAGGTTTTCCTGACTGCCAAGTCGGAGGCTGTCTATAAACCCTATTCCACTTAACCATTCTCCGTTTCCGTTATAGCGTCCCTGAACATCGTCTTGTTTCCCGACAAAATTCCACATAAAATAACGCCAGTACATATATCCAAACTGGAATTGTACCATGTATTTGATGTTCTCCCAAACAGAGGGAGGCTGTACTTCGAGGTATTCTCCAAATTGTCTCAGGAAACTGATATACTGAGCTTCATCAATTTCCCCATTTGCATAACCTACCTTGATTTGTCTAACCGCTTTTTGCAATTCTTCATTGCTGGTAGTCATCCGAAAATCGAGCGGCCCAAAAAATTTCATGTAATTCTCCGCGTGCTGATCACTCCACATCCTGGGAAGTATGCCCTGATGATCCTCATTGGGACCCTGGATGGCGCCTTTGTATTTGTTGACAATAATGTATTTACCAAGGGCTTCATCCTTCTCGTATTTGGGTTTGTCGTCCCTGTCATCTCCGGGAGGCGCAAAGGCATCGGAATAATAGGTACCGTAAACAGGACTATCCACTCCAGGATATTGTTCCCTGTTGTAATATGCCAACAGGGACCTTGCGTCAGAAGGGTTATTCTCATTGATCACGACGTTGGCATTTGCCCTGATTGGGAGCATCAGCCAGGAAGAGAATCCAAGTAAGAGGAACATCCCGCATAAGACGAGTGTATTCGCCCTGATATAATTGTTCTTGCGTGTATACCTCAGGGCATAATAAAATACCCCGATAAAAATCAAGCCCATGATAATAGTACCCGAATTGAAAGGGAGTCCTATACTGTTGATAAAGAAAACTTCACTCCAGCCAAAAAGTTTAAGGACATAGGTAAGTGAGAATTTATAAACGAGCATCAGCACAGCTACTACGGCAAGGTTGGCTAAGAGAAAATTTTTGACAGTTGTCTTTTTGTATTTCTTAAAGTAATAAAGTAGTCCGATTGAGGGGATAGCCAGGAAACCCATGAATTGTATCCCGAAGGTGAGTCCGACTACAAAAGAAATGAGCACAAGGTATTTATTTCCACGGGGATGATCGAGATTGTCTGTCCATTTTAACCCTAACCACAGCAGGAGCGACATTATGAAACTCGCCATGGCATACACCTCGGTTTCCACAGCATTAAACCAGAAACTGTCTGCAAAAGTAAGTGCCATTGAGCCTACCAGGCCACTTCCCAGAATTGCGATCGCCTTTGCGTTAGACAAAGGTTCTGAATTAGAAAGCAGTTTTCTAGTGAGATTGGTAATGGTCCAGAACATAAATAGAATAGTAAATGCACTGGAAACGCCCGACATATAATTGACCATTCTGGCTACCTGATCTGCTTCAAAGGCAAACATGGCAAAAAATGCACCGATAATTTGAAATAGAGGAGCACCCGGGGGATGAGCTACCTGCAATTTGGCAGAAGTTGTTATGTATTCACCGGCATCCCACCAACTACCTGTAGGTTCTACCGTAAGGCCATATACAATAAGGGCTATAAAAAAGACCCCCCATCCTGTAAGGGAGTCCCATTTATTAAAGTTTTTCGCTATCATCAGGTCTTACTTTTACCAATAGAGGCGAAATTACTAATTAAAATATTTATTGGGATTATTAATTGTCAAACCTTTAACGCCAGACACTTTTGAGGATAGGGTATATTGTAATTAAAAATATTTGTGCAAACGAAACTTTGTCTTAAATTTGCACGCTCTTTAGCATCATTGGCCTATGGTGTAATTGGCAACACAGCTGGTTTTGGTCCAGTCGTTCTAGGTTCGAGTCCTAGTAGGCCAACAGCAGAGCTCTATAACCCATCGTGAAAGCGATGGGTTTTTATATTTCAGGATCTTCTGATTCCAGATTTTCTGAAGGATTTTCCAAGGGGGTTGCATCCAACCCCTCCACAGCAGCTTCTGTTTTCATTTCGAGATTTTCCTTTTCCTTATCAGCAAGGTCTAACAAGGTTTCCGTTTTCTTCTTGTCTTTGATCATAGCCCAGGTCATGACAAGACTGGTCCCTATGATGACAAACAACAGAATCCCGGGTTCAAAGGTGGCTATTTGTGCTTCTGCCGGGATAGCGTAAAAAAGCAACACAGTGATCAAGCCTCTTGGGGCGATAAAAAGTTGAGGCAGAATATCGCTGCCGTAAAATGTCCTGAGAAGCACAAAGCGCACTACATATATAGACAGGATGATCAGCAAGCTGATCAGCGCAACGGTAAAGCTGAATAAGGAAGCGATTGCAATGGTAAGTCCGAAAATGACAAAGAAAAATGTTCGGACCACAAAGGCTGTTTCCAATGTTACAATATGTAGTTCGTGATAAATGCGATGTGCCTTTTCATGATCCAGAAAAGTAGCGAGCTTTCCTTTAAAGAACAATTTCATATTGGCAATGACCAGACCAAAGATCAATATGATCAGGAGGGAGGATAAATGCAGTTGTTTCCCAATGGCATAGAGGAGGAGCAAAACGGCGATGAGCAGAAATAGCTTGGCCTGACTCTTAATAGTCTGGAATACGAGGATGATGGCATAACTCGCAATAATAGATATGACAATGGTAAGAACAATGTTGAGGGCAAAACCAACCGCACCTCCCTGTGAGGCCGGGTTCATTTCACCTACTAGAAAATAGAACATCATAATTCCCATGATATCCGAGAAAGTACTTTCGTAAATATGGAATTCTTTTTTAGAGGGAACCAGACTACTTACACTTGGTATGATGATCGCACTGGATAATATCGACAAGGGTGTTGCGTATAGCCAGGCAGACTGCATACTCATATCCGGAACAAATTGATGAAGAATAAGAGCCGCCAGATAGGCCGATCCGAGCAGTCCAATGAGAGCAACCGCCATTGACTTTAGAATGGGAACCAGCTTTTCTCTTTTAAGTTCAAGTTCAAGGGCTGCTTCCAGAACGATCATGATCAGACCAATGATTCCCAGTACTTCAAGAGCCGGAAAAAAATCAACTTCATCTGAAGAAAAGTAGGAGAGGACAAATTGTAGTACAACACCAAGAAAAATTAGCAAGAGAACAGAAGGGATATTTGTCCTCTTTGAAATTCCATTGAATATAAAAGATAGGATGAGGATCACCGACGCCTCAATTATAATATTATAAGAAGAGAATACATCCATGGGTGGAAGCTGATTAGGGAGTTTATAGGTGAAATAAAAGTACAATTTAATCTAGAATACAGATGCAACTTATGACTTAATTATAATTCTTGCCGACTTCCTTTTGGTGTATAAGGATTAAGAAAAATTATGTATATTTGCACCACTGAAAGGATATTAAAGTATTCATGAGGGGACAATTTAGTCCCCTCTTTTGTTACTTGTATTTATGTTGAAGGAACAGGCAGAGGTACTTTTAAACCAGGTATTGAAAGAGAACCCGGAACTATTTCTTATTGATTTTTCGGTTAGTCCGGCAAATCAGATAAGGATTATTATTGACGGAGACAAAGGGGTAACCCTCGAAGACTGTATGACTGTGAGCAGGGCAATTGAACATAATCTGGACAGGGAAACCACAGATTTTTCACTGGAGGTGACCTCTCCCGGTGCTACAGAACCCATGACGATGCCACGGCAGTATCAGAAGAATATAGGAAGAAAACTAAAAGTTAAGACCTCCGAGTCAACCTTAGAAGGTACATTAATTGAAGCCTCTGAAGAGGGAGTGACACTGGAGTGGAAAGCAAGGGAGCCTAAACCAGTTGGGAAGGGCAAGACCACAGTTGTAAAAACAAAAGCGGTCCCCTATTCAGAAATAATAAAAGCGAACGTAGTACTTAAATTTTAATTTTAGATCAGAATGGAAAATATCGCATTGATCGAATCGTTCTCGGAATTCAAAGATGATAAATTCATCGACCGGGTAACCCTGATGGCAATTTTGGAAGATGTATTCAGAAATGCCCTCAAGAAAAAATTTGGATCAGATGACAACTTTGATATCATTATCAATCCGGATAAAGGGGATTTGGAAATTTGGAGAAATCGCGTCGTTGTTGAAGATGGGGAGGTAGAAGAACCAAATGAACAAATATCGTTAACTGAAGCCAGGAAAATTGAACCCGATTTTGAAGTAGGGGAAGATGTTTCTGAAGAAGTAAAACTGATCGACCTGGGGAGAAGGGCTATTCTGGCACTTAGGCAAAATCTGATCTCTAAGATACACGAGCACGACAATACTACTATTTACAAGCAATTCAAAGATCTTGAAGGCGAGATTTACACTGCAGAGGTTCACCACATAAGGCATAAGGCCATCATCCTCCTGGACGATGAAGGAAATGAAATTATCCTGCCTAAGGACAAGCAGATTCCCTCTGATTTTTTCAGAAAAGGGGATAACGTAAGGGGAATCATTGAAAGTGTCGAGCTGAAAGGGAACAAGCCAATGATCATTATGTCTAGGACTTCTCCGATATTTCTTGAGCAGCTGTTCTTCCAGGAGATCCCTGAGGTTTTCGACGGCCTTATCACTATAAAGAAAGCTGTACGAATCCCTGGAGAGAAAGCAAAGGTTGCGGTTGATTCCTATGATGATAGAATTGATCCCGTTGGTGCGTGCGTTGGAATGAAAGGATCTCGTATTCACGGTATTGTAAGAGAACTGGGGAATGAGAATATAGATGTGATTAACTGGACGAATAATCCTCAGCTTATGGTTACCAGGTCACTGAGCCCTGCCCGTGTGTCGACAGTAAAGCTGAATGATGAAAACATGACGGCACAAGTATATCTGAAACCGGAAGAGGTTTCCAAGGCAATTGGTCGCGGAGGACACAATATTCGATTGGCAGGACAGCTCACTGGCTATGAGATCGATGTATTCAGAGAAGGTGTTGAAGAGGATGTGGAACTCACAGAATTTTCAGATGAAATTGAAAGCTGGGTCATTGAAGAATTAAAGAAAATAGGCCTGGATACGGCCAGAAGTGTTTTGGAACAGGATGTGGATGATTTGGTAAAAAGGACCGATCTTGAAGAAGAAACGATACTCGATGTGGTGCGTATCCTAAAGGCCGAGTTTGAAGATTAAGCTATATATTAGCGAAAAAAAATAAGAGAGTAAATAGTATTTATGGCAGACAATGCAAAAATAAGGCTTAATAAAGTTCTGAGAGAACTGAACATTTCCCTCGACAGGGCGGTCGATTTTCTTGCCACCAAAGGGCACAAAATCGATGCGCGTCCTACCACGAAGATTTCTGAGGAGGTGCACCAGGTTCTCTTAGATGAATTCCAGACTGATATGAGCAAAAAAGTTGCTTCTATCGAGGTCGGGGAGGAAAAGCGCAAGGAGAAGGAGGCTATAAGACTACAACTCGAACAAGAACAGGAAGAAAGGCGTCTGGCTCGCGAAAAAAGAGCCGCGGCTTCTGAAGTGGTAAAAGCTAAAGCAGATCTTTCCGGCCCCAAAATGGTGGGTAAGATCGATCTTGAAAGCGACAAAAAACCGAAAGAGGAAGAAAAAGTTGTTGAGCCCGAGGCTGCTGCTGAACCTGAAGTAAAAAAAGAAGCTGCTCCCGCTGCAAAACCTGTAAAAAAGAAAGAGAAAGTAGTAAAAGCTACTGAGAAAAAAACTAAAGAAGAGCCGAAAGAAGAAGAAGAGCCTGAGGCCATCGAGACAAAGTATCAGAAACTATCCGGGCCCAAGATTATGGGCGATAAGATAGATCTTACCAAGTTTGAAAAGCCCAAGAAGAAAAAAGAGGCAGCTGCTAAGCCTGATCCAAAAGACAGAAAGAAAAGAAGAAAACGTATTATTAGTGACTCCGGTCCCCGTGGAGGTAGACGTGGAAGGACAGACGATAAAAGAGGGTCAAGAGCTGGGGTAAGCTCTAAAGTAGAGCCCACAGAGGAAGAAGTACAAAAACAGGTTAGAGAAACCCTTGAAAAATTACAGGGTAAGTCAAAAAAAGGCAAAGGCGCAAAATACCGAAGAGACAAAAGAGATCAGCACAGGCAACAATCTGAAAAGGACCTGGAACAACAGGAATTGGATAACAAAGTCCTTAAGGTTACGGAGTTTGTTACAGTGGGGGAGGTGGCAACCATGATGGATGTGCCCACCACCCAGATCATCTCCGCATGTATGTCACTGGGGATCATGGTAACCATGAATCAGCGACTCGATGCAGAAACCTTATCAATTGTAGCCGACGAATTCGGTTATGAAGTGGAATTCGTTACTGCTGATATAGAAGAATCTATAGAAGAAGAAGTAGATGCGCCCGAAGATCTTCAGCCAAGGGCACCTATCGTCACAGTTATGGGACATGTCGATCACGGTAAGACATCGCTTCTGGATTACATCCGACAGGAAAATGTAATTGCCGGAGAGAGTGGTGGAATCACCCAGCATATTGGTGCTTATGGTGTCGAATTGGAGAATGGACAAAAAATAGCCTTCCTCGATACACCGGGTCACGAAGCCTTTACGGCGATGAGGGCAAGAGGTGCTCAGGTGACCGATATTGCCATCATCGTAATTGCTGCTGACGACGATATCATGCCCCAGACCAAGGAAGCAATTAGTCATGCCCAGGCAGCAGGAGTACCTATTGTTTTTGCGATCAATAAAATAGACAGACCCAGTGCTAACCCTGATAAAATTAAGGAAGGACTGGCAGCTATGAATCTCCTGGTTGAAGACTGGGGAGGGAAAATACAATCGCATGATATTTCCGCCAAAACCGGAGAAGGGGTTAAAGAATTACTGGAGAAGGTTATTCTGGAAGCGGAATTACTCGAATTGAAAGCTAATCCGGACAAATTAGCTACCGGAACGGTGGTGGAAGCTTTTCTCGACAAGGGAAGGGGTTATGTTTCTACTGTTTTGGTCCTGGCAGGAACACTGAAAATTGGAGACTATGTTCTCGCAGGAACCTGCAGCGGTAAAGTCAAGGCAATGCAGGATGAGCGGGGTAAATCTGTAGAAAAAGCAGGTCCCTCCACGCCAATTTCAATTCTTGGATTAGATGGAGCTCCTCAGGCCGGGGATAAATTCAATGTCCTTCAGGATGAGCGTGAAGCCAAGCAAATCGCAGCCAAAAGGAGTCAGTTACTCCGAGAGCAATCCGTTAGGACACAACGACATATCACCCTTGATGAGATCGGACGAAGAATCGCTCTTGGTGATTTCAAAGAGCTGAACATAATCCTCAAAGGGGATGTGGATGGTTCTGTAGAAGCACTTACTGATAGCTTCCAGAAATTGTCAACGGATGAGATCCAGGTAAATATCATTCACAAAGGAGTGGGTGCCATCACAGAATCTGATGTGCTCCTGGCTTCTGCTTCCGATGCGATTGTGATCGGATTTAATGTAAGGCCCATGGGCAACGCGCGAGACATTGCGGATAAGGAAGAGATCGATATCAGGATGTATTCAATTATCTACGATGCGATCAACGACCTTAAAGATGCCATGGAAGGTATGTTGTCACCAGAGATAAAAGAAGAAATTACCGGAACCGCGGAGATCAGGGAAACTTTCAAAATTTCCAAGATCGGTACTATTGCCGGTTGTATGGTGACCAGCGGTAAGATATTTAGGAATTCGAATATCCGACTCATCAGAGACGGGGTGGTGATTTATACAGGAGTCCTTGCGTCCCTGAAACGATTTAAAGATGACGTGAAAGAGGTGAGCAAAGGATATGATTGTGGTCTCCAGATTAAGAATTACAATGACATCAAAGAAAGTGATATCGTTGAAGCCTTTCAGGAAGTTGCGGTCAAAAAGACCTTGTAAGAAGATAAATAATCAAAGTAAAAAACCCTTGCTGAATGGCAAGGGTTTTTTTATTTCGAGTCGTAATAATTATCAGTTGTTGGTGATGGGTTTCAGGATAATAGATTGCGGATATTTCTTTCGAACTTCGGCAAAGGTTCTCTCAACATCCAGTTTGTTTTTAAACCGGCCCAAATGAACCCTGTAGGTAGGGGAATCAAATATTATTTTCGCCCCGTATTGAGGAAAATCCACTGAAGCATCATCTTTCAGGATCGATGCCTCAGCATAGGAACCAAAACCGATCTGTATAGTGTAGTATTCCGTTTTGGAATTCTTCTTTTTATATATATCCAGCAGTCTGGTGATCTCCGGATCTTGTTCAACCATGACGACCCCTTTCTGGGCCTGACCCACAAAAGGTAAAAAGAGTATAAACAGCGTGTATATTGCGTTTTTCATAGGGTGAGGCAATTGAAATTATCAGTTGTTTGCAAAGGTAATTTATTAGAGCTTAAACAGAATAAGGAAAGCTTATTTAGAATAGGTATAAATTATCAATTATCAATAGTTAAGGATTTCCCAAATAAAGTCAATGTCGTATTTTTGACCCCAATTAAATTGGCGATAAACTTCTTTATTAGCTAACTTAGAGAAATTATCGTGCCAATATTTCGATAGAAATAATTTTAATATGAAAAAGGTTCCGTACCGCGCTCAGATTTCTACATTTTTCGGTATTTTTTTGGTAGTTTTTCTACTTACTTCCAACATTATATTAGCTCAGGAACAGGCTGTTGCTCCTGCTGAGGCTACCGAGGAGGCTGCTGATGCCACCGCCGGGGGAGATGCCGTAAAAGGGAAGCAACTATTCAATCAGAATTGTGCTGCCTGTCATGCGTTAAACCGGAAAATGACCGGTCCCGCACTTGCAAATGTGGAAACCAGATTGGCAGAAGAAGAAGGCCTGGATAAAGAATGGTTGTACACATGGATTAAAAACAGCGCCGGGATGATCTCCTCAGGTGATGCCTACGCCAACAAAATCTACGAGGAATACAATCAGGCGGCAATGACTGCTTTTCCAACGCTGAGCAACACCGATATCGATGATATTTTAGCATATACTGCGGCTCCACCACCTGCACCAGTTCAGGCAGTAGCTACAGCAGCAGAGCCTGGCGGGGGAGCACCTACATCAGGAATTACCAACGAAGTAATCCTTGGGGCGCTGGTTCTTGTTTTCGGACTTCTCGTGATGATGCTATACCTTGTGAATGCAACCCTTAGAAGGATAGCAGAAGCCAATGGGGTGGTCGTTGAGAAAGCCAAGGCTGAAAAGAGAATGCCCATATGGAAGGCTTTTGCAAAAAATCAATTCCTGGTACTGGTTTCTGTAATATTTCTTTTATTGGCTAGTGCATATTACGCCTATGGATGGATGATGCAGATCGGAATAGATCAGGGATATCAGCCTATACAACCCATACATTACTCCCATAAAATCCATGCAGGAGACAACAAAATAGAGTGTAAATACTGTCACTCTTCTGCCCGGGTATCCAAGCATTCAGGTATACCGTCACTCAATGTTTGTATGAATTGTCACAAATCGATTTACGAGTACATAGGTAATCCTGAAGGTCCTACCCAGGAAGACCTGGCTAATGGGTATACCAATGAGTTCTATACTGCTGAAATCAAAAAACTATACAAAGCGGTAGGTTGGAATGAGGAAGAACAAAGGTATACCGGGGAATCTCAACCTGTTGAATGGGTTCGGATTCACAACTTACCCGACCTTGCCTATTTCAATCATTCCCAGCATGTATCTGTAGCGGGAATTGAATGCCAGACCTGCCATGGTCCTGTGGAGGAGATGGAGATTATGTATCAGTATGCACCACTGACTATGGGCTGGTGTATTAATTGTCACCGGGAGACCAATGTCAATGTGGAAGACAATGCTTACTACGAAAAGATACACAAGGCATTATCAGAGAAATATGAGGTAGAGAATCTGACGGCCGCCCAGCTAGGTGGACTCGAGTGCGGAAAATGTCACTATTAAGAAAAATTAAAGAAGCTAATTACAGATAGATCGTATGGCATCAAATAAAATATACTGGAAAAACGAAGCGGACCTGATTCCCTCTGATTCCAATATTCAGAAGCTAAGAGATAACGAGTTTCCTGAAGAAATTCCGGTTGATGAATTTCTGGGGGATAAGGAACGTCTGTCGGAATCTAAAACTAACCGTAGAGACTTCCTTAAATATGTAGGCTTCAGTACAGCGGCAGCTTCACTTGCGGCATGTGAAGGACCAGTGATCAAGTCGATTCCCTACGTAGTGCAACCAGAACAGATTATTCCTGGAGTGGCTAACTATTATGCCACCACCATGGCAAATGGATATGATTTTGCCAGTGTTCTGATCAAAACCAGAGAAGGACGACCAATAAAAGTTGAAAATAACAAAGAAGCTGCTACCCACGGTGGAGCTAACGCCAGAGTGCAGGCTTCAGTGCTTTCGCTTTATGACAGTACCAGATTACAGGGCCCCTTGTCTAACGGAGAGGCGGTTGATTGGGCACTGCTCGATGCTTCGGTTAAATCAAAACTCGGTGCAATTAACGGAACTGCTAAACAGGCAGTTTTACTCACCCAGACCTACGCAAGTCCTTCTACAGAAAAGCTTGTTGCAGATTTTATTGCAGCCAATCCCAATGCAAAGCATATTACTTATGATGCCATATCTGAGAGTGCTGCATTAGATGCTTTTGAAATGGCTTACGGGGAAAGAGGACTGGCTGATTACAATTTTGAAAAAGCAGATCTAATCGTCTCTTTCAGTGCTGATTTTCTTGCCGACTGGCAGGGAGGCGGCTACGATGCCGGATATTCCAAAGGGCGTGTGCCCAAAGCAGGTAAGATGTCGAGGCATGTGCAGTTTGAAGCCAATATGTCCCTTACCGGTGCCAATGCCGACCAAAGGGTGCCTCTGAAACCATCAGAGCAGAAAAAGGCCCTGGCAGCTCTTTATGGGAAACTGAATAACAGCAGAGTAAGCACCGATCTTAGTGAAGGTGCTTTGGCAATGGTAGATAGTGTTGCAACTGAAATCAGGAGCAAGGGAAGTAAAGCAGTTGTTGTGAGCGGTTTGGATGATGTTAATGTCCAAAGGGTGGTTCTCGCCATCAATGAAATGCTGGGCAGTGAAGCATTCGATGCACAAGCACCAAAATATATCAGGAAAGGCAAGAATGCTGAGGTACAGCAGTTGATCAATGATATGAAAGCAGGAAACGTTGGCCTGCTGGTTATGGATGGGGTAAATCCCATGTACACTTTGGCAAATGCTTCAGATTTTGCTGAAGGACTTGAAAAAGTAGAGCTGTCAGTTACTTTCTCTACCAATTGGAATGAAACTACCGAACGTACCCAGTTTACTGCTGCTGCGAATCACTATCTGGAGTCATGGGGTGATACACAGATAAAGAAAGGACATTACAGCCTGATGCAGCCCACAATCAAGGAGCTATTTGACACACGTCAATTCCAGCAGTCGTTGCTGATCTGGATGGGAAGTGATCAGAGCTATTACGATTATATCAAAGGAAATTGGACCGAGTCTATTCTTGGAACCGATTCCTGGAACAAAGCGCTTCACGATGGAGTGTACTCGGCGTCTGCGCCTGAAGCGGCAACACAACAGCTGTCTTCTGAGGCTATGCCGATGAATGATGCTTTATCACAGGCAGTGCAAAACATGGCTTCCACTGCCACATCAGGAATGGAGCTTACCTTGTATTCCAAAGTGGGAATGGGAGACGGGCAACAAGCCGGTAATCCATGGCTACAGGAATTCCCTGACCCTATTACAAGGGTAACCTGGGATAATTACATCACCCTTTCAAAAGCTGATGCCGGTGAATTAGGACTTATCAATGAGAATGCAGCTAATGGTGGTTTAGACGGAAGTTATGCCAATATCACTGTCAACGGGGTAACACTTAATAATGTTCCTGTGATCATTCAACCGGGACAGGCTAGAAACACAGCCGGTTTATCCTTTGGTTACGGCCGAAAAGTGGGAATGAAAGAGGAGATGCAAACCGGAATAAATGCTTTCTCAGTCTACACCGATTTTAATTCTATTCAATCTGTCCAGATTGAAAAGGCCAGTGGAATGCATGAATTTGCCTGTATTCAGTTGCAGAATACGCTTATGGGAAGGGGTGAGATCATAAAAGAAACCACCCTTGAAAAATATAATACCGAAGATTCACATGAGTGGAATGCGGTACCTGAAGTTTCTTTAAACCATCAGGAAGTACCGGCCACCACGGTTGATCTTTGGGAGTCATTTGACCGATCTATAGGGCACCACTTTAATATGTCGATAGACCTCAACGCCTGTACAGGCTGTGGGGCTTGTGTTATTGCCTGCAATGCAGAAAATAATATCCCGGTAGTAGGGAAGAGTGAAGTGCGTAAATCCAGAGACATGCACTGGTTGCGAATCGACCGATACTATTCTTCAGAAGACACCTTTGAAGATGACAATATTAAGAAGGATGAGTTTTCAGGAGCTTTCGAATCCAAATCGGGCTTTGAAGAAATGGAACGTGCAGCAGAAAATCCGCAGGTAGCATTTCAGCCTGTGATGTGCCAGCATTGTAATCACGCTCCTTGTGAAACAGTTTGTCCGGTAGCGGCAACATCGCATAGTCGTCAGGGACAAAATCACATGGCGTATAACAGATGTGTGGGAACAAGATATTGTGCCAACAACTGTCCTTATAAAGTAAGACGATTTAACTGGTTCCTTTATAACAATAATGACGAGTTCGATTTCCATATGAACAATGATCTTGGGAAAATGGTGATCAACCCTGACGTAACTGTCAGGTCGAGAGGTGTGATCGAGAAGTGTTCACTCTGTATACAGATGACACAGAAGACAATTCTCGACGCCAAAAGAGAGGGCCGTGAAGTTAAGGATGGAGAATTTCAGACTGCTTGTTCCAATGCATGTAGCAATGGGGCCATAATCTTCGGCGATATCAATGATAAGGAGAGTCAGGTCGCAGCCCTGAAAAAAGATGAGAGGATGTACCACCTGCTTGAAGCAGTGGGGACAAAACCTAATGTATTCTACCACGTTAAAGTGAGGAATACCAACGAAGCGTAATTAAGAAATAGAAAAACCTAACTATAACAAATATCTATGGCGTCGCATTACGAAGCACCTATAAGAAAACCCCTTGTTATTGGAGACAAAAGCTACCACGACGTATCGGTAGATATCGCGGCTCCTATAGAAGGAAGGGCCAACAGGCAATGGTGGATTGTATTTTCCATAGCCCTGGCAGCACTCCTTTGGGGGATTGGTGCTATTATTTATACAATTTCCACGGGTATTGGTACTTGGGGACTTAACAAAACGGTAAACTGGGCATGGGACATTACCAACTTTGTATGGTGGGTAGGTATCGGGCATGCAGGAACGCTTATTTCCGCGGTACTACTTCTCTTCCGTCAGAAATGGAGAATGGCGATCAACCGCTCGGCTGAGGCCATGACCATCTTTTCGGTGATCCAGGCGGGATTGTTTCCCATCATCCACATGGGTAGGCCATGGCTTGTTTATTGGATGGTACCTATTCCTAACCAGTTTGGTTCCCTATGGGTGAACTTTAACTCTCCCCTGCTATGGGACGTTTTTGCGATCTCCACCTATTTGTCCGTATCCCTGGTGTTCTGGTGGACGGGACTATTACCAGACTTTGCGATGATCCGCGACAGGGCCGTTAAGCCATTCCAGAAGAAAATCTACAGCCTTGTGAGTTTCGGATGGACGGGAAGGGCCAAGGACTGGCAGCGATTTGAAGAGGTTTCCCTTGTCCTTGCGGGACTGGCAACACCTCTTGTTCTCTCCGTACACACCATTGTATCTTTTGACTTTGCCACCTCCGTCATTCCGGGATGGCATACCACGATCTTCCCGCCATACTTTGTTGCCGGAGCGATCTTCTCGGGCTTTGCCATGGTGCAGACGCTTCTGATCATCATGAGAAAGGTGTCTAACCTTGAAGCTTATATTACGGTTCAGCACATAGAATTGATGAACATCATCATCATGGTGACGGGTTCTATTGTGGGTTGTGCCTATATCACGGAATTATTCATCGCCTGGTACTCAGGTGTGGAATACGAGCAATACGCCTTCCTCAACAGGGCCACAGGTCCTTACTGGTGGGCCTACCTGCTCATGATGAGCTGCAACGTGGTCTCCCCTCAGGTTATGTGGTTTAAAAAGATCAGAACCAGTATTGTTATCTCCTTTGTAATTTCAATTGTAGTAAACATAGGAATGTGGTTCGAGCGATTTGTAATTATCGTGACTTCTTTGCACCGCGATTACCTTCCATCTTCCTGGACGATGTTTTCGCCCACTTTTGTGGATATCGGGATATTTATCGGTACAATCGGATTTTTCTTTGTCCTTTTCCTTCTTTATGCCAGGACTTTCCCGGTGATTGCTCAGGCAGAGGTAAAATCGATTCTGAAATCCTCAGGATCCAGGTATAAGAAATTAAGGGATGCAGGAAAACCATTATATCAAATGCCTTCGGGTATCGCTGCTGCCCCTCGGGAGGAAGTTAAAATAGCTGATACGTCGTCGCCAAAAGAAGAAACAAAAGCGGCTGACCTTCTATCCAAATTGGGATCTTTTGACCCTAGCAAGGATAAGGCAGATGATTTGAAGAAAGTAAAAGGGATCGGACCTAAAATGGAACAGACCCTTAATCAGATAGGTATTTACACCTTTGCTCAGGTGAGCAGGATGACGAATGTTGAGTACGATATGCTCGACGAAATAACCGGGGCATTCCCCGGAAGGGCACAACGTGACGACTGGGCAGGACAGGCAAAGAAATTAAACAAGAATTCGTAATTATGGCCTCTAAAGTTATACATGCTTATTACAACGATGATGACATCCTGATGCAGGCTGTCAAAAAGGTAAAAGCGACCAAGCATCATATTGAGGAAGTTTATTGTCCTTTTCCTGTGCACGGGCTCGATAAAGCTATGGGTCTGGCACCCACAAGGATTGCGATAACATCCTTTATGTATGGCTGCCTCGGACTGATAGTGGCCATCGTAATGATGAATTATATCATGATAGAAGACTGGCCACAGGATATTGGTGGAAAACCTAGTTTTACCTATATAGAGAACATGCCGGCTTTTGTGCCCATCATGTTTGAGCTTACTGTATTCTTCGCAGCACATTTAATGGTGATTACTTTTTATTTGCGAAGCAGATTATGGCCATTTAAAAAGGCAGAAAATCCCGATGTGAGAACCACTGATGATCATTTTGTGATGGAAATAGAGGTTCATGGGGATGAGAACGGACTAATGACGATGTTGCAGGAATCAGGTGCCGTTGAGATAAATAAGGTAGAAAAGTAGTACTGGACATATGAAGAAAATACTTAACATAGGAATTTTATTCACGGCTGTTTTAGCAATGGTTTCCTGCGCTGATAAAGATAGCCCAAACTATCAGTACATGCCCAATATGTATTTTCCTGTAGGGTATGAAACCTATCAGCAGGTAGATTTTTTACCTGCCGGCACTGAGGCAATGACTCCCGCCGAAAATTCCATATCGAGAGGTTGGCTCCCTTATGAATTTGCCAATGACCTTGCAGGTAAAGATATGGCCAGGTTACAACCCAGTCCGCTCGATTCCCTCAATACGGAGGAGAATCTTGCTGTGGGGAAGGAATTATACGATATCTATTGTGCCATTTGTCACGGACCGAAAGGAGCAGGACAGGGTACTTTGGTGAAAAGGGAGAAGATCCTTGGTGTTCCCTCTTATGCCGATGCCGCCAGAAATATCAGTGTAGGCTCAACCTATCATACGATCTATTACGGACTTAATTCCATGGGTTCCTACGCAGGGCAATTGAATTACAAAGAGCGCTGGCAGGTATCAGAATACGTGATGAAACTGAAGCAGGACCTAACTAAATAAGACACAGACTTAAACTATGTATACGTTTTCTAACAGACTTAAAATCGGAGCAATTGTCCTTATGGCCCTGGGAATCGTCGGAATGGGCGTAGGATTCGTTTCTGTCCCTTCTACTCCTGAAGAAGCCAAGGCGATGGTAGCAGCTCATGATGATGGCCACGGAGATTCTCATGCGGAAGAAGGTGAACATCTGGCAGAGGATACTGCCCACGCTGGAACTGCCGATCACGATGCAGCTCATGACGAACACTTGATGCATCAATTACAGAACAGACCCTGGTCTGCCGTATACGTTGCAGCCTTCTTTTTCTTTATGATCGCCCTGGGAGTTCTGGCATTTTATGCAATCCAGCGGGCAGCACAGGCAGGTTGGTCTCCTTTGCTTTTCCGGGTGATGGAAGGAATTACTGCCTATCTGGTACCCGGGGGTATCGCTGTTTTTGTACTTCTTGTACTCTCCGTTATGCACTTTAATCATATGTTTGTCTGGATGGATGCTGATGTGGTGGCAGAAGATGCCTTATTGCAGGGCAAGGCCGGATACCTTAACCCGACCTTCTTCCTGATTAGAGCTGCGATATTTCTGGGTGGATGGATCTTGTACAGGGAAGTTTCTAGAAGGTTATCCCTGGCCCAGGATGAGGCAAGTGACAACCGAAATTTTGTAAAGAATTTCAGATGGTCTGCAGGGTTCCTGGTTTTTTACCTGGTTACCGAATCTATGATGTCATGGGACTGGATAATGAGTGTAGATCCACATTGGTTTAGCACCCTCTTTGGATGGTATGTTTTTGCGAGTATGATGGTATCTGGTATCACAGTAATTGCTTTGATCACCATTTACTTAAAATCAAAAGGATACCTCCCGGACGTCAATGACAGTCATATCCACGATTTGGCGAAATTCATGTTTGGATTCAGTATTTTCTGGACGTACCTTTGGTTCAGTCAGTTTATGCTGATCTGGTATGCCAATATACCTGAAGAAGTGACCTATTTTGTCACCAGGATAGAAGATTATAAATTACCCTTTTTCGGAATGGTTGCATTGAATTTTGTTTTCCCGTTGCTCCTTCTGATGAACAGCGATTACAAAAGGATTAACTGGTTTGTGGTAATGACGGGAATAGTTATTCTGGCAGGACACTATATTGATGTTTTCAACATGGTGATGCCCGCAACGGTTGGAGACCAGTGGTCAATTGGCATCCCTGAATTAGGAGCTGTTTGTTTCTTTGCCGGTGCATTTATTCTCTGGGTCTTCAGAGCACTTACCAAAGTGCCTTTGCAACCCAAACGAAATCCGTTTATTGAGGAGAGCAGACATTTTCACTATTAATGATTACAGAAACCTATTAGTTTAGATAATGACGACATTACTTACGATATTTGTTTTAGTTCTAGTGGCAATTGCGATCTGGCAAATGACCAAGATCTTTGAATTGTCGCAGATCAAAGCAGATAATTCACAGGTGGCCAATGATAAGGATAACAAGAATAACGGTTATCTGATGTTTGCCTTTTTGATCTTTATTTATGCGATTACCATCTTCAGTTTCTGGAAGTATACCAAGGTATTACTTCCAGAAGCAGCTTCTGAACACGGGAGTAGTTATGATGAATTGATGCTCTGGTCCTTTGTCATCATCTTTATTGTTCAGACTATAACACAGGCTCTTCTGCATTACTTCTCTTATAAATACAGGGGAGAAAAAGGTAAGAAAGCCCTGTTCTATGCTGATAATGACCGTCTGGAATTTATCTGGACCATCATTCCGGTTGTTGTTCTTGCGGGACTCATCCTTTGGGGACTTTACACCTGGACCAATATTATGGATGTCAATGATGAGGACGACCCATTGATAGTTGAACTATATGCCCAGCAATTTAACTGGACGGCAAGATACGGTGGCGGGGACAATGTACTTGGAGGAGCCAATGTCAGGATGATTGATATCGATCGGGCTAACGTACTTGGATTGGATGAATCAGATCCTTATTCAGGAGATGATGTAATTGTAAAGGAATTGCACCTGCCGGTTGGCCGAAAAGTCAATTTCAGATTTCGCTCTCAGGACGTATTACATTCGGCTTATATGCCGCATTTCAGAGCACAAATGAACTGTGTGCCGGGAATGATCACCGAGTTCTCTTTTACTCCAACTATTACCACTGAGGAAATGCGTCTCAAACCCGACGTAATTGATAAAGTTAAAAGAACCAATGCCATCAGAGCCGAAAGAGCTGCCAATGGCGAGCCGAATTCAGATCCATGGGAATTCGACTATGTCTTGCTCTGTAACAAGATTTGTGGTAAATCTCATTACAATATGCAGATGAAGATCATCGTGGAGAGCGAAGAGGATTACAATGCATGGATGGAAAGTCAGCAAACATTTTCTCAGTTGATGGCTTCCATGAATTAAAATAAAAATTAGGCTAGAAAAGAAAATTAATATAAAATTAAATTAGATTATGTCTGCTACAGCACATGCACAAGTTGATGATCACGCAGATGATCATGGACATCATCACAAAGAGACTTTTGTTACCAAATATATCTTTAGTCAGGATCACAAAATGATCTCCAAACAATACCTGGTAACAGGTTTGATTATGGGGATTATTGGTATAGCCATGTCACTCCTTTTTAGGATGCAACTAGCCTGGCCCGGAGAATCCTTCCCCATTTTTGAGGCCTTACTTGGAAAGTGGGCACCCGATGGGGTGATGGATGCTGACGTATACCTGGCACTTGTTACCATACACGGTACTATCATGGTATTCTTTGTCCTTACAGCAGGACTGAGTGGTACGTTTAGTAACCTTCTTATTCCCCTTCAGATTGGTGCAAGAGATATGGCATCAGGGTTTTTAAATATGTTGTCTTACTGGATGTTTTTTACTTCCAGTGTAATTATGGTGATCTCACTTTTTGTTGAAGCCGGTCCTGCTGCTGCGGGATGGACCATCTATCCTCCCCTTAGCGCCTTGCCAATGGCACAGCCCGGTTCGGGTATGGGAATGACCCTGTGGTTGGTTTCTATGGCCATTTTTATTGCGTCATCTTTGTTGGGATCATTAAATTATATTGTTACAGTAATCAACCTCAGGACAAAAGGTATGTCAATGACCCGACTACCATTGACGATCTGGGCGTTTTTCGTTACAGCGATCATCGGAGTTGTTTCTTTCCCGGTTCTTTTGTCAGCAGCATTATTGCTGATCATGGACAGAAGTTTCGGTACATCATTCTTCCTTTCTGATATCTTTATTCAGGGAGAAGTATTGCATTACCAGGGAGGCTCTCCGGTATTGTACGAACACCTGTTTTGGTTCCTGGGCCACCCGGAAGTATACATTGTATTATTACCAGCCCTCGGAATCACTTCTGAAGTGATGTCTACAAATGCCAGAAAACCGATCTTTGGTTACAGGGCGATGGTAGCTTCTATTTTAGCGATCGCATTCCTTTCAACAATCGTATGGGGTCACCATATGTTTATTTCAGGAATGAATCCCTTCCTGGGATCTGTCTTTACCTTCACTACATTATTGATCGCCATACCATCAGCGGTAAAGGCCTTCAACTATATAACAACACTTTGGAAAGGGAATCTGCAATTGAATCCCGCTATGCTATTCTCAATCGGATTGGTTTCTACTTTTATCACAGGAGGTCTTACCGGTATCATTTTAGGAGATAGCACACTGGATATCAACGTACACGATACGTACTTCGTTGTGGCTCACTTTCACCTGGTGATGGGTATCTCAGCCTTATATGGTTTGTTTGCCGGGGTTTATCACTGGTTCCCAAAGATGTACAAACGCATGATGAACAAAAACCTGGGATATGTACATTTCTGGGTAACGGCCATCTGTGCCTATGGAGTTTTCTTTCCCATGCATTTTGTGGGAATGGCAGGAGTGCCGAGAAGGTATTACCAGAATACAGCATTCCCTATGTTCGATGAACTTACCGATGTGAATATTTTAATCACAGTCTTTGCACTAATAGCGGGAGCAGCTCAATTGGTATTCCTTTACAACTTTATACACAGTATGTTCTATGGTAAACCCACTGAACAGAATCCATGGAAATCGAATACTCTTGAATGGACCGCACCAATTGAACATATCCACGGAAACTGGGAAGGTGAAATCCCACACGTACATCGCTGGGCATACGACTACAGTAAGACTATGCCGAATGGGGACTACGTAATTAAAGACCAGGATTTTGTCCCTCAGAATGTTCCTTTACAGGAAGAAGAAGAGGAATTACAACACTAGCGCTTTTTGCGAAATTATACAGACCCATCCCCTGGTATATTCAGTGGATGGGTTTTTTGATTTTAAGAGGGTCTGATGTACTACTTACACATTTTGTAATATCTTTAATTGATATTAAAGACCGAAAATTGATCCTCTTATGAAAATTATACTCAAATCCCTTATCCTCATTTTTATATGCCATAGTATAGGGATTCAGGCACAGCGCAAACCCAAAATTAAAGGGAACAGAGATGTTGTCGAAGTCAGGGAATCTTTACCCCCTTTCTCTGCTATTGAGCTCAGGGATGATCTGGATATCGTCCTGAAAAGAGCCCCCGGGGAATCGTATCAGATCACAGCCGATGACAATCTGATTGATGTGCTAAAGTTTGAAGTTGAGAATGGAGTATTAGTTGTTTCCTCCTTTTACCAGATCACGGCAAAAAAGGAATTGTCAATTCAAATTTCATATGTACAGCTTAATCAGGTTTCGCTTCTTGACGGACGTATTTCAACGGCCGAAGGAGAGCGGATCAATTCGGAAGAATTAATTATTCAGGCTGAGGGATTATCCCGTATCAAACTGGATGCCGATGCAGGACAACTTAGTCTTAACATGCAGGATAACAGCAGGGGTAACTTTACTCTGACTGCCGATTCCCTTTCCCTTCAGTTAAAACACAAATCGGAAGCGACGGTATATGCCAACGCCTTCTCAGGTAAAATTTACTTGAAGGATAACGCTCTTTTACAGATAGATGGGACTTCAAATAGCCTGGAACTGATGAGTAAAGACAACGCCAGAATTCGGGCAGTAGATCTTGCAGCTGATCGTCTTTCAGCCACACTTGCAGGTACTTCGGATGCAAGGATTATGGCTCTGGAACATATCGAACTCAATCTTACGGAGAAGGCCAGATGTTATCTCTTTGGGGATCCTGAGATTTCACTTCTCACTTTTAAGGACAGCGCCGAATTATTCAAAAGAAATAAATAAGGTCCCCTTTCCTTGACGAAAAGAGGACCTTTATTAAATAATTGTTTGATAGCTTCCTTCCTTAGGACTGCATAGACATGGAACTCTTAGGTCCTGCATTTACGATGTCCTGATTTACATTCTCCTCAAACTTTTTAAAATTTTCGTTAAAGAGATTCACTAATTTATCCTTTACCTCTTCGTAGCGCGATTTGTCATCCCAGGTATTTTTTGGGATCAATACCTCTGGTGGTACACCGGGGCAGGATTCCGGAATCATAAAGCCAAACTCTTCATCTTTGATATAGTTTACATTCTCAAAATCTTTATGATGGATCGCATCGATCATCGCTCTTGTATACTTGAGTTTAATCCTTGATCCTACTCCATGGGCACCTCCTGTCCATCCTGTATTTACAAGCCAGGCTGTAGCCTTGTGTTCCTTGATTTTTTGTGCAAGGAGTTCAGCGTACTTGTTGGGATGCCACATCATAAAGGCTGCACCGAAGCAAGCGCTGAAGGTGGCCTGTGGTTCAGTAACACCCATTTCAGTTCCGGCAACTTTAGCTGTATATCCTGAAATAAAGTGGTAACTGGCCTGTTCCGGCGTGAGTTTGCTCACAGGGGGCAGAACACCAAAAGCATCACAGGTAAGGAAAATGATATTTTCCGGATGTCCGGCAACACATGGAATCTGCACATTTTCGATAAAATCAATAGGATACGAAGCCCTTGTATTCTGGGTGATTGAAGTATCCGTGTAATCAACTTCGCGTGTGGCCTTATCATAAACTACATTTTCGAGCACAGTCCCGAATTTGATTGCATTAAAGATATCCGGTTCATTTTCCGCAGAAAGGTTGATGGCTTTCGCATAACATCCTCCTTCTATATTAAAGGTGCCTTCGTCTGTCCAGCAGTGTTCGTCGTCCCCGATGAGTTTTCGTTTTGGATCGGCACTCAAGGTTGTTTTTCCGGTTCCGGAAAGACCAAATAATATACTTACATCCCCCTCATTCCCTACATTGGCCGAACAGTGCATAGGAAGTACTTCTTCCAATGGCATCAGATAGTTCATAATAGAGAAAATACCCTTTTTCATTTCTCCGGCGTACTGGGTTCCCAGGATGACAACCTCTTTCTCTTCCAGGTTGAGATCAACGCTGGTTTTGGATGTCATTTCTGATGTGTACCGGTTTGCAGGGAAGCCACCGCCGTTAAAGATCACATAATTAGGTTCGCCAAAATTGGCGAGCTCCTCGGCAGTGGGCATGATCAGCATATTCTGCATAAACAAAGCGTGGTACGCCCGCGTACAGATAATCCTCACCTTAAGACGATACTTTGGATCCCAGCCTGCAAAGGCATCAACCACGTATATTCTGGGTCGTGTATTGAGGTAGTCCAGTGCCCGCTCTCTGTTAACCATATAGGTGTGTTCGTCCAGACCTATATTAATATCTCCCCAGTCGATATTCTTCTCAGAATCGGGATTTCTCACGATCCGCTTGTCTTTTGGGCTCCTTCCTGTCTTTTCCCCTGAGTAAACCAAAAGGGCTCCTACATCGGAGATGGCGGTACCTTTTTCCTGTCTCAGACCTAATTCATATAGTACAGGAACACTACTATTCCTGTATATCTCTTCTACTTCTATTCCGTACTTTTTCAGATCAAATGTTCCCATGAAATGTGATTTAAATAATTGGTTGAATTTCTACTGCAAAATAGCGAATTAATAAATTGTAAAAAGATGATTTTTATCATGATAAGGATTTCTTAATAAATGCAATGGCGTAGTCTTACGGGGCCGAAAATCCGACTCGATTTTCACTATCTTTGATTTTATGAACGAGCATCTCGATCCCACGGCTGAAAATTTCTCTCAGGAAGAACTCGATATTGAAAGGGCATTAAGGCCCATTTCTTTTGATGATTTCACAGGGCAGGAATCGGTTTTAGAAAACCTCCAGATCTTTGTACAGGCTGCAAATTTAAGGGATGAGGCCCTAGATCATACTTTGTTCCACGGACCACCTGGCCTGGGAAAAACTACTTTGGCTCATATCCTTGCGAACGAATTAGGTGTCGGGATAAAAGTGACCTCCGGACCGGTTCTCGACAAGCCGGGAGATCTCGCAGGCCTATTGACTAACCTGGAAGAGCGGGATGTTTTGTTTATTGATGAAATTCATCGCCTGAGTCCGATTGTGGAAGAGTATCTCTATTCGGCCATGGAGGATTACAAAATCGATATCATGATTGAAACCGGGCCCAATGCAAGGTCGGTTCAAATCAATTTACATCCCTTCACCCTGATAGGCGCAACAACGAGATCAGGCTTATTAACCGCTCCGATGCGGGCCCGATTTGGGATTCAGAGCAGATTGCAATATTACAGCACCGAACTCCTTTCTACCATTGTGGAACGTAGTGCTGAAATCCTCAAGGTTCCTATTACCCATGAGGCTGCCATTGAGATCGCCGGCAGGAGCAGAGGTACTCCGAGGATATGCAATGCCTTGCTGAGAAGAATTCGAGATTTTGCACAGATCAAGGGAAATGGCAAAATCGATATTGAAATTTCAAAATACGGCCTAAAAGCGCTGAATGTGGATACTCACGGCCTTGATGAAATGGACAATAAGATATTACTGACTATAATTGACAAATTTAAAGGTGGTCCTGTGGGGATTTCAACCCTGGCTACAGCCGTTTCTGAAAGTGCTGAGACCATTGAGGAAGTATATGAACCCTTTCTAATTCAACAAGGCTTTATCATGAGGACTCCGAGAGGAAGAGAGGTCACAGAACTGGCGTATAAACATCTGGGGAGGATCAAAGGAGGTACTCAGCCCGGACTTTTTTAAATGCGTGAACTCAAGACAGTTTCCCAATTAGAAGTACTGCGGAATCGCAAGCGTATTCTGGCAAATCCCCTGCCATTTCATTCAGAAAATTTTCAAAAATACGGTGATACCTTCAGGGTGAAGGTCGGACCCCACCAGACCATTATTTTTACCCGCGATCCAGAGATAGTCCGGCAAGTTCTTCAAAAGCAACATAAAAAATTCAAAAAATCAACCCTGCAAACAAAAGATCTGGCAAAGTATATCGGCCATGGTTTACTAACGGCAGAAGGAGATCATTGGAGAAGACAACGCCGGATGATTCAGCCCGCCTTTCACAAGAAAAAGCTGGCCGGTTTAATTTCTACAATGCACAGGGCTATTAAGGAAGAGTTGGGCCGTATCCAACTTAATGAAGAGGGTGATATCTTTCCCCTGATGGGAGACCTGGCTTTTCAGGTCGTTGCCAAATCGCTATTCAGTAAGATGGATATCCGCGAGAAAATGCGGGAATTGCAGCATATCACAGAGACCAATCAAAAAATGTTGATTCGGGAAATGAGGCAACCCTATCTGGTTTGGTGGTTTAAGTTGAGTGGACAATTGAGAAAACATCTCAATTATTCCGAAGATAGCAGAGTCTTGCTCAATGAACTCATTGAGGACAGAGTTCGCCAAGGGGGAGAAGAAGACGATCTGTTGGATATGCTTCTTAATGCTACCTACGAGGACGGCACACACATGGAAAGGAAGCAGCTTATCGATGAAGTTTTGATCCTTTTTACAGCGGGACATGAAACCACAGCCAATGCCTTGAGTTTTGCCCTTTTCCTTCTGGCCAGACATCCGGAAATACAAGAACAGGTCTATCAAGAGGTGTCTGTTAATGAGATCACCGATGATGACTATCTTTCCTGGTTATCAAAATTAATTTTTGCGCAGCAGTGCATCGAAGAAGCCATGAGATTGTATCCCCCGGTGTACGTGATCGATCGTATGGCAAAAGAGGATATTGAAATCTCAGGATACAAGTTTAAAAAAGGAAGTATGCTCTTGATGTCGGTTTACGAATTACACCGGTATAGTGCATTCTGGAATTCTCCGAAATCATTTCAACCAGAACGATTCGAGAAGGAAAAGAAAAAAGAGATGGGACCGTATTACTACCCATTTGGAGCCGGGCCCCGAATGTGTATTGGCAATAATTTTGCTATGTATGAGATGATTATGACCATCAGTGAAATAGTAAAGAAATACAGAATTACATCTCCTGACTCCAGCGTGGAGTTGGTACCTCTGATTTCCCTAAAGCCCAAGGAAGTCAGGTTGAAATTTGAAAAACGTCACTAATTATTGAGTTCCAGAAGTGAAAATACTCGCCTTATCAAGGAAGAAGCCAAAAGACTTGGATTTCTTTCCTGTGGGATATCCAAAGCTGAATTTCTGGAGGAAGAAGCCCCGCGATTAGAACGGTGGCTCAAGAATAATATGCACGGGGAAATGGCCTATATGGAAAACCATTTTGATAAAAGGCTCGATCCTAGAAAATTGGTGGAAGGCTCTAAATCCGTCATTTCATTAATCCTCAATTATTTTCCGGAGAGAGAACAAAAGGAAGACACATATAAAATTTCAAAATACGCCTATGGCAAGGACTATCATCATGTCATCAAAGCGAAACTCAAAGAACTTCACAACTTTATTGAAGAAGAAATAGGAGATGTTGATGGCCGTGCATTTGTAGATTCTGCACCGGTTCTGGATAAAGCCTGGGCGGCAAAGAGTGGACTGGGCTGGATAGGGAAGCACAGTAATCTGCTAACTCAGCAAGTAGGGTCGTTCTACTTTATCGCGGAACTTATTGTCGATCTGGAGCTCGAGTATGATCATCCGGTTGCCGATCATTGTGGCAGTTGTACCGCCTGTATTGATGCCTGTCCGACAGAAGCAATAATTCAGCCTTATGTGGTAGATGGAAGCAGGTGTATCTCTTACCTCACCATAGAATTAAAAAATGAGATTCCGACGTCTTTTAAAGGGAAGATGGACGATTGGATATTTGGCTGCGATGTTTGTCAGGATGTATGTCCATGGAATCGTTTTTCAAAAGCTCATTCAGAGCCACTTTTTAATCCCCATCCCAACATATTGGAGATGAACAGAAAGGATTGGGAAGAGATTACCGAAGAAGTATTTAAAGATGTATTTCGCGGTTCTGCCGTAAAACGGACAAAATTTAGCGGACTTAAAAGAAATATCGAATTTCTTAAATAAATCTCCCGCAACTACATTGATTTTGTTTAAATACTCTTTTTTACCACTGTGACTTTGACAAAAACAATGATAAAACCCTATATTGAGAACTTGTTATTTGAAGAATAAATTAGTGCATTAATCTAATTCGTAAACAGGGAACACTATGAGGATTGGTAAACCGGAGTTAAGTTTTTGGCAGATCTTTAATATGAACGTTGGATTCTTAGGAATTCAATACAGTTTTGGATTACAACAAACAGCAATTAACCCTATATTTCTTTATTTGGGTGCGCCTGAAGAAATGCTTCCCATTTTAAATATCGCAGGGCCAGTTACGGGATTAGTGATACAACCCATTATTGGAGCAATATCAGATAAAACCTGGTCACCAAAATGGGGTAGGCGGAAACCCTTCTTTTTGATAGGAGCAATAATTGGTAGTATCTGTCTCTTTGCTTTCCCAACGAGTCCGGTATTATGGTTTGCCGTGGGTTTACTGTGGATCTTAGATGTAGGAAACAATATGGCGATGGAGCCATACAGGGCGTTTGTCGGGGATAAGCTTCCGGAAAAGCAACTCAGTTTAGGCTATCAAATGCAAAGTCTTTTTGTGGGCGCGGGTATCTTATTGGCGATGGGCTCAATAGTTTTATTTCAAAAATTATTTGGGGCTGAAACTGTTTCGGGAGACGGTGTCATTCCTACCTGGATGTATTATTCCTTTAGCCTGGGAGGAATATTATCCGTGGCTACGGTTTTATGGTCGGTTTTAAAAACTCCGGAAATCCCACCATCAGAGGAAGAATTAGCAGAAATTAATGAAGCGAAAAATAAGCCTTTTATAAAAAAAGTGACTCAGCCTTTTAATGAAATAGCTATTGCGATAAAAGAAATGCCAAAATTTATGTGGAAACTTTCCCTGGTATATCTTTTTCAATGGTATGCGCTATTTGTTTATTGGCAGTATATAACCCCATTATTTATGAAAACAATGGGTTTTGGTATTTCTGAAGCTGCATCACAATCTGCTCAAATGAGTTTAACATATAATATCGTAACTATGGTAGTGGCCCTGGGATTAGTCCCATTAACTCTTAAATACGGTAGTAAAAAAGTTTATGCCTTTAGTTTAGTAGGTACAGCAATCGCCTTATTCTCAATTCCATTTATTGATAATATGATACTTGTTTTAGCTCCAATGGTCTTATTTGGGATTGGCTGGGCAGCGATGATGGGTATTCCATATACTATGGTTTCAAAAGTAGTTCCTCAGGAACGACGCGGGGTTTATATGGGTATTTTAAATATGATGATCGTAATCCCTATGGGGATAGAAACCTTAACTTTTGGGCCCATTTATAAGTATTTATTAGGAGGTAATGCTGTAAACGCCATCCTTTTTGGCGGTGTGTTTTTTGTGATTGCAGCAGTACTGGCCTTACGACTTAATGTAGCTGAGGCTAAAATCAAAAACTAAATTGACATACATCATGAATTCCAATACTTTCTGGGTGACAAAGATGCTGTGATTTTGTATTTCCTGATAAGTTCAATTCAAAGGAAATACCCTTAAATTTGAAATCTAAATTAACTTGATGGCCAAAGACAAAAAAAAACGGGAAGCACTTATTTACCACGCAAAACCCACTCCTGGTAAAATCAAAATTGTTCCTACAAAACCCTATGCAACCCAAAGAGATCTGGCCCTGGCTTATTCCCCCGGGGTTGCTGAACCTTGCCTGGAAATTGCCAAGAATATAGAGAATGTTTACAAGTACACGGCCAAGGGAAATTTTGTAGCCGTCATCTCTAATGGTACCGCCGTTTTAGGCCTGGGCGATATAGGCCCGGAAGCTTCTAAGCCAGTGATGGAAGGGAAATGTCTATTATTTAAAATATTCGCAGACATAGACGCGATCGACATTGAGCTCGATACCAAGGACATCGATAAGTTTGTGGAAACGGTGAAAACCATAGCGCCTTCCTTCGGAGGAATAAATTTAGAGGATATCAAGGCTCCTGAAGCCTTTGAAATTGAGCGCCGTTTAAAAGAAGAGCTCAATATCCCGGTGATGCATGATGACCAGCACGGCACGGCCATCATCTCCTCCGCAGCCCTGATCAATGCCCTGGAACTCGCAGAGAAAAAAATAGGGGATGTGCGGATTGTGATCAGCGGTGCCGGTGCCGCTGCAATATCTTGTACCCGACTCTACAAGGCATTCGGTGCGAAAGAAGATAATATTATCATGGTAGACAGCAAAGGAGTGATCCGAAAAGACCGGGAATCACTTACGGCTGAAAAACAGGAGTTTGCAACTGAAAGGGATTTCCATACTCTGGAAGATGCGCTTAAAGATGCAGACGTTTTTATAGGGTTATCAATAGCCGATACCATGAGTCCGGCCATGCTTAAATCCATGGCGGATAATCCCGTTGTTTTCGCCATGGCGAATCCAGATCCGGAGATCAAGTACAATTTGGCGATTAAAACAAGGAAGGATGTTATTATGGCTACGGGTCGTTCTGATCATCCCAACCAGGTGAACAATGTCCTTGGGTTCCCTTTTATCTTCAGGGGCGCATTAGACGTTCGGGCAACAAAGATCAATGAAGAAATGAAGATGGCAGCGGTGAAAGCCCTCGCCAGTCTGGCCAAACAGCCTGTTCCCGAACAGGTGAACATAGCCTATGGGGAAACTCGCTTAACTTTTGGAAAGGATTATATCATTCCAAAACCGTTTGATCCCCGCCTAATTGCTGAAATTCCACCAGCTGTTGCCAAAGCGGCCATTGAAAGTGGGGTGGCTAAATTTCCGATCACAGATTGGGAAAAGTACAGGGAAGACCTACTACAGCGATCCGGGGAAGATAATAAGGTGATGCGACTCCTGATGAGCAGGGCGAAAAGCAACCCCAAAAAAATAGTATTTGCAGAAGCAGATCAGCTCGATGTGCTAAAAGCAGCTCAGATAGCCTACGAAGAGGGTATTGCCCATCCAATTTTGTTGGGGAATACGGAAATTATCCAGGAGCTTAAAAAGGAACTGGAATTCGATGCAGATGTACCTATTATTGACTATCAGGCAAAGAGTTCTTATGAGAAAAGGAATCACTATGCCCAGAAATACTGGGAAGCGAGAAGGCGAAATGGGGCTACTTTATACAGTGCAAAGAGCAGAATGCGTCAAAGAAATTATTTTGCTTCGATGATGATACTCGAAGGTGATGCCGATGGAATGATTTCAGGCTATTCAAGATCCTACGCATCTTCCATCAAACCCGTTTTTGAAGTCATAGGCCGGGCTGCCAATGTTTCTAAAGCAGCTACTGTCCATATTATGATAACAAATCGGGGTCCTATTTTTCTGGCCGACACCTCCATCAATATAGATCCAACATCAGAAGAGCTTGCGGAAATCTCAATGATGACCGCTAACCTGGCTTTGGCCTTTGGATTTAATCCTGTGATGGCACTGTTGTCTTACTCCAATTTTGGATCATCTAACCACCCCCATGCAAGGAAAGTGAAAGAAGCGGTAAGGATACTGCATGAAAATCACCCTGAACTTGTAGTGGATGGAGAAATACAAACCGATTTTGCCCTGAACAAGGATTTACATCAAAGTCAGTTTCCATTCTCAAAAATAGCCGGAAAAAAGGTTAACACCCTGATTTTTCCAAACCTGGAGGCTGCGAACATTACCTATAAGCTTTTGAAGGAGTTGCATGCTGCAGACACAATAGGTCCGGTTATGCTTGGTTTGAAAAGGCCTGTACATATTCTTCAATTGGGAGCCAGTGTGGAAGAAATGGTAAATATTACGGCCGTTGCAGTTATCGATGCCCAGGAAAGGGAAAAACGGAGGAAGGCAAAAAAAGGAAATACAAAACACTGAGATTGAAGTGCCAGACAAATAATATAATACCTTAAAATGATCACTCACCTTCAAGGCCGACTTGTAGAGAAACACCCAACGCATGTAGTTATTGATTGCGGAGGGATAGGATATTTTGTAAATATTTCTCTCCACACCTATTCTCAAATTCCGGATGATGAAAATATCCGACTTTTTACTCATTTACAGGTAAAGGAAGATTCACATACACTTTTCGGATTTATAGAGGCTTCTGAACGTGAAATATTTCGTTTACTACTGTCGGTTTCAGGCATTGGATCGAGTACTGCAAGGACTATGCTTTCTTCCATGACCCCCCATCAGACAAGAGATGCCATCGCACAGGGTGATGTTCCCGCCATACAGGCGATAAAGGGTATCGGAGCAAAGACCGCACAAAGGGTTATCCTCGACCTGAAAGACAAAGTTTTAAAAATTTACGATCTGGACGAAGTTTACCCAAATTCAAACAATACAAAGAAAGATGAAGCGTTATCTGCTTTAGAGGTTCTTGGCTTTCAACGAAAGCAAGCCGAAAAGGCAGTTGACAAGGTTTTAGGCCAGGATACTTCACTAAGCGTAGAGAACATTATCAAACATGCGCTGAAAAATTTGTAAAAAGTTTGAAAACAGGGGCTAAAACTTTACTTAAATTTTCATTTAAGCTATTTTTCCTATCCTTTATTTTCCTTTCCTCCGGACATCTGCAGTCTCAGGAAACGGAAGAACAAGTTGTCGACTCTGTTCAAACAGGAGTAGCGCTGGGTAGTATTAAAATGCCCAACCCCAATAGCATAGTTTCCAAATACACTTATGATCCACAGCTAGACAGATATATTTACACTGAAACTGTAGGCGACTACGATATTAATTACCCCGTAATCCTCACCCCTGCCCAGTATCTGGAACTGGTCCGCAAAGAGAGTATCAAATCCTATTTCAAGGACAAAATAGATGCTTTTTCAGGGAAGAAAGAGGGGAGTGAAGAGGCCCGGAGAAATCTACTTCCCAATTTTTATGTCAATAATAATTTCTTCGAATCGGTTTTTGGGGGGAACACTATCGAGGTAATTCCACAGGGTTCAGTGGCCATGGATCTGGGAGTTATCTGGCAAAAAAATGACAATCCTGCACTCTCACCCAGGAACAGGACCAATCTGTCTTTCGATTTTGACCAGCGTATCAGCCTTAGTATGCTGGGGAAAGTAGGGGAACGACTGCAGGTTACGGCAAATTATGATACAGAAGCAACCTTCGATTTTCAAAACCTTGTAAAACTCGATTATACCCCAACCGAAGACGATATCATTCAAAAAATTGAAGTGGGTAATGTAAATATGCCCCTGAATAGTTCCCTGGTTACCGGAGCACAAAGTTTGTTTGGGGTAAAAACTCAGCTACAATTTGGAAAAACCACCGTAACAGCGGTGTTTTCAGAACAGCGATCACAAAACAATACGGTGGTTGCTCAGGGTGGGGGAACAATAAATGATTTTGAACTTACAGCTTTGGACTACGATGAAGACAGGCACTTTTTCCTTGCTCAATATTTCAGGGATCAGTACGATGAAGCCCTGTCGAATTATCCATACATACGAAGCCAGGTGCAGATTACCCGTCTCGAAGTCTGGGTGACCAACCGAAGTCAGCAAACACTAAATGTCCGTAATGTGGTGGCACTTCAGGATCTGGGGGAAGCACTGGAGGAGAAAACCAGGATCGGGAGAGCCAATGGGGATCCTGCCGGATTTTTCAATTTTTCTGCTACCAATCCGGATTTGCCCAGGAACGGGGCAAATGATTTTGATCCTGCCCTTATAAATAATGGAGGGGCATTAACTTCAGACATCAGGGATATCGCTACGGTTGAAAGTGGCTTCAATATTCCCGGGGGATATCAGATCAATCAGGGATTTGATTACGCCATACTCGAAAATGCGAGGAAATTAGAACCTACCCGTGATTATCAGTACAATACTCAGCTGGGCTATATCTCTCTGAACCAACGTCTTAGTAATGATGAGGTTCTTGCAGTTGCCTTTCAATATACCTTTAATGGCGAAGTGTATCAGGTAGGGGAATTTGCCAATGGAGGCCTAGACGCCACTACTGTTGCAGGGGGAGTAACGCCCGAAATTACCAACAATACTCTCGTATTGAAATTGTTGAAGAGTAACATTACCAATGTTAATGACCCTATCTGGGATTTGATGATGAAAAACATCTATGCCACAGGGGCTTTTCAATTGAGTGAAGAAGATTTTAAACTCAATATTCTGTATTCAGATCCCACACCCAGGAATTACATCACGCCAGTAGATCCAAATGACGGATGGCCTTCAACACCCAAACCCCTTGAAGATCGAATTCTGCTGGATGTTTTTAACCTTGACCGACTCAATGTATACCGGGATGTGCAGCCAGGAGGGGATGGTTTTTTCGACTTTGTTCCTGGAATAACTGTAAATACCCAGGGCGGTCAGATCATTTTCACTAAAGTTGAACCCTTTGGGGAATACCTGTTTAATATTCTGGGAGGGGGTACTTACGAAGTGGATAACGATCAGGGATATAATGTGAATCAGCAGAAGTACGTATTCAGGAATATGTATGCCAACACAAAGGCCGCATCCCTGCAGGATGCCGAGAAAAACAGATTCAGGCTAAAAGGAAGGTATAAGTCGGAAGGAAGTAACGGAATCCCGATCGGGGCATTCAACGTTCCAAGAGGATCGGTTCGTGTTACCGCCGGAGGAAGACAGCTTCAGGAGGGGATAGACTATACTGTAAACTACCAGGCAGGTACCGTTCAAATCCTCGACCCAAGCCTTCAGGCTTCCAATACTCCTATCAATATATCGGTAGAGAACAATGCTGTTTTCGGGCAGCAAACCCGAAGATTTACCGGAGTGAACATAGAACATCAGTTTAATGAGAACTTTGTCCTTGGCGGAACCTTGCTCAACTTAAATGAGCGTCCGCTGACACAAAAATCGAATTACGGAATTGAACCGGTAAATAATACCATCTTCGGCCTGAATGGTAATTTTTCAACTGAGGTTCCTTTTCTTACCCGTCTGGCAAATAAATTGCCGAATATAGATACGGATGTGCCATCTAATATTTCCCTCAGGGGAGAAGTGGCTTATCTTATTCCAAATTCACCAAAAAATGCCGACTTCCGGGGAGAGACAACAACGTATCTCGATGATTTTGAAGGGGCGCAGGCTCTTATAGATATCCGTTCATCACTGGGCTGGTCGCTGGCAAGTACTCCGCTGGAGTTCCTCGATGAGGGAGAAACCGATCTTGAGGTAGGATACGAACGTGCTAAAATGGCCTGGTATACCATCGACCCGATCTTTTTTACCAATCAGAGGCCTGCGGGAATCTCAGACAATGATCTTTCAACTAATGCAACCCGAAGGGTATTTATCGATGAGGTATTCCCGCAAATAGATATCGCCCAGGGACAGACCACGGTACAGAATACGCTCGATCTTGCCTATTACCCATCGGTAAAAGGACCCTATAACGCAAACCCTGCTTTTGGTTCAGAGCTGCCTACAGAGAAATGGGCAGGGATCATGCGCTCCCTCAGCAGCACAAATTTTGAACAGTCGAATGTGGAATTCGTTCAGTTCTGGGTGATGGATCCCTACGTAGATGGGATTGCCACGGGCCCCGGAGAACTGGTTATCAACCTTGGAAATATCTCTGAAGATATCCTGGCGGATGGAAGGAAGCAATATGAAAACGGATTACCCGGAGTGGACAGCAACGACTTAACAACGAATACAATCTGGGGTAAGGTTCCGGCTACCCAGTCACTGGTCTACGCCTTTGATGCCGATGAAACCAACCGAGCGTTGCAGGATCTCGGTTTCGACGGCCTCACAGATAGTGAAGAGGCTGCCCAGGGATATAATGGTCCGGCAGAAGATCCTGCCCTGGACAACTACCAGTATTACCTCAATCGGGAGGGAAATATCCTCGAACGATATCTCGATTTTAACAACGTGGATGGAAATTCACCGGTAACGGTAACCAACACCAACCGCGGATCCACAACCCTCCCCGACGTGGAAGACGTAGACAGGGACCTTACCATGAATACCATAAATAGTTATTACGAATATCGCATTGAGATCAAGCCCAATACCACGGTTAATGATCTTTATGTAACCGATATCAAAGAGGGGATAACGCCTGACCTTCCTAATGGTACTCAATTAAACAGGAGATGGATCCAGTATAAGATTCCCTTGAGCGATTTTACAAATGCCGTTGGAGGGATATCCGATTTCAGGTCGATCAGTTTTATGCGGATGTACCTTACAGGCTTTACTGATGATGTAGTGCTGAGGTTTGCTACCCTTGATCTTGTTCGGGGCGACTGGCGGAATTACACAAAGAGCCTGGAGGCAGATAATGATGACCCTTCGGATGACGGAACCATCGTTGATGTAAATACAGTAAATATTGAGGAGAACAATTCCAGGATTCCTATTCCCTATGTATTGCCTCCGGGTGTGATCAGGGAGCAGCTCAATAATAATAATACCATTATCAGGCAGAACGAACAATCCCTTTCCTTCCTGCTGGAAAACCTTCAACCCGAAGATTCAAGGGGTGTATTTAAAAATGTAAATATTGATGTTAGGCAGTATGAGAGGTTGAAGATGTTTATGCATGCGGAGAAGCTGCTGAATTCAGATTATCTTGATGACGATGTGCCTTTGGTTGGATTCCTGAGGATTGGGACCGACTTTTCAGAAAACTACTATCAAATTGAAGTTCCATTGCAGTTTACTTCATTTGGGGCCAGTGCTGCTGAAGACATCTGGCCTGCAGTTAATGAACTCGACATTGCCCTGGACGATTTGAAAAAAGTAAAATCTCAGGGAATAGCAGACCAGACCCTGGGAGACATTACCTATTATGAAGTGGTGAATGGGGAGGTGACTCCGGTTGCGGAATTTGCACCCCGGACCCTAGGGCAGATCAGGATCGGAATCAGAGGTAATCCTTCTTTGGGGAGTATCAGGAGCATGATGGTTGGGGTAAAAAACATAGATAATACACCAGCCAGAGGAGAAGTATGGTTTAACGAACTCAGGCTCGCAGGACTCGATAACGAGGGAGGATGGGCTGCCATAGCGGCCTTTGATGGAAACATGGCAGATTTTGCCAATGTTTCGGCTACGGGAAGTAAAAGTACTTCAGGATTTGGTGCCATTGATCAGATGCCAAATGAAAGGGCTCGTGAGGATGCTATTTCCTATGACGTGGTAACCAACGTGGAACTGGGTAAGCTGCTCCCCGAAAAATGGAATCTGCAGATCCCTTTTAATTATGGTATTTCGGAACAACTCATTACCCCTGAATTCGATCCGGTCTATGATGACCTGAAACTCGAAGATCGCATTACGGCGGCAGACACAGCCCAGGAGGCCGATGAGATCAGGGAACAGGCAGAAGATTACACCAAAAGAACCAGTATTAACTTTATAGGGGTACGAAAAAACAGAGGGGAAGAAGCAGAAGCCAATTTCTATGATGTAGAAAATTTCACCTTCAATTATTCCTATAACGAGACGGAACACCGCGATTTTGAAATAGCAAACCTCAGGGATCAGAATGTAAGAACGGGCTTTGTGTATAACCACAATTTTAATCCCGTATCTGTGGCACCTTTTGCCAAAAAGGATTCTCTTTTTACAGGCAACTACTGGAAATGGCTTAAAGACCTCAACTTAAATTTACTTCCTACCAGTATTTCGCTTCAATCGGATATCAACAGACAATTTAATCAGCAGCGCTTCAGGGATGTCTTGGAGCCGGGCGTTGAACGCCTTGAACTTCCACTCCTGCAACAGCGCAATTACCTTTTCAACTGGCAATATGCTCTTAATTACAGCATTACCAAGTCGCTCCGACTCAATTTGACATCTTCTAACAACAATATCGTCAGGAATTATTTTGAGGAGGAAGGAAATCCGAATTCACTGATCAATCAGGAATTAAATGTATGGGATGGATTTTTTGATATAGGAGAACCCAACCGCCATGCTCAGCAGATGCAGTTGAATTACGAAATACCCCTGAACAAGATCCCAATTTTTGATTTTATCAATGCGCAGTATACCTATACCAGTAATTTCGACTGGCAAAGGGGAGGTGACGCCATAAGGGAAGTGACAGGAGAGGATATCAATACCATTCAGAATGCCAATACACACAATCTGACAGCCACCCTGAACATGCAGCGATTTTACGATCAGATAGGTCTGAAAAAGGAAACTGGCAAGGGTGTGGCAACCACTGTAAGAAGGGATAAAGCAGGGAATTTACCCACCGGTGCAGAAGCAAGTGCACCTAATAAAACCAGCGGACTCTGGAACACGGCAGTGGATGTGATTACCATGGTGAAAAGGTTAAATGTAAATTACAATGAAAACAACGGCCAGGTATTGCCGGGCTATACACAATCAATAGGATTTATCGGAACCACCAGGCCAACTCTCGGGTTTGTATTCGGAAGTCAGTCTGATGTTCGCTTTGAGGCTGCCAGAAACGGCTGGCTAACAGTTTTCCCTGAATTCAATGAGCAGTTTATCAAAAGGACCAACAAACAACTCAATATCACTGCCACTGCACAACCGGTTCAGGATCTTACTATCGATTTAGTAGCTGACCGCCAATTTTCGAGCAGTCTGCAGGAAAATTTCAAGGTAGAGGATGGAGAGTATATAGTTCAGACCCCTAATACTTTCGGTAATTTCAGCATATCAACTTTAATGCTTGGCACTTTCTTTTCTAAAAGTGATGAGTTCACTTCCGATAATTTCGAAACATTTAAAGAAAACCGTATTGTCATTGCCAACCGCCTCCTCTCAGACCGGGGTGGGGCAGATGAAGGGGTAGATACCGATGGATTTCCCATCCGTTACGGAAATACGAGTCAGGATGTCCTGCTTCCTGCCTTTTTCGCCGCTTATACGGGTCAGGATGTAAACAGGGTAAATCTGGATGCCTTCAGGGATATTCCTATTCCCAACTGGAATGTGAAGTATACGGGACTGATGAGGAACAAATGGTTTAAGAGCAAGTTCAAACGATTCTCACTTAGTCATGGTTACAGGGCAGCTTATAGTATCAATAGTTTCCAGACCAACCTGAAAAGGCAGAACGGACAGATTGATCCTGAAAACCAGGATTTCCTTCCGGAAAACATTATTAACAATGTGGTTCTGACGGATCAGTTCAACCCCCTGATGCGGGTAGATTTTGAAATGAAAAATTCCCTGAGTGTGGTAGCTGAGGTAAGAGCCGATCGTACCCTGTCGCTGAGTTTCGACAATAATCTGCTTACAGAGATCAACGGAAAGGAATATACACTGGGACTGGGGTATCGATTTAAGGACGTGACCTTTGTCACTAATATCGGTGGCGAAAAACAAAGGCTAAAAGGCGATCTGAATTTAAAGGCAGACGTAAGCCTTCGGGATAATATTACAATCATCCGCAATCTCGATCTCGACAATAACCAGATCACCTCCGGGCAAAATCTTTTGTCAGTAAAATTTACGGCAGACTACGCGCTCAGTAAAAGCTTGAATGCCCTTTTCTTTTACGACCATTCTTTCTCGCAATTTGCGGTCTCTACTGCCTTTCCCCAGACTACTATAAACACAGGGTTTACCTTACGTTATAATTTTGGAAATTAAGGGTGAAAAGGTTTTTTGAAAACCTTGGCAGAATCCGTTACATTTGCCTTCGTAACTAATTCAAAAAACATGAATATACCATCCGAATTGAAATATACCAAAGATCACGAATGGGTGAGAATTGAAGGCGATACCGCAACCGTGGGAATCACCGATTTTGCCCAGGGTGAGTTGGGAGATATCGTTTACGTGGAAGTAGAGACCCTTGACGAGACCCTTGAGAAGGAAGAGGTCTTCGGCACTGTTGAGGCTGTTAAAACGGTCTCTGATCTCTTTCTCCCTTTAAGTGGAGAGATCATCGCTTTTAACGAATCTCTGGAAGATGAACCCGAGAAAGTGAATTCAGATCCCTACGGTGAAGGATGGATGATTAAAATTAAGTTCAGCAATGAAGCTGAACTGGAGGAATTAATGAGCGACACAGCCTATAAGGAACTCGTAGGTGCTTAAACGCTATGCCTTTGGTGCCGGATTTGTTGCCTGGATGATTACCATTACTGTCCTAAGTCTGGTGTCATTTGAAGACGACTTATCTCTTGACATTGAAGTCCCTTATCTTGACAAAGTAGTCCATTTTAGTTTTTATTTTATTGCAGCCGTTCTGGGGATGTTGTTTATTTATGTCCAAAACCAGCAGTTTTTATCCGCTAGAAAAAGAACGCTGATTTTACTGAGCGGCCTGCTGATATATGGTATAATTATTGAGGTATTACAACAGAGCCTAACGACCTACAGAAGTGGGGAAATACTGGATGTTCTGGCAAATTCTATCGGAGCACTATTAGGAACTTTATTGATGTGGGCGATATTTTCCGAGAAAACCGGGTTAAAATGGAAAAATTAATTACGGTTTTTATAAATTAATAGTTAAATTAGCAAACGTTTAAATCAAGAAATATGGAACTTAAGAAGAATCCTAAAGCCGATTTAAGAAAGAATAGTGGCCTCTATTTTGTTCTTGGGTTAGTTGTTGTAATGCTGTTGGTATTTATCGCCTTTGAGTGGAAGACCTATGATAAAGTAGCTGATTATGATATCTCTCTCAACGTAGAAGATGCCCTTGATGAAGAGGTTCCAATGACGGAACAGATCAAAACACCTCCGCCCCCACCACCTCCTGCTGCACCTGAAGTGATTGAAGTGGTTGAAGATGAAGAGGAAGTAGAGGAAACCGTAATTGAGTCTACAGAAACCAGTCAGGAAGAAGAGATTATTGAAGTGGAGGATGTTGAAGTAGAAGAAGATGACCTCGACGTTGATGTTCCTTTTGCAGTTATCGAAGATGTACCAGTATTTCCGGGTTGTGAAGGAGCAAGTGATAAAAGAGCTTGTTTTAATGAAATGATGCAAAAGCATATTATTAAGAATTTCCGCTATCCCGAAATTGCTCAGGAAATGGGCGTTCAGGGAAGAGTAAGTGTAATGTTTACCATTCAGAAAGACGGAAGTATTGGAAATATACGTTATAGAGGTCCAGACAAAAACCTTGAAGCAGAAGCTTTGAGGATTATCCAGAAATTGCCAAAAATGACACCTGGAAAACAAAGAGGAAGACCTGTAAGGGTACCCTTTAGTATTCCGATTGTATTCAAGTTGCAATAAAAGATTAATAAAATATATAACCCCGTCTGAAATGACGGGGTTTTTTTATGCTGTACACTCAATGTATGGTTTTATCATCCGCTGCAGGAGGTTCGATGTTAATAATTCCTAAACTTAGAACAAACAGTATCAATTCGTTGCAAAAATATACTCCGGACCGTATCTTTGCACCCTTATAAATTCGATGATGAAGTCGGCTGTAAGCACGGTAAAAACACATTCCTGGACATTGACATTTTCTGACTTTAAAGAGATTACCAAGGCAAGGCTTGCCCTTAGTGTTGTGTTTTCCTCCGTAGCCGGCTATTTTTTAGGAGCCGATCAGGTAGAATGGACATCTGTCCTCATGCTTGCCGTTGGTGGATATTGTATGGTAGGTGCGTCAAATGCGTTTAATCAGGTTATAGAAAAAGATCTGGACGCATTGATGTCAAGGACAAAGAACCGACCTGTACCTTCAGGTAGAATAACTCCTTCTGCAGCTTTGACTATTGCAGTAATAATGACCTTGCTCGGAATCGGGATTCTCTACTTTTTGAATCCAAAAACGGCCATGTTCGGGGCAATTGCCATCTTTTTGTACACCAGTGTATACACTCCCTTAAAGACAATTACTCCTTTATCTGTTTTTGTAGGTGCTATCCCAGGTGCAATACCGTTTATGCTGGGATGGGTGGCAGCGACCAACGATTTTGGAATAGAACCAGGAACCCTTTTTATGATTCAGTTTTTCTGGCAATTCCCACATTTCTGGGCCCTGGCATGGATGCTGGATGAGGACTATAAAAAAGCAGGGTTTAAAATGCTCCCTACCGGGGAAAAAGATAAGGGAACTGCCGTACAAATTATAATGTACACCGTATGGATGATTGTCATTTCTGTCATCCCGGTTTTTGGAATCACAGGCCGCCTGCATCTCTCTGTAACCGGAGCGATTATCATTTTACTAATGGGGTTGATCATGCTGGTTTTCGCCTTAAAATTATTTGAAAAAAGAAACAATGCTACCGCCAGAAAATTAATGCTGGCCAGCGTGACTTACATAAGCCTTATGCAACTGGTTTATGTAGCAGATAAATTTATTACGCAAATATGGATTTAACACAGGGGACACAAAAGGAGAAGAATGCCAGGGCAAAAAAGATGATGCTTTGGTTTGGGATTGTGAGCCTGCTAATGGGATTTGCCGGGTGGACCAGTGCTTTTATAGTGAGTAGCTCAAGAGAAGACTGGTTAAATGATTTTCAGTTGCCAACGGCTTTTTTCTATAGTACAGCTGTAATCATCCTCAGTAGTCTTACTTATATTCAGGCCAAACGCCTAGTAAAAAAGGATGCTCAGAAAGCAGCAACGAGTTGGTTATACGGAACCCTGCTGTTGGGAATCATATTTATCATTCTTCAGTTTACGGGCTTTAATGAAATTATTGCACAGGGGTATTATTTCACAGGTCCCACAAGTAATATAACCATGTCCTATATCTTCCTGATTGCTGCAGTCCATATCGTGCATGTGATAGCGGGGATGATTTCACTGATTGTGGTCCTGGTAAGGCAGCGGCAGGGTAAATACTCCTCAGCTAATATGCTGGGGATGGAACTGGGTGCTACCTTCTGGCATTTTCTCGATCTTTTATGGGTCTATTTAATGCTGTTTTTCTATTTCTTTTAAAGCAGGAGAAAAAATCTCTTCCATTCAGCATGGAATCGCTTTTCTTTAGCCTAAAAAAATGTATTTTTGCTAAAATTATCTTAATAAGATCATAAGTATATGGATTCGACGATCTCAACAGGAGCAGAAGAAGAAAGTGTATGGGGTGGCGGTAACCAGCCATTAGGTGCAAGTTACGGCAAATTGATGATGTGGTTCTTCATCGTTTCTGATGCCCTCACCTTTTCAGGATTTTTAGCTTCTTACGGATTTTCCAGATTCAAATTTATTGAGACCTGGCCAATTGCCGATGAGGTATTTACGCACGTACCTTTTATTCACGGGAATTTCCCCATGTACTACGTGGCGTTTATGACTTTTATCCTGATCATGTCCTCTGTAACCATGGTGCTTGCAGTAGACGCCGGTCACAGAATGATGAAAAACAGGGTGATCCTCTATATGTTTCTTACGATCATCGGAGGTGCAATTTTCGTTGGTTCACAGGCCTGGGAATGGGCAACTTTTATCAAAGGAGATTACGGTGCCCTTGAGACCAAAGGTGGACGCATCCTGCAGTTTGTTAAAGCAGATACCGGAGAACGGGCTGCCCTGGCAGATTTTGCTGAACAGATAGAAACGGAAAGAGTGACCCAACAAAAGAATGTTGGGATCTGGTACTCAGATGAAACTTCTCTTCCTTCCTATTCCCTGGAAGAAGTCACTCAGGGATTCTTAACTAATCCAAATATCCTGATCCGTACCGAAACGATTAATGAAGAAGGAGAGAAAACTCTTCTAACCCGGGAAGAATCTCTGACCAAAATTAAAGATGCTAAACTAGTAGTGGAAGGGGCTAATCTCGTCAGAAATGAATACGGAAGCCGACTTTTCGCTGATTTCTTTTTCTTTATTACCGGTTTTCACGGATTCCACGTGTTTTCAGGAGTAGTGATCAACGTCATCATCTTCTTTAATATCATCCTGGGTACTTACGAAAGGAGAGGGCATTACGAAATGGTTGAAAAGGTCGGTCTCTACTGGCACTTTGTAGATCTTGTATGGGTATTTGTCTTTACCTTCTTTTACCTTGTATAATTGTCTGATTAATAGTAATAAACGACTTCAATATGTCACACGAACATAAATTAGCAATCTTCAGAGGGACTTTGAAATTCAAGTCGAATACCCAGAAAATATGGGGTGTCCTGATCTTTTTATCTATAGTTACAACCGTTGAGGTAGCCCTGGGTATTACCAAACCAGAAATTCTTGTGGCTAATACTTTTATAGGAATGAAATTGCTCAACTGGATATTCATCATCCTGACCCTGGTGAAGGCCTATTATATAGCCTGGGATTTTATGCACCTCCGCGATGAGAAAAGCTCCCTGAGAAGGGCAATCGTATGGACACCTATCTTCCTGGTGAGCTACCTGATATTTATTCTGTTGTTCGAAGCCGATTACATATACAACGTCTTTAAAGACGGATATATACAATGGAATTTCTAACACGGAATTAACAACTTTAAAAGACGGTATAAGAACCGTCTTTTTTATTTTTGTACTGTTTCTTGTCGCCCATGAAAAAGACCTTTGTCTTAGTTGTTTTATTTATCCTGCCTTTAGTTGCATATCTCTTTTTTGCCTCAGGGGTAAATAATTTTGGACGCCTTCCCACCCTCACTGAAGAAGTAGAAGATATCCTTGCAATAAACCCGGAGGTTAGTCTTCAGGATAAGATCACTATTTTGGGATTTTTAGGGAAAGATGCCGATTTGAGAAAGGGGAACGCTTTTAACCTCAATCAAAAAATCTATAAACGTTTTTACGAGTTTCACGATTTCCAGATGGTCATGGTGATGCCGTACGGGACAGAAGATGTCGTTGAAAGTATCCGTCAGGAACTCAATGAGCTTACAGATGCCTCAAACTGGAAATTCGTCTTTGCAAAAGACGAAGAGATTGAAAGGATTTTTTCTTCACTCCAAACCGATCTAAAACTGGATGAAGGTTTGGGAACCCCTTATGTATTTATCATTGATAAAGACCGCAACTTAAGGGGCAGAACAGACGATGAAGATGAAGGCACTAAGTTTGGCTTCAATACCAATTCCGTAGCTGAACTCAACAATAAGATGGAGGATGATATAAAGATCATTCTGGCCGAATACCGCCTCGCCCTGAAGAGAAATAACGCCCAAAGAAGCAACTGATGAAAAAGAAATACACTTATATCTGGGTATCGCTGATCGTACTGGTTTTCGGAATTATCTTTATTCCAAGGATCGTAGAAAGGATTAAGTCGGGAAACATAGTAGAAAACACAAGGATGAATATCGCAGAGGGGGTAGAGCGACCTCTGGAATACATCACCCTGAACGATAAAAAACGCAGGGTTCCTCCATTTAGTTTTCTTAATCAGGACAGTTTGCTGATCACAAATGAAGATTACAAAGGCAAGGTTTATGTAGTAGAGTTCTTCTTTACCACCTGCCCCACCATCTGCCCGGTTATGAATCAGAATCTTGTGGAGATTCAGAACGAATTCAGGGAATTTGAAAATTTTGGGATAGCCTCATTTACCATCAATCCGGATTACGATACTCCCATGGTTTTAAAGGAATATGCCGAGAAGTATGGAATCACCGATATGGACTGGAACCTGCTTACAGGCAACTCTGAAGAAGTGATGAAGCTGGCCAATGAAGGCTTTAATATTTTTGCAGCCAGTTCTCCGGATGTGCCCGGGGGTTTTGAGCATTCAGGCCTCTTTGCCCTCGTAGATAAAAACGGATACTTGCGTTCAAGAAGAGATGCCTACGGTAACCCGCTGATTTATTATCGCGGAACGATAAAAGAATCGCAGGGAGAGAATTTTGAAGGGGAGCAGGAGCAAATCAGTATTCTAAAAGAGGACATAAAAAAATTATTGCAGGAATAGAATGAGCACGCTAAGCTTAAATGAAAAGCAGGTAAACAGATGGATAACTATCATATCCATACTTATCCCTCTTGTAGTAGCCGCATTGTTTGGGGTGCGTCTTCCCGATGTGGAACCCCTCAGTTTTCTGCCTCCGATCTACGCAGGCATCAATGGTCTTACAGCAGTTTTACTAGTCGCTGCCGTCTGGGCAATAAAAAATGGGAAACAACAACTACATCAACGCCTTATGACCACTTGTATAGCGCTGTCATTCGTTTTCCTGGTGATGTATGTTGCCTACCATATGACTTCAGATTCTACACCTTTTGGGGGCGAAGGTTGGGTGAGGGGAGTATATTATTTTATCCTGATTACACATATCCTGCTTTCCATTGCCATAATTCCTCTTGTACTCCATACCTATGCTCGTGCTTATTTAAAGAATTTTGAGCGACATAAAAAACTAGCAAGGATTACTTTTCCTGTCTGGTTATATGTGGCCCTAACAGGTGTAATTGTTTATCTTATGATATCACCATATTATTCCTATTAAAAGATCAGATGATGCAAAAACCTTCTTCTTTGTCGGCTCGATATCGCTTAGTTCTAACCATTGGACTTTTTATGCTGCTTCCTATTATGTCTGAAGCACAATGTGCCATGTGCAGGGCCGTACTGGAGAGTGAAGGCAATACTTCCGTCGCTGAAGGAATCAATAATGGCATCGTTTACCTGATGGCCATCCCCTATATTCTGATTGGAGCGTTATTTTTCTTTATTTACCGCAAGTTAAAATCCTGAACTTTTCAAATTTAACATTGATTTAAGGAAGATTGTTGTAACAATACAGACCTTGAGGAGTCTATTTTATACTGCATTGTTTAAACACTGACCCAATGTTCGATCTTGAGAGATGGCAAGAGATCTTTGATACCATCAGGAAAAATAAGTTGCGTACTTTTCTGACCGGGGTTTCTGTGGCCTCTGGTATCTTTATATTGGTCATCCTTTTAGGATTTGGTCAGGGAATGCAAAATGGGATTAGCTACGAGTTTGAACAGGATGCCACCACCATAGTAGAGGTCTGGCCAGGTGTAACTACAAAGGAATACAAAGGATTAAATCCAGGCAGGAGGATTCAATTACGCAATGAGAATTACGAAACTGCTAATTCACTCTTTGGCGAGGAAGTTGAATATAAATCACCCCTTATTTTTGTTAGAAATGTCAATGTAAACTACGGAAAAGAAGCCTTGGTCTACAGCGTCAGGGGGGTCTCCTATGATTACCAGTTTATTGATAACGCCAAATTACACGAAGGAAGATTCTTTAATTATCAGGATATAGCCGGGACAGGGAAATTAGCTCTTATCGGAAAAAAAATCAAAGAGGATGTCTTTAAAAACCTGGATACTCCAATAGGGGAGCACATCAATATTTCCGGTGTTCTGTTTAAGATTATCGGGGTATTTGATGAGCGGGAGCAGAGAGAAGAAGAACGCATCTATATTCCGGTGACAACCGCGCAAAAGGTATTTAACGGGGCAGACTATATCAACAACATTTCGTATACCCTGCCTAAGGTTGAAAATTTTGATGAAGCCGTTGCACAGGCTGTCTTGTTTAAAGATAATTTACGGTCCTATCTCCAGCAGGCCCATACTGTAGCCCCGGATGATACCAGTGCCATCCAGGTCTGGAGCGCCCTGGAAGAGGCCAAACGATATTTCAGCCTTATTAACAACATTAAATTCTTCTTCTGGTTCGTAGGGATATGTACCATCATTGCCGGTGTCGTAGGAGTGAGTAATATCATGCTGATTGTAGTCAAGGAGCGCACAAGAGAAATCGGGATACGTAAGGCCCTGGGAGCAAAACCATGGTCGATCATTTTGATGATTTTACACGAAGCAATCTTTGTTACGGCCATTTCGGGTTTTGCCGGACTCATATTTAGTATGGGGATATTGGAAATTGTAGGCCCTTATATTGAAGTAGATTATGTAGTGAATCCCTCAGTAAATTTTAATGTAGCCCTGGCTACAGTTTTTGTCCTAATAGTTGCAGGAACCATTGCGGGATTTTTCCCGGCCTGGAGAGCAGCACATATACATACCATTGACGCTTTGCGCGATGAATAATAAGCTAAGTAGAATACACAATGTTTAACAGAGATCGTTGGAAAGAAATTTTGGAGGTACTTACCACCAATTGGTTCCGTACGGTCCTGACGGCTTTTGGTGTTTTTTGGGGCATCCTGATCCTTATTATCCTACTTTCTGCAGGAAAAGGTCTTGAGAATGGCATAAGGGCAGATTTCGGGGATATAGCTACCAATACTATGTTTATGTGGACCCGTAGTACTACAAAGGCACATATGGGTATGCCAATTGGCAGAAACTTCAGGTTTAAGACAGAAGATGTAAAAACACTGCGAGAAAAATTCCCCCAATTGCGATTTATATCACCCCGAAATCAACTCGGGGGATTCCGTGGAAATAATAATGTGGTCAGAGGAATCAAGACAGGGGCGTATAATGTCTATGGCGATTATCCCGAAATCATACAACAGGAACCTATGGCTATCACTGCAGGCCGTTTTATCAATCAGAACGATATTGATAACAAACGAAAAGTTGCGGTAGTAGGATTAGGGGTTCGCAATGAGCTTTACGACGCGGGAGAAGAGGTTTTAGGCTCCTATATAAAAATCCAGGGGGTTAATTTTATGGTCGTAGGAACATATAAGAAAAGATCAGGCAATGGAAATGGAGAGGAAGGTCAGAAAGAGATCTACGTTCCTTTTACTGCATTTTCCCAGGCCTTCAATCAGGGGAACAACGTAGGATGGATGGCCATTACGGCAAAAGATGGCTTTCCTATTACAGATTTAAAAACGGGTATAGTGAATGAGATGAAAAGAGTTCATAAGGTACATCCTGAAGATTCCAGGGCCGTTGGCTTTTTTGATCTATACGAAGAGTTCAACAGGGTTGAAAGCTTGTTTGGAGCCATGAGTTTTATAGGGTATTTCGTTGGGATCCTTGTCCTTTTATCAGGAATCATCGGCGTAAGCAATATTATGCTGATCGTGGTAAAAGAAAGAACCAAAGAGATAGGGATTCGACGTGCCCTGGGAGAAGATCCATGGTCAATCAGGAAACAGATACTGCTCGAATCTATTTTTCTGACAATTATTTCAGGTATGGCGGGAATAGTAATAGGCGCATTGTTTATTTATGGAGTAAATGCCCTGTTGGCGGCAAATGGACCTGTGGATATGTTTATGAATCCCAGTGTAAATCTCGGAGTTGTTTCGGCGGCTTTGGTAATTCTGATTATTTCTGGTCTGCTTGCTGGCTTTATCCCGGCGCAGAGCGCGATCAAAATACGTCCGATTGATGCCTTGAGAACTGAATAAGATTAACCGATCAAACTAAAATAAAAATGAAAAAATCAGTTACCGTAATTATCCTCTTAATCATAGTAATCACTTTTGGGGGTGCAATGGTCTACCTGTATCAAAAAAATGCGGAAGATCCTGTTGTCTATGAAACTGAACAGGCAGAAAAACGCACCATCATCAAGAAGACAGTAGCAACCGGGAGTATTCTGCCGCTTGAAGAGGTATTGATAAAACCGAACATCTCAGGAGTAATTGAAGAGGTCTATGTAGAAGGGGGCGACTATGTGAAATCCGGAGATCTTATTGCACGAATTAAGGTGGTTCCAAATCTCAATGCCCTGAACGATGCAAAAAATGCAATTGAAGATGCACGGATTAATCTGGAGGATCAGCGACGAAATTTCGACAGGCAGAGTGAACTTTTCTCTAAAGGAGTGGTTTCCAAAGTCGACCTGGAAAGGGCACAGGTAACATATGATCAGGCCAAACAAGCATATTCGGCTGCCAATAAACGATATGATATTGTACAAACCGGTACTACAAGGGGCTTGAGCAACGCAGCAAATACCCTGATAAAAGCTACCGTAAGCGGGATGGTGTTGGAAGTTCCGGTGGAGGTCGGAAATCAGGTGATTGAAAGCAATAATTTTAATGAAGGGACCACTATTGCCGCCATAGCCGATGTAAATAAAATGATCTTTGAAGGAAAAGTGGACGAATCTGAAGTAGGTAAAATTAAAGAAGACCTTCCTCTCGAAATTACTGTTGGTGCTATAGAGAATAAAATATTTAATGCGGTCCTGGATTATATCGCACCGAAAGGGAAGGCCGAGAACGGAGCCATTCAGTTTGAGATCAAAGGAACTTTAAATAAAGGCGATACGGTATTTATCAGGGCTGGTCTCAGTGCTAATGCCTCTATCATCCTCGCCAGAGCAGACAGCGTCCTGGCTATTAAAGAAGCCCTGGTGCAATTCGACCCTGAAACTAAAAAACCATTTGTTGAAGTAGCTACAGGAGATCAGCAATTTACCCGAAAAGATATCGAATTAGGGGTGAGTGATGGAATTTATGTGGAAGTCCAGTCGGGCCTTTCATTTGAAGATAAAATAAAGGTCTGGAACGCTCTACAGCCTGAAACCCTTGGCGGATAGGTTTTTTTAACATTATTTTTCAACAATTTTTGTAACAAATCCACATCTTGTAAGTCCTATCACAAGATTGGAATCCAACTAAGAAAATGCACCAACGATGATTGAAATTAAGGATCTGCACAAATCGTATAAAATGGGAAGTAATTCCCTTCATGTTCTCAAAGGGATCAATTTTTCCGTTGAGGAAGGGGAATTGGTCGCTATCATGGGTTCCTCGGGATCAGGGAAGTCGACCCTCCTGAACATCCTTGGAATGTTAGATGAAGCTGATGAAGGAGAATACTTGCTCGATGGCATCCCGATTAAAAATCTCAATGAGACAAAAGCGGCAAATTACAGGAATAAATTTTTAGGATTTATCTTTCAATCTTTTAACCTCATTAATTATAAGACTGCACTGGAAAATGTCGCCCTACCGCTTTACTACCAGAAAATGCCCCGAAAGCAAAGACAGGAAAAGGCATTAAAGTATTTAGACCAGGTAGGTCTTAAAGAGTGGTCGCATCATTTACCCAGTGAACTCTCAGGGGGGCAAAAACAACGTGTGGCTGTTGCGAGAGCCATGGTAGCAGAACCTAAGGTTTTATTAGCTGATGAGCTTACCGGTGCTTTGGACAGTACAACCTCTTATGAGGTGATGGATTTGATACAGAAGATCAATGACCAGGGAAATACCATTCTGGTGGTTACTCACGAACCCGATATAGCCCAGATGTGCAAGCGCATCGTTCATCTTAAGGATGGGGTAATCGTCAAAGACGAAAAAGTAAAACAAGTAAAAGCCCTCGCCAATGTTTAGCAGGGATACCTGGCAGGAAATATTTCTCACTATCCGGAAGAACAAACTCAGAACTGTTCTTTCGGGCTTCACCGTATCTCTGGGAATTCTCATTTTTGTGGGGCTTGTCGGGTTGACAAACGGACTTCAGAATACTTTCGAGTACTTTTTCTCCCAGGATGCAACAAATGTGATGTATATCTTCCCGGGAAGGACATCCATGCCCTACAAGGGGTACAAATCGCTTCGGCGCATAGAACTTGATAATAGCGATCTCACAGATATCAAAGAAGATTTCCCGATGTTCGTGGACTACATTTCTCCGAGAATATTCAGGAGTGCCCTGGTTAAGTACAAGGAAGAATCAAATAATTACACGACAATAGGGGTCGATTGGGGGCAGCAATTTGCCGAGAAGACCATTATGATGAAAGGTCGATATATCAACCAGGAAGATGTTAAAAATAGAACCAAAAATGTAGCCATAGGAAGATTGGTTGAACAGGATCTTTTTGGCAATAGTAATTCAATTGGTGAGTTCATAGATGTTGGAGGTAGTATGTTCAGGGTTGTAGGCGTCTTTCAGGATGACGGGGGAGACAACGAAGAACGACAGCTCTATATGCCTTATACCACTAGACAGCTCATTGAAAAGAATACGGATGAAATCGGGCAGATTGTCATCGGGTTTAAAGAGGAGATAGGCTATACAGGAGCCATGGCCTTCCAGCGCAGTCTGGAAAAATATCTGAAACAGAAAAAATTTATTCATCCCGAAGATGAGAATGGCTTTTTCGTGAGAAATGTTGCGGATCAGCTCAAACAGAACCAGGATTTCGCAGGAGTACTTGCCATTATAGCAGCCCTTGTGGCTTTCGGAACAATTATAGCAGGAATTATAGGGATTAGCAATATCATGGTCTATGTAGTAAAAGAGCGGACTAAGGAAATAGGCATTCGAAAGGCTATCGGTGCAACCCCGAGATCTGTGATCTCCGTAATACTTCTTGAATCTATTTTTATTACCACCATTTCAGGCTTTTTAGGAATGTTCCTGGGTATAGCTCTTTTAAGTACCCTGGGCGATACGCTGATGGATGATTACTTTATCCGAAACCCGGGTATAGGTACGGGATTGGCAGTTTTTGCCACGCTGCTTCTTATCATTTTTGGAACCCTGGCAGGATATGTACCAGCCAAAAGGGCAGCGAGAATAAAACCCATTGAAGCTCTAAACGACGAATAGTATGAGATTTCTATTTGATAAAAATACATGGCAGGAGATCTTCGGTTCTATAGGCAAGAACAAGACAAGAACTATCATTACGGTGATCGGGGTTTTATGGGGGATATTTATCTATATCGTTCTGGCAGGAGCCTCCAAAGGTTTGGATAACGGCTTTGAAAGAAATTTTGAAACCGTGGCTAAGAACAGCATTTTTACCTGGTCTCAATCAACCAGTATGCCCTATGCTGGATATAAAACGGGAAGGCGGTTGAATTTAAAAGTACAGGATGCTGTCACTTTGCAAAACAGAGTCCCGGAAATTCAGTATATCGCTCCGGTAAATACTAAAGGGGTTTTCGGAGGACAAGCTGCCTTGGGTGTCAGAGGATTAAAGTCTAACAGCTATCCTGTCTATGGCTACTTTCCTGTCATAGCAAAAATGGCAACCCAAAGGATATACGATAACGGCCGGTTTATCAATGATGAAGATGAGGAACAGGCAAGGAAGGTTTGTGTAATTGGGGAAAGAACCGAGCAGGAATTATTTGACAAGGATGAAGATCCAATTGGGGCTTACGTCAGATTGGATGGTATATATTTTCAGGTAGTAGGTGTTGCAAAATTAACCCAAAACACACCTTTTGCCACAGATGGTGACATATTTATACCCTTTAGTACTTTCAAAAAACTATACAATACAGGGGATAATGCACAGTATTTTACCATTGCTGCCTATGACGATGCGGATGTGGTTCAGGTGGAAAAAGATATTAAGTCGGTCCTGAAAAGTATTCACAACGTGCACCCCGATGACGAACGTGCATTTGGGGCTTTCAACCTGGGCGAAATCTTCAGTAAGATCATGGGCTTTGCTAACGGACTCACCTTTGTTTCGCTTATAGTTGGCCTGGCAACTATCCTGGCTGGTGTAATTGGGATTGGAAATATACTGCTGATCTCCGTGAAGGAAAGGACCAAGGAACTGGGAATAAGGCGTGCCCTTGGGGCAACTCCCCGGGAAGTGAGATCCCTTATCATCCTGGAATCCGTTTTCCTCACTACGATCGCGGGAATTATTGGCATAATTATGGGTGCCGGAGTCCTAAGCCTGATCAATTCATGGACAGAAGGCATAGATTTCCCTTATACCAACCCTACCGTGCCCATTCCATTAGTAATCGGGGCCTTGCTTGTCATGGTTATTCTGGGGACCCTCATCGGGTTGATCCCGGCGCAAAGAGCGGTCAGTATTAAACCTATTGATGCATTAAGAGAAGAATAAAATAATAACTAACAACTTTAAATAACACGCAGAGAAGATGAATAAATATGTAAAATTCGGACTAATAGGGGTCCTGGTCTTAGGTGCATTATGGGCAGCGGCTTTCTTTATCAAGTCGAATAGCAAAGGAGCCATCGAATACGATACTAAAAATCCCTTTATAGCGAATATAGAGAAAAAGACGGTGGCCACCGGAAAGGTTGTCCCGCAGGATGAGGTAGAGATTAAACCTCAGATTTCAGGGATCATTGATAAGATTTACATGGAGGAAGGGGATGATGTAAGAGCAGGCGATCTGATTGCTGTGATCAAAGTGGTTCCCAATGAACAGGCGCTGAATTCAGCACGAGGTAGAGTTAGGAATGCGGAAGCAGCTTTGAATAATATTAAGATTGAATATGACAGGAACAAACAACTCTTCGACCGGGGAGTAATTTCCAGTCAGGATTTTAATAACCTGAAATTACGTTATGATCAGGCGGTTCTGGAACTGGAAAATTCAAGGGCAGATTATCAGATTATACGTATGGGATCGGCCGGAGGTTCTTCCAGCGCCAACACTAACATCAGGGCAACCGTAAATGGAACGATCCTGGAGATCCCTGTGGAAGAGGGAGATCAGGTAATCCAGAGTAATAACTTCAATGACGGAACAACCATTGCCACCATTGCAGACCTTACACAAATGATATTTGAAGGGCAGGTAGATGAAGGGGAAGTAGGGAAGCTAAAGGTTGGCATGCCACTGGAAATAAGTCTGGGTGCCATTGAAGACCAGAAGCTCGAAGCCAAGTTGAAATTTATTGCACCAAAAGGTGTGGAGGAAGCCGGTGCCGTTCAGTTTAAAATTGAAGGGGATGTAGCCACCAATGATTCCATCTTTATCAGGGCAGGATACAGTGCCAATGCGTCATTGGTCCTTGAGAAGAAAGACAGTATTATGGTTATCCCGGAAGCCTTGTTGCAATTCGATAAAGAAAATGATAAACCCTATGTTGAGATCGCGACAGGCGACCAGCAATTTGAGCGTAGAGATATTGAGATAGGAATTTCAGATGGAGTCAATGTAGAAATTATTTCAGGTCTTACTGAAGAAGATAAAGTAAAGATTTGGAACAAGACGGAGCCTATTAAGAGAGGTGAGGATGATGAAGAAGAGGAAGCTAATTCCTGATAAGTCGAATAAAAAATCAACTAAATAAGCAATCAAAAAACGCGAACATGAGATTTAGAATATCCATCCTATTATTCCTGCTTACCATTGGGACCCTCACAGCACAGATGAGAAAGTGGACGCTGGAGGAATGTGTGACCTACGCGGTAGATAATAATATAACTATAGAACAGTTTGAACTCGATCTTGAAAATGCCAGAATCGATAAATCGGACGCCCTTGGGAACTTTTTACCCAGCCTGAATTCACAGATGAATACTTCAGGGAGTACCGGACTCATCCTGGATCCTACGACTAACGGCTTTGTCTCTGCCACGATCTTTTCGGCCAGCGCAAGTGCCACATCGGGACTTACCCTTTTCGACGGATTGAGGAATGTACACCGGATGAACCGGGCAAAGTTGAATGAACTGTCTAATCAATATCGTCTTGATAACCTAGTGGATGATATTAGGCTCAACGTTGCAAATAGTTATCTGAGTATACTTTCCAACAAGGAAACCTTAAAAGTAGCAGAGGCCCAGTATGCCGTTACTTTACAGGATTTAAAAAGGACCAAGGAGCTGGTAGAATCAGGTGTTGTACCCAGGGGAGACCTTTTGGAAGTAGAGGCGACCGCCGCAACTCAGGAACAGACCATCATCAACAACCAGAATTTGGTTTTACTCTCCAGAATCGCGCTGGCGCAACTTTTACAGATTACGGATTACGAGAACTTTGACATTGCCGATGAGGAATTTAATGTACCTCCCTCTGATATTTTAAAGTACTCCCCCAAGGTGATCTTTGACAAGGCACTTACATTCAGAAACGACATCAAATTCTCCGAATCTGGGGTGGCTCTTGCCGAGAAGGATCTTCAAATTGCAAAAGGGGCAGTATATCCAACCGTTGGAGCATTTTTTAACTACAACACCAGGTATTCCGATCAAACCCGGGACCCATTTACAGGGGAAAAGATCGCATTTAAGGACCAGCTATGGATCAATGATGGTATATCTTATGGAGCACAGCTTACAATTCCAATTTTCAATGGTTTCAGTACCAGGAATAATATAAGACGTTCTCAAATAAATGTTGAACAGGCCAAGCTGCAATTAGAGCAAACCAAACTTGACTTAGAGACAACCATCAATCAGGCGTATGTTGATGTGCAAAACTCGGCCAAAGCCTATGAAGCTTCTCAGAAAACCCTGGAAGCCAGAAGGCTGGCATACGACTATTCAAAAGATCGCTTTGATGTGGGATTAATGAATGCATTCGACTTTAGTCAGGCACAGTCCCGAGTAGACAATGCCGAAGCTGAGGTGGTACGGAATAAATACAACTACATTTTCAGGATCAAGGTGCTGGAATTCTTTTACGGCCTTCCTATTGTCCTGAACTAAACTATCTTTGTGGCCTGATGGCCTTGATTTTACAATTAGAAACCGCTAGTACGAATTGCTCCGTTTCGCTTTCACGGGACGGAGTTTTAGTTGCCAGTAAGGAGCATAACAGCGCTTCTTACTCGCACTCAGAACAACTTCATGTCTTTATCAGGGAAGTATTGGAAGAAGCCGGGGTAACTATGCCCGAATTACAGGCTATTGCTGTAAGTAAAGGGCCCGGTTCTTACACAGGCCTGCGTATAGGAGTATCAACAGCCAAAGGACTTTGCTATGCCCTGGATATTCCACTGATTTCAACCCGGACTCTGAGGGGAATGGCCCTTCAAAAGAATATCGATAGCGGGGTGATCATTCCTATGCTGGATGCCCGACGGATGGAGGTTTATATGGCTATCTTCGACTCTGATCATAAGGAAGTATCACCAACCAAAGCGTTGGTGATAACGGCTGATGCCTTCCAGGAATATTCAGAAAAAGGCCCTGTCTATCTCATAGGAAGCGGCGCAACAAAGTGCAAAGAGATCCTGGAGCACCCGAATCTATATTTTGATGACAGGGTAATCCCATCTTCCAAAACCATGTGTAAAGTGGCCTATCAAAAGTTTAAAAAAGGGGATTTTGAGGATGTCGCCTATTTTGAACCTTATTACCTGAAAGATTTCATCCTTCAGACCAAAACCAAATCATAGTTTTTGGTAGACTACAGAAGTTTTTTACCCTTTCTGATGTACGTCGAGTTGTGGGAAAGGAATCTCAATTCCAGCCTCGTCAAACCTTAATTTTGTCTCTTCGATTACTGCAAAATGGGCATCCCAGAAATCCTCGTTTTTCGCCCAGAATCTCAGGGTTAAATTCACAGAACTATCGGCTAATTCCCCAACGAAAACTGCAGGAGCAGGATCTTTGAGGATGCCTGTCTGGTCTGCACAGATCTCAAGCAAAATCTCTTTTGCTTTTTTAATATTGGAACCGTAGCCAATCCCAATATCGATTTTGTCTCTTCGAGTTTCTTCCGCATTATAATTAATGATATTGTTATTGGAGAGCTGACCATTGGGTAATATGGCGAGCTGGTTCCCAAAGGTGTTGAGCTTGGTTGTAAAAATGGTGATTTCCTTTACCGTGCCGTCAACTCCCTGAGCTGAAATGAAATCTCCTACTTTAAAAGGTTTAAAAATTAGAATCAGTACGCCTCCTGCAAAATTGGCCAATGATCCTTGCAAGGCAAGCCCCACGGCAAGTCCGGCCGCACCTACTAAGGCAACCAGGGAGGATGATTTAACACCCAATTGAGTGATAACCAAAACAAAAAGCAGGAGTTTTAAGGCTATACTGATAAAACTCTGAAGAAAAGATTCCAGAGCGAGGTCGTAGTCCTTCTTCTGGAAGAATTTATGAACCAGTCTGTTGATGAATTTTACGATCCACCAACCTACTACGAGGATGATCGTTGCAGTAATGAGGTTTGGCAGGATGTCCATTATCCAATCAATTCCCTGGTCTATATATTCCTGATATTCCGAAAAGGAGGCCATATGCTTAAATTTTGGTGCAAAACAAGCAAAAATTCACGGTCTATTCAAATTTAAACCACTAAAGTCTTGTTAACTACAGACCATTTAAAAGCAGAGATAAGGCTTCTTCGGGAGTAGTGACCGGTAATTTGCAAGCTCCGTTTTCACAGATAAAGATCTGAGATTTCTCAGCATGGATTCTCCCTTTGAGCAAACTAAGTGATCCATCGCTGACAGCCCCTGCAAATAAGGTATTTGGTTGATATTGTGATAAGAGGAAAGTAGCAAACTTCGCAGTAGAAGGGCCGGTAATCACCACCTCCCTGAAAGGAAAAACTTTATACAAAGGATAGTGCATCCAGTTGGCATGGCTGTTCGGGTTTTCTAGTATACTTTCCCTCATTTGCAACAGCATTTTATCCACTATCCCTCCAAATGGTTTTTCCGGGAAAAGCAGGGAGAGTTTATATAAATTGAGGGCCATAACAGAATTTGAAGCCGGAATGACATTATCTGCGGTTTCGAGAGATCTCCTGACCGTTATTTCTTCCTTGTCGGAAGTAAAATAAAATAAGCCACTTTTGTCATTCAAAAAATGAAGGAGACAATACTCGGAAAGTTTACTAGCCTTTTTTGCCCAGGACTCTTCAAAAGTAACTTCATATAGTTCTAAATATGCACCTATCAGGCTGGCGTAATCCTCCAGAAATCCCTCAATGGTGCTTTTTCCCTCCTTGTGATTGTGAAACAGACTACCTTTCTCAGTCAGGACAGTGTTCTCGAGAAATGTAATTGCTTCTTCAGCCATGACGAGGTATTCTTTCTTGCCCAGGTAGCGATATGCTTCTGTCAATGCTTTTATCATAAGGGCGTTCCAGGAAGTCAGGATTTTATCGTCAAGACGTGGTCTGGGACGAAGTTCCCTCTTCGCTAGTAGAATTTTTTTACAGTGATTAATCCTGGATCTTAGGTCTTTTACTGACAGCTTGTATTTCTTTGCTACTTCTTCATCAGTTTTATCCCTGATTAATACATAGTTGTCTTCTTCCCAGTGACCATAAGAGTTGATATTGTAATAATCACTGAAAATTTGATAATCCTTCCCTAATTCGTCAGCTAATTCTTTTTCTGTCCATACGTAATATGCTCCTTCTTTCAGATTGCCCTGCTTGTCCAGACTGTCTGCATCCAGAGAGGAGTAAAAGCCCCCATCGGGATGCATTAATTCACGGGTGACGAAATCAATGGATTCCTCCACTATATTTTTATAAAGAGGATCAATTACTGCGGCATACGCCTTGGCGTAGAGCGATATCAACTGGGCATTGTCATAAAGCATTTTCTCAAAGTGAGGAATATGCCATTTAACATCCACGGAATAGCGTGAAAATCCACCACCCAGATGGTCATAGATTCCTCCGTAAGCCATTCGACGAAGTGTGGTATGTAGGTATTTCTCAGTTTCGGGATCCTGAAATAGGGTGCTGTAATGCAACAGGAAATCGAGATTGACAGGCATCATGAATTTCGGTGCCCTTTTATAACCCCCCAGGAAAGTGTCAAAATACTGCGACCAATTTTTTACAATGGATGTGAGGTCTTTTTGGGTTATATGCCCTTCCTTCTCTGGTGCAGGTATTAGATTAATCGTATGTAATCCTTCCTCCAATTGTGCAGCATACTCCAAAACTTTGGATGGATTGGTTTGATAAAGGGTGGAAAGCTGTTCCAGGACCTTTATCCAGTCCTGTTTACGAACAAAGGTAGCTCCCCAGAAGGGTCGTCCGTCGGGTAAAGTCACAACATTGAGTGGCCATCCCCCGCTTCCGGTCATCATTTGCAGGGCATCCATGTAGATATGGTCAATGTCAGGTCGTTCTTCCCGGTCAATCTTAATATTTATAAAGTGCCGGTTCATTACTTCGGCAACTTCCTGATCTTCAAAGCATTCACTTTCCATGACATGGCACCAGTGACAGGCAGCATAGCCGATACTTATTAATAGAAGTTTGTTTTCTTTCCTGGCCTTTTTGAGTACCTCAGGTTTCCACGGGTACCAGTTTACCGGGTTGTGTGCGTGCTGCAGCAAATACGGGCTGGTTTCGTGGATTAAGGAATTTGTATGTTCAGGGGTTGATTTCAAAACTGCTGTTTTCAGATACTAATGCAAAAAAAAAGCACCTCGAAAGGTGCTTCATAAATTGTAAGACAACCTATTTGACTTCGAAGGTGATCTTCACATTCACACGGAAGTCATCGACCTTCCCATCCTTAACGGTTGCACTTTGTTCATTTACATAAACCGATCGGATATTCTTAACGGATTTGGATGCCTGAGAAACTGCTTTCTGTGTGGCGTCTTCCCAACTTTCACCGGAATTTGCCAGTACTTCTATAACTTTTAAAATAGCCATGTTGTATTAATTTTAGGTTCTATTAAAGGTCTGAAGAATTTAAGCAAAAAGCAAATAAAACTGGGCCTTTTACCCGTTTATGGCCACCACTTCAGCAACTTTATCTCCCAACATATTTTTCAACATAGTTTCTATTCCGTTCTTAAGGGTATAAGTAGAAGAAGGACAGCCACTGCAAGCCCCCTGAAGTATCACATTAACGGTTTTGTCCTTTTCGTCATAGGACTGAAATAGGATATTTCCACCATCACTGGCAACTGCTGGCTTAACGTATTCTTCTAGGATTTGGATGATCTGTTGGGAAGTTTCATCATCAGGGTTTACCTTACCTCTGCCTTCCTGTTGTCTGAGCTGCGTGTTTTCAGCATCGGAAGAAACGATTTCTTTTCCTTCGGCGATATGGGTACGGATCATCTCGCGAAGCTCCATGGTAATCTCATTCCAGTCGGCCATTTCAAATTTGGTCACAGAAATGTAATTCTCATCCATAAAGACTTCTTTTACAAACGGCAGGTGGAAAAGTGCCCTGGCAAGCTCAGAATCTTTCGCTTCATCAATATTCTTAAACTCGAAGGTAGCGGGGACCAGTTTTTTATTTGCAACAAATTTCATTACCGCCGGGTTGGGGGTTACTTCGGCATATAAAGTGACGGCAACGGTCGATGCAGGTTCTTCTTCAACTAGTATTGGAGCCCCTGAATTGAGATATTCTACAAGTTGTTGGGCTACTTCATCCTTCACATCTTCCCATTCTAGGATGTCAAATCGTTCGATGGCGATAAAATTTCCCGAGATGTACACTGTTTTTACAAATGGCAGATAAAAGAGTTGCTGGGCAAGGGGGGAAGATTTGGCCTCATCGATGTTCTTGAACTCGTAATTTTTGTTAGTAGTAAGAAACTGATTCGCTTCAAACTTTAGTATGGCTTTGTTGCTGGTTTCCTTAACTGTAATTACATACTCACTCATCCTTGTTTCTTTTTCGCAAAAATACAACCATTTTTCCAGCCCCGGAACATATAATAATGTTCTATTTAAGCCGTTATACATTATATTTGAACACCTGGCTATACACCTTGTCCCATCCTAGATGAGAAAAATCCTTTTTATTTTGTTTGCTTACCTCAGTTGTATTGGTCTAGCCAATGCGCAGGAAGGTATTCCGGTTTATTTCGATTATCTATCCGATAATTATTACCTGGTACATCCTTCTATGGCAGGTATTGGTGCAGGAGGAAAGATCAGGCTTACAGCCCGTAAACAATGGTTTAATGTGGATGAGGCTCCCAATTTACAAACCCTGAGTGTGAATTACCGCCTTGGGGAAAGTCCAAGTGGGGTAGGAGCCATCCTATTCAATGATGCTAACGGCTATCATTCCCAAACCGGTTTTAAAGCGACATACGCCCATCACCTGCAGTTTGGAGGGGATATACGTTTACTGAATCAACTGTCCTTTGGCCTAAGTGCAGGTTTTATTCTGAGCAGCCTTGATGAGACTGAATTCAGATCGGTAATACCCGATCCCATTATTTCCGGTGCCCGTAACAGCGTTGGGTACTTTAATGTAGATTTTGGAATGTCTTATAGCTATATGGAGTTTTATGCTCACGCTACTTTGCTCAATGCATTGGGAAGTGGACGGGATCTTTACACGGCCATTGAATTTGACAATCTGAGAAGATATCTTTTCTCTGTAGGTTATATTTTTGGAAAGAGTGAATGGCGTGTTGAACCTTCTGTGTTATTTCAACTTACCGAATTTACAGAAGAGGAAACCATAGATATCAATGCTAAGGTTTACCGGGATGTTTCTTTTGGAACAGTGTGGGCAGGATTGTCATACAGAAGGAGTTTTGACGGGGCGCAATACCAGGCCAATGGCCAGTTTGGGGAGCAGCGTTTGCAACTTTTCACTCCAATTGTCGGATTTAATTACAACCGATTTATGTTCTCCTATAATTACTCCTATCAGAATGGGGATATCCGATTCGACAATGGCGGATTCCACCAGATCACCCTGGGCTACGATTTCGGGCCGGAAAGAGAGAACAGGTACGACTGTTTTTGTCCCGCGGCCAATTAAAAAAAGGACCCCGAAAATTAATTCGGAGTCCCTGCTTTCCTGTCAATTCATTTCTTTATTCCCAGTACAGATTTTTATTTGACGCTTGTTTTTTAATAGCTTGTAGCATAGCCTTTTCCAATTCTCCGGCTTCACTCTTTTGTTGTTTGGCAATATATTCTTCCCGTTTTGCATTCGCCTCTTGTATTTCCTTCTGAATGCTATTTCTTTCTGCCTTCTTTTCTGCCAGGAATTTTTCTATTTCAGCCTCGGATTTCCCCCTTAGAGGTGGGGGCAACATTTCCTTTTTATAATTTTTCAAGTCAAAATCATCTTCTTTGGAGGCGTCTACCATGTCCCATTCAGCATTGTTGTAATAAGCAGAACTTTTACTTACTGCTCGCTTTACCACTACTGCTTCTTCCAAAGCCATGGCTTCCTGATCCTGCACTTCCTGAAGTGCTCTCCTGCTCGCACCTTTCGGACCGTAAGAGACATAGGTATTATTTAAGCGAGTGTTTAATTTTATGATAATGTCATCGTAAGGCGTTTTAATATGGACGACCTGTCTGTTATGGTCAATTGCCATGTATTCTCCTCCGGTTAACATGGCCCCTTCCTGCCACCTGGTGTTAACACCTTCTGAGTAGTTACCACAAAATATTGTGTTTATAATGACATCTTTTTCTTTGGCATTAACAGCAGAATCCCTGAAGTTTTTACTCCCCTGCGTAAAAGGTTCATTCCCAGCAATGAATATCATTTTCAGATCATCAGGATTTTTACCCCAATCTAATTGTTTTAGGGATTTATGAATAACATGCCCGCAATATTCTTCCCCTCCATTGGTGGTTAATGAAAACAGCTTTTCTGAAATTTTATCCAAATCGCTGCTAAAACCGAGTACCTGCTGAATATAACCTTCCTGAGCCGACAGGTCGTCATTTCCATATTGATAAAGAGCAATTTGTAAATCAGGCCTGCTCTTGTCGCCGCATCTGGCAAAGGCAAATTGATTTACAATGTCCCAGAGTTGCGATTTAGCCTGATTGATAAGTCCGTCCATACTATTGCTGGTATCCAGCAGTAAAGCAATTTTAACGGTTTGCCTTTTGTATGGTTTTTTCGATTCAGGACTGATCTGCAGTGCTGGAGTGTCGAATTGTTTGGGAAGTTCTTCACCATGAGCAAAGCTCTTGCCAATAAATATAACGGCGAGGAGTATTAGTGTTTTGTTGACAATCTTTTTCATAACATTTTGTTTTAAGGATTATAATAATGGTGGCAAACTAGGACGATACTTTTTTTTAAAAAACCGCCAATGAGGGAACTGCCCCTTTGAATGAGTGAAAGGGTATGATGTTTTATGGAAGTAGAATTAAAGGCCCGTTTTTAGGCACAAACTCCTAAATAGCCATTTTTTAATACCGTTCAAATGGACTAAGTTTATCCTGATGATACGGTTTCCTCACACATTAATTCTGGTATTGGTCTCGGTTATGATAACCTCTGGAGTCTTTGCTCAAACAAAACTCGAGAGTAAGTATATGACCGATACTGAGGCTGATTTGGCAAGGCATAGGAGCCTTCTGGATTCAGCCCGGCTGTACAAGCAAACCGATATAGAAAAGAGCATAGATTATATCGCCCGATCCATATCAGAATTAGGAACCCAGGGTAATAAACAGGAACTAGCGGCCTCATTGGTGCTTCTGGCAGAGGTATATAGTTACTACAGGCAATTCGACCTTGCTATTACTAATTACGAGGATGCACTTGAATTAAATTACAGTAGTTCTACCGCCCTGGCATTGGGAAAGGTTTATGTCCTGAACCGCCAATGGGAAGAAGCGATATCTATTCTGACTCCTGTTGAAAAAAACAAAGCGCTGGTCCCTTATCAACGCGTGGAAACATATGAAAATCTTGGGGACGCCTACGCCGGATCTGGTGATATAAACAAGGCGGTGGCCTTTTACCAGGAGGGTTTAAATATTGCCAGGAAAAATCAGATAAGCCCTAAAATTCCTGATCTGAATTCTAAAATTGCTGATGCCTATGCCAGTGTAAATCGGATGGAGGAGGCAAAAGCATATTATGACAATTCTCTGAGTGAAGCTAAAAAACAGGCTCCACAACGGGCCATCCGGGAAAAGGAAAAAGTTGCCGATTTTTTAAATAAAACAAATCGATTTGACGATGAAATTCAGCTGCGAAAGAGCAGTTTGCGCGAACTTGAAGAGATACCAGAGGCGATTACGAAAGAACCCGGAGTATCTAAAAGTCCTGATAGCATAACCCAACAGCGAATCAATTATAAAATAGCCAATGCATATATAGCCCAGGATAAATATGAGGAAGCCATCCCTTATTTAGAACGAAGTATAGCCACAGCCGACCTGGAGGAAGATCTCGTGGTTCAAAAGGATGCTACTCGCAAGTTATCTGAAGTTTACAAGCAACAGGGAGATTTTAACAAAGCCCTTGAAACTTATCAAAAATACGTAGCGGTAGTCGACACTTTGTATATCCGCAAAGAACAGGAAATATCCAGGGCAGCCAGATTGAACCGGGAAATTGCAGCCTCCCAGAATCGAATCACCGGACTGGAGCAGGAGCGGGAATTATCTCAGAGTAAATACGACCTGGCCCTGGCTGAACAGCGATTAACGGAAGAGAGCAACAAAAGGCAACAATGGATAATTTATTCCTTGTTATTTGGGATGTTGCTTATGTCATTAGCCGCCTTTTTCTTCTACAGGAGCACTCAGAAGCAGAAATTAGCAAACCATTTGCTGGCCTTAAAATCCCTGCGTTCCCAGATGAATCCACATTTTATATTCAATGCCCTTAATTCGGTGAATAACTATATCTCTAAAAATGATGAGCGCAGTACAAACCGCTATTTGAGTGATTTTTCAAGGCTGATGCGAGCTGTTCTGGAAAATTCTGAAGAGGATTTTATTTCACTTAATAAGGAAATTGAATTGTTGGAACTTTATCTGAAACTGGAACATTCCAGGTTTCCGGATAAATTTCAGTACAGCCTTGAAGTAGATGATGCTTTAGACAGAGAAGCCTATACCATACCCCCAATGATATTACAGCCCTATGTAGAAAATGCTATTTGGCACGGACTTCGCTATAGAGAATCGCAGGGGCGTCTGAAAATACGTATGTCGGAAGTAAACAATAATAGCCTTCAGATAAGTATAGAGGATAACGGTATTGGCAGGCTTAAGTCGGCTACACTCAAAACGCAGCATCAAAAAAAACAGCGTTCCACCGCCATGGGTAACATACAAAGGCGAATCGCGATACTGAATGATATGTATAAAAGTAATATCGGGGTGACAGTCACGGATTTACAGGAAGACGGAACAGGGACAAGGGTTGTATTAAAAATAGATAGGGAAAGATGAAATTAAAGGCTGTAATCATCGATGATGAAATTACCGGTAGGGAAATTCTCAGGAATTATCTCAGGGATTATTGTAATCAGGTAGATGTGTTGGGGGAAGCAGGGTCTGTTAGTGAGGGGGTCGAACTTATCGAGAAAAATACACCTGATTTGGTTTTTCTGGATGTTGAAATGCCTTTTGGAAATGCTTTTGACCTGCTTGAAAAAATGCCTGACAGGACTTTTGAAACGGTCTTTGTGACAGCCTATGACCAGTATGCGAAGGATGCTTTGAATCAGCATGCGGCTTATTACCTTATGAAGCCAATAAACATTGATGAGCTCATCAATGCTGTGTCCTATGTTGAGGAGATTGTCTCGAAAGAAGAACTATTACATGATAGAATACTATCGTCATCAGTCAGGAAAGTAGAAGGGAAGATTACAGTGCCTCAATTAGATGGCTTTCAGGTGCTCAACGTGTCGGAGATACTCTATTGTACAGCAGATGACAATTATACTGAGATTTATACCGGGGATAGAAAGATAGTGGCTAGTAAAACTTTAAAGTTTTTTGAAGAATCTCTTGGGGCGTATTACTTTGTTCGCATTCACAAGTCATTTCTTGTGAATATCAATGAAGTAGTAAAGTATCGGAAGGGCAAGGGGGGAAGTGTGGTCATTTCGAACGGGAAGGAACTCCTTGTGTCGGCGTCCAGGAAAAAGGAATTACTTTCGTATTTCGAATGAGACTGGATTTACAAGAATTATTAATCTTCAAAGTTACAGGGTGATCATAAAATCGGTAAAGGGGATATCCCCTAAAATAGGTGAGAATTGTTATATCGCTGAAAATGCGACCATTGTGGGTGATGTGGTGATGGGGGAGGAGTGCAGTGTTTGGTTTAATGCGGTCGTTAGAGGTGATGTGCATTACATTAAAATGGGGAATAAGGTTAATGTACAGGATGGTGCTGTCATTCACTGTACCTACCAAAAATCCCCGACTACCATTGGGAACAATGTTTCCATAGGGCATAATGCCATCGTGCACGGATGTACGGTAGAGGATGATGTACTGATAGGGATGGGAAGTATTATAATGGATGATTGTGTAGTGGGGTCGAACAGTATTATTGCGGCTGGTGCGGTCCTTACCAAGGGTACCCGGGTGCCACCGGGAAGTGTATATGCCGGGATGCCGGCCAGGAAGATCAAGGAAGTGAGCAAGGATTTGAGCGAGGGGGAAATCCGGCGGATCGCAAATTCTTACGTGAAATACGCCAGTTGGTTTAAAGAGCCCGGCTAGGATCTCTTCGAATTGTTTATTTTTGAAGCCTAAATAGAATTTAAGGATGAAAGCATATGTATTTCCCGGACAGGGAGCACAATTCAGTGGAATGGGCCTCGATCTTTATGAGAAATATCCAGCGGCACAGGAGTTGTTCGAACAAGCCAATGACATATTAGGTTTTACAATTACCGATGTTATGTTTGAAGGATCGGCTGATGCGCTAAAAGAGACTAAGGTGACTCAACCTGCAATTTTTTTACATTCTGTTATTCTAAGCAAAGTGATGGGGGATGCTTTCCATCCGGATATGGTTGCCGGACATTCTTTAGGAGAATTTTCTGCCCTGGTGGCCAATGGAGCCTTAAAATTTGAAGATGGTTTAAGCCTCGTTTCAAAACGTGCAATGGCCATGCAAAAAGCCTGTGAAAAGGCACCAAGTACGATGGCTGCAGTTTTGGGATTGGAGGATAGTGTAGTGGAGCGGATTTGTTCATCCATTGAAGGGGTAGTTGTACCCGCAAACTATAATTGCCCCGGCCAATTGGTAATTTCCGGGGAGATAAGTGCTGTTGAAGAGGCTTGTGAGAAATTGAAGGATGCAGGTGCCAGAAGGGCTTTAATGCTTCCCGTAGGCGGGGCATTTCATTCCCCAATGATGGAGCCGGCCCGGGAAGAATTGGCAGCAGCCATCGAGAACACCTCCTTTTCTGAACCGAGCTGCCCAATTTATCAGAATGTAACTGCTAAGGCTGTAAAGAGTGCCTCGGATATACAAAAAAACCTGATCGCCCAGCTCACCGCACCTGTTCGCTGGACACAGAGTGTGCAACAGATGATCAGTGACGGCGCGACAGGATTTATCGAAGTTGGCCCGGGTAAGGTCTTACAGGGCCTGGTAAAGAAAATCGACCCAAATGCCGTAGCTTCTTCAGCGGAACTTCCCGAAAGTTAAATTCTGAATTTCTGTAGCGTAAATTACCATACATCTGAAAAAAGGTTAATTAGGCCTTATTATTAGTCTGGAGGTTCAATTTTTCTTAATATTGAATCCCTGTTTTATTTTTGCAGTTTGTCGATCAGGGTGCAGATTTAAAGCCTATTTGGGATTGCCTATGGAAAGATATCTATTAGCTGGCCTCATAAAATCACTTTTGAAGAACCTCTTATCGAACTCCTCGTTTTTAGCAGGGCTCTTTATGTTTTTTGGGCTTTTTGGATATGGACAGAATATTACGATTAATGATAATTCCCAAACGGAAGGCACGAATTTAGTATTTACAGTTTCCCTTGATTTACCCTCTCTTTCCGATATTACGATCGATTTTACTACCAATGATGGCACGGCCACGATCCTCGATAATGATTACACGGCCAATACTGATCAATTAACCATCCCAGCTTTATCCTTAAGTGGAACTATCACCGTTGTAACCGGAGCTGACACAAAAGTTGAAAGTGATGAGACCATAACAGTTGTTTTATCGAATCCCAGCCAGGGCAACCTCACAGATGACACAGGAATAGGTACTCTACTTAATGATGACAGTGCAACAGTTACTATCGCCGACATAAGCGGAGATGAAGATTCAGGTGCGATTACAGTAACAGCAACTCTGAACAATGAAGTGCAGGGAGGTTTTTCGGTTGACGTTTCTACGGCTGACGGAAGTGCTACCCTTGCCGATAGTGATTACACGGCTATCGTAAGTCAGACCCTCACATTCGCCGGAACAGCAGGAGAGGTAGAGACTTTTACAGTTAGTCCTACCGCAGACGCAACAGTTGAGACAGATGAAACTGTAATTGTCTCAATGGACAATTTAGTGCCGGTCGAAGTGGCTATTTCAGATATAAATATTTCCGACACCGCTACAGTTACAATTACCAATGACGATATAGATGCAATTAGTATCGATGATGTTACTCAGGTGGAGCTCGATGCGGGCACATCACTTTTTACTTTCACGGTAAGTGTTGACGGCGGCGGCAATGCAGCCAACAATATTGGTTTTACATGGAATACAGGGGATGGTACTGCAAATGTTGCCGGAGGGGATTACGTTCAGGTAGTAGGAGCAACTGGAACAATATCAGCGGGAAGTAACAGCACAACTCTTGATGTCACTGTAAATGGGGATGTCAACACAGAAACGGACGAGACCTTCTTTGTGATTCTAAGCAATCCCGTGAATGCCGTTTTAAACGATAATTTAGGTCAGGGTACCATTATCAATGATGACGTTCCTCCTGTCTGTGATGCCGGTGATACGCCCCCGGCACCTACAGGGATTTCTACGCTCTTTTGTGACGTTATCAACCAGGATTTGAATGAATATACCAACAGTACTCCTCCTGCGGGAACAAGCCTGACCTGGAGTGCAAATCCTGATCCACTGGTAACAAATGCTCATATATCAAATACGGTGGTTTCTATACCCGGAACATATTATGGTTTTTTCTATGACGACGTCAATGACTGTGCGAGCCCTTTGTTAGAAATTACCCTTGTATTAAATCAGACTCCTGTTTTCGACTCTCTGGTTCCCGATGCTATTTGCGGTTCGGGATCATTAACGCTCCAGGCTTTTGCATCGACTCCAGATTCCAGTGATCCGGATATAAATTGGTACGATGCTTCAACCGGGGGAAACCTTATTGCTACGGGAGATACCTTTGTGACACCTGTAATTAATACAACAACAACTTATTACGTTGAAGCAACAGCAAATGGTTGTACCTCTGAACGGGAAGCCGTGACAGCCACTGTAAACAATGTACCAAATACAGGTGTCCCTTCTAATGGATTTTCCTGCAATGATGCAATCAATGGTCCCACTACCCTTGACTTAGACAACCAGCTAGACGGTGAAGATGAGGGCTTCTGGACGATTACAACTGATCCATCCGGAGGCGCTATCGTAATCAACGGTCAGAATAGTGTTGATTTTCAAGGGCAACCTGCAGGAGACTATGAATTTACTTTTACCACCACAGGGGCACAGCCGCCCTGCCCTAATGATTCGGTAACAATTACAATTACAGTTACAGATTGTGCGGTGGATAGTGACAATGACGGCCTTACAGATGGGCAGGAAGGAGTACTCGGAACCGATCCTAATGATCCTGATACCGATGATGACGGCCTTGAAGATGGCGAAGAAGTTTTAAATGGCAGTGATCCTCTGGATCCATGTGACCCTGTTCTGTCCTTAGATTGTAATCCTGATCCTATAGATCTGGAGATTGTTAAAACAGCAGACCGCACGGAAGCATTATCAGGGGAACAGGTAGTATTTACTATAGAAGTGAACAACCTTACATCAGACCGGGTGATTGATATTGAGGCGGAAGATCTCATCGACATTAATAGCGGATTTGTCTATGTGTCTCATACCGAATCTACAGGAACATATGATCCGGGTACAGGTATTTGGCAGATTTCTGAACTCCTCGACAGCGAAAGTGCAACCCTTATAATTATTGTGACAATATCAGAGGAACTGTCCACTTTTGTTACTTTAAGAAATACAGCTTCGATCATTACATCTGTGCCACTTGACAACAATCCGGATAATGATAGCTCATTTGTTGAGATCGAGGCAAGTCCGGAAATCCCTGATAACTGCGGACTGGAATTTAATCAGTTTTCTCCCAACGGAGATGGTGTAAATGACTTTCTTGTTGTCAATTGTATCGAATTATTTCCTAATAATACACTCGAGATATTTGACCGATACGGGAACATGGTATTCAATGCCGCTCGATATGATAATAGCTGGGACGGAACAGGAAAGGATGGTGATTTACCCAAAGGGACTTATTTCTATGTCCTCACCTTTGGAGAAGAGCAGGAAGTTCTCAAAGGTTGGATTCAAATTATTAGATAATGGGCAGAAAGGCTGAGATGACATATAAACGCATTATTTTATTCAGTCTTGCCGGCCTGTGTACTTTATTCAGCTATTCACAGCTCGAGCCACAGTATACCCAATACATGTATAACATTGGCAGTTTTAATCCTGCCTATGTAGGTTCAGTTGACAGGGCAGAAATTACAGCCTTGTATCGGGCCCAGTGGATAGATATCGATGGTGCTCCTCGTACTCTACGGTTTGGGTCTAACATACCAATGTCTAATGGAAGAAATGGACTGGGTTTCAATGTGGTGAGTGATCAGTTTGGCCCTACAAGTCAGACATTTTTTGATATAGCCTATTCCTTTCAGGTAAACCTGTCCTCTGATACTTATTTGTCATTTGGTGTTGATGCCGGGGGCGGCATATTGGATATCGACTTTACGAAGGGGAATTTCGAGGATCCAAATGAACCTCTTTTGAACACCACTGTATTTAATAAATTTTACCCTACTGTTGGAGCTGGGTTATTTTTGTACTCCGAAGATTGGTATCTGGGAGCTTCAGTTCCTAACTTCCTCACAGGGCTCACCAAGGACGAAGAGGTAGAAGCTTTTTTTAATGACCGGGTACAAGTCAATATGATCGGTGGGGTCGTTTTTGAACTGGGGGATAATTTAAAGTTTAAACCAGCGTTTTTAGCCAGCTATTTTGAAGGATTGCCTTTTCGATTTGATTTCTCTGCTAATTTTTTAATTAGTGATGTAGTCACTGCCGGTGTAGGCTATCGAATCGATAACGCAGTGAGTGGATTGGCCGGTTTTCAGATTTCGAATGGCGTATTTTTGGGCTACTCTTATGATTATAACACAAACTCCCTGGGCCAGTACAATCAGGGTTCGCATGAAGTAATAATGAAGTTTAGTCTAGGGGAAGGTGGTAATAGGAAAAGACCTGAAAAAACGAAAAGTAGAAAAGGTAAACCTAAACAGATTGATAGTCCGAGATTCTTTTAATTTAATGGATACGAAAGTGAAGCGTTTAATTCTCTTTATAACTGTTCTATTCTCCGTGATGTCTGCGGCGCAGGACAGCATGTCCAGAGCCGATATTCTGTTTTATGAATATCGATATCAGTCGGCAATTCAGCAGTATCTCAGAGAAATGAGAGAGGGGCCATTGTCGGTTAAGCAATATTTAAATTTAGCAGAGTCCTATCAAAAAATAGGGCAGAATGACCGTGCTACCAGTACTTACTTAGAGGTTTATGAAAAAGATTCTGTACTGTCAGGTTACCACCTGAATAAAATGTTGCAGAGTATGGGGCAGTCAAGAGGGCTCGAAGAGGTTAAATCCTTTCTGAATTCTAATGCCTCCTCATTTACCCCGGAAGTATATGAAAATGCCCGGTTTAATTTTGATCTGCAGGCTGAGGTACAGGATCAGGGTGATCTGGCCCAGGTGTTCAATTTAAACGAGAATAGCCCACAAGCCGATTTTGCACCTTCGTTTTACAGAGATCAATTACTCTTCACAAGTGCCCGTAGCCTTGATTCAAAAAAAACTTATGAACCTTCGGGAGAATCTTACCTGGATATTTTCGTAGCCAGGCTTAATCCCAAAGGCGATATTGTTGCAACACGACCTTTTAGGGGAATACCGGTTTTCGATTACCATCAGGGTACGCCTTACTATTCTGAAGAGTTGGATATGGTATTTTACATCCGCTCTAATGAGGAGAATGGTAATTTAGTGTTCGACGAAAATGGGAGGAATGCCTTGTCTGTGGGATCCACAGATAGAGGAGGAAATTTCCGATTTCTATTAAAGGACCTCAGTACTTCTTTCTATTATCCATTCTATGATTCGACTAGCGGAAAACTCTATTTTGCTGCAAATTTTGAGGATAGCCTGGGAGGAACAGATCTTTATTACGTGTATACCAATAATGGGCAGATTATGTCATCGCCAGTGAATCTGGGACCACGAATAAACACTCCGGGGAATGAAATTGCCCCCTATATATTTGAAGGCAGTCTGTACTTTTCCTCAGATGTATTTTACGGTATGGGTGGGATGGATAACTACAAATCAGAAATACTGGAAGATAATGTATTTAGTATTCCCGTAAACCTGGGAAAAGGATTGAATTCGGAGCAGGACGACTTTGGATTTATCCTCAAAAATTATCAGGATAACAGTCTTATTGGGTATTTCGCATCCAATCGTCCCGGAGGAAAAGGAAATGATGATCTGTATGGTTTTATTATCGAAGAGAAACCCGGGATAAAAACCTTTACACTTAATGGTAGTGTATTGAATCTGAAAACAAACGACCGGATTCCGGAGGCAGAAATCAGATTGCTCGATCAGGAAGGAAATGTAATCAAGCAGGAGATTACAGATGAGAAAGGGATGTTTAGAATTGAAATTCCCTGGCAGGAAACGATCACCATACAGGCCACTAAAAATCGTCATTCTATCTTTTCAGATACCTACACCGGAGCTGCCCTGGAGCAGATTCAGGAATCCGCTTATAACATGGGTATTGTAAGTATTGACGACCTGGTGGAGGAAACCGAAGATCAAACGGTTTTAAAGCTGAATAAATTTTATTTTGATAAAGGACAGAGCACCATTACCCCGGCCATCGCAACAGAACTGGATAAGGTAATTGATGCCGTTTCCCGTTTCCCTCAAATGCAACTCCGTATTGAATCCCATACCGACAGTAGGGGAGGCTCAACAACCAACTTCAGGATTTCTCAGAGCCGGGCCGATGCAATTAAAAATTACCTCGAGAGTAACGGAGTGTCTTCTTCCAATATATTATACTCCATTGGTTATGGAGAGGATAAACTTTTGAACGACTGTACCAACGGAGTATTTTGCCTTGATACCTTTCACAAAAAGAACGAAAGGCAGCTGATCGTTGTCCTGAATTACGATTTACTTTTCTAGAAAAAGACCATCCAGCAATAGTATAAGGCAAAGAGTGAGAGGAATAGAATACCTGCATAGGTGAGATACTGTAATCCCTTGCCCGGGTGGAATTTTCCCGGCAGGTCCTTACTCATTACGTTTTTCAAATTCATATACCCAACTACAGGCGCCATGACAAATGAAATAAAGGTGGCCAGGGCGACCAGCGTACCCATATTGGCGCTAAAAGCGGTTAGGACTATATAATTAACTATTGCCAGGCCAATAATTCCTATGGCAAAATACTTTTTCCCCGAATAATCCTTATGCTCAGGAGTGAGGTGCTTTAAAATGTCAAGACTCACCCTGGCTATGGCGTCATGCGCAGTCATACAGGTGCTGAACATTGTAGCAAAGGCTGAAACTGCGATAAAAATATATGCCCATTTTCCAATATGAGTAGTAAAAAGTTGTACTACCTGATCTGCAAAGGTCACTGCGTTGTCACTAAGTTCGGTTTGGGTTCCGTAAAGCGTCATCCAGCCAATAACAAGAAAGAAAATGGCCAGTAAAGCGGTCATGTAGTAACCCGAATTAAATTCCTGCAATGCTTCATTCAGGGGTAATCGGCGCTTTGTAACTTTTTGTTTCTCGAGGGTCCAAAGACTTATCCAGCTACTAGCTTCAACCGCTGTAGGCATCCATCCCACCAGACCGATCAGAAATAATATACCAACTTCATTAAAGATAGGTGACGGAGTAAACCCGGGCGCAGGATCTACCTGTCCTTTAAATAAGACCAGGATAGTAGTAACCAAAAGTGCCAGAAATAAAATAGAAACGACAAACTTGAGGGATAATTCAAGAAATCGGTATCGCCCTATGATCAGGACAGCAGATATAAAGGTGAACAGCCCCAGCGCAACGGTAGCTACCGATAATTCATCAATCTTAAATAGGTTGATGAATAAACCGGCGGTTACCACATATAAAGCCGCCAGGATAGTAAAAGTCGTAACAAGGGTAATTATGGTGTAAATCCACAAATAGGATTTCCCCCGGTTTTTGTACCCTTCAATCAGGGACGTATTGGTCACCGCAGTATAGCGTATGCCAAATTCAAAAAACGGATACTTCAGGATGTTCGCCAGAATAATTGGAATTACCATAACCCAGCCATACTGGGCACCTGCTTTGGTAGACAAAACCAAATGTGAAGTACCAATAGCCATACTGGCAAACAGCAGGCCCGGCCCTAAATTTTTGATCAATGTTTTTACGCTTGGCATAAGCAGTGTACTGCTCTAAAGTAGGATTTTTTGTGCAATTTTATTCCTTTCTGTGCATTAAGACTCTTTGGAACGTGGCTGAGTGTTTAGAAGAAGGTCTACAAACACCTTCACCCTGGCAAAGTATTCGCGTACCTGGACTTTTAACCCCTCGGAACCCTCCAGGTCCTGAGCGTTGTATCCTATAGCGTACAAACCTTTCTTTTCGGCGAGATACACGGCTCTTTCATTCTGAAATTTTTGAGAGATGACAGTCACACTGTCAAGTCCGAAAACTTCCTTAGCCCGCACCATGGAATCCAAAGTTCGGAATCCTGATGGATCAAGCATGATGCTGTCCTCGGGTATGCCTCCTTTAATAAGGTCCTTTTTAAATGTATCAGGTTCATTATAATACTTAGTGGCATTATCGCCACTCACAAGTACCCGATCTATCTTTCCGGCTTTATAAAGGGAAATAGTTGCGCTTATACGATGGGTGTAATAAGGATTATTACCCCCGGCAATAAGCCTGCTTGACGTTCCGAGAACAATACCTACTTTGTTTTTAGGGACAGATTGTACACTGTAAAATGTCTTCCCTTTTGCCCCGCGATCAATAATGGCATCACAGATTAACAAAGTGGATAAAGGAAGGATAAATAAAAGAAGAAAAACAGTGCGCAATCTTTTTTTCATAAGGCGTATTGAGGTTGATAAAGGTAAGGAAATGCGCCAATTGGAAAGCATCGGGCAGACAAATCTTCCAATAGATTTTCGATATTTTTCATAATCAATAAAAGCGGTACTCTCGTAAGAATACCGCTTTGTCCTGAATTAACCAATAATAAATCTACATCTGAATCATTTTCCTAAATTAAAACTTGCACCTACCATAATCATTGACGTAGTCATATCATAAGAAACTTCGCTTCCAGGGATAGCACCGTAAGGAGGGAAGTTCTCGATAAATTGAGGATTTAATAAGGGACCTGAAGTTGCATCACCACTAGAACCATAATGATAGACGGCATCCAGTGAAACTTTGTCACTCAACTCATAACTCAATCCAAATTGGAAGGCATTTTTTATTATAGCCGTTGCAGGAACGCTGTAAAAAGCGAGATCACTGTTGATGGGGTTAGAGCTATACGTATATCCTAAGCGTAAAGGAAGCTTGTTTACACCTTTGTACTGGATACCTGCTGAAATGATACTGATATTCTCCCATCCAAATCCGGCAACGGAAAATGTATTGGTCCATCCCCTTTCCTGGAACCCTTCCGTATTCTCATAATCTACCAGGCGGTAGTCTAAAGCAAGATCTACATTGCCCAGAGAATAACCAAGACCCAGCGAATAGATGGCGGGATAATTGATCTTAAAGTCATTGCTGGATGTTGAATTATCAAGGTAGGTATTATCCAGACTGAAATCGTTGAATACTTGTTTAGTTTTATAGGAAGCACCTGCTTTAAAGCCGGTCGGACTTTGATAAAATAGTCCAAACTGGGCTCCAAAACCTATGGCACTGGCCTTGTCTGTGGAGGGATAACCCGCCCCTGTAGGATTGGCTGTTGGGTTGGGAATCAACTCCAGGGTAGCAAAATTGAAATTAGGTTCAACACCTATTGAGAATTCTTCAGATATCTCATACGCCCAGGTAAATCCAACTTGTAACAGGCTGTAATCCGACTCAACCCTGCCGAAGCCTCCCATACTTTGAGGCATATTTATGGGGTTAGAAGCACTTTCAGGAAAAGTAACCCCAAAGCCACTGATCCCGAAAGCAGAAAGTCCAAAAGTATGCTTGCTTTCAGGTTTACTCCAGACATAGGCAACTGCCGGAAGAGGGGATACACCACGGTCGTCTTCCGTAGTTCCGCTAAAGAAATTTCCGGTTGGTTGTCCGTTACTATCAAATTCCGGAACTGTAGAACTCAGCTCGGGGGAGGAGAAAAAGAAACCAATATCAAGCTTTAGTTGATTTTCATCAAAAACAGAAATTGCCGCGGGGTTCCATTGCAGTGCTCCGGAGATATCAAGAGGTTGACCGGTGGCAGCCCCACCCATGGACATGTTTACAGAACCCACTCCCTACATGACGTGTCCGGCTTGTGAAAATGCCGCCGATGCAAGAATGGAAAAGGCGAAAGTAAGCAGATAGTTTTTCATCGAATTGTGAATTTAGCAACCCTTCAATTCACAGGGGTAAAACTTTCGTGAATTTACGGGCTTGTGTTACTTAAATTGGGATAAAGGTATACCTAAGAAAGCCTGAAAATACTGATGAAAATCATAGTTTGGTACTTGTGTAACCTGAGTTACAAAAGCCTTAAAATACTGATAATAAGCATGTTTTAGTTCATGAATCTATCAGGTGACAAATAACCTGGATTTTAATGACTCTGGGGGCAGATTCCCGGTAAGTTCAGTGAGTTTTTTGTGGACATTAAAATACTCTATGTCGAAACGATGTGCCTCCCGGGTTCCTTCCAGTTTTCGTTTGATAGTATTGATACCTTCGAGCCGACCTTCCAGGTGCACAATATTCATCAATAACCTGAACTGGGTATCGCTCATATTCGGCCGGCCGTATTGGGCAATCAAACCACTAAAATATTTTGTATATATCATGGAAATAATCCAAATAATAGGAATATATCCAAAAGTACAAAGCTTTGTAGTAATAAAAAATTATTTCTTGGAAAGTGTTATCTTGAAAACTAATGCTTGCTTCTAATTACAATCTATGTTCCGATTTTTTCGTCAAATCCGTCAACAACTCCTCGGGGATGGAAAGAATACAAAATACCTGAGATACGCTTTGGGAGAAATTATCCTGGTTGTGATTGGAATTCTCCTTGCTTTACAGATCAATAATTGGAATGAAGACCGGAAAAGTAGAAATTTCGAAGTGGAGATGCTACAGCAGATCCGGGTAAATTTATTACAGGATAGAATTGCTTTGAGCCAGATCGCAGAAAATGGGAAAAGAGCCCTGCGAGCTGCTGATTCAATTTTGAGTGTCACCAAAGAGCATGACAGTTTACCATTTTGGTTGGCTCGATTTATGCATTTCAGTCGATTCCAGCCGCTGACCAATGGCTACGAAGTTCTTAAATCTAAAGGACTCGACCAGATTCACAACAAGGAATTGAGATTTATGTTAGGGACCTACTACGATGATCGCATCAAGTTTATCGGACAGGCAATAAAAGATATCGAATGGGAATTTATGAATGAGTGGTTGCCAATACTGAAAAGGAATGTGGTTAGCTTTACTTTTGGCGAAAGTGCAGTGCTTAAGGATTATAGCATCTTTACCAATGAAGGATTAGAAAGGAATAATATTGTGATGAATAAAGATAATTATCGGGGCAGCGTGGTCTACATTGAAGAAGGACTTCTACTAATTGATTCTCTCTTGGAAATTATCGATCAGGAATTAAAAAAGTAGAAGCTGGTAATTGCGGGAAGGAAGCAATTAGGGTAATTCATCTGCTGTGGTTCTGGCTATAAAACAAACTAAAGACCCCGATTTTATTTTCTATATTTACGTGAAGTTCTTAAATCCTTTCCAATGCAATATTCAATTAAAAATTATAAGACATTCACCTTTCTTTTAGCAGCTCTACTTGGTTTTAACCTTAACGCCCAGGATGTTCCCGAAGTCATAGGGCAGTGGGACCTTGAGGTACAATTGGGGGACCAATGGGTTCCCTCCTGGCTGGAAGTCAAGCAATCTGGATCAAAAGCCCTGGTTGGGTATTATGTTAGCTATGCGGGAAGTGCCAGACCTATTTCCGAAGTTCATTTTAAAGACAAGCTGGTCAGTTTCAGTATTCCTCCCCAGTGGATCGGATCACAGTATATGATGTTTACAGGAACTGTGAACGGAGATGCCATGGAAGGAAATCTTCTCGATCATACAGGAACGCCGCATGCCTTCAGGGGAGTAAGAGCTCCAAAATTACTTTATGCAGAACCTGAAAAATGGTCTAAACCTAAACCCCTCTTAAAGGAAAATGCCCTGGATGGGTGGATGGTAGCTGCAGGAAGTGATACCAATCAGTGGTTTGTTAAAGACGGTGTATTGACAAGTCCTGCTTCCGGAGCTAACCTATTGACTGAGGAAAAATTTATGGACTTTAAACTGCACATCGAATTCAAGTATCCGGAACATTCAAATTCCGGCGTCTACCTCCGCGGGCGTTACGAAGTGCAGGTAGAGGACAGTTATGGGAAAGAACCCTCTTCGGTATATCTGGGAGGGGTATATGGCTTCCTGACACCGAATGAGAATGTCGCAAAGAAAGCCGGTGAATGGCAAATCTATGACATTACCCTGGTGGGAAGGCGGGTAACTGTAGTGGCCAACGGCAAAACAATTATCCACAGGCAGATCATCCCGGGGATTACAGGCGGCGCTCTCGATAGTAAGGAAGGTGAACCAGGACCAATTTATCTTCAGGGAGATCACGGACCCGTGGAATATCGCAATATCACTATTGCAATCCCTGAGAAATAAAATATAAAAGACAAAACAAGATTGAATTTAGTAAACATGTTATATTCTGTCATATGAAATACCTGCTGGCCTTCTTTATGGTTTCCCTTTTTATTCTGAGTTGTAAGGAGGAAAAACAGTACAGTTCCATTGACCCGGTGAACTGGGAAAAAAGGACGATTGCACCATCAGGATCAGATTCTATGATAGTGGGAAGTACATATTTGTCTGTGTATTCTCAGATTTACAGTCAGACCGAACATGTAACGCACGACCTTACAGCGACGGTGAGTATGCGGAATATCAATCGTGCCGACACCGTCTACCTAACCAGAGCTCAGTATTTTGATACTAAAGGAAACCTTATCCGGACGTATTTTAACCGAACCATATATATTGCTCCCATGGAGACAATAGAAATTGTGATCGATGAGAATGACAAAGAAGGAGGTACGGGGGCGAATTTTCTGTTCGACTGGACAGCGGCTACTGACTCACAGGAACCGCATTTTGAAGCAGTTATGATTTCAACATCAGGTCAGCAAGGACTTTCCTTTGCTTCTCAGGGGATTCGACTGGAATAAAATTTAACCAGGACTATTATAGAATTTCACCGTTATTCTCGGGTTGTAAGCAATTAGAATTACAGGGTCGGTATTCACTTTAAAAATGAATAAATCATGAGACACTTTCTGCTTGTTATCTTACTCCTCTTATTGGGCTGCACCTCCTCTCAGCCTGAAACCTTTGGTACTTTATTTAAAGATAGTCCTTCTATTGAGGGCAAGTCGGCCTACCTCAATTCACCATTTGTAACAGCAGGGAATCGTGTTTACCTGGTGGGTCATCAGGATGGAAGCTTTCCTGAGCTGGGCTGGCATATACAAAATGAAATGGGAGGCCTGTGGGACCATCCCATCAAGCTAATGGATGGCTTTGAGATTCAGCTGCAGTTGGAAGAAAAGAAATTAAGCCTTAATAAAGCCGATACCTTTACAAATTATCCCTTCGCCAACAAACACTCATATAATTTTGAGAATGATGGATTAAAGATTGATCGATGGCAGTTTGTTCCCGATGATAAGGAAGGGATTCTGGTTCAACTTGCACTTACCAATGAAACAAATAAAGCCAGGGAACTCGATATATCCTTTACAGGACATGCTGATCTCCGACCTACTTGGTTGGGGGACAGAACCGGGATGAATGACAGCAAGGACGAGGCTTATTTCAGGGAAAATGCGGATGCATGGGTTATGAAAGATATCGAGAATCCATGGTTTGTGGCCTTTGGGGCCGATATTGCCTCAGAATCACAAAAGCAGCTGATGAGCCCTTATGGTGGGCAGGGGATTAGCGGCAGTCTTACATATCCCTTTTCTCTTGACGCAGGTGAAACCAGGACAATAACATTTGCCCTTGCAGGTTCTTATGTTTCCGAAGAAGCTGCAATAGATACCTATAAATCGCTACATGATAATTCGATCACACTCCTGAAAGAAAAACAGGCGAGATATGCTCAAATAGCTGAAATGTCAAAACTGACGATTCCGGACAAGCATTTACAGCAAACCTTTGAATGGCTGAAATACAATTGCGACTGGCTGGTACGCGAAGTGCCTGAGATAGGAAGTGGTATAACCGCAGGTATCCCGGACTACCCCTGGTGGTTTGGCGTAGACAGTGAATATGCCTTAAAAGGCTATATGGCTGTGGGACAGACGGAAGCTGTATACAACACTATAGCCTTGTTAGACAGCCTCTCGGAGGTGACCAATGGAAATGGACGGATCGTTCACGAGGTTTCCACTAACGGAGCCGTTTTTAATGAAGGGAATATCAATGAAACTCCACAATTTGCTTCTCTAATCTGGGAAGTCTATCAATGGAATGGAGATAAAGCTTTCCTGAAACGATACTTTCCAACGATTAAAAAAGGTTTGCATTGGCTGATGTCTGAAAAAGATTCAGACGGCAATAGTTTTCCCGATGGCTTTGGGATGATGGAAATACATGGGCTCGACAGCGAGATGATTGATGTGGCAGTTTATACCCAAAGGGCCTTCGCCGACGCTTCAAAAATAGCAGCAGAACTCGAGGAGGCAGATCTGGAGAATGAATACCGGGAAACTGCGGAGGCTCTCAAAGAAAAGATCAATTCAGAATTCTGGTCGGAAGAATTTAATTCTTATGCCGATTTTATTGGCACAGACCAACAGGCACTCCACCTTATTGAAGATGCTATCGTTAGGGCAGATACGCTTAACAAACCCTGGGCAGTAGAAGAATTAAAAGCCACTAAGAAGGCAATTTTGGAGAATCCATTCCAGGGTACACGGCCTTTTGTACTGCATCATAACTGGGTAGTCAATACCCCTATGGAAATGAAGATAGCCGATCCCGAGAAGGCGATTCGGGCTTTAGAGACTGCAGAAACATTTGTCAATCCTTTTGGTGTATTTGTTACGGGCATCGACAGGGACGAATCTGCAGGTTCTGATGATGGTTCCTTTAAAGGATCTAAAATATTCTCCTATACCGGAGCAGTGATGACCTTGCCTACCGGGGTTCAGGCAGTAGCTGAGAACAACTATGGCAGATCGGATAAAGCCCTGAATTATCTTGAACGAATGGCCCGTACCTTTAGCTATGCCCTGCCGGGAAGTATGTATGAAGTGTCCCCGGATTATGGGATGATGACGCAAGCCTGGAACATCTATAGTTTTGCCATCCCCATCGTTCAGCAGTTTTTTGGAATACAACCTCTTGCCTCTGAAAAGAAAGTAGTAATAAGTCCGCAAATGCCCGATGCATGGCCTGTGGCATCACTGGAGAACGTGGTCATTGCCGATAATGCCGTTTCTGTCTTTTACGAAACTATTGATAAGGGGTATAAAATTAAGGTCACTAAAGAGAATCCGGGATGGGAAATAGTTTTGAAAATGAGGGACGAAAGCGAGGAAAAAGGATTTATGGTTATGACCTCTGAGGTAGGCGCGGAACAGCAAGATGGAAGTTATCTTTTCCAAACAAATGAAAATACCCTTGAGGTCACTGTTACTTTTGAACCTTAATTTATATTCGCATATATCCATCCTTAATACTACATATGCCTCGTGTTTTCTTTCTTTATAGACTTTCACATTAAACCAATAAATAATGATTTCCTATTTTAAACGCATTTCAACTTATATTTTTATTCTGGTTATGGCTCTTGGAGTTGTAAACTGTTCTGAAAACCTGACACCTGTCCTCAGTTCCCCCGATAATAACATTAAAGTGAGCTTTTCTCTTACTGATTCCGGGATGCCCGAATACAAAGTTTCCTATCGGGATAAGGCTGTGATTTTACCCTCAACCATGGGGTTCGAATTTAAAGACCAGGCGCCATTGAAAGACAGCTTCCGGCTTGCTGAAATCAATTACAGAATGGAAGACGAGACATGGCCCATGCCCTGGGGAGAACAGGACAGTGTGCGGAATCATTACAATGAGATGAGCATAGTCCTCGAAGAGGTAAAGTCGCCTAACAGGAAATGGAACATCGTTTTCAGGGCCTATGACGATGGGATTGGCTTTCGGTATGAATTTCCTGAACAACCTAATTTTAAAACTGCCCTTATCACCGATGAACATACACAATTCAATCTTAGCGGAGATCACCAGGTGTGGTGGCAACCGGGCGACTGGGATATTTACGAGCACCTCTACAGTCATACCAAATTCTCTGAAATAGATGCGCTGAAATACAAGGACAATCCCAATCTGGCTGCAACATATATTCCAGAGAATGCGGTGAATACGCCTGTAACAATGAAGACAGAAGACGGGATTTACCTCAGCTTCCACGAAGCCGATTTGACAGACTATTCTGGGATGACCCTTAAGGTAGACACTTCAAACAACAGCATGGTCAGTGAATTGGTAGGCTCTGAACGTCTTCAGGGGAAGGCCGAGATCACAGCCCCTTTTAATACACCATGGCGCACTGTCCAGATCGCAGACCGGGCCGGTGACCTTATCGAATCAAAACTGGTACTCAATCTCAACGACCCGAATGCTATTGGAGATGTAAGTTATTTCACCCCCATGAAGTACGTGGGGATCTGGTGGGAGATGCACCTTGGCAAATCTACCTGGGACATGGAAGGCAGTCAGAGTATGAACACCTTTACCAATTCAGGCGAGATCAGGCCCAACCACGGGGCAACCACGGAAAATGCGATGCGGTATATCGACTTTGCAGCAGAGAACGGAATAAAAGGCTTGTTGGTGGAAGGCTGGAATACGGGCTGGGATAAATGGATTAATACAGAGGACAGGGAAGGTGTCTTCGATTTTATGACTCCCTATGCCGATTACGATTTTGACAAGGTGATGGCTTATGCCAAAGAAAAAGGAGTGGAGGTCATCATGCACCACGAAACTTCTGCTGCACCCCTTACTTATGAAAAGCAGATGGATGTGGCCTATAAATTTATGAAGGACAATGGGATGAATAGTGTGAAGACGGGTTATGTAGGCAAGATCATTCCCAAAGGTGAATACCATCACGGGCAATGGATGGTAAGGCATTACCACAAGGTACTTGAAAAGGCCGCGAAGATGAAAATCGCAATAAACGCACATGAGCCGATTAAAGCCACAGGGAAACGAAGGACCTATCCCAATGCTATCGCCAGGGAAGGGCTGAGGGGGCAGGAATTCAACGCCTGGGCTGAAGATGGAGGGAATCCTCCTGATCACTTGCCTACGGTAGCTTTTACACGGATGCTGTCTGGACCCATAGATTTTACCCCGGGTATCTTTAATATCAAATTTGAAGAGTACAAACCTGATAACCAGGTGAGCACTACCCTGGCACATCAGCTGGCCTTGTATGTGGTGATTTACAGCCCTATCCAGATGCTTGCCGACCTGCCGGAACACTACACTGAGAATGGTAAACCCCACCCGGCCCTGCAATTTATCAGGGATGTTGGGGTCGACTGGAGTGAGAGTAAGGTACTCGACGGAGAAGTAGGAGAATATGTCACCATTGCCAGAAAAGAGCGAGGCAGCGGAAATTGGTTTGTCGGTGGGATTACGGGGGATGAAGGCAGGACAGAAACTATTACCCTGGATTTCCTGGAACCCGGTAAAACCTATGAGGCTATTCTCTATAAAGACGCCCCTGATTCGCATTGGGACACCAATCCCCAGGCATATGAAATTGAATCAATGGAAGTCACCTCCGGGGATAAAGTTGAGGTAAGCCTGGCCCCCGGTGGAGGGTTTGCGTTGAGTTTGATTGAAAAAAAATAGGTCAGACCGATGGCTGGTATCATATTTTTTTCTTCTTACATTTCACTTGTGCTATAACATTTATTATGTCAAATATAGTCGTAACTAATTGATAATCAACATACAAAAAGTGGAAGATGGCCCTCAAATTCAAGTATTTCTGTTAAAATCGACAAATCACTGAGAATACTGTAATTAGACACCCCCTCAAAAGCATCCCCCCCTCAGAGGAGAATACCTGGTTTGGGCCGTTTATATCGTCTGAATAATTTTTCTGGAATGAGATTGGAAAAAAAATTAGTTGGCTTATGTGGAATAGGTTTTTCCGATTAAATTATCAAAGATTATTTATGATCAGCTTTCATCTTCGCTATTTATTCGTCCTTCCTCAATTTCAAGTTTAGCTTGAGCAATATCAATTTTTGCATTGTAATTATGAGAATGTAGTAATGAAAGTAAGTTTGCCCCATTTAACAATGTAAGTGGTTTGTCTTTTGCAAAATCATACGCATCTTTTCCATAATCTGATGTCGTAACTATTATCCCTTTCATGGCACCTTCATCCTGTAAAATACCATATAATTCTCGTACAGAATTAACACCTACTGTATTAGTATATCTTTTCGCTTGGATCACAATCTTACCACCCTTTATTGGATCAGGATCATGGGCGATTGCATCAACTCCTCCATCCCTACTTGATTGTGTCACTCGAACTTCCCCACCATTTACAGTAAATTCTTTTTCAAATATCTCCCTAATTAAATGTTCAAAGTCCTTCCAATCCATGGATGCCAAATTTGTTCTAGAATCAACTTCAATGTATTCACCAATTACGAACCTTTTATCATCCTTATTCAAAATTTGGATTGGTTTGATAGGAACTAAATCGGTCAAATTGGGGGCGGAAATTCCCTTTAATTTCTTAAAACAGTCTTTAGGATAAACTTTGTCTAATTCAATTTCTAGAAACTCCTTTTTATTACAATGAACTGTCATTATACATGCCCATCTTCTTTTTCCTATTGATCTATCTATACTATTGCTTACTCCATTAAAAACAATAGATTCAATTGCGTCAATTTCATCCGATTTAAATAAGTAATAGATTAAGCTTAAACATATTTTATATAAAGTTTCATCATACAATTCTTTAAGTTCTTTTTGTGTGAGATGAATATTTTTATACTCATTTTTTGTTTTTAAAAACCTGACTTCCTTTACTACCGGAAAATCCTCTATGTCAGGTAATAAATACTCAACTAGAAGTATTTTATTAATGTCATTATAACCAACATTGTTTGATTTTTCAAACTTTTCATAGTATTCGATTTTGTCTAATATTTTTTCACAATAAAACTCTATGGCCTTGATATTGTTATCAAAATAATCTATTCGGATATTTTCTATTTTTTCATTATACACTCTTCGTTTGTTATAAAAATCTTCTTTGCTTTTGTCGTATTTGGTTTGTAATTGACTTAACAAATCAAGACTTGATTTTTTTTTGGACTTAAGTAACTCTAAACGATCATTATAGAGTTTTTCAATCCTTTCGTTTCCTTCTGAAACATTACTCTTAATTTGATCCTGAAACTGATTAATAGGATCAATCATATATTTTTTGGGTAGCGTTAGTTCTTTAAATGATTGACTATAATCTGGTTCGGAAGGTTTATCAATTAAATCAATTTTTAATATGCTTTTCTTATATCTAATTTCAGGACTTCTACCTTCAAATTTATTTTTATCCTTTAGATCATCCCAAATTTTAAAAGACTTAGAATCAATATCCTGAAGAATGTTTTTTATTCTAATAATATTTTCTGGGGAATCATTGATTTCATTTTGACTGTTTTCTGTTTCATTATAGGACAACCCTGAAATCAATTGGGAATTAATTTCCTGATTTATTTGATCTAGTTTTAATAATTGTTCTTGAAGAGAATATTCAATTAACGCTATGGATTTTTCCAAATATTTAACATATGATTTCTCCAACGATTTTCTTTTTTTAGCTAATTCAATAGTAAAATCATTTTTCTCATCCATTTCTTTTTTCAATCTTTTGAATATTATAGCAAGTACAACTGTTACAAGTACCACAGGTAACCATATATACCAGGATTGATAAAGGGCGTCTAATATCATTAATAGACCTTCAAATATTTTAAGTAATATGGCTCCTATAATCCCTATCACAAATAGTAAAACGATAGCACCGTCTTTTTGCCTTCTTCCCATAGTATTACATAATTAAGAAAAAATATCCATTGTCTCTTTTCCAGTCCCGAGTGCCTGTAAACAAATCATTCTTTTTAATTGTTAAATTGCTATTACAAGTATATGGGTTTCCTTTTTTCAAAAAAATACGAACTTTTGTCTTTCTAAGATTGTTTATGGAAATAGTTTTTAATTCATTTCAATAGGCGCGATTATCGTTGAGGTGGAATAGAATATTGAAAACGATTAGATTGTTGGTAGAGGAGAGTTTAAATGTGGTACTACCTTGGATAGAAATAGGAATATTGCTATGGAGATTTGAATTAATTAATATTTAATCAAATATTTAATAGGATTCTGATTAATTGAATCGTTCAATTAAAAGTAATTTCAACGTTATGACAAATTTATTACCAGATAGAAAGCAAAATATATATCCAAGAAACAAAGAAAATATTAGAGCAATTCTAAATTATTATTTTGACATACCGGATGGGCAGATTGAATGGTTGTTTGAAGATGAATGGCTTTCAATTAATCAAATTGAATACATAGCAGAGCAAGTTTCAATCCATTATGATTTTCTTGAAAGTGTAATCGGTAACAGGGTTGGCATAACCATTTCAAATTTTATGCATTATGGTAAAGATGCACTTGAAGGTCGTGAAGAAGCTATGACTGGCAAAGGAAATGCACCTAGAAAAAAAATAACGAAAAATCTAAGAGAAAGAATTATTAATTCTAACTTGAAAACTTGAATAATCAAGTCTTATAATTAGACACTATAAAAAGAGGGATTAATCTTAACCAATATTATTTGATTTAGTCCGATTACAATTCTCCCTGCTGCAGCAAGTCTGCGACTTGAGGCATTATCCTTATCGGATTGTAAACTATTTGCAGGTAATAAGTTCATCTTTTCAGGATGATCTAATTGTTCATGAAATTGATGATATAGGGTTTTGGGATAAATTGCGGTATCACCAGTCTGATGACTGACGGTAAAGGTGGTGGCGGAGTTTATTTGATAAGTAAGCCTTTATCGGCAGCAAAGGAGGAACACTCCGTTAAGAATTGTTGAAGCCTTGGAAACAATTTAGGAGGGTTACTCCGGTTTTAATGCGACGCATTAAAATTGCCTCTCGATAAAGTGTCTTTTTCTTTGCTTCGTTTCTTTTAGACAAGTAAAAGAAATGAAGAAGAAAGGCGGGAATTACTCGTCCTGTCGGACTTCGTGAGTCCCGTGGCGTCATTTTGAACAAGAAAAAGCCGGCATAAAATGCCGGGTTTACCTGGTTTAAGGAGTGTAAAAGAAATAGTAATGGCGGGAATTAACTCCTTCGTCGTTGAGTCCCGCCCGAACATTTTGAACAAGAAAAAGCCGGCATTTCATGCAGATTTTACTCGGAAACAGATTGTCATCAGAAAAGTTAAGGTTAGGAGGGAATTACTCGTCCTGTCGGACTTCGTGAGTCCCGTGGCGTCATTTTGAACAAGAAAAAGCCGGCATTTCATGCCGCTTTTTTATTTCAGCCACCTTCGCTCAAGCGAGCTTGGCTTGGCGTCCTGAAATAAAAAAACCAGCGCTTTGCGCTGGCTTTTTCTTGCATCTGTACTCGAGGCGGGACTTGAACCCGCACGGCCATAATGGCCATTGGATTTTAAGTCCAACGTGTCTACCAATTCCACCACTCGAGCATGTCCTCCGTAGCTTTAGCGAAGGGGGACAGAACAAAAAAACGCTGGCAAGCAGCGTTTCGAGCGAAAAACGGGATTCGAACCCGCGACCTCCACCTTGGCAAGGTGGCGCTCTACCAACTGAGCTATTTTCGCGTTTATAATGAACGTCACATCCCGTAAAGATGCGGACGCAAATTTAATACAATTCTATAAAACGCAAAGAACTTTAAGGGAAAAAGAACGTCGGGAATACCAAAGATCTACTATGAAGTTGCTTTCTTGTTTTTAGTGAGCAATCGCTTGATTTCGTTGAGTTTCATAAGCGCTTCTACCGGAGTGAGAGTATTGATATCCAGGGTAAGGATCTCCTCCTTAATTTCCTCCAGTAAAGGATCATCAAGATGGAAAAAACTCAATTGCATCTCAGATGCCGCTGCCTGTAGCTTTCCGGTAAGCTCCTCGCTGGAATGGCTTTGCTCCAGTTTCTTCAGGACTTTATTGGCCCGGTTCAATACCTGTTGTGGCATCCCGGCCATCTTGGCTACATGGATCCCAAAACTATGGGCACTTCCGCCCGGACTAAGTGTCCTGAGGAAAAGGACCCGGTCTTTTAATTCCTTTACTGTTACATTGTAATTTTTAATACGCTCAAAGGTGGCCGCCATCTCATTGAGTTCGTGATAATGAGTGGCAAAAAGGGTCTTGGCCCTGCTGGGATGTTCGTGTAAATATTCAGAAATTGCCCATGCTATGGATATTCCGTCATAAGTGCTGGTGCCGCGGCCTATCTCATCTAACAAGACAAGACTGCGTTCAGAAAGGTTGTTGAGGATTGAAGCAGTCTCGTTCATCTCAACCATAAAGGTAGACTCCCCCTGGGAAATATTATCACTGGCACCCACCCGCGTAAAGATCTTGTCTACCACTCCTATACTGGCTGCTTCTGCAGGCACAAAACTTCCTGTCTGAGCCAGAAGCACAATAAGTGCGGTCTGCCTTAAAATAGCCGATTTTCCACTCATATTGGGCCCCGTTATCATAATGATTTGCTGGGTTTCCCGGTTCAGGATAATGTCATTCGGAATATACAATTCTCCCGGCCGGAGCTGTTTTTCAATAACCGGGTGTCTTCCTTTAGTGATATTCAGTTCTGTGGAATCATTCATAGAAGGAGCCACATAGTGGTTCTCTATGGAAAGCTGTGCAAATCCACAAAGGCAATCGAGATTTGCAATGGTCTGAGCCGTATTCTGTATGGGAGAAATATAGGCCTGCATCCATAAGATAAGTTGTGAGAACAATTGCTGTTCCAGATCGAGGATTCTCTCTTCTGCCCCCAGGATCTTGGCTTCGTATTCTTTAAGTTCTTCAGTAATATATCGCTCTGCATTGACCAGCGTCTGTTTTCTGATCCATTCTTCCGGCACCTTGTCTTTATGTGTATTCCTGACCTCAATATAATATCCAAAAACATTATTGGAAGCAATCTTCAGGCTGCTTATTCCAGTTCGATCGGTTTCCCTGGCCAGCATCTGGTCTAAGTATTCCTTCCCTGAGGAGGCCAACCCACGAAGCTCATCCAGTTCTGCAGAAAATCCCGGGGCAATAGTAGAACCTTTCTGTACGTTAACTGGGGCTTCTTCGCATAAGACTTCCTTGATTCTGTTCCTTAATTCTTCACAACTGTCCAGGGTATCTCCCAGTTGATCAACGGCTTTGTTGCCCGTATCGGAAACCATTTGTTTTATCGGAACAATGGCCTCCATAGAATTCTTAAGCTGTACTGTTTCCCTGGGATTAATCCTGCCCGTGGCAATTTTGGCTACAAGCCGCTCAAGGTCTCCCATTTTCTTAAGCCCTTGCAGCAGACCATTCAACAGTTTTTCATGCTCTGTAAAAAAACTGATAACCCGGTGTCTGTCTCTTATCTTCTCGAGATCTTTAAGAGGAAAGGCCAGCCAACGCTTTAACAATCGCCCTCCCATAGGCGATTTGGTCTTATCTATTATATCGAGCAGGGTAACCGCTTCCGGATGAGGTGAATGATAAAGTTCCAGATTTCGGATCGTAAAGCGATCCATCCAGACATGATCATTATTCCCTATACGGACTAATTTATTAATGTGCTGTAATCGTTTGTGCTCAGTCTCCGAGAGGTAGTGCAGAACAGCACCGGCAGCTATAATTCCCAGTGTTAGATTGGAAACCCCAAATCCTTTGAGCGAGGCTGTTTTAAAATGAGCGCGAAGCGATTCTCTGGCGTAATCCTCCTGATAGACCCAGTCTTCAAGAAAAAAGCTGTGATATTGTGTACCAAAGGATTCCGAGAAATCGGTTCGGTGTTTTTTTGAAATCAAGACCTCGGTGGGGTCAAAATGTTGTAGAAGTGTATCAATTTCTTCCCGGTTGCCTTCTGCGGTAAGGAATTCCCCGGTGGAGATATCTACCAGAGCTATACCATAAGATTCTGAACCAAAATGCAGGGCACAGAGGAAATTGTTGCTCTTGGAAGTCAGGATGTCATCGTTAAGGGCGACACCCGGAGTTACGAGTTCGGTAACACCCCTTTTTACAATAGTTTTGGTTTGCTTTGGGTCTTCCAGCTGATCGCATATCGCCACACGCTGCCCCGCCTTAACCAATTTAGGTAAATAGGTATTGAGTGAATGGTGGGGGAAACCGGCGAGTTCTGTCCTGTCTCCTCCATTGTTGCGCTGGGTAAGTATAATACCCAGTATTCTGGCAGCTTTTACCGCATCTTCCCCGAAGGTCTCGTAAAAATCCCCCACACGAAACAATAACAGCGCATCAGGATACTTGGTCTTGATGGTGTTGTATTGTTTCATTAAAGGTGTTACCTTCTTCGGTTTCTTCATGCGGAGCTATTGGATTTAGTGAGTTCAACCTATCTTTACAGCAGAAAACGAAGATACCGAATTGCTTCTGGAATTTAAATAGTTGTTGATATTTTGGGATAACTTCAAACCAAATGCAATCTGCTCAAACAGATGAAAAGAAAACTCTTAAATAAGGAATTAAACCGCCTCGATGTCAAGGCTTTTAAAGATGCTCCTAAAACACCCTTAATTCTGGTTTTGGAAAATATCAGAAGCCTTCACAACATCGGATCCGTATTCAGGACTGCTGATGCCTTTCTCCTCGAAAAAATATATCTCTGTGGTATTACAGCTACCCCGCCTCATAAGGACATTCGTAAAACGGCTTTGGGAGCCACCGAAAGTGTGACATGGGAATATGAGAAAGACAGCCTCTCTCTTATCAACAGAATAAAAAAGACACATCATTGTATGGCGGTAGAGCAGGCCGAAGGCGCAGAGCGACTCGATACTTTCATTCCTTTACCAGACAAGCCTTACGTATTTGTTTTTGGCAATGAAGTTAAAGGAGTTTCCCAGGAAGTGGTTAACGCGTGTGACGGGGTACTGGAGATTCCTCAGTTGGGAACCAAACATTCGCTTAACATTGCCGTCAGTGCAGGTGTGGTCGTCTGGGATTTCTGGACGAAATTAAACAGGCAGAAGAAAATGTTTTAGGGTTGCTGAACCCGGGAGGTAAAATCTAGGATACGATCCAGCACAAAGTGATAATCCTCAGTACTGTGTACAAAGTCGATTGAACTCACATCAAGAATCAGTGTTTTTTGTTCCGGATAGCTTTTAATAAAATCAAAATACCCCTTGTTGATCTTCTCCAGATAGTCCGGTTCAATCTGCTGTTCATAACTCCTTCCCCTTTTTTTGATATTTTCCAGTAACCGATCCGTAGTCTGGTACAGATAAATATAGAGATTGGGTTTTCGTACTTCCCTGTACATCAGGCTGAAGACCTTTCGGTATAGCAAATATTCGTCAGGCTGCAAAGTAATCTTAGCAAAAATCAAGCTCTTATAGACGTCGTAATCGCTCACCATAAATTTCTTAAACAGGTCGAATTGAGTAGTATCCTCAGTGAATTGCTGATAGCGATCTGCCATAAAAGACATCTCAAGGGGAAAGGCGTATCTCGCCTGGTCTTCATAAAATTTTGGCAGAAAAGGATTGTCGGCAAAGCGTTCCAATACCAGTTTTGCCTTGTAGTCTTCTGATATTTTTTGTGCCAGTGTAGTCTTCCCTGCCCCTATATTTCCTTCAATGGTGACAAAATTAAGGGCTGCAAACTTCTCTTCCCAGTGGGCATGTAAACTTATATTTGTTTTCCGAAGCTCCGATTTGTCCCTGCATTCCTGCAGCAGATTTCGCGTGTCTTTTTCCAGTACAGGATGGTAGAATTGCGGTGCGATGTCTGCCAATGGACGAAGCACGAATCGCCTTTTTGCAATTCCGGGATGAGGCAAAATCAATATGTCATCTTCCTGAATTACATTGTCGAAGTACAAAATGTCTATGTCCAGCGTTCTCGACTGATACCCTTCTTCAGATGACCGTTTCCTGCCTAGAATATGCTCTATTTGAAGTACTTTTTCAAGCAATTCTTCTGGACTCAGACTGGTTTCAAGTTCGATGCAGATATTTAGAAAATCGCCGGCTTCAAACCCCCAGGACGGGGATTCATAGACCGGGGAGATTTTTATTATGATCCCCGCTTTTTCCTGAAGCAGAAACAAGCCTTTCTGAAGGAAGTAAACCCGATTCCCTTCATTGCTGCCAAGGGATAAATAAGTAGTGTGAGAGGCCGCCATAACTTTGGCAAATTAATGAAAAAGAAATGGAATAAGGGGTCTATATCACCGTGCTTATTGAGAGGGCTATCCAGCTAAAAGCGACGTCCAGACACATAGGGGATTCCTATTTCTTTATATCCTTAAAATATTAGCCATAGACTCAGGGAGATATGCACTTTCACTATCTTTGACGCTGTTAAACATCAGATATGAAATTTTTACGAAATCTTTTAGCTGCAATCCTCGGGACGCTGATCGCCATGGGAATACTCTTTTTTATGTTTCTCATCTTTATCAGTCTGGCTAATGTGGAAGAAGGTGTGGTTATAAAACGTAACTCAGTATTAGAACTTGAGTTTGAAGATCCTATCAATGACTATACAGGAAGCAATGAAGCCGATCCCTTCGCCGGACTCTTTGAAGAGGCCGTTGGCCTTGATGATATCTTGCACGCCATTGAAGTAGCCAGAGAAGATGACAAGATAGAAGGGATAAGTATTAAGAGTCAGTTTGTCATGGCAGGTTGGTCTCAGGTCAAGGCCATCAGGGATGCCCTCCGCGATTTCAGGGAGTCGGGTAAGTTTGTCTATACCTATGCCGATCTCCTCATGCAAAAGGATTATTTCCTGGCAAGTGTGGCCGACAGCGTATTTCTTAACCCAGTGGGAAATCTCGATTTCAGGGGCTTATCAGCCGAAATTTTATTTTTTAAGGAACTGCAGGAAAAGACAGGGGTAAAAATGGAGGTGGTAAGGCATGGAAAATACAAAAGTGCGGTTGAACCCTTCCTGCAAAATGAAATGAGTGATGAGAACCGGACACAGATCAAAGAGCTGCTCGAATCATTGTGGGGGAGCATGCTTGAAGACATGTCTGCCGATCGTAACTTAAGTGTTGAAGATCTAAATGCCATTGCTGATTCGCTGGGGGGAAGGACACCCGAACTGGCTAAAAGGGCAGGCCTGATTGATGAAACCCTTTATTGGGACCAATATGAGGCGAAACTAAAACGGGCCTTGGGCAAATCTGATGATCAGCGGATAAATTATGTGGAGCTTTCTGATTATCTGAAAGAGGCCAGGAAAAAATCGATCTATAAAGGCAGTGATCGTATTGCTGTGATTTTTGCTCAGGGTGAAATTCTTTACGGGGAAGGCGGTCCTAACTACATAGGGCAGGGCCTGATCAACAGGGCACTCATTCGCGCCAGGGAAGATGACAGGGTTAAGGCAGTTGTGCTACGTGTTAATTCTCCCGGGGGCAGTGCCCTTACTTCGGATTTGATCTGGAGAGAAGTTGTCCTCACAAAAAAAGAAAAACCAGTAGTGGTCTCAATGGGTGACGTAGCAGCCTCAGGTGGTTACTATATTGCTGCGGGAGCGGATAAAATCTTCGCTGAATCCACTACGATCACAGGTTCTATTGGCGTATTCGGAACCATTCCAAATATTAGTGAACTGGCCGGCGACATAGGTATTAACGCCGAACAGGTGGAAACCAATAGCAATGCAACCGAGTACTCCCTTTTCGAACCCATGACCCCCGAATTCAGAAGTGTTATTACAGAGAGTATTGAAGCAACGTACCAAACCTTCCTGACACGTGTCTCTGAAGGAAGGAACATATCTATGGAGAGAGCAGACAGCCTGGCACAGGGGAGGGTCTGGAGTGGGGCGGAAGCCCTGAGAATCGGCCTGATTGATGAATTGGGCGGACTGGAAGATGCTATTGAAGAGGCAGCTGATTTGGCAGAAATATCTTCTTACAGCATCCGTAGATATCCCAGGTACAAGTCGAATTTCGAAATGCTCATGGAAGATCTTTCAGGAACGAAAACCAGGGTAAAGGAAGATGTTCTTAAAGGAGAACTGGGATCTGAAGCTTACAGCCTCTACAAGGAAGTTAAAAGGGCCACTCAACAACGTGGTGTTCAGGCCAGAATGCCATTCAGCATAACCATCAAATAGGCTCATGACGGATAAGGATAGGAAAGTAGCGTACAAGATTTATTTGTACCTGGGAGCACTTTTTATTACCTCTCTCGTTGTATCAAATTTAATCTTTCAGAAGTTCTTTTACTGGAAGCCTTTTGGGGAAGTTTCTGTTTACGGCGCGTCACTCTTTGAAATCTCTGTAGGGATTTTACCTTATCCAATAACCTTCCTGATTACCGATCTCATTTCTGAGGTCTACGGAAAGAAGAAAGCCAATCAGATAGTTACGGCTGGAATATTTGCCTCTTTTTTTTCCATGGGGATTATTCTACTTGCTGAAATGGCACCGGCAATTCCCGAATCACCAATAGGAGATGATCTTTTCAGTAAAGTATTTGCCCTTTCACCCATCGCAGTTCTCGCCTCCATGATCGCCTATCTTTGTGCGCAGTACGTGGATATTGCTATCTATCACTTCTGGAAACGTATAACTAAGGGAAAGTATCTGTGGGTTAGGAATAACTTTTCAACTTTTCTCTCACAGTTCATAGACACCTTCACCGTAGTTGGCTTATTGTGTGTATTCGGAGTGCTACCCTGGTCCCTGTTTACGGGTCTTGTTATAAGTGGTTTTCTTTTTAAGGTTTTTATAGCACTTATCGACACCCCTTTCCTCTATTTTTTCGTATATATTTTCAGAAAGCGATTTAATTTAAAAATAGGGGAAGAGATCGTTTTGGATATCTGATCCATCTTCCATTCTCAAATCTAAGTTCATGAAGAAAAAAATTGTCAAAATAGTGGCGGGCATCTTTATCCTATTTCTGGGAATTGCCATCGCCCTTCCATTTTTCCTCGAAGGAAAAATAGGAACCATCATAAAGAATAAAGTAAATAATAGTATAACGGGTTCGTTCGACTTTGCTGATGCCGATCTGAGCCTGATCAGGAGCTTTCCCAATGCCGAATTACGCATTACTGAGGCGGTATTGCTTACGGCTGCACCTTTTGAGGGGGATACGCTTTTTGCTGCGGGTGAAATCGACCTGACGCTATCGATTTTTGAACTTTTTAAAGATGCATCAGAGCCTATTCAGCTGAAGGAGCTGAACCTCAACAAAGCACTGATCAATATAAAATTCGATGAAGAGGAACGGGCGAATTATGACATCGCCAAAAGTGAAGAAGGGCAGGGGGATAGCCAGGCTGAACAAAGTAATTTTACCCTTGATCTCCAGGAATATACTATTAACGAGTCCCGACTGAATTACGAGGATTTGTCCTCAGGCCTTTACGTTGAGGTAACCGATATAGAGCACAGCGGATCGGGAGATCTTTCTCTGAAGGAGTCGAAGCTTCAGACGATTTCCGAGGCACTGGTTAGTTTAAGTATGGACGGGACGAAATATTTAAACGGGCAAAAAGTTTCTATGGAAGCCTTGTTAGGAATAGATATGGAAACAAACACCTATACCTTTTTGGAAAACCAAGGTTTTATCAATCAACTCCCCCTCATTTTTAATGGCTATGTTCGGGTAGAAGAAGAATTCAACGAGCTCGACATCAATTTTAAAACACCTTCATCCGACTTTAAAAACTTCCTGGCGCTATTTCCGGAAAAGTATTCCAAAGATATCGCCGGGGTATCAACTTCGGGAGATTTTATTGTTGAAGGCGAGATCAAAGGAAAAATGGACGACACACATATTCCTCAGTTCAGGGTGAATATCAGTTCAGATAAAGCTGCCTTTAAATATCCCGATCTGCCCAAAGGAGTTGATAATATCGTGATTTCTACGGAGGTGATCAATAAGACGGGCCTTGCTGAGGATACCTATGTAAATATAGAAAGGGCTTCTTTTAATATTGATCAGGATCGATTTGCGATGGAAGCCAGAATATCAGAGCTTAGCGGGAATACCAAAGTCACTGCCCGGATCGATGCCGATATGAATCTGGCCAACCTCGCAAAGGCCTATCCCTATGCAGCTGAACAGGACCTGAAAGGACTCTTGAAGGCGAATGTTTCCACGGCTTTTGATATGGCAGCTTTGGAGAAGAAACAATACGCAAAGACCCGTTCATCCGGACAGATTAAGGTTGATGGATTTGAATACAGCAATGAAGAACTCTCAGCTCCTGTTCAATTCAAGACGATAGCACTCGACTTTAAACCGGAAAGAATCACTCTTAACCGCATGCAAGGCAATTTGGGAAAAACCGATTTCGATGTCTCGGGGACACTCAATAACCTACTGGGTTTTATGTTTAACCAGGAAGAGGTGGAAGGAAATTTTAACCTCACTTCCAATACTTTTTCTCTGAATGACTTTATGACTGAAAAAGTACAGGAAGAGGGAGCGGAGGATCAGGATGCCTCTGGAATTAAAATTCCATCTTTCCTCAATTGTACGATCAATGCAAAGGCGCAAACCGTACTCTACGATAATCTGACATTGCAAAATGTGGAAGGAACACTTAGAATCAATAATGAATCGGCAACTCTTAGCAATTTCTCTTCCTCACTTTTCAATGGTAAGCTAACCCTGGACGGTCTGGTCTCCACTAAAACGGAAACCCCCACCTTTGAAATGAAGCTGGGTGCCGACCAATTTCAATTGGGCGAAGCCTTTAATAATCTCGACTTGTTAAAAACCCTGGCTCCTATTGCCTCTGCCTTGCAGGGAAAACTCAATTCAAAAATTACGATCTCAGGAAATCTAAGTCCGGAATTTACACCCAATCTGGAAAGTATTACAGGGAATATACTTGCGGAGATCCTCGAGACTAAGATCAACAAGGAGAGAGCGAACGTACTCAATGCCGTAGCTTCCCAACTTCAGTTTATCGACCTTGAAAAACTCAACTTAAGTGGGTTAAAGACAGCCCTTTCTTTTAAAGAAGGGATAGTGTCTGTAAAACCTATGACTTTTAATTACCAGGATATCGCTATTACCGTCGACGGCAGTCATAGCTTTGACAGAAAACTGAATTACACGGCAAGACTTGATGTGCCGGCAAAATATCTGGGTTCGGAGGTTAATAGCCTGATCGCTAAAATAAATGACAATAGCCTTCAAAACCTGACGGTACCTGTAGGCGTTACCATAGGAGGGGAATACAATAACCCACAAGTTAAAACTGATCTGACCTCAGGCGTAAAAAACCTTACAGCCAGCCTGGTAGAGGTTCAGAAACAAAAACTCCTCAATCAGGGAAAAGAAAAGGCCTCTACCCTGCTGGAAGGCCTTTTGGCGGGTAAGCAAGGAAAAGACAGCACTACAACTAAAACAAGCACAACGGAAGAAGTGAAAAAAACGCTGGGGAATATCCTGACATCCGGAACAAAAAGGACAGATTCAGTAAATAAGGATTCTGCAGCAGCTGCTTCTCCCAACCAGGCTGTTAAAGAGGCTGCAAAATCTGTTTTAGGTGGCCTGCTAAAGAAAAAGAAAAAAGATACGACCTCGGTTCTGAAGGATACTGTTAATTGATGATAAGGGATATGTAGTAGCCTTCACTCCCCCGGATATTAAAGACTGTATTGTCCTCAAAAAGGAGGTATTGACCTTTAATCCCCATCAGTTTGCCCTGGTATTGAGGGGTCTTTTCCAGATTGAGACTTTTTACTTTTTCGGGATAGCGTAAAACAGGAAAGACTAATTCGGTTTCTTTGTTATTTTCTATAAAATAGGGAGAAGCCTCTTCAGGAATAAAGGGACGTAATCGATTCCGCCAGCTCTCCAGATTTTCATCGTCCACCTTGTTGGTGAGCATTTTTCTCCAATTGGTTTTATCTGCGACATGTTCCTTTAAAGCAACTTCCGTTATTCCAGCCAGGTATCTGTTGGGCACCTCTACAATTTCAATGGCTTCGTGTGCTCCCTGGTCGATCCATCGTGTAGGTACCTGTGATTTCCTTGTGACTCCAACTTTTACATTACTCGAATTGGCCAGATAGACGATATGGGGCTGTAATTGTACTTTTTTTTCATATTCCAGATCCCTGTCTTCTTTTCCAAGGTGTGCAGTACTTAACTCAGGATGCATAATCCAATCGCCCGCAGAGGGGATCTCATAAAAACAGCTCCGGCAGAATCCCTGTCTGAAAATAGGTCGTTCAAGACCACAATTAAGACATTGATACTTTAAAAATGTGATTTGCAGATTCTTATTCAGAACCTGATTGACATTGAGGAAATCTGCATCGAATAGTAAATAATACTGAATAGGACTTCCTATTTCAGTTTTCATTTTTCGTAAAACCCCTTCGTACTGCATATGCGCTTATTTGTAGAATATCCGCTAAATTTTGCTACCTTTCCTTTCAGTTTTTTAGCATGCCAAAGATACCGAAAAATGCCTATTCCACTATTTAACTCCATAGCTTCTTGGCTGCTTAAAAAGCGGTATCACCAGATAGAGCTCTTCCTTAAATATCCTGCTGAGGTGCAACAGGAAGTATTAGACCAATTGCTGGAAATAGCTGAAGACACTGAGTTCGGCAAGAAATACGATTTTGAATCCATTGAAAACTACAGAATTTTCAGAGAACGTGTACCAATAGTATCGTACGAGGAAGCAGAGCCCTTTATTGAAAGAAGCAGGAAAGGGGAACAGAATATATTTTGGCCCACTACAATAAAATGGTTCGCCAAGAGTAGCGGTACCACCAATGCAAAAAGTAAATTTATTCCTGTAAGCACAGAAGCCCTTGAAGACTGCCACTACAAGTCGGGAAAAGACCTCCTTTGCCTTTATTTAAACAATAACGAAAATTCTCAGCTATTTACAGGAAAAAGTCTGCGGTTAGGTGGCAGTAAGGAATTATATGAAGACAACGGGACCTTTTTTGGAGATCTCTCAGCCATATTGATTGACAACATGCCCTTCTGGGCCGAATTGAGTAGTACTCCCAGCAACAGGGTGTCTCTGATGAGCGAATGGGAAACTAAAATGAATGCAATCATTCAGGAAAGTATACAGGAGAATGTCACCAGCCTGGCGGGGGTGCCATCCTGGATGCTTGTTTTGCTAAATAATGTCCTCGAAGAAACCGGGAAACAACATCTTTTTGAGATTTGGGAAAATCTGGAGGTTTATTTTCACGGAGGGGTAAGTTTTAACCCGTACAGAGAACAGTATGATAAGTTGTTACCCCGCAAGAGATTTAAGTATTACGAAATCTACAATGCCTCAGAAGGTTTTTTTGCGATCCAGGACAGGAACAACGCTGATGATCTACTCCTGATGCTGGATTACGGGATTTTCTATGAGTTTATCCCGATGGATAACTATGGCACTGAAAGTCAGCAGGCCATCCCTTTATGGGAGGTAGAAATCGGTAAGAACTACGCCATCATAATTACGACCAATGCGGGATTATGGCGATATAAAATTGGAGATACGGTAAGGTTCACTTCTACAGATCCCTATAGAATAAAGATTACGGGAAGGACAAAGCACCATATTAATGTCTTCGGGGAGGAACTCATCATTGAGAATGCTGAAAAGGCCCTGGAAGAGATATGCCAGAAGACAGGAGCCCAGATAAAGGATTATACGGTAGCGCCCATTTTTATGTCGGGGAAGGAAAAGGGAGCGCATGAATGGATGATCGAATTCAGAAGGGCTCCCGAAAAACTAACTGTGTTTACGGAATCCCTCGACAGGGCACTAAAAGCCCTGAATTCGGATTACGAAGCCAAGCGCTATAACAATATGACCTTAAACATGCCGAAGGTCCATGTGGCTAGGGAAAACCTTTTCTACGACTGGTTAAAATCGAAAGATAAACTGGGCGGACAGCATAAAATCCCCCGATTATCAAACGACAGGGCCTATCTCGATGAGTTGCTGCAGATGAATAATTAGGAAAATTACTACTTCTTATCCTCCATTTTTTGAAACTACATCGATAAAATACCTACGCTTGTCAAAAAAATAGCAGATTTTCCTCGATTATACTCAAATTGAGGCTCCTAACTTAACCGACAACCTTAAAATCATGGCAGAAAAACTCGTTATCCTTTCCGATATGTGGGGCGCTAAGAAGGGTCTTTGGATCACTTCTTACCTCGGATACCTCCAACAATATTTTGATATTCAGTTTCACGATACTCAGCAACTCGCCGATGTAGATCTGGTTGTATGTACCTCCGAAAAGCTCTACGATGCATTTAAAAGTGGGGGAAGAGATTACGCCGTGTCACAATTGCTGAATAAACAAAAAGAGCCCTGTCACTATCTTACCTTCTGTGCCGGAGGTACTGTAGCCTGGCTTGCAGCTCAAAAAGGGTTGCCTATGAAGTCACTTTACGCGGTGTCTCCCATAGAATTACCCATGGACGGATCTATGCCCGATTGCCCAGTAAGATTGCTCTACGGAGGAAACGATAAGGATATTCCTTGCAGTGATTGGGCTGACAAAAAGGGGGTTTCGCTGGAAGTTATGCCACAATACGGGCATGAATTGTATTCAGATGAAATGATCATCCAGAAAGTTTGTTTGTCGCTTCTGGAATCCGTAATTCACAAAAAATTTCAACTTTAGGAGACCGCCTTCAGTTTCTTGATGGTCTCATAGGATAGTTTTTCCTGAGCATAAGGTTTCGATACCTTGAATTCTGTTTCTTCACTGCTGGGAAGTTCAAACATAGCATCGGTAAACACAGCTTCGCACAGAGAACGAAGGCCCCTGGCTCCAAGCTTGTATTCAATCGCCTTGTCCACAATATAGTCCAGTGCCTGATCTGTGATCTCAAAACTGATACCGTCCATAGCAAATAATTTCTCGTATTGCTTTATGATGGCATTCTTCGGTTCTGTAAGGATAGCCCTGAGGGTTTTCTTGTCTAAAGGATTCATATGAGTAAGAACTGGCAATCGCCCAATAATCTCGGGGATGAGGCCAAATTCCTTCAGATCCTTCGGAATAATATACTGCAGTACATTGTCCTGGTCGATGTGCTCTTCCTTGCGGGAGGCACTGTATCCGATGGCCTGCATATTCAGCCGTTTGGTAATAATACGCTCTATTCCGTCAAACGCCCCACCGGCAACAAAAAGGATGTTTTCAGTATTTACTTCAATAAATTTCTGATCAGGATGTTTTCTTCCTCCTTTTGGGGGAACATTAACAACGGTTCCTTCAAGTAGCTTTAGCAAGCCCTGCTGCACCCCCTCGCCTGAAACATCGCGGGTGATGGACGGATTGTCACTTTTACGCGCAATCTTGTCTATTTCATCTATAAATACGATTCCTCGCTCTGCTTTTTCTAGATTGTAATCTGCCGCTTGCAAAAGCCTTGTCAGGATGCTTTCAACATCTTCTCCTACATATCCGGCTTCAGTAAGTACAGTTGCATCTACAATGGCCAAAGGAACATTAAGCATTTTAGCAATAGTTCTTGCCATCAGGGTTTTACCTGTACCGGTTTGACCCACCATGATGATATTGCTCTTCTGGATTTCAATTTCGTCTTCCTTGGAACTGGGCTGTAAGAGGCGTTTATAATGGTTGTAAACCGCGACGGAAAGAACTTTTTTTGTTCGTCCCTGCCCTATGATAAAGGTGTCCAGGAAATCTTTTATCTCTCTGGGCTTTTTCAGGGTCAGTTCTGAGGAGAGGTCATCGGTTTTAGACTGCTTCGACTCTTCCGCTACGATACCATGCGCCTGTTCGATACATCGATCACAGATATGAGCATCCAATCCTGCAATAAGCAGATTAGTTTCCGGCTTTTTTCGACCGCAAAAAGAACATTCTAAATTTTCCTTCGCCATATTTCTTGGTACTATCGGCTATTATAACGAAATAATTCCGGTTTTGGTTTATTTCACAGACTATTGACCCACTTTTACGAAAAAGTGTAAAAATGAGACTTAGGCCTTATCCCTTTCTAAAATTTCATCAATCATACCATATGAGAGTGCCTCTTCGGCTTTCATCCAGTAATCCCGGTCACTGTCTTCGTAAACCTTATCGAACGACTGGCCTGAATGCTCTGAGATGATATTGTAGAGTTCGTCTTTTATCTTAAGTACTTCCTTAGCTGCAATTTCAATATCACTTGCCTGTCCCTGTGCCCCCGACATAGGTTGATGGATCATCACCCTGGAGTGTTTTAGTCCGCTTCGTTTACCTTTTTCGCCTGCACAAAGCAGCACAGCTCCCATAGAGGCTGCCATACCCGTACAAATAGTGGCCACGTCGGGTTTGATGAATTGCATGGTATCGTAGATTCCCAGGCCGGCGTAAACACTTCCCCCCGGGGAATTGATATATATCTGGATGTCCTTTGAAGAATCAGCACTGGCCAGAAATAATAGCTGTGCCTGAACAATGTTTGCTACCTGATCACTTATGCCTGTGCCGAGGAATATAATCCTGTCCATCATAAGACGTGAAAACACGTCCATGGCAATGGCATTGAGTTGTCGTTCCTCGATAATATTAGGAGTCATATTTACAGGATACATACTGCGTAGAACTTCATCGTAGTACATACTATTCAATCCCTGATCCTTTATTGCGAAGTTTTTGAATTCTTTTCCGTAATCCATTATGTCAATATCGTTGTTTAAAAAAAAGGAGCCGAATCATAATCATTCGGCTCCGTAAAGATACTTATTTTTAATGAAAATTGATGGCGGGAAAATGCGTGTTATCAATTTTACAATAGTCTTAACACTCCCACTACAAAGGCTCTAAAAAAGAGCAATCATTCAGCAAACCTACCCGTATACTTCTTTTACAAAGTTCTCGTAAGTTACTTCTTTGACCTTTAAGTTTGCCTTTTCCTTGTACAGGCTGAGGAGTTTCTGACTCATCAATTGTTCAGAAAGACGTTTTACTTCCTCCTGATTGCTCATTACCCTGCCGGCAATAGCTTCCAGTTCCTCTTCCTGTGGATTCATCTGTCCGTATTGAGCCATTTGCGATTTGATAAATCCTTTGGCGAATTCTTTTAATTCATCATAGGTGATTTCAATATTGTGATCTTTGATAATCTTACCTTCAATCAACTGGTACCTCAATCCCTTTTCTGATTTCTCATATTCATCATTTGCCTCTTCCTCAGAAAGCGGTTTTTCTCCCGTCATCTGAATCCACTTCTTTAAAAAGGCAGTGGGAAGTTCAAATTTTGTAGTGTCTATGAGTCGTTCCGTAACATCATTCAGTAACTTTTGGTCCGACTGCTGCTCAAATTGTTTTTCAGCATCTGTTTTAAGACGTTCTTTTAACTCCTTTTCAGAAGTGATGGCATCCTTCCCAAAAAGTTTGTCAAAAAGCTCCTGGTTTAACTCGGCAGGCTCCCTTTCATTGATCTCCTCGATGGCGAATTCAACTTCGATGTTTAATTTGTCTGCCTTATCCCTGTTAATTCCAAGGGCGCCTGAAAGCAGGTAGTCCTCTTTGAATAAACCTTTGGTTTTCAGTATTACTTTATCACCAGGTTTTTTACCCAAAAGGGATTCAAGAGCCTTTTTGCTTTTGATTTTGTCTAATTCTACAGTGGATTTATGCTCAATTTCTTCCGCTTCGTTGATAAAGGTTCCTGTTACCTCATCTTTTTTTCCCGCCTCTTTCTTTGAAATTAATTTACCGTACTGCTTTTGAATCCTCTCCAGCTGTTCCTCGATCATCTTCTTGTCGGCAACGATTTTGTACTGGGTCACAGGCTTCTTTGTTTTCAGATTGGCATCAAATTCAGGGGCAAGGCCCAGCTCAAATTCGAAGGAGAATTCCTCTTTATCCCAATCGAAACTATCCTGCTGCTTGGGCAAAGGATTGCCTAAAACGTCGAGTTTTTCTTCGTTGAGGTACTTGTTCAGATTGTCCTGTAGCAATTTATTTACTTCATCAACCAATACGGCACGACCGTATTGTTTTTTGATAAGTCCCATAGGAACTTGTCCTTTCCTGAATCCCGGTATATTCGCTTGTCTGCGATAATCCTTCAGGATCTTTTCAACCTTGTCCTGGTAGTCTTCTTTGCTGATATCGACCTTAACTACTGCGTTGAGGTCATCGATCTGCTCCTTGCTAATGTTCATGTATAATTGTGATTTACTTCCCTAAAAGGGAGGCAAAAGTAGTACATTTTACACTGAGGAACAAGTTTTTAGAAGGTTGTGTACCTGGTCATTTACCTCGACTTCTCAGGGTCCTTTAAAACCGAGAAAAATATGGATTGCAGGAAGGATAGCAATAAGCTAAACAAAAGTGCCCACCAGATATTATCAACACTAAATCCGCCCACTAATTGATCAGCCAGAAGGATAATAATGGCGTTGATAACCAGCAGGAACAGCCCCAAGGTTAGGATGGTTACAGGTAAGGTTAGTATAACGAGGATAGGCTTGACGATAAAATTGAGCAAACTCAAAACAACGGCCACAATAATTGCGGTGACATATGAGTCGACCTGAACACCGCCCAGGAGGTTAGCTAGAAGGACAACGGCTAATGCGGAAAGTAATACCCTGAGAATTAGTTTCATAAACGAGGAATTAAATGAATAAAAAAGGCACGCCTTTTAAGCGTGCCATTAAAATAGTGATTTTATAGTTTATTGCAGATATAGACCTGTAAAATTCAACGGATCCACTCCTGGAAGATTAGAGCCGTATTTGGTATTGATAGCTTCTACCATAAGGTTAGCCAACAAGGCATAACCTCTGGGAGATGGGTGAACTCCATCTAAGGAGAACCCGCCTCCGGTACCATAAGTAGCCGATACAGTACTTCCGTCGCTTAAAGGGAAACCGGTTTCGGCAAAAGTGGTTAAAAATGCATTCGCATCCACAAGGGCAACATCATATGCCTGTGCAAGGGCGGATATAGTTTGGTTATAAGATGTCTGTGCCGCAATTACTGATGCTTGTTCTTCTGGTGTTAATACCCACTGGTCAGTGAGTGGTACTGCTACACCATTGATAGAGGTAGGATCGTTAGGATTAGCCAGGGTGCCAAGAAAACTAAGATTGCCCAATACCAGGAGATCTTCAGGAGTTGCCTGTCGGTATTTCGGCAATCCGGCAAAAGCAGGGTTTATAGCTCCCAGATCAGTAAGATCCTCGTCAATAATAACCACTGCGTTCGGACCCGCAGAAAAGTTGATTGTCCTTCTCGCAGCCTCTTCGGCCGTGAATAAACCAGTTCCGTCAAGGGCAGCAAGTGCTTGCTGAATACCCCCGTTGTAAGGTAAATATGCCTGATTGACAACTCCTGCGGTGGCTTCATCTAATGGTATAGCATTATATGGTACCGTTGTAAAATAAGGAATTGAGGTTACATCCGGGATATTCATCATAATTCCATCAGCTCCATTTGCCGTAAGTGTTTGAAGTAAACCATCTAATACACCTGCAAAAACATTGGGATCTGTAATATCATTACTTCCATAAGTAGTTGGATCGAGATTTCCGGTCTGATCTACTCCTAAACCACCCGAAGTGGCGAAACTCAGAATATCGTTATTCCCTATCCAAAGGGAAAAAAATGTTGGGTTTTGAACAGCAGCATCTCCTATGACAGTTGCTGAGGCCGAAGTTGCAAAACGGGCATAATAAGGATTTGCAGCTCCTAAAGGTACGCCGGCAACATTCCCATATCCCGCGGCTGCTAAATGGAAACTCTTAGCTCCCGGCACTCCCATATTGTTAAAGGGACCTGTGAGTGTATTGCTGATCTCTGTTGCACCTTGTCCGGAAACAGGTACAGGTGCAGGAGATCCACTGGCAAAGGATAGAATCAATCTATTGCCAAGGATAGTCTGACCTCCCAGGGTTGCACCACCAAGGTTATCAGCCATAAAAGGAATCGTAAAAGCTCCACCACCGGCCAGGGCAAAATTCTCTGCCAGCATATTGGGAAAGGAAGCCGTTTGTCCGTCGATGAAAAGCGCAGCATCTGAATATCCGGCAGTAAGAGAATTCCCTACGGCTACATAATTTGAAAAATCGGCGGATCCGCTGGTGTAATTAACAGGATCTGGTGGTGGCGTTGTTGTCATAGTAGTGTCGTCATCACTACAGGAGATCAAAAGAACACCGGTAAACGCAAGGAGGGCGAAAAACTTTTTCATGAAGAAATTTTTGAGTTGATAGTACAAATTGAATGTCAGTGGTCTCAAAATTAATATAATTTATGACACACGCAATTTTACCCCCTTATAAATGGGGTTCTTGCAGAAAAAATACCCGGATATTATCGATTTAAAAATAAGAGGGAATATTTTAAAAACTCCCTGGGGTTTTCCGCATGCAACCAATGGCCCGAATCTGATACAGTTTCGAGAAGGGCAGAAGGAAAGTGCTGTTTAATCATAGGCAGGTCCTGGTCAGTTATATACTCAGATCTGCTGCCTCTTAAAAACAAAGTGGGCCCTTCAAAGGATTTGGTGCCAGAAATCGAATCTCCGATTTCTTCCATCTTTTCAGCTAAAACGTCCAGATTAAACCGAAAAGCGAGTCGTCCTTTTTCAACCCAGTGAAGGCTTTTTAATAAAAACTGCCTTATTCCCCAGTCGTGCAGGTGTTTTGCCAGAAGGAAGTCGGCCTCACTCCTTGATTTTACCTTATCTAACGGTAGGGCCTTTAGGGCATCTATGATGTATTGATGATGCGGAGGGTAGTATTTTGGAGAAATATCTGCTACGAGAAGGTGCGTTACCCTTTCCGGGTTGTTGCATGCAAATTCCATTACCGTTTTACCCCCCATGGAATGACCCAGTAGTGCCGCTTTCTCGATATTGTGGTGATCCATATAATTACCGAGGTCGCCGGCAAGCAGACTGTAGTCGAATTCTTCAGACCAGAAACTTTTCCCGTGATTACGCTGATCAAGCAGGTGTACTTCGTACCCTCTTTCTGCGAATTGGCTTCCCAGGGTTTTCCAATTATCAGACATACCCAGAAATCCGTGTAAAATTAGAAAAGGTTCTCCTTTTCCTATTATGTTAGAATATAAGACAGGCATCATTTCAGACGGTGTAAATACATGTTGACTACGTTTTCCAGACCCAGGTAAATCGCCTCGCATATAAGGGCATGTCCAATAGAAACTTCCTCGAGATGAGCTATACCTTTACTGAAATATGCTATATTTTCCAGACTTAGATCGTGCCCTGCATTAATGCCCAAACCAAGGGAATGGGCCACTTTGGCTGCTTCAGCATAAGGTTTGATCGCCTTCTCCGGATCTTTAGGATATATTTTGGCGTATTCTTCCGTATAGAGCTCAATACGATCTGTCCCGGTCTCTGCTGCTCCTTCCACCATTGCCGGATCCGGATCCACAAAAATGGAAGTACGAATTCCCTTATCCTTAAAGGTGTTAATCATTTCCTTTAGGTAGGTTTTGTGCTTTAAGGTATCCCAGCCGGCGTTTGATGTGATCGCATCCACAGCATCCGGGACAAGGGTAACCTGTGCGGGACATACTTCCAGTACCATCTCGGTGAATCTGGGATTGGGGTTCCCTTCAATGTTGAATTCTGTTTTTAATACCTCTTTAAGGGCGTAAACATCGGCGTACCTGATATGGCGTTCATCAGGTCTGGGATGCACAGTGATCCCATCTGCCCCAAATTCCTCTATATCCTTTGCCACTGAGATGAGATCGGGCATATTCCCGCCCCTGGCATTTCTCAAAGTGGCAATTTTGTTAATATTTACACTGAGTTTCGTCATTTGGACTATATCATCGTTCATTCGTCGCAAAAATACAAATTAGGCATGCCTTTTGATCTTTTTAATTATTAATTTGCGGTAATTTAAAGATCATGTCTATAGAATCACATATCATCCATTCAATCCCTGTATTTGACGTTCAGGATATGCTGGCGGAACCTATTCATTTTTTTAAGAATAGTACCTACTCCCATGTGGCTATCACTGAAGACCAAAAATTATTGGGTTTGTTATCAGAGAATGATCTCGAAGCATTTGAGGAAGATCAGAAGATCACCAGCTTTAAAACAAATCTGGAATCCTTCTTTGCTGTAAGAGAAACTTCCTGGCTTGATGTGCTTGAACTTTTTTCCAGAAATGAAGCAAACCTTCTGCCAGTCCTGGATGAAGAAGCTCATGTGATGGGATACTACGATCTGAATGATTTTGTGGGCGTATTTATCGACACTCCCTTTTTTAAGGAACCGGGAGCCATTCTGGTCGTGGCTAAAGGGATTAAAGACTATTCATTCAGTGAGATTGCACAGATTGTCGAAAGCAATAACACAAAACTTATCGGTGCTTTTATTACTGATTCGAGGAGCGAGGTAGTGCAGATTACCATTAAAATCGGCATGAATAACTTTAATGAAGTGGTGAACACTTTTCGCCGCTACAACTACTCCATACTCTTTGGCAATAAGGCCGATCAATTTCTTGAAGACCTCAAAGAACGTTCAGATTATCTGGACAAATTTCTCAATGTATGAGGGTAGCCATTTATGGTCAGGCCTTTAAGGAAAACGGACTCAATTACGTCTTTGAGCTGCTTGAAGAACTGAAATTACTCAAGGCCGATATTTTCATAGAAGAAGATTTTTATAAACTCCTGCGTGTAGAAGAACCGGATTTATACTGCCAGACATTTGATCACAACCACGGTCTGGATAAGGATTTCGATCTTTTTGTAAGTTTTGGGGGAGACGGAACCATTTTGAGGGCGGTAACTTATGTCGGGAATCTTGGTATTCCTATTGTAGGTGTCAATACCGGGCGTCTGGGGTTTCTCTCTACCTACAAAAAAGAAAAAGTCAGGCGATTGATACACGATTTTATCAAAGGAGACTATATTGTGGTTGAACGCAGTTTGGTGTCTGTAACTTCTGAGCCTGAAATAGAGGAATTCAAAGAGCTGAATTTTGCTCTCAATGAGGTTACGGTGAGCAGGAAGGATACCACCTCCATGATTACTATTGAAACACATCTCAATGATGAATACCTCACATCTTACTGGGCCGATGGCCTGATTATCTCAACCCCTACGGGTTCTACGGGATATTCCCTGAGTTGCGGAGGACCGGTGATGACACCCACCGCTCAGTCATTGGTGATTACTCCCATAGCTCCTCATAACCTGAATGCCAGGCCCCTGGTGATTTCGGATGACACTGAAATCAGGATCAAGGTCTCCGGAAGGGAAGATCAGCACATGGTTTCCCTTGATTCCAGACTGGCTACCATAGATAATGGAAAGGAATTGGTGATTAAAAAGACCGACTTCAGTATTAAAATGATAGAATACGCTTCCGAGAGTTTTTTAAAGACCATTCGAAACAAATTACTATGGGGTCAGGACAAACGCAATTGATCCTGGAAACAATAATTACAACATTTCCCTGTTTATTGAGAAAGCGAAAGTTCTTGAGTTCATCCAAACAATATAGCCTTAAGGAGTATATTTGCCCATTTTTGATAAAAATGAAAGCAATTCCTTATATCATCTTCCTTCTGCTGTTTATGCAGTCCAGAGCCCAAACCTATGAAGTTGGTTTTATGGGCGGTGGGCTCAACAATATAGGGGATGTAGGGAGCATGAATTTTATTTCCCCCACAGGACCGGCATTTGGAGGAGTATTTAAATGGAACAAAAGTAAAAGATACGCCTGGCGCGCCAGTGCTTTCTATGGTAGTTTTACCGCTGATGATTCAAAATCGGACATGGCATCCAGACAACAGAGGGGCTATGTCCTTGATCATAATCTTTTGGAGATATCTGCCGGACTCGAGCTCAATTTCGTAGAGTATAACCTTCATTCACTTTCTCAGGCGTTTACACCTTATCTTTATTCAGGAATTGCGTATTTTCGCTATGATTTTAATTATTTCGATGCAGGATCATTGCAGGAAACCGGGCAAAAAGATGGTTCATTTGCCATTCCTATGACCGTAGGGGCCAAGATCAGGTTGAATCAATTCCTGATCCTCGGTGCCGAAGTAGGAGCGCGGTATACCTTTACGGATAACCTGGATGCGAGTAACCCAACGGGATCAAATTTTGAGCAATTCCGTTTTGGGAACATTTTAAGTGACGATTGGTATGTTTTTTCAGGGATTACCCTCACCTACACCTTTGGTAGGGTGGTCTGTTCCGATTGTTTCGAGTAAAAAGTAGGATGAACACTATAGAAGAATTAAAAAAGGGCCCTTTGCCCAGGCATCTGGCTATCATCATGGATGGTAATGGCCGGTGGGCCAAACAACGTGGTAAACTGCGTATTTTCGGTCACGAGAATGGTGTAAAAGCCGTGAGAGAGACCGTGGAGAACTGCGCTAAAATTGGGATCGACTATCTTACCCTCTATGCCTTTTCTACTGAAAACTGGCAACGTCCTAAAAAGGAAGTGGACACCTTAATGAAACTTCTTGTCTCTTCTTTAAAAAGAGAACTTAAAACGCTCGATAAAAACAATATCAGGCTTAATGCGATAGGAAACATCTCCTCATTGCCCCCTAAGGCTTATTCAGAATTACAGGAAGTGATTGAAAAAACTTCGAAAAACACTGCTATGGTGCTTACGCTTGCGCTCAGCTATGGAGCGCGGGAAGAAATCAAACATGCAGTGCGGGAAATTAGTGTCAAAGTTAAAAATAATATAATTTCGCCGGAGAATATTGATGATGCCATTATTAATGGTCATCTTTACACGCATAATTTACCAGATGTAGACTTGCTTGTTCGAACCAGTGGAGAGCACCGGATAAGCAATTTTTTACTTTGGCAGATTGCTTATGCCGAATTGTATTTTATGGAAGTATTCTGGCCCGATTTCCGGGTGGAACATTTAGCAGAAGCACTAAAGAATTACCAGAACAGAGAACGACGATTTGGAAAAACAAGCGAACAACTTAACTAGTAGTGTGAACGGACTCATATTGCGAATCTTCCTTACTACCTTCCTTTTTCTTTTAACCACAAGTTCAGTACTGTCGCAGGATATTCCGTATGATAGTGGGAAGAAGTACGTTCTTAAAGGACTGGAAATTTCTGGCTTGCAAAGTTATAATGAGCAGACCGTAAAAACATATACCGGACTCAGGGAAGGGCAGATCATTACCGTGCCAGGAGATGAGATCAGTGACGTCCTTAAAAAGCTCTGGGGCCTTGAATTGTTCAGTGATATTGCCTTTTACATAACTAACATAGAAGGGGAGGATATCTACCTCGAACTCAATATTAAAGAAAGACCCACTCTTTCCAAGGTCACCATCTATGGTGTTAAAAAAAGAAAGGTGGATGAAATCATTGACGACACGGATCTTAAAAAGGGGAAGAAAATCACTGAAAGCCTCATTGCCAATACCAGGAATTATCTTCAGAACAAGTATAAAAAACAGGGTTATCTAAATGCCAGGGCTACCATTGTAACCTCACAGGACACCTCCGAAACCAATGCGGAAAGCATGGTGATAAACGTAAGCAAGGGGAATAAAGTAAAAATATCCAATATTGTTTTTGAGGGGAATGAGGAAATATCTGATGGGAAATTGCGTAAATCCCTAAAAAATACCAAGCGTAAGAAACTCGGAAGGTTCTGGAAGAAATCAAAATATATCCCGGAAGATTACAAGGAAGATCTCTCCTCTTTGATCGACAAATATGCGGAAAACGGTTTTCGCGATGCCCGTGTAATTTCAGATACCATCGAAAAGGTGAATGATGAAAATATTAAGATCACCATCAATGTAGAAGAAGGAAATAAATACTACTTCGGAGATATCAACTTTGTTGGAAACACAGTATATACCGATCGCCAGCTAACACAGGTTCTGGGAATAAAGAAGGGATCTACTTATAATGGCGTCTTGTTAAGGGAGCGAATTGCAGATGATACCAAACCTGATGCAGATGATCTTACCAACCTATATCAGAACAATGGTTATTTATTTTCGCAGATCAACCCTGTGGAAGTTTCTGCAGAAAATGACACTATTAACTTTGAGATCCGAATCATTGAAGGGAAAGAGACCTTCTTAAATCACGTTACAGTAACTGGGAATGATAAGACCAATGATCACGTTATATTCAGGGAGATCAGAACACGGCCCGGACAGAAATACAGTAAAGAAAACATTATCCGAAGTGTCCGCGAACTCGGACAATTAGGATTCTTTGATGCAGAACAAATTGCTCCCGACATTCAAAACCCCGATCCTAATTCCGGAACGGTAGACCTGGCTTACAGCCTGGTAGAATCAGGATCGAGCCAGATAGAACTTCAGGGAGGTTATGGTGGCGGAGGATTCATCGGAACGCTGGGACTTTCATTCAGTAATTTCTCCATTCAGAATCTTTTTAATGGAGAAGCCTATAAACCGGTGCCTATGGGGGACGGTCAAACCTTTGCCCTCCGATTACAAGCCAGTAGAACCTTCAGGGTCTATAGCCTGAACTTTTCAGAACCCTGGTTAGGAGGTAAAAAACCGGTTAGATTCAATATGTCGCTCTCCAGAACTCAGCAGTTCCTGGCGTCATTCGGTACTAACGGTAGGGTAGAAGTAGATAAAGATCAGCAATTTTCTATTACAGGGGTTTCTCTTGGGCTTGCCAAGAGGGTGCAGTGGCCTGACGACTTTTTTACGCTTTCCCATTCCCTGAGTTATCAGCTATACGACTTCAGGAATTACCGAACAGGCCTCTTTAATTTCGGAAACGGGCAGTCAAATTCCCTTGCTTACACCTTCGGAATTTCGAGGAGTTCTGCAGGTCCAGGCCGAATTTATCCTATTACAGGGTCGATCTTTGAGGTAACCGCAAAGTTTACACCTCCGTATTCCCTCTTCAGCGATAAGGATTTTGCTGCCTTAAAAGATAGAAGCGAAGAGCTTACAGAATTACAAACTGAAAGGAACCAGGTGGGAAGTGACCTTACAACGGCCGAAAGAAATGAATTGGAAAGCGTGGATCAGGAGCGATTTCGCTGGCTTGAATACTACAAGATCAAATTCAAAGGCGACTGGTATACCAGATTAGTAGATAAATTAGTTCTCAGGACCAATGTTGAATTTGGATTCCTCGGGAATTACAACAGTGATGTAGGCCAGGTACCTTTTGAGAGATTCTTTCTGGGGGGCGACGGTCTTGGCAGAAACTTCACCCTTGATGGCCGCGAGACTATACAGTTAAGGGGATACGAAAATAACTCTCTTACCCCTGTAGATCCTATTACCTTCGATCAGGAAGGTGGAATTGTCTATAACAAATACTCTCTGGAGCTCAGATATCCTCTAACCCTGAAGCCTTCTGCCTCCATTTACGGCTTAACTTTTTTAGAAGCAGGAAACTCATTTAACAATTTTAATGAGTTTAATCCGTTTCAACTTAAAAGATCGGCCGGAGTAGGCTTAAGAATATTTATGCCTGCCTTTGGTTTACTGGGGATAGATTTTGGCTACGGATTTGACGAAGACCTAAGACCTCAATCTGCGGGTAATGGTCCGAGCGGATGGCAGACACATTTTATTATAGGTCAGCAATTCTAGAATTTCAACTTCCCGGAACAAAAGGTAAAGCACTCATTCTAAAAGTTTTAGTAATTTTGGCACGATATTTTCTATGTACTAAACCTGAGTAACATGAATACAAAAGTTCTTTTAATAACTGTAGTGTTTCTGACCACACTGAATTCCTTCGCCCAACGGGGAGTTAGGATAGGATATGTGGACATGGAATATATCCTTGAAAATGTAGAAGAATACAGGGAAGCCAATGAGCAACTTGAGAATAAAGTGCAAAGGTGGAAACTGGAGATTGAGGAAAAGAAGGGGGTCATAGACCAGATGAAGCAAGACTTGATGGCAGAAAAAGTACTGTTGACTGATGAGTTGATTTCAGAGCGAACAGAGGAAATTCAGATTCTTGAAAGGGAAATGCTCGAATATCAGCAGGACAGATTCGGACCGAACGGAGATCTGGTGCTACAAAAGCGAAGGTTGATTCAACCTATCCAGGACCAGGTGTTCAATGAAGTACAGGCGATTGGAGCTAATAAAAAGTACGATTTTATTTTCGATAAATCTGCGGATGTCGTAATGTTGTACTCCGAAAAAAGGCACGATATCAGCGAATTAGTATTGAGGGGTATCGCCAGAACAAGGAGGGTTAGCAAGCCCAATAAAGCAGCTGAAAAAGCCCGATTGGCAGCATTTGAAAAAGCAGCAGCGGAGGAAGAGGAAGAAATGACCGATGCGCTTAAAGAGCGACTGGAGAAAGCTGAGGAAGCCGAGAATGTGCGAAAGCAATCAGCAGAGGAAAAAAGAGCAGAGCAAATAAAGCTTCGGGAAGAACGCAGAAAGGCATATGAAGAACGCAGAAAGAAATTATTAGAAGAGCGCGAGGCCAAACGCAAAGAAAAAGAAGCCGAAAGAGCTAAGCAAACTGAAAAGAAAAAAGACACAATAGATCAATAATTTAGAATTCAATAATAACACTCAAATAGTAAATTTAAAGTCATGAAACACGTGAAGAAAGTAGCAGTAGCCCTAGTATTGTTCGTTGCCGCTACAGGGTTTGTAAATGCACAGAGCTCAGTAGCTCATATCAATGTAACCGAACTTTTATCGGATATGCCGGAGATGAAGGCTGCCCAGGCTGAATTAAAGAAATTACAGGAGACCTACAAGGCCGATATAGAAAGCTCAATGACCGAGTTGCGAAACAAGTATACACAGTATCAAAGTGAAGCATCGGCAAAAACCAAAGAAGAAAACGAAAAAAGAGCCGTTGAACTTCAGGGATTTGAAAGGAATATTGGAGAAGCCCAGCAGGCTGCTCAACAGGAACTTGCCAAAAAACAGGCCGAATTGTTCCAGCCTATTTCCGAAAAAGCCATGGCCGCTATTGAAAAAGTAGCTGCTGCACAAGGAATAGAATACGTAATGGATTCTACCCAGGGAGGCGGACTTATCGTAGCAAAGGGTAAAGACCTGCTGCCGGAAGTTAAAAAGGAATTGGGATTTTAATCTGAAATAAATCCTTATAAAAAACCGTCCTCACAAGGACGGTTTTTTTATTTTTATACACCTTTACATTAAAATAAAAACGCATTGGATCGCAGGCCGATTGGAATTTTTGACTCGGGAGTTGGTGGGATTTCCATCTGGAAAGAGCTCAGAAACAAGATGCCCTTGGAAGATACCATCTACCTTGCCGATAGTAAGAATGCGCCCTATGGGGAAAAATCACCGGAAGCCATCCTCCAACTCAGTATCAAGAATACTGAATTGCTTTTACAAAATCATTGTAAGCTCATCGTCGTAGCCTGCAACACTGCTACTACTAACGCTATAGACTACCTCAGAAAGAATTATGCCGTTCCCTTTATTGGGATAGAACCAGCTATCAAACCAGCCGCCTTGCAATCTGTTTCTGGAAAAGTAGGGGTGCTGGCAACGCGGGGAACGCTTACCAGTGCTTTGTTTCACAGTACTGCAAAAAATCACGCAGCAAATATTGAAATTCTTGAGCAGGTGGGTACCGGACTCGTGGAACTAATAGAGAAAGGGCAGGCACAATCCCCGGAAGCAAGGAACTTACTGCAAAAGTATATTCAACCCATGACAGCCGCAGGAATTGATCATCTCGTGCTGGGATGTACTCATTATCCTTTTCTTATTCCTGTCCTGAAGGATGAACTGCCTGTGCATGTAAAGATCATCGATTGCGGTGAAGCCGTGGCTAAACAAACACATAAGGTACTACAGCAGCATCAATTGTTGAATACAGATCAAAGAGAACCCTCATACAAATTCCTTAGCAATACTGAGGCGGAAATGTTATCCCGTTTTTTAAAGGATGAACCAGGGGAACTACAAATTAAGTTTCTCGATTTTTAACGTCGTTTATAGGTAAGGTAACTAAAGGATACTTTGTGCTTCTCATCCGCCGGATGGAATTCTTCTCTTAGGAGTTCCCATTCTTTCATGTCGATTTCCGGAAAATAGGTATCCGCTTCATACTTTCCGTGCACGCGGGTAAGCTCAATCACATCTGCGTATTCCATGGCCTGGGCGTAAATCTCTCCTCCGCCAATAATATAGGCTTCTTTGTCTTTATCCACCACTGAAAGTGCCTCCTTCAAAGAATGAACAACTTTACAATTACCGTGCGAAGTGGAATAAGATGTATCCCGGGTGATGATGATATGAAATCTGTTGGGAAGGGGCTTTGGAAAACTTTCAAAAGTTTTTCTTCCCATGATAATCGGATGACCGGTAGTGATCGCTTTAAATCGTTTAAAATCATCGGGCAAATGCCACAGAAGTTGGTTGTCTTTTCCCAGCGCGTTGTTTTCCGCGGCTGCTGCAATGATGATAAGAGTACTCAATCCACTTTTTTTTTTGGAGGTCCGGGATAAGGAAATTCTTTTTCCAACTGTTTTTGGAGCTCTGCTATTTTTTCTTTTTGTTTGAGAACCAACTTCTCACGTTGTTCTCTTTCCCAGTCGCGACCCATAAACGTACTAAGTATAAAGACATTGGCCAGATGTACTAAAAGGAGCAGACTCCATAATCCTATCGCCCAGTAGGCCCAATCATAGGCTTCTCCGTACTTAAAAACTTTGTTCATCAATACAAGTCCCACGCTGCCGATCAGGAACCACACAAAATGACGATACAGATTCTTTTTCTGCTTTATTCGTTCCTGGGCGTATTCAATTTGCTCGTGCTGTTCGAGGTTTATTCCGGAGTCCTTTTTCGTTTTGGAGAACATCTGAATCCTTATCTTTAACTACAAAGATAGATGAAATCGGATTTTAAGAGCCTGAGAATCGAAGGCAAAATAATCAAATATTTTGTAGACAGGGAATCCACTGTATATCCTCAGTATATGCATAAAAAAATATGAAGTAATGGACATAAATAAAATCCGGAAATCATTCCCGCTTGTAAAACAATCTCTTTATGTGAATACTGCCGCTATAGGGTTGATGTCTGAAGAACTCCAGGAATGGAGACAGGAACACGATCTCGACTTTTTAATCGGAGGTAGTGAGATGAAAATGGATAGTTTTCATATGATCTCCGGCATCAGGGATACACTTGGAAAATTCCTTGGATGTGATCGCAACAGAATTGCACTTAGCCCTAATTTTTCTCTGGCATTAAATACAGTACTTGAAGGCTTGCCAAAAGAAAATAATGTCCTCTTGTTACAGAGTGATTACCCTTCTGTAAACTGGCCTTTTGAGAGCAGGGACTTTAACTTGACCTATGCAAAAATCGATGATAAGGTAGAAAGCCATATTGAGGAGAAACTGCAAAGTGGAAAAATTGACGTTTTTGCTTTTAGCCTTGTACAATGGGAGAATGGACTAATGATTTCCGGTGATTTTATCAGGTACATAAGGGAACAGTATCCCGATCTGTTGATGATAGCTGATGGAACTCAGTATTGCGGAGCCTTTGATTTTAACTTCGATAATTCAGGGCTCGACATCATGGGCGGTAGTGGTTATAAATGGCTGTTGGCGGGAACGGGGAACGGGTATATGCTATTTTCCGAACGGGCCTCGGAACGTCTTTCTCTAAAATCGACCGGCTTTAATTCAGTGAATGGGAATATGGAGGCAAAGAAAGATATTCGACTCGCCAAACGATTAGAACCGGGCCATCTGGACAGCACGTGTTTCGGAAGTCTCGATTTTTCGATTAAAAAACTCATGGAATGGGATATCAAGAACATTGAAAAGCACAACAAAGCTTTGATAGAAAAGGCCAGAGAATCATTGCTCGGGCTCGACATGCTGGAGGAAACGGTGGCAAAGCGGAAGAATCATGGTGCCATCCTGAACATCAGGGGAGGAGATAAGCTGTTTTCTTATTTAAGCGATAATAATGTATGTTGTTCTCAGCGTGGTGGAGGAATCCGACTTAGTTTTCATCTATACAACTCAGAATCTGATTTAAACACCATTGTGGATATCCTGAAATCAGCCCCATCCTCCTTAGGTTCTTATAAAAATTAAGGGGGTAAAATTACTAATGTCGATATTTTTTACTGAATAATTATGAATTTGATAATAATGTGTTAAACGTTGTAAATGAGATATTTAATACATTAATTTTGCCTCGAATTTTAAAACCTAGTAAGATGGCAATTTCTAAACAATACTTAAAAACTAAACCTGTAGTTAAAGTAACTTTTACTGTACCTGCAGAAGATGCAAAAAAAGTAGCCGTAGTTGGCGACTTTAACAACTGGAACCCAAAAGGGAGCATGTTGAAAAAACTTAAAAACGGAAACTTCAAAGGGACTTTTGATCTTCCAAAAGAGAACTCTTATGAATTCCGTTACCTCGTTGATGGGGCTTATGTAAACGAAGCAGAAGCTGATCGTTATCAGTGGAACGACTTCGCCGGTGCTGAGAACGCCGTAATAGAGCTTTAATCCAGAAGGTTAGAAAAAATTAGAATCCGGAGTCTGTAAAAGGCTCCGGATTTTTTTGTCTTCTGATTTTGATTAATCAGATTATAATCTTTTTTAATTTCGAGTTTTTACCGACCTTCTAATTCCTGCTAATGAAAGGTCATAATTGAAATAGGAATCGATTGCGCTACCTTGAGCATTTTTTGCTGCTGAAATAGCAATGTCCCCACTGTATAAATATTTGGTAAGTATTTCAATCACTTTTTTGTTTTCTGAAACTACAATAGGGTTGACGATTTCCCCTTTTTTATTTATTTCAAAATAGACCTTAGCCTTTATATGTATATTCCCATAAGGACGAATAGAAGTGGTTATTTGTTTTATAAAATTTTCTTCCATTTTAGCATTAAAACAGGCAGACCAATCTTTTTCCCTTTCACATCCTTGAAACAAAGGTGGTACCGGAGCGGCATTATAAGAAACTATATCTGTTGAACCGACTGCTGCATCGGCATCTACCAATAGGGTAGTTGGTTTTTGAGCTATTTCATCATTTAGTATAAGATTGAATTCTATTGGGTACGAATAGATCATCGCCACCGGATTGCCGTCTAATATAGCAGGTTGAAGTTTGGGGATCGCTTCAACAATTCGCAGACCTTCATTCTCAAAAACCTTTTCCAATGATCGTGTTCGGATATTGCTAATTACACCTGTTGAGTCAACAACAAATTGAACATACACAATCCCCGTAAGTTGATTTTCCAGAGCACTTTTTGGGTAGTCAAAATTTGCAACGGTATGTGCTTTTATCTGATTATTGAAGCATTCTTCAGTCCCTTTAGTGGCACAAGGCAGTTCCTCAAAATACGGTGCAGAAGACACCTCTTTAAAATTATAAGTATTAGCCTCCTGACCATAGAAAGAAGGGAAAATGCAGAGAAAGAGAATAAACCGAATTACCTGGATCATGCACTAATTTAATACTTAGATAGCTATGTGCTTTATGATAGGTTTAAATTTCCTTTTTATTGTATTAAACAGCTACCATCCCTTTGATGTGTGGATGGGGGTCATAATCGAGAAGGGTAAAGTCCTCAAATTTAAAATCGAAAATATCTTTTACCTCCGGATTCAGGACCATTTTAGGAAGTGGCCTGGGGTCCCTGCTCAGTTGTAATTCGATCTGCTCCATATGATTGTTGTAGATATGGGCATCCCCAAAGGTGTGGATGAATTCTCCTGGTTTGTAACCGCAGACCTGGGCAACCATCAATGTGAACAATGCATAGGAGGCAATATTAAAAGGTACTCCCAGGAAAATATCTGCGCTTCGTTGGTAGAGTTGACAGGAAAGTTTTCCATCGGCCACATAGAACTGAAAAAAGGCGTGACAGGGCGGAAGAGCCGCCTTGCCTTCTGCTACATTCTCAGCAAAGGACTTTGAGGAATCTGGCATAACACTGGGGTTCCAGGCAGCGACCATCATCCTGCGGCTGTCAGGAGTGTTTTTTAGCTTGTCGATAAGGTCCTGGATCTGATCGATTCCATCTCCGTTCCAGTTCCGCCATTGATATCCGTAGACGGGACCCAGATCTCCATTTTCATCCGCCCATTCATTCCATATCCGAACGCCGTTCTCCTGGAGGTATTTCACATTGGTATCCCCTTTCAGGAACCAAAGCAACTCGTGAACAATGGATTTTAAGTGCAGTTTTTTTGTGGTGACCATAGGGAATCCCTCACTGAGGTCGAATCGCATCTGGTAGCCAAAAACAGAAATGGTCCCTGTCCCCGTACGGTCACTTTTTTTATTTCCTTTCTCCAGGACGTGTTTTAGCAGGTCGTGATATTGTTTCATAAATATGTCAAATATGATATTGTCGTAAAATTAGAAAATCCCTGCCTTAGAATAAATCAGTGGAGCATGCTTCTTTTTAAAACTTATCAACGAAAGCAGGGCCGACACTACCCGAGGATCATTCCGGCAAATGTGGCGGAGAGAAGTGATGCCAGGGTTCCCCCTAAAACGGCCTTCATCCCAAATTCAGAGAGCGTCTTACGCTGTCCCGGCGCCAGGGAGCCAATCCCACCGATCTGAATACCGATAGAAGCAAAGTTGGCAAACCCGCATAGCATATATGTCGCCATGATGATCGACTTGTTAAAGGAGAAATGGGTGCCACTGCTGAAGTCCTTGAGTTCGGCCAGCTGTATATACCCAACAAATTCACTTGCGGCCAGTTTTACTCCCAACAATTGTCCCATGAGTAATACGTCCTGTGAATTAACCCCTATCAACCACATCAAGGGCGCAAAAATTACACCGAGAATTGCTTCCAGAGAAAGCTGGTCATAAACCGAATTTTCACTAATCCAGCTGTTGATGGCAGTAAGATCGCCTGCCCAGCCCAGAATGCCATTAATCATGGCAATAAAGGCAACAAAGACTAATAACATGGCCCCAACATTAACTGCCAGTTTCAGGCCTTCTGTTGTTCCGTTTGCAATGGCATCGAGGATATTTGCACCAATTTTTTCCGTGGAGACCTGGATTTCTCTGTTTACATTCTCCGTTTGGGGATAGAGGATTTTTGAGATCACAATAGCCCCCGGGGCAGCCATAACGGATGCGGCGATAAGGTGCCGGGCAAATTCGAGTCGAAGCTGTTCGTCATTTCCTCCCAGGAAACCGATATAGGCTGCAAGTACACCCCCTGCAACGGTAGCCATTCCACCGATCATCACCAAAAGGATTTCAGATTTATTCATCTTCTCCAGATAAGCCTTGATCAATAAGGGGGCTTCTGTCTGACCTAAAAAGATATTTCCTGAGACGCTCAGACTTTCAGCTCCCGAGATACCCAGAAATCGGGAAAGCAACCAGGCGAGGCCTTTTACAATCTTTTGGATGATGCCGAGATAATAAAGAACTGACGTCAGGGCAGAAAAGAAAATGATTGTCGGCAGGATCTGAAAGGCAAAAATATAGCCTATGTTGGGATTGTCGAGATTGAGAAGGCCACCGAATATAAACTCACTGCCTGCCATTGTATATTTCAGAATCTCATTGAAGAATTGCCCCAGTTTATTAAAGAACCATTGAATTGCAGGGACTTTAAGAATTCCTATAGCAAGGGACAATTGTATCCCAAGGCCTATGGCTGTTGTTTTCCAGTTTATCGCCCTTCGGTTAGAAGAGAACAGATATGCGATCAGGAGCAGAGCCAGCATCCCCAGAGCCCCACGCCATAGACTATCGAGGGAAAAGCCCTGATTGGCAATGATCGGACTCACTATTTCCGGGGTGACTTGCTGTACGGGCCAAACAGAAACTTCAGCGGTACTGTCCAATTCCACGCTGTCTTTTGTGGGAATCTCTTGACCAAAGCCATGGAAAAACAGCAACATAAAAAGGGAAAGGATCCAAATTCCTGGCTTCATACGGAGGGGTCTAGTAAATCATTTGCGTTTGGAAATTTCGTCCCGTAGTCTGGCCGCCTTTTCATAGTCTTCATTGGCAACCGCTTTGTCGAGCTCCTTGTGAAGTTCATCCATGCTCAATTCCTTATATGGGGCAGTTGAACCCGGATCAATCTCCACGGTTTCACCTTCCTGCAAAATCTCATCTACTACTATACTGTCATCTACTTCGTCCTTATCCTTTTCCTTGGAAGAGAATTTGAGGAAAATACCCGCTTTGTCAAGAATAGTTTTATATGTAAAAATGGGAGCGTTAAACCGAAGAGCAAGGGCGATGGCATCGGAAGTACGCGCATCGATTATTTCTTCCACCTTCTCCCGCTCGCAGATGATACTTGAATAAAAAACGCCATCAACAAGCTTGTGAATGATCACTTGTTTGACAATGATATCAAACCTGTCGGCAAAATTTTTAAAAAGGTCATGAGTGAGAGGCCTTGGGGGTTTGATCTCTTTTTCAAGAGCAATGGCAATGGATTGTGCCTCAAAAGCTCCAATCACAATGGGAAGTTTTCGATCTCCGTCAACCTCATTTAAAATAAGGGCATATGCCCCATTTTGTGTTTGACTGTAAGATATTCCTTTAATTTTTAATCTAACTAGACTCATAATCACTCAAATACCATAAAGGGCTGTATAAATAATAAGGATTGTCCCTGGTATTTAAACAGCCCTTCAAAGGCACAAATTAACAAAAATTAGGCGTTCTGGGCCTTAAATTCCTTTAATTTTTCGATGAGTTTCGGGACAACTTCAAAGGCATCCCCTACGATTCCGTAATCTGCCGCTTTAAAGAAGGGAGCTTCCGGATCGGTGTTGATCACTACTTTGACTTTGGAGGCACTTACCCCGGCAAGGTGTTGAATTGCACCTGAAATACCAATCGCAATATAAAGATTGCTGGCTACGGGTTTCCCAGTCTGCCCAACGTGTTCCCCATGCGATCTCCATCCCATATCGCTAACTGGTTTTGAGCATGCTGTTGCGGCTCCGAGTACTTCAGCCAATTCTTCTATCATACCCCAGTTTTCAGGTCCTTTGAGGCCACGACCTGCAGATACCACAATGTCGGCATCGGCAATAGTCACTTCCCCAACCACTTTATCTACTTCTACTGACCTGGTTGCGAAGTCCTTTTCACCCGCTTCCGGACTAAAGGATTCTTCTTGTAGACTGCTAGAATTTTCAATTATGCCAAAGGCATTGTTAGACACACCGATAATTTTAATATCTGTATTGATTTCGGTATGAGCAAAACCTTTATTACTAAAGGCCATTCTCTTAACTACCATAGGTTGAACGCTGTCAGGTGCGGCAACTGCATTTGGTACATATCCGGCCTTAAGCATCCCGGCAAGCAAACCTCCCAGATATTTAGAATCGGTACTGGAGCTGAGGATCACCACTTGTGCTCCTACTTTATTAACCGCTTCGGCAATCGCACTAGCGTATGCTCTGGCATGAAAAGTCTTTAATTTTTCATCCTCTACTTTTAAAACCTTGCTTACTCCGTAATTCCCAAGGGCTGAATTATCAGAGACATTAAAACTGATAGCTGTTACCTCTGTTCCCATTTCCCCCGCCACTTTATAGGCGTAAGAGGCAGCTTCAAAGGCATTTTTCTTAAATTTTCCGCTCTCGGCTTCTGTATAAACTAATATGGACATATTCTTTATATTTTTTAAGGAGTACTATTAAATTACTTTAGCCTCGTTGTGTAACAAATCAATCAATTCTTCTACATTTTCAGCGTCAACAAGTTTAACCGGTCCTTTCGGAGCAGGCTTGTCGAACGACTTATCAGTAGTGGCATGATCAGAGTCGACAGGCTCCAGAACATTCAATTTTTTCTGCCGCGCCATCATAATACCCCTCATATTTGGAATTCTCAGGTCACTTTCCTCTACAAGGCCTTTCTGCCCGCCAATGATAAGGGGTAAAGATGTTTCCAGGGTCTCCTTTCCCCCGTCTATTTCCCTTATGGCTTTTACTTTATCACCGTCGACTTCTAAGCCGATGCAGGTATTGACAAAATTTATGTCGAGAGTGGCAGCGATAATTCCCGGGACCATTCCGCCGTTGTAGTCGATGGATTCCCTGCCGGCAATGATAAGGTCATACCCACCGTTTTTTATCACTTCGGCGAGTTGCTGAGCCACAAAATAACCGTCGGTAGGCTCGGCATTGATTCTAATTCCTTCATCGGCACCAATCGCCAGGGCCTTTCTCATGGTAGATTCTACACCGGGGCCTCCCACAGTGGCCACATGCACAGTAGCCCCCTGTTTTTCTTTAAACCACATAGCGCGGGTAAGTCCAAATTCGTCATTGGGGTTGATCACAAATTGAACACCCGTAGTATCGAATTTAGTATTGTCCTGGGTAAAATTGATCTTGGAGGTCGTATCGGGAACATTACTGATACAAACTAATATATTCATATGAGGTATTTTTTGAAATAATAAGGCCTCAAAGATAACCAATAAAAATCAAAAATACTATGCATGCATAATAAAAATTTAATTTGATTTTCCTTTTTTGTAAGGTCTTTTTGAAGGATATTTTCCTATTTTTGTTGGCATTTTGATCACAATTCAGGATGAGAAATACAAGCATATGAAGACAATTCAATTTCGGGAAGCTATTGCAGAAGCCATGTCTGAAGAAATGAGGAGGGACGAGTCGATTTACCTGATGGGGGAGGAAGTGGCTGAATACAATGGTGCCTATAAGGCATCAAAAGGGATGCTGGATGAATTTGGCCCTGACCGGGTTATTGATACTCCTATTTCAGAATTAGGATTTTCTGGTGTAGGTGTCGGTTCTGCCATGATAGGTAACCGCCCTATCATTGAATTTATGACCTTCAATTTTGCCCTTGTCGGAATTGATCAGATAATTAATAATGCAGCTAAAATCAGGCAAATGTCTGGAGGGCAGTTCAATTGTCCTATCGTCTTCAGAGGACCTACGGCCTCTGCGGGTCAGCTGGCCGCTACCCATTCACAGGCCTTTGAAAGTTGGTATGCCAACTGCCCCGGCCTTAAGGTGGTAGTGCCATCAAATCCTAAAGATGCAAAAGGATTGCTCAAAGCATCTATTCGTGATGACGACCCGGTAATTTTTATGGAATCTGAGCAGATGTATGGAGATAAAGGAGAAGTGCCTGAAGGTGATTTCACTATTCCTCTGGGTGTTGCTGAAATTAAAAGAGAAGGAAAAGACGTCACCATAGTTTCATTTGGCAAGATTATCAAAGAAGCTTATAAAGCTGCCGAAGAACTTGAAAAGGAAGGAATTCAATGTGAGATTATCGACCTCCGGACAGTAAAACCAATGGACAGTGAAGCTATCCTGAAATCAGTAAAAAAGACCAATCGCCTGGTGATTCTCGAAGAGGCGTGGCCCTTTGGGAATGTAGCAACAGAGATCACCTACCAGGTGCAGTCCAAAGCTTTTGACTACCTGGACGCACCCATAGTAAAGATCAATACAGCAGATACTCCAGCCCCGTATTCGCCGGGATTACTGGAAGAGTGGTTACCCAATCACCAGGATGTTATCAATGCAGTTAAAAAGGTGATGTACAAATAATTGTGACCTTATTAAAACTTAATAAAACTTCGTCACTCCGGTGCTGGCGAAGTTTTTTTTATCCGTATTTTTTCCGGAAGATTTAAAACCCATTTAAGAAGGGAATTAAGTATAGAATTAAAAATAGTTCCAGGGATCACGCGCTTTATCTATGAGGATAATCCTGATTAGCTTATTATTTTTTATCACAACCCTTTGTTTTTCACAAACGAAGGTAAGTGGTATTGTTGTAGATGAAAATGGAGATCCAGTAGCCTTTGCCAATGTCATTTTTCCAAACTCAACGGAAGGGACGATTACGAATGACAACGGTAGATTCTATCTCGAATCAGACCAAAACTACAATGCCATTCAAGTATCATTTATCGGGTATCAAACCAGGGATATTGAACTTCTCTCTACCGTAAACTACGACCTGAGAATTGTATTGTCTGAAGGAGAACAGCTCGATGAGGTGGTGGTCTATGTAGGAAAACGGTCTAAAAAGGACAATCCGGCCATCGATATCCTCAGAAAGATATGGGCCAAGAAAAGGATCAATGGACTTCGGAAATTCAAACAATACGAATACGACAAATATGAGAAGGTAGAATTTGATCTCAATACTATAGACAGTGCCCTGATCAAAAGCAGGGTGTTCAAGGGACTCGAATTTGTCTTTGCAGACCTCGACACTTCACGAATAACCGGAAAGACCTATTTGCCCATTTTCCTCAATGAGGTTTTTTCAAAGGTATACGGGAACAACGAGATCCAGAAGGAAAGGGTTGATGTACTGGGGAATAAAAATTCCGGATTTACAAACAACCAGGCGATAACCGCCTTTGTTCAGGACCTGTATTCCGATTATGATGTTTATGCCAACTACCTTAAGTTTTTTGATAAGAGTTTTACCAGTCCGCTGTCACGCACCGGAATCGATGTATACAATTACGTCCTTTCAGACAGTGCCTATATCGACAATAAATGGTGCTACCATATCATCTACTATCCGAGGCGAAAGAATGAACTCACTTTCAAAGGCGATTTCTGGGTGAACGACACCACCTACGCCCTGAAGAAGATCAACCTGGAAGTAACAAAAAGCGCCAATATAAATTGGGTAAAGGAAATTTACATAGAGCAGGATTTTGAAGTGGTAAGTGATTCGGTTTTTCTCCTGAAAAGGGATTATATGTTATCCGACTTTGCCCTGAATAAAAAGGAATCGTCTAAAGGAGTTTACGGGAAGCGAACCACGGTCTATGACAATTATAAATTTGACCAGGCAAAACCCGAGGAATTTTACAGAACAGCTTCTGATCCCTTCGATCCACAGGTCTTTCAGCGCGACAGTGTTTTCTGGAGCAATAACAGGCTGGAATCCCTGAATAAAGACGAAAGTGGAATTTACGCTTTGCTGGATACTCTTAAAACGGTCCCGAAATTTAAGACGTATTACAATCTGGTTAGCATCCTCAGTTCGGGATATGTGGAGATCGACAAATGGAACATGGATATCGGAAGCATCTACAGCACTTTTGGATATAACGATGCAGAGGGTATACGTCTACGGGGAGGGATGCGTACCTATTTTGGACAGAACGATCCCTGGCGGCTGGAAGGGTACATGGCTTATGGCTTTATGGACAAAAAGTTTAAACACGGTTTTTCGGCCAAATTCCTGTTAGATAAGAAAAGCAGACTGATTATTTCCGGTGGAAACCGACGCGATATTGAACAGTTGGGCTTAAGTCTCACAGCAACGAACGATGTTTTGGGAAGGAGTGTAGCCTCCTCATCGGTCCTGACGGTTGGGAATAATGACCGCCTTACCAGTATAAATCTCAGCACGCTCAACCTAGAAGCCGAACCCTTAAAGAATTTCAGAATGAGATTCGGTGGTTCCTTCCGAACCCTGAGATCTGCCCTTCCTCAGGCCTTTAATCTGGATTATATTGACCTGGAATCCCCCACAGGGATATCTTCAGAGATAAAACAATTTGATCTTACAACTACCCTTATTTATACGCCGGGGAAACGGACCATAGGTTATGGAGTGGAACGGCGGAATGTCAACGATGAATACGCAACCCTGCTATTTAATTATACCAGGGGGTTAGAGGGCTTTCTCGAAAGCGATTTCAGTTATGCCAAATATCAGTTTTCCTACACTCAACCCTGGCAAATTGGTGGATTTGGCCGACTCCTGAGTACCGTGGAAATGGGAAAGACTACAGAGGCCGTACCTCTTAGTCTGCTCAACGTAATCCCCGGGAATCAAACATTATTTACCTTGTACAATACCTTTCCCAACCTGGATTTTTATGAATTTGTTACAGATACCTATATCGCCCTCCATCTGGAACAGAATTTTAACGGCCGGCTTTTTTCGCGCATACCTATTATTCGCGACTGGAATCTAAGGGAAATTGTAGGTCTTCGTGGTGCCTGGGGACAACTTTCAGATGAGAACATAGCCCTTAATAGTCCGACCAACATTCCCCTTGTCGCGCCTTCAGACAAGATCTATTGGGAATACTCTTTTGGGATTAGTAACATCTTCAAGATTTTCCGGGTCGATTTTAACTTCAGGGGAAATTACCTTGAAGGCCCTGATGCCAGGCCCTTTAGCGTAACAGGGACCTTTGGCTTTAATTTCTGATTTAGGTTGACACTTTGCTGTTCTACGTATAAAGTATTGAGGTCAATTATTGCTTTTATATTCAGATCGGTTTTACTACTTTTGCAGCCGTTTTAACAGATAAATAACAAATCAATATGGAACTAATCGTAACCCTATTACCAGCATTTGGTGTACTAGCCTTGCTGTTTGTCTTTATTAAAAACATGTGGGTCTCCAAACAGGAAGTAGGAGACGAGAAAATGGCAAGAATTGCAAAAAACATTGCAGATGGCGCCATGTCTTTTCTTAAGGCAGAATACAAAATACTGTCAATCTTTGTTTTTGCCGTTGCTATACTTCTCTATTTCAAGGGTGAAAACGAAGCTGGATCTAATGGAATGGTGGCACTCTCTTTCGGTGTAGGCGCCATTTGTTCAGCCCTGGCAGGATTTATAGGGATGCGTGTTGCCACTAAAGCCAATGTAAGAACAACACAGGCAGCTAGAACTTCCCTGGGGAAAGCTTTGGAAGTTGCGTTTGCAGGAGGTTCCGTAATGGGACTTGGTGTAGTTGGTTTAGGAGTATTGGGCCTTAGTGGTCTCTTTATGATCTATCAGAACATCTGGCCAGGCGCAGATAATGTTTCATTAGTATTAAATGTATTATCCGGATTTTCTTTAGGGGCATCATCTATCGCCCTTTTTGCACGTGTAGGAGGAGGAATTTATACCAAAGCAGCAGATGTTGGTGCTGACCTGGTTGGAAAAGTGGAAGCGGGAATTCCCGAAGATCACCCATTGAACCCTGCTACTATTGCCGATAACGTAGGAGATAATGTTGGGGATGTTGCAGGGATGGGAGCCGACCTTTTTGAATCCTATGTGGGCTCAATCATCGGAACAATGGTATTGGGAGCATATATATTTACTCCTGATTTAGATGGTCTTGGTGCTGTCTATTTACCTTTAGTGTTGGCAGCAGTTGGAATTATTATGTCTATCATAGGAACCTTCTTTGTAAAAGTGAAAGAGGGAGGTAATCCGCAAACAGCTTTGAATATAGGTGAGTTTGGATCTGCCGGTTTAATGGTGATTGCATCTTATTTTATTATCAACGCCATGATCCCTGATACAGTTGAAGGCCTGCCATTTGGAGCCTGGGGTGTATTTCTTGCAACCATTGCTGGTTTAGTGGCCGGATTGGGAGTAGGGAAGATCACCGAATACTACACAGGAACCGGAACAAAACCGGTAAGTGCTATTGTTCGGCAATCTGAAACCGGTGCTGCAACCAACATTATTTCCGGATTAGGAGTTGGGATGATGTCTACAGCAGTTCCGATTTTACTGATTGCTGGAGCCATTTTGGTTTCCCATCATTTTGCAGGATTATACGGAATTGCTATCGCAGCCGTGGGGATGCTTGCAAATACTGGAATTCAGCTGGCAGTTGATGCCTACGGACCAATTTCAGACAATGCCGGGGGTATTGCCGAAATGGCGGAATTACCCGGAGAAGTTCGTGAACGTACCGATAAATTAGATGCTGTTGGAAATACCACAGCCGCTATTGGAAAAGGATTTGCGATTGCCTCTGCGGCATTAACGGCATTAGCTTTATTTGCCGCCTTTATGAAGGTAGCAAACGTAAACACTATTGATGTTTCCAGACCTGATATTATGGCCGGCTTATTAGTAGGAGCTATGTTGCCTTTTGTTTTCTCTGCCTTGTCTATGAATGCAGTAGGACGTGCTGCGATGGCTATGATTGAGGAAGTTCGTCGTCAGTTCAGGGATATCCCTCAATTAAAAGCGGCCCTGGAGGTGATGCGTAAGTACGATTCGGATATGTCTAAAGCTTCTGAAGCTGACCGGGCTATTTTTGATGCTGCAGATGGATATGCAGAATATGATAAATGTGTTGATATTTCTACCAAAGCCTCCATCAAGGAAATGGTATTGCCAGGTCTGTTGGCCATTGCCGTGCCGGTTATAGTTGGTTTTGGAGGTAAATTGTTTGGTATTGGTGGAGCAGAAATGTTGGGCGGACTATTGGCAGGTGTAACTTCTGCAGGTGTTTTAATGGCCATCTTCCAGTCGAATGCCGGAGGTGCCTGGGATAATGCCAAGAAGATGATAGAAGCTGATGGCCGTAAAGGCTCTGATGCCCATAAGGCTGCAGTTGTTGGAGATACTGTTGGAGATCCGTTTAAAGATACTTCAGGACCTTCGCTGAACATCCTTTTAAAGTTAATGTCTGTTGTTGCCCTGGTAATTGCGCCGAGTATCGCTTTGTCTTCAGATGCAATATCGGCATATAATTCAGACAAATCTGAAACAGGTTTTGCTCAGGTTCTTGAGGAAAAATTTGTTCAAGTAAAAATGGAAGAGAATGAAGATGGCACAGTTACCGCTAAAGTAATAACCACAACTACCAAAGATGGGGAAGAAAATGTAGATGAAAAGACATTTTCGGGGACTATGGAAGAGGTGGAAGCTCAAATTGAGGCCATGAATATGAAGGAAGATGGAGCCAAGGTGAAGATCAAAAAGATCGTTGAAAAAGAAGTAGAGGAGAACTAGACTTTACTTTTATCTGATAAAAAAAGGCCGCTTTTTAAAAGCGGCCTTTTTTGTGTTTTATAATTAGCTTAGAATAAACCGTGGATCTCTGCATCGATTTTATTGATGACCTCTCCAAGGTGTTCCGGTTCATCAACAAAATCCAATTGATCGACATCGATCACCAGAAGATTACCTTTTTCATAGCCATGGACCCAGGCTTCGTAGCGTTCGTTTAACCTGCTTAAATAGTCTATGGATATTGTGTTTTCGTAATCCCTGCCTCTTTTGTGGATCTGATTGACAAGGTTTGGGATAGAACTGCGAAGGTAGATAAGCAAGTCCGGGGGTTGCACCAGACTTTCCATAAGTTCGAATAAACTGGTATAGTTTGTAAAATCCCTGTTCGTCATCAGGCCCATGGCGTGAAGGTTGGGGGCGAATATATGTGCGTCTTCGTAAATGGTCCTGTCCTGAATAACGTTTTTCCCACTCTCCCGGATTTTGAGGATCTGCCGGTAACGACTGTTCAGGAAATAGATCTGGAGGTTAAAACTCCATCGTTCCATCTGAGTATAGAAATCATCCAGATAGGGATTGTCTACCACATCTTCAAAATGCGCTTCCCACTTATAATGTTTTGAAAGTAATTCGGTCAGTGTTGTCTTTCCTGCCCCGATGTTTCCGGCAACGGCGATGTGCATAGGATCCTTTTATTTGGCTTTTGATGTATTTTTGAAAGGATAGCAATATACAAAGTATCTTGGCTATCGAAAAAAATAGTGGATGAAATACTATCTGTAAATAGACATCATAAAATTTTTATTTCAAACCCAAATATGTACTTTTGTGCCCATTAACAAAGAGGACGGATTTGACTGATTGCAACCTCTGTAAAAATGCTAAAGCAGTTTCTGCCGATTTCCGTGCATTGTAAACTTCTCCCTGGCATTATTTCGAATCCCTTCTCACAAGCTAAGAAAATGGTATGCCATATTTATTTACTTCCGAATCTGTAAGTGAGGGACACCCCGATAAGATCGCCGATCAGATCAGCGATGCCCTGCTTGATAATTTCCTGGCTTTTGACCCCGAAAGCAAAGTGGCCTGTGAGACACTGGTTACCACCGGGCAGGTTGTTCTTGCCGGGGAAGTGAAAAGTCATACCTATGTTGATCTGCAGCAGATAACCCGTGAAGTGATCAATAAGATTGGGTATACCAAAGGTGCATACCAGTTCAGTGGGGATTCCTGTGGTATTATTTCTTTGATACATGAGCAATCTAAAGAGATCAACCAGGGGGTAGATCGGGGGACCAAGGAAGAGCAGGGAGCAGGTGACCAGGGGATGATGTTTGGATACGCCACCAAAGAAACTGAAAATTATATGCCGCTTGCGCTGGATATTTCTCATAAGATCCTCCAGGAACTAGCCGCACTTCGGAAAGAAAATGACGACATTACCTATTTACGCCCTGATGCCAAAGCACAGGTAACCATTGAATATTCTGATAACAATGTGCCATTGCGAATTGACACTATTGTCATATCTACCCAGCACGACCCCTTTGATGAGGACGATCAGAAAATGCTAAAGACTATCAAAAGTCATCTTCTGGCCATTCTGATCCCAAGGGTAAAAAAGAGGTTGCCGGAGAAAACCAGAGAACTTTTTACCGACGACATCAAGTACCATATCAATCCGACAGGGAAATTTGTCATTGGAGGGCCACATGGGGATACCGGACTCACAGGTAGAAAGATTATTGTGGATACCTATGGGGGCAAAGGAGCACATGGAGGAGGTGCCTTCAGCGGAAAAGATCCGAGTAAGGTAGACAGAAGTGCTGCCTATGCTGCACGTCATGCAGCTAAGAACCTGGTGGCCGCTGGCGTTGCCGAAGAAATACTCGTTCAGATCAGTTACGCCATTGGGGTAGTACAGCCCACTTCCGTTTTTGTGGATACCTATGGCACGGCGAAAATAAATATGACCGATGGGGAGATTGCAAAAATAGTGGCTGATTTGTTCGATTTCAGACCCTTTGCGATTGAAGAACGCCTGAAATTAAGAAATCCAATATATCTCGAAACTGCTGCTTACGGTCATATGGGGAAGGAACCTAAAATGGTGACCAAGGTCTTTGAGTCCCCTTATAACGGGCGTATCAAACGGGAAGTAGAGTTGTTTACCTGGGAAAAACTGGATATGATTGAACTGGTACAGGAAGCATTTAACATATAATTTTAGTAGGATAATTAGGAATTTTTAAAATTCCGTTCCTATATTTGACAATTCAAAGTTCAAACTCTTATTGAATAGTTATCAAGAAAGGTGGAGGGACTAGACCCTTTGAAGCCTTAGCAACCCTTTGTGTCAGAAGCAAAGAAGGTGCTACATTCTATCCTGCATACGGCAGGACAGATAACACAGACCTATTACCATCGGTAATTTCTCTTTCTTTTTAACTTTTTTGATTTGTACTCCGGCTAACAGTAGCCGTAGTGTGGTTTGGCTTTTTTATTTCATGTTTAACAAATAAAAAAACTAAAATCATGAGCGATCAAAATTTTTCGACCAAAGCATTGCATGCTGGTCATGACACCAAATTGCACGGGGGGACAAGAGCCATCCCGATTTATCAGAGTACAGCTTATGTGTTCGACAATTCGGACCATGCGGCAAATTTGTTTTCCCTTGCGGAATTCGGGAATATCTATACCCGGATCAACAACCCTACCAACGACATTCTGGAGCAGCGCCTGGCAGCGCTCGAAGGAGGTATCGCATCGGTAGTAACAGCTTCCGGTACAGGCGCAATCAATACTGCCTTGTTGGTTTTACTAAAGGCAGGTGACCATATTGTTGCATCCAACAGCTTGTACGGCGGCACCTACAACTTACTTAGTGTTACCCTGCCACGCCTTGGAATCACTACCACATTTGTGGATCCTGAAGATCCCGCCAATTTCGGCAAGGCCGTCAAAGAAAATACCAGGGCTATTTTTGTTGAATCCCTGGGAAATCCAAAACTGGATGTACTTGATCTGAAGGCGATTTCAGCTGAGGCGAAAAAGGCGAGGATTCCTTTTATTGTAGACAATACAGTTGCCACTCCCGCCTTATTAAACCCCATAGAACATGGGGCTAATATCGTGATCCACTCCCTTACCAAATACATTAACGGCAATGGAACCGCTTTAGGGGGTGCCATTATTGATGCAGGAACATTCGACTGGTCTAGTGGGAAGTTTCCCGAGTTTACAGAGCCTTCTCCCGGGTATCACGGGTTGGTATACCACGATGCTCTTGGCCCGGCTGCCTTTATAGCCAAGGTCAGAATAGAAGGCCTTCGCGATCACGGTGCCTGCCTGAGTCCGTTTAATGCGTTCCAGATTATTCAGGGGCTTGAAACACTTGAGGTAAGGATCAGAAAGCACAGCGAAAATGCCCTCGCCCTTGCCAAATGGCTGGAAAACCGAAAGGAAGTTTCCTGGGTAAATTATCCCGGGCTGGAAAGTAGTAAGTACTTTCCTCTGGCCAAGGCATACCTGCCCAAAGGCCAGAGTGGTATTGTCACTTTTGGAGTGAAAGGCGGTTATGAATCAGCCAAAAAAATCGCAGATGAAACCGAAGTATTTTCGCTTTTGGCAAATATTGGAGATACCAAGTCGCTCATCATTCATCCGGCAAGTACAACTCATCAGCAATTAGATGATGAAGCCCAACTTACCACAGGTGTAACCAAGGACCTCATCAGGTTGTCTGTTGGACTGGAAGATCTGTCGGATTTGACAGCCGACCTTGAACAGGCATTTGCGAAAATTGAAAAATCGGTTTTAGCTTAACAAGCAAGGTATATTAGCACCTTCTTATAGTACAATGAGTCTGAAAGTCAAAGAGATGAAGGCAGTAGCAGGATTAAAACAACTGAATATTCCCGGATATACAACCTTAAGTGGGGTTACCGGGGATATTCAGCTTTCCTATCAGGTATTTGGAAAGCCGTTGAATTCTGCGCCAGTTGTTTTAGTGAATCACGCTCTAACAGGCAATTCTAATATCTGTGGTCCTGATGGGTGGTGGAATGACCTGGTCGGGAAACAGAAATGTATTGATACGGACAGATATACTGTTCTCTCATTCAACATTCCCGGAAATGGTTATGATGGCTTTGTCATTGATAACTACAGGGATTTCGTCGCCGGGGATATTGCGAGGATCTTTTTAATCGGACTTGAATTACTGAAGATTTCCAGGGTGTATGCCATTATTGGGGGGTCTCTCGGAGGGGGAATTGCCTGGGAAATGGCGGCTCTCAACCCCGAAATAACAACGCACCTGATTCCTGTGGCATCCGACTGGAAGTCGACAGACTGGCTAATTGCCAATTGCCAGATACAGGAACAGTTTTTAGTGAATTCGAAAAATCCTGTACACGATGCAAGGATGCACGCCATGCTGTGCTACCGTACCCCCGAATCTTTTAAAGAACGTTTTAAAAGGAGTACCAATGAAGAATTGAACGTTTTTAATGTGGAAAGTTGGTTATTACACCACGGAAGGAAATTACAGGAACGCTTTCAACTGTCAGCTTACAAACTAACCAACCAGCTTCTTAAGACTATAGATATCACCCGTAGCGGGGATGAAGCGTTTAAAAACTTGCGACAGAGTGAAACGAACATTCATATCATAGGGGTGGATTCTGATCTCTTTTTTTCAGCTAGTGAGAATAAAGATACTTACAAGCAAATGGCTCAGGCCAGGAGTAATGTTACCTATGGGGAGATAAAATCCCTGCACGGACACGATGCCTTTTTGATGGAATTTGAGCAAATGCATCAGCTTCTTGATCCTATTTTTAATAAGAACCAGCGTTCCCACCGATATAAGATTCTCAAATTTGGGGGGAAATCTCTCGCTAACGGGGAAGGTATAGAAAGAGTACTGGAGATCATTGTTTCGGGGGTGAAGGCCGGGGAGAAACTTGCCGTTGTAGTGTCGGCCAGGGAAATGGCTACTGACCAGTTGGGCACTATCCTTGAACTTGCAGCCAAGGGGGAGGATTACAAAAAAGAATTTGAAAGGTTTGAAAGCTATCAAAGGCATAGTTTTAAAAATGTCGATTTGTCCGATCAATTCAGGGAACTGGCACAGCTCTTAGAAGGAGTAGCTCTGCTGGGAGATTACAGTCCCAAAATCCGGGATCAGGTATTGGCAATTGGAGAGCTTATTTCCACCAAGCTGATCACCAAATTACTTATAGGAAAAGGAATTGGGGCAAAATGGATAGATTCACGGGAGTTGATCATTACTGACGAAAACTTTGGCAATGCTAATGTGAAGGACGAAGTGTCGAGAAGCAGGGTCCTGGAACTTTTTCATTCGTTTGAGGCCGGGGTAACCCCCGTAATTGCAGGCTTTATTGGAGCTACAGAAAAAGGGGAGACAACTACACTGGGCAGGAATGGAAGTAATTATACAGCTTCACTTCTGGCCAATTTCCTCGACGCAGAAGAATTACAGAATTACACCCACGTAGACGGCATTTATACCGCCGATCCGAAATGGGTGCCAGAGGCGAGACGAATAGATAAACTCTCTTATGCAGAAGCCAATGAGCTGGCCAATTTTGGTGCAACCATCCTGCATGCCAAAACCATTATCCCCCTTCTGGAGAAAAATATTCCTCTTCGAATCCTCAATACTTTTAATAAAGAGAACAAGGGGACACTGATTAGCGCCACCTCAGAAGCGGAAGGAATACGTTCTCTTTCAGTGCTCGATAATGAAGCGCTCATCAACCTGGAAGGAAGGGGTCTTCTTGGTAAAGTAGGGGTAGATGCCCGGATATTCCGAGCCCTGAGCAGGAACAATATCAGTGTTAGTATTATATCTCAGGGCTCCTCAGAGAGGGGTATCGGACTTCTGGTGAATGCAGACAAGGCGGAAATTGCCCGTAGGGCGTTGAAAGAAGAATTTGAATCCGATTTTGAATCAAAGGATATCAATACCATCAATATCGTCGATGATGTTTCTGTGATCTCTATTGTTGGTCAGGATCTGAGCACTTTTCATAAGCCTTACAATGCATTGATTAAAAACCAGGTTATCCCCTTACTTTTTAATAATACAGTAACTGGGAAAAATATCAGCCTTGTAGTAAAACGAGAGGATCTCCATAAGGCATTAAATGTGATGCACGGGCAGATCTTTGGCGTGAGTAAGCGAATTAATCTCGCGGTTTTTGGTCATGGAAATGTGGGAGGCACGCTTCTCGATCAGATTCTGCATGCAAGTGAGTCGATTGAAAAAAGGAAGGGTATTCAACTCAGGGTTTTTGCCTTGAGTAACTCCAAAACCCTGCTGCTAAACAGGGACGGAATTGGAAACGACTGGAGGAAAGAGATCGAGGAAAATGGGAATGCCTATGCACTTTCGGAGGTTTTTGATTTTGCCCGGCAACATCACCTGGAAAATCTGATAGCTGTAGATAATACTGCCAGCGAAGATTTTGTAGCTCATTACTTCGATTTTGTTGAAAATGGATTTGACCTCATTTCGTCAAACAAAATTGCCAATACCTTGGGTTACGATTATTATCAGCTGCTGCGGGAGGAGTTAGGAAGGTTTCAAAAACAATATTTATACGAGACGAATGTAGGGGCAGGTCTGCCGCTGATCGATACCATAAAATTGCTTCATTTATCGGGAGAAAATATTACCAGGATAAAAGGTGTATTTTCTGGTTCCCTCTCCTATATTTTTAATACGTTTTCCGAAAAAAATGTCCCATTTTCTGAAGTAGTTCTGGAGGCGATGAGTCTTGGTTATACAGAACCCGATCCCCGGGAGGACCTATCGGGAATGGATGTGGGGCGTAAATTGCTGATCCTTGCCCGTGAGCTTCAGCTGCAAAATGAGATTGATGACGTTAAGGTGGAAAACCTCATCCCCAGGGAATTACAAGGCCTGACGGTAGAAGAATTTGCTGAACGTATCGAAATTCTAAATCCGCTTATGGAAAAGAAAAAAGAGGAGTTGCAGAAGGGGCAGGTTCTGCGCTATGTTGGAGATCTTCATGGAAATTTGCAGAAGGATAAAGGGATACTGGAGGTAAAGTTAATTGCTGTCTCGGAAGAAAGCAGCCTTGGGAAGGTGCGGGGTTCAGATTCAATCATCGAAATCTATACTGAATCGTATGGTAAACACCCCCTTGTCATCCAGGGAGCAGGGGCAGGAGCTGCTGTTACCGCAAGAGGGGTTTTTGGCGATATATTGAGAATCGCAGAAAAAATATAATCAAATTTATAGGTTGTCATGAATAAGGAGCAGAATCAGTTTGAGACAGATGCGATTAGGATACAAATGGAACGTTCTTCATTTCTGGAGCATTCGAGTCCTATTTACATGACATCGAGTTTTGTGTTTGAGGATGCCGAGGATATGCGTGCATCTTTTGCCGAGGAAAAGGACAGAAATATTTATTCCAGATATGCCAATCCCAATAGTTCTGAGCTGATAGAGAAGGTGTGTGCTATGGAAGGTGCACCCGCGGGTTTTGCCTTCGCTTCGGGAATGGCCGCTGTCTTTTCAACATTTGCTGCCCTTTTAGAAAGCGGAGACCACATTTTGTCGGCCCGAAGGATTTTTGGTTCAACACATTCCCTGTTTACACAGTTTTTTCCAAAATGGCAGATTTCTCACAGCTATTTTGAGCTGGAGGACCTCGATTCCCTTAAGGACTTGATTACCCCTGCTACAAAAGTAATTTATGCCGAATCCCCAACAAATCCAGGAGTAGACCTGGTGGATTTGGCGCGACTTGGAGAGATCGCCCGAAAACACAATTTGCTGTTTATTGTAGATAATTGCTTTGCCACACCTTATTTACAACAGCCAATGAAATTTGGAGCGGACCTGGTGATTCATTCGGGTACGAAGCTCATGGATGGGCAGGGCAGGGTGCTGGCCGGTATTACTGTGGGGCGATCAGATCTCGTCGATACCATCTATCGCTTTGCGCGAATATCAGGCCCGGCACTTTCGCCTTTTAATGCCTGGTTATTATCACGAAGTCTGGAAACCCTGTCTGTACGGATTGACAGGCATTGCAGTAATGCGCTTGAGCTTGCTGAGTACCTTGAAAAGCACAAACGAGTTGCCAGGGTAAAATATCCTTTCCTTCCTTCCCACCCCCAATATGCTCTGGCGAGGAAACAAATGAAAGCCGGAGGTTGTGTAGTGGCATTTGAGATAGAAGGAGGTTCAGAGGCAGGGAAACGATTCTTCGATGCTATTCAGTTACTTTCCCTTTCTGCCAATTTGGGCGATTCGAGGAGCATAGTCACCCATCCGGCATCCACAACCCATAGTAAGCTAACAGAAGAAGAGCGGCAGGCTAGCGGAATCAGTCCGGGTCTTGTAAGAATCTCTGTTGGACTGGAGCATATTGACGATATCATCAGGGATATTTCCCAGGCTTTGGAAAAGTCGTACTGACAATATATTTCAGCACTTTTCGCTATCTTAGCTTTATGCTTTCCAAAAAGACCAAGTATGGCTTGAAGGCCCTTACCTTCCTTGCCAAACAAGATAAAAAGGAGCCCATCCCGATTGCTGATATCGCCGCACAAGAAAATATTTCTCAGAAATTTTTAGAGAGCATTTTACTGACGCTCAGGCGAACCGGTTACCTCGGATCCAAGAAAGGAAAAGGAGGAGGGTATTATCTGATCAAAGATCCCTCTGAAATACCCATGACTACGGTGATGCGGGTTTTAGAAGGTCCGATAGCCATGGTGTCCTGTGTAAGCCTCAATTTTTATGAGCAATGTGAGGATTGCCCCGATGAACAAAGCTGTTCTGTTCATAAACTAATGCTTAAGGTGAGGGATAGTGCTCTTGAGGTTTATCGAAATACAACCCTTGCGGATCTATTGCCCTGAAGAAAATACTCCAACTCTTCAGAATTTCTGCGGATTTATTAAAAATCACCCACTGTTCTTATTAATCTAGTAAAATAGTAGGATAATACTATTTTTTATATTAGCATCTATTGTAAAGTACGATGAAAAATGTATTTTTGAATTTCCTATTAAAACAGTAGGGTTAATAATAAAGTCGATCAAATTACCTATCTGCATGATTTTTACAGACAAACATCTGGAACATCTCAATGCTCAATTCAGGGGTATTCCTACGGAAGAAATTATAGCCTGGGCCCTTGAATATTCAAGAAGACCTGTACTTACTACAAACTTTGGGCCTTATTCTTCTTCTATTCTTCATGCCGTTACGGAAATAAAAAATGATGTACCTGTCATCTGGTGCGATACGGGATACAATACAGAAGCAACGTATAGACATGCTGAAGAGGTAATGGGGCAGTTAGACCTCAATATGAAAATTTATGTACCCAGGCAAACCCGCGCCAGGCGTGAAATACTCATAGGTCAGCCATCGCTTGATAACCCAGAGCATCAGCAATTCACGGAAGAGGTAAAACTGGAACCCTTCAGGCGTGCAATGCAGGAGCATCGGCCTGATGTGTGGTTTACCAATATCAGAAAAGGTCAGACAGCACTTCGCGATTCACTGGATATACTTAGCATCAATAAAGAAGGGATTTTAAAAGTGAGTCCGTTTTATTACTGGACAGATCTGGAATTGAAAGGGTATTTGAAACAACATCAGCTCCCTAACGAAATGGATTATTTTGATCCCACCAAGGTTTTACAACATAGGGAGTGTGGCATACACCTTTAGAATTTGGGCAATTTACTTCTTTAAAAAGTCTATATTTTCTTGTTTATAATTACGGAGTAGCCTTTCTTTGTTATAGTTCATTAACACACTGAAAATTAGTTATCAAGAAAGGTGGAGGGACTAGACCCGCTGAAACCTTAGCAACCCTTTATCCATTAAAGAAGGTGCTACATTCTATCCCGCTGAAGGCGGGACAGATAACAAACATTTAAGGCACAACCCTTTTCCTTCTACTTGATATTTTATTTTTGATTTTCGGTAATGATTACCGAAGATTTTAGGTGTACTATTAATTTTTCTATGGCTCGGATCGAAGACATTTTACAAGAGCGGATTCTCATTTTAGATGGGGCAATGGGCACCATGCTTCAACAGTACAATTTTACGGAATCAGATTTCCGAGGTGATCGGTTCAAGGAATGGACACATCCCCTGCAGGGAAATAACGACCTGCTTTCCCTTACTCAGCCTGCTGCGATTGCAGAAATACACAGGAAATACTTTGCCGCCGGAGCGGATATAGTAGAGACAAATACATTTTCTTCCACATCAGTTGCCATGGCAGATTACCATATGCAGGAACTGGTGTATGAACTGAATTATGAATCGGCTCGTATAGCAAAAGAAGTTGCCGAAGAATTTACCCGGGCGGAACCCCACAAACCGCGATTTGTAGCAGGTAGTATGGGCCCTACTAATAAAACGGCAAGCATGTCTCCGGATGTAAACGACCCCGGTTTTCGAGCCATTTCATTTGAGGCTCTCAGAAAGGCGTATCACGAGCAGGCTTCAGCCCTTTTGGATGGAGGAGTGGATCTCCTTCTGGTGGAAACAATTTTTGATACGCTTAATGCCAAAGCAGCATTATTTGCAATAGAAGAGATCAAAGAAGAGCGTGGGATTGCCATTCCGGTGATGATAAGTGGCACCATCACTGATGCCTCAGGACGTACCTTATCAGGTCAGACAGCCGAATCTTTTTTAATATCAGTATCACACATTCCCTTTTTGTCGGTAGGTTTTAATTGCGCTCTGGGAGCGAGTCAGTTGGTTCCACACCTCCAGATCTTAGCCGCAAAGACACCATACCCGGTTTCGGCTCATCCCAATGCCGGTCTGCCCAATGCATTCGGAGAATACGACCAGAGTCCGGAGGAAATGGCTGCTCAGATCAGGGAGTATCTCGAAAAAAACCTTGTAAATATCGTAGGGGGATGTTGTGGAACAACCCCTGCACATATCAAGGCGATAGCACGATTGGCGTCTGAATATAAGCCGAGAAAATCCCCTTTAGAGGTATGACAAGTGATCAACTCCATAACCAAAAGGATCCCTCCTCCTTTCAGCTCCCATCAGAAAAGAGGAGAGAAATCAGGCCGCTAAAACTCTCAGGCCTGGAGCCCCTGGTAATTACCCCTGAAAGCAATTTTATCAATATTGGGGAACGAACCAATGTAGCCGGATCCCGTAAGTTTCTTCGCTTAATAAAGGAAAGAAAATTTGAGGAAGCCGTTGAAATTGCCAGACACCAGGTAGAAGGCGGAGCCCAGATCATCGATGTGAATATGGATGATGGCCTGATCGACGGGAAGGAAGCAATGGTAAAATTTCTCAATCTGATCCTGGCAGAACCTGATATCGCCAGAGTGCCGCTGATGATTGACAGTTCAAAATGGGAAATCCTCGAGGCCGGACTGCAAGTGGCTCAGGGAAAATGCGTGGTGAATTCCATCAGCCTTAAAGAAGGGGAGAAAGAGTTTATCCGCCAGGCGAAACTCATAAGACGATATGGGGCGGCCGTAATTATCATGGCCTTTGATGAACAGGGGCAAGCCGACACCTATGAACGCAGGATTGAGATTGCAGGAAGATCGTATGATATCCTTGTGCATCAACTTAATTTTCCTCCTGAAGACATCATTTTCGACCTTAATGTATTTCCGGTGGCTACGGGGATGGAAGAACACAAGCGCAATGCTGTCGATTTTATTGAGGCTACCCGGTGGGTGAGAGAAAACCTGCCTCACTGCAGCGTGAGTGGGGGTGTGAGCAATGTATCCTTTAGTTTTAGAGGGAATACTACGGTACGGGAAGCTATGCATTCGGTCTTCCTGTACCATGCCATCAGGGCTGGCATGAATATGGGCATTGTGAACCCTGCACTGCTGGAAGTATACGATGATATTCCGGAGGACCTGCTTGAATATGTGGAGGATGTAATCCTGAACAGACGCCATGATGCCACTGAAAGGCTACTGGATTTTGCAGAAAAGGTGGTAGGCAAAACCAGGCAGAATAAAAAAGATCTCAGCTGGCGGGAAGAATCCATTCAGGACAGAATTACTAGGGCACTGGTAAAAGGAATAGACGAGTATATCATTGAAGATGTTGAGGAAGCCAGAAAAAGCGCCGAAAAACCTATTGAAGTGATCGAAGGGCATCTGATGAATGGGATGAATGTAGTTGGTGATCTCTTTGGAAGTGGTAAAATGTTCCTTCCCCAGGTGGTGAAATCGGCCAGGGTTATGAAAAAGGCCGTGGCTTACCTCACGCCCTTTATCGAAGCATCTCAGGAGGAGTCTGCACGTGGATCGGCCGGGAAGATACTTATGGCAACAGTAAAAGGGGATGTACACGATATAGGTAAAAACATTGTAAGTGTGGTCCTTGCATGTAATAACTACGAAATCATTGATTTAGGTGTCATGGTCCCACCGGAAAAGATCATTCAGAAAGCTGTAGAACACCAGGTGGATATTGTTGGGTTAAGCGGACTCATCACACCCTCCCTCGATGAAATGGTATTTCTGGCAAAAGAGATGGAACTGCAGAATTTTAAAGTCCCATTACTAATCGGTGGTGCTACAACGAGCAAAGCCCATACGGCCGTTAAGATAGACCCTCAGTACAAAGCTGCTGTAGTTCATGTAAATGATGCTTCCAGAGCTGTTACGGTAGTTGGGGATCTTCTTCAGCCAGACCGCTCAGTAGAATACATAAAAGAACTAAAACTAAACTACGCCGATTTTCGTGACAAATTTCTCGATCGGGGGAAACAAAAAGAGTATCTCAGTATTGGGGAAGCAAGAAAGAACAAATTGGCCTTGTCCTGGAATAATTCAGAAATTACAGCGCCTAAACAAATAGGAACGCATGTCCTTAAAGAGGTAGACCTCAATCTCCTGGAACCTTTTATAGACTGGACACCCTTTTTTCGAAGCTGGGATCTTCATGGCAAATACCCCCATATTTTGAATGATGAGGTAGTAGGGGAGCAGGCAACCGGCTTGTTCGACGATGCAAAGGAGATGTTGAATACCATAATGGAAAAAAGACTATTAAAAGCCAAGGCAGTCTTTGGCCTTTTTCCTGCGAATTCCATAAATGACGATGATATTGAAGTGCTGCCCAAACAGGATAAGCCACCTTATGTCTTTCGTACTTTAAGGCAGCAGCTGAGAAAAAAGAAAGGAGCGCAACACCTGGCACTTGCCGATTTTGTCGCTCCCAGGTCATCGGGGATACAGGATTATATCGGGTGTTTCTGCGTAACTGCAGGTTTTGGTACGGAAGAACTAGCCAGGAAATATGAAGCAGAACTAGATGATTATAGTGCTATCATGGTGAAGGCTTTGGCCGATCGGCTGGCAGAGGCTTTTGCCGAGTATCTGCACCGGGAGGTCAGAACAGATTATTGGGGATATGCTAGTAGTGAATCACTTTCCAATGAAGATCTGATCCGAGAGGCATACAAGGGAATCAGGCCTGCCCCGGGATATCCTGCCTGCCCCGATCATCTTGAAAAGAAAACCATCTGGGAGATTCTGGATGTAGAAGAGACTATTGGAGTTACCTTAACCGAAAGTCTTGCGATGTGGCCTGCAGCCAGTGTCAGTGGCTACTATTTTGCTCACCCTCAGGCCCGTTATTTTGGAGTTGGAAAAATTGCTGAGGATCAATTAGAGGACTATGCAAATCGCAAAGGAATTACATTGAAAGAGGCTCGTAAATGGCTGGCACCGAATCTGGCAGATTAAACAACAGCAAAAAGAATGAAAGTAACCGAACATATAGAGAGGGCTAAAGGGGAAACCCTCTTTTCCTTTGAGATCATCCCGCCGGTAAAAGGGAGGAGTATACAGGAACTCTATGACAATATAGACCCTTTGATGGAGTTTAAGCCTCCATTTATTGACGTGACTACCTCACGGGAGGAATACGTCTACATAGACCGCGATGGCCTGCTAGACAAGAAACTAACAAGGATGCGCCCCGGAACCGTTGGAATTTGTGCTTCAATAAAACACAAATACGATGTAGATACCATTCCTCATGTGCTCTGTGGCGGATTTACAAAAGAAGAGACTGAATACCTGTTGGTAGATTGTCACTATCTGGGAATTGACAATATCATGGCATTAAGGGGAGACGCTATGAAAGGAGAGCAGTATTTTGAACCTACAAAGGGAGGTCATAAATACGCTTCAGAACTGGTTAGTCAAATCAGAAACCTGAATTCCGGACAGTATCTTCACGAAGTGATCGAAACTGATAATTGTTCCGACTTTTGTATTGGTGTGGCAGGATATCCTGAGAAACATATGGAAGCTCCTTCCATGAAGACCGACCTGAAATGGCTTAAGAAAAAGGTTGATCTCGGAGCTCAATACATCGTAACTCAGATGTTTTTTGACAACCAGAAATACTTTGATTTTGTTACCGCAGCACGGGAAGCAGGAATTGATGTGCCCATCATACCGGGAATTAAACCTATCGCAGTAAAAAGGCACCTCCAATTATTACCTCAGGTATTCCGGATCGATTTGCCCCAGGATCTTATCGAGGAAGTAGAGAAATGCAGGAATAATACAGAAGTAAGGCAGGTAGGAATTGAATGGGCTATCGCTCAGTCAAAAGAACTCAAAGCAGCAGGAGCCCCAGTGCTACACTATTACTCTATGGGTAAAAGTGACAATATCTGGGAAATAGCCAATGCAGTATTTTAATCCCTGGGGTATCAATACCCGTTTACACCAGCCGAATAATTGCTATTTTTACGCCCCATGAAAATCCGGATCTTACTTTTATGCCTGCTGTGCTTCTCCCTGGGATATGCCCAACAGGAGGATACCCCTGTCTACTGGAATATGGATGTAACCCCCTTTTACGGCTCCATCCTGTTGCACAATACAGACATATCTCATCTTATCAGAGAGCATCCTTCGGGAGTTATCTTCGGCTTTAACAAGCAGACTTTCGGACATGAAGGGTGGGAGGCCCCTTTCAATTTTCCCGACACCGGTGTTTCATTGGTGTATCAGGATATGAAGAACAGTACTCTTGGACATAATCTGGGCGTTTATCTGCATTATAATTTTTATTTGTTGAAGCGCAAGCTGCAATTCCGTATCGGTCAGGGAATAGCGTACAATACCAACCCCTACAATAAAGAGGAGAATTTCAGGAACAATGCCTATGGCTCCCATCTAATGAGTTCTACTTTCCTGGTCTTCAATTATCACAGGCCACGTCTCTATAAAAACCTGGGTGTAAAGGCCGGTATTTCCCTGATCCATTATTCCAATGCCAACGTAAAAGCCCCAAATACCTCCACCAATACATTTGCTTTTAATGCAGGTCTGATCTACGACCTCAAGGGTGGTACTAATGAGGAGTTTATACGGAAAGAACAACCCGAAATAAGGGAGTCAGTTAAGATGAACCTGGTTTTCAGAAGTGGAATTAATGAAAGTGATATAATTAATTCAGGACAATATCCCTTTTATATTTTCTCGGCCTATGCCGATAAACGCCTTGGAAAGTTTAGCGCTATTCAGTTGGGATCGGACGTATTTTACTCTAATTTTCTGAAAGAATTGATCCGGTTTCAGTCGATCTCCTTCCCTGAACTCGAGGTGGATCCTGCAACCGACTTTAAGAGAGTTGGAATTTTCGTTGGGCATGAATTGTTTATAAATAAGCTCAGTGTTATTACCCAACTGGGTTACTATGTGTACTATCCTTTCGACTTTGAAGGACAGGTGTACAATCGGGTAGGAGTCAAACGATATTTTGGGGATAAATGGTTTGCGGCCCTCAGCCTTAAATCACATGCCGCAAAGGCTGAAGCTGTAGAATTGGGAATAGGAATAAGACTATGAAAAGAGTAAAAACACTAAAATATATAACCGTTTTTGCTGCCCTGTTTTTATCTGGCTGCAACGGAGATAACGTTCCCGATTGTTTCCAGAATGCAGGTGATTTGGTGCAGGAGGAGGTAACCCTGCCCATTTTTGAAAAAATTACCGTTTTTGAAGGAGTTCAGCTCGTTGTAAAATCGGGCCCCCAACAGCAAGTGATCATAGAAACAGGAGAGTATCTGAGGGAAGAGGTCAGTGCTAAGGTGGAAGATAATACCCTGAGTTTGCGAAATACCAATAATTGTAATCTCTTCCGGGAATACGGGATAACTAAGGTTTTTGTAACCTCCCCCAATATCAATGAAATCAGAAGTAGTACAGGTTGGCCGGTTAGAAGTGATGGTATCCTGGATTTTCCAAATCTCACCCTGATTACAGAGAGCTTTAATAACCCTGAAACGGAAACTACAGACGGATCTTTTGACATGACCGTAGATGTACAGAATTTGCAACTGGTTGCCAATGGAATTGCCTATTTTAAAGTAGCAGGGAATGCCGAGCGATTCAACACTACTATAGCAGCAGGAGATTCAAGGATTGAAGCCGAATCCTTGCTTGCTGAGGAAGTCATCGTCAGCCACAGAGGGAGTAATGACATCCTGGTAAACCCACAGCAGATTCTAAGTGGGGTAATTAGAGGAACAGGTGACGTTGTTAGTTTTAATCGTCCTGACTCAGTTTCCGTGGAAGTGCTGTACCGTGGGAAGTTGATATACAACGACTAATAATGGGATTTTTTTCGAACATTCTCAAAGTGTTTTCCAGACAGAGGTCTGAGAAAGATCTGGAAGATTTATCAGCACCGTTTTACCTGCCTTTTAATACCTGGGTGGATGAATCAAAAGTACCCGGCATGGCTGTTACCATACTGCACCGGGGGAAGAAAGTAATTCAAAAGGGTTTTGGATGGGCCGACATAGACCGACGAATTCCGGTAGACCCGCAAAAAACCATTTTTAGAATCGCGAGTGCATCCAAACCCATCGCTTCCATGGCCCTTGCAATAATGGTAATAGAGAAAAAGATAGATCTCGACAAGTCGTTTTATTCTTATGTTCCCTATTTTCCCAGAAAGGAGTTCGACTTTAGCATACGGCAACTGGCGTCTCATACTGCGGGAATCAGGGGATATAAAGGGAAGGAATACGCCTTAAACAAACCGTACACGATTAAAGAGAGCCTGGAATTGTTTAAAAATGATCCCCTGCAGTTCCGCCCCGGGACAGATTACCTCTACAACAGTTTTGACTGGGTGCTTATCTCTCTCGCTATGGAGGAAGTCAGTGGTATACCTTTTTCAGACTATGTGCAGAAGGAAATCCTGAATCCTCTTGGCATGACAAATACCCTTGTAGAGGTTCCAGAAGAAAATCCCGAAGGGAAGGCCATCCCTTATACCCGAACACTAACAGGATTCCGCCCGGCTATACCTGTGGATAACCGCTATAAACTCGCAGGAGGCGGATATCTTTCCACAACCGAAGATCTTGCCAAACTTGGACAGGCGTATCTGGAAAACAGTCTGGTTTCCTCAGAGATCATGGCGGATTTTCTTACGCCACAAATGGTTAAAGGTAGTTCTACCTACTACGGCCTGGGATGGCAGGTAAGTATGGACAATGCCGGTCGTCCATTTATAGGACATGTCGGCAATGGAATAGGGGGATACAGTAACTTTTTTGTGTATCCTGAAGATGAGGTTGTGATATCCCTTTTGATTAATTGTACAGATCCAAAGGTGCAGCCCTTACTTGACGAAATAGTTCTTCCTTCTATCCTGGACTATCTTTCCTCAGGATCACTTATTTGATATGTAGTTTTATTGGGTTCAATCTAATTCGTTACCTTTAATTCGATAAAGGAATATCAATTAATCAGTTTACAATCTTTAAATATAACTCTCTAACTCTTTTTTAGTTATGAAAAGGCGCGACTTCCTAAAAAATACCGCGGTAGCTTCCTCCGTATCATTGCTTCCTTCTGCTGTTTGGCCCGCTTCTCAGGATAAGGTTTTACGAACTGCTCATATCGGGGTCGGTGGAATGGGGGCTGAAGATCTAAAGTCTATCACTGCACATAAGCAAGTTAAAGTAGTTGCCCTGTGCGATGTGGATTCTAAAAACCTCGAAGCTGCCCTGCAAATGCATCCCGAAGCAAAAGGATTTGCGGATTATCGCCTGCTCTTTTCCCAAATGGCCGATGAGATCGATGCCGTGATTGTTTCAACCCCCGATCATACCCACGCGCCGGCTTCCATGCTGGCCATGCAACTCGATAAACCGGTCTATTGCCAGAAACCCCTTGCCCATCACGTTTCTGAAGTCAGGGCAATGCGAAAACTGGCCGAGGAAAAAAACCTGATTACCCAGATGGGAATACAGGTGCATTCCTTTTACGATTATAAACTGGCAACCCTATTAATTCAATCCGGAATCATTGGCAAAGTATCCTGTGTCCGGGCTTGGTCCCCAAAGAACTGGGGCTACGACGGGCCCATTCCCACAGGGGCAGACCCAGTACCTTCACACTTAGACTGGAATCTTTGGTTAGGAACTTCGGATTCAAGACCTTATAAAGACCAGGTATATCATCCGGCGAACTGGCGTAAGCTGGTCGACTTTGGTTGCGGGACGCTTGGGGATATGGGAGTGCATATATTTGACACTCCGTATAATGCCCTGGAACTTGATGTTCCTTTTACAGTAAAAAATCAATGCCGGAGACCGAATGGTTTCGGATATCCGGAAAAGAATTCCGTGACTTACGAGTTCCCGGGAACGCCATATACCACTGAGACATTAAAATGGGTATGGTACGATGGGAAAGGGGCGCCTCACAGCCATAAAGACCTTAAACTTCCTAACAAGGATAAATTACCCCTGCAGGGGGCTATGTTTATAGGCGAAAAAGGAAAATTACTGCTACCTCACTTTATGGAATTGCCCCGACACATTGTCGATGGAGAATACAAGGAGATCGATGTCTCTCCTTTTGTAAATTCCGGACAAATAGGTGAACCTGTTCGTGATTATGCCCTGGAAGGGAATATGCACTACCACCAGTTTGTTGATGCCTGTTTGGGTACAGATAGCTGTACCGCTCCTTTTTCCTATTCAGCGCGACTTACAGAGACAATATTACTGGGGGTAATAGCCGGCAGGTTTCCTAACAAAAAGCTCCATTGGGATAGCGAAAAAGCAAGGTTCAGGGAAGAGAAAGCAAATCGCTATCTATCAGGGGAATACCGAGACTTCTGATTGAGTAATTCCAAAAATATTTATATTTTAATAAAGAATTAAAAAAGCAGTTCCATGCCGTTTACTACTATTTGGGAAGATGATGGAATAAAATGGGAATTTTATGGCCATGTAACTGCAGACGAAATTGAAGAAGCCAATGAACTCTTTTTCAATGACCCCAGATCTGAAACCGCTAAGTATCAAATCGTACATACGCTGCAAACCGACAGTGTGGAATGGAAACCCGCGGAAATCGTTGATATCACTTTCCTGGATGTAGCTGCCAGTCAGTCGGGACTCCAGCTCAAAATTGCCTATATCGCAGACAAGGAAAAGATTAGGAAAAAGATTGAGAAATATATTGAAATGTCGCAGCATTTAAATACCAACTGGCAGTTCAAGGGCTTCAAGAATGAGGAAAAAGCCAGAAAATGGTTGAATTCCTATTGAGGAATTATTACAAATTAAAGCGATAGGTTGCTTTTAAAAGAAATGTATTATTTGCTTTCTGGTTAAGCAGCTGGTCTTCAATGATAGACCCGAAACTGCTGTTCACATCGCCACTTCCGGTAATTCCCTGCGACCATACCAGAAATATTTCCGACCCGGGAATGTACTCCCATCTCAAAACGAGATTTGAACGAAACTGCACAAAAGTAAAATCGGGATCGCTAAAACTGTAATCCACAGACCCGTTTCTATCTTCATCAACTTCATAAACACCGTTGTTTAATTGAATCTGATCTTCCCCGTATAAATTAATTCGTTCCTCCAGGTTCGAAGCTGTAGAATTCATCACATAGTTAAAGTCGGAGAAATCTGCCTTAAAAATAAAAGGCTGCGCATAGTATTGCAGACTGAGGTCGGGGTTGAGGTTGTAGTTAATTCTTAAGGTGGTACTGAGGGTTTCCTGATCGATAGCACCGAGAATATATCTGGGCTGTCCGTTAAAACTCTGTTCGTCGACGTATTGGGTTCGACTTGGATTTTGAGAATATTCGGTATTCAGTGATATACTCATGGCGTTAATGGGTTGATATCTAAAACTCAACCGATAGCGGTAAAAGGAAAAATTATCCTGAGTGGCCTGAGAATTTACCGTCCCGGCGACAATGCTTAATTTTTTCCTCTGGTCTGTTCCGACAAACAAATACCAGAAATTCTCTTCGTTGTATCGCCATCGGGGTCCACCCCTCAGGAAGGTATTGACAAAAATCCTGGGCTTATGGGCTGCTCCGAAATCGAGAAAATAGTTGTTGGTGAAATTAACAAAGCCGAATAATTCATATTGAATTCTATTGTAATTTCCTTCAAAATCAAATGCAGTAGACATTTCCCCTCCAAAACTGGCCTGCCTGAACCAGGATGTTGGCTTGTTAAATACCCTTCTCACATTGGCATATTGTCTAAAATCATCAGCCTGTCGTAAAAAACCGATATCATTGAGTTCCAGCTCAGGGGATTTCCAAAATCCACCTAAGTTGTATCGCCAGTTTCCTCCCCCGCTTTTTCCTATCTCAATTCTACCCCCGGTTCCACTGAGAGAAGTCCTGGTGGTATCAACGCTTACATGGCTGGCATCTGTTCGCTGGAACAGATGTGTAAGGGATTGCTGCGTCTGGGTTATCGCATCCTCACTTCCTATTACTTTGCTAAAAGAAAAGACGCCTTCAACATAATAGGTTCTGTTCTTCCAGTTATGTTTAAAGTCGAGCCCCCCACTGTAGGCCGCCTTATGCAAAAAATCGAGATTTCCTTCCAGGTTTCTGTTAGTAGCTGTGAATATCCCTCCTATGTAGGAATTTCTATCATTAAAGTCTTTTTGCAATCTGCCTACGAGGTAGTTCGTCATCGGTTCAACAATCTCTCTTCGCTCGGTACCCAGAACCGGCAAGTCATTGATGACAGATGGACGGTTATCCAGCTTAATTTCTCCGTATTCCTTGGCGGTTACACTTTCCAATAAACCTATAGACCAGCCGTTTGCCGTTTTACCGCTAAACTTGGCAGCGCCCAGAATGGTCGTAAAGTTGGGAATATCTTCATACTCCCCCAATTCAGAATTAACGGTCGTATAGCCCTGAGGGGTTCTCCCTATCCGCCTTGAGAAGAACAAATTATCAGGACCTCCTCCCAGTCTGAAATCAAATACATTTTTATTCTCTACGAAAAAAGGTCTCCTTTCCTGAAAGAAGATTTCAAAGCCGTCAAGTGCAATGGCTCCGGGATCAGCATCTACCTGCCCAAAATCGGGATTGATTGTAAGATCAAGGGTTAAATCGTTGGTGATTCCGATCTTGGCATCGAGTCCGCCCGCAAACTTTGAATCACTACCGTCACGGAACGGATTTCCAGGTTCAGCCTCATAGGTATCCAACTGACTTAGACTATAGGGTTGTATTTCCAGTTGTTTTTGCGGGATCAGCCCTATTAATCCGTGCAATTCACCAAATTCACTCACCCAACCAGGTGGATTAGCATCCACTTCTTGCCATACAGACCTTTCTTCATTGTTAAAATAGCGCCGGGTTGCCTGTAGTCCCCAAACCTGGTCCTGCGACTTGCTAAATCGCAACTGACTCAAAGGTATCCGAATTTCCGCGGTCCACCCGTCCTTATTGATCTTTGTACTGAGATACCAGATGGGATTCCAGCTGCTGTCAAAGTTGTCATTATTTGAAACAAATTCGTCACTTTTCACCCCGGAGGACGAGGCTGTAAAAGAAAATGCCGTGCGGTCATCGTTGTAACTGTCAATATTTATTTCAACCCAGTCTCCGGGAAAGGTATCGCGACGGCCCAGGCGCCGTTCAATTGTTGCCGGATCTTCCTGAAAACACTTAAAAGCAACATAGAGATTCTTGTCATCATACAGGATCTTCATCAGGGTCTGTTCTGTTGGTGGAGTACCTGTGTCAGGTCTGAACTCAATAAAATCACCGGACCATTCTACGAGTTCCCAGGCTTTTTCATCGAGGTCTCCATCAATTTTAGGTGCAAGAACATCCTTGACAGGTTTCGTAGTGTATATTCTCTTTACAATGGTACTGTCTCCATCCTGGCCAAAAGTTGGAATATAAATGCCAGCCACAAAACTGAGACACAGCAGCAGATTTCGCATTGGTTAGTAGTTGTGGTTAAAAGACGTCCAAAAAAACCGATTGTTACAGGAAGATTCGTTTTTTTTAGTGAATTGATTGTAAATTAAGAAATAGAAATTTCTCTGATGACGTTGTTTAACCAGCATACTCCATAATCACGCGCTATCCGGAAGGTTTGTAAATATTCAGTACTTTTAATAACAAAATGAATTTTTAGTGACACTGCAGATTTACATCAGAACTGTACTCAATTGTATAAGGAAAGGGATGTTCCTAATGATATTATTAAGTCTCATTGGTCTCAAGGTTAATAAAGCTTATAGTCAGGATCAAAATTCGAGAACAGCAACTTACAAACTACAACAAACCTGGTTAAAAACGCTACAGAAACAACAAGGATCTGAATTGCCCTATACTGAGATCAGTGGCCTTATTGTTAATGAAACCCTGCATATAGGTAAGCCGTCCATCAAAGCAGCATGGAATGAACTTACTGGATCAGACCAAATAACAAAATATGATACACTGGCCTATTTTCAACTATATCCCGGACAATTATTTGTTCATGGGATATATACAACGGATAAAGGAACGGCCTTTCACAGTATTATTGGCTGGAAGAAAAGTGAAAGTTGGGTAAAGGTCTTTGAGGCGATCGCACCAAAATCGGGCGTAACAGAAAATAGTAAAACGGAAATCGGGCTATTGCGCTCTTCCTGGGAATTATATTCTAACCAGCACCGGCCAGATCTGATCGCAAAAAATGTTTTTGCCGGCGAAGGGCGTTATTTTTATAAAGGGGTAGAGTATGTTGGTATGCAAATTGCCGACGCCTATGGCTACATGAAAAACGATTCGTATAGCATTGACCTCACTCCACAGAAGATCATCCAGGTCAATAATCAGATTGTTTACGAAGTCGGTATTTACGATACCGGTGGCCAGGGACTTTATTTTCTGCTTTGGGTTAAGAAAGGGGAGGAATGGAAGTTGTGGCTCGACTTTAATTTCTAGGGTAAGAAATTATGGGTATTAAGTCACAATCGGGATATTCAGGGACATCCCTAGTACGCAAACTTGGACTTAAAACGGGATTTGTGATCAGAATTCTCCATCAACCATCTCCATATGAAGATTTCTTTTTCGATTTGCCAAATGATGTCGAATATGCTCAAGATGAGACTGTTTTAGTTGATTTTGTTCATTATTTCGCAACCGATGCCATGACTTTGGATAAAGAACTTCCGGGTTTAAGGGATCAGCTGAAGCAAAAAGGAATGATATGGATCTCCTGGCCTAAAAAGGCGGCCAGGCGTAAAACCGACCTTGATGGGAATGCAGTTCGCAAAATTGGAATAAAGCATGGTTTGGTCGATATTAAAGTGTGTTCAGTAAATGAGGTCTGGTCCGGACTTAAATTTGTGATTCCTCTGAAGGACAGGAAATAAGTTGGATAAGAAAAGAAATGAAAGCCTTTCTATATAGAAAATACGGTCCACTTGATGTATTGCAGCTTGAGGAGATCCCCAGACCAGTCCCAAATTCCAGGGAGCTACTGATAAAAGTGATTGCCACTTCAGTTAACAGGACAGACTGCGCCAATATAAGGGCCAAACCAGCTATTATGCGCTTGTCCATGGGTCTGTTTAAACCAAGAAACCCAATTCTTGGAACGGAATTTTCAGGAGAAGTTATTGAAACAGGTAATGAGGTCACCTACTATAAACCGGGGGACAAGGTCTTCGGGTTTGCTGATTCCGGACTAAGATCCTATGCTGAATACTTGCTCCTTCAGCCCTCTATCGCTTTTGCCAAGGTGCCACAGAGTATTAATATGCAACAAGCTGCAGGGTGTATAGAAGGCATGCATTACGCTTATAATATAATCAACAAGATCACTCTGAATCCCGGAGACCAGGTGCTGGTAAATGGAGCGACAGGGGGAATAGGTACAGCAGCCTTACAACTATTGCAGTATTTGGGCATGAAAATTACGGCTGTATGCAATACAGAAAACATTGAATTGGCCCGATCATTAGGGGCAATAGAGGTTATAGACTGGCAAAAGGAAGACTTTACACAATCGGATAAAACATATCACGCCGTATTTGACGTTGCCGGAAAAAGTACCTTCGGCAAATGCAAACACCTTCTTTTGCCCGACGGTGCCTATATTTCGTCTGAACTTGGACCCTGGAGTCAAAATGTTGGATATTCCCTTTTGACTGCAATTTTCAAAAGTGTACCTTTTAACAAGGGTAGGAAAGTCAAATTTCCATATCCACCAAATATCATGAGAAGCTTACGGCTATTGGTAAATTTGATAGAAGAAGGGCATTTCACGCCAGTTATAGACAGGATCTACCCTTTTGAACAAATTCCAGAGGCCTTCCGCTATGTGGAAAAAGGACATAAAACCGGGAATGTGATAATCTCACTTTCATGAAGATCAATACCCTTTTCTTGTTTCTCGCGCTTCTGGCTGAAATTCTCGGAACGATAGGAGGATTTGGCTCCTCAGTATTTTTTGTTCCCCTTGGGAATTTCTATTTTGATTTTTACAGTGTTCTAGGGCTGACCGCTATTTTCCACCTCTCCAGTAATCTGAGTAAGATCTTTCTATTTAAAAAGGGACTTAACAAGTCTTTAATTCTTTATCTCGGAATCCCATCAGTCTTATTTGTGGTGTTTGGCGGAATACTTTCTAATTTTTTGAAGACCTTCCTTCTTGAATTGCTACTGGGAATATTTCTGATAGGTCTTAGTTTACTTTTTCTGATCAAAAGAGAATTGATCATTTCCCCAACTAAAAAAAATTCAATTCTTGGAGGTGCTATTTCCGGTTTCTCTGCAGGCCTGCTGGGAACAGGCGGGGCGATCAGGGGACTTACTATGGCAGCCTTCAACATGGAGAAAAGCGTTTTTATCGCTACCTCCGCCTTTATTGATTTTATGATCGATTTTACCCGAACCCTGGTCTACTACAATAATGGATATATCCATAACCACGATCTCAAATATGTGCCCTTTTTACTCCTTATAGGAATTCTGGGAACCTATATTGGAAAAAAAATACTGGTGTATATTCCACAAAGCAAGTTTAAACGATTATCGCTGATCCTTGTCCTTCTTATAGGAATGATCACCTGTGCCCGACTACTCACATGACAACCGTAAATTAAATGCGAAGTAAAATTAATTGGCCCGATATTTGAAAAATTGAAAAAGCAATCAATAAACAGAATTACATGAATTTAAAATGGACAATAAGGATATCCTTTCTCTTATTTATGGGAATGGTATTTGCCCAGGAACCCAGGGAAATTGAAGTCAAAACCACCGTTAAAGATGTCACCGTATTTATAGAAGGGGCACAGATCACCAGAAAGAAAGCTGTGGATATCCCTTCGGGGACCAGTATATTGAAATTTACTGATCTTTCACCCTTTATCAATGGCAAAAGCCTGCAACTCAAAGCCGATGGTAATGTGACAGTACTCTCGGTTAACCAGCAACAGAACTACCTGGAGAAATTAGATAAAAGCAAAGAACTCAAAACCCTTGAAACCCAGCTGGAGCTAGTGCGGAACAAAATTAAAAGAGAACGCACTTATCTTGATATCCTTACCGAGGAGATCGTTTTTCTTCAAGCCAACAAGAACATAGGTGGAAATCAGACCCTAACTGCAGCCACATTAAAGTCGGCTGCGGACTATTACAGCACCCAACTCACGGCCATAAAACTAAAGGAACTGGATAGGAAAGCGACCTTAGACGATTTATACGTGCAAGAACGGGATCTGCAAAATCAGATCAATACACTTACCGGAAAGAAGGAATATGCCAACGGGGAGGTTCTTGTAAAAATGGAGGCAAAAAGGGCCACACGGTCTAATCTTGAACTGACCTATGTAGTTAACAATGCAGGCTGGTTCCCTTCTTACGATATACGATCTACCAATGTAAACGAAGCTGTATCTCTGGTATACAAAGCCAATGTAAAGCAGGATACCAAAATAGACTGGAAGTATGTGAATCTCCGCCTGTCTTCTGCAAATCCGAATATTTCCGGTACCGCCCCGGAAATGCAAACCTATTTCCTGGATTATAATACCCGTCCTCCGGTGTATAATCTATCCGTAAATGAGGTGTCGGGAGTTGTCCGCGATAGCCAAAATCAGCCTTTACCGGGAGTAATGGTGATAGTGCAGGGAAGTTCTATTGGAACGACTACTGATTTTAATGGGTACTTTTCTCTGGCATTGCCCTCTAATGCAAATAGTCTGGAGTTTTCATATTTAGGTTTTGAAAGAAAAACATTGCCCATCAGCAGGTCTGTAATGAATGTCACTTTAGTCGAAGATGCACAAACCTTAGAAGAAGTAGTAGTGGTCGGGTACAGCGGGAAGGAAAAAAGAGCCATGCGAAATGAGATGGTTGCCGATGCCAGCATGGAGCCCCAGATTAAATCAGTTCCCTTGCAGCAGGTGGAGAACCAGACTACGGTCGACTTTTTGATAGATCTACCATATACGGTGAACTCGGATAATAAGATGTACACAGTAACCATGGCAGACTATGCGTTGCCGGCTACTTACCAGTACTTCAGCATCCCAAAAATCGAAAAAGAGGCCTACCTGATCAGCAGCATCAAGGATTGGGAGAAGTACAACCTGCTTGAAGGGGAAGCCAATATATTTTTCGAGAATACTTTTGTGGGCAAGACCGTGCTAGATGTTCGTTATGCCTCTGATACTCTCGATATATCCCTGGGGAGAGATAAGAGTGTTTCGGTGAATCGGGAAAAGATCACTGATTTTAGCTCCAAGAAATTTGTGGGAACCAGAAAGGAAGAATCCAGGGCCTGGAAGATCACAGTTAAGAACAACAAATCACAGTCCATCAACATGCTGTTGCTAGATCAGGTACCTGTTTCAGTACGTGACGAGATCAAAGTGGAGGTCGATGAACTTTCAGGAGGCAAGCACAATACCCAAACGGGGGAGATCAAATGGGAACTCAGGCTTAATCCCAATGAGGAAAGAGTCTTTACTTTAAAGTATGTTGTAAAATATCCGAGGAACAGGAATTTGGTCATTGAATAACTCTCTTAAATAAGAACTATTCTATTGAGTACAGGGAAGATTAAACTCACTTCCCTAAGTATTTTATTCCTCTGTCCGTCCTTTTTTTATATTTTAAGGGAAATTTCGACATATGAATCCAGGGTCTACTCATTGGTCTAAAGTGATATCCTTTTTGTTTTATCGATCGGTCTTTTTTTACTTGTTCGGGTTGATTGTTCTGTCGTCCTGTAAAACGGAAGAAAAGAAAATGAAAATACCCGATAATAAACCCTCAGGCACCATTGCTTTTAATACGAATCGAGACGGGAACAACGAGATCTATCTGATGGATGTGAAAGGCAGTAATCTTAGGAATATTACTAATAATCCTGCCATGGAGTACGGTCCTTCCTGGTTCCCTGACGGAAGTAAGATCATCGCCTATTCCAACAGAGATGGAAATCCTGAGCTTTATGTCTTTGATCTGAAAAAGGACACAGCAATCCGGATGACGGACCATCAAGGCGAGGATGTGCTGCCCGTAGTTTCTCCAGACGGATCTCAAATCGTATTTATGAGCAATCGAAACGAGAAGAGTCGTTCTGTCTATAAAATGAAGATAGACGGCAGCGATTTAACAGCACTTACAGATAATGCAGATTATGAAGAAAGTCCGGCATGGTCTCCTGATGGACAACATCTTCTTTTTACCCGGCAGTTGCGCGATTTAAATGATACTACCCATGCAGCAAACGGGGAGATCTTCAGGATGAAAGCAGATGGGAGTGAGGTAACTCGAATAACCGATAAACCGGGATACGATTCCGGTGCTGTATATTCTCCTGATGGAAATCAAATTGCCTTTTACGGTCCTGAGGGGGATAGTTTTGAAATTTTTGTGATGGATGCAGAAGGAAAAGATATCAGGAATATTACCCAAGATACCCTCGACTGTTATTCGCCTTCCTGGTCGCCGGATGGAAAGTGGATCGCCTATACCGCGGGAACGGGTAATAACTACGATATTTATATCATCAATATAGAAAACAATGAAAAAAGGCGATTAACCAACACAAAGATTAGAAATGAATCGCCGGCCTGGGCACCTGTATCATTGGAGGAATAAGAGTACGATCTCGATAATAACCAGAATGTGATGAAATTGCTATCGATCTACGCTTATACCACAAACCAATACTCCAGAAGTTGTTATTAGTTTTTGGGTAGGATTATAAAGACTTGTAATCGGTTCAAAACGATTTGGTCCAGTTTATTTGTAGTGAATAAAACAAAATTAAATAGCTAAAAGTGATTTACGATTTACTAAATGCTACGCTCAATAGAATCAATAACTAAAACTCAAAATGACTGACATACAAATCGCACAAAGTGTTGAGGAAAAACACATCAGGGAAATTGCAGCTTTTTTAAACATCCCGGAAGATAAACTGGAATATTACGGTTCTAACAAGGCTAAATTGCCCTTGAATCTTATAAAGGAAGATGCTGTGGATAAGGGTAACCTGATCCTGGTTACGGCGATAACCCCAACCCCTGCAGGAGAGGGAAAGACCACTACTTCCATTGGTCTGGGAGATGCACTCAATCTCAGGAAGAAGAAAGCAGTAATTGTGCTGCGTGAACCCAGCCTGGGTCCGGTTTTTGGTATTAAAGGAGGTGCAGCCGGAGGAGGATGGAGTCAGGTGATACCCATGGTGGATATCAACCTTCATTTTACCGGCGATTTCCATGCCATTGAAAAGGCGAACAATTTACTCGCAGCACTTATCGACAATAATATTCAGAGCAAGTCCCGCAATCTGGGTATAGATCCCAGAACTGTGCTCTGGAAACGCTGTATGGATATGAATGACAGGGGACTGCGTAATATTATTGCCGCTCTGGGAGGGAAAGCCGGAGGTATACCCAGGGAAACAGGGTTTAACATCACTGCCGCTTCTGAGATTATGGCCATCCTTTGTCTTAGCAGGAGCCTGGAAGATTTACAGGAGAAATGCGCTAATATCTATATAGGGAATACCTGGGTAGGAAAGCCTGTTTATGCAAGGGACCTTAACGCACAGGGAGCAATGGCGGTCTTATTGAAGGATGCAATAAAACCAAATCTCGTTCAGACCTTGGAGGGAAATCCGGCCATTATTCATGGGGGTCCTTTTGCTAATATAGCCCAGGGGACCAATTCTATTCTGGCTACTAAAATGGGATTGAGTTTAGGGGATTATGTAGTCACTGAAGCCGGCTTTGGTGCCGACCTGGGAGCGGAGAAATTTCTCAATATTAAATGTCGGCAGGCAGAGCTATCGCCCAGGGCAGTAGTACTTGTGGCAACGATCAGGGCTTTAAAATACCACGGGGGTATGCCCCTCGACCAGTTAACTCAGGAAGATGTTAAAGCATTGCAAGCAGGTATGCCCAACCTTGAAAGACATGTAAAGAGTTTGCAAAGCTTTGGAATTCCGATAGTTGTTTCTATCAACGCATTTAGTAGCGATACCGAGGCAGAGAAAATAACACTCCTAGAGCATTGCCGTAAACTTGGGGTTCCGGCAGCCCTTAGCTATGGCTGGGCCGAAGGGGGAAAAGGCTGTGTGGATCTGGCTGATCTGGTTGTTGAGGCGGCAGAAAGCTGTAAAACCAAGTTTACCCCCACCTACAGCCTGAACGATTCTATCCGTGAAAAAATGGAGAAAATCTGCAGTACTATTTATGGGGCAAAAAACGTAATCCTGACAAACAAGGCTAAGGCACAAATGAAGCGCTATGAGAACATGGGGTATGGGACACTCCCGGTATGTATCGCCAAGACTCAGAAAAGCCTGAGTGATGACGAGAAGAAACTGGGGAGACCTGAGAATTTCAACATAAATATCCGTGAGTTCGAAATAGCAACCGGGGCAGGATTTATTATTCCCATTGCGGGAAATATCCTCAGAATGCCGGGCTTACCTGCTACACCTTCTGCTGAATATATTTCTATCGATACTAACGAGACCATCACCGGTCTTTTCTAATCGTTTAATAAAAATGAATACACGACTCCTCTTATTTTCCTTGATTTTCTTTACAAGCACAATTCTTTTGGCACAGGCTGAAGAAGAAATTGAAATTAAAACTGAAACTGGTACGCTTAACGGTACCTTGATAGTACCCGAAGGCCAGGGTGAATTTCCTGTAGTACTTATTATCGCGGGTTCAGGGCCTACAGATCGCAATGGCAATAACGCCATGATGACCAATAATTCACTTAAAATGCTGGCAGAAGGTTTTTTAGAAAACGGAATTGCCAGTTTGCGTTTTGACAAGAGAGGGATAGGAGCAAGTGCATCAGCTATGACTGCGGAAAAGGATCTCCGGTTCGAAACGTATATTGAGGATGCTCAGGCCTGGAGTACCCAACTCAAAAACGATCCCAGGTTTGACGAACTGGTTATTTTGGGGCATAGTGAAGGATCACTTATCGGAATGATCGCTGCAAATGGAGTTAAGGCGGATAAATTTATCTCTCTTGCCGGTGTCGGTAGACCTGCTGCCGATATTCTCAGGGAACAATTAAGTCCGCAACCTCCTGCGGTTACTGCCATGACCGATCCTATAATAACAACACTTGAACAGGGCCAGACCGTAGACAGCATCAATCCTATGCTAAATTCACTTTTCAGGCCAAGCGTACAACCTTATCTGATCTCCTGGTTTAAGTACAATCCGGCAGAAGAGATTGCTAAACTCGATTGCCCTGTCCTTGTTCTCCAGGGAACCACTGACATTCAGGTAAAAGTTAAGGACGCCGAAATGCTGGTCAGTGCAAAACCAGAAGCAAAGAAGGTCATAATTGATGGAATGAATCATGTTTTAAAAGAGGCACCTATGGATCGGATGGAAAATATTGAGTCGTATAATAATCCCACTCTGCCTCTTATGAGTGGCCTGATAGAGGCCATTGTCTCCTTTATTATGGTGGAATAACCGTTGTAAAAAGATCATTTCCCGGATAGTGAAACTGAGGAATGAGGAATTAACTTTAATATTTATTCACCATTCCATTACAAAACATAGCAATGAATAAATCAGCAAACCACAAATTGTCTTGTGCATCATGGTATTTCAGGGTTTTCCCAATTCTCATGTTTTTTGTTATTTCAGGAATCATCCTTTCCTGTAAATCTAACCCTTCAGAACAAGTACTTCTCGAGGGTCTTCAGGAACCTGTTGAAATTGTCCGGGATCAATGGGGAATCAACCATATCTATGCGGCTAATGAACACGACTTGTTTTTTGCACAGGGCTATGCCGCGGCCAAAGACCGACTCTTTCAGTTTGAGATCTGGCGGAGGCAGGCTACGGGGACCGTAGCAGAAATACTGGGAGAACGTGAACTAAAGAGGGATATCGGAACCCGACTCTTTAAATACCGTGGGGATTTAACCCGTGAATTTAATCATTATCACGATCGGGGCGCAGAGATTATCACAGCTTATACAGATGGGGTTAATGCCTATATTGAAGAGGCCCTGGATAATCCTGACTCCCTGCCTATCGAGTTTAAGATGCTCAACATTCTTCCCCAAAGATGGACCCCTGAGGTGGTTATATCACGTCATCAGGGACTGTTGGGCAACATTGGAGCCGAACTTGAAGTAGGTATGGCTGTTGATAAAATTGGGGTGGATGCAGTTAAAGATTTGTACTGGTTTCATCCGAAAGATCCAATTTTGGAAATGGACCCTGCCATAAATACTTCCCTGCTCAGTGAGGAAATCCTGGAATTGTACTTCGCCTACCGGAGATCTGTCCGGTTCTTACCGGAAGATATTGATCCTGCTTACAGGAGATCTGGTGCTACAGCCTTTTTTGAAGAAGAAAAAGTTGATGTTTATGATTCCTTATCAATTGGTAGCAATAACTGGGTTTTAAGTGAATCAATGACGGCTGATGGGCATACCCTGATGGCCAACGATCCCCACCGAACCATAGCCGTGCCTTCGCTCAGATATATGACGCATTTGGTGGCCCCCGGCTGGAACGTAATCGGGGGTGGGGAGCCGGAAATTCCCGGTATTTCCATAGGTCACAATGAGCATGGAGCCTGGGGCCTTACGGTCTTTCGGACGGATGGGGAAGATCTTTACGTTTATGACCTCAACCCGGAAAACCTAAATGAGTACAGGTATCAGGGAAAATGGGAGGCCATGGAGACTATTACAGAATCCATCCCCGTAAAAGGTAGACAGGCTGAAGAAGTGCAATTGAATTATACACGCCACGGACCTGTGGCCTTTGTAGACAGTCTCAACTATAAAGCTTACGCTGTGAGATGTGCCTGGTTAGAACCGGGGGGCTCACCCTATTTGGCATCCCTACGTATGGATCAGGCGAAGACCTGGGAAGAATTCCGGGAAGCCTGCGACTACAGTCATATTCCCGGGGAAAATATGATTTGGGCTGATAAGGAAGGAAATATTGGATGGCAGGCCGTAGGAATTGCTCCTGTGCGAAGAAATTTCAGTGGCCTGGTTCCTGTGCCCGGAGACGGGAGATACGAATGGGATGGATATCTGCCCATCATTGAGAAACCTCATGAGGTCAATCCGGAACGCGGTTATATAGCTACGGCAAACCAGAATGTGACTCCCGATGATTATAAACATTGGGACGCCATCGGCTATTCATGGTCTGATCCCTATCGCGGCGACCGCATAGAAGAAGTTCTCAGTTCAGGTAAAAAATTTACTATGCAGGAGATGCAGGCTCTTCAGGTAGACTATGTTTCCTTACCGGCCAGGATGCTTGTCCCACTTTTGTCTGACCTGGAGTTAGAAGAGAAATCAGCAGAAGCACGTCAACGATTGTCCACATGGGATCACCAGCTCTTGCCAGGGAGCATTGAAGCCGGAATATACGTTGCCTTTGAAAAGGAATTGAAACGAATGGCAGAAGAAAGGTTCATCCCATCAAAGGCAAAAGGAGTGATTGAAGACCTGCAAATGAAACGAGTCATAGACTGGATGCTAAATCCTGCCACAAAGTTTGGACCCCAGGCTGAAGAGGCCAGAGATCAATTCCTTGCAAAGGCATTCTCATCAGGTATTGAATTACTGCAAAAAGACCTGGGAGATAAAATTGAGAATTGGAAATACGGGCAGGCGAATTATAAACATACCTATATGACACATCCTCTGGCGAGAGCGGTGAATCAGTCCTGGGCAGATTCCCTCAACCTGGGGCCGCTTCCACGTGGGGGGAATGGGTATACCCCCGGATCTACAGGAAACAAAAACAGGCAGAGCAGCGGTGCCTCATTCAGAATGATCGTAAACACAGGTGACTGGGACGAAGCGGTAGGTACTAATAGCCCAGGTCAGTCCGGGGATCCAAACAGCCCCTTCTACGACAACCTTTTTGAGCCATGGGCAAAGGATCAGTATTTTCCAGTCTATTTTTCTCGAAAAAAAATAGATTCCGTAGCAGCGGAAAAGGTCACATATATCCCTGAATAGGGAAGAAATTCACGCTCCGGTAAGTTCCGTAAAAAGACTTTCCAGGTTTTTGTTCTTCCGGCTAAGTTGAAGCGTTTTCAGCTTGTTGTCATGTGCAAAGTCGAATACTACCGCTCTCATGTCCTTTTCGTGACTAAAGGTGATCTCATAGACAAAACCGACTGTATTTTTAACATGGGTAACATGCGGAAGTTTCATCAAAAAGGCTTCTTCAACCCTGTAATCAAATTCAACTTCAATGATCTGCTCGGTTCCTTCCCTGAGAGCCGACAATTTCTGATCGGCAACAAGTTCCCCTTTATTAATAATCAAAACCCGGTCACAAACCGCCTCCACTTCTTTCATGATATGGGTGGATAGGAATATTGTTCTGTCCTTTCCAATTTCCCTGATAAGTTTTCGGATTTCGAGTAGTTGGTTGGGATCTAAACCGGTAGTAGGCTCATCGAGAATAAGGACCTCAGGTTGATAGACCAGGGCCGCCGCAAGTCCTACCCTCTGCCTGTAACCTTTGGAAAGTTGTCCGATCTTCTTATGGGCCTCTTTGTCGAGGCCTACCTGGGTAATAACGTCCTTAACCGAATCCCGGGAAACCGAGTGCAGCTCAGCAATAAAATAAAGATATTCCCTTACATACATTTCCAGATAGAGCGGGTTATTTTCGGGTAGATACCCTATGCTTTTCTGTACTTGTTTCGCCTCCGAGATGACATGATATCCGTTTACCTGTGCTTCACCCTCATCGGCGTTGAGATAGGTTGTGAGGATTTTCATCAGAGTCGACTTACCAGCACCGTTTGGGCCAAGAAAACCAACTATTTCGCCTTTCTCAATACTGAAAGAAACATTTTTTAGAGCAACCTGCCCTTTATATGATTTACTGAGGTTTTCGACTACGATCGACATATCTTGCTCTTTGGTATTGTAAAAGTAAAGAATGTGTCCTAAAATTGAATACTACCTAAGGCCTATTTACTCGCCCATCGCATTCTTAATACTCGAATTGTTATTTCCACCAAGAATTTAATATTTAAAGAATCCTCAGAATATGACTTAGTTTGAAAAATTATTCGCAGTTTTCCTTTAAATATTGCAGACATCAAAAAAAATACTGGCCAAAGGATCTATTTTTCATTTTAATAATTACCTTAGCCTCAGTTTTATAAGAAAATGACGCATAACAATTTCTGGAATGGTTTCTATTTTTACTTCTTTTATCAAAGGGGCAAGGGACTATTGTAGATAAGTGTTAAACCATATAAAAGCAAGTCCCGTTAAAGTCGGGGCTTTTTTTTTGAACAAAAAGGTGAGAAAACGAATTGCTATTCAGGGGATCAAGGGTTCTAACCACTATCAGGTGGCAAGGGAATATTTTGGTGACCAAATTGATTTGGTAGAATGCCTCTCCTTCCATGGATTGGTAGATGAGCTTTTGGAAGGAAAGGCAGATAAAGGGGTCATGGCTATTGAGAATTCCATAGCGGGATCAATAATACCCAATTACGCCCTGGTTTATGAAAATAAACTACATATTATAGGGGAACATTACCTGAATATTCATCACCATCTTATGGGGCTTAAAGGGCAGTCACTTGCCGATATACGCGAAGTGCGATCACATCCTATGGCACTGCTGCAATGCAGGGAATACCTTAAAACCCAACCCCATATTAAAATGGTGGAAGATGTTGATACAGCCGAGACGGCCCTACGGATCCAGGAAGACCAATTGTCGGGGATAGCCGCAATTGCCCCAAGGGTAGCGGCGGAACTTTATGATCTAGAGATTATTGCTCCGGAGATTCAGACCATTAAAAACAATGCTACACGGTTCATCATCGTAAAAACAGTAAATAAGGAATTACCAAGGGAAGAAATTAACAAAGCATCCTTGCGATTTATTACAGACCACAAAAGGGGTAGTCTGGCAACAGTACTCAATGTAATGAGTGATTGTAATTTAAATCTGACCAAAATTCAGAGTTTACCCATCATTGAAACGCCCTGGAAGTATGCTTTTTTTGTTGATGTCACCTTTGAAGACTACGAGCAATTTGCAAAAGCCAAGTCGCTGCTACAGATCATGTCAGAGGATTTTAACGTGCTAGGAGAATATAAAAATGTAAGGGTATGATAGCTACGGCAGACAGACTCAAAACGATAGAAGAATACTACTTCTCCAGAAAATTAAAGGAAGTACGTAAATTGATGGCTGATGGAAGACCTATCATTAATATGGGTATTGGCAGTCCCGACCTGTCTCCTTCCCCTGAAGTACTCCGGACATTAACAGAAGCCATTTCTGAAAATGGGGCCCATCAGTATCAGAGTTACCAGGGCTTAGCTGAGCTTCGGCAGGCTATAGCCGATTTCTACTTGGAGAAATTCAATGTAAAAGCCGATCCCGATACTGATATCCTTCCATTAATGGGGTCCAAGGAAGGGATTATGCATATTAGCATGGCATTCCTCAATCCCGGTGATGAGGTACTGATTCCCAATCCCGGATATCCTACATACATGGCTGTGACCCGTCTCGTAGGGGCCACTCCCGTAACTTATGACCTGAAAGAAGACCAGAATTGGTTTCCCGATCTGGAACAGCTTGCCAGGGAAGACTTAAGCAAAGTAAAACTTATGTGGGTAAGTTATCCACACATGCCTACAGGGGCAGTCGCTTCGGAAAAACAATGGAAGGCACTGGTTGATTTTGCCAGAGAAAAGCAAATTCTGATGGTCAATGACAATCCGTACAGTTTCGTATTGGGGACCAACCCTAAAAGCATTCTTCAAATAGAAGGAGCCACAGAGGTCGCTTTAGAGTTGAACTCTCTGAGTAAAACCTTTAATATGGCAGGATGGCGAGTAGGGATGGTGCTTGGAAAGGCAGATCATATCAATGCCATATTAAAAGTGAAGAGCAATATGGATTCCGGGATGTTTTACGGAATTCAGAAAGGAGCAATTGCCGCATTGAAAAGCGGTAGAAACTGGTTTGAAAAACTCGACGAGATCTATGAAGCAAGAAGGCAGCACATGTTTGAACTGGCGAGACTCTTAAACTGCACCTTCGATCCCCGGGCAGTAGGCATGTTCGTATGGGCAAAATTGCCCCCTGGGGCTCCACCTGCCGAGGAATTTATAGACCAAATTCTATACGAAAAGGATATTTTTATTGCCCCCGGGACCATTTTTGGGAGCAATGGCGAAGGTTATATCCGATTTTCCCTGTGCGTAAAAACCGAAAAGATCGAAGAGGCTATTACACGATTTAAACATCAGAAATGAAAATAGGAATCATAGGTATTGGTTTGATAGGAGGTTCAATGTCTAAAGACTTGAAAAAGGCATTACCCGAAGCAGAGGTCTTTGGTCTGGATCATAACCCGGAGCATCTGGAGACTGCCTTGAAACTCAACATTATTGATAAGATCGGAGAGGAATCTATGCTGGCGGGGGCAGATCTGATTTTTCTTGCGATCCCCGTTGATGCCGCTGTAAAAATCCTTCCTGATCTCCTCAACAAGATAAAGGATGATGCGCTTGTCATTGATGCGGGTTCAACTAAATCCCTGATTTGCTCGTCTGTTTCACAACATCAGAAAAGAAGAAATTTCCTTGCTTGTCATCCTATAGCAGGTACGGAGTTCTCAGGCCCTGAAGCCGCTATTGAAGGTCTTTATCAGGGGAAGACAAACATTATTTGTGAAGTAGAAAAGACGGCTTTTAAGCTACAGGAAAAGGCCCTCGATCTTTTTTCCAGGATTGGGATGAGGATAAGGTATATGAACCCGGAAGCTCATGATAAACATATAGCTTACGTATCACACCTATCCCACATCAGTTCCTTTATGCTGGGTAAAACCGTAATAGAGAAGGAGAAGAATGAACGCGATATCTTTGATATGGCCGGGAGTGGTTTTGAAAGCACGGTGAGGTTAGCAAAAAGCTCCCCTGACATGTGGACTCCCATATTTGAGCAGAATAAGGTAAATGTAATCGAAACCCTCGAGGAATACATACAGAACCTGGAGGCATTCAAAGAAAAATTACTCGACAATGACATGGAAGGGATTTATAAAGAGATGGAGAATACCAATAAAATAAAAGAGATATTAAAAGGAATACCACTGAATAAAATACAAGGATAATATGGAGAATTCAAAAGAATTAAGAGGCTGGTTAGATGATTTGGGGCTCTCTCACCCCCTGGTGATAGCCGGTCCCTGTAGTGCAGAAACCGAAAAGCAGGTCTTAGAGATTGCTCATGAACTCAAGGATACAGATGTCAATTACTACAGAGCAGGAATTTGGAAACCGCGAACACGCCCCGGTAACTTTGAAGGTGTTGGGGCTATAGGCCTTAAATGGCTGCAGCAGGTAAAAAATGAAACGGGCTTAAAAACAGCTACAGAAGTGGCCAACCGGACACATGTGGAACTGGCCCTGGAACACGATATTGACCTTTTGTGGATAGGGGCGCGATCTACTGTGAGTCCGTTTATCGTGCAGGAAATAGCAGATGCCCTCGAGGGAACCGATAAGATCGTTTTGGTAAAAAACCCGGTAAATCCTGATCTTTCTCTATGGCTGGGTGCTGTAGAGCGACTTCATTCGGCCAACATAGGGAAGTTAGGAGTAATTCACAGAGGATTTTCTACCTACGAAAAATCGAAGTACAGAAATATACCGGAGTGGCAGCTGGCCATCGAGTTGCAGACCAGATTTCCAGATCTGCCTTTGATCAATGATCCTTCACATATCACCGGGAAGCGGGATATGATTTTTGACGTCTCTCAGACTGCCCTTGATCTCAACTTTGACGGACTGATGATTGAGACGCATTGCGACCCTGACAACGCCTGGAGCGATGCAGCCCAGCAAGTAACCCCTAAACGACTTATACAGATCATGGAAGACCTGAAGATCAGAAAGGAAACAGATGAAGAAGCAGATTATAAAAACAAATTGAGTAACCTGCGGGCACAAATCGATATCATCGATAACCAGCTCATCGATATGCTGGGAAAAAGGATGCAGGTTTCTGATGGCATCGGGGATTTGAAAAAACAACGCAACGTGGCTGTTTTGCAAACCAACCGATGGAACGCCATCCTGGGTAAGATGATCCTGGAAGGGGAGGCCAAAGGATTAAGCGAGGAATTCGTCCTTAAGATGTTTAAAGCCATCCATCAGGAATCCATCAACCACCAGGAAAAGATCATTAATTCATAAAAGTGTTTTGATACTGTAACAAATGAGACTATGGTGAGTCTTTATGAAAACACTAAAACTGAATTATGAAAAGAGTTATTTTACTTACTGCCCTGCTCATCTCTACAATGAGTTTTTCGCAACGGATCGTCGACAAAGAAGTTGGGGAATTTGATGAAATTAAGGTGTACGACCTGATCGAGGTAAACCTGATCAAATCAAATGAAAACCGTATTCTGATTAAGGGTAAAAATGTGGATGACATCAAATTTGTAAACAAAGACGGCGTCTTGAAACTCCGGATGCAACTCGAAAAGAAATTTCAGGGAGAGGATACTTTCATTGAGGTGTATTATACTGATATCGATATAATTGACGGGAATGAAGGGGCTAAGATTGTATGCAATGAAACAGTCGAAAAGGACAGAATTACAATAAAAGCACAGGAAGGAGCTCAGATAAAGGTCGGATTGGAAGTCGATCATGTAGATATTCGGGCCGTTACCGGTGGAATAATTGAAGCGTCCGGACTTGCCAGAAACCAGTTTATTGTTCTCACTACTGGAGGTATTTTTGAAGGACAGGAACTTAAAACATCAACAACTTCTGTCAAGATTCTTGCCGGTGGAGAAGCTTCACTTAGTGCTTCAGATGAAGTGGACATCAACGTTAGAGCCGGGGGCGACGTATATGTTTACGGCAATCCAAAAAATGTGAATAAAAATACCCTGGCCGGAGGCCGAATTTATATAAAGGATTAGCTCACTTAATAATCATAAAAAAAGCCCTGTCATGACAGGGCTTTTGTAATGCTATTGAATGGAAAAGTCGAAAACCGACTGGTTATCCCTTCCCTGTGGTACCGCCCCCTGATAGATAAAGCAGTACTCTCCGGGTTCTAAGGCATCCGGAGTTACTTTAAATTTGTGCCCCTCCAGAGTCTCTATGTTAAAATTTAATGCGTATTTCGGATCAATTCCACTACTACTAGAGATCCAACTATTTTTACCAGTCACTACTTCGCGTAAATTCTTTCTATCTTTTACGGTAAGCCTTACCAAAACAAATTCATTTGGGCTGCTGGCTGTTCTGAACCACCAATTAAATATTCCCGTATCCGCTCCCTGATTGTTTTGCATATTATCAACATCGCTGGAACTGGGATCGAAGATAAATGTAAATTCAGGAGAGCTGGTAGATAAGACATTGTTGGAATGAATCCCCGGGAGTTGGGCCTTTTCCTTTGAATTGATAAGGCCTGATACTAACTTTTGGGCAGCTGCATTTGAATTGGACCCTGAAAATACACTGGGTTGAATGAGTTCCTGATCCCCTTGTGAATTGGTGTAATAAATTCCTGTTTTTGATTTGGTGTTCTGTCTCGATTTGGCCATGATAAGAGAAAGTACTTCTGAAGAGACACCGGCTTCTTTCATTTTACCCAGCGCTGAGATGGAGGCATCAAATTTCACATCAGAATTGTTAATCTTGTCAATGATCATAAAGTCGTCGAAGCCCAATTCTACCATCTGAATCACAGATTCATTGGTGATAGTTTCCTGAGCACTAACCTGGGTGAAGAAGACAAGGCAGAGGCTCAGAATCAATAGTTTTAGTTTTTTCATTTTGCGGTTTTTGGTTATTGATTATTTTATAATAAGGGTATCTAATTTACAGAATTTTTACCAAATAAATACATTGAATACTGATAGAATCCTGTAATTGAAAAACTCTGAACGAGGACTTATCTCTTAAAGATATATCGGGTGATAAAAATTCCCTGTCCGTCATCTTTTCCACTGTCGCTTTCCACTGCACTGGTTACAAAAGCCAAATCCCAGCCATCGGCGATCATGGAATTAATCATTGAGGTAATCATAGAGTCATTGGCAGCAATATTCTGAAACCGTATCCCTCCGAGATTATAAAAGTTGAGGAGTTTGGTCTCCTCGAAATTCTTTACTCTTATATCGCGGCGGTCCGACTTGTTTCTGGTGTTGTCTTCATCTGTTTGTACACTGGTAAACTCGTTGTAATCCTTGTCTTCAAGCGAATTTATAATTCTCGACCTGCCCAGACCATTAGGGACAATAGATTCTACACTGGTAATTACATGATATTCCTGGGCCTGCAGTGCAGTTCCAAGGAAGAAGGCTAAACAAAATAAAAAAATACTTTTCTTCATGGTATTTAAGTTTTATTAAGGATTAAAAATTAGCACAGTAAAGATAATTTAATGTCTCATTGGTTTATCGTTTCTTTGCAGGGAGATATGAACAACAATGAAGGGTACGGTTTATAAATCCACCGGGAGTTGGTACACTGTTAAATCCACTGAGGGTAAGATTTATGACTGCCGCATCAAGGGCAGGTTTAGGATGAAGGGTATTAAGAGTACCAATCCGATTGCCGTCGGGGATGTGGTTAATTTTGATCTTGAACAAACCGGGGACGCCACTTTAGGGGTAATCTATGATATTGAGGAGAGAACCAATTATATCATCAGGAAATCCGTTAAGCTTTCAAAACAAACCCATATAATTGCGGCAAATATTGATCTGGTATTTCTGATGATTACGCTCAATAAACCCAAAACCTACACCATTTTTATAGACCGGTTTCTGGCAACCTCAGAGGCTTACGATATAAAAACGGTACTGCTCTTTAACAAAATCGATTCCTATGACAAGGATGAGCTCGCTGAAGTTAAATACCTAGCAGCACTATACAGAAAAATTGGGTATACCTGCCTTGGGATTTCTGCCAAAACAGGCAGAAATGTAGATCAGGTCAAAGAAATGATGATTGGTAGGACCAGCATGTTCGCGGGGCATTCAGGAGTAGGTAAAACGACCCTGATCAATGCAATAGAACCTTCTATGGAATTAAAAACAGCTGAGATATCAGAACAACACCTACAGGGACAACATACAACCACTTTTGCAGAGATGTACGATCTTAGTTTCGACGCCAGTATTATTGACACGCCTGGTATCAAGGGCTTTGGTCTTGTAGATATGGAGAAAGAGGAAATCGGCGATTATTTTCCTGAATTCTTTGCCCTGAAACAGGATTGTAAGTTTAACAATTGCTTGCATATTGATGAGCCTCAATGTGCTGTAAAAAAAGCTTTGGAAGCTGATGAGGTTTCCTGGAGCAGGTACAAAAGTTACCTGCAAATGGTGAGTGGTGAAGAGGATACTTATCGTTTTGATGATTATGATGGGTAGGATGGAGGAGAACCTGGAAATATAGTAAAGAATGAGAGCAGTAATACAAAGGGTGGCCTGGGCACATATTACAGTAGATGGGGAAAGGACTGCAGAAATTGAAGAGGGACTTCTTATTCTGTTAGGTATTGAAGATGCCGACGCCCGGGAAGATATCACCTGGCTTTCAAATAAAATCTCCAATTTACGTATCTTCAACGATGAGGATGGGGTGATGAACCGATCTTTGAAGGAGGTAGATGGAGATGCTATCGTGGTTAGTCAGTTTACCCTTCATGCGAGTACAAAAAAAGGAAACAGGCCTTCTTATATCAGAGCCTCAAAACCTGAGGTGGCCATTCCTTTATACAAGAATTTTGTAAAGCAGCTTGAACTCGACCTCGGGAAAGATGTAGGAACCGGGATTTTCGGTGCTGATATGAAAGTTGCCTTACTGAACGACGGTCCTGTGACCATCGTGATTGATACTAAAATGAAAGATCTATGAATATAAGCCATGCACAAAGAGCCGTAGACGAATGGATCAAAGCCCACGGAGTTCGTTATTTTAATGAACTTACCAATATGGCTCAACTAACTGAGGAAGTAGGAGAAGTTGCCAGGATTATTGCGCGCAGGTACGGAGAGCAGAGTGAAAAACCTTCAGACAAGGATAAAGATCTCGGAGAAGAATTGGCCGATGTACTTTTCGTAGTCCTCTGCCTGGCGAATCAAACTGGAATTAACCTGCAGGATGCATTTGACAAAAAACTGGAATTGAAAACCAGGCGAGATCACAAAAGACACCAGGACAATAAAAAACTCAAATAAGAGTACCTTTGTAAATCCTGTGAAAAACGGCGGGTACATAAAGGAAAAATCAAAATATTATCTCATTGACACTTCATCTTTCAGGGCCGCCAGCTCCAGTTAAGCATTCCAGGATCAGTATCACAGGTTCCAAAAGTGAGTCGAACAGATTACTCCTCCTCCAGGCACTTTATCCACAACTCAAAATAGAAAACATTTCCAATGCAGATGATGTAAAAGTAATGAGGAAAGGACTGAAGGTCAGGACTGGAACCGTGGATATTCATCACGCGGGTACGGCCATGAGGTTTCTTACCGCTTACTTCGCTACACGCGAAGGAGTTGAGGTTACCCTGACGGGATCTTCACGCATGCAGGAAAGGCCCATTAAGGTGCTGGTTGATGCACTCCGCCAATTAGGGGCCGACATCGAATATGAGAAAAATAAAGGTTATCCGCCCTTGCGTATCCGAGGAAAAAAGCTTGAGAAATCAAATGTGAGTTTGCCTGCCAATATCAGCAGTCAGTACATTTCTGCATTACTCCTGGTAGCACCTGGTATGAAGGAGGGCCTGGAACTGGAACTCATAGGGGAGATTACTTCAGTGCCTTATATTAAAATGACGCTTTCACTTTTAAAAGAAATTGGAATCCGCAGTTCATTTTCCAGAAATAAAATCCGTGTAGAGCCGGCGGATACTGTTTTACCTAAAAGTGTACGCGTGGAATCTGACTGGAGTTCTGCTTCCTATTTTTACAGCATTGCGGCCTTCAGTGAAATAGGAACCCATCTGGAACTCACTTCATATAGTGCCGAAAGTTTGCAAGGGGATCGGGTACTGGCAGATTTATACCGTAGCTTTGGGGTAGAATCCCAATTCGAAGATCAGACCTTGCACCTAAGAAAACTAGCCAATCCTGTTAAATCAGAGAAGGATAAAAATACCTTATTGAAATTTCATCTGGCCGATGCGCCTGATATTGCACAGACCATTGCAGTAAACTGCTTTGGCCTGGGTATGGGTTGCCATATAACAGGGCTCCACACCTTAAAAATCAAGGAAACTGACCGGCTGGAAGCTCTAAAGACGGAGCTTTCTAAACTTGGGGCACGCATTGAGGTTTCAGATCACCACCTTGAACTGGCTCCTGGGGATTCGATCAAATCTGACGTATCTATAGCGACATACAATGATCATCGGATGGCTATGGCCTTTGCGCCACTGGCCCTAAAAACAGATATATTTATAGAAGATGCCGCCGTGGTTTCCAAGTCGTATCCAGACTTCTGGGATGATCTGAAAAGACTTAATTTTCAAATTCGCCATGTAGCCGGTTGATTTAATCATCTATTTACTTGACAAGGCCTGTTGCCAGGTCGTATATTTGCAGCTTTTAAATCAATCCTGCATACCAGAATCCCGGTGAAAATTCGGCATACTGTTTTAAAGCCTACAGGATTTTTTAATAGACTAAACATTCTTCTATGAAATTATCACATTTTAATTTTGAACTTCCAAATGAATTATTGGCCGAGTATCCTTCAGAGCACAGGGATGAATCCAAATTGATGGTCGTTCACAAGGAAACAGGAAAGATCGAACATAAGATGTTTAAAGATCTTATCAGCTATTTTGACGAGGATGATGTGATGGTGTTAAACAATACCAAGGTATTTCCGGCAAGATTGTTTGGGAACAAAGAAAAAACCGGGGCGAGGATTGAAGTGTTTCTATTACGTGAACTGAATGAAGAACAGCGGCTGTGGGACGTGCTGGTTGATCCTGCCCGAAAGATACGTATTGGAAATAAACTCTATTTTGGAGAAGATGAAAGCCTGGTAGCTGAGGTTATAGACAATACCACTTCTCGTGGGCGTACGCTTCGTTTTCTTTATGATGGTGCCTACATAGATTTCAGAAGAAAACTCAGAGAATTAGGTGAGACACCTTTGCCAAAATACATAAAAAGGGACGTTGAACCCGAGGACGAAAAGCGTTACCAGACTATTTATGCCAAGCATGAAGGCGCAGTAGCTGCTCCTACTGCCGGACTTCATTTTTCAAAGCACCTGCTGAAACGTCTTGAGATTAAAGGGATCAAGTTTGCTGAAATTACACTGCATGTAGGATTGGGAACATTCAACCCCGTAGAAGTAGAAGATTTATCCAAACATAAAATGGACAGCGAAGAGCTGGTCATTGATGAACGTGCTACCGAAATTGTCAATACAGCGAAGAACAGGAAGAGAAGAATATGTGCCGTGGGAACTACCGCAATGAGGGGTCTCGAAAGTGCAGTCTCATCCGAACATATGCTCAATACTTTTGATGGATGGACAAATAAATTTATTTTCCCACCCTATGAGTTCAGCATTGCCAACGCTATGGTCACCAATTTCCACCTGCCGAAATCTACATTGCTGATGATGGTTTCAGCCTTTATGGGTCATGATCTTATGAAACGGGCTTATAAGGAGGCCATCCTCGAAGGGTACCGCTTTTACTCCTATGGAGATGCGATGCTGATTATATAAGCAATCCTGATAAACAGACCCTTTATCCTCTTCTTGAGGAGCAAACCAAGGAACAGTTAATTCAAACAATGGAGGCTATCCAAAAGAAAGACATCAGAGCTTTAACAAGGGAAGAGTTGAGGTCTTTTTTCCTGGAGAGGGGGGATCAGGCTTACCGTGGCGATCAGGTATTTGAATGGCTGTGGAAAAAAGGAGCCCATTCGTTTGAGGATATGACCAACCTCTCAAAGAGTGTCAGGTCCATGCTGATGGAGCAATACGTGATTAACCATATTGAGGTCGACCAAATGCAGCGCAGTAAGGATGGTACTATTAAAAATGCTGTTCGCCTCCACGATGGATTAATAGTTGAGTCGGTCTTAATCCCCACTTCAAAAAGAACAACCGCCTGTGTTTCTAGTCAGGTGGGATGCAGCCTGGACTGTAAATTCTGTGCAACGGCCCGCTTGAAAAGAATGCGAAACCTGAATCCGGATGAGATTTACGATCAGGTAGTTGCCATTGACCGTCAAAGTCGTTTATACCACAACCGCCCTCTCAGCAATATAGTTTTTATGGGAATGGGCGAGCCATTGATGAATTATAGAAATGTCCTTAAGGCTATTGATAAAATAACCGGGGATGAAGGACTGGGGATGTCTCCAAAGAGAATCACAGTTTCTACCTCCGGCGTTCCCAAGATCATACGTAAGATGGCAGATGAAGAGGTGAGATTTAATCTTGCCGTTTCCCTTCACTCGGCCATTGATGAGGTCCGGACTTCTATAATGCCCTTCAATGCTACTTTTACTCTTTCCGATCTTCGGGAAGCCCTGGAATACTGGTATCAGAAAACTAAAAGCAGGATTACCTATGAGTACGTGGTCTGGGAGGGTGTTAACGACCGTCAGAAGGATGTGGATGCTCTGGTAGAATTTTGCAGGTTTGCTCCCTCCAAGGTGAATCTCATTGAGTATAACCCTATTGATGACGGGGAATTCAAACAAGCTGATGACATCGCCATAGATATGTATGTCGATGCACTTGAAGCAGCAGGAATTACAGTTACCGTAAGGCGTTCACGGGGTAAGGATATAGACGCCGCCTGCGGGCAACTGGCCAATAAATCCTGAATATGCTCAACGTTGGAACACAGTCTTATATTCTAAATTGAAGAAAAACGTTTGCCGGGCAAGGCCTGCATATTTTTTGCCTAATTTTAAAACTCACAAAGATCTAGTAACAATCCTCCGGAATTGAAAGTAGTCTCGCAAATAAAAGAACCCGTAAGCAGGGAAATGGAATTATTTGAACAGAAGTTCTTTGATTCTATGTCCTCCAAAGTGGCTCTGCTAAATCGAATCACCTATTACATCGTCAATAGGAAAGGTAAGCAGATGCGACCCATGTTTGTCTTCCTGACGGCAAAAATGGTCAATGACGGGGAGGTAAACGAGCGCACCTACAGGGGAGCATCGGTTATCGAACTTATCCATACAGCCTCCCTGGTTCACGATGATGTTGTGGATGAAAGTTATAAAAGAAGGGGTTTCTTCTCCATCAATGCCTTGTGGAAAAATAAGATTGCTGTCCTGGTGGGGGATTATTTACTCTCCAAAGGAATGCTGCTATCAGTAGAGCACGGGGATTTTGACCTGCTCAGGATAATCTCTGTCGCCATAAGAGAGATCAGCGAAGGGGAATTACTGCAACTGGAGAAAGCAAGACGTCTAGATATCGATGAAGAAGTCTATTACGATATCATCAGGCAAAAAACAGCCACACTTATTGCTGCCTGCTGCAGCCTGGGGGCCTGTTCCGTAAAGCCCGATTCTCCACATGTGGAAACCTTTCGCAAGTTTGGCGAACTATGTGGGATGGCCTTTCAGATAAAAGACGACCTTTTTGATTACGGAGAAACGAAAATAGGCAAGCCCACGGGGATTGACATCAAGGAACAAAAAATGACTCTTCCTCTTATCTATGCCCTGAACAAAGCATCGGAAAAAGATAAACGCTGGCTTATCAATTCGGTAAAAAATCACAACAAGGACAAGAAGCGTGTAAAAGAGGTAATTCAGTTTGTGAAAGATCAGGGCGGGCTGGAGTATGCCGAATCAAAAATGCACGAATACCAGGAAAAAGCGCTTGAATTGCTGGACACTTACCCGGCCTCACCTTATAAAGAAGCCCTGCAACTGATGGTTAACTATGTGGTTGATCGCAAGAAGTAGTATTCAGGAATTTAATAAGGATTCATTCTTTTTTTTCATATCCAGGCAACGTTTTTGATGTTTGTCTCGTCTATTAAAACAGAAGGACTAACTACATGAAGATTATTTCATTGTACGAGAACGAAAAGGTAACCCTTAGAAAAGCCATAAAGGGAAACCGGAATGCGCAGCGCATCCTCTATGAAAAACACTCACCTAAAATGCTTTCGGTGTGCAGGCAATACATCAAGGATGTTCATTTTGCGGAGGATGTAATGATAAGCGGATTTGTAAAAGTCTTTAAGGGCTTGCATTCCTTCAGGTTTGAAGGGAGCTTCGAAGGCTGGATACGGCGAATAATGGTTCGTGAGGCCGTTTCGTATCTGCGGAAAAACCAGTTTGTGGTATTCGACTCTGAAAAAATTGAAAGTTATACGGAGGAAGTGATGTATCACGAATCCCTCCTGCAGGTTGAAGAAGTCCAGAAGCTGATCGATACCCTGCCAGAAGGCTATAAAATGGTATTTGTTCTATACGCAGTGGAAGGATATAAACACAGGGAAATTGCCGAATTACTTCAGATTTCTGAAAGCACTTCTAAATCGCAGTTATTTAAGGCAAGGCAATTTCTGCAACAACGTATCAGTAGTTTGGAAATTAAGAAGAAGACAAAATCTTAAGAAAAAAATTATGGAAAAGAACCGCTTCGATAATAAAATTAGAGAGGTACTGGAGGAACGAACAATAAATCCTTCCAAGCGTTCCTGGTCTGTTATTGAAACTCAACTGGGATCTGCCGCGGCTACGAATAGGGGAGCATATTGGAAATATGGGATTGCGGCAGGATTTATAGGGATTGTATTTATTTCGGGTTTTCTTTTATCTCCAAAAGCTGACGAACCTATTCCGGGCAATGAGGTAGTTAATTCCACGAACGAAACTAAGCGGGATGTACCCGCGATAATGGAAGAAGAACCCTCCGAATTAAAATCGGTAATTGCTGTACAGTCTGAATCAGAGAATGAGTCCAGTTACAAGCCGGAGCAGCAGATGGGAAGGAATTCGGAAATAGCTGAGGTCTTGCAGGAAGATAAAGAAGAAGACATGCAGCAATCGGCGAAGGAAATTTTGCAGACTGAGAAATTGGATATCAAGATTGCTGAAGTTGTGGCACAGGTTGCTATTCTGGAAAAGTCACAGGGTATTGTGTCTGATGAAGTGATTGATTCCCTGCTGATGGAAGCTCAGGCAGAATTGTTGAATGAGAGACCTGTTCAGGATTATGCTAGGGTCGATGCCCTGGCTCTTTTAGCTGATGTGGAAGAGGAAGTTAATCGCTCCTTCAGAGACCAGTTATTTGAGAAACTAAAGGACGGCTATTTAAAAGTAAGAACGGCTATAGCCTACAGAAACGAATAATTACAATTTAATAATAATAAATACTTTCTTCATAGCTCACCTATGAGGCCGGGAAGAGTTTGTTCATCAATCAAATAAAATCAAAAATCATGACAACATTAACAAGAGTAACCCTGACCTTTATTATTTTTCTTCTCATTCAGAGTCTGAATGCTCAGACAGAAGTTCAGCAGAAAATAGATTCACTTCAGCAGCAGAAGCAGCGGGTTGCCTTACAGGAGAAAGAAGCCCTGAAGAAAGAAGTGGAAGCTATCGTTATGAGGCAAAAGAGCGGAGAGATAACTGCGGAGGAAGCCCGGGAATTAAAAGAGGAGGCGGCGCGAAAAAGGGCGCTTAATATTGAAAATAAACTGGCAATTCTAGATAATACAATTGCGCTGATGCAGCGGAATGGAGGAGTGACAGATACTGAACAGGACAGTACGGCGTATGTGACCAAGATAGAAATTGGCTGGGGTCACCGGGATACAGAGAACAGCAGGATTTTTGGGATCCGGTATTTGGATAACAATGAACCAAAACCAGTAGTTTACGACCGGAGAACGTATTCGGATCTGGTGCTGGCCTTCGGGATCAATAACGCCATCATCGACGGTCAGTCGCTGGGGGACTCTCCCTATGAGTTAGGCGGCAGCCGATTTTTCGAACTAGGGGTATCATGGAGGACAAGGGTCTTTAAGAACACTAATTTTATGCGTATTAATTACGGATTGTCTTTACAATTTAATGGTCTGCAACCCAAGGATAATCAATACTTTGTCGCCGACGGGCCGGAGACGACCCTGGAAACCTTTGACGTTGACCTTAGAAAGTCAAAACTCCGTATGGACAACCTCGTAGTCCCTGTCTATTTTGAATTTGGACCTTCAAAGTTTACAGAAACGGAGACGAAGATAAGGTACTCGATAAGGAACCAGTTTCGCATTGGTTTCGGAGGTTTTGCAGGATTTAATATGGGAACCCGTCAAAAACTTAAGTACGACAGAAATGGGGAAAGGGTAAAAGATAAATTAAAACGAGGGTACAATAGCAGTGATTTTGTTTATGGGATAGGGGCATATGTGGGCATAGACGGCGTATTGTTGTATACCAAATACGACCTTAACCCAATATTTCAGGATGCCAGCATAGAACAGAGAAATATTTCTTTTGGCCTGAGATTCGATATGGATTAAGAAATAATTAGCGTATCCATAGCAGTGTTGCATCGCAATTGCAGTATACTTCAGAAAACAGGGATTTGTTTTTATAACCGTCCCTGTTTGTGTATTTTTACTCCTCTTTAATAATTCTCATTTGATCTCAAAATCGACCATTGACCAGGTTTATGAAACTGCCCGTGTAGAGGAGGTTATAGGTGATTTTGTAAGCCTGAAAAAATCCGGTTCTAATTTTAAAGGCCTTAGCCCTTTTACAGATGAACGGACTCCCAGTTTTATGGTGTCTCCGGTAAAACAGATCTGGAAGGATTTTAGTAGCGGTAAAGGGGGTAATGTTGTTGCGTTCTTAATGGAACACGAACACTTTACATATCCTGAGGCGATTAAATACCTTGCCAAAAAATACCAGATTGAAATAGAGGAAACCGAACAATCAGATGAACAAAAAGAGCAGGCCAATGAACGCGAGAGCTTATATCTCGTCTCTGAATTCGCCCAGGAGTACTACCAGAACATATTATGGGATACAGAACCCGGGAAGGCAGTTGGTCTCAGCTATTTTAAAGAGAGGGGGTTTACAGAAGAAACCATACGTCATTTTGGCCTGGGATATGGCCTTGATGAATGGGATGCCTTTACCTCACATGCCCTGGAAAAAGGATATCAACTCGATTATCTCGAAAAAACAGGCCTGACCATCGTAAAGGACGATCCCAGAAATCCGGGGATTAAAAGAAAATTTGACCGGTTTAAAGGAAGGGTTCTCTTTCCTATACATTCATTAAGTGGCAGAGTACTGGGCTTTGGAGGTCGTATATTAGGGAACGATAAAAAAGCAGCGAAATACCTCAATTCGCCGGAAAGCGAAATCTACCATAAAAGTAAGGTTCTTTACGGGATTTACTATGCAAAACAAGCCATAGCCAAAGAGGACAATTGCTATCTGGTGGAGGGTTATACAGATGTTATTCAAATGTATCAGAGGGGAATCCACAACGTTGTGGCTTCCAGCGGGACGGCCCTGACGCCCGATCAGATACGCATTATCAACCGATTAACCAGGAATATTACAGTGCTGTTCGACGGGGATGCCGCCGGTGTACGGGCTTCGCTACGGGGGGTAGACCTTATTCTTGAACAGGGTATGAATGTGCGTATCTGTACATTTCCGGAGGGAGAAGACCCCGACAGTTTTGCCAAGAATAATGCCTATGAAGATGTCCTTGCCTATCTGGAAGAACATGCCAAGGATTTTATTCAGTTTAAAACATCCCTTCTTGCAGAGGAAGCAGCAAATGATCCCATTAAAAAAGCGGATACTATTCGGGATATAGTAAATAGCATCTCCAAAATTCCGGATCGCATCAAACGTGAAATATACATACAGCAATGTGCTGCGATGATGAATATTTCAGAAGAGGTACTTTTTAACACCCTCGCACAGATCAGCAGGAAAGAAAATACCGAGGCCAGGAAACAAGAAAGGCAGCAGCAAAAGGCGTTTGAAGTAGTCAGAGAGCACCCTAAAGAAGCCAAGGTAGATGTGCAATTTGAGCTGGAGCGCAAGATAATTGAGATCCTCCTTCTTTACGGAAAGGAAGAACAGCAATTCGAGGATCTGGTTCTTAAAGAAAATGAAGAAGGAGAATTGGTCCTTGAACCTGAAAAGGTTGAAGCCAAGGTTTACGAAAAGATTTACCTCGACCTGCAGGAAGATGAGATCGAACTTACTCATGATCAATTCAAGATTATCTATTACAAGCTCATGGAATCTCTGAATGAGAAAGAAGATTTCCAACTCTCAGCATTTTTAAACGACCTGGATCAGGAATTGGTGAATAACATCTCTTCCATTCTGATGGAGGAGGAGAAGTACAACCTCCACAACTGGGAACGAAAAGATATTTATCCCAAAGAGAAATCCGGAACCATTGCTCAGCTTGTAAGCGAAACCATCCTTACTCTGAGGTGCTACCTGATAAAAAAGAGGATCTACAGTCTCCAACAGAACACCGAGGAAGAATCGGAGGATAATAATGAGGTGCTGGAAGAAATCGTCAATTATCTCCAGCTCAATAAATTACTCAATAATAAATTAAACCGGGTCCTGTCTTAATACCCGGATTTCCGGCACGATAGACAGGAAAAGAACATAAAAAAAGCCCCCATCAAGAAACGGGAGCTTTCATCTTGTCTAAAATGTTTAATACAATTCCAAAGCTTTTGCCTGCTGCAGTAAATCCACAAGGTTGTCTACATTGAGTTTTTTCATCAAACGAGACTTGTAGGTGCTTACCGTTTTTTCATTCAGGTTCAGGCCTTCTGCCACATCCTTATTTCGTTTACCACTCGCAAGAAGCTTTAAAACTTCTACTTCCCTGGTAGATAATTTCCTGAAGAATCTTCGCTGTTTTTGTGTTCCTTCATCAAACGCCAGACGCTGAGCCAGTTCGTTAGTGATGAACATCTTTGCACTACCTACCTTTTTTACGGCAGTAATAATATAGTCCAATTCTGAGGTTTTCGACAGATATCCGAATGCTCCAGCTCTTATTGTACTTAAGGCGTATACGTCTTCCGACTGTCCGCTGTAGATGAGTACCTTTACGTCGGGATACTCTTTTTTCATCTTCCTTAAAGTAGCAATTCCATTGATTTCAGGAATATCCATTTCTAATATAACCACGTCTGGTTTAACTTTTTCTAAAGTGCTAAAAAGTTCAGTGGTTGTTGAAACGTCTCCTAAAACTTCGAATTCCGGAACAGTGTTAAGGACTTCTTTGATTCCCAATCGGACAATAGGATGATTGTCTGCAATTAAAATATTGATCATTGTTGGTTTTTTCTGAATACTATACGTACATCTTACGTATAACCCTAACACGCAATGTAAGGTTTTAATATCATATTTCTAAGGCAAAACTGTAATAATTTTATGGTTTTACTACAATTTGCGACCAACAATTCGTCTTAATAGCTTGATTCTTAGGTGATCGGTTGTTTTAGTGTATCAGGAATCTCACAAATTGGTATAGGAATCATCTTATGTTTATTGGCAGAATTGTACTTCTTATAAATGGCAAAAACTTCTGCTTCACGATTTTTGAAGTCCTCAATGCTTTTCCCTTCATCATCCATTTTCATGGCCCACTCCAATTCGGGGTAGGAAGCTCCAATCTGATCCTCATCGGTTCTGTCGTCTCCCCAGAGTCCATCTGTCGGAGGTGCCATTAGTATTTCTTTACTTACACCTAGGAATGAACCAATCTCGTACACTTCTGTTTTCAGCAGGTCTGCAATAGGACTGAGGTCTACCCCTCCATCTCCGTATTTTGTGTAGAATCCAATCCCAAAATCTTCTACCTTATTACCTGTACCTGCTACCAGGTACCCCAATAAAGCTGCGAAGTAATAAAGAGTGGTCATTCGTAGTCGCGCACGGGTATTGGCAAGTGACATAAATCGTTCTTCCTCGTTATCTACTTTTGGCAAGGAACCTACCAGCTGATCAAAGACCGGGGTGAGGTTTACCGGTTGCCTGCTGACATTAGGATATTTTTCCATCAGCCAGTCTATATGCCTGTCGGCTCTGGTAACCTGACTTTCCCCCTGGTGTATGGGCATTTCAACGCATAATACCTTCAGGCCCGTACGGGCACAGAGTGCAGACGTGACCGCAGAATCTATTCCACCTGAAACCCCTACTACAAATCCTTTCATTCCGGCATTCAGGGTATAATCCTTCAACCATTCTACAATATGATCTACTACTTTGTCTGTTTGCATAATGCGCTTTTTTAAATTCAAATACTGTAACTTTGGCCCCGTAAAAATAACCCCTGTAAACCGAATATTAAAACAGATAAGGCTTTACTTTTATGCAAAAGACAACAGTATGGGTTTTAGTAATTCTTATTCTATTCTCGGCTTGTAGGGAGGAAAAAGGAATTCCGGAAGCAATTGCAAACAGACCAGTAGCTCTGAATGTGCTCAGATTCGACAAGGAGTTTGCCGGGGCCACTCCGGCTACACTTCCACAGATCAAACAAAAATACCCTTACTTTTTTCCTCCTCAGTATTCAGATAGCGTCTGGATCGCAAAACTGCAGGACAGTATTCAGATGGAGTTAAGGCAGGCTGTAGATAGTACTTTTACAGATTTTAAAGAGCAGGAGGAAGAATTAACACTGCTTTTTAAACATATTACGTATTACTTCCCGAATTATCAGGTGCCGACCCTGATTACGCTTACTACAGATGTCGATTATGAAAACCGTATCATCCTTACGGATAGCCTGCTCCTGATAGGGTTGGATAATTATCTCGGGAAGGATCATAGGTTTTATGCGGGGATTGACCGGTATATTGCCAAGGGGCTGGAGAAAGAATACCTCCAAAGTGACATTGTAAGTGCACTTTCGAAAAAAATTATTCCTTATCCCGAGAATCGAAGTTTTTTGGCTCAAATGGTGTACTATGGAAAAGAACTTTATTTGAAAGACCTTCTTCTTTCATGGCAGTCTGATGAACAAAAGATAGGATACGAGCCAAATGAGTTAGTATGGGCGGAGGCGAACGAAGAACAAATCTGGCGATACTTCATTGAACGGGAGTTGCTTTTTAGTACCGACACCAAGTTGGGTCCCCGATTTCTGGATCCTGCACCTTTCTCAAAATTCAGACTTGAACTGGACAACGAATCCCCGGGACGTCTTGGAAGGTATATGGGGTGGAAAATCGTCAGAGCATTTATGGAAAGAACGAGTACTCCTGTTTCGGAATTGTGGAATTTACCCGCGGAAACCATCTTTAAACAATCAAATTATAAACCTCAGAAGTAAGAAAATGGCAAAAGAAGAGTCTTCAGAAATCACTTTAAGAATTACTCTTGATGAGAATCGGATTCCTGAAAAATTAAACTGGTCTGCAGAAGACGGAGGTATTGTAGATGAGGAAGCCAAGGCAATGTTGCTTTCCGTCTGGGATAGTAAAAATAAGGAGTCGCTTAAGATCGACCTCTGGACGAAAGACATGCCTCTCGATGAAATGAAGGTCTTTTTTCACCAAACATTAGTGGCCCTCTCTGATACCTTTATGAAGGCAACTCAGGACGAGAAGATGACGGCCACTATGAAGGACTTTTGTTCATATTTTGCTGAAAAGCTCGAATTGAATTCCTGAGCAACATGAGAGCCTGATTAGATTTGCGTAGATCCCTGGTTGGCAAATACACTTGTGTTTGCTTTATAGAGCATTTTCTTCATTATAGGTGATGTATTAATTCCTGTTAAAGTAGTAAGGAAGTCTGTTGTGTTTCGTCTACGATGTTTGAATCCCAAACTCGTAAAGAATTTTTAAAATCATTATTTGTGCCCGGAGATCCAATTAAGAAATTACTTTTTGTGTACAATGCAGATTCAGGGCTGATGAATGGCTTCTTTGATGCCGCGCATAAGGCCTTAAATCCAGACACCTATCAATGCAGGCTTTGCGAACTGACTTATGGGAAATTCAGAGAGAAATCGATCTGGAAAAGGTTTCGAAAGGAACATAACATCCCGATGGAATTTCTACATAAGGATGAGTTTTTAGCGCAATATTCCTCCAAATTCATGCCTCGGTACTCTTTCCCGGTTGTTCTTGAGCTCTCAGACCATGAAATCGGTCTCTTTTTAAGTACTGAAGAAATCAATGAATTACAAAATACCGAAGAATTGATCGGAGCAATCCGGAAAAGATTGGATTGATAAGATGATCCAAGGTGCAAATATCCCCGGCTAAATCTTGATTAGAGCTTCTGCTTGTAAAACTCAATATTTATACCATCTATATAAGCCAGGATCTCATCTCTGCCAATGGCTTTGAGGGAGGAGGTCACAAAATACTGCGGAGCTTCTTCCCACATGTCGTCAGTCATAGTTTTAAGATAGGCCTGAACCTGCCTGTCGATAGCCTTGGGTTTGAGTTTGTCTGCCTTTGTAAAAATGATTGAAAACGGGATCTGATTTTCTCCCAGCCAGGCCATAAAATTGAGGTCTATGGGTTGGGGTTCGTGGCGAATATCGATAAGTACAAATGCACTCAGAAGCTGTGATCTTTTTAAAAAGTACTCGGTAATATATTTTTGAAAGGTTTTTTTGTCTTTTTTAGATACCCTGGCGTAGCCATATCCCGGTAAATCCACCAAAAACCAGTTCTTATTGATTTTAAAATGATTGATCAGCTGGGTCTTGCCTGGTCTGCCTGAGGTCTTAGCCAGGGACTTACGCTGAGTAAGCATATTGATCAGCGAGCTTTTTCCGACATTGGATCGGCCTATAAAGGCGTATTCGGGAATGGGATCAGAAGGGCAATGGGCAACACTGGAATTGCTCATGACAAAGTCGGCCGACTTTATTTTCATGATTTCCGGATTTAGAATTTACGCTTCTCCAGCCATTTGGCAAGAATATCATTGAATTCATCGGGATGTTCCATCATAGGAGCATGCCCGCATTTCTCAATCCAGAATAAATCCGAATCGGGGAGAAGTTCATGAAACTCTTTGGCTACATTGGGAGGTGTTACAGAATCGTTTTCCCCCCATATAATACATGTAGGGGTGAGCATATGAGGCAGGTCTTTGGACATATTATGCCTGATGGCACTTTTGGCGATTGCCAGAGTTTTAACCAGTTTCATCCGATCATTTACAGTGGCAAATACCTCATCGACTATTTCTTTGGTGGCAACTGCAGGATCATAGAATACATCCTGTGCTTTTTTCTTGATAAATTCGTAATCCCCACGTTTGGGATACCCATCTCCCATAGCACTTTCATATAGGCCGGAACTACCGGTGATAACAAGTGCCTTCACCATTTCAGGGTATAGTTTGGTATGCAGTAATCCAATATGTCCGCCTAAAGAGTTTCCCAGAAGAATAACATCTTTTAGCCCTTTATATTCGATAAACTGCTCGAGGTATTTGGCAAAATTCTTAACGTTGGTCTTGAGCATTGGCATGCTGTAGATTGGCAATTCGGGAACTAGTACCTGATACCCTTTTTTAGGAAAGTAATTGGTTACACCTTCAAAATTACTCAGCCCTCCCATCAGGCCGTGAAGTATGATCATAGGCGTGCCTTCACCGACTTCTATATATCGGTATTTCCCATCGGTCTTAATTGAATTCTCCATGCTCGACAGCTTCGGTTGTCAGTTGGCAAATATAGGCATTTCCCTCATATAGGGTCATTTAATTGAGATGACCCTGAATTGTCACTACATCTTAGCGGGAAATACTTTTAGGTATTAGGAACCATTGTATTTAACACAATTACAAAGGTAGTTCCAAAGGTTAAATATTCTAATTTTTATGAACAAAGTGGTAATTTGTGGTAAATAGTGGTAATAATTTCTATATATTTGAGTTTATATACGGTAGACCAACCAGATTTGAATGATCAATTTCATTGGAACATATGAATGCAAGGCCGATGTAAAGGGAAGGGTAATGATACCCGTTACCCTGAAGAATCAAATGGCTCCCGTAATAAATAAGGGTTTTGTAATCAAGCGCTCTGTTTTTCAGCCTTGCCTGGAGCTTTATCCCATGGAAGAATGGAATCTGCTTATGCAGAAAATGAACCGTAAAAATCGATTCAAGAAAAAGAATAACGATTTTATAAGAAGGTTTTCGGCGGGGGTTAAACCTGTTGAAATCGATGCTACTGGCCGATTGTTGATTCCAAAAAACCTTATTGCTATTGCTGGTATTTCCAAGGAAGTGGTGCTGAGTTCGGCAATTAATATAATTGAAATTTGGGATAAAGACAGCTACGAAAAAGTACTGGATGAAACAGCTGAGAATTTTGCAGAATTAGCTGAAGAGGTAATGGGTGAAGATGGTGATGAGTTATCATAATCCGGTATTGCTCGGTCCATCAGTGGACGGGCTCAACATAAAAAAAGATGGTGTCTATGTAGACGTCACGTTTGGAGGGGGAGGTCATTCCAAAGCTATATTGGAAAGGCTGGGAAAAGAAGGAAGGTTGATCGCTTTTGATCAGGATGAAGACGCTCTGGACAATGAGATAAAGGATGACCGATTTACACTGATCAATGAAAATTTCAGGTATCTCGGTCAGTTTTTAAAGTTCTATGGAATTCGGAAAGTGAATGGGATCCTTGCAGATTTCGGTGTTTCCTCGCATCAATTCGACAGTGCAAAGCGGGGTTTTTCTACTCGTTTTGAAGGCGATCTGGATATGAGAATGTCACAAAGAAATGAACTGTCGGCTTACGAAGTGATCAACGAATACTCAGCAAAGGATTTGGGACGGGTTTTAAAGGTCTATGGCGAACTCAGAAATGCCGAAGCTATGGCCAGGAGCCTGGTTGAGGCAAGAGAAAAGAATCCTGTAAAGACCTCGTCAGAACTGAAACATGTTTTAAAAAGGTTTTTACCCGCACATAAAGAGCATAAAATTCTGGCCCAGATTTATCAGGCGGTTAGAATTGAAGTGAATCAGGAATTGGAGGCAATTAAGGAATTTCTGCTTCAGACGCCAGATTTGCTGGTTGAAGGAGGACGCTTGAGTATAATCAGTTACCATTCACTGGAAGACAGATTGGTAAAACGGTTTATCCTAACGGGAAACTTTGAAGGGGAATTGGAAAAGGACTTCTACGGAAAACCGATAAAACCATTCAAAAAAGCAGGAAATCTCGTGGTCCCAACAGAAGAAGAGATTAAACAAAACAACCGGGCACGAAGTGCCAAATTGAGAATTGCAGAACGCATTTAAAAATATTGAGCAACGAAATGAAAAAAGGAATCGTATCCATTTTAAAAGGCAAGTTTCTCGTTAGTGGGGACGCTCCAAAAAACTGGCTGTTCCTGGTATTTGCTTCATTCCTGGCAACAGTAATGATATCGAGCTCCCATAGTGCCGACAGAAAAGTACATCAGCTTGCTGCTCTTAACGAAGAAGTAAAGGAATTGCGTAGTCAATTTGTGGAAATGCGTTCGGATGTACAAAAGCTAAAATTAGAGTCGACTGTACGTTTGACCGTAGCAGAAAAAGGTTTGCTCCCGTCCGAGACACCCCCAAAGAAGATTAAAGTAAAATCAATCACCCCATAAATGGCATTTTCCAGTAAGCACATTTTAACCAGGTTGTATCTCGTTGCCGGAGGACTGTTCGTTTTTGGCGGCCTGGTGCTGTTTAAGCTGGTGAGTATTCAAATGGTGCAGGGTGATAAATACAAAGAACTGGCTTTGCAGCGAACAGAGAAAATGTTCACTATCCCACCTAACCGGGGAAATCTGTATTCTGATGACGGAAGTTTGCTGGCAACTTCTGTTTCCAAATACGCTATCAGATTTGATGCAGTTACCGTAAAAGATGAGGATTTTCAGCGGCATGCCGGGCCGCTTGCCGCCAAACTGGGTGCTTTATTAAATAAGCCTGCATCTCATTTTGAACGCCTCCTTCGCAAAGCTAAAGTCAATAAAAACAGATATGCTCTTATCGCCCGAAACCTGGATTATTCCCAGTATATGAGTATAAAAGAGTTCCCGCTTTTTAATATGGGGCCATACCGGGGTGGACTAATAGTAGATCAGAAAACAGTACGCGAACACCCTTTGGGAAAGATAGCCGAACGAAGCGTGGGATACGAAAGGTTTGATGAAAACGGCTATGTTACCCGAGTAGGTCTTGAAGGTGCTTTTGGCGAATACCTGAGAGGGAAAGAAGGGAAACGACTCAAGCAAAAAATTGCCAAAGGGCAATGGAAGCCTATCGGACTTGACAATATTATAGAACCTCAGGATGGGTACGATGTTATTTCTACCATTGATATCAACATTCAGGACATCGCCCATCATGCCTTGCTCAGGCAGTTGGAAAAATACAAAGCCGACCACGGCTCTGTCATCGTTATGGAGACCCATACAGGGGAGATAAAAGCAATTTCCAATTTGGGCAGGACTGCAGATGACAAATACTACGAAAGACTGAATTATGCTGTTGGAGAATCACATGAACCGGGATCGACATTTAAACTGATGTCACTGGTGGCTGCTCTGGAAGATAAAGTAGTAGATACCAGCAGTATTATAGATACGGAAAAAGGGAGGTGGCGCCTTTACGACCGAATCGTGAGAGATTCAAAACACGGGGGATATGGTAAGATTTCTGTAGCTGAAGCTTTTGAAGTTTCATCCAATACGGCATTTGCCAAAATGATCCACAATAATTATAAGAACAATCCCCAGGCATTCGTCAACCGACTTATGCAGATGGAATTGCATAAAGATCTCGGTCTTCCAATAAAGGGAGAAGGGGTACCGGTGATAAGAAATCCGGGAGATAAAGGCTGGTCTGGAATTTCCCTGGCATGGATGTCTCACGGCTATGAGGTGGCCATGACCCCCCTCCAAATACTTGCTTTTTACAATGCAATTGCCAACGACGGAGAACTTCTTAGGCCGAGACTTATTAAGGAAGTAAAAGAGTGGAATAATACCATTCAGGAATTTGACAAGGAAGTGATTAATCCTGCTATATGTTCTAAGGAAACCGTGCGCAAGGTACAGCAATTACTTAAAAATGTTGTGGAGAAAGAGCATGGAACAGGCCACAAATTATATGCTGAGGACTTTTCAATGGCAGGTAAGACGGGTACGGCCCAAAAGAATTATGTGGGGAAAGATCCGGATAAGCTTAGGTACATTTCCACCTTTGCAGGTTATTTCCCTGCGGATGATCCCAAGTATTCCTGCATAGTGGTCATCCATGAACCCGATAAAAGTGTAGGCTACTATGGAGCCGATGTGTCAGGGCCGGTATTCAAATCCATAGCACAAAAGATTTATTCAAATAATCCGCTGGTCGATGAGGTAGCAAACCTCGAACCCTATAATGAGGCACTTGAACAGGCCTATGAATCTTATTATCAGGAAGCGCAAAAAGAATTGACGATCATGCCCAATTTAAAAGGTATGAGTGGGATGGATGCCATTTCCATCCTGGAAAACCTCGGCCTGCAGGTAGAAGTTAAAGGAAATGGAAAAGTAAAGAAGCAATCGGTTAGTCAGGGAACCCGTCTTAATCAGGTTTCTAAAATAGTTCTCGAACTCTCATGAAGTCATTAAAAGACATATTATATGGAGTTAGCCTTACAGCGGTTAGCGGTACTACCGCCAAACTCGTGAATCAAATATGTTTTGATTCCAGAATGGTTGCTCTTGATGATGTGTTTGTGGCTATAAGGGGAACACAATCCGACGGACACGATTTTATAGAAAAAGCCATTGCTAAAGGAGCTAATGCAATCATTTGTGAGCAGTTACCGGATAAGCTCGTCAATGAGGTGAGCTATATTGAAGTAAGTGATACTAAAAAGGCGCTGGCTATAATGGCCTCAAATTTTTATGAGAATCCCTCTAAAAATTTAAAATTAATAGGGGTCACAGGTACCAACGGGAAAACAACGGTAAGTACCCTTTTATACCAACTCTTTAAAAAAGCCGGATTTAAGGTAGGGTTGCTATCAACCATCAGGATCATGGTTGACGACAAGGAGTACGACACTCTACACACTACCCCTGACGCCCTTACCATAAATTACCATTTATCCCTGATGAGTGAGGAAGGAGTGGAATACTGCTTTATGGAAGCCAGTTCGCATGGTATCGATCAGAAACGCACAGAAGGCCTTGTTTTTGCAGGGGCTATTTTTACGAATCTCTCACATGATCACCTGGATTACCACAAATCTTTTGCTGAATACAGAGATGCAAAAAAGACCTTGTTTGATCACCTGCCTAAAACGGCCTTTGCCTTATCAAATATGGATGATAAGAACGGCCTGGTCATGTTACAGAATACCAAGGCCAGAAAATTTACTTATGCCCTTAAATCCTATGCTGATTACCGGGCACAAATCCTGGAAAATCAATTTAGCGGGCAACTGCTGAAGATTGATAACAATGAATTATGGACTAAGCTCATTGGGAATTTCAATGCTTACAATGTACTGGCGATTTATGCTACCGCTGATTTGCTTGGGTTAGATAAACTCGAAACCCTGAAGTTGCTCAGTGAGCTGGAAAATGTAAGTGGAAGATTTCAATACTATATATCAAAGAATCGCATAACGGCTATTGTTGATTATGCCCATACGCCGGACGCTTTAAAAAATGTACTGGAAACAATCAGTGCATTGAGGACTGGAAATGAAAACGTCATCACCGTAGTGGGGTGTGGTGGTGATCGTGACAAGTCTAAGCGTCCGGTAATGGGGCATATCGCTACCTCCCTTAGTAACAAGGTTATTTTCACCAGCGACAATCCAAGGACGGAACCTCCCGCCAACATTATTTCAGAAATGGAAGCAGGGGTAGAACCCCAGAACACAATGAAGGTACTGTCTATTGAAAACAGGAAACAGGCTATCAAAACAGCCTGCCAACTTGCCGATGCAAAGGATATAATACTCCTGGCCGGGAAAGGACATGAAACCTACCAGGAAACTAATGGCAACAGGACTGATTTTGATGATTTTAAAATCGTCAAACAAGTATTGAAGGATCTAAAAAAATAGTGAGAAAAACGTATGCTGTATTATTTGTTTGAATACTTAGAAAAACAATACCAGTTCCCGGGGGCGACACTCTTCCAGTTTCTCTCCTTCAGGGCAGCCATGGCAGTACTGCTCTCCCTTATTCTGGCCACAACACTTGGAAAGCGCATCATTCTTTTTCTCAGAAAGAAACAAATAGGTGAGACAGTGCGTGATCTCGGACTCGACGGACAACAGCAAAAACAGGGAACACCCACTATGGGCGGACTTATCATTATTATGTCTACACTGGTACCTGTACTTCTCTTCGCCCGACTTGATAATGTTTACGTTGTCCTGTTAATTATAACAACCCTATGGATGGGAATTATCGGATTTATAGATGACTATATAAAAATATTTAGAAAGAATAAACAAGGCCTTAAGGGTCGTTTCAAAATCCTGGGACAAGTAGTCTTAGGCCTGGTCGTGGGAGCTACCCTCTTTTTCCACCCCGAGGTGACCATGAAGGAAAAGAACAGAACAATCATCACAGAGAGTTTTGAAGTGCAGGAGGTAGAAGGCAAGGAATTAAAATCGACCAAGACCAATGTTCCCTTTTTTAAGAACAATGAGCTCGATTACGGGAATTTGATTTCATGGATTGGTGGAGATGTACAAAACTACGCCTGGCTCATCTTTATCCCCATAGTGATATTTATTGTGACCGCGGTTTCTAACGGAGCCAACCTCACTGATGGAATCGATGGCCTGGCTGCAGGTACCTCTGCTATTATAGTCTTAACTCTGGGCATTTTTGCCTGGGTATCGGGTAATATCATTTTCTCAGACTATCTCGATATTTTTTATATCCCCAGAGCAGGAGAGCTGGTGGTGTTTATTTCTGCTTTTGTAGGGGCACTGGTCGGATTCCTTTGGTACAATGCCTTCCCTGCCCAGGTCTTTATGGGGGATACAGGAAGTTTAACCATAGGAGGTGTGATTGCTGTAATTGCGATCATCGTACGAAAGGAATTACTGATACCCCTGCTGTGCGGGATTTTCTTCGCCGAGTCACTCTCAGTCATGATGCAGGTAAGTTATTTCAAATACACAAAGAAAAAATACGGAGAAGGGAAGCGAATATTTCTCATGTCGCCTCTTCACCACCATTATCAAAAAAAAGGATATCACGAAAGCAAGATTGTCACCAGATTCTGGATTATCGGAATCTTACTGGCCATTGTGACCATTGTAACCTTAAAAGTGAGGTAAATGGAGCGATTAGTGATCCTGGGAGGAGGCGAAAGTGGCGTTGGTACGGCCATCCTGGGGAAGCAGAAGGGGTATGAAGTCTTTGTCTCAGACAAAGGCCTGATAAAGAAAAAATATAAAGACGTTCTTATACATGATGGATTGGAATGGGAAGAAGGAGGACATACTGAGACTAAGATTTTGAATGCCGACCTGGTGATGAAAAGTCCCGGAATCCCAGATAGAGTTCCTCTGGTTCAGAAACTGGTTAATAAGGGTATTCCTTTGATATCGGAGATCGAATTTGCATCGAGATATACAAAGGCAACTATCATCGGGATCACAGGTAGTAATGGAAAGACTACCACGACCATGCTCACACATCACATCCTTGAACAAGCTGGCTATTCGGTGGGAATGGCAGGAAATATCGGGGATAGTTTTGCAAGGATGGTAGCTGAAACCGAGAAGGAGTACTATGTACTTGAAATCAGCAGTTTCCAGCTCGACGGAATCACTTCTTTCAGGCCGCATATTGCGATGATAACTAACATCACTCCTGATCATTTAGATCGATACGAAAATGACTTTCTAAAGTATGTCGCTTCTAAATTTAGGATAACCGAAAACCAGAGCAGCAAGGATTTTTTAATCTACGATGCCGAAGACGAAGCAATAATGGCTCACCTCGAAAGTCACCCAATCCAAGCCAATAAACTACCCTTTTCGCTGAAGAAGAAAGGGGATATAGGAACATATATAAAAGACAAACAATTTGTAATAAAGACACAAGAAGACACTATGGAACTAGCATCAGATTCACTTGCATTAGAAGGTCGGCACAACCTTAAAAATACCATGGCTGCCATTACGGCGGCCAAACTGGTGGGGATCCGTAAAGAAACCATCCGTGATAGTATTCAAAACTTTCAGGGTGCTGCACACAGGCTTGAAAAAGTCCTGAAAATTCATCATGTGCAGTATATCAACGATTCAAAAGCGACTAATGTCAATGCAACTTATTATGCACTCGACAGCATGACTACCCCAACCGTATGGATAGTTGGGGGTGTTGATAAGGGAAATGACTATAAGTCCCTTATGCCCCTTGTGCGTGAGAAGGTAAAGGCAATAATTTGCCTTGGGGAAGACAATTCCAAACTCAGACAGACCTTCGTCAATGCTGTGGATATTTTTGTCGAAACCTTTGCCATGTCTGAGGCTGTTAAAGTAGCCTACAAAATTGCAGAACGTGGTGACACGGTGTTGCTCTCCCCTGCATGTGCAAGTTTCGATCTTTTTGATAACTATGAGGACAGGGGAAATCAGTTTAAAGAAGCCATTAAAAATCTATAGATCCTGAAATTTCTAAGACACATACAAGGCGATAAAGTAATTTGGGCAGTAGTAGCACTCCTGGCTCTATTCTCTTTCCTACCGGTATATAGTGCCAGTAGTAACCTGGTTTATGTGGTAGGAAATGGAACCACAATGGGGCACTTGATGAAACACGGCCTCTTACTTTTTTTGGGATTCGGAATAATTTACGGTGTTCATAAGATTCCCGCCCATTATTTCAAAGGCCTTTCTATTATAGCCATGCCCGTAGTCCTCGCCTTACTGGTCTATACGCTTGCTCAGGGAACAACAATTGAAGGAGCCAATGCAAGTCGTTGGATAAGGTTGCCACTGGTAGGGATCACTTTTCAGACATCTACACTGGCTTCAGTGGTACTCATGGTATATATCGCCCGGTATCTATCCAAAACAAAAGATCGGGAAGTAACCTTTAGAGAAAGTATATTGCCCTTATGGGCTCCGGTTTTTCTCATTGTTGTTTTGATTTTACCGGCTAATTTTTCAACGGCAGCTATCCTATTTTTTATGGTGTTGGTTCTATGTTTCCTTGGAGGCTACCCTTTAAAATACTTGTCGGCGATGATAGGCTTTGGGTTGATCGGACTTATGTTCTTTGTTCTTATCGCCAAAGCGGCCCCTGATCTTTTTCCCAACAGAGTAGATACCTGGATGAGTCGGATTGAAAGTTTCTGGGACCCTGCGGATACAGAGGCAGATTATCAGATTGAAAAGGCCAAAATAGCAATTTCCAGTGGCGGACTTGTAGGGAACGGAGCCGGGAAAAGTGTAATGAAGAATTTCCTGCCGCAGAGTTCCTCTGATTTTATTTATGCCATCATCGTTGAGGAATATGGTCTTATAGGAGGCTTTTCCCTGATGTTTTTTTATATGCTGTTACTTTTTAGAATTGTGGTCGTGGCTAATGCCAACGAGTCGGTTTTTGGAAAGTTACTGGTGGTGGGTGTCGGACTTCCTATTGTATTTCAGGCCCTGATAAATATGGCTGTGGCTGTTGAACTGTTTCCGGTTACCGGACAAACGCTGCCTCTGATTAGTTCCGGAGGGACTTCCATCTGGATGACATGCCTGGCGATAGGTATTGTACTGAGTGCAAGTAGAAAGAAAGCAAATGATTTAGATGAATCGGAAGTAGATGAGAATAACCCTTTAGAAGTCTTAAGTGGGCAACTATAAGTTTATCCTCTCCGGCGGAGGTACCGGAGGCCATATATATCCGGCGATTGCAATCGCCAATGAGCTGAAAAAGCGATTTCCGGAAGCTGAGTTTTTGTTTGTGGGGGCGAAAGACAGGATGGAGATGGAGAAGGTCCCTCAGGCTGGTTACCAAATAAAAGGATTATGGATAAGTGGTTTACAGAGAAGACTAACGTGGAAGAATTTGCTTTTCCCATTTAAAGTGATTAGTAGTTTGATTAAAGCGAGAAACATAGTGAGCACTTTTAAACCCGATGTGGTCATTGGAACTGGTGGATTTGCCAGTGGTCCTGTGCTCAGAGTCGCATCCGGGAAGAGGATTCCCTGCCTCCTGCAGGAACAGAATTCCTATGCGGGAATCACCAATAAACTCCTTGCTTCAAGAGTGAGCAAAATATGTGTAGCCTATAAGGGGATGGATAAGTTCTTTCCGAAGGAGAAGATCGTCCTCACCGGAAACCCGGTGAGATCATCTCTGGTTCAGTTGCCCGCAGAGGTGGGACCGTCCTATGGGTATTTCGAGCTGGATCCGACTAAAATGACTTTATTGATTTTGGGGGGGAGCCTGGGATCGCGGAGAATCAATGAACTCATTGAAAAGCATCTGTCGTATTTCGAAGATTCAGGTTTACAGTTGGTTTGGCAATGTGGATCTATGTATTACGAGAAGTACAAACAATACCACAGTGAAAATGTAAAGGTCTACGGATATCTCAATCAAATGGAACACGGTTACAGGATTGCAGATATCATCATCTCCAGGTCGGGAGCAGGCTCGGTATCCGAACTGTGTCTGGTGGGCAAACCCGTGCTTTTTATCCCTTCACCAAATGTGGCCGAAGACCATCAGACCAAAAATGCGCTGGCATTGGTAAACGCGAATGCAGCTGAAATGGTGGCCGAAAATGATCTTGAAACCAAATTTAAATCCTCATTCGAAGAACTATTACAATCAGATCGAAAAAGGGAAGAACTGAGTGAAAATATAAAGAAAATGGCCTTGCCCAGGGCCACCGAACATATTGTGGATGTAATTGAAAAATTAATTGAGTCAGGATCATGAGGAAATTCGATTTTCTTAGGGTGTATTTTATTGGTATCGGTGGGATAGGTATGTCTGCACTGGCCCGGTATTTTACTTTTTTGGGTACATCCGTAGCCGGCTATGACAAGACTTCTACCCCCCTGACCCGGGAATTGGAAGCTCTTGGAATTGATATCCATTACTCGGATGACCTGTCGCTAATCCCCGAATCCTTTTTCATTACCAAAGAAACCCTGGTGGTGTATACGCCGGCAGTACCAGAAGACCTAAAGGAATGGCTCTATTTTACGGAAAAGGGATTTACGGTAAAAAAGAGGTCTGAAGTGCTGGGAATGATTACCCGGGAGACCTTTTGCTTCGCAGTCGCCGGTACTCATGGAAAAACGACCACGTCCAGTATACTGGCTCATCTTCTCAGGGAGACAGGAACACCGCTCACAGCTTTTTTGGGAGGGATATCCGAGGATTTCAATAGTAATTTTATATGGGAAGGTAATCAGTACTCTGTTGTGGAGGCCGATGAATTTGACAGATCTTTTCTTCAGCTAGAGCCCGATGTGGCCTGTATTACTTCCATGGATGCTGATCACCTAGATATATATGGCAATAAGGAAGCCCTGCAAATGTCTTTCAGAGAGTTCGCAGCCAAGCTCAAACCCAATGGGAAATTATTTGTCAGGAATGGTCTCCCCATTCAGGGTATCACCTATGGGATAGATGATAATTCGGATTATTGTATAAAAAACATCAGAATTGAACATGGTACCTACATTTTTGATTTGGGCACCCCTGATACTATTTTGAAAGGGGTGAAATTCAACAAACCAGGCAGGCATAACCTGTTAAACGGTTTGGTGGCTTTCGCAATGGCGATTCAGGCTGGTCCCCCGCTGGATCGCCTTGTAGAAGCTTTGGAAACATTTAAAGGTGTTCAGCGAAGATTCTCCTATAAGATCAAGGAAGAAAATCTGATTTTTATTGATGACTATGCGCATCATCCGACAGAAATTGACGCTGTTTTTGAGGCGATTAAAGAGATGCATCCCAATACTAAGATCCTAACTGTTTTTCAGCCACACCTCTATTCTAGAACTCGTGATTTCCTTGCGGAATTTGCCAGAAGCTTGTCCAGGTTTGACAGTGTTATTCTTCTGGATATTTATCCGGCCCGTGAAAAACCTATTCCCGGAGTAAGCTCGCAGGGGTTACTTGATCTTATTCAAAATCCCAAGAAAAAGTTGATAGCAAAACAAGACTTGGTAAATGAAATAATAGCACAAAAACCACAAGTCCTGGTAACTCTTGGAGCAGGGGATATAGGACTTGAAGTAGAATCATTAAAACAAGCATTGGAATATGAAAATTAATTGGAACTATATTAAGGTCTTGATTCTAATATTCTGCATAACAGGACTTTATGCATTCTCGAATAAAAGAAATCTCAAAAGACCCGTAAAGGAAATGGAGATCATATTTGAAGGAGACAACAATTTATACCTCTCTGAGGAGATGGTTAATAAATTGTTAATACAAAATTATGGTAGTGTCCTCAAGCTGGGCAAAGAAAAATTAGTTTTGAATACTATAGAAAAGGTCATTGAGACCCATGATATGGTAAAAAGCGCCCAGGTATATCTTACTATTGATGACAAACTTACATCTAAAATTTTCCAAAGGCAGCCCATAGGTCGTGTAGAGGGGATTAAAACATTTTACCTTGATGAGGAAGGTAAATCTATGCCTTTATCCAGGCTGCATTCTGCCCGTGTGCCAATAATCACCGGAGAGATTACAGGTAAGAGTCTGGATGATGTTTTTGAAATATTAAAATATATCAACCAGGATGATTTTTTGCGAAAAAACGTAATTGGGATACATGTAGAGGCCGAGGAAAGGTATCAATTGAAGTTTCGCGTAGAGGATTTCATAGTTGACCTGGGAAATGTGGAAGATCTGGAAAAGAAATTTAAAAATTTTAAAGCCTTTTATGCCAAGGCTCTAAAGGATAAATCCCTGAGGGACTACGCAGTAGTGAATTTGGAATTTGACAATCAAGTAGTGTGTACTAAAATTTAAGACCATGGAACAAGAAAATTACTCAGTTGGCCTCGATATCGGAACTACAAAAATAGTAGCGATCATCGGTAAAGAAAATGAATACGGCAAAATAGAAGTACTTGGGATAGGTCGTTCTAAAAGTCTTGGCGTGCATAGGGGCGTGGTGAATAACATCACCCAGACAATTAAATCTATTCAGCAGGCCGTGGAACAGGCCGAAGCTGATGCCGGACTTAAAATAGGATCTGTTGTCGTGGGTATTGCCGGACAACATATTCGCAGTTTGCAGCACAGTGATTATATCACCAGGGCGAATTCTGAAGAAGTTATCAATGAAGACGACCTGGATAAACTTTGTAATCAGGTATACAAGTTAGTTATGTTGCCCGGGGAGGAAATTATCCATGTACTGCCACAGGAATACAAAGTTGACGGGCAGGCTGAAATAAAACAACCTATAGGGATGTACGGTGGACGCCTGGAAGCGAACTTTCATGTAGTAGTGGGCCAGGTATCCTCTATAAAAAATATTGGAAGATGTATTAAAAGTGCAGGCCTAGATTTATACAACATCACCCTGGAGCCTCTGGCATCCTCCGAGGCTGTATTAAGTCAGGAAGAAAAAGAAGCAGGGGTGGCCCTGATCGATATCGGGGGGGGTACCACAGACCTAGCGATTTTTAAAGATGGGATTATAAGGCATACAGCGGTTATTCCTTTTGGAGGTAACGTGATTACCGAAGATATAAAGGAAGGATGCTCAATTATAGAAAAACAGGCTGAGCTTTTGAAAATGAAATTCGGTTCTGCCTGGCCGGGTGAAAACAAGGACAATGAAATTGTTTCTATCCCCGGATTGAGAGGAAGGGAGCCTAAGGAAATCACACTGAAGAATTTGTCAAAGATTATCCACGCCCGTGTGGTTGAGATTGTGGAACAGGTCTATGTTGAGATTAAGAATTACGGCCATGAAGAACAAAAGAAAAAATTAATTGCCGGCATCGTCCTCACCGGTGGAGGTAGCCAGTTGAAACACCTGAAACAACTGGTAGAATACATTACGGGGATGGACACCCGTATCGGATACCCCAATGAGCATCTGGCCGGAGATTCAGATGCAGAGATCGCCAGTCCCCTTTATGCCACCGCAGTAGGATTATTGATGAATGCCGTTGAGAATAAGGATAAACGCAGGTTAAAGACCCTGGAGGAAGAAAAAGAGAGAGAGATGGTTTTGGAAGGGCACGAAGAGGTGGTTGCAAGCGGGTCTGCCAGAAAAGAACGAAAATCAGTATTTGACAGGTGGTCTGAAAAGCTCAAGGATTTTCTAGACAACGCAGAATAAAGTAAAGTATATCATTTAACCAGTAATAAAAGTATCATGAACAAGAACACCGAATTTGAAAGTATTTCCTTTGACCTCCCCAAGAATCAAAGTAATGTAATAAAAGTGATCGGCGTTGGCGGTGGTGGTAGCAATGCCATAAATTATATGTTCCAGGCGGGAATCAATGGAGTAGATTTTGTCATCTGCAATACAGATTCTCAGGCACTTCAAAATAGCCCAGTACCCAATAAGATTCAGCTAGGGGTTTCCCTGACCGAAGGACTGGGAGCAGGGGCCAACCCTGAAGTAGGGGAGCAGGCAGCAGTTGAGAGCATGGAAGAAATAAAACGCATGCTCGATACCACAACAAAAATGATTTTCATTACAGCCGGAATGGGTGGGGGAACAGGTACTGGTGCTGCTCCCGTCATCGCAAAACAGGCTAAGTCAATGGATGTTTTAACTGTGGGAATCGTTACAATGCCCTTCCAGTTTGAAGGTAAAATGAGGTGTCAGCAGGCGCAAAAAGGAATTGAGCGCCTTCGGGAGCACGTAGATTCCCTGATCATCATCAACAATAATAAGCTCAGGGAAGTATATGGGAATCTCGGATTTAAAGCCGGCTTCTCCAAGGCGGATGAAGTTCTGGCGACTGCAGCCCGTGGAATTGCAGAAGTTATTACACACCATTATACACAAAATATAGATTTAAGGGATGCCAAAACAGTGCTTTCGAATAGTGGTACTGCTATTATGGGATCATCCATGGCTTCAGGTTCAGCCAGGGCTCAGGAGGCGATCATGAAAGCGCTCGATTCTCCCCTGCTCAATGACAATAAGATCAACGGAGCGAAAAATGTACTGTTATTAATAGTCTCAGGTACAAAAGAAATTACTATAGATGAGATAGGAGAGATCAATGATCACATTCAAATAGAGGCAGGTCACGGGGCGAATATTATCATGGGGGTAGGAGAGGACGAAACTCTCGGAGATGCTATAGCCGTTACTGTAATTGCGACGGGTTTTAATGTGGACCAGCAGGATGAAATCGTCAATACCGAATCCAAAAAAATCATTCATACTCTGGAAGAAGACCAAAAGGCCGAACAACAGCTTATGGAGTCTGAACAGGTGGTTCATGAGCTGGTCATGGAAGAGGAAGAAACTGAGCCTATTGTAAAGCACGTTTTAGAAATTGAGGAAGAAATGGATTTGATTCCTACTACTAATTTCATTAGAAATTTCAACGTCTTTTATGATGAAGTAGTAGCTGAAGATATCGATGAAGATAGTTTTGTGATTATCGATTCGAAGGAAGCTCTATTTGACATCGAAGTTGTCGATCCTGTAACCGTTTCCTCTAAAGAGAGCAAGGAGCAGATCACCATGAGTTTTGATATGCCCCTATCTAAAGAAGGAGAACCTGAAGAAGAGGAAGATAAAGAGCACGTGATTACTTTTTCCCTTGATGAAGACATCAGTGATATAGATGTAAATGAACATATCGAAGTAATTCCTGTATTAGAGTACAATAAAGAAGGAGAAAAACGGTACAGCCTTGACGATTATATGGAACTTGAATCCAAGTTAACCGGCGCTCGTTCCAAGGCAGAGGATTTCGATCCAAAGATTGTTGAGGATGAACTCGTTTTTGAACACAAAACCGTAAGTGCCTACGAACAGTCAAATAAAGAAACGAATCCGGAGGAGATCGATCCGATGTCTTCACCTATAGAAGAACTATTGAAGGCCAGGGCTGACGAACGCAGAAAAAAGCTTAAGGATTTTAATTATAAGTTTCAGAATAGTATGGGCCATATTGAAGAAATTGAAAAGGAACCCGCTTATAAACGTCAGGGAGTTAATTTGAACGACAACCCTAAGGAGGGAAAGGTTTCCAGGACAACACTGGGTGAGGATAGCAATGATGAAATTCAAATGCGATCTAACAATTCATTTTTACACGATAATGTAGACTAGTTAATTTTGTTTGGTTGTTTCAACCGTTCTAAAACCCGAGATGATTCCCTTCGTTTCGGGTTTATTTTTTAACTTCACATCACTAAAAATAAAGGGTTATGAGCTTACAGGATAAGGTAATGCAGGAAATGAAGACAGCGATGAAAGCGAAGGATACTGTTGCTTTGGAATCGCTTCGGGCCATAAAATCGGCACTTTTGTTAGCCCAAACCGATAAAGGAGGGGGAAAAGGACTCACTGCAGAAGAAGAGATAAAAATGGTTCAGCGTTTAGTGAAGCAGAGGAAAGACAGTGCAGCAATCTTTACTGAACAAGGTCGGAAAGACCTTGCAGAAGCAGAGATGTCTCAGGTCACTGTTATCGAGAAATTTCTTCCAGAACAGTTGGGGGAAGCAGAAATTGAAAAGGTAGTGGTGTCTACAATAGAGGAAATGGGGGCAAGTGGAATGAAAGATATGGGGCCTGTGATGGGTCAGGTATCTAAAAAACTTGCAGGGAAAGCAGATGGAAAGACGATCTCGGGGATTGTCAGAAAGCATTTGAATTAAGCAGTAGCGCTGTGGATACTTCTGAACTCAGGGCACTATTACAATCCGCAATCACAAGGACGGAAAAGCGAATAAAGCAATACAGAGATTTAAGCGGTCCTGTGGCTCCCGACAATGCCATCGGCAGGGTATCGAGGATGGATGCGATTAACAATAGGGGTGTCATGGAAGCGGCCCTGCGCAAGGCTGAAGATCAATTAAAAGGCCTGGAACGCAATTTCTCCCTGCTGGATACCGAAGATTTTGGGAAATGCGTGAAATGCAGGGCAGAGATTCCTATTGAACGTATTTTATTAGCTCCGGAAAGTTCTTTTTGTGTAAATTGCGCTCGCTAAGAAAAAGACAGATAAAGGCCGCGTAGTTCAACTGGATAGAATATCAGATTTCGGCTCTGAGGGTTGGGGGTTCGAATCCTCCCGCGGTCACGAATAAACCAAAAAAAGGTATAAGACAAGCGAGTTCCAAAAAAGGAAGCTCGCTTTCTTTTTTGGAGCGAAGCGAAGTCTTCTTTTTTTGGTTTTCAACGCGGAGCGTTGTGAGGAACAGTGAGCGAAGCGAAGTAATCCTCTAACCTTTTTTTTACTAATAGTTTGATGAAGTAAAAAGGAAGCTTGCTTTCTTTTTTGGAGCGAAGCGAAGTAATCTTTTTTTTAGTTTTCAATGCGCCTGCCTGCCTGAGGCGAACAGCTTGGGAAATTTTTCCTTACCATTTTTCCTGATTCTGATTCTGTTCTGAATTTTAAATAAAAGCTTGATTCAGGTATTTTAGTAAGGATTAATTTCTTCTCGAAAACCGGAATAGGAGCGCGAATAGGTACAATATTAGCATATCCTTAACAGTGCGAAGCAAATCATTATTTAATTTTGAAAATATGGGAGGTAACAGTTTAAAGATCACTTTTTCTTTATTGCTACTAGGTCTATTTCTTTTAGGCAAGGGAATAAGTTATCACCCATTATCCCATAGTGATGAAAGCGACACTGAAAAATGCGAATTGTGCCTGTTTTCAGTTTTAAGTGAATCAGTTCTTTACGATACTCCCGCCCAGGCAGTAAAACCTGCTATCGTATTCAACGTTCCCTCTCAAGGACATTTGGAAAGCAGGGGCGCGTTTTTTAAAGAAGATATTTTCTTTCCATCTCTTTTTAGTCGACCTCCCCCCGCTCTATAGGTCTATACAGACAACTTGAGTAATACTCTTTTGCATTCCTCGGATGCAGTCCATATTAATTTATTATTTCATCTAATGTCCTTCAGACTCTTATACTTTTTGAGCATTTTGCTCCTGCCTTTTATATTGATAGGGCAGAAATGCAACGATAAACTTTCCGGAAAGGTTCTCGATTTTCACAATAAGACCCCCCTGGTTGGTGCAACGCTGGTTATTTCAGATATGAATGTATCGGTTTTTACAGATCTAAACGGGCAATATGTCTTTAAAGATATATGCAGTGGGGAATATGAGATAGAAGTCATGCACCCTGATTGCAGGACCCTTATTTTTCCTGTTAGAATCTCAGGGGATACGGAAAAGGACTTTTTCCTCGAGCATCATCTGGAAGAATTGGATGAGGTACAGGTGGTTGGGGGTGCCGTTTTAAAAAAGACAAATTCGGGGATTGAAGAACGGCTCGATAATGAGACGCTGATCAGGTATAGTGGGGGTAGTTTGGGTGATGCATTAAATGAAATCAGCGGTGTCTCCAGCTTAAATACCGGGGCAACTATAGTGAAGCCTGTAATTCACGGATTAAATGGAAGCAGGGTCCTGGTTCTGAATGATGGAGTACGTATGCAGGATATGGAATGGGGAGATGAACACGCACCCAATGTGGACATCAATTCGGCCAGTGCCATTTCAGTTGTAAAAGGGGCCGCTGCGCTTCAATATGGGGGAGATGCGGTAGGAGGTGTTATCCTGATGGAGCAGGAAATCATGCCGGCAAAAGATACCCTTTATGGAAAGACCATCCTCAACGGGATGTCCAACGGACGTGGGGGCTCAATATCCTCAGAACTGTCGAAGGTCTTCGAAAACCAATGGTTTGCCAAAGTCCAGGGATCGTACAAACGCCTCGGCGATCAGGAAGCCCCGGATTATATTTTATCCAATACGGGTATACGGGAAACCGGTATATCGCTGCAGGCTGGGAAGAAGACTTTTAATTGGGGCATAGACGCCCGTTTTTCCTATTACGACGCGGAAATCGCTATCCTGAGAGCTTCACATATAGGCAATGTCGATGATCTGATCAGAAGTATCAACAGTGGTACTCCCCAGATTATACGCCCTTTTACGTACGACTTGCAAAATCCAAGGCAGCAGGTAACCCATTACCTGGGTAAAATAGCCTTGTATAAACGATTTCAGGGCCTTGGAAAGTGGAGTCTGCAATACGATTTTCAGGATAACCGAAGGCTGGAGTTCGACGTAAGACGTGGCGAACTTGATGACAGAGCCTCTCTCGATCTGCAACTGACGACCCATACGATCAACACTGATTTTAAATGGGATGCCAATGACAGGTTGGAGATGCAGTTGGGCCTTATGGGAAGGTACCAGGATAATTTTCCAAATCCCGATACAGGTGTGCGCAGACTTATCCCGGATTATGAGAAATTCGATTTGGGTATTTTTAGTATTGCTGAGTATAGAATTTCCCAGGATTGGAACCTTGATGCCGGATTTCGATATGATTTTTCCCGTATCGATGCCACCAAGTTTTATCTAACCAGCAGGTGGGAAGAACGGGGATACGATGAGGATTTCAGTGATATCATTATAGAAGACCTGGACACTCAGTTGCTGACCAACCCTGTACTCGATTTCAATAATTTTTCGGGAACAACAGGTGTAAAATATAACAAAGACAACAATACCTTTTTTAGACTTAATTACGCCCTCGCGCAACGAGCACCTAACCCATCTGAACTTTTTAGTGACGGCCTTCATCACTCGGCAGCACGTATCGAATTAGGAGACCTGAGAATCAATAGCGAAACTTCCAGTAAGATTTCACTTTCCTATGAAAAGCGAAATACAAACTGGGGCTTTACCCTTGAACCTTACGCAAATTTTGTTTCAGATTTTGTTGTCCTCGAACCAACCGGGGTTGAGTTCACCATTCGGGGTGCATTTCCCGTTTGGTCGTATCGTCAAACAGACAGTCGACTTATAGGCCTCGATGCATCTGCCTACGTAGATTGGAGTGATCGATGGGAAACCGACCATCAGTTTTCCATAGTGAAAGGAAAGGATACGGAGAACGATATCGCCTTGATCAATATCCCGGCGGCTAACTTCAGGAACCGGATCCGTTTTGTAAAAAGGGAATGGAACGGGCTTGAAGTAGCTCTGATGAGTAATCTGGTATTCCGGCAAAATGAATTCCCTCCGAACATAGTGGTATTCTCCCCTGAGGAGCAACAAGATGTGTTGTTGGAGATTAACACTCCCCCCGATGCATACCATCTGCTGAGTTTTACCTCTAAGATGGACTTTTCGCTTGGAGATTCAGCGGCATTGACCGCTTCCGTGAACGTAAATAATTTATTCGATACATCTTTCAGGGACTATTTAAACAGACAACGATTTTTTGCCAATGGAATGGGCAGAAACATTCAATTACAATTAATATTCAACTATTAAAATAAATCATGGCTATGAAAAACATTAAATTTTTTACACTCGTACTACTTACAGGATTTCTTTTTACTTCATGTTCTGACAACGACAATCCAATTCCGGTAAATGAAGAAGAGATCATTACGACCATAACAGTTACCCTGGTCCCTAATGGAGGGGGTGACACCATAACCTTGCAAAGCCGGGATCTTGACGGTGACGGGCCAGACGCCCCCGTGGTGACTGTTTCAGGCAATTTTGTGGCGAATACGGTATACGGAGGAGCGATAGTTATACTCAATGAAACGGAGTCACCTGCAGAGAATATTACGGATGAAGTGGAAGCGGAAGACGAAGAACACCAGTTTTTTTATACGGTTAGTGGCGGACTTGATGCGACTACCGATTACGCCAATTTTGATGACGATGGAAATCCTTTGGGAACGTTATTTACTCTGAGTACAGGAGCAGCCAGTACGGGAACCCTTGGTTTTACCCTGCGCCATGAGCCTACTAAGCCAAATACAGGTCTGGCAGATGCTGGAGGAGAAACCGATTTAGCCGTTACATTTTCCGTAACCATAGACTAGTCGGTTCAAGGGCGTTTATTATCAAGGGTAAAAACCTGAATTAGCTAAACCCTTTAAATAATCGGATTTATATATCCGGTTGATTAAGAGGTTTTTAATGAGGTTTGCCTTCTTTGAGGGAAGGGGATGAGACTGTCTTTGTGTTCGCTTTTATTTTTTTCAGGATTTCTGCTATTATTATCTTGGCGTGTATCCTGGAGTTTTCTATAAACCATTTATGAGTCTCCATCCCGCCACAGATTACCCCGGCAAGATAGAGGCCTTTTATATTGGTCTCCATGGTTTCCGGATTGTAATCAGGTAGTCTTTTCTCATCTTCGGATAATTGGATGCCCATGGTCTCTAAGAACTCAAAATTTGGCATGTATCCTGTAAGTGCTAGGACAAAATCATTAGGAAGTTCAACCTCCCCTTTCGGGGTGTTGAGGATGATCACATCGGGTCTTATCTCTGAAACGGTAGTATTATAATAGGCCTTAATACTTCCTTCTTCTATTCGGTTAATGATATCGGGTCTTACCCAGTATTTTACTCTTTGACCTACCTCAGGGCCTCTAATGATCATGGTAACATCAGCACCTTTACGCCAGCATTCGAGGGCGGCATCCACTGCAGAATTACTGGCCCCTACTACGGCCAGTTTCTGGTTGGCGTAAAAGTGAGGGTCTTTGTAATAATGTGATACCTTCGGCAGTTCTTCACCGGGAACATTAAGTTTGTTGGGCAGGTCATAAAATCCTGTTGAAATGATCACTTGCCTGGAACTATACGTTTCTTTCTCAGTTTTTACCTGAAATACTTCGTTGTATGTCTTTACTGAGCTAACCTTTTCAAAGAGATGGATATTCAGCTTATTTGAGGTTACAATTCTCCTGTAATATTCCAGGGCTTCATTTCTCTTTGGCTTGGCTTCTTTGCTGATAAAAGGAATCTCATCTATCTCCAATTTTTCGGAAGATGAAAAAAACTGCATGTTCACGGGATAGTTAAAAAGGGAATTTACAATAGGTCCTTTTTCAATGATCAGGTACGACAATCCCTTTTTTTGAGCTTCCAGTCCGCATGCAATTCCAATAGGTCCTCCCCCTACGATAATCAGATCAAAATCCTTCTCCATTTTTTCTTTCGTAATCAGATAAATTATTTCAACATCACAAAACTAGGCATATTCTTATTAAAATTTCTTAATTCTGGGTAGGAGGCTTAAACCTGACAATTATCATTCTTTTCCGGAGTATTGAATCGGATATTTAGGTAATAAAACTAAAACAATTCATCATGACCATTTCTATAGACATACCCATCTCAACTATAATGACCAAGAATATTATTTCGGTTGATATAAAGGACGGACTAGACAGAGCGGAACATTTGTTCAAGAAAAACAACATCAGACATATGCCCGTCACGGACAACAAAAAGATTGTCGGGATGCTCAGTATGAACGATCTGCTGCGATTGAGTTTTGCAGACGGTGCCTTTCGGGAAGAAGACAATGTAAAGTCGGAGATATACGAAATGTTTTCCATTAACCAACTAATGGTTCGCACCCCTGAATCGATCAGTTCTAAAGAAACAGTGCGGGATGCCACGGAATTACTGGTGAAGCGCAAATATCACTCCTTACCCGTAGTTGATGATGGAGAGGTAGTTGGAATAGTGACTACAACGGACCTTTTGAAATATTATCTTTCCATGTTTTAGGAAAAGGTGGTAGCTGCCAGTTCTGCGATTGTCTTTTTGGGATCTTCGGACTTAAATACCGAACTCCCTGCTACAAGAACATCGGCCCCGGCCTCAATGAGTTTGGGGGCATTTTCAAGATTTACCCCGCCATCCACTTCAATAAGAGCCGACGCTTCCTGCTGTTTGATCATCTTCCGAAGTCTTCTGATCTTTTCATAGGTCCTGTGAATAAAAGACTGACCTCCAAAACCGGGATTTACACTCATCACAAGTACCAGGTCAAGATCATTCAACACATTTTCCAGTAATGAGACATCGGTATGGGGATTTAGCGCAACACCGCTTTTCATTCCTGCGGCCTTTATGGCCTGGATTGTCCTGTGCAGATGAGGACAAGCTTCATAATGTACCGTTAGCATATACACCCCGAGATCTGCAAAAGTTTGGATATATCGGTCAGGATCAACAATCATGAGATGGGTGTCCAGAGGCTTTGTAGCGTGTTCAGCGATTGTTTTAATTACAGGCATTCCGTAAGATATATTGGGGACAAAAAGTCCGTCCATGATATCGAGGTGATGCCATGCGGCTTCACTCTCATTGACCAATTCAACATCCCTCTGCAGATTTCCGAAGTCTGCGGCCAGGAGGGAAGGGGCAATTTTAACATCATTCATCGATCAACAGATTTTTATAAGTGTAAAAGTAAACAAACCCTTGTTATTCGGAGATAATGTGGTCTCATTTTCTGATGGTGATATTACTGAGATCGCTTTCAGCAGCAATGTAACCAAAGGAAGTCCAGCTGTCACGTTCGGTGATATCTAGCCATATTTCAATGGCTTCTTCTCCCATCCCCTCATGATAATACCAATTTGCAAGGCCGTAGGACACAGCATCTGAGGCAGCAGACATTTCTTTGGCTTTTGTGAGGGAATCTACGGGGATCAGGCCCTTGTAAAACTTGCAGAGATCATAATAATTTGTGTTTTCAATCACCTCCAATCCAGTTTTAATTGGGATTAAAAGACTATCTGCCAGAGTTTTGTTTCCGAGACGGCGCTGTATCATATACAACCAGTGGGTACTCGATACGAGGTTATCAGGGTTGGATCCGCTTTCACGGCAATTGAGATATGCCCTGTAGGCATTATTATAATCGTGTTTGAGGTAATAGGCAAGCCCCAGGTGGTACCAAATGTTGCCGTGAAGTGTGCTAACGGGGATATTCATTGCATTGGGCATCCCGTCGGGTTCTATTACATTTTCGGTGCCATGAATAAGTTCTGCTCCCTTTTCCAGGTCGGCGATGGCTTTATCAAATTCCCTTATTGAGATATATCTGTGGCCTCTATGCCTGTAGAGTCGGGCATCTTCAGGAAACCTCCTGATACCATTTGAATAGACGGCTATGGCATCTTCGTAGTTTCCCAGATAGGCGGTCCTTCTGCCATACCATATGAGAAGGTCTACATCGGTGGTATCTTTTAAATAGGCAATTCTTGCTTGCTGGAAATCTTCCAGTGCCTTACCACTGGCTATATTTCGTTGATAAACCTTGCCTAGAGGAGTAATGAAGGGGGGAGGTGTTGCCGGGATATATGCGTTTTCCTGCTTACAGGATGTAATCAGGTGCATAGATAAAATACCACCACAAACTAGCAGAAGTCGCTTCATAAGGGTTGGGATTGCAATTATTTTCTCCTTTTTAATGGAATTTACAGACATTTAAATCGGTATTAGGTTGGCGAATGTATGAAATGAAAAACTCCGGTAATCAGCCGGAGTTTATTCATCAATCAAAAAACGAACAGTCATGATACACTGTTGTTATCTTTTGCAAAATACACTAAAATCTCCAGTATTCCAATTTAAGGACTGGACATCCGTGTTCTTGCCCCCGGGGAATATTACCCCAGGTAGGTCTTCAGTATCTTACTTCTGGAGGTGTGTTTCAACCTTCGAATTGCCTTTTCTTTGATCTGTCTGACACGTTCCCTGGTGAGGTCAAAGGTCTCACCAATCTCCTCGAGGGTCATAGAATGTTGCCCTGCCAGGCCAAAGTATAGTCTGATAACATCAGCTTCTCTGGGCGTTAGTGTTTCCAGGGCTCTTTCGATTTCCGTTCTCAAAGATTCATGCAATAAATCCTTATCGGGATTTGGCGACTCTCCGCTGCGCAATACATCGTAGAGGTTAGAATCTTCCCCGTCAATCAGAGGAGCATCCATGGAGACGTGCCTTCCTGAATTCTTCAGAGATTGCTTTACATCCTCCACAGTCATATCGAGTTCCTTTGCAATTTCTTCGGCAGATGGCACTCTTTCGTGTGCCTGCTCGAGAAATGCGAAGGTTTTATTAATCTTATTTATAGAGCCGATCTTATTCAAAGGAAGGCGTACAATCCGCGATTGTTCAGCCAAAGCCTGAAGGATCGACTGGCGAATCCACCAAACGGCGTAGGAAATAAACTTAAAACCACGGGTTTCATCAAAACGTTGTGCTGCTTTGATCAGGCCCAGGTTCCCCTCGTTGATCAAATCAGGGAGTGTAAGACCCTGGTTCTGGTATTGTTTTGCCACAGAAACGACAAACCTGAGGTTGGCCTTTGTCAGTTTCTCAAGGGCGGTTTGATCGCCTGCCTTGATACGTTGTGCCAACTCCACTTCTTCATCAGCCGTGATCAAATCTACCTTACCAATTTCCTGTAAGTATTTGTCAAGTGAGGCCGTTTCACGGTTGGTCACCTGTTTTGTAATCTTTAACTGTCTCATCTAATAGGTTCCTTTCAATTTAGGGTTTATTGCATGTACTGCATATACTTATACGTATAAAAAGAGAGAATGTTACAATTAGGTAAGAAAATTTTCAATAAAATGTTAAAAAAATCAAAAAACCCCGACAAAATGCCGGGGTTTAAGCTTCTTAGGGCGAAAGATTAGTCTCTTCGCTGTCTTGAGGGTCTTCTTTGTCCTCTGTCATTTCGGTCACCGCGATCTCTCCTGTCATTTCTTGGAGGTCTTTCTACGTAACCTTCAGGTTTGGGAAGTAATGCTTTCCTGGAAACCTTATCTTTTTTGGTACGCGGATCTATACCGAGGTATTTAATGTCGAACACATCGCCCATATTTACCACATCGGAAACGTTTTCTGTCCGTTCCCATGCCAGTTCTGATACATGTAAAAGGACTTCGTTCCCCGGAGCTTCTGCATATTCTACTACGGCCCCAAAATCGAGCATTTTGATTACTTTAACCTCGTAAACGCTTCCTACTTTCGGTTTAAACGTTATAGAATCAATTTTTGCTAAAACAGCGTCTATTCCGGCCTGGTCAGTTCCAAGGATTTCAACTAAGCCTTCTTCGGTAACAGGGTCTTCATTAATTACAATGGTGGTCCCTGTACTTTTCTGTAATTCCTGGATCACTTTTCCTCCTGGCCCTATCAAAGCACCGATATATTCTCCAGGAATAGTAGCGGTAACCATTTTTGGGGCATGAGGTTTTACATCACTATTAGGTGCTGCAATGGTCTCAGTTAATTTAGATAGTATATGTAACCTTCCATCTCTGGCTTGTTTCAATGCTTTTACGAGAATCTCGTAAGAAAGACCTTTTACCTTTATATCCATCTGACATGCGGTAATACCATCCTCAGTTCCGGTTACTTTAAAGTCCATATCTCCCAGGTGATCCTCGTCTCCCAGAATATCAGACAGTACTGCGTATTTTCCAGATTCTGTATCAGTGATCAGACCCATGGCGATCCCTGATACTGGTTTTTTCAACTGTACCCCGGCATCCATAAGTGCCATGGTCCCGGAACAAACGGTCGCCATAGAAGACGAACCGTTACTTTCCAACACCTCTGAAACCACACGTACAGTATAAGGACAATCCAGAGGGATCATTCTCTTTAGTGCACGTTGTGCGAGGTTACCATGTCCTACTTCCCTTCTTGAGGTACCTCTGATTGGCCTGGCTTCTCCTGTAGAGAAAGGCGGGAAGTTATAATGAAGGTAGAATGTTTCTTCGCCTTCATAGGAGGGCATATCAATTTGATTCGCCTCCCTTGAAGTTCCCAGGGTTACAGTAGCGAGAGCCTGAGTTTCTCCTCGTGTGAAAATGGCAGAACCATGAGTTGAAGGCAGGTAATCCACCTCACACCAAATGGGTCTGATTTCGTCCGTCTTACGTCCGTCTAACCGAAGTCCCTCGTTAAGGGTAAGATCCCTGACGGCTGCTTTTTCCGCTTTGTAATAGTATTTTTTGATCAAATCACCTTTTTCCTCCTGTTCTTCTTCGGAAAAGGATGATTTTATCTCTTCTTTGATCTCAGAGAATGCGGTACTTCGTTCGTGTTTAGAAGAACCTGCTTTGGCGATGGCATATACTTTGTCATAAGCCATGTCATGGATTTTCTTAGCCAGCGCTTCATCTTCATCTTCCTGATCGTATTCTCTTACTTCTTTCCTGCCAAAAGCGTCGGCAAGTCGCTTCTGAGCAGCAACTTGTTCCTTTATCGCTTCATGGGCAAATTTAATGGCCTCAACCATTTCCTCTTCGGAGATTTCTCCCATTTCTCCTTCTACCATCATCACAGAATCTTCTGAAGCCCCGATGACCATGTCTAAGTCGGATTCTTCGAGCTGTGCTCTGGTAGGGTTGATAATGAATTTCCCGTCAACTCTTCCTACGCGTACTTCTGAGATGGCGCATTCAAAAGGGAAGTCGGATAACTGTATTGCAGCAGAAGCGGCCAATCCGGCCATAGCGTCGGGCATAACATCATCATCATGAGACATCAGCTGGATCATTACCTGCGTTTCCGCATGGTAGTCTTTGGGAAACAAGGGTCTTAATACCCTGTCTACCAGGCGCATGGTGAGAACTTCTCCATCGCTGGGTCTGGCTTCTCTTTTAAAGAACCCCCCAGGATATCGTCCGGAGGCTGCGAATTTTTCGCGATAATCAACTGTAAGAGGCAGAAAGTCTACGTCAGACGCTTTGTAATTGGATACTACGGTGCACAATAACATGCATTTACCCGATTGAACGACAACAGAACCGTGTGCCTGTTTTGCAAGTTTTCCGGTTTCGATAGAAATAGTTCTGCCGTCACCAAGGTCAATGACCTCTTTAAATGTCTTTGGAATCATAGTTTTTAGTTAATCCTGTTTCTTCAGGAATGTTAAACAATGGTCTCTGCCGCCCTCATGGTCGGCCGAAGTTGTGTTGTTGTGTTGTGGACCAATGAAAAACCGAGTGTAAGCTTTTTAATGTAGCCCTTTTCAGGACCCTGAAAATGAAAAAATGGGAAAGCTTAACTTCCCCATTTCCATTATTTTCTGATATTCAGATCTTTGATTAATTCGCGATATTTTTCAATATCTTTCTTTTTGAGGTAATCGAGAAGGCTTCTTCTTTTTCCCACTAATCTCACCAGAGATCTTTCTGTATTAAAATCTTTCTGGTTGTTTTTTAAATGCCCGGTAAGGTGATTTATCCTATGGGTAAATAAGGCGATCTGAGCCTCTGTTGCACCCGTGTTACTTTCGTCCCCTCCGTACTTTTTGAAGATGTCTTTCTTCACTTCTTTGGTTAAATACATGCCAATATTTTATTTAATGATTTTTATGTATCTGATTGATTTTCAATCGAGGCGCAAAGATAGTAATAATTTAATAATAAGAGCTGTGTGGAAATATTTTTTGGTCATACGTTAAACCTTTCTTAAAGAAATTGGTCTTAGATGGGTAATCTTTAAAAACTACATTATGAAAAAGAGTCTCAAAACATTGAACTATGCAGGTGTTGTGCTACTGGCAACAACCTTATTGATTTCCTGTGACAAGGAGGAATCAACTCCATTTGTGGAACAAGAAACCTTTGAAGTGGCCGAACTGAAGGTCAGTGATGAAACAGAAATGATCTCAGAAGAAGTTATGAATATTGCGGAAGACGTGTATATGGCTGATGAAGTCCTTGCCACTTCCAAATTTTCGTATAATTCAGATTTTCTTCCAGACTGTGTGACCATTACCACTGTAATTACTTCAACTACAAAAGAACGCACCATTGATTTCGGGGAAGGGTGTGAATTGCCTAATGGAAATGTGCTGAGTGGGATCATTTACCTCAGTTATGCCAAGGACATGGAAATGGCTACAAAGACCCTGAGTCTGTCACTGGAGAATTTTACCTTTAACAGTGTTGCCATTGAAGGCTCGGCATCTATTCTTAGAATGAGAGCCAATGAGGAGGGAAATCCTCAGTCTGATGCCGACGCCAGTTTCTCTGCAACCTGGCCTAATGGCGATACCGCTAGTTTTACAGGTGAAAGAACCAGAGAATGGATTGAAGGATACGGTACTGGCTTCTGGGGAGATAATGTTTACCTGATTTCCGGAAAAGGTACTTTTACCGGACCTATGGGGAATGTCTTTGTAAAAGAGACTGTTACTCCTCTGAGAAGAGAATTGGCATGCCGATTCATTGTAAGCGGAATATTGAATATTTCAAGAAATGATGCAACGGCTAGTCTCGACTTTGGAGATGGAAGCTGTGATGCTAAGGGACTACTTACCTATCCTGATGGAAGCAGCAAAGAGATCTTCCTCCGAAGATTCTTAAACTAAGATCAACGAAAGAAAAAGCCCTGATGATTCAGGGCTTTTTTTTATCGTACCGGATTATTTTGTATCAGGTCAAGATAGAGATTGATCTTATCTTTTAGTTCGCTGCGGTGGACAATAAAATCCAGGAAGCCGTGTTCCTTGACGAATTCGGCTGTCTGGAAATCCTTGGGCAGGTCTTTTCCCGTTGCTTCTTTCACAACCCGAGGGCCTGCAAACCCTATCAGTGCGCCAGGTTCTGAAATATTGATGTCCCCCAACATGGCATAGGAAGCTGTAGTTCCTCCTGTTGTAGGATCAGTACAAAGAGAAACATAAGGGAGCTTTGCTTCCGCTAGCTGTGCGAGTTTTGCAGAAGTTTTGGCAAGTTGCATTAATGAAAGAGCGGCTTCCATCATCCGTGCTCCCCCCGATTTGGAAATCATCACAAAAGGTACTTTCTTCTTAATGGCCATATCGATACCCCTTGCAATCTTTTCTCCAACAACACTTCCCATAGAACCTCCTATAAAACTGAAATCCATACAAGCCACAACCAGGTCTTTTCCTTTGGATTTTCCGATGGCTGTTCGTACAGCATCTTTTAAACCGGTTTTTTTCTGTGCAGCTTTGAGGCGATCTGCGTATTTCTTTGTGTCTTCAAATTTCAGGGGATCCTTGGAGCTCAATTTGGAATCGAGTTCAGTGAACTTATTGTCATCAAACAATATCTCGAAGTATTCTTTACTTCCTATCCTTACGTGGTAGTCGTCTTCCGGACTCACATAAAAATTCTTTGCGAGCTCTTCGTACTCAACGATCTTTCCCGTAGGTGATTTATACCAAAGTCCTTTGGGAGTGTCTTTCTTCTGCTCCGTAGCGGTCTGTATCCCTTTCTCTTTCCGTTTAAACCAAGCCGTCATAGTCGCTTCTTTTTTAATATCAGAACTACCTTAAAGTTATAGAGTATTCACATTGTTGAGATCTTCGAAAGCCTTTTTCAGACGCTCTACAAATGTCTTTTCACCTTCGCGAAGCCACACCCGTGGATCGTAATACTTTTTATTAGGTTGATCATCTCCGTCCGGATTTCCAATCTGAGATTGTAGATACCCTTCTTTCCCCTTGAAGTAATCACGAATCCCTTCCATAAAGGCGTACTGAAGGTCGGTATCAATATTCATTTTGATTACACCATAACCAATAGCTTCTCTGATTTCCTCCACTGTAGATCCCGATCCACCATGGAAGACAAAGTCGATATGGTTGTGTTCCACATTGTATTTTTTTGTGATGTATTCCTGAGAATTCTTTAAGATCTTAGGAGTGAGTTTTACGTTGCCTGGTTTGTAAACGCCATGTACATTTCCAAAGGCCGCTGCAACCGTAAATCTATGGCTCACTTTAGACAATTCTTCGTATGCGTAAGCCACTTCTTCGGGTTGTGTATAGAGTTTGGAGTCATCAACGTCGGTGTTGTCTACTCCATCTTCTTCTCCACCTGTTATCCCGAGTTCAATCTCCAGAGTCATATTCATCTTGCTCATTCGGGCAAGATATTCCTTGCAAATGGCAATATTCTCTTCGAGGGGCTCCTCTGATAGGTCGATCATATGCGAACTGAAGAGAGATTTTCCTGTTGCCTTAAAGTGAACCTCGCTGGCATCCAGAAGACCATCAATCCAGGGGAGTAATTTTTTTGCGCAGTGATCGGTATGAAGGATTACCGTAGCACCATAAGCTTCTGCCAGTTCGTGAATATGTCTGGCTCCTGCAATTGCACCTTTGATGGCTGCTTGCTGACCATCATTGGAAAGTCCTTTCCCTGCATTAAATTGTGAGCCTCCATTCGAGAACTGTATAATCACAGGAGAATTAAGGGCTGCAGCAGTTTCCAGAACAGCATTTACGGTGTTTGAACCGGTTACATTGACGGCGGGTAGCGCAAATCCTTTTTCTTTTGCATATGCAAAGATTTTCTGAACTTCATCGCCCGTGGCGACACCCGGTTTTATATTGTGGGACATAGTTTTTAGTTTGATTTATCTGTTAACCTACTCGGGCAAAAGTAATAAAATAATTAGGTCTAAAAGGGATAATTGATTCCTATTTGTATGACCGCATTACCAAAATTATAATCCCTGAACCATCTTTTTGATTGCACTTCAGCGGGATTGTAAGTTTTAAATCCGGTGTCGACCCGGAATACAAAATAGGTAAAATCGTACCGAAGACCAAAACCTGTCCCCAGGGCAATATCGGCAAGGGATTCGAATCCGCTGAAAGTCTTCGCGGGATCATCAACATTGTCCCATACATTCCAGATATTACCAGCATCTGCAAACAGTGCGCCCTTTATATTTCCCACGATCGGAAAACGGTATTCCAGATTAAAGGCCATTTTCAGATTTGCTTCATTAAAGTCGTTTATGTCACTTGAACTGCCAGGACCCAGGGAATACGGAAACCATGCCCGGTTGTCATTTGAGCCACCTGCGAAGTAACTTCGCACAAAAGGAACACTTTCAGAGTTGCCATATGGAATGGCGACCCCAAGGAAACTTCGGAATGCGAGAACGTTCGACCTGCTGAGATCCCAATGCTTGATAAAATCAAATTCAGTTTTTACATACTGGGAATAGGGAACGCCAAAAACCAGCAGATTGTCATTGTCATTTTGATTGAAGGGAATCACATATGACAAGCCAGACAGGAGGTTTCCAGCACTTTCCAGATTCATTCTGAACTGGTAGAAACTATTATCGTTGATTCCCCCCTTATTATTCTTTGTAAAGGTGTAATTGCTCGAAAATATCAGGTTGTTTTCTGTGAGTCGGTCTCTGCGTTCTTCAATCCGGCTCACATCGATGAAATCATCGGTATCCGTCGTTATGGTCCCGTCGAGGACTGCCTGGGTAAAACCGGTTGTTCCTTCAGGGATGATCAGGTTAGGATCATCCGGATCATTTGAAGATTCGAAGAATTCGGCCAAAGTTGGATCGTCCTCATAATTGTCGGCGATGTCATCGAGTGACTCATATGTACTGGTATAAACATTAAAAAATCGATCCGGGTTAACATTCCTCACATAGAGGATATTTAACAATTCAAGTGAATTCCTTTTAAAGGTATTCGGAACCCAGCCATACCTTAGAATAGAATTAAGAGTCTGCTTGTCCAAACCTATATTTTTCTGGAAGCTGGTACCCGCAGAAATACTGGTTTTTGGAAGCATAAAATTAGGGATAATTCGCTTGGTATTCAGCAAGGGGAACCAAATCCTGGGAAAGGTAAGGTTGATATCAGCTCCGACTTCCGAGAAAAAATCCTCGGGAAGGGAAGTGTCACTTAAAAGACCAAAAGTCCCCCGTGCAGACAGACTTAAAGTTTCTGCACCCCCGAATACATTTCTGGTAATAAGGGAACTGCTAAACCCGATTCCCAGGCGTTGAATGTTGGAGTGCGTAATATCCAGGTTAAGGCTCAGGGAATATTTTGGTCTTGCTGTTAAAAAAATATTAGAAATGAGTTTGGTCTGTGTACTGTCTTCGAGAATCTGGATATTGGGATATTTAAAGGTGTTGAGGTTGGTGATCTGCCTATAGGTTCTGAGCCTGTCCAGATCTCTGTATAAACTGTCCTTCTCAAAAAAAATGGCATCGGTGAGAGCCTTGGGTTTGTACCTTAATTTTTCTTTAAAGTAAATTGTGTAATTCTCAAATTCGGTAGATTGCAGCGTTTCTGTCTCATCTCCAAATTCGTAATCGGCATAAATATTAATTTTTTCGAAAGAAAATACCTTATATTCTGAAGTGGTTATCGCCGTATCACTTCGTTTTCGCAGGTTATCTATATTGAGTTCTACGTTCATCTGCTGATCGTCCCTTATCTCAGTAGTATCGCGAAGAATATCATAGGTGATGGAGCTCTCCTGGAAATTATATACACCCGAATTCCGGAACAACTCGGTAAGCCTTTGTCTTTCGTTGTTAAAATCGGTCAGATCGAATTGCTTCTTTTCCTTGATAAAGGAATTCTCCCTGGTGCGCTGATATAAAGAATCGATTGCCGGAGAGGCAATATTTCGGGATAACGAATCGATATAAAAGGGTTTTCCCAGTGTAACTTCATAATCGATTGCTGCCCTTTGCTCTCTTTTTTCTTCCCTGATTTTAAAGGTTGTTGAATTGTTGAAATATCCCTTACTCCCATAATAAGAATTCAATCTCTGAAGCGTTTTTCTTACTCTGGAAGTATCGATAACCACCGGTGCCTCTCCAATTTTCTTTAACCATTCGCTGTAACCTTTGACGAAAAATGATTCCCCCAAAGCGTCGACCTGTTTTTGAGACAAGAGATTGGCTAGTCGATCTTCCCTTCCGGGTTTTTTGTGCAGCCATGCCTGGAAGGTGGAATCTGGGTCCTTTTTAGCCAAATTGTAGAGATTAAGGCGCAGTGGATACCCCAAAACACGGGTATTGGGTTTCTGAACGATAAGACTTTTAATATCTTCGTCCAGGACCTTTACACCATCGACGAGAATCGTATTTTTTGTGAGTAAAAGTTCGTCTTCCCCAACCCTTTTTAATGTATTACAGGAGGAAAGCAGCGCGATAAGCAGGAAGATACCTATTTTAGCGGCGATGCCTTTAAGAGGAAAGGGGGTATTCATAAGTACCAAAAATACATTATTTGGATGGTTGGTAAAAGTCAATTAAAGTTTATAAAAAGCTTACAACTAAAAAAGTACCGAAAGGCAAATGGCCTGTTCGTGGCCGAGGGAGTTAAACTGGTTAATGAGTTATTAAAAACCGATCTGGAGTCTGAAGGGGTCTATACTACTCAGCCGGAACTGCTGCCTTCCGAATTCTCCTCATTTGAGAGAATCGGTGAATCGGATCTCAAAAGGATGAGCGGACTCAAAACGCCTAACAAGGTACTGGCAGTTTTTCGGATTCCTAGAGCTCCTGAAGCGGTCATGGAGGAATGGACAATCGCTCTGGACGGAGTAAAAGATCCGGGGAACCTGGGAACCATTATTCGACTTTGCGATTGGTTCGGAATTCGGCAACTGTTGTGTTCGGAAGATACTGTAGATTGCTATAATCCTAAAGTTCTGCAGGCAACTATGGGGTCCATCGCCCGTGTAAATATTATTTATACACCCCTGGAACCCCTGTTAATAAAATCAGGTTTACCGGTTTATGGAGCGGATATGGAAGGAGAAAATGTCTATGGACTCAACTGGCCGACAAGTGGGATTCTGGTTATGGGGAATGAGGCCCATGGAATTTCAGACGAAGTGTGTGAAGTAATGGAGAAAAAGGTAAGTATCCCTCAATTTGGGAAAAGTACAACTGAAAGTCTTAATGTGGCTACGGCAACTGCCGTATTTTTAAGTGAATTGCGAAGAAAGGATAGCTGATCTACTCAAAAGTGAAGTTTACGAAAACTCCGCGTGTGCGTAAGGCATCGATATTAGCCGTCCAGGGACTCGATGGATCATTATCGGGAACCAGTTCATCGGTTATGGCAAATACACCCCGTATGGAGGGTGAGAATTTAAAATATTCGGTGTAAAAATCGATCCCAAATCCAAGTTCGTAATTAAAAACCTGACTTTTCATTCTAAACGTTCCGCTGCTATTGTCATCAAGGCTGTCCTCATTGCTGCCCAGGTTGAGAGAGGCCGAAAATCCTCCTACGAGGAAGGGTTTCCAGTTTCCGATTCTCTTGGTACTTGCTTTCAGTAAAAGGGGAAAGTTAATGTAGGTCGATTTCACCTCTCTGATAGCATCATTTTCTTCTGAAAAACCAGGGAATCCAAGCGTTCTTGTGCCGTAGTAAAGGCCCGGTTCAAAACGAAGATCAAGGTGTTCGTGCAAGCGTAATTCACCGATGAGGCCAACATTAAAACCTATGGTCTTATTAACCAGTATGTCCTGGAGGTCATTGGTGTATTCAAACTTAAAATCATATTGATTAAAGCCGAGGAAATACCCCCAGTTCAACAAGGCCTTATCTTCATTTTCCAGGTTGAGGATGGGTCTTTCATTGAACTGTGCAAATACTCCGTAACCCGATGTACAAAGGAATAGTGCCAGTAGAATGGTGAATCTTCTCATAAATTTACTTCGAGGCGATATAAATAGAGGCTACCCCAAATGTCTGGGGCTTATTCTCCATACCTATAAACCCGATTTTCCCTAAAATATTGTTGAATTCGCGGCCATGGGGAAATACCGAAGCAGAATCACTTAAATACTGATATGCCGATCTGTCTTTGGAGAAGATTTTACCGATAGTTGGCAGAACATATTTGGAATAGAACTTGTAACCTTGTTTAAACGGTGTTTTCGTTGGCACCGAAGTTTCCAGGATCACCAGAGTGCCCTCTGGTTTCAGGACCCTGTAGATCTCGGCCAGGCCCTTCTCCAGATTTTCAAAATTGCGAACCCCGAAAGCTACTGTAACGGCATCAAAACTATTATCTTCAAATTGGAGATTTTCACTGTCACCAACTATCATTTCTACTTTTCCTTCTAATTTTTTGCGAACAACTTTTGTTTTTCCAACCTCCAGCATTCCTTTTGAAATGTCGAGACCAACAATTCTGGAAGCTCCGGTTTCCACCAGATTGATAGCGAGGTCTCCAGTACCGGTGGCAATGTCCAGGATTTTATCGGGAGATTTTGTCTTTAATATCCCGACAACCTTTTTACGCCATTTCACGTCGATCCCGAAGGAAATAACCCTGTTCAAACCGTCGTATTCACCAGAAATGGCATCGAACATAGTGGTTACCTGCTCCTTCTTGCCCTGTGATGAATCTTTGTATGGTGTTACATTCCTTGGCATTACAGCAATTTTCCTGCAAAGATAGCATATAGTTGAAGTATAACAGCTGGCAATGAGAAGAAGTATGCCTTCATATCAGAATCTCAACTCCCTATATACAGGTTTGCAATAAAAATGTGTAATTTTGCCTCGCAAACCATGCAACTCTTCCTTAGGTAAGTGCCGTGGATTATAGATCAAAATAGAACTTCCTAGACGATCTGTATAATATGTTTAAAGATCTTATTTTCTTATGAAGATTATCATTGCTGGAGCTGGCGAAGTAGGGTTCCATTTAGCGAAGCTACTTTCCTATGAATCACAGGATATCACCTTAATCGATACTCATAAGGAAAGCCTTATATATGCCGACAACCACTTGGATATTAGGGTGTTAAGAGGGGATGCTACTTCCGTATCTATTCTCCAGGAGGCTAGGGTTGAGGGCTCAGATCTCGTAATTGGGGTCACTTCTTCGGAAACGACCAACATTACACTCTGTATGTTAGCCAAGCAAATGGGGTGTAAAAAGACCATAGCCAGAATTTCGAATACTGAATTTCTGGATCATCGGGAAATGATCAAATTCTCTGAACTGGGGATAGATGAACTCATTTCTCCCGAGGAATTAGCTGCTTCAGAAATACAACTTCTTTTACATCAGTCGGCTTTCCACGACACTTACGAGTTTGAGGATGGTGCCTTGATCATGGTGGGGGTTTCCCTGCCCAAAAGCGCACCCTTTGTGGGAAAATCGGTGAAGGAAGCGGCTTCTATTTTCCCTGAACTGCATTTTATGCCCATCGCCATGCAGCGTAGTGGAACACAATTTACCCTGATCCCCAGGGGGGATTCGGTGTTTAAAGCCGATGATCAGGTATATTTCATTACCGACCGAAAGGGAGTTGATGAATTGTACAAGCTTACCGGGAAGAAGAAGGAGGCGATGAAAAATGTCATGATCCTGGGGGGTAGCAAGGTTGGTTTTAAAGCAGCCCGCGATCTTTGTGGGAAGAAATTCAATGTAAAACTAATCGAGAAGAACAAGGAAAAAGCATTCGATCTTGCCGATATTCTGCCCAACGCCCTGGTCATCAACGGGGATGGCAGGAATGTGGAATTGCTGGAAGAGGAAAGCCTGGAATCGATGGATGCCTTTATAGCGGTGACCGGTAATTCAGAGACCAATATTATGTCTTGTCTGGTGGCTAAATCTAAGAATATAAAAAAGACGATAGCCCTGGTTGAAAATATGGACTACTTTCAGTTGTCGCAATCAATAGGTATCGATACACTGATCAATAAAAAACTTCTGGCAGCCAACAATATCTTTCGGTATGTAAGAAAGGGGGAAGTAGTGGCACTTACACGACTAAACAACCTCAATGCCGAAATACTTGAATTTGAGGTAAAACCAGAATCGAGAATGAACGGGCAAGTCATTCGCGACCTCGATTTTCCAAGAAATGCCATCATCGGCGGGGTTATAAGAAACGGTCTGGGTATGATCGCCCTGGGGGATTTTGAAATTACAGCCGGTGACCGGGTTGTGGTTGGTTGCCTGCCCCAGGCGATCCAGAAAATTGAACGCTTATTTCTATAAAATGGGGTTCAACACGAAAATCATCCTTCACCTCATGGGCCTCCTATTACTTTGCAACGGAGGATTTATGCTCCTGGCGGCCCTCGTAAGTGGCATCTATCAGGACGGTGTAACCCTGGATATTACCCTGGCGGCGATTGTTACCATGATGCTTGGAGTAATGGCCATGTTTCTCACCAGAGGCCATGAAAAAGAAGTGAGCCGGAAAGAAGGGTATATTATCGTAACCTTTGGGTGGATCATAATGGCAGCCTCCGGCGTTTTACCCTACTTATTTTCAGGTGCCATACCGGGTATTACCAATGCCTTTTTTGAAACCATGTCGGGTTATACAACCACAGGAGCATCTATTATTGATGATATAGAGGCCTTGCCGGAAGGAATTCTATTCTGGAGGAGTCTTACTCACTGGATTGGGGGCATGGGAATTATTGTCCTTGCTATTGCCATATTGCCTTTATTGGGAATAGGGGGGATGCAGCTCTTCGCCGCCGAGGCACCTGGGCCAAACGCAGACAAACTACATCCAAGGATTACGGATACCGCTAAACGTCTGTGGTTGATTTATTTTGGCTACACAATGGCCGAAACCCTCTTATTGAAACTGGCAGGAATGTCGTTCTTCGATGCGATCAACCACTCCCTAGCCACTTTATCCACCGGGGGTTTTTCAACCAAAAATGCGAGTCTGGCCTACTGGAATAACCAGCCTCTGATTCAATACATCGTTATCTTTTTTATGTTCCTGGCCGGAAGTAATTTTGTCCTGAGTTATTTTGCTTTCAAGGGGAAAGTCCAGAAGGTCCTCAGGGATGAAGAATTTAAATTCTACGCCATACTTATGGGGATCTTTGTCCTAGCGGTTGGCCTTGTAATTTATTTTAAGGCTGAAGTGCCAGTCTCGGATTATCATCCCATGGTTATGGGTAATGTAGAAAGCTCATTCAGGCATGCCCTCTTTCAGGTGGTAGCTGTAATAACAACTACGGGTTTTGTTACGGCCGATTTTACAGCCTGGACACCTTTTGTTACAGTTTTCTTCTTCGGACTGATGTTTATTGGAGGTTCTGCCGGATCTACTGCAGGAGGTATTAAAATCATGCGGCATATCCTGATCATCAAGAACGGTCTGCTCGAATTTAAAAGGACCTTGCATCCCAATGCGATTATCCCTGTGCGTTTCAATCAAAAGACGGTCACCGAGCATGTGGTCTATAACGTCATCGGGTTCTTTGTACTTTATATGTTGTTGTTTATTATAGGCGCGCTGGTGTTGGGCTTTTTAGGCCTTGATTTTGAATCTTCCATTGGAGGGGCTGCTTCTTCCCTGGGTAATGTTGGTCCTGCTTTTGGCACCCTTAGTCCGTTGAATAATTTTAACAGCTTGCCCCAACTTGGAAAATGGTGGTGTGGATTTCTGATGCTGGCAGGAAGGTTGGAGCTCTTCACGGTCCTTATCCTCATGACTCCCTATTTCTGGAAGAAAACCTAATTAGGCTTAAAGTACTTTCTTTATCCTGTCTACGGCTTCGCGAATCTCAGCTTCAGAGGCAGCATAGGATATCCGGATGCAATCAGGGTTGCCAAAGGCTTCACCGGTAACTGTTGCCACATTGGCGTGCTCCAGCAGGTACATGGCAAAATCTGAAGCATTATTGATTTTGACTCCTTTCAACTCCTTTCCAAAATAACTTGAAATATTCGGGAAGACATAAAAGGCTCCTTCCGGTACGTTCAGTTTAAATCCGTCAATCGTACCCAGAAGGCCCAGAATAAGGTCGCGCCTCTCCCGGAATTTGTCAATCATGAATTGTATCTTGCTTACGGGAGCTTCTAATGCGGCGATAGTGGCGCGTTGACCTATTGCGTTGGCACCACTTGTAATTTGCCCCTGAAATTTAGTACATGCTTTCGCTATCCAATTAGCGGCTCCGATATAGCCAATCCTCCATCCTGTCATGGCAAAGGCCTTGGAAACTCCATTTACGGTGATAGTCCTGTCATACATTCCTTCAATGGTGGCAATACTGGAGTGTTTTCCCCTGAAATTGATGTGTTCATAGATCTCATCTGATACAACGAAAATTCCCGGGTGCTTTTTCAACACTTTCGCAAGCCCTTTCAGTTCTTCTTCGCTGTAAACAGAACCACTGGGATTACAGGGAGAGCTAAACCAAAGCATCTTTGTCTTTGGCGTAATCGCAGCTTCTAGCTGTTCAGGCGTCATTTTGAAATCGGTTTCTATAGAAGTCGGTACCTCAACCGGAGTCCCTTCTGCAAGTTGGACTATATCGCTATAGCTTACCCAGTAAGGAGCTGGGAGGATCACTTCATCCCCTTTGTTGAGCATAACCATGGCTACATTGGCCAGGGATTGTTTTGCACCGGTAGAGACAACAATCTGATTAGGAGAGTAGGTGAGGGCATTATCTCGTTTAAACTTTTCTGAAATGGCCTTTTTAAGATCCGCATATCCGTCTACCGGAGAATAGCTGCTGTAATTTTCGTCTATAGCCTTTTTGGCAGCATCCTTTATAAAATCAGGAATATTAAAGTCGGGTTCCCCCAGGCTAAGACCAATGATATCCTTGCCTTCGTTTCTGAGTTCGCGAGCCTTGGCGGCCATAGCAAGGGTGGCCGAAGTAGATAATTTGTTGATTCTATCGGATAGTGGGTTGCTCATTGCGGATAAAATTTACTGAAACTGCAACTGAGGATTCTTCCCCAGTTCTTTTAAATGTCTGAAGTGCGAAATTATGGCTTTTCTGGTAGTTTTATACTCATTGTAAGGCAAATTAAACTCCTTAGCCGTTTCTTTCACAATTTTGGAGATTTTTGTGTAATGGATATGACTGATGTTAGGGAAGATATGATGTTCAACCTGATGGTTGAGTCCGCCGGTAAACCAGTTGACAATCTTATTTTTGGTTCCAAAGTTTACTGTGGTAAACAACTGGTGAATAGCCCAGGTGTTTTTCATTGATCCGTCTTTCTCAGGTAAGGGGGTCTCTGCTTCATCCACCACATGTGCCAGTTGGAATACAACACTGAGAATAACACCTGCTACGTAATGCATAATAAAAAACCCGAGAAGGATTTTCCACCATGCAATATTCAGAAATATCATTGGGAGGACGATCCAGATGGTGACATATATTGCTTTTGTGGCAAGTAGTACACTCCAGTTCAGGAACGGGTTTGGAAACTTGCCATATGACAACTTCCTTTTAGTGTATCTATACATCTGCATAAAATCGGTTGTAATGGCCCAGTTGAAGGTAAGTAAGCCGTATAGCAATACAGAATAGAAATGTTGAAATCTGTGAAATCGGTGCCATTTGGCATGTTTGGAAAAGCGTAATACCCGTCCTGCTTCGAGGTCTTCATCATGGTTGTGGATATTCGTATAGGTATGGTGCAATACATTGTGTTGTACCTGCCAGTTATATACATTTCCGGCAAGGATGTATATACTGCTGCCCATGAGTTTATTTACCCATTTTTTGGTTGAGTAGGAACCGTGATTGCCATCGTGCATCACATTCATCCCTACGCCGGCCATACCAACTCCCATAGTAATGGTAAGTAATAGGTTAGCCCAGTTGGGCAGGTTTAATGTCAGGATTAGAAAATAAGGTGCGAGAAAAAGGGAAAACATAACAGCGGTTTTAAGGTGCAGCCGCCAGTTCCCGGTCTTTTTTATATTGTTCTCTGCGAAATAATCATTGACCCGTTTATTGAGGGTCCTGAAGAATTTGGCTGAGTCCTTTCTTGAAAATTTAATTGTTTGATTCTCCATAAATAGTACTAAAAGCCGTAAAGATAACGTAATATGTTACTATTTAATGCCCGTCATGTCATAAAATTAGATTAAAAAGTGATTTGAATTGTGGTATTTTTGGTCAGGAAATCACCTTATATGGATGCGACTTTAATTAGAAAATACTTCCCTGATCTTACGGCTTTACAGCAACAACAATTCGAGAAGTTAGGTGAACTTTACCAGGACTGGAATAAAAAAATCAATGTGGTATCACGTAAAGACATCGATGAGCTTTACCTGAGACATGTGTTGCATTCACTGGGGATTACCAAAGTGATGTCTTTCCTTCCCGGAGCGCAGGTCCTCGATGTGGGAACGGGTGGTGGATTTCCGGGAATACCACTGGCAATTCTCTTCCCTGAAACTCAGTTTACCCTGGTAGATTCCATTGGAAAGAAAGTTAAAGTAGTTGGGGAAGTGGCAGATGGATTGGGATTACAAAACGTCACGGTAAAAAATATGCGTGTCGAAGGACTTCAGCTTCAGTTTGATTTTATTGTGAGTAGAGCTGTAGCCGCCATGCCAACATTTGTGCATTGGGTGAGAGGAAAAATAAAAAAGGAATCGAGTCACTCTCTAAAGAATGGCATTCTGTATTTAAAAGGGGGGGATTTAGCTGAGGAATTAAAGACCTACAGAAATGCCCAGATCTTTAATCTTTCCGATTATTTTATAGAGGACTTTTTTATATCAAAGAAGGTTGTTTACTTGCCTTTGAAATATAAAGGATAACTACATAGTTAGCATAGACAGATAACAATATCTGCACTTTCGGGCGTACTTTTTTATAGCCTGGTAGTGGCGATTGAATTTCGACATAATCATTCCCTGAGAATTGTTAATGGCAACTGAATTCTTCATATGAATTGATTTTATATTACTAATTTACAAAAAAATTACCTTAAATTAACGTTAACTTTACATTAAAAGTATTCCAGCTTTATACATATTTCAAATTTTTAAATAAAAAACCCCTAAGAATCAACGCCTTAGGGGTTTAGGTATAAGAGGATTCTGTTTTTATCCCATAAATGGATAACGGTAATCTTCCGGACTAACAAAGGTTTCTTTAATCAGTCTGGGACTAACCCATCTTAGTAAGTTTTGAGCAGAACCTGCCTTGTCGTTGGTTCCTGAGGCCCTGGCTCCACCAAAGGGTTGCTGTCCTACAACAGCTCCTGTAGGTTTATCATTGATGTAGAAGTTTCCGGCGCAATTTTGCAAGGCCTTGGTTGCCTGGTCAATGGCATAACGATCCGTAGCCATCACCGCCCCGGTAAGGGCGTATGGAGATGTTGTATCAACCAGATCCATTGTCTCATTCCAGTCTTCATCCTTGTATACATATACGGTAACTACAGGCCCGAATAATTCTGTTTCCATAGTGACATAATGCGGGTCGGTAGTTAAAATAACTGTAGGTTCTATAAAATAACCCTTCGACTTATCGTATCCGCCACCGGCAAAAATGGATGCTTCCTTATCCTTTTTTGCCCTATCGATATAGGATGCCAGTTTGTCAAATGCCCCTTCGTGAATAACAGCAGTAATAAAGTTCTTCATGTCTTCAGGTGAGCCCGGAGCATTAAAAGAAGCAAGGTCTTTCTTCACTTCTGCAAGAATAGTCTCCGCGGTGGATTCGGGCAGATATACCCTTGAAGCTGCGCTACATTTCTGTCCCTGAAATTCAAAAGCCCCGCGGACGATAGCTGTCGCAACCTGTTTTGGTTTCGCTGTCGGGTGCGCCAGGATAAAGTCTTTCCCTCCGGTTTCACCAACAATTCGGGGATAGGTTTTATAAGTATTAATGTTGTTTCCTATTTGCGTCCATAAACTTTTAAAGACATCAGTAGATCCGGTAAAATGAAGTCCGGAAAAGTCTGGATGAGACAGGATGGTCTCTGTGATCATTACCGGATCTCCGTAGATTACATTGATCACCCCGTCAGGCAAGCCTGCTTCCTTAAAAACATCTACGAGTATTTTTGCTGAGAAGATCTGACTGTCACTGGGTTTCCAGACCACTACATTGCCCATCATCGCCGCACTTGCAGGGAGATTTCCGGCGATGGCCGTAAAATTGAATGGTGTAATGGCATAGACAAATCCTTCCAAAGGACGATATTCTACCCGGTTCCAGATCCCTTCCGCAGAGTCGGGTTGCTCCTGATAGATCTGAGACATATACTCCACATTAAAACGAAGGAAGTCGATAAACTCACAGGCCGCATCAATTTCAGCCTGATGTATCGTCTTCGACTGGGCAATCATTGTTGCGGCATTGATCTTAGCCCTGTAAGGTCCCGCAACTAATTCAGCTGCCTTAAGGAAAATTGCTGCACGTTGCTCCCAGCTAAGGTTGGCCCATCCTTCTCTTGCTTCCAATGCTGTTTCAATAGCCTGAGTTACATGCTTTTTTTCGGCAAGATGGTACACACCTACCTGTTTTTTATGATCATGGGGAGGAGAGAGGGGTTTGGTATTTCCCGTCCTGATTTCTCCGGATCCAATGTAAAGAGGAATGTCTTCGTTTCCGTTGTAATATGTTCTGTATCGCACAAGAACCGCTTCCCTTTCCGGAGTTCCGGGAGCATAGCTTTTTATCGGTTCATTAATAGCTATTGGTACCTGAAAAAATCCTTTACCCATGATTTAGATAGTTTAGTTTAAAATCATGCAAAGGTACTAAAAGAAGGAAGCTTTATAAAATACTTATAGAGGGAAAAATGACTTAATTTAATGCAAATGGAGCACTGAATTTAAATACGGGAACGTAGACCCTGAATTTCTCTGTGGTTGTAAAATTAACCATGTTAAAATAGCCCTTCATTGAGCCGATAGGAGATGATAGCAGACACCCGGAACTATAGGTGTGAGACTGCCCTGGTTTGATTACCGGTTTTTTGCCTATTACACCTTCTCCATCGAGAATTTCCATCTCGTTCAGGGCATCAAAGATCTGCCAATGACGAGAAGTGAGTTGTACAGAGTGTTTACTCTGATTTTCTATACTTATAGTGTATCCAAAAGCGAAATGCGTTTTATAGTTTTTAAAGAAAGTACCTTCAAAACTTGTCGCAACAGAAATTTTTATCCCTTTGGTAACCTGTGTAATCATCTTCACGTCTTCTATAGTTCTTCTGTTTGTTTCTTTAGCGATTGGTTTCCTGAGTTACACCTTTTGTAAGGTGGCAAAAGATATGGTTTTCAATCGACATAGAAATATCCTGTTAATCAGAAATCTTGTACCAGGCAAGATAATAAATATGCCCAATGGCCGGTAGATTTATAAAAAATATTCGGTGTAGCGGTAATTTTCCCTGCTCAACCTGAATATCCTAGTTTGTAATAGTGCTCGAATTTGCGGTACCTATCCCGATGATTCCGTCGTAAAGGTCTCCAAAATCCCTGTAGTATACCAGGATCAGATAACTGTTTTCGGTAAAGTGAAAATTACCGACTACCGCATTGAGATCTACCTGTCCATCTGCTCCTTTTAAAGCATAAGAGTAGTTGTAGAAACCCTGCTTAAGGAGAAGGGTGGCTTCCATATTTCCGGTGGTGTCATTATAGCTCATTTTATTTTCCTCTTCCAGGGCATAATTATTAAACTTCCCATAGATAAAAACCTCGTCAAGGCCAAGGCGTTCTGTATACGGTAGCGTAAAGTGAACTTCCGTGTATTCTGCTTCGCGTGAAACTTCTTCCCCCTGCAGGGTTCTGATGAGAAAGTCGCCATTGATATCAGGGAAATAGGTATACTCCCGATCGTACCTGAAAATATCTGGGAAGAGGTAATGCTGGTACAGATCCTCAAATTCGATCCTCGAAATGGCCGCCGTTGGAGCTCTCAGATCACTGGTATCAAAATTTAGGAATTCGTTCCCCCCTAAAAAGCTCGTCTCCTTATCATATTTATATACCAAAGAATTGCCCAGAACATACTGTGGCCTGATATTCTGTAACATCGAATGCCACTGGTAATTCTGAATAATGGCTACTTTAATCTCTTTTATAGGATTGACCCAGGGAAAGCCTGCTGAATTGATCTCAAATTGAACCGATTGACGCTCGTCAAGAAAATTGAAATCCCGCGATCTTTTGACCACAGCACCTACATTTACCAGGTCCCGATATACGACAAATCGTCTCGAAAACTGTAATTGGTATGAACTGTTATATACCTCAAGTATATAGTTCCCACTTACTTTTAGCTTGACGTTAGCATTTGGAATGGTGAGCTGGTAGTTGGAGTAGGGTTGAAGGGTGTTGTAACTATTTTCGTAATTGATGATACGTTGGTTATCCATCCCGCTCAGGTACTGGGACTTTAAAAGTTGTGACTTTGTCCAGTCATAATTACAATGCACAATAGAATAATAGTAGTCCTGTTCTGTTGCCAGAAGATCGTCGAATTCCAGGAATAACTGATCCCCTAACTGAATCACAGGAAATTGTTCTTCGGTTGCCCCTTTGAAAATAATCGTTTTTATATTTTCAGGAGGATTCACTTCCTCTTGAACCTGGGTAAAACCCTGAACTACAACCAAGCAGAAAATAAATTGTTTAAGATTTAGGCGCATTATCAGGCTAAATTTGAACCAAAGGTAAACAAAAACCATGCCCACGAAAGTCACATCGGTGTAATGCCCAAATTTATAGGCAATAATTATGAAAACTTTCTTTTAAGTGGTATTTTTGGGCAAATTTTTATAACCATAAAAGGGTTCTGTTTCATGTCAAAAGACATTCGAATTAAAAAGGGGTTAAATATCAACCTGGTAGGTGCCGCGGAACCTACGACTTCCAAAGCCGCACTGAGTAATGTATACGCCATAAACCTTTCTGACTTTCACGGCATGACGCCAAAAATGATAGTAAAAGAAGGTGCAGAAGTGAAAGCCGGCGAACCCCTGTTTTACAATAAGAAAGTTGAATCCATGAAATTCGTCTCCCCTGTCAGTGGAGAGCTTATTGAAATTGAACGCGGGGCAAGAAGAAGAATCCTGAGATTAAAAATACTTGCTGATAAAGAACAGGAAAGTATAACCCATAAAACACCTGAGCTGCATACAGTTTCAGGAGCCGAATTAAAAAGCTTTTTGTTGCAATCAGGATGCTGGCCTTTTATCAAGCAAAGACCATATGATCTGATTGCAGATCCTGAAACGACACCAAAGGCGGTTTTCATCTCCGGCTTCAACACCGGTCCCCTGGCTGCGGATATGGAATATGTACTTGCTGGACGGGAAAAAGAAATTCAGGCGGCACTTACGGCCCTCGGGAAACTAACACCCGGGTCGGTTCATGTTTCCGTAAAAGCTTCCGGTAATTCTATTTTCGCTGCTATGGATGGAATAGAATTGCATAAGGTATCTGGTCCACATCCGGCAGGACTGGTGGGGACTCAGATCAATAAAATAGATCCGATAAACAAAGGGGAACGAGTCTGGACTGTAGGTGCAGCAGACCTGGTCATCATCGGTGAGGCCCTGCTCACAGGGAAGTTTAATGCCGAACGCCTGATTGCCCTGGCAGGATCGTCGATAAAGAAGCCACAGTATTATAAAACCAGAATAGGAGCGGAGGTAGCTACTTTCCTTTATGCAAGCGGAGTCAACGATAAGAATTTCAGAGTTATTAACGGAGATGTTCTCACGGGATCTAAAACCCGGCAGGACGGTCATCTTGGTTTTTACAATTCGACGGTATCAGCCATCCCTGAGGGCGATGATTATGAATTGTTTGGATGGAATAAACCTGTGTTTGACAAAATTTCAACTACCAGAGCACTGACATTCTCCTGGTTGCAGCCAAAGAAAAAATACGACCTTGATACCAATACCAACGGAGAGCACAGGGCTTTTGTGGTAACTGGGCAATACGAAGAGGTATTTCCTATGGATATCTACCCTCTGCAGCTTTTAAAAGCCTGTATGGTTAAAGACCTGGATGAAATGGAGCAACTGGGCTTGTACGAAGTGATCCCGGAAGACTTTTCCCTGACTGAATTTATTTGTATTTCAAAACAACCACACCAGCAGATCATTAGAGAAGGATTGGACTTATTACATAAAGAAATTGGATAAGAATGAGAGACAAGAGACTGACGTTTAAAAAGAGATTGCACATCCTGAAACATCATTTCCGGGATAAAAAGATGGCACCGGCTTTTAACGCCTTCCACACCTTTTTATTTACCCCGGATGAAACTACACATTCCGGTGGGCATATCAGGGCGGCGGATGATTTGAAACGAACCATGAATACTGTGATCATGGCATTGATTCCGGTTCTGTTATTTTCCATGTTCAATGCAGGTTACCAGCATTATTCAGCTGTCAATGGATTTCCGGAAAACTTTTCAGTTTGGAACGACTTTATCACCTGGGATAACTTCTGGATCGGAATTATTAAGGTTTTACCCCTTGTAGTAGTCTCCTACGGGGTAGGACTATTGGTTGAATTTATTTTTGCTGTGATAAAAGGTCATGAGGTGGAAGAAGGATATCTGGTGACAGGTATGCTTGTGCCGCTCATTGTCCCTATCGACACTCCACTATGGATGCTGGCGGTTGCCGTAGTATTTGGTGTGGTTATTGGAAAAGAGGTTTTTGGTGGTACAGGGATGAATATCCTCAATCCGGCCTTAACCATTCGTGCCTTCCTTTTCTTTGCCTATCCTACCTGGATGAGTGGAGACAAGGTATGGGTCTATGAGGGAATGGAAAGGGCAGGAACGCCCGATGCGATTTCCGGAGAAACTATTTTAGGGTATCTGGCCCAGAATGGAGGAGACCAGTTTTCCTACACGGTTTCTGATATGTTCTTTGGTTTTATTCCGGGTTCAGTAGGTGAAACTTCTGCCTTCCTCATCTTACTGGGAGGACTATTTCTGATCTTTAGTAAGATCGCTAGTTGGAGGATCATGGTAAGTGCTGTGGCAGGTGCCCTGGCAATGGGTCTTATTTTCAATGGCGTAGTTGATGCGGGCTGGATCACGGAAACAAGTAAATTCTACGGACTGATGAGTTTTGATTTCTGGAAACATCTGATTGTGGGCGGATTAGCTTTCGGGATTGTGTACATGGCTACCGACCCGGTAACTGGTTCACAGACAAACAGGGGTAAATGGATTTACGGTTTTCTGATCGGATTTATTTCGGTTATGATCCGCGTATTTAATCCGGCTTACCCTGAAGGTGTATTCCTTGCCATTTTATTGATGAACGTATTTGCACCAACCATAGATCATTACGTGGTTCGAGGCAATGTCAGAAGGAGATTAAAACGATTTAAGAATGCAGTGATCCTGCCAAAGGATACAGAAGAAAAAGAGGCTGCACTTAAAGTTGAAACCATATAGCTCATGAATAAGGAAAATAATTTATACACTGTACTTTTTGCCTGTGCAATGGTTATTGTAGTGGGTACTATTCTGGCTTATCTGGCCTCTGCCCTTAGTGGGAAGATAAAAGAGAATGAGCGCTTCGAAAAGCAACAGAATATACTTTACGCAATGGGCGTCAATGAAAATGAAGATGAAGGCAGCGTAAATTTTGTACCGGCAGATGTGGTAGAACAGGAGTTCAAGACTTATATCACCAAACAATTAGTAATTGAAGGGGATAAGATCACGGAAAACGATGAGGCATATTTGATCGATCTCAAAAAAGAACTGGATAAATTAAAGAATGGAGCAACTCCTCAGTTGCCTGTTTATGTTGGAGATAAAGACGGAGAAACCTTCTACATCGTTCCGATGTACGGCAAAGGACTGTGGGATGCGATCTGGGGATTTATGGCTCTGGATAAAAATATGGTCGTACAAGGCGTGTATTTTGATCATAAGGCTGAAACTCCCGGTCTGGGTGCCAATATCAAGCAGCGTTATTTCATGGACGATTTTACAGGAGAAAGTATCCTGAACGGCTCAAATTATGCAGGCATTAAGGTGATTAAAGGGAATAATGATCCTGTGAATAATATTAAAGACGACAATGAGGTAGATGCTCTTGCAGGAGCGACTATAACCGGGAATGGAGTTTCCGCGATGATCTCTAAGACAGTGACACTATACAAGGACTATTTTGAATCAATAAGAACTCAATAAGATGGCAATACTTTCCAAAAAAGATTCCAAACTAATATTAGATCCTCTGGCGGATAATAATCCTATTACTATTCAGGTACTTGGTATCTGTTCTGCCCTGGCGATCACAGCGGAACTCAAAGCGTCCATTGTTATGGCCCTGTCGGTTGTATTTGTAATGGGCCTTGGGAACGTGGTCATCTCTCTGTTGCGGAATGTGATTCCATCCAAAATCAGGATTATCGTGCAATTGGTCGTTGTTGCCGCTTTGGTGATTGTCGTGGATCAGGTGCTGAAAGCTTATGCCTATACGTTAAGTAAAACCCTGGCGGTGTTTGTCGGACTTATCATTACCAATTGTATCATCATGGGTAGGTTTGAAGCCTTTGCTCTTGGAAACGGAGTAAAGAGATCCTTCCTTGACGGGATAGGGAATGCTGCCGGCTACGGTATCATTTTAATTATCGTTGGTTTTTTCAGGGAACTACTGGGTTCAGGTACCTTACTCGGATACGCCGTTTTGGGTAACCCAATTGAAAAGACCGGCCTTTATGCAATTGGATACGAAAACAACGGTTTTATGCTATTGTCCCCTATGGCCCTTATCGTAGTGGGAATTTTAATTTGGGTACAACGATCGCGTAACCCGGCCTTGATAGAAGAAAATTAAACCAGCTTTTAAACACGAAATATGTTAGAGCATACAGAATTATTTTTTAAGTCGATTTTTATTGACAACATGGTATTCGCAACCTTCCTCGGGATGTGTTCCTATCTGGCCGTATCCAAAAAGGTGACTACGGCAGTAGGTCTTGGTGCCGCCGTAATTTTTGTCCTTGCCGTTACAGTTCCTTTGAACTGGCTCCTGGATCAATATTTACTCAGAGATGGTGCCCTTGCCTGGTTAGGACCTGAATATGCAGATTACAACCTGAGCTTTCTCTCCTTTATACTCTTTATTGCTACCATAGCTACTATGGTTCAATTGGTGGAAATTGTCGTGGAAAAATTTTCTCCGGCACTTTATAATTCCCTTGGAATATTTTTGCCACTTATTGCAGTGAACTGTGCAATTCTTGGGGGGTCATTATTTATGCAGGCCAGGGAAATCTCCTCTCTCGGTCTGGCCTTTAACTACGGACTTAGTTCTGGGATCGGTTGGTTTTTAGCCATCCTCGCTATTGCCGCTATCCGTGAAAAAATCAGATACTCCAATGTACCACCACCCTTAAGAGGCCTGGGGATTACTTTTATAATTACAGGCCTTATGGCGATTGGTTTTATGAGTTTTGGAGGGATGCTAACCGGGGGCGATGAGGTTCCTGTTGCGGCTGAAGATACTACTGCACAGCAGGAGGAAAAGGAAAAGAAAAAATTGGAAGAGGAAACGGCTCAGAATACCGTTACCTATAACGCTATAGAAAAAGAATAAGCATGATTTTAGCTACAAGTACTTTAGGTACCATATTGATCACGGTAATAGCCTTCCTGGTGCTGTTATTACTTTTGGTTGCCCTTTTACTTTTTACTAAAGAAAAATTATCCCCATCAGGTCCTGTTACCATTACTATTAATGGGGAAAAACAAGTTGAAGTGGCATCGGGGAATTCACTTTTGTCCACCCTGGGGAATCAGAAAATTTTCCTTCCCTCGGCCTGTGGCGGAGGTGGAACCTGTATCCAATGTGAATGTCACGTTTTGTCGGGAGGAGGAGAAGCCCTGCCTACGGAAACGCCTCATTTTTCAAAGAGAGAACTCAATGAAGGAGCAAGACTCGCCTGCCAGGTGAAGGTAAAGCAGGATATGAATATTACCATTCCTGAAGAGGTTTTTGGGATAAAGAAATGGGAAGGAACGGTCGTTCGAAATTACAACGTGGCTTCCTTCATCAAGGAATTCGTAGTGGAAATTCCGGAGGATATGAATTACAAGGCTGGGGGATATATCCAGATTGAAATACCTCCCTGCGAGATTAAGTATTCCGATATCGATATTACCGCACATCCCGAAGAGCATGAAACACCTGATAAATTTCAGACTGAATGGGATAAATTCAATCTCTGGCCTTTGGTGATGAAGAATACAGAAGTGGTAGAACGGGCCTATTCCATGGCATCCTATCCAGCTGAGGGAAGGGAGATCATGTTGAATGTCCGGATTGCAACCCCACCCTGGGATCGGGCCAAGAATGGCTGGATGGATGTAAATCCCGGAGTAGCTTCATCTTATATCTTTGCTCAGAAAGAAGGTGATAAGGTTACGATTTCCGGACCTTACGGGGAGTTCTTTATCAATGAATCCGACGCAGAAATGCTTTACGTTGGAGGAGGAGCAGGGATGGCGCCAATGCGATCGCATTTATATCACCTTTTCAAAACGCTTAAAACCAATAGGAAAGTAACCTATTGGTACGGGGGACGCTCTAAAAGAGAACTGTTCTACATAGACCATTTTAAAAGACTGGAAGAAGAATTTCCAAACTTCAAATTCTATATGGCTCTATCCGAGCCTCTGGAAGAAGATAACTGGAAGGTAAAAGAAGACCTGGATGCTCCCGGTGATGGCTTTGTCGGTTTTATTCACAATTGTGTGATCGATAATTACCTGAGCAAGCACGAAACCCCGGAAGATATTGAACTGTATTTTTGTGGTCCTCCACTGATGAACAAGGCAGTTCAAAAAATGGGAGAGGATTTTGGAATACCTGATGAAAATATCAGATTCGACGACTTCGGAGGATAAGGTATTATTCAATGTTTACAACAAAACCGATATCCCACGATATCGGTTTTTTTATCCTGTACAAGATGAAAGAACTTACGGAACAAGAACTGCATAACCTCGCCATGAACATAGTGGGGAAGGAACTGGAGGCCGAGGGTTTTGAATTTATGGGGATTAACAGCAAACTCCGGAAAAACCCGCAATTTGTGTGCCTGAAGGATAAAGAATTGCATTTTATTGTGGTGCGTAATATACCTTATCCGGAAAACCCTTCTGAATACGATACAGATCTCATGGCTACAGTAAAAGAACACGCCCTGAAATTTGAAGCACGTACCTATTATGCAGGTGTTGGTATTTCCAATGCGGCCAACAGGAATCATCCGGTTTTGCTGAATCAAGAATACATGGTACACTATGAAGGTCTCATTGAAATATAATTCCCTTCTGTTTCTCCTTCTCGGGATAGCCCTTACCCTGATCGGCTGCGGTAAGGAGGAAAGATGGATTAAAAACACCGAATTAGGAGAGGCTTTGGGAACTACCTACTCCATTATTTATATATCAAAAGACACTCTGAATCTCCAGGGACAGATCGATTCGGTTTTTCGGGAGGTGAATCAGTCCATGTCGACCTATATTCGCGATTCTGATATTTCAAGGATCAACAGAGGAGATTCCACTGTGGTCGTGGATGAGATGTTCAGGGAAGTCCTGGCCTTATCTCGTGAAGTGTACCATACCACAAACGGGTATTTTGATCCAACGGTAGGTATCCTGGTCAATGCATGGGGATTCGGGCCGGGGCAGGCAATGAAAATGGACAGCGCCGAAGTAAACAGGCTTAAGATGTTTGTAGGCTTAGATAAGATTGAACTTACCGGAGACAATCAAATCAGGAAAAAATATCCGGAGATGCAACTCGACTTTAATGCGATTGCAAAGGGATATGCTATAGACAGGTTAGCGGTGATGCTGGATCAAAACCAGATTGAAAATTATCTCGTTGAAGTAGGGGGGGAGATCGTTTCAAAAGGTATTAACCAGCTTAAAGCGCAACCATGGGTGGTTGGCATAGATGATCCTCAGGTGGAACAGGGACGCCGACTAAAGATTACGCTCAACCTAAGGGATGAAGCCCTGGCTTCATCAGGTAATTACCGGAAGTTCAGGGTAGATTCCCTAACAGGGGAGAAATTCGTTCATACGATCGATCCTAAAACCGGATTTACAAGAAATTCAAACGTCCTCGCAGCCAGCGTGATCGCTTCCAATTGTGCTCTTGCCGATGCCTATGCAACGGCATTTATGACAATGGAACTCGACAGTTCTATGGTATATCTTGAAGGAAAGAAGGAACTTGAGGCCTATCTTATTTATATCGACCCACAAGGAGAAGTACAAGAATATTTTACCCCCGGATTTCTGGAACGCGTGAGGAAGTGATCAGGGTTTATGTACCAGGGGTACGACTTCATTGTTCGCAAGGCGGAATCGCTCCACCTCCTCGTTTGACATCTGAGAGGCGTATGGCACAGCTTCTACCTTGAATCCTGCCTCTGTAAGTTTTTGAAAATAATCCCGGCCGTAGATTCTCACATGGTCGTACTGGCCAAAAATCTCGGCTCTTTTTTTCTTATCGGTAATACTGTCATCTTCAAAAGTAACTTCCCGATCGAGGTCCTGCGGAATTTGAAAAATTCCCCATCCTCCCTTCTTCATTACGCGGAAGAGCTCTGACATGGCCTTTTTGTCATCAGGGATATGTTCAAGGACATGATTACAGAGGATGATATCAAAACTATTATCTTCAAAGGGAAGCTCACAAATGTCTGCTTTTACATCCGCCAGGGGAGAATTGAGATCTGTAGTTGTGTAATTTAGGTTCTGAAGCTTACGAAATCTCTGATAGAATGCCTGTTCAGGGGCAAAATGCAGCACCTTGTAGGCTTTGCTGAAGAAATCCGTTTCTCTACTCAGGTAAAGCCATAGTAGTCGGTGTCTTTCCAGGGAAAGCGTAGACGGAGAGAGGACATTCTCACGTGGCTTTTCATAGCCGTAGGGAAGAAATTTCCGGAAACTTTTCCCGTCAATAGGATCAGTAAAACGGTTTCCCTTAAGCGCAAATGCCAGCAAGGGCCTGACCCAGTAACTCATTCTGATCAGAAGAGGGCGGGGAAATAGTTTTAATATGTATTTAAAGACTTTTTTCACCCTTTTCCAATAGCATTAGAGCTGCAGTTTAGTGGCACGATAAGCATCTTCTTCATCATTGACGATTCCGAGGGCATCGTAGATGTATTGGAAGGTGGAAAGGAGTTCGGGTTTACCGTTTACAAGGGCAACGTCATGCTCAAAATGAGCACTTGGTTTTCCATCGGCGGTCAAAATGGTCCAGCCATCCCGGAGTTGTTTTATCCTTCGTGTTCCCATATTGACCATAGGCTCGATAGCAACGACCATTCCTTCAACAAATTTTTTCCCTCTTCCCCGTTTACCGTAATTAGGCATTTCTGGTGATTCGTGTAAATCCCTGCCCAGGCCATGGCCTACTAATTCTCTTACAATTCCATAGCCTTCGGCTTCACAATGCTGCTGGATGGCATAGGCCACATCACCAACCCGGTTTCCTATTCTGAATTGTTCAATTCCCTTGTAGAGCGATTCCTTGGATATCCTAAGTAATTTTTTTGTTGCCTCATCTACAGAACCCACTTCGAAAGTGTAGGCATGGTCTCCATAAAATCCGTTTTTCAAAGCGCCACAATCAACGGATAGAATATCCCCGTCTTTTAGCGCTTCTTTATTGGGAATTCCATGTACTACCTGGGCATTCGGACTTAGATTGAGTGTATTTGGGAAATCGTACATCCCCAGAAAACCAGGTTCGGCACCGTGGTCCCGAATAAATTCTTCTGCCCGTTTATCGAGGTCTAGACCGGTTACACCCGGTTTGATTTCCTTGGCCAGCATGCCAAGTGTTCTGGAGACAATTAAGGCGCTCTCACGCATTAATTCAATTTCTTCTGCCGTCTTTACTTGAATCATAAGCTTCTGGGGTCACAAAATGCGTTATAGTAGTGAATTCTGAGTCATCGTCTCGGGTTTTGCAATACCCATCATATGTAGAATTGTAGGTGCAATATCACCAAGAACGCCGTCTTTTACTTCTTTTATGTCTTTGTCTACTACGATTAGCGGTACCGGGTTTGTGGTGTGTGCAGTATTAGGACTACCATCCGGATTGATCATCGTATCGCAATTTCCGTGATCCGCAATAATGAGTGAGCTATATCCGTGTTTTAGTCCCTTTTTTACTACCGCTTCGGCACAACTATCTACTGTTTCCACCGCTTTGATTGCAGCTTCCATAATACCGGTATGTCCTACCATATCGGGGTTTGCAAAATTCAGACATACAAAGTCGGCTTCTCCCTTTTCTAATTCAGGAAGAATAGCATCCCTGATTTCATAAGCACTCATCTCGGGCTTAAGATCGTAGGTAGCTACTTTCGGCGAAGGGCACATAATGCGTTTTTCACCTTCAAATGGGACTTCCCGTCCACCATTAAAGAAAAAGGTAACATGGGGGTACTTTTCGGTCTCTGCTATGCGGATTTGTTTTTTTCCAGCCTTGGAGAGCACTTCGCCCAGGGTGTCCTGGAGATTCTCTTTCCCATAAACTACTTTGATGCCTTTAAAAGAATCATCGTAATTAGTAAGGGTAACATAATACAGATTCAGGGTCTTCATCTGATGGTCTGGGTGATCTTTTTGTGATAGGACTTCAGTAAGCTCTCGCCCTCGATCGGTCCGGAAATTAAAAAATATCACAACATCATTTTCTTTAATGGTTGTGAGCGCCTGGCCACCCTTGCCTGTAACCACAATGGGTTTGAGGAATTCGTCTGTAAGGCCATCGTCGTAGCTTTTTTGAATTGCAAGCGAAGGATCGGCAGTTTTTTCGCCTTTCCCATGTACCATCAGATCGTAAGCCAGTTTTATGCGTTCCCAGCGCTTATCACGGTCCATGGCATAGTAACGCCCGATCACAGTGGCCAGTTGAGTATTTTTTTCTTTGCAATAATCCCGCAGGTCCTGTATAAATCCTTTTCCACTTCTGGGATCTACATCACGTCCGTCAGTAAAGGCATGGATATAAACGTTTTTCAAATCATGGCCTTCTGCTGCGTCGATTAGGCCTTTTAAGTGATCCGTGTGGCTATGAACCCCACCATCGCTGACAAGTCCAAGGAAATGGACACATTTTCCGTTCTTTTTGGCATAATCAAAAGCTTCTCTGATTACAGGTTCATCCTTCATACGGTCTTCTTTCACCGCCTTGTTGATCTTGGCCAGGTCCTGATAGACAATTCGACCAGCTCCTAGATTCATGTGCCCAACTTCACTGTTTCCCATTTGTCCGTCGGGCAATCCAACATTCATTCCATCCGTCAATAGATTACTATTGGGATATTTTTTGTAGAGGGAACTGACAAATGGGGTATTGGCCTGATCCACTGCCGAAACTTTGGGATCAGGGGATTTACCCCAGCCGTCCAGGATCATTAGGATAACCTTTTTTTGCATTTTCATGGAGATACTTCAATTATGTGGCAAAAATAGCATGATTTAGCGGGGATTACCACATTTACGCGTCCTTTTTCCTTGAAGCTCTTGCATTTGAGGTTTTAACAATGCATCTTATCACAACTGAGCAATAAAAAAAGAAACCCCCGAAAGAATACGGAGGTTTCCCATAGAAAATAATAATACCCTAGTGTTCTCGAAAAAGGGTTTAGAATTCAAAGCCTGTAAAAGCTCTGTATAAGAATGCATAAACTGCCATCAGCAGCATTAATGCGCAAAATGCCGAATACACCTTTAAAAGTAAGACCACATATTCTGGTTTACAGTCATCAAAGGCTTGCTGGTATAAGTTTTTAAAGTGTATTAGTGTTCCCATATAGTTTTAGTGTTCTTAAAGTTATAAGGGGTTAAATCGGGGGCAAATTATGACTTGGGAGAAATCCAAAGATAGAAAAAAAAGGACAGGAACCTAATTTTGGCCGATTAATTACCTCAATTATCCGCCTTCGTATTTTCTGATCGATTCTTTAATCTTTGCGATGCGATTGTCGGGATCTGGATGGGTACTCTGAAATTCCGGTGCCCGGTTAGGTCCGGCAGCTCCTTTTAAAATTTCCATTACCCTGATCATTTCTTCGGGCTCATATCCGGATCGTATCATAAAAAGTACGCCCAGATCATCACTTTCCAATTCGTCTCCCCGGCCATTCTTAAGCAGTGTATTCTGTCCGATACTTCCAACGATATTTCCTGCATCGGCACCTACCTGGGCTCCCATGCTTACCGTTTTCCAGAAATTACTTTCCGCTATGCGTTCTGCTGAATGCCTGCCGATAACATGACCTATTTCATGTCCAAGGACCCCGGCTAACTGGGCTTCATTAAGTTGAGAAAAGAGGGCATAGGTAATAAAGATCTGCCCGCCCGGCAGGGCAAAGGCATTGATAGTTTTATTGTCGGCAAGGAGGTGGAATTCGTATTCGTAAGGGGTTTCCCTGGCGATGCTATTTCGCACGAGCTTATCGCCAACCGCATCTACATAGGCCTGCATGCGGTCGTCTCCGTATAGTCCGCCGTATTGCTGAGCTATCTGAGGGGTGCTTTGCAAGCCAATAGCAATTTCCTGTTCGGCAGTCATGTTGATGTTCTGAACCCTGCCTGTATAAGGATTTTTCTCTTTGTTACTACAGCGTTGAACCATTGCAAAGGCAACGATGGCCAGGCCGATGAATATTCTTAATTTCCAGTTTGCCCTTCTCATGTTCTGTAATTAAGCCATCCTTTTATCTCATTATAAGAGTGTCGGGTTGATGTCGAGAATATTGTCCCGGATATAGGTTTTGATAAACCCGGTGGTCAGGAATTCATTTCCTATAAATTCCTCTTCAATGAGAAGTTGAAGGATGTTCTTCTTTCGAAAGACCTCTAACATGGGAACGGAAAGAGGCGCATAGCTGTAGTGCCAGGGTTCATATTTAAAACCTCTGCGTTTGGGTTCTTTAGTGTAAACGAGGTAAAAACCATATTCACTTGCGTGTTCGTCCATCCAGAGTTTAAGATCTTCAAAAGGTCCTCCCTCTTCAAATTTCGAAGGGACAAGAACATCGCCTTCGGTGGGTTTACTTCTGTCGATGATATCGATATCCGTACCCCAGTGGTGCCTGCTGGTACCCGGGATGGTGGAGTATTCTATGATCTTATCGATGGCCTGCAAAGGCTCCATCCCTTCATCTTCGGAAAACTGCAAATACTTCCGTTCGTAAATTGCGAGTTGCCTGTCAAAACTCCTGAAGCTTGATACAATTTCTATGTCAATGCCATCCTGATAGGCCGCTTTTTTCATGGCGAGGAAAGCATCGTGGGCTTCTTTTCGAAGATTAATGCCTTCGCCGAACAATTCAATATCTGCTTTCCCCATCAACTCTTCTATGGAGTATTTTTCATCCTGTGCAAAGGTTTGGTGATAAGCGGAAAACAACAAGCAGATACTGATGATGAAGCGTATATTAGAAGTGAGTTTTTTCATAAATTTAAAATCAAAAACAATTTGAAAGAGCTTAATCTACTCCTTTATTATTATTCCCTAAATTAAAACAAATTCGACAGTTTTCAGCTGATATCACTCTTGAAAAATTCCTGAGCGACTCATCTGTCGTACTATTTCGTTATCAACTAAAGGTCCTTGATGGCCAATTTTTTAGTTTGATATATATAAATAGCCCTGGTGTTTCTGGCGAAGGTCGTGCATGGTGATGATGTAAAAGTAGATGCCTGATGCCAGGCCTGTTCCCCTTTTAACCACACTTTCGCGATTCGACTGCCCGTCAAAATCATTTTGATAATTGGCTTGTGAATAGACCAGCACCCCGTATCTGTTAAAGATTTCCAGTACGTTGTTGGGCGAATTTTCAATTCCGTCGAGTATCAGTATATCATTGGCGCCGTCTCCATTGGGGGTCATGAAATAATTATCGAGATCAATTGTAGCGTAGGTTTCGAGACGGTCATCATTTCCGCCAATGGTAAGGATCTCATAGTCGCTGGGGACAAATACTTCAGAGGTCACAGAACCGTATGCCATACCCCCTTCAACCTCTGAGTTACCTAGGTTAACCCATTGGTTTTCAGTTTTGCTCCAGCCCACCACTTTTAGGTCGCTAAGGTACTCTCCCAGGCTACGAACATCGCTGTACATATCCCAGGTCAGGGTCACTTTGGAAGGGACGTCGCTTTCCAGACGCCAGAATTCGGTGTCACTTATGGAAATAAACTCAGTTGCTTTATTCGTAGTATTAAAATCCGCGTTAAGCGTTTTGGAATTATTTGGGTCTTCAAAGAAATAAGCACATTTTGCCATGGCGTTGATAGCCACAGATTCTATCATCAGGGGTCTCAACCGATCTTCATTCCCCACCGGGAAAACAAAAGACGCTTTGTTGGTCATGGCCCCATATCCGTCAATTTTGGATACGCTGCTCTCCCCGATATAGAAGGCATCATCCAGGAAGTTGGAATATATAGCTGTACCCGATTTTGAGGTTTTTATATCTCCTGTAATTAGGTTTACATTGTTGAGTACGTTAACCGTGGTCTCCAGCACCAAACCGCCACCTACATCCACTTCAGTATCAAATAGATTGGGCATATAGGCTCCGGAAATTGTTAAAGCGTCCTGATCGCTGTAAAAACCAACGAGGCCGGTGTTCTGATCAAAAGTACCATCGTTTACAAGATCCATATGGAAGCCAACATTGGTGTCGCCGTGAATTTGTATGCTACCGAAATTATGTACCGCTTCCTGGCCCTGTATCAGGGCAGTAAAGAGTAAGAAAGAAAGAAGATAGTAGTATCTCATCTTTTTATTTCAGTTTATTGATCATAAAACTGGATTCACCACTTCCGCTAAAATGGACAGCACCACTATTGGCTTCCCTGAATGTAACAATGGTAACTACATCATTCGCGTTGAGTTGCAGGATTTCACTAATGTGGATACTTGAATGATTGTGATTGCTTGCCCACCTTATATATCCTGAAGCTCCTATTGCACCAACGACCGTTCCATTAACGGCTATTCTGGCATTTACATTCGTCCTTTGTTTACTGTTGCCACTAATATTTATGCCTTCTAAAGACAAATTGGCCCTTATGTCGTAACGTCCTGTTTCCTTTACAATCATCAGATTCCCAATTACTTCGTAAAAGGTATTTCCTCCATCCTTATAATCTTGATTTCCGAAAATAGGAGCTATAGTATTATTGTTGTTAAGATTGGTACTCGTATCAGTATTCGTCCATCTTCCACCAAGATTTATTTTTAGAAAGGAACCTCCATCTGATCCAACGGTTATGCTGTTATTACTATCCGTGGATATCACATTGGCAGTCTGAATTGTAGTATCCTCATTTGTGTAAGAAATAATACCTGATGTTGTGTTCTGACTTAAATTAGTTACGGTATCTGGTCCTTGCGGTCCTTGCGGTCCTTGCGGTCCTTGTGGTCCTTGTGGTCCTGCGGGTCCGATTGGTCCCTGAGGTCCTTGCGCTCCATCTGCTCCGTCGGCACCTGCTGGCCCAGGGTCTCCTTGTATTCCTTGTGGTCCTTGTGGCCCTGGATCTCCTTGTGGTCCCTGAGCACCGTCAGCACCATCAGCTCCGTCTAATCCTGCTGGTCCCTGAGGTCCTTGTGCACCATCAGCGCCATCAGCTCCGTCAGCTCCTGCGGGTCCCATTGGTCCAGCTGGCCCTTGCGGCCCGGGATCTCCTTGAGGTCCTTGAGCACCGTCTACGCCGTCTGCACCGTCTGCTCCTGCAGGTCCGATTGGTCCCTGAGGTCCTTGTGCTCCATCAGCACCATCTGCTCCGTCGGCACCTGCTGGCCCTTGTGGTCCTGGATCTCCTTGTGGTCCCTGAGCACCGTCAGCACCATCAGCTCCGTCTGCCCCTGCAGGTCCGACTGGTCCCTGAGGACCGGGGTCTCCCTGTATTCCTTGTGGCCCTGGATCTCCTTGTGGTCCCTGAGCACCGTCAGCACCATCAGCTCCGTCTGCCCCTGCAGGTCCGATTGGTCCCTGAGGTCCTGGATCACCTTGTAATCCTTGTGGCCCCGGGTCACCTTGCGGTCCCTGAGCACCGTCAGCACCTGCGGGTCCCATTGGTCCGACTGGTCCCTGAGGTCCGGGATCACCTTGTATTCCTTGTGGCCCTTGTGGTCCGGGATCACCTTGCGGTCCCTGTGCACCGTCAGCACCATCAGCACCATCTGCGCCGTCTGCTCCTGCGGGTCCAACTGGTCCCTGAGGTCCCTGAGCGCCATCAGCTCCGTCTGCTCCTGCGGGTCCGACTGGTCCTTGAGGTCCAGGATCTCCCTGAGGTCCCTGTGCGCCATCAGCGCCGTCTGCCCCTGCGGGTCCCATTGGTCCATCAGCTCCGTCTGCTCCTGCGGGTCCGACTGGTCCCTGAGGTCCTTGTGCTCCATCAGCACCATCTGCTCCGTCTGCTCCTGCGGGTCCGACTGGTCCTTGAGGTCCAGGATCTCCCTGAGGTCCCTGTGCGCCATCAGCGCCGTCTGCCCCTGCGGGTCCCATTGGTCCATCAGCTCCGTCTGCTCCTGCGGGTCCGACTGGTCCCTGAGGTCCTTGTGCTCCATCAGCACCATCTGCTCCGTCTGCTCCTGCGGGTCCGACTGGTCCTTGAGGTCCAGGATCTCCCTGAGGTCCCTGTGCGCCATCAGCGCCGTCTGCCCCTGCGGGTCCCATTGGTCCATCAGCTCCGTCTGCTCCTGCGGGTCCGACTGGTCCCTGAGGTCCTTGTGCTCCATCAGCACCATCTGCTCCGTCGGCACCTGCTGGCCCTTGTGGCCCTGGGTCACCTTGTATTCCTTGCGGTCCCTGTGCACCATCTACACCATCTGCTCCTGCGGGTCCGACTGGTCCCTGAGGTCCGGGATCACCTTGTATTCCTTGCGGTCCTTGTGGCCCGGGATCTCCTTGCGGTCCCTGAGCACCGTCAGCACCATCAGCGCCGTCAGCTCCTGCGGGTCCGACTGGTCCCTGAGGTCCCTGAGCACCGTCTGCACCATCTGCACCATCTGCACCATCAGCGCCATCAGCGCCGTCTGCCCCTGCAGGTCCTTGTGGTCCTTGCGGTCCTGGATTTCCTTGAGGTCCTTGTGCTCCATCGACACCATCAGCGCCATCAGCGCCATCTGCTCCTGCGGGTCCCTGCGGTCCGGGATCTCCTTGCGGTCCTTGAGCACCATCAGCACCATCAGCGCCATCTGCTCCATCCGCTCCTGCAGGTCCTGCTGGCCCTTGTATTCCTTGCGGTCCTTGCGGTCCGGGATCTCCTTGTGGTCCTTGTGCGCCATCAGCACCATCAGCTCCGTCAGCCCCTGCGGGTCCTATTGGTCCGGTTGGTCCTTGCGGTCCGGGATCACCTTGTAATCCTTGTGGTCCTTGCGGCCCTGGATCACCTTGAGGTCCCTGAGCACCGTCAACACCATCAGCGCCGTCTGCTCCTGCAGGTCCAACTGGTCCCTGAGGTCCTTGTGCACCATCAGCACCATCAGCTCCTGCGGGTCCCATAGGTCCGATTGGTCCCTGAGGTCCGGGATCACCTTGTATTCCTTGCGGTCCTTGTGGCCCGGGATCTCCTTGCGGTCCCTGAGCACCGTCAGCACCATCAGCGCCGTCAGCTCCTGCGGGTCC
>NZ_JBGEWB010000001.1:504196-507687 GCF_041205185.1 Muriicola sp. SD30
GGTCCTTGTGGCCCGGGATCTCCTTGCGGTCCCTGAGCACCGTCAGCACCATCAGCGCCGTCAGCTCCTGCGGGTCCTTGCGGTCCTTGTGGCCCGGGATCTCCTTGCGGTCCCTGAGCACCATCAACACCATCAGCGCCATCAGCACCGTCTGCCCCTGCGGGTCCTACTGGTCCCTGAGGTCCGGGATCTCCCTGTATTCCTTGTGGTCCTTGCGGTCCGGGGTCTCCCTGTATTCCTTGTGGCCCTGCTGGTCCTGTTAAGTCAGTTGAGGTAAAAGAAGTGCCATCTGAATAATTGATCGTAAAAGTACCGTTGTTGTTATCTACAAAAGTGAAGGTACCTTTGTTGGCAGAGCCATTACAAAGATCTATCCATTGGCCCCCGTCGTAATAGAAGACACAATCATCCTCAGTGTTGTACACCAGTGCTCCACGCAAGGGTTTAATGCTCTGCATTTGGGCCGTGGTAACACGGGTGAGTACAAATGCCTTGGTGGAGCTTTCCAATTCGATAATGGAGGCCGAATTGATCTGATTTGGGTTTTCACCGATCTTTACCTGAGCCGTCGCGAACTGACCAAGGAGAAGAACTGCGAGTAATAATAAATACTTTGAGTTCATTGTAAAAAGTTTGCGCATTTTTTTCATAGCCACGTAAAAATAGCGCACAGGCTGGGGAGGAGGTAATTATTGTTGTGAAGTGTTGGAATGCTGTTGTGAAGTGATAAAAGCTCGCCAGACGCCGAAGAATATGACAATTCAGCGAGTAGGATTCATCCTACAACTAACGTTCGAGGAACAAAAATCCCTGGAAATTTAAGCCCAGATCATCCATGGAAATGATGTAATAATAGAGGCCTTCCGGCAGTCCGATTCCACGATTCAAGACCATGTTTTCCACATTGGAAATTCCTGTAAATTGATCCTGGTAATTATCCATTTGGAAGACTTTCAGACCCCTGCGATCGTAAATTTCGAGTCGGTTATTGGGCGACTGATCCAGTTCCGGAATTTGAAGAAAATCATTGATACCATCACCGTTGGGAGAAATATAGTAATTATCCAGGGTCAGTAGTTCTTCGGCAACAGCCAGACTACCAAAAGTGATTATCTCAAAATCGTCGGGGACAAAAGGCGCAGAAGTAACAAAACCGGCATTCAGATCACCACCCGCCGCTGTATTTCCCAGGGGAAGCCACTGCCGGGCAGCTTTATTCCATCCCATCACCAGGATGTTTCCCACTTCTTCTGCGAATAAGGCTAAATTGCTTCGGGCATTCCAGCTGAGGGTCACCGTTGAAGTAACTGAGCCCTCCAGGCGCCAAAATTCGAACGTACTTACTGCTTCAACCGTCCGGGGTCTGATCTGTGTATTAAACGGACTAAAGGTAGAAGGAAAATTGGGATCTTCGTAAAAATAGGCACACTTGGAAAAAGCGTTTACCGCTTCAGAATTAAGGATCAAGGGTCTTATTTCATTAGCATCACCTACGGGGAAGGTAAAGGTTTGTTGCCCCGACATGGAGGCATACCCATCTACTTTGGAGATGTTGCTTTCCCCTACAAAGAAGGCATCCTGCAGAAATTCGTAGAACAGCTGTGGCTGGGCCTTATTGATCCTAAAATCCCCTGAAACAAAATTGGTGTTATTGCGGACACTTACGCTCGTATTAAGGATGACCCCGCCATCGGCGGCGATCTCCACGTCGAAGAAAACCGGATTAAGGGCCCCTGAAACTTCCAGGAAAGACGGGCCGTAGAAGCCTACTAATCCCAGGTTATCGTCAAAGATTCCGTCATTGATCAGGTTAGCATGGAATCCCATTTGCCCCTGGTCGTGAATACGCAGGTTCCCGCTGTTATATAGGGCGGGTTGGGCGAAAGCACTAAGTCCAACAAGTATTGCTATGAACGCTGCGCTTCTTTTCATTATGGAAAATCGATTATTGAAAAATAAAATTGGGCGTCTGTTGGAGTTTGAATCCCTGCCACCTCACTGTCGATCCAAACTCCAAAATTAGTTGTATCTGAGGTACTTACTACAATAGTAGCCCCAATAGGCAATCCTCTAAGGGTAAGTTGAACTATGTAACTGGTATTATCAGCGGCTGTTGTAAAATTTATTGTGTAACGACCAGCAGAGGCTCTTGTAACAGATGCGATATTATGATTTTTAATTACTCCTCCAAGGGCGCCATTAACATTTGCACCATCAATAAGCCCGAGGGCATGAAAAATATTTGTAGGATCTACAGAAGTTACCGAAAGATCGTAATCGTTACCTGATGGGGTAATACTTATGGAACCGTCTGTCGAAGTTATGGTTTGTATTTCGTTTGTTGAATCATTGTCGTTGTCTGCCACAGAAATAGTACCTCCTCCATCAGAGAGGGTTACATTGTTTCCTACCTGGGATAAAGTTTGTAGTTCATTAGCCGCACTATTATCATTATTATCAGGCACATCGATGGTAAGATTTGGATATGTACCTCCAATAGTGACATTTCCATTGCCACCATCGGCAAGTGTAACTGTTTGATCAGGTGCTGTGTTGACAACTTCAAAATTCTGTCCCACCTGATTGATATTAATACCCGTACCCGCAGAAACGGTTTGATTTTCATTGGTCGGATCATTGTCGTTATCTGCCACAGAAATAGTACCTCCTCCGTCAGATAGGGTTACATTGTTTCCTACCTGGGATAAAGTTTGTAATTCATTTGCCGGATTTGAATCTGCATCGTTCAATGAAGCTACATCAACAGTAAGGTTTGGATACGTTCCTCCAATGGTGACATTTCCACTACCACCATCGGCAAGTGTAACAGTTTGATCCGGTGCTGTGTTGACAACTTCAAAATTTTGTCCCACCTGATTCACCGTGATGGCTGTACCTGCTGAAACGGTCTGATTCTCATTGCCGGGATCATTGTCGTTGTCGGCCACAGAAATGGTACCTCCTCCGTCAGATAGGGTTACATTGTTTCCTACCTGGGATAAAGTCTGTAATTCATTTGCAGGACTATTATCATTATTGTCAGGCACATTGATGGTAAGATTTGGATATGTGCCTCCAATGGTGACATTTCCATTACCACCATCTACAAGTGTAACGGTCTGATCTGGTGCTGTATTTACTACCTCATAATTTTGACCTACTTGATTGACATTAACACCCGTACCGGCAGAAACGGTTTGATTTTCATTGGTCGGATCATTGTCGTTATCTGCCACAGAAATAGTACCTCCTCCGTCAGATAGGGTTACATTGTTTCCTACCTGGGATAAAGTTTGTAATTCATTTGCCGGATTTGAATCTGCATCGTTCAATGAAGCTACATCAACAGTAAGGTTTGGATACGTTCCTCCAATGGTGACATTTCCACTACCACCATCGGCAAGTGTAACAGTTTGATCCGGTGCTGTGTTGACAACTTCAAAATTTTGTCCCACCTGATTCACCGTGATGGCTGTACCTGCTGAAACGGT
>NZ_JBGEWB010000001.1:507787-605930 GCF_041205185.1 Muriicola sp. SD30
TGATCCGGTGCTGTGTTGACAACTTCAAAATTTTGTCCCACCTGATTCACCGTGATGGCTGTACCTGCTGAAACGGTTTGATTTTCATTGGTGGGGTCATTATCGTTGTCGGCCACAGAAATTGTACCTCCTCCGTCAGATAGGGTTACATTATTTCCTGCCTGGGATAAAGTCTGTAATTCATTCGTAGGATCAGAATCTGCATCGTCCACGTTCAATGTGAGGGTACTTCCATTTTGTATAGAAATATTACCTGGACTATTATCCGTGCTGATATCCTGACTGTCGCTCCCCGCAGCCAATTCATCCAAAGCACCCTGCACATCTGAGGCAATGAGAAGTCCAGTAATCGTATTATCATATGGATTGCTGGCTGCCCGGGTGTCGATGGTTTCGTCACTCCCATCATTATTAGTAAATGTGTAAGTGCCATCGGCATTATCTATGAGATCCGCTTTTGAAATTATTTCTGCGGCCCCAAGTTCATTCGTGTAGGTAAAAGTGCCATCTCCATTGTCCAGAATAGTAGTATTGGTCTCCCCGCTCGCTGCAGCATCTACATTTACGTAAAGTCGGCCATCTACCCCAAAAAGCAGGTCATTATTTGCATCTGTACTAATTAAGCTTTCTGAAAGTGTAGCCCCGATATCTGTTATTTCAAGGGCTCCTGCATTCATGGCTAAAGCTGTATTGTATTCATTTGTAGGATCTGCATCTGCATCATCAACTAAACTGGAAAGGTCCACTATTTCATTTGTACCATTTTCAATACCGATGGTAAGGTCTGTTCCAATTAGTACGGAACCTGAGATATTTTGATCATCAGACCCCCCGGCTACAGCTGTACTTACTTCATCAATCGCGGCCTGCACATCAGTAGCGGCCAGATTGCCGAGAATTGTATTATCAAAAGGCAGAGCAGCTGCATTGAAATCGAGAATAACATCCACACCATCGTTGTTGGTAAAGGTGTAAGTACCATCGGTATTATCAGTGATATCGGCCTTGGCCACAGTATCCTGAGTGCCGTCTTCTTTGGTGAAAGTGACAAATCCATCTCCGTTGTCAACTAAAGCTGTAATGGTCTCATTGATATCCGTATTACTTCCATCGGCCTGTGTGAGGGTGGCAATCAAATTTCCGGCCACCGTATTGGTAACAACCAGGCCATTGGTTGTAATGGTTACGTCCACTCCATCATTGTTGGTAAATGTATAGGTGCCGTCAAGGTTATCCGTGATATCCGCCTTGGCCACAGTATCCTGAGTGCCATCTTCTTTTATAAAGGTGACAAATCCGTCTGAATTATCAATGATACTGGTAACGGTCTCATTGATATTTGTACTGCTGCCATCAGCCAGAGTAAGAGTGGCAATCAAATTTCCAGCTATAGTATTGGTCACAGTTAAACCATTAGTAGATAAGATTACGTCAGATCCGTCATTATTCGTAAATGTATAGGTACCATCAAGGTTATCAGTGATATCGGATTTGGCCACTGTATCCTGAGCACCATTTTCCTTGGTAAAAGTGATAAGACCGTCGCCATTATCTGTAAGGGCCGTTATGGTTTCATTTACAGAAGTACTACTTCCGTCTGCAAGGGTAAGTGTTGCAATTAAATTACCGGGTACCGTATTAGTTATGGTAAGTCCGTTGGTATTAAGAATTACATCAGTACCATCATTATTGGTAAAGGTATAAGTCCCATCTCCATTGTCTGCCATATCAGACTTGGCTACAGTTTCCTGGGTTCCATCTTCCCTGGTATAGGTAATAAAACCGTCGCCAGCGTCAGTAAGGCTGGTAATAGTTTCGTTGATATTCGTACTACTGCCGTCTGATAAAGTAACTGTTGCGATAAGGTTACCGGCCACCGTATTGGTAATTGTTAGTCCGTTGGTAGTTATTAACTGAATATTTCCCATCGAATCGGAAAAGCTATAGGTCCCATCCCCATTATCCACTAAGGAGATGGTCGTGACCGCTACATCCAGATCGTTTAAAGCGGTCTGTACAGGGGTGAGGTCTAAAAATGCCCCGTTATCGCTACCGGGGATGATGGAATTCCCTGCATCTCCACTTACTATAGCCGCACTGGTAATATACCCTGCGTCATTGGTGAAGTCACTCAAAGTGACCTGTGAGTAATCCATTTCGTCATCGGTGATTGTATTGTCCTGTAATTCCTCGTTCCCTACAGAATCGGGCGCAAGTTTTGATGAAGTAATGGCATTGTTTTGAATATCAACACTGGTTATCGTAAAATCGACAATGTTTTGTCCCCGTATTTCGAGTACTTCAAAATTGACATTATCCGCACTTTCTGTGATTGCAATCGTGCTGTAATCGTTGACAATAGGGTCTGCCGTAAAGGTGAGCCTGAGCGCATCACAGAGATTGATCCATTCTATACCTTCATAATAAAAGAGGCACTGTTCATCTGTGTTGTAAACCATGGCCCCGGGCAAGGGAGTAATAGCATTCATTTCAGCTGTGCTGATACGCGTTATGACAAATACCCGGTTAGAGCTTTCCAGCTCTAGGACAGAAGAAGGATCCAAATTTTGTGGATTGTCACCGATCTTAATCTGTGAATAAAGTCCGGCAGACAGGACCATGAATAGTAAGCTCAGTAAAATTCTTCGTTTCATCATCAAAAATTTACATCAGAAAGATGGCAATTACAAAAGTAGGATTATATCGGAATCGGACTAAAGATACACCCCGAAATACATAATTAATGGGTAAATCACCATGTATCGATTATAAAGCAATTATTTCCCTAAAATTTCGTAATTTCTTGAATAATACCCTGGTTACGGATAAAAGGAATAGTACTTTTTAACATAAGTTTTATGACACATTATTTTTTTATAAGTCGAACTTATTTTTTCTTTATCCACTCAAGGGATTTCGGTCTCAATTATAATTCAACTGGGTGCTCTATGCACTGATGCCACATATGAAACAACTGTTAATTCTTTTACCTGCACTCTTTTTTCTCTCCTTTGGCTTTTCTCAAACCGATGATCGCAGACCTTTACGGGGGCAGGTGATCTACCGGAATGTACCGGTACCTAATGAAAACGTTATCAATACAACTACCGAAAAAGCGACGATCACCAATAATAAAGGTGAGTTTCTGATCTATGTTGCAGAAGGAGACGAATTGGTTTTTACCGCCATCAACTACCAGATCGAGATTTTAAAAGTAACAGCCGATATTTTAAAGAAAAACCGTCTGGTGGTAGAGGTCAACGAAAAAGTGACCGAACTCGACGAGGTTACCGTAAGCCCGGAAAATCAGAAAAAATTCCTGCAGTTGCAAAATGAGGAATTCAAGCAGTACGCTTATGAAACCGACGCCACCGCAGAGGTGCAGAATATCGCTCTGGATCCCACGGTAAGGGGGATGCAGGACGGACTTAATTTCAAGAATATCTTTAAGGCCTTGTTCCTGTCTTCTAATGACAATGCGGATGCAGCAAGAACTCCGTTAAAGGTTAGTGAAGTACTTCGGCAGGTCTATGACGATGATTTTTTTGTACTCGATCTTCAGCTACCTCAGGACAAGATCGATGCATTCCTGCTGTATTGCGACAGCAAACTTCCTGCCCAATCTCTTCTCAGGAAGGACAATGAATTTCAACTGATCGAATTTCTGGTCAACCAAAGTAAGGAATTCAGAAAGGGACTCGATGTGGAAGAATAATTACCTTTTCCCTGTTTTTCTTTTTTGCTGTTCCCTGCTGAGCGGACAGTCTTACTTCAATTTTCAATTGGAAGGACAAACCAGATTTGAAGGGAAGGGAGTACCCGATGTGCATATCATGAATATAACGGCCGGGGAAGCAACGATTTCTGACCAGAATGGAAGGTTTACCATCTCCGTCACCATGGGGGATACACTTCTTTTCTCAGCCGTACAATATCAAAGAAAGAGCCTGGTCATTTCAACCTCTATTTTAGAAAGTAGTTTCGTCTATGTAACCCTTGAAGAATTTGTAAATGAACTCGATGAGGTGGTGGTACGCCCATATAACCTGACAGGTGATTTGATAAGGGATATGAATGGGATGAAAACAGAGCAGGTGGTAACCGCATCAACCCTTGGTTTGCCCAATGCCTATGTAAAGCCCCTGATGCAAAGCGAACGTCTTCTCAAAGAAGCCTCCATGGGACCTTTTCAAATAGGTATGCTCACTGCGGTTCCTTTTAATCCTTTGATCAATATGATCACGGGACGAACAAAAATGCTCAAAAAAAGAGTGGCGAGAGATAAAAAATACTTGCTTACAGAGCAGGTTAGAAATTATTATCCCGACAGTATTTTTGTAAAGCGGCTGGGAATTCCCGCCGAGCGTATTGACGATTTTATGTACTATTGTGAAGTGGATGAGAAGTTCGATTCTATTGTCGCCACGGACGATCATATAGCGATCTTAAACCTCCTAAGGTTGAAAAGCAAAACCTACAGAGAAAATAATCAGCTCGAATGAGCATGCCTGGCACAGGAATTGCTCTTAAAACAAGTGAAACTTTAGACAAACAATCTTGAAAGGACTTTACCTCTTTATCATACCGCTGTTTATCGCCATTGGCGTTCATAAATTCTATGTCAGTGTAACCCAGGTTGAATATTACGCACAGGACGAAGCTATCCAAATTACGAGTCGGGTTTTTATTGACGATCTGGAAAAGGCTCTCGTTGAAAGATATGATGTTCAAACATTTTTAGCGACCCCAAAGGAGATACAGGAAGCCGATCGCATTGTAGAAAGGTATCTCAAGGCAAAATTCGTGGTTCGTATTAACGGAACTCAGGTAGAATACAAATATCTGGGAAAAAAGACTGACAGTGATCTTATGATCCTCTTTCTTGAGATTCCGGGTTTTTCTTTGGACAAACTGAAATCTATTGAAATTCAAAACGAACTGTTGATGGATGTCTTTGAAGAACAGAAGAATATCCTTCATTTCAGAATAGGGGATAGAAAAAAGAGTTATGTACTGATCAGGGAAAGCAATGTGGGAATGTTAAATTTTTAAAAAGTCGAGGTTAATTCTCCCTGAAAAATCCTATTTTCCGCGCCGGAAAATAAAATCACAATTAATTATATGGATCAGATAAAAAATTATGCTACGGCAGTCCTTGTTCTTGTTGCGACTGTCTTGTTTGCCCAGGAAGAGAAGATTTATGAAAGAGATCCTGGCCACCTCAATGAAAGTAAATTCAGGCAGATGTACCAGGAGTTTGCAACGCCGAATATGTACAGATCTGCTTCCGGTACTCCCGGGCCTGATTATTATCAGCAACAGGCTGATTATAAGATGGACATCGAGCTTGATGATAAGAATGCAAGATTATATGGGGAAGAAACCATAACCTATCACAACAATGCTCCCGAAGCTCTGGAATTCCTTTGGCTGCAACTCGACCAAAACGTCAGATCCAGAGATTCTAAATCTCCACTTAGAAATTCAAGCAGCCTAAAAGCGGCTTATACCACAGAATCGTTTTCAAAGACATATCTCAAGGAAGATTTTGACGGAGGGTTTAATATAGAATTTGTAAAAGATAGCAACGGCAATCCACTTCCTTATACCATTAACCAGACCATGATGCGAGTAGATTTACCCGAAGCGCTGAAATCTGGAGAGAAAGTATCTTTTTCGGTAAAATGGTGGTATAACATACCAGACCATACTGTAGACAGGGCGCGATCAGGGTATGAGTATTTTGAAAAAGACGGAAACAGAGCCTATGTGATCGCCCAGTTCTTTCCCCGTATGGCAGTTTACAGCGATGTGGAAGGCTGGCAGAACCACCAGTTCTGGGGGAGTGGCGAATTTGCACTTCCTTTCGGGAATTACGATGTGAATATTACTGTGCCGTCAGACCACATCCTCGATGCCACAGGTAAGTTGCTTAACCGAAAGGAAGTCTTCAGTAAGGAGATGATAAATCGTTATGAGCAGGCAAAAAAATCCTATGATAAACCGGTGCTGATTGTAACTCAGGAAGAAGCAGAAGCAGCTGAAAAGGGTTTTTCAGAAAAGAAAAAGACCTGGAAATTCAGGGCTGAAAATGTCAGAGATTACGGATTTGCCACTTCCCGTAAATTTATCTGGGACATGCAGGCGGTAAAAATTGGCAATAAGGATGTCATGGCGGTTTCACTTTATCCCAAGGAAGGAAATCCGCTTTGGGAAGAATTGTCTACCAAGGCAGTTGCCAGTACGCTGAAGTCCTATTCGGCCCATACGTTTGATTATCCTTACCACAAAGCCATTTCCGTACACGCTAAAAACCAGGGGATGGAATACCCCATGATATGCTGGAATTACGGTCGGCCTAATGAAGATGGGACCTATTCAGACAGGACAAAATACGGGATGATTAGTGTGATCATCCATGAAGTAGGTCATAACTTTTTTCCTATGATTGTAAATTCAGATGAACGTCAATGGGGATGGATGGATGAAGGACTTGATACATTCATGCAATATCTGGCAGAACAGGAATTCGGGGAGGCCTTTCCGGAAGTTATAGCCCCAAACAAGAAATATCCTTCCAGAAGGGGAGATCCGTCCAAGATCGTGCCTTATATGAGCGGGGACCAAACTACGATAGCGCCTATCATGTCTAATCCGGAAAACGTTTTTAAACTGGGGCCTAACGCCTATGCCAAACCGGCAACCGCCCTGAATATTCTCAGGGAAACCGTGATGGGAAGGGAATTATTCGATCACGCTTTTAAAACATATGCACAGCGCTGGATGTTTAAGCACCCCACGCCGGAAGATTTCTTCCGCACCATGGAAGATGCTTCAGCAGTAGACCTGGATTGGTTCTGGAGAAGCTGGTTTTATACGACTGATTTTGTCGATATCGGAGTAAAAGGGGTAAAGAAATTTGTGGTCAGTGATAAGCCCGGAAAGCAAATGCAGGAATATATGGCATCGAGAAACCTGACGGAATCAGACTTTCCGCCTCTGGTGTATCTCGCGGAGGAAGATACTGATGAAATAGACCCGACAATGGTTGGCAAAGCACCGAGTGAAGTTTCATCTTCCCTAAAAGAATTCATGATGGACAACCTCACGGCAGAAGAAAGAGCAAGGGTAAAAGAACCCAAGTATTTTTACGAAGTAACCTTTGACAAACCAGGAGGTATCCCAATGCCTTTGATCGTGGAGTACACTTATTCGGATGGAAGTTCAGAACAGGTTACCTACCCACCGGAGATCTGGCGTAAAAATGATGCCGAGTTCAGGCGTGTCATTGCTTCACAAACCGAAATTGTGGCCATTACAGTAGACCCACGGGCCGAGACTGCAGATATTGATGTCACAAACAACAGCTGGCCCAAAAAAGAAGCACCTTCAGAATTTAACCAGTTTAAGGAGGGGATAAAAGGCGACTAAAACAAATCTGTTGTAAGTATTACGATCCCGACAATTATGTTCGGGATCGTTTTATTTTATAAAAGGGCTCAAACTTGATTATATTTGTACTATGAATTTGATCCTGGTCTTATTTATCAGCGGCGCTGAAATTTTCTTTATCATGTTTATCGTGGTAATGGTTTTTGGCGCAGACAAAATCCCGGGAATTGCCAAGGGACTGGGGAAAGGTATGCGTCAATTGAAAGATGCAACCGAAGATATCAAACAGGAGATTCAGAAAAGTGCCGAAAAACAAGGGATCGATACTAGTATTACTGATGACATTAAAAAGGAGATGAATCAGGTGAAGAAGAATATCGAAGACGTCTCCGGAACCATCAAAAGAAAGTAAAGGACCGGATGTGGGAGAGGTTGTTACAATGGGATCGCAATGCATTCATCTACCTCAATAGCCTTGGCATTGAAGAATACGACTGGTTCTGGTCACTGGTAACCCAAACTACCACCTGGATCCCCCTGATAATCCTCTTTTTTATTTTATTTCTACGCCATTTTAAAGGGAAAGACGCCCTGGCCATGATACTGATGACCCTCCTGCTTTTTGGTTTTGTGATGGCCCTGATGTACATCACCAAGGAATATGTAGGACGCCTCAGGCCGAATAATACTGAAGAACTCAGCGGACTTGTACGTATCCTGTTCAGACCGGAGGACTACAGCTTTTTCTCAGGTCATGCCGCCAACTCATTCGCGATCGCAACCCTGGTAGTTCTTTTTCTCCGTTCCAAGCTCTCCTGGGTATGGGTCTTTTACCTTTGGCCCTTCTTGTTTTCCATGAGCAGAATTTATGTAGGGGTACATTATCCCCTGGACCTGATCGCAGGGGCGCTGGTCGGTTTGCTGATGGCATTTATTTTTTACCGCATTTTTACTAAGATCCTCGTACCCTACTTAGGGTTAAGCCATCCCTGACGGGGAGCATTACAGTTTCTATTCTGGGGTCTTCCTTCAACATTTTATTATAGTCTAATAAAGCTTTGGTCGCTTTATCAGAAGGATCGAGGGGTTCTACGACCTTCCCGGACCACAATACATTGTCTGAAAGGATAATACTTCCGGGTCTCGTCTTTGGCAGAACTACCTCAAGATAACGCTTGTACTCTTTTTTTTCTGCATCGATAAAGACCAGGTCGAAATCCATTTGCAGTTGGGGAATAATTTCCAGGGCGTTTCCGGTGTGTTGTTTGATCTGATTACTGTAGCCCGATCGATCAAAATACTTCCTTTGAATATCCACCAGTTCTTCATTGATGTCTATGGTGTGCAATTCGCCGGTATGCGGGAGGCCTTCTGCAAGACAAAGAGCGGAATACCCCGTGTAAGTACCTATTTCCAGAATGCGCTGAGGCATTATTATTTTGGATAACATACTGAGTACCCTGCCCTGGTAGTGCCCGGTGATCATTCTTGGTTGTAGCACTTTCATATGGGTTTCTCTGCTTAAAGCAGCCAGGTATTCCGGTTCATTTTCTGTATGATCTGTGAGATATTGTTGCAGGCTGTCTGATAAAAAATGCATGCCATTCTTTTTGTAAAAATAGGCTTTTTGGGCTACTTTGATGGCGGTTAAACATACCCTGATATGAAAGAAATCCTGATTCGTGACGCTGTTTTAGATGACCTGCCTGTTCTTTTGCAATTTGAAGAAGAACTGATTGAGGCCGAACGACCCTTCGACCCTACCATCCGAGATGGAAAAATCCATTACTACGACCTGCAAAGCTATATTGAGAGCAAGGAGGTTAAGGTAGTGGTTGCAGAAGACAAAGGTACTATTGTGAGTTCAGGATATGCTTTAAGTCGCCCTGCCAGGAATTATCTCGATCATGAAAATTACGCATATTTAGGATTTATGTATACCCTTCCCGAGTACAGGGGAAAGGGTATCAACCATTTGATAATAGAGGAGCTAAAGGCCTGGGCTTATCAAAACAACTTGAATGAAATTCGTCTTACAGTTTATGAGGATAATATCCCGGCTTTAAAGGCCTACGCCAAAGCTGGTTTTAAGAAGCATATAGTGGAGATGCGACTGCCTTCACATTAGCACGAATTCTTTATGAGAATAGCTGATTCATAAGTGTTGTTGTATTTTTGAGAAAAAGAAGTCTATGACATTTCAGAATACGCTTTCCTTTGCTCAACAACTCGATGCGCAGGATTCATTGGCGGTTTACCGGGATCAATTCCATTTTCCAAAAGTAAATGGGAAGGATGTCATCTATTTTACGGGAAATTCCCTAGGGCTGCAACCCATAAGAACTTCAGCCTTTGTAGAGGAAATTATGAAAGACTGGCGGGAACTTGCTGTGGAAGGTCATTTTCATGCAGAAAAATCCTGGTGGGATTACCATGAAAGGCTGGCAGCACCACTTGCCAAAGTTGTTGGAGCTAAAGCTTCTGAGATTTCGGTAATGAATACACTCACGGTTAACCTGCATCTATTGATGGTTACTTTTTACCGACCTACACAAAAACGATACAAGATCCTTTGTGAAGAAAAAGCATTTCCTTCTGATCAGTACATGTTCCAGAGTCAGATAAAATTTCACGGTCTTGACACCTCCGACACCCTTGTGGAAGTGAAGAAGCGGGAAGGCGAACACTTCTGGCGTACAGAAGATGTACTGGCAAAAATTGAAGAAGTTGGAGATGAACTTGCCCTCGTCCTCCTCGGAGGAGTGAATTACTACAACGGGCAGGTATTCGACATGGAAGCCATAACACTGGCAGGGAAAGCGGCAGGAGCATTTGTAGGATGGGATCTTGCACATGCTGTTGGAAATGTGGAACTAAAATTGCACGACTGGGGTGCTGATTTTGCGGCCTGGTGTAGTTATAAATATATGAACAGTGGCCCCGGAAATGCCTCTGGTGTTTTTATCAATGAACGCTATCACGGCCGTACTGATATTCCACGATTTGAAGGCTGGTGGGGAACTAAGAAAGAAACGCGATTCCTGATGCAACCGGAATTCGATCCAATGGATAACGCCGATGCCTGGCAAATCAGTAACGCCCCTGTTCTTGCCCTTGCCCCGTACCTGGCTTCCCTTGAAATGTTTGAAGAGGTTGGAATGCAGGCACTGATTGAAAAAAGAAATAAAATAGTTACCTATCTTGAATTTATCCTTGGTGAAATTGATAAGGAAGTAGACAGCTCCTTTGAAATCATTACACCAAAGGCCCGAGGTACTCAGCTTTCAGTATTTTTACACGGAGAAGGCAGGTCGCTTTTCGATTACCTTATGAAAAATGGTGTGATCACAGACTGGAGGGAGCCCAATGTTATCCGTCTGGCCCCCGCACCCTTTTACTGTTCTTTTGAAGATATGTATCATTTTGGACAGATTCTCAAGCAAGGAATCGAGGAGTCCTAAAAAGAAGGCCTCTTTAATACTTTTACACCTATGAGGTCGCTCCGACTCATCTTAACAAATCCCAGATATTTTGGCCCGGCCTGGGCCTTCGCCAGCCTGAACATTCTATTCGGTACCTGGGCCATTTATATACCTGTTGTAAAAGAGGATTTGGGAATCGATAAGGCGACCTTGGGAATTGCCTTGTTCTTTCTTTCTCTGGGGGTTTTCATGGTGTTCCCTGTAGCGTCGCGAATCGTGAATTTTCTGGGGGTGGGAAGGGCGACCTGGATCGGAATCTTATTGTTGTGCTTTACTGCTTTGTTTCCCCTGATGGCCAATAGTTTTATCACCCTGGCCCTTGCCCTGTTCTTTTTTGGATCGGCCAATGGCTTTCTCGATATATCCATGAATACGCTGGTTACGGAAATCGAAAAGGAAGACCAGCAAAAATTTATGTCTGCATCTCATGGCTTCTTTAGCCTCGGGGGTGTTTTGGCAGGGCTGGGTAGCTTTTTAATCCTTGTATTTGAAAGCAGGATGCTGCATATGCTGGCGGCAATTCTCCTTGTCTTATCAATCAATCTCGTTTTTCATAAACGCTACCGGCATATAAAAGCAGCACCGATTGAAAAAGAACCTTTTAAGCTAAAGAATTTTAAACCTCTTTTGCTTCTCGGAATTGTCTCTTTTGTAGTTATGGGAAGTGAAGGTGCTATAGTAGACTGGAGTGGCTTGTTTCTCAAAGAAGTAACGCTGGCACCAGAAACTTTATGGGGAGCAGGTTTTCTCGGATTTCAGATCACAATGACCCTGGGTCGATTTCTGGGAGATGCTATCAGTGCGCGTATAGGTTCAGTTAAGATCGTGGCACTAGGTGCATCCATAGCCATTTTAGGATATTTATTCGTGCTCTTAGCCAGTACCTATCTGGCTATAGCAGGATTTGCCTTAACCGGACTCGGATTTTCGGTGATTATTCCTGAACTCTTCAGAATCGGGGGAAATGTAAAAGGGGTAGAGTCTTCTCAGGGGGTTGCCTTTATTGCCGGAACCGGATATTCAGGATTTTTAGTCGGACCTGTGATCCTGGGATTTCTGGCGGAACAATTTTCCCTCAACACGAGTTTTACAGTCTTGCTGGGATGTGTAATCCTGGTACTGGGTACAACTGTTCTTCTTAGGCGTAGCCGGGTAAAACAGAGTTGAGCTTATTTTAAGATCTCAACATCTGTGAAATACAAGGAAAAGTTTCCTTCTGCATTTTTGTGCATTGTAGAAATTTTAAGGCCGTCTACCTCTTCGTATCCTTCCCAGGTAGCAGAACTCGTGGGGTCATCGCTATTTCCCTTTCGGAAATTCCACTCCTTTACGAGGTGATCCTCACTTAAGTAAAAATCATAGGCATCTCCGGGCGTATATCCTCCATCATTTCCATAAACGACAGTAAGCTTAGGCAAGGAATCCTTGCTGATAGGGGCAAGGGATCTTTCCTCGTAGGTATAAGTTAGATTGTCCTTATCCCACAGTATGTTGATCGGGGCAAGAAGCCAATACTTGTCATTTATAAAGGCGGCGTCGGCCCTTGCAGAAAGACTATCCACAGCTTTTCTGTTGTAGAGAATGGTATCTCCCCTGGAAATTCCACGCACCTCCTGAGTTTTCGTATTCCAGGTCCATTTGCGTTCAAAATGCATGGTATCCCGGTCAACATTAAAAGTAAAGCGGATCTGTTGAATTTTGTTCCAGTTCTCAATACCATGAGCCTTGGCTACTTTTTCCAATATGTTTTCTTCCTTAACAATTTCGATTTTCTTCTCTGTTTTACAGGCTACAAGAAAAAGCAGAAGGGAAGCCAGAGGGAGTAAATTCTTGATCATAGTATTTTTTTTCAAAGATAAGGGTTTGATCCTTGTTTTAGAATTTTCTGAAATTACAAGGTTGAATTTAAATTATTATGGTTCGTACGGTACTAAGGATTTCGATATAAGTTATTGTCGCTTTACAAGAAATCCGATGAAATGCACATTTTGATCCATATGTTAAAATCGAAGTTTAATTGCAGCTGTTATAAATTACTGATAATTAGAGGGTTGATAAGCCTATTTTTTGAAGCAAACTCACTTGGTAAAACTTGGGGTAAATGTGTACCTTTGAAGTCAAATAAAATGTGATTATGGGTGCTAAAAAGGGAAAGGTACAGGAAGCAATTGACGACAAATTACTGCAGGAGAGAAAAGTTTTTCTATGGGGTATGGTTGATGATGATTCAGCCAAGCATGTTATTGACAGATTGCTGTATCTGGATATGCAGAATAACAAGGAAATTCAGCTTTATATCAATAGTCCGGGAGGATATGTCACCTCCGGATTCGCAATTTACGACACCATAAAATCTTTGAAAAGCCCGGTTTCTACAATTTGTACCGGTCTGGCGGCATCTATGGGTTCTATACTATTATCTGTAGGAAAGAAAGGAAGACGATTTATACAGCCGCACGCAAGGGTGATGATCCATCAGCCCAGTGGTGGAGCTAGAGGACAGGCTTCAAATATCGAAATTCAGGCCAAGGAAATCATTAAAACCAAAGAATTGGGGGCTAAGATTCTTGCTGAAAACTGCGGACAAACCTTTGAAAAAATCATGAAAGATTTTAATCGTGATTACTGGATGGGTGCCGAAGAATCTGTGGAATACGGCATTGTAGATGGAATTATGAAATAAGGCTCCAATAGTTGATAAGAAAAAAGTCCGGTGTAAGAGTACACCGGACTTTTATTTTATATGGACGCCACTGGCGGATGGTATAGTATTTACGATTAAAACGATTAGTTTGGATGATATTTCTTCAAATATTGATTAAAACTGATCGGGATTTTCAATGATCTGCCTGGCCCTGGCTCTTATTTCTTCCATTTCTTCCTCCTCCTTCTTTGATAGCAAATTAAGCATCATTCCCATTCGGGGATTGTCTTTAAATGATTCTTTTTTGGCATCCAGAAAATTCCAGTACAAAGCATTGAAAGGGCAGGCATTATCCCCTGTTTTCTTCTTGTGGTCATAGGTACATCCGGCACAATAATTTCCCATTTTATTGATGTAATTAGCACTACTTACATAAGGTTTGGTGGCTACAATTCCCCCATCCGCAAACTGACTCATTCCCCGGGTATTTGTGATCTCCACCCATTCAATCGCATCGATATATACTCCCAGATACCATGCATCCACCTCGTCGGGGTGGGTCTGGGTGAGCAGGGCGTAGTTTCCCGTGATCATCAGGCGTTGGATATGATGCGCATAAGCCTCTTCCAGACTCTGGTTTATCGAATGGCTTAAACAATTCATTTTGGTATCCCCGGTCCAGTAGAAATCCGGGAGTTTATTTTGGTTGTCAAGAGCGTTTTTTGATTTGTAATCAGGCATTTCCCTCCAATATACGCCCCTCATAAATTCGCGCCAGCCAAGAATCTGACGGACAAATCCCTCTACCTGACTAATATCAATCTCTGTCTTTTTCTTTCGGTATTCCTCAAGAACCCTATCAATCACCTCTTTTGGAGAGATCATTTTACTATTCATGGCAAAGGATATACGAGAATGAAACAGGAATCTCTCTTCGGTGTGAAGTGCATCCTGGTAGTCTCCAAAATGCTGTAATAAATTCTCGGCAAAATAATTCAGCACTTCCAGACTTTCTTTTCTCGATGTAGGCCAGTTAAATGCCTGAGGATCTATCTTCCCTATGGTTTTGATCCCTGCCTTCTCTATTTCTGTAATTATTTTTCGCACGTCTTTACGGAGATCGTACTCAGGGGGAATGGCCGGACTACCTTTCCATTTTTTTCGGTTGCTCTGGTCGTAGTTCCATTTTCCACCTTCGGGTTCCCCATCCTGCATCATGATATTGTACTTTTTTCGCATCATGCGATAGAAGGATTCCATGACCAGTTGTTTCTTTCCCTCAAAAAACTCCTCTAGGGTATCCCTGCTGGTTAGAAAATGATGAGTATCAGAATAATCATTGCTAATGTCAAGGGAAGTCGTAATTTCTTTCAATTGCTGATCGAGGCGGTATTCATCGGGTAACTGGTACTCAAATTTATCTGCCTTTAGTTTGTCGATGTATTTATGGATGAGTTCATTCAGGTCCTGTGCATTTTCCTCATCATTGATTTTCAAATAGATCACTTTATGGCCCTGCTCTTTCAGGGAGGCTGAAAAATTTCGCATAGCAGAGAAAAAGGCAACTATTTTCTGAATATGGTGCGTAACATAGTCGGTTTCCTGCCTCATTTCGGCCATGAGGTATATACAATCGGGGTCCACCTCCTCAAACCATGGATGTTGAAGATTTAGTTGGTCTCCTAATATTAGACGTAATTTTTTCATCTGTTACTTGTCTTTTAAAACAGGCTCGGCTGCAACCAGCGATTCTGGAATTTACCCTGAGGGTCGTACATTCCTGCCTGTCTCGGTATATTGAATTTTCTATCTCTGGGATCGTTACCTACCCCACTGTTGTACATCCAGTTGCCCCAGTTGCTGTGAACGTCGTAATCGATCAGCATGGCTTCAAAATAGGAAGCGCCTATCCTCCAGTCCTGTTTCAGTTCCTTTGCCCAGAATGAAGCAACGTTTTGCCTCCCACGGTTACTCATCCATCCTGTTTTTGCCAATTCAATCATATTGGCATTTACAAAAGGCTCACTGGTAGTACCATTAATCCAGGATGTTCTGGCGGTCTCGGAGTTGTTCCAGGAATAATCCTTCTTCAGGATACCTCCAAGCTGAAATATAGAGTCTCCGTATTTTAAGGAAACATATTTAAAATAATCCCTCCAGATCAACTCAAAGATGAGCCAGTAGGTATCCTGATTCTTTTTAATTTCCTTTTCAAATCTTTTGACTTCCCGGTAGATCGTCCTTGCCGATATACTTCCATTCGCAAGCCAGGGGGAAAGTTTTGAACTGTAATCTTTACCCAGCAAGCCATTTCTTGTTTTTTTGTAGTAAGCCAGTTTTTTGGTCTCCCAAAAATATTCTTCTATTCGTGCAAGGGCTGTATTTTCACCCCCCTGAAATGGAAAAGCAGTATGTGGATGAGGCTCAAAAGGGGAGAAACCCAGATCTTTTAATTCGGGAATGGGGGTGGATTCAGTGAGTATATTTTCGGGACCTTTGGCCTCTGGTATGTCTAGACACTCCCTAACCCTTGCGTATTTTTCACATTGCTTTCTGAATTGGGTAAAGATATCGGGGAGATCTGATATATTCTTAAAGGGAATATCCTCCGGATGGAAGAGAAATTGATCATAGGTCTCAATAAATTCAATATTCTCTGAGCATTTTTCCCTTACTTCTGATAGCTCTTTTAACTCGTCCCTGGTCCATTCTTTTTGCAAACAGACATGGTCTACTTCGTATTTCTTTATCAGATCCGGAATTACGTCTTTTGCTTTCCGGGGGTAGATCAATAAACTGATATTGAGTAAAGCCAGGTTTTTTTTGAGGTCCCCCAGGGTTTGAAGAAGGAATTTCGCCCGGTATTTCTCCATCTTCCTGAAACCATATGGACCTGTTTCAAAAAGGGCAGGGTCTATGCAATATACTGCTATAACACTGTCGCCCTGGCAAGCCTTTTGCAGGGAAGAGTTATCTGCGACACGCAGATCGTTTCTGAACCAGACTAATGATTTCATTTTTTTAGTTTACGATTATTTCTGCGACATCTCTCACTGCAATACCTTACTTCTGCCCAGTCTCTTTTCCATTTCTTCCTCCAGCTAAAGGGGCGGCCACATCGGACACAGACTTTTTCGGGGAGACTAAGTTTCTTATGCGCCATTTTTGATAAAATGCGGTTTAGATTCCGGCCTTGCATATGACAACCGGCCTAAAAAGTTAGGTAGGGCATATCCGTCCTGGCCCATGGCTGCTACGGAGTTGATTTTATCCAATTCTAGAAAACCGTCAGAGTCCTGAATATGATCAGGAAAATAAATATGCTCAATCGCCCCGATCACCAGGATACAATCATTTTCTTCCAGGAGGTAATGGTTTTTATAGCTGCATCCAATTTTGATTTTGCTTTCCGCCACATAGGGGGCTGTAAAACCATCTAGATATTGTTCGTTTAACCCCACTTCTTTGAACTCTGACGCTTGCTGCTTGTATTTTGCTGCAGTTTGGTGAGCTTGATTTAGGAAATCAGAAGCGACCTGATTTACGGTGAATTGCCCTGTTTGTTTAATATTTTCAAATGTATCCCGGCGCACCGTCAGGGGACGAAGAACAAATCCCAAAAGTGCTGGCGAGCTGCCAATATGCACCAGTGAACTAAAGATCGCAAGATTCGATTCCCCCTTTTCGGAACGAGTTCCAATAAGGTTGCACGACTTGTAGCCTGTAAGACTGTTTATAAAATTCGCTCTGAATCGCGAATCGAGTTTATCAATACGTTCGAGATCAATATGTGTCATATTATCAAATGTTTAACAAAAATATCTAAAAGTTAAACATAATGGCGTTAAGGGTATAATAAAATCAGAAGAAGCGCTCTGATGATAATTTCTTACTTTTATCATCTTTAATTGGTCTAGCTGAAAATTTATGGCTCAAAGCCCCAAGAACATTGCGATTGTAGGATCAGGATTAGTGGGTTCTCTTTTGGCGATCTACCTACGTCGTTTAGGACACAGCATCACTGTTTTTGATAGAAGACCCGATATCAGGACTGTAGAATTTTCTGGTCGATCCATCAATCTTGCCATGAGTGATCGTGGGTGGAACGCCCTGAAGGAAGTTTCCCTGGAGGAGGAGATAAAGAAAATTGCCATACCGCTCGAGAAAAGGGCGATGCACGTTTTGGGGAAACCCCAGTATTTTCAGAAATACGGGAAAGAAGGAGAGGCCATCTGGTCAATTTCAAGAGGTGTATTAAACAGAAGGATGATCGATCTGGCCGAGGAGGCGGGGACCAAATTTAAATTTAACGAGAAAGTGTGGGATGTTGACCTGCCCACTGCTACCCTTTACACCGGCGATTCCGAAAAAAGTGAGTGGCAGGAATACAAATTCGATATCATTTTTGGCTGTGACGGGGCATTTTCAAGAGTTCGGCATAAAATGCAAAGAAGGAGCCGGTTTGACTATTCGCAGCATTTCCTCGAGGTAGGATACAAGGAACTTACTATTCCCCCTAACAAGGACGGATCTCATAAACTCGACAAGCATTCATTTCACATCTGGCCCAGAGGAAAATTTATGTTTATCGCAATGCCCAATCTCGACGGGAGTTTTACCTGCACCCTCTTTCTCCCTTTCGAAGGAGAGGTGTCTTTTGAAAAGATCACAACTAAAAAGGAGGCCAAGGAATTTTTTACCACCTATTTTCCGAATGTAATGCAGGACATAGAGAATCTGACCCGGGATTTCTTTAAAAACCCCACCAGTGCCATGGTAACTATGAAATGTTATCCCTGGACATACTGGGATAAGGTAGCGCTTGTAGGGGATTCTGCCCATGCTATAGTCCCGTTTTATGGCCAGGGAATGAATGCCGGGTTTGAAGATATCTATTCCCTTAATAAGATCATAAAGCAATTTGGAGATGACTGGGAGACTATTTTCCAGACCTTTCAAAAACAAAGAAAACCCAACGCAGATGCTATCGCCGAGTTGAGTTACCGTAATTTTATCGAGATGAGTAGTAAGACCGCCGACCCCTCATTTCTCTTACAAAAGAAGATCGAGAAGTGGTTTGCTGAGAGACATCCCGACTTATGGGAACCCACGTATTCGAGGGTGACTTTCTCTGACAGGTCCTATGCTGAGGCACTGGCTATTGGAGATTTTCAGGAAGCCATCATGCAGGAAGTCATGAAAATACCTGATATTGAAAAGGAATGGCAAAGTAAAGAGGTGGAGGATAGAATGCTTCAGCTCCTCAGCAAAAAGGGATAAAAGAATTACGGATTGTTCTTTTTTCTCATTTCCCCACGCCTCATGGGCATGCTGTCTATCAAATCAAAAATAGCAATAGGATCAGCGTAAAATCCGGATTCGAGTTTAACTCCCCCGTCTTTTCCAATAAGGAATACGCCTTCTTGTTCAAATTCGATTTCATTTTTGGAAACTCCTGAAACCGTTCTGAATTTCTTGTCTTTGACAGTGTTGCCATCGTAAATCAGAATAATTAGATCACGTTCTTCCAACTCCTTCTGATAGGAACTAAACAATTGGAGCTGAGCTTTGGTCTTTTCAAGCCCTTCGCCTGAATCACATAAAAGGAGAATCCGATTTTTCCAACGGTAAGCATTTAGATCCTGGGAAATCATAGTATAGTTGATCAATAAAATAAAACTCAATAAAAGACTGAATTTCCGCATACCTCACTCATTCTGAATCAAATGTATAAAAAAAGCCATCCCGAAGGATGGCTTGTGATTTAATAGGGTGAGAATAATTAAATCTTGTCAAACATTTTATGCATTTTTTGCTGCTCTTCTTCAGCGAGGACAGGATCAACCAAGATACGTCCACTGTGTTCATCAGTGATGATTTTTTTTCTCGATGCGATTTCTACCTGCACCTGCGGTGGGATTGTAAAAAATGATCCTCCGGAAGCTCCTCTTTCAATAGGAACAACTGCCAGGCCATTTTTAACGTTGGTGCGGATTCGTTTATAAGCTTTTACCAGTCGCTCTTCGATCTGCTTCTCAAATTTTCCAGATTGCTCCAGCAGAGCCTTCTCTTCTTTTTCAGTTTCCGCAAGGATTGCATCCAGTTCACTTTTTTTATGCTTGAGGTGCGCTTCGCGTTCTGCCAGCTTTTCTTTAGTATCAGCGATTACTTCCTTCTTTTGCTCGATCTGTGCCTTAAATTCCTTGATGTTTTTCTCAGCCAACTGGATTTCCAGTTCCTGGTATTCAACTTCCTTGGCCAAAGAATTGAATTCGCGGCTATTTCTTACGTTTTTCTGCTGTTCAGCATACTTTTTAATAAGAACCTTTGCCTCGTCAATAAGATTTTTCTTAGCAGTTATCTCGTAATTAATGGTCTCAAGATCTGTTTTTAGCTTATCCATCCTGGTTTTTAGTCCCAGTACTTCGTCTTCCAGATCCTCCACTTCCAGGGGTAACTCCCCCCTTACATTGCGAATTTCGTCTACTCTTGAATCGATGAGTTGAAGATCGTAAAGAGCCCTTAATTTATCCTCTACTGTAGCTTCTTTCTTTGCTGCCATATATTAAAAATACTTAATGGGATTGGTTTTGCTTTCTGATAAAGCGATTGCAAAATTAGGGATTTTTTTTGTAAGATAATCTACTAGAAGATTTTTTGTGTATTGTTCTGATTCGTAGTGCCCTATATCCGCCAGGACAATGGCTCCCTCAGCCTCAAAAAACTGATGGTATTTCAGGTCTGCAGTGAGAAAAATATCAGCGCCTGCAGCCTTTGCAGCTGAAATTGCAAATGCGCCACTTCCACCCAGAACGGCCACTCGCCGAACTGGTTTATTTAACAGTGCTGAATGTCGGATGGATTCCACTTTCATTTTCTTCTTTACCATAGAGAGAAATTCCCTTTCCGGCATAGGTGCAGCCAGCAGTCCGATCATCCCCATTCCCTCCAACTGGTTTGTATTGTCTAATATAATTACTTCATAAGCAACTTCCTCGTAGGGATGACTTTCAAACAAAGCCCGGATTATTTTTTTCTCCAAACGTGCAGGGAACGTCATGTTGAGCTGGAATTCTTCTGTTATCTCAATTTTTCCCTGTTTTCCCTGGGTAGGCTGTGCCCCTTCCTCCGGTTTAAAACTGCCTTTCCCCTCAATTGAGAAACTACAGTGACTGTAGTTTCCAATGGCGCCGCCTCCAGCAGCGAATAAGGCTTCTTTTACTTCTTCCGTAGCTTTTTTTGGAATATAGGTACTCAATTTTTTAATACCTCCTGATTTGGGGAGGAGGATACTGGGGCTCTCAATCCCGAGAACTTCACAAATTTTACCATTGACACCCCTGGAGACATTGTCGAGGGCTGTATGTATGCTATAAATATTGATCTTATGTTCAATGGCCTTGGATACCACTCTTTCGACATAAGTTCTACCCGTGATTTTTTTTAGTCCCGAAAAAATAATGGGGTGGAAGCTAACAATAAGGTTGTATTTCCGGTCAATGGCTTCATCAATTACGTTCTCAAGGGTGTCCAGGGTAACCAGTATACCACTTACTTCCCTCTGGGGGTCTCCCACTAACAGTCCGACATTATCAAAATCCTCCGCAAGGCTCAAGGGGGCCAGCTCTTCCAGAATATCCGCAACTTCTTGTACAATCATGCTTAAATAACCAAGCTTCAAAGATAAAATATTATATTTTCGTTCCGATGCAACTCCTGAGAAAAATAGCCTTTCCTTTTTCCCTGCTTTATGCCATGGTAGTTTATGTACGTAATCTGTGCTACGATATAGGGGTATGCAGGTCGAAAAGCTACCGCACACCAACGGTTTGTATTGGTAATCTCAGCACAGGAGGAACCGGGAAAACTCCCATGATAGAATGGGTGCTAAGACAGCTTCATCAAAACAAAAAATGCGCAGTGCTGAGCCGGGGTTACAAAAGAGAATCCAAAGGATTTTTAATCGTTGAACCGGGGTCAGCTCCTGAAGAAGCAGGGGATGAGCCCTTGCAGATTGCAATGAAATTTCCAAAAGCGATTGTCGCTGTAGATCGAAACAGGCAAAGGGGTATAGCCAATCTGGAAATGCGGTATTCTCCTGAACTTATACTGCTCGATGATGCCTTTCAGCATCGAAAGGTAAAGGCAAGCTTATATGTCCTTCTCACAGCCTATTCCCAATTGTATTCAGAAGACTGGTATCTCCCTACCGGAAATCTGAGGGATCACAAGAATCAGTCTAAAAGGGCAAAGATTATCATTGTAACCAAATGCCCTGTTGAACTGGATAAGGACGAACAGCATAAAATCATCAGCAGCCTTAATCCCGATCCCGCTCAAATGGTATTATTTTCAAGTCTGGCATACAATGATCAGGTTATTGGGAAAAACGATTCCCGCTTACTGAGTAGTATTGCTTTGGAGGAGGTTTTACTGGTTACGGCCATCGCCAATCCTGAACCACTGCTAAACTACCTCAGGCAAAAAGGGATTCAATTCAAACATAGAAATTTTCCAGATCATCACTATTTTACTGAAAAGGAGATTGTGGAATTTAACAATGTGCCCTTTGTACTGACTACAGAAAAAGATTTTACCAGGATGGGAGGGAAGGTGTCCGGGGCCTATTATTTACCCGTACAACATCAATTTCTGAATGATGGAAAAGAGAAGTTTCTAAGTATATTGAATACATTATGAGGCAGATTTTTTCTGCTTGGCGTCCACAAAGTTCTCTCCGATTTTCTGATAGAACACTTCCGGTTTAAAAGGCTTTGTTACTACGTCATTACATCCGGCTGCATAAAAAGATTCCAGACTATCGTCTAAAGAAATGGCCGTTAATGCTATGATCGAGGTTTGGCGATCAAATTTCCTGATTTCGATGGTAGCTTCAACCCCGCTTATTCCGGGCATGTGGATGTCCATTAAAATACCGTCATACTGGTTTTTGTTGGCCTTGTCGATGGCTTCCATGCCATTTTCGGCAATATCGCAGCCAATACCTCGCTTAGCCAGCATTTTCTTGGTAATTACCTGGTTGATTTTGTTGTCCTCAACCACAAGGACATGGAGGCCATTGAGATCGTACTCCTTCTGTTCCAGTTCAAATGGCACATCATCCACGACACTATCTTTTGCTTTAAGTTCCAGTTCGAAAAAGAAAGAACTGCCCTTTCCTATTTCACTTTTCAGTTCGATCTGACTGTCGAAGAGTCCCAGAAGACTTTTTACGATAGTAAGTCCAAGGCCCGTTCCTCCGTATTCCCTGTTGATTTGAATAGATCCCTGTTCAAAACTGTCAAAAATACTTTGCTGCTGTTCTTTGCTGATACCGATACCGTTATCTCTTACTTCAAAATAGACAGTGACATTTTCTTCTTCCTTTTTAAGCAACTTGACTATAACCCGAACTTCTCCGTTTTTAGTGAACTTTATGGAATTTCCTATTAGATTGATCAGGATCTGAGAGAGTTTTAAAGGGTCACTCATCAGATGCTGGGGTATATTGTCATCGTATTCGAGAATGATCTTGGTATTCTTTTCCTTGGCACTTTGTTGCAGCGAATCTATCACCTCACTGATAATCTTTTTCAGATAGAATTCTATGCTTGCTGGTTCCAGTTTATCAGCATCAATTTTATTGATCTGGAGGATGTCATTGATAAAATTCAGGAGATAATCCCCTGAAAATTTAAGAGATTTGAGATGTTCTTTCTGATGATCCGGGGGGTTTTCTTCCAGTAGTAAATGTGTTAATCCGGTAACGGCGTAGAGCGGCGTACGTAACTCGTGACTCACCGTTGACAGGAAATTTGTTTTAGCCTCCATAGCCTGTACAGCAGCATCCCTTGCGGCCTGCAATTCCCTGTTCTTGGTTTGCAGCAAATCGTTGGTCTTGAGTTTGATCTGGTTATTGCGATACAGGGAAACAGCAAGGAGTGAAATAATAGTTAAAAAGGCCGATGTGAGTATAGCGGTAATCTCAGATCGGTTGGCCGATTCACTGAGTTCCTCAATCCGTTCATCCTGTCTTGTAATAACAGCCTTGGCATCTTCCATAGCCAACTTATCGGCTTTGTTGGTTTCAGCCTTTAATTTATCTATGGTAAAAATTGAATCCTTGATTTTAACAATGTTCTCTTTGTATTGAAGTGCCAGCTTGTACTGCGCATCTTTTTCATAGGCCTGGGCAAGATATTCGTTGGCTTGCAGAAATTCGGTCTTAAAATTATTGCGCTGAGCCAGCTCAAGGGCATTTATACTATTCTTGATACTCTCTTTAAAATCCTCGGTTTGCAGGTAAAGTTGAGCCAGACCCAGGTGTGCTTTGGTAGTGAGGAAGTTCTTTTCTATAGGATCTGTGTTTACCAGGAGGGCATTAAAACTTATTGAGGCTTTTTCATAATCCTGGATCCTCATATATATCATCCCCTCTAACAAAACCATATTGTTTAAGAGGTTTCTGTCATTGCTGAGCTTTTTAGCATCAATAAGCTCTTGTAAAGCTCTGAAATTGAGATCTGAACTAAAGAGTAGTTTAGCTTCCACAAACTTAGAAAACCCTTCCCCTGAGGGATAAGACAGGTAACTTTCCAGCATACGATTGGCTCTTGCCAGGTAAAATTCGGCCTTTTCTCTGTCTCCCCTTAACAAATTCAGCAGTGCAAAACGATTGTAGGTGCCAATCATTCCTTTTTCGTTCAGGGAAGATTCTGCAAATTGCTGTGCCTTATCGAGCACATCAAAGGCCATATCAAGTTGATCCTGGTTTTTATAAGCAGTGTATTCCTCAAAGTATTCGGAAAGAGTGGCTTCAACAGAGGCGTTGTCCTGTGACCATATGGGCATAAGAAAGGTAGCCAGTACAAAGAGTACCAGAAAGCCTAAGCGTCGTTTATATGGTCTAAGATCGATCAAATATATTCTTTACTCTCTAAAAATTGAATTACATCGATGATCCTGCTGCTATATCCGGTTTCATTATCGTACCATCCTATAACTTTTACCATTTTACCCAGTACAGATGTCATCATAGAATCAAACGTACAGGAATAGCAACTATTGTTTATATCTATAGAAACTATAGGGTCTTTCGTATAAAAAAGTACGTTTTTTAGTTCATTTGCCGCCAATCTCTCAAAAGTATCATTAATTTCCTCAATGCTGGTATCTTTTTTAACGTTTAGTGTGATGTCGGTCAGAGAGCCATTAGGAACCGGAACCCTGATCCCACAACCGCCAATAACTTCTGCGAGATTGGGAAAAATACGCGTTAAAGCTTTGGCCGCGCCTGTTGTAGTCGGGATGATCGATTGTGTAGCCGCTCTTGCCCTTCTCAGATCGCGATGTGGCCGATCGTGAAGGCTCTGATCTGAAGTAAAGGAATGTACCGTGGTAATATAAGCCTGTTCTACTCCCCAGTGATCATCGATGACTTTGATCATAGGTGCTGCGTTATTGGTGGTACAAGAGGCATTTGAGATAATGTGATCTTTGGCAGTCAGCGTTTTGTGATTTACCCCATATACAATCATTTTGATGTCATCGCTTTCCGGGGGCACCGCCAGAATAACTTTCTTTGCCCCATTAGTCAGGTGATTGTTTAGATCACTTTTAGCTTTAAACTTTCCCGTGGCTTCTACAACCAAATCTACTGCAGCTGTGGTCCAGTTTATTTTTTCCGGGTGGTCATGCTGGGTCATAAGAATTTCCTGCCCGTTCACCAGTAAGAGGTTTCCCCGGGCTTCAATCTCTTTACTGAAAGTTCCATGGATACTGTCGTATTTCAATAAATGAGCAAGGGTAATTGGATCCGCTAGGTCATTTATTGCGGTAACCCTAATACTTGGATGGCCTTGTAGTAGACGAAATAAGGTGCGGCCTATACGACCAAATCCATTGATGCCGATATTTATCATTTTCATGGGATATTAAATATGTCCGGGCAGAAGATCCTGCGCCCGGGTTTGGTCTTCGCCCGCCTTGGCGATCAGAGGATATGTTTATGAGCCTTATAAGAAGAACGAACCAAAGCACCACTCTCCACATGTCGGAAGCCTAATTCAAGGCCTATGGTTTCGTATTTCTTAAATTGCTCAGGGGTAATAAATTCCTTTACTGGAAGATGCTTTTTTGACGGTTGTAAATACTGGCCAATCGTTACCACATCAACATTAGCTTCTCGAAGATCTTTCATTGTGTCAATAACTTCTTCTTCAAGCTCTCCCAGCCCAAGCATAATACCTGATTTGGTCCTGTTGACTCCTGCATTCTTGAGGTAGCGCAATACTTCTAAACTACGTTCATATTTGGCCTGTATCCTTACCTCCCGGGTTAGCCTTTTAACAGTTTCCATATTGTGAGAAACTACTTCAGGGGCAACTTCTACTATCCTGTCGAGATGTCGTTCAATTCCCTGGAAGTCAGGAATAAGGGTCTCTAATGTAGTCTGTGGGTTCATTCTGCGAATCGCCTTTACGGTCTCTGCCCAGATAATAGAACCCATATCTTTTAAGTCGTCCCGATCTACAGAGGTAATCACCGCGTGTTTAATTCCCATGATCTTGATAGACCGTGCAACTTTTTCGGGTTCTTCCCAGTCTACTTGTTCCGGCCGCCCTGTTTTTACACCACAGAAACCGCAGGATCGGGTACAGATATTCCCGAGGATCATAAAAGTGGCAGTACCTTCTCCCCAACACTCTCCCATATTAGGGCAACTCCCGGATGTACAAATGGTATGCAGGTCATACTTATCTACCAAACCTCTCAATTGGGTATATTTCTTCCCTGTTGGAAGTTTAACCCTTAACCATTTTGGCTTTCCTTTAGGTGGTGCTATCGTAGCCGTACTTTCCTCACTCATAGGTAAAATTTGTACAAATATACGAACAAAAATAATCGTAATTTTCCTTTACAAAGGGGGTTATTTCGCCTTAATCATTTCAGCGAGAAGTTTTTTAGCTCTTAGTAATTTAACTTTTACATTGTTGATTGGTTCATTTAATTCCTCAGCAATGGCAGCATAGGAAAGTTCCTGAAAATATCTCAGGTTAATCACTTCTCTGTAATGTGGCTTAAGATTCCTGATATGACCTAAAAGACTGGCCAGATTTTGCTTTTGAATCAACTGATCTTCAGCACTGGGAGCACTGTCCAGGACTTTTTTAATCACTTCCTGATTCCCGCGATGACTCTGTTCCCAAACATTTCTTTTACGTTTTCTTACCAGGTCGATGTGTATATTTTTGGAAATGGTAAAAAGCCAGGTTTTAAACTCGTAAGAATCGTCATAGCTATGAATTTTGTCGAAAGCCCTTGAAAATGTCTGAATAGTGATGTCTTCAGCATCATTTTCATTCTGGGTCCGACTTAGCTGAAATCCGTAAACCTCATTCCAGAATCTGTCGAGAAGAGCACTGAAGGCCATCTGATTACCCGCCTTGGCTTTTTCAATGTTTTCCTTGAGGTTTTGGGAGGAAGTATCCAATTTAATTGATTAGGGAAGTGAGGATGATCGAATCATATGGTCTACTGCAAATGCGAGGCTTCGTTTCTGCATTCCTGTTCATCCGGTAGTTTACCGCACATCCCACAGGCTTCCCCACTTTTATTAAGAAAGGGGCTTTGACTTGCACAGGTACCGGCAAATTTGCCGTCTTTCTGCGTCCAGATTTTAATGGCGATGCCTGCAAAAGCGAGCGCTAACAGACCAATTGTCAATAAAACTAACTTCATGATTAAAGTTTGTACAAAGATATAAAAAATAAGCCCCCGAAGTGGGGGCTGAAAAGTTAATGAATCACCAAAAAACTAATAAGAAATATTGGCTACGATGTTTTGTACAGTCGGACTTGGATTTCCGCCCATCGGTTCGATGGTAATATAACTTATCGCATTTTCACCATAGGGTAATGGAAGTAATTTGTCCTTGTCTTCAATATTTTTTATGATGCCGAGATTCACCATATCTCCGTTGACCTCTGCCCACATTTGATAGCACTGATCTTCAGGGAGGTTGGGTAAATTCCTGACATTGATATAAGACAATTTTTTAACAGGGTTTACATATGCTACGGCCTTTAATTCCCTTGCTTTTTCATTCCCATTAACAAGATATTTCTTGGTCTGTGGATTGTTGAGAACGATAAATTGGTTGCGAACGTCCTCCAGTTGTTGTTTCATATCCGCTTCCAGATTCTGAATTCGGTTGTTCACCATGGTATTCTCATCCTGCAGGTTCATATTCTGATTCCAGAAAAAATAGGAAGACCCTGCAAAGAGGAAGGCCGCAATACTCGCAGCAATAGCGAAACGACGCACTTTTCTCCTTCCCAGGTCCTGCTTCCTGATTCTGTGAAAGATTTTTGCTTTCAGACCATCTGGCGTGGGTATAGCATGCATTTTTGCAAAAATCTCGAGGTTTTCCTGAAGTTCTTCAAATTGCTTCCGTACCTCGGGATACATGACGATATATCGCTCCACCCGGGCTGTCTCAACAGCAGAAGTTGTTCCCAGAAGATATTTCTCCAGAAGGTCCGACTCTAAAAAAATCTTTATTTTGTCTTTCATCACTTTAGCATTATTAGGATCAATATCATCAGAGTGCTGCCGTAAATTTTCCCTAATTCTCTCAGGCCTATTTTTAATCGTGATTTGATAGTGCCAAGGGGAATATCTAATTCGTCACTAGCTTCCTGCTGGGTCATTCCCTGAAAGAAAAGTGCGTCAAGTACCACCTGGTATTTGTGCTCGATCTTTTCGAGGTTCTCCCTGACATCCATAAACTCTGGTCTGATGGCGTCAATTCCTAAATTATATACGTTGGAAACGTCTAATTGGATTTCCTTGTCCGATTTTGTCTGAACACTTCTGAGTTTGTCAATTGCCGTATTTCTGATAATTCTGAAAAGCCAGGTAAACAATTTTGCTTTGGAAGGGTCGTAAGTGTCAGATTTTTTCCAGATTTTAACAAAACTTTCCTGCACTACGTCCTGAGCCAGTTCTTCATCTCTGACAACCTTTAGCGCTACGCCGTAAAGCGTATCTCCGTAATGGTCGTATAAGAGTGAAATGGCCTTTTCATTGCGTTCCTGCAATAACTCTACAATGTGTTTTTCAAGCAGTATGCTCATGGCTGGATGAGATATTAAAAAATACCCCGGGGGCATCCAAAAATATCATTTTTCACGTATATAGTGGAAACGCTAATTTATAAAATTGATTCTTATTAAAACGGGATCTCACATTTAATTAGAGAAATGAGCAACTGATTATTGCTCATGTAGTTTTTGGTTAGTTTGGTTTGAAGTAACCTCCGGGATAGCAGATTCCGGGGGTTATTTTTTATGATGTTCTATCCAATTAAGAAAATTAAAGGACGTTTACCTCTGGCTCAATGGAAATGCCGAAGTTTTGCTTCACTTTTTTCTGAATCTGCCTTGCCAGATTAAGTATTTCCTGTCCGCTTGCATTTCCATAATTGACAAGGACAAGTGCCTGATGCTGATGAACCCCCGCATCGCCCTGTCGAATTCCTTTGAATCCACTAGTATCGATCATCCATGCTGCGGGGATTTTGATCTCGTCTTCGGAGACCTTGTAAGAAGGGATCTCAGGGTAGCGCTCCTTCAGCTGCTCATAAGTCCGGGCCGAAACCACAGGATTTTTAAAAAAACTGCCACTGTTTCCCAGGATGGCGGGATCAGGTAGTTTACGTTGCCGGATGCTGATCACAGCTCTTGATATATCCTGAATAGTGGGCTGTAATAATCCTTTGTTACTTAACTCTTCCCCAATAGTGCCATATCCAATCCGGAGCTTGTGATCTTTGGTGCTCAACCTGAAATTTACAGAAGTAATGGCGTATTTCCCTTTTCCCTCATGCTTGAAATAAGACTCGCGATATCCAAACCTACAATCCTGCAATGAAAAAGTGTAGATTTTCTGAGTTTCGATTTCCATTGCTTCACAGCTCACAAAATGATCCTTTAATTCAACACCATAAGCGCCTATATTCTGAATGGGAGCACTTCCCACACTTCCGGGTATTAAAGAGAGGTTTTCCAGTCCGCCCAGATCTTTTTCCAGTGTCCACAGAACCAGATCATGCCAGTTTTCTCCTCCCATTACCTTAATCTCCGCATAGTCATCCTGTCGCGTCGTGATTTCTTTCCCCATCAGACCTATGTGAATAACCAATAAATCAAGGTCTTTGGTAAGGAGCATATTGCTGCCACCCCCCAGAATCATTTTATTTGGATATTTATCCTGTTGAAGAACCCATGTCAACTCCTCAAGAGAAGTGACTTCCGCGAAGTATCGCGCTTTTACATCAATACCAAAGGTATTATAGGGTTTAAGGGAAACGTGTTCCAGTATTTTCACGTCTGAGGATATTTTTTAAGTGCCTCTCTGAGAATTTCAACGGCTTTGATAAGCTGTTTTTTTTCAAGAACATAGGCAATTCTGATCTGATTTTTCCCCAGGCCTTCTGTGGCATAAAAGCCGGCAGCAGGGGCCACCATCACGGTCTGGCCATTTAGTTCGAACTTCTCAAGTAGCCATTGGGCAAAATCATCTGCATCTGCAACAGGTAATTCTACTATACAATAAAAGGCACCCTGCGGCCTGGCGATCTTGAGGCCTTCTATTTTCGATAATTCTTTTAACAGAATATCCCGACGTTCAACGTATTCTTCTATTACCGCATCAAAGTAGCTTTGAGGCGTACTCAGGGCAGCTTCACTCGCAATTTGAGCATATGTGGGCGGGGAAAGCCTTGCCTGGGCAAATTTTAGGGCTGTTTGGATAACCGACTTGTTTCTGGTTACCAGAAAACCAATCCGGGCACCACACATACTGTACCTTTTCGATACTGAGTCAACTACTATACTGTGATCTTCCATTCCCGGTTCCTGCAAAATGGAATAGTGTTCTATTCCATCATAGGCAAACTCCCGGTAAACTTCATCGGCAATTAGAAATAAGTCGTGTTTTTTCGCCAGAGCAGCCAGTTTCTTAATTTCTTCTTTTTTGTATAAATAACCGGTTGGATTCCCGGGATTACAAATCAAAATGGCTTTGGTTTTATCGGATATGGATTTTTCAAAAACTTCCAGGGGGGGCAAAGCAAAATTATCCTCGATTTTAGATACAACAGGTACCACCTTTATTCCTGCGGCTACGGCAAATCCATTGTAATTGGCATAAAAGGGCTCGGGGATAATGATCTCATCATCGGTGTCTGCAATACTACCCATTACAAAGGCAAGTGCTTCCGATCCGCCTGTGGTAACAATGATATCCTTATGCGTTACCTCAATATCGTTGGCTTTGTAGTAAGAAGCAACTTTCTTGCGAAACTCGTCCGTTCCCTCTGTCCTGCTATAAGAAAGCACCTCAATATCGTTGTTTTTAATCGCATCAAGGGCTGCCTGAGGCGTTTTAATATCGGGCTGCCCGATATTGAGATGAATGACATCAACTCCCCTCTCTTTGGCATCCTCAGCAAAAGGAACCAACTTCCGGATCGGTGATGAAGGCATTAACTGGCCTTTTCTGGATATAACAGGCATGTATTTAATTTTCAGCAAAAATGGGAAATAAGGAGGTACAAAACAACTGCAATTCGTTTATTATTGGGGAAATAAGGGAATGTTAAAAGCAAGACAACCTAAGAATTTAATTCGTACCTTAGAGAGGTATGCCTTAGGTACTTAGCATGTTAAAACATAGATTTTGGCTGGGCCTTTTACTACTGTTGTGCTTCCCGATTTCAGGATTAGCACAGAGATTTCACATGCCCGAAGGGGTGAAGTCGCAAAAAATCAATTTCCAACTGATTAACAACCTCATTGTTATTCCACTGGAAATCAATGAAGCCAAACTGAATTTTATCCTGGATTCGGGTGTCAGCAAACCCATACTGTTCAATCTTTCTGATCAGGATTCCATACAGCTGAAAAATGTTTCCGAAATCACCATCAATGGCCTGGGAGCCGGGGAGCCAATTAAAGCGCTGAATTCCAAAGGGAACAATTTTAAACTTAAAAAAATCCGAAATAACGATCAGCAAATTTTTGTCGTTTTGGACAAGGATATTAATTTTTCGCCCACCCTGGGGATTCCGGTTCATGGGATCATTGGCTTCGACCTGTTTCGGGATTTTATTGTGGAGGTGAATTACGGACGGAAGACGATCAGGTTTTACAATCCCGAATATTACAAGGAAAAGTCTTCAAACAATGCTCAGACCATTCCTCTTTCCATCGTCGACAGGAAGGCCTATATCACAGGTAAAGTGAGTTTTGAGGACCAGGACAATGTCCCTGTTAAGTTACTGGTCGATACAGGAAGTAGTGATGCGGTCTGGTTGTTTCAGGATCTGGAAAAAGGCATCAATATCCCCGAAAAGCACTATGTAGATTATTTAGGGAAGGGTCTTAATGGGAGCATTTTTGGAAAACGTACAAAAGTAAGGAAAGTACAAATCGGCGATTACGTCCTGAAAAATGCCAAGGCTGCCTTTCCAGATATGTTTTCTTTTAGTAGTATTAAAGACCACGGCGACAGGAATGGCACTCTGGGTGGTGAGATACTTAGGCGTTTTAACATCGTCTTTAATTATCGCGAGAATAGTATACAATTAAAAAAGAATAGCTTCTTTAATGAACCCTTTAAGTTTAATATGAGCGGACTCGAATTACAACACAATGGGGTTCGGTATATTGCTGAGAGAATTACCGATAGCCGCGGGGTTGTCAAGAATGACGAACGCAGTTTCGGGGATGTTCAGATTCTGATGGAAAACAGAACCCGACTCAGTTTGGTTCCCGAGATTATTGTATCGGGTATCAGAGCGGGTAGCCCTGCGGATGAGGCCGGACTCAGAGAAGGAGATGTCATACTGGCAGTAAATGGAAAGCGAGTCCATAAATACAAACTCCAGGAGATCATGAACATGATTAATGAAAAAGAAGGCAAAAAAGTTCGGCTTCTGATCGAAAGATACGAATCGGATCTGCTCTTTTCCTTTACGCTCAAAGATGTCTTCAACAAAAAACCCTGACCGGTCGGCCAGGGTTCTTCTATAAAGTTAATTCTAATTTTTACTTACCATCAATGGGCTTTACTTCGCCTTTGATTTTTAAAACTTTTGTTGGGGTATCGGCATTGGAAATCACCGTAATGGCTTTCCTGATAGGTCCAACTCTGTTTGTATCATATTTTACCTGGATTTCCCCGGTAGCGCCTGGCATAATGGGTTCTTCCGGTTTTTTCGGAATCGTACATCCACAGCTTGAACTCACCTTAGAGATGATCAAGGGGGCCTCTCCGGTATTGGTAAATTCGAAAATTCGGACTCCATCACTACCTTTTTCAATCTGACCATAATCAACAGTTTCAGTCTTGAACTGTATTTTGGCCATTTTTTCCTGAGCCTGAACGCTTAAGGCCAGAAGGCCAACAAACAATACTAATACTATTTTTTTCATCACATTACTTTTTGAGGAATCTCAAATGTAGCATATTTGCAACAACATCCAAAATTCTTTTGTTATCTACTAACGTTACTTATTTTTGTTTCGTATTTCACATTTAATTTTTGTTCGGTTTTCAGGTTAAAATCCCTGATCAACCTATAAAATACGACACATTCACCCCCTAAAAGTCAAGAATCATACCAAAATGGATATTCCTTCAAAATACAATCCCGGCAAAATAGAAGACAAGTGGTATGATTACTGGTTGAAAAACAAGTATTTCCACTCTGTTCCTGACCATCGGGAACCCTATACCATTGTAATCCCGCCTCCAAATGTTACGGGGGTATTGCATATGGGTCATATGTTAAATAATACGATTCAGGATGTACTGGTAAGAAAGGCACGTCTTCAGGGAAAAAATGCGTGCTGGGTGCCGGGTATGGATCACGCTTCCATCGCTACCGAAGCAAAGGTAGTGGGGAAACTCAAAGAAGAAGGTATCAATAAATCAGATCTCAGCAGGGATGAATTTCTTGAACACGCCTGGGATTGGACGCATACTTATGGGGGTGTAATCCTGGAGCAGCTAAAGAAACTGGGATGTTCATGTGATTGGGACAGGACGAAATTTACCATGGATGAGGATATGTCCGCCTCTGTAATCAGGGTTTTTATCGACCTTTTTAATAAGGGCTTGATTTACAAGGGCTACAGGATGGTCAACTGGGATCCCGAAGCAAAGACTACCTTGTCTGATGAAGAGGTTATTTACGAAGAAAAGCAAGGTAAACTCTACTATATCAAATACAATGTAGAGGGAAGCGAGGAGCAACTTACCATTGCGACCACCAGGCCGGAAACAATTTTGGGTGATACAGCCATTTGCGTGCATCCCGAGGATGAACGTTTTGTACATCTTCACGGGAAAAATGCGATCGTTCCTGTATGTAACAGGGTAATCCCTATCATTATTGACGAATATGTCGATATGGAATTCGGGACAGGTTGTCTGAAAGTTACACCGGCCCATGACGAAAATGACTGGCAATTGGGAGAAAAACACCAATTGGAGACTATTGACATTTTTAATGAGGATGCATCACTTAACAGCTACGGACTCCACTATGAGGGGAAAGATCGTTTTGTGGTAAGAAAGGAAATCAGTGAGGAACTCAAAGAGCTGGGCGTTTTAGAAAAAGTTGAGCCGTACACCAATAAAGTGGGTACATCGGAACGTACTAAAGCTGTTATTGAACCCCGTTTGCTAGATCAGTGGTTTCTGAAAATGGAAGACCTGGTAGGTCCAGCATTGAAGGCAGTAACCGAAAAGAAGGAAGTAAAATTTTTTCCAAAGAATTTCGAGAATACCTACAAGTACTGGATGGAGAATATCAGGGACTGGAATATTTCCCGCCAACTGTGGTGGGGACAACAGATTCCAGTATTTTATTACGGAGATGGCCCTGATGACCTTGTGGTAGCCGAAAATGCAGCGGAAGCCCTGAAAGCGGCCAGAAAAAAAAGTGGAAATACTTCCTTAAAGCCCGCAGATCTGAGACAGGATGAAGATGTCCTCGATACCTGGTTTTCATCCTGGCTATGGCCAATAAGTGTTTTTGGGGGTATACTGGATCCCGATAACAAGGAGGTAAGCTATTACTACCCAACTAACGACCTGGTAACCGGTCCGGATATCATCTTTTTCTGGGTAGCCCGAATGATAGTGGCAGGTTATGAGTTCAGGGGAGAAAGACCTTTTGAAAACGTGTATTTCACCGGACTTGTAAGGGATAAGGAGCGACGTAAAATGTCTAAGCAACTCGGGAACTCCCCGGATGCATTAAAACTAATTGGAAATTACGGAGCAGATGGTGTGCGGGTAGGATTGCTTCTTAGTGCTCCTGCAGGAAATGATCTGCTATTTGATGAATCGCTCTGTCAGCAGGGGAAAAATTTTGCCAATAAGATCTGGAATGCGTTCAGACTGGTTAAAGGCTGGGAAGTAAAAGATATACCACAACCTGAAGCGGCAGCACTGGGCATAAAGTGGTATCAGGCGAAAATGAACGCAACCCTGGTAGAAATTGACGATCATTTCTCAAAATATCGTATCTCCGATGCCCTGATGGCTATTTATAAACTCATCTGGGATGATTTTTGTTCCTGGTTACTGGAAATTGTAAAACCTGCGTATCAGCAGCCTATTGACCGGAGAACCTATGAGCAGGTCATTGGTTTGTTTGAAGAAAACCTGAAGGTCCTGCACCCATTCATGCCCTTCTTGTCAGAGGAAGTATGGCAATGTATGGCTGAAAGGACTCCGGAACAAGCCCTGGTGGTTTCCTCCTGGCCAGAGCCCGGGAAACCAGAACCTGAAGTACTGAAGGCTTTTTCCTATACGGCTGAGGTCATTTCGGGAGTCAGGACAATCAGAAAAGACAAGAATATCCCTGTAAAAGAGGCTTTAAACCTGGCGTGTATAATTTCACAGGAAATAGACCCTCAATGGGATACTATTGTGAAAAAACTGGGGAATATCGAAGAAATCACAACAATTTCAGAAGCTCCGGAAGGTGCACTATCGTTCCGGGTAAAGAGCAATGAATATTTTATTCCAGTGGCTGGTTCGGTAGATATTGAGGCTGAAATCAAAAAAATAACGGAGGAATTAAATTATACTAAGGGGTTTTTGCAATCTGTCGAGAAAAAACTCGCGAATGATCGCTTTGTAAATAATGCCCCGGAAGCTGTTGTGGCAATGGAAAGAAAAAAAGCCATGGACGCAGAGGAAAAGATCATTACCCTCGAGAAAAGCCTTGCCTCCCTCTCCGGAGCGTAGCAAATCCTAATAAAAAGCTAATAAGAAGCAGGTTTTCAACTACTTGTGATATATTTATCCAAAAAGGAACTATGAAAAAATTTAATTTAATCCTCCTGGGAATTCTTTGGGCCTCATTGCTTTCATGTTCAAATGACGGCGATAATTCAGATACAGATCAGGAACAAATGGCACCGGCGCTTCGAACAAACATCGTCGATGCAGCATTTGAACAGGCTCTCGTGGATTTGGGAATAGATGATGTTGTAGACGGATCAGTACTGACCAGTGAAGCTGAAATGGTTACCTCTCTTATTATGAACGATAAGGGTATATCGAGCCTGCAAGGCATTTCTGATTTTGTTATGCTCGATAATCTTTGGGTAAATGACAATCAGATAAGTAGCCTGAATCTCTCCGGAAATACACTTCTGAAGTTTATTTACGTTCAGAATAATGCATTAACAAATATCAATGTGTCTAATCTAAATGTCCTGGAGAAGTTGTCTGTTCCGGGCAACAATCTTACCCAACTAGACATTTCTGATAGCAGTACTTTACAGCTCCTGGAAATCAATGACAATACTTTAGGGGCAATTGATCTGTCGGCCATTCCCAATAGCTTGCAATTAAACACATTCGCGGTTGAGAATAATCCACTTACCTGTATTAAGGTCAATGAAGAGATTCTAAATGACATCCCAGCTCAATGGACAAAGGATATGGACGATAACTACGCCCTGAATTGTAATTAATCTCGTTCTGTATCTAAAAAATAAACAACCTCCAAATTGATGGTTGTTTTTTTTATCTTTAGGCAAAGCGAATCCAATGAAAATAATTGTATCCTTATTCCTTGTATTGCCGTTTTTTGTAGGTGCACAAGAGGAGAATGTAAAAATTCTGCCTGAAGAAGTTCAGATTACAACTGCTGTATTGCCCTTACCAGAAAATCAAAAGGAGGGTGCCATGGTCTATGGTTACAATACTGATGGAGAATTCGTAGTCCTGAGAAAAGGAACCAATAATATGGTTTGTATCGGGGATAATCCTTATAGAAAAGGAATCAGTTCCAGTTGCTACTCCGTAAAACTTGAACCTTTTATGGCAAGGGGAAGGGAGTTGAATGCTGAGGGTAAATCCCAGGATGAACGCAATGAAATCAGGGGTCGGGAAATTGAATCAGGTGCTCTTCCTATGCCCAGGGAACCCAGTATGCTTTATGTGTTCTTTGGCAAGGAGGAAGACTATGATGCTACTACCGGAGCCCTGACAAATGGCAAGTTTCGATATGTGATCTATACTCCTTTTGCTACAACAGAGTCAACAGGCCTGCCAGATAAACCGCACGCTCCGGGAATGCCATGGCTGATGGATCCGGGAACCCACAGGGCACATATTATGGTAGGGCCATTTAATTAGTTTTATACCTTCTTTGAATTTGTTATTTTATCTCTGACAGACAGTATCACAAAATGGAAACTTACGCTAATGCCCTCTTATACGCTATTCCTTTTTTTATAGTCTTGTTGATAATAGAGATTTTGTACGGGCATTTTGTTAAAAATCAGCATCATAAGTTATTGGATACAGTAAGCAGTATTAGTTCCGGACTGACCAATATTGTTAAAGATTCTCTGGGACTGGGGTTGATATTGGTAAGTTATCCTTTCCTGCTGGAAAACCTTGCTATAACAGAGATTGAAGCTACATGGCTGGTCTGGTTAGTGGCCTTTCTGGCTATTGATTTTGCCGGATACTGGAACCATCGTCTCAGTCATCATATAAATATCTTCTGGAATCAGCATGTGATCCATCACAGCAGTGAGGAATTTAACCTGGCCTGTGCCTTACGCCAGTCCATTTCAAATTTACTGGGCTACTTTCCTCTTTTTCTCTTCCCTGCTGCTTTTCTGGGTGTTCCTGCTGAGGTGATTGCCATAATCGCACCTGTACATCTGTTTGCACAGTTCTGGTATCATACCCAGCATATTGGAAAAATGGGTTGGCTCGAATACATCATCGTGACACCTTCACAGCATCGGGTACACCATGCGATCAACCCGGAATATATCGATAAGAACCTTGGGCAGATCCTTTGTGTCTGGGATCGGTGGTTCGGTACTTTCCAGGAAGAACTGGAGCAGGTACCTCCTCAATACGGGGTTTTAAAACCGGCTCATACCTGGAATCCCATATTGATCAATTTCCAGCATTTATGGAGACTATCTGTGGATGCCTGGCGGACTAGGAGTATAAAAGACAAATTCAGGATATGGTTTATGCCTACCGGTTGGAGGCCCTCAGACGTGAGTGAAAAATATCCTACCGAGGTGATAAAGGACGTTTACGGTTTTAAACGTTATCAAACATCGGCCTCCATATATTTAAAAGGCTATGCCATTTTTCAGATGGTTTTTACCCTGGCATTAATCCTCTTTATGTTTTATAACTATACGGAGATCGGATTTTCCGGGCTACTTCTTTGTGGGGCATACATCTTTCTGGGGATTTTTGGGTATACCAGCCTGATGGACCGTCAGAATTTTGCGTTTTATATCGAATTTTTCAGGGGCATTGCCGGTATCGCTCTTATCTGGGTAACAAATGACTGGTTTGGAATTAATTCGATCTGGGAATCCGGTAGCCTTGTAATTACAGTCTATTTCGGACTTTCCATTTTAGGTGGATTCTACTTTACCTTTGTGGAAAGAGCAGGCATAGAACAACAAATCGCTTTATAAAATAAAATGGGAATAAGACCTTATATCCTTGCTGAAACTAACTGGCTGGCCTTAAAGCAAACTCAATTTGAACTGGCAATTTTGCCCTGGGCAGCGACCGAGGCACATAATTACCATCTCCCATATGGAACGGATATCTACGAGGCCGATCATCTGGCTGCTGAAGCTGCTAAACTGGCATGGGAAAAGGGAGCTAAGCCCATAGTGCTGCCAACCATACCATTTGGTGTCAATACCGGACAGTCTGATATCTATCTTGACATTAACTTAAATCCAAGTACACAACTAGCCATACTGGCAGATATCATCACCGTCCTGGAGAGACAGGGGATACATAAATTACTTCTTTTCAACAGTCACGGGGGTAATAATTTTAAAGCCCTGGTAAGAGAATTAGGCCTGAAATTTCCCACTATGTTCCTCTGTGTCTCCAATTGGTTCAAAGCCCTAGAGAATGCCGATTATATTGTTGAAAAAGGAGATCACGCCGATGAAAGAGAAACCAGTCTGATGCTGTATTTCCGTCCCGATCTGGTCCTCGATAAAAACCAGTGGGGTGATGGAAAAGCGAAAAATTTCAGGATTCAAGCTTTTTCTGAAGGATGGGCCTGGGCAGAAAGAAGATGGTCTGAAATATCAGAAGACACCGGGGTAGGGGATCCATCGAATGCCACTGCAGAGAAGGGTGAACGTCTTTTTAAAGATGTAACTCTAAAAATGTCTGAATTTATCTTCGAGCTGTGTAAGGCGGATATTAAAGATCTCTATGCCTAAAATTAAAAAGAGCTTATTCCGAATTCTTTTTTAACCAGAACAATGTATTTTTCCATCGCTTCTTCTGGTTGTAAATTCTGTGCCTGGAAAAGTGCATTCGCTTTAAAGGCATTAATAAGGGGAGTCTTACTTCCGGGATTGTTGTAATTCTGATTAGCGATCTTGTAGTATGCGTATAGTTTTAAGAGCAGATCGGGAGGGAGAGGGTCAGTGTAGTTACTGATATAGTTAACTGCTTTTTCAAATTCGGTATACAGCCTATCCTTCTCCATCATCTTCTTTAATTGTAGCCAGGCAGGTGATGGCACCTTTTACCTTTTGATTGAGTTTTACGGCCACCTGGGCATCTACCGGGAGAAGTACGTCAACCCTGGAGCCAAATTTAATAAAGCCGCTTTCTTCACCTTGTTGTGCACTTTCGCCTTCTTCCGCGTAATTCACTATGCGTCTGGCCATGGCCCCGGCAATCTGACGATAGAGAATATCTCCGAATTTTGGAGTTCGTATGACCACGGTGGTTCGTTCGTTTTCTTCGCTCGATTTGGGATGCCAGGCTACCAGGTATTTCCCCGGATGGTATTTTGAATACTGAATGACTCCACTGGCAGGATATCTCGTCACATGTACGTTTACCGGAGACATAAAGATAGAAATCTGTAGTCTTTCTTCATTAAAATACTCCTTTTCCATGACCCGTTCAATCACAACAACTTTTCCATCAACCGGTGCATGAATCTCGTTAAAGTTTTTATTGGATATTCTTTTTGGATTTCTGAAAAACTGGAGAATAAGGATAAGTACCACTAATGCAAGACCCTGAACGATTAGTTTATAGGTAGGATTAGCCATATAAAAATGCGCCAGAAGAATGATGATGGCTACCGTGAAGAAAGTAAGGAGGATAATGGTGCGTCCCTCTCTATGAAACATAGGTAAAAATATTTAATACAAGATATGCAAATGGTGCTGCAAATATAAGACTATCCAAACGATCGAGCATCCCACCGTGCCCGGGAAGAATTGCACCACTGTCTTTTACTCCTGCCAATCTTTTTAGTTTTGATTCAATAAGATCTCCCAGACTGCCCATTATGACAATTACCGAAGCGAGAATTATCCACTCTGCCGGCTTTAAAATGGGTTCGTAAAGGGAAAGAATATAGGCAGCAATAAGTGTAAAAATAAAGCCTCCCAAAGTTCCTTCTACGGTTTTCTTAGGGGAAACAGAGGGATATAATTTTGTTCTTCCAATGGATGATCCTACCAGGTAAGCAAATGAGTCGTTCACCCAAATTAGGATAAAGATTCCCATAATCAACAGCTTGGCAAAATCATCGTCTTTGTAGGGGATCATAGTCAGGAATATACATCCACCACCGATGTAAAAGAGACCTATGACAAATTTTTCATAGGCTCTGTAGAATTTCTTTTTAGTGAACAGGAAGTATATCATCGTTATGTTGACCGTAATGGAAAGAAACATCAGGATATTAATAAGAACTGCATCCCTGACGATATAAATAAACAGCCACCACAGACCGAGATAGGCTGCAAATAGGTAGTAGCCTCTTAAGCCCACAAGTTTTTTGAATTCGTATAAACAGGCAAGCCCGAATACCATAAAAAGGAAGTCGAAGGCGTCTGAACTTAAAAAAACGGCTGAAAGGAGTAAAATCACGTAAACAACCCCCGTAAGTAACCGCCGTAGAAGTTCCCTCATCCTATAAATCTTCCAGTAGTAAGAGGTATAGATGCTTCGAACTGCTGCCGTATGTCAGGAAGTCATCGGCATTTTCATTTGTAGCCTGAAAGTGCTTTAAGGTGGTAATGTTGGCAGGAATGCCCTGCTTGTATTTTTTCTTGATCGCCTTAAGGCCTTCTCCGATATTTTCTACGAGCTGACTTGTAGTAGCAAAGACAATAACGTTCTCCGGGAGCTCGTTGAGCTTCTTTTCCTTTAATTGATTTGAACAAACGAGGATGGAACCATTTTGGGCGATCAGATGTTCACAGGTGGTAAAAAAGATCTCGCTGTTACTAGCCTTTTGTGTAAAAGATAAGTCTTCTTTTGAGAATTTTTGTTCCAATCTCTCATCCATGATAAAGAAAGGCGAGTTCTTCCATTGATTTTCCTCAACGATATTCCGGAGTGCTTCAGACACTTCTCTAAAGGAATCACAGTAAAGGAATTTCCCTCCATTCTTTTTAAAATGGATGGTGAATTTTTCATCAATGGGCAGATTGAGGTCGGGCATATGTACCCCCCTGGTTTCCACGGTAGCTTTGGAAACTTTCTTTTTCTTACCTCCTCCGAATAAACTGGAAAATAGTCCCATTTCTTGATTTAATCAGCTGTAATGTACTAATTTCTAGAACGAACCGGGAACTTTATTTATTATCCTCGGTCAGTTCTTCAGGTTCTTCTGTTTCTTCTTCATTGACGGAGATCTCCTGGCCTTTTTTATCAAACTTCTTTTCAAAAGGTCTCTCACCAAAGATTTTTTCAAGGTCTTCTTTAAAAATAACCTCCTTTTCTAATAATCGTTCCGCCAATTCGGTGAGTTTATCCTTGTTTTTTTTCAGAACTTCAATTGCTCTGGAATACTGTTCCTCTATAAGTTTAGAGATTTCTTGATCTATCTTTTGAGCGGTCTCTTCGCTATAGGGTTTGGTAAAGCCATATTCATTCTGCCCTGAGGAATCGTAATAGGTTAGATTCCCAATCTGATCATTAAGACCGTAAATGGTCACCATGGCTCTGGCCTGTTTGGTCACTTTCTCAAGATCGCTCAAAGCTCCGGTGGAGATTTTATTGAAGATGACTTTTTCAGCTGCCCTGCCTCCTAAGGTGGCACACATTTCATCTTTCATTTGCTCGGGCCGCACAATTAGGCGTTCTTCAGGCAAATACCAGGCTGATCCCAGAGACTGCCCCCGGGGTACTATAGTTACCTTTACCAGAGGGGCTGCGTGTTCCAGCATCCAGCTCACAGTAGCGTGCCCTGCCTCGTGATAGGCGATCGTACGTTTTTCTTCCTTGGTAATGATCTTATTCTTTTTCTCGAGTCCGCCTACTATTCGGTCAACCGCATCGAGGAAGTCCTGTTTGGTAACCGCCTTCTTTTCCTTTCTGGCTGCGATCAGGGCAGCTTCGTTACAGACATTGGCAATATCGGCACCTGAGAAACCTGGTGTTTGACGTGCGAGAAAATCTAAATCGAGGGTTTCAGCCGTTTTGATAGGCCTTAAATGTACCTCAAAAATCTCCTTCCTTTCCCTGATATCCGGCAAGTCGACATAAATCTGCCGGTCAAATCTACCTGCTCTCATAAGGGCCTTATCCAGGACATCAGCCCTGTTGGTAGCTGCGAGCACAATAACGTTGGTATTGGTTCCAAACCCATCCATTTCCGTTAAAAGCTGGTTGAGGGTGTTTTCACGCTCGTCATTAGACCCGGTAAAATTATTCTTACCTCTGGCGCGACCAATGGCGTCAATCTCATCAATAAAAATGATCGCAGGAGCTTTGTCCTTGGCTTGTTTAAACAAGTCCCTTACCCTGGATGCTCCAACTCCCACAAACATCTCAACAAAATCAGAACCTGACAAGGAGAAAAACGGAACTTTCGCTTCACCGGCGACGGCCTTGGCCAGTAATGTTTTACCTGTTCCCGGAGGGCCCACCAATAATGCGCCTTTGGGAATTTTACCTCCCAGAGAGGTATATTTATCAGGATTTTTCAGGAACTCCACGATCTCTTCGATCTCTTCCTTGGCACCTTCCAGCCCGGCAACATCTTTAAAAGAAGTTCTCGTATCTGTTTTTTCATCAAAGAGTTTAGCCTTTGATTTACCAATATTAAATATCTGTCCTCCGGCACCTCCGGCACCTCCGCCAGACATTCGCCTCATCAAATAAATCCAGATTCCGATGATGAGAACAAAAGGAAGAATAGTAATCAGAAGGTCCATGAACAAATTCGATTCTTTGTCGAATTCCACAATGGTATTAAGTGAATTTTCCTTCTTTATTTCCGTAATCTCATTCTGAAAAATCTGTAGATCTCCGTAATCAAGAACATACTGAGGAATTTCTGCCGTGGTCGGAAAGAAAGGTTTATTCGCTACCTCCTTATGCACGTCTTTCGCCAGGGCTTCCTCGGTAAGAAAGACCTTGGCCTGATTGGTATTTGTGATGATAAGGATCTTAGAAATGTCACCAGCTCTCAGATATTGTTGCAACTCCGAGGTGGTTGTTTTTCTGGTGGTCCCCAGACTTCCGCTCCCAAAAAAATTGAATGCAATCAGGAGAACGGCGATAAGGCCATAAATCCACCATGAGCTGAATTTTGGTCTTTTTTGCGGGGTATTATTATCTTTTTCTTTAGCCATTTTTTATTGATTAAAACTACTTTCTACCAGCGTCACTTTCGCATCGCCCCAAAGTCCTTCAATATCGTAGAATTCTCTCACCTGTTTTTGAAACACGTGAACCACGACGTTAACATAATCCAAAAGCACCCACTCGGCATTGTCAGAACCTTCAACATGCCAGGGTTTATCTTTTATGCCTTTGCTAACTGTTTTTTGGATTGAATTTACGATCGCATTGACATGCGTATTGGAGGTACCGTTACATAAAACAAAGTAGTCGCAAACAGTATTTTCTATGTCCCTAAGGTCGAGTAAATTAATTTCTAGTCCTTTAACTTCTTCTATTCCTTGTAATATTAAAGAGATTAACTCATCTGCGCTAGGCTTTCCTTTCTGCATCCAAAATATTTAGTTTCTACAAAGTTATTATTTTTTTATTTTCTTGCCCCTAGTTTTTAACATAACATTGTACAGTTCTCAGGGGTATTTATACACTATGCAAGTAATCAAAGTTAATGCCACGGATTCCACTAACCTCCATCTGAAGAGATTGATGGCGGAAACTACCTTGAGTGACTTTACCGTTTTGGTCGCTGATTCCCAGTTGCAAGGGATAGGACAGGCAGGGACTAATTGGACTTCTGAACCCGGTAAAAACCTGACAGTTAGTGTTTTGAAATATTTTAAAGAGCTAAGAGCAGATCAGGGATTTTCAATTTCAATGGCCTTATCCCTTTCCTTGATTGAGCTATTCGAGGAACTGGAAATCCCTGAATTAGCTATCAAATGGCCTAACGACATTATGTCAGGTAATAAAAAGATTTGTGGTATTCTGATAGAGAATACCCTAAAGGGATTTATGTTAAAACAATCCGTTCTTGGAATCGGAATTAATGTAAATCAGGAAAAATTTAAAAACCTTCCCAATGCGGCTTCTCTAAAACAGATTACCGGAAAGTCTTATCCCCTCGATAAATTACTTAATCGATTGCTCGATCTGATTCAAGAATCAATGGAGGAAGTAGAACAAGTTTCAAAGGACCTTAGCCCGAACTACGAAAGCCTTTTGTATATGAGAGATCAGCAGATGAATTATGAAATTAACGGTAAGCAGATAGTAGGGGCTATCAAGGGGGTCAGCCCGGAAGGACGGCTCATGGTGGAAGCCAAAGGAGGCAAATTATTATCCTGCGGTCTCAAAGAAATCAGGTATCCTTTGTAATTCCTGAAATAAAGCTGCTTACATTTTAGAAAGGTTTTCCGAGAGCGTACCGATAAAATTCGTGATGGGATTTTTTATCATCATTGCCATCATTGCGTTGAATTCACCTTCAAAACTAAGGGTGACCTCGCTGCTGTTCGCGTCTATTTCATCTATTTGAGCACTAAGGGTAAAGGGCAGTTTCTCACTTGCAGCGCCGAGAACAACACGCTCATAAGGAATTTGCTCCTTTCGTTTCAGAACAATCTGAGGCATGCCGTTAAGGGCAAAAAGGAAGGTGTCATCATCCAATATCTCGAATTTGTCAATGGATTCGGGCATCAACTTTTCAAAGTTTTTTAGGTCGGTAAGAAAAGAAAATACCTCCTCTTTGTTTTTCCCAACAGTTTTTTTAGGGCTTTCTATATGCATAAGTTCAGGGTTTCCAGAGGGAAGGGTTTTTTCTCCACTCCATTAGCGTATTAAGTTGTTCTTCTTTTATATAATGGCTGTCCGAGGCCAATTGAACAAGTGTTTCATAATTACTGAGGGTGTGGAGTTCAACACCTTTTTTCTTAAAATTTTCAATGGCGACATCAAAGCCGTAGGTGAAAATCGCGATCATCCCTTTTACTTTGGCTCCGCTTTTCAGGAGTGCATCCACCGCATTCAAACTGCTTTTACCAGTACTGATAAGGTCTTCAATAACTACGACGGTCTGATCCTGTTCAAGCAGCCCTTCAATCTGGTTTTGTCTTCCATGGGATTTTGCTTCCGGCCTTACGTAGATAAAGGGAAGGCCAAGGTATTCTGCCACCAGGGCGCCAATTCCGATTGCCCCCGTAGCCACGCCGGCGATAATATCCGGTTTTCCGTACAACTCCTCAACCTGCTTGGCAATCTCTTCTTTGATAAAGTTTCTGATTACTGGGAAGGACAACAAAATTCGGTTATCACAGTAGATGGGGGATTGCCATCCGGATGCCCATGTAAACGGATTTTCGGGTCTCAACTTAATTGCATTAATTTGCAGAAGAAGTTCAGCAGTTTTACTCGCAGTATGCTTATCCAAAATCATTTCGCAAATGTATAAAGTTTTTGTTAATGACGCTCCCCTGGTTTTAACAAACAAACTGTCGGAAACTGTTAACGGAGAATATTTTCCTCTTAATGGGTCTGCGATCAAAACCGCGATCGATGCCCTGGCCAAAAAAAAACTGGAGGCGGCATATATTTATCATCCCAACCACGAAGAAATCCTCAAAAAATTCACCAAAAAGATTCCGCTTGCAGTGGCGGCAGGAGGGGTGGTCACTAACAAAAAAGGGCAAGTACTCTTTATCTACAGGAACGATAAATGGGATCTTCCCAAAGGGGGGATAGATAAGGGTGAAACTCTCGAGGAATGTGCGATAAGGGAGGTGGAAGAGGAAACCGGGGTGAAAGGACTTAAAATAGAGAATTACCTTAAGACCACCTACCACGTTTTTAAAAAAGGCGGGGTGTACAAACTAAAGGAAGTCCACTGGTATGCAATGAAAACATCCTACAAAGGAAAACTTGTGGGGCAGAAGAGTGAGAAGATTGAAAAGGTGAAGTGGAAAGGCCCCAGAAAGATAAAAAAGGCACTTGAAAACTCCTATACGAATATCAAGAGTCTGTTCGAAGTGGATAAATTCCACTAAGCTGCCTTTGTAATTTCAAGAATATCATTCTTTCTGATAGGTTTGTTTTTGAATTCCAACAGGTGGTGAGTAATTTCCTTAAATCGTTCCCACTGCTGCTTGTCATAAGGATCGATGGAAGAAGTAACGATGTTGATTCTTATCTTTTCCTCAACTTCGAGTTCAAGAAACTTTTCAAGAAATTGCCATCCATCCATTATGGGCATATTGATATCCAGGAAGATGACCTGTGGAATGGTTTCCTGATTTTTAACCCTCTTACTGATATCGTCTATTGCCTCCTTACCATTGACATAGGTTTTGATTTCCTCCGCCAGATCTAGAAGACTCAGCATTTTCTTTATTCCAAATACGGTAATCGGATCATCATCAATGATGCAAACACTTTTAATTTTTGTCATTGAAGTAGATTTTAAATGTTGTGCCTTTCCCGACTTCACTATCAACAGTTACTTTTCCGTTCATTGCCTCAACCTGATTTTTGGTAATATATAGTCCGATCCCCCTGGCGTCAGGATTCTCGTGAAATGTTTTGTACATCCCGAATAATTTACTGCCGTGTTCTTCCAGATCAATTCCGAGCCCATTGTCTTTGATGCTCAACACAGTATAATTTCCTTCCGTTTCGGCTGTAAGCCTGACGACGGGTTTTCGCATCGGATTCCTGTATTTTATTGCATTGGTGATAAAGTTCATCAGAATACTCTCTGCATAGGCTGGTACTGCTTTAACTTCAAGCTCCTCCGCTACATCATTGATGATCACAGCATTGTGGTTTTTTAAGTAGGCCGTGAGGTTTTTCTCTACATTCTGGATTTTTTCAAAAAGACAAACCGGTTTTTTATCCAGGTTGATATTAGTACTTATCGCCACCACCTCATTGAGGTTTTCGAGTGTTTCCAGAAGATTGTCGGAAGCCTCCATCAGCATTTTTATAATTCTGTTTTTTTCTTCTGCATCCGTTTCACTCACCAGGAAGTCGAGAAGCATAGAGAAATTAGCAGTATGCGACCTGAGGTTATGGGAAACGATATGAGCAAAATTGACAAGCTTTTTATTTTGTATGGAGGTGACATTAATAAGGTCGTGTAATTCGTTCTCCTTGCGCTTGAGGTCTGAAATGTCCAGACTGATACCGATCAGACCTTTCACTTTGTTATCACTGCCCACCAACGGGATTTTTGAACTTAAAAAGGATGTTGCTGTACCATCTTTTTTTACACTTGTTGTCTCCTTACGCAACATCGGTTTACGGGAATTGATCACTTCCAGGTCTTCATCCCTTGAGATTTGGGCCGACTTTTTATCGTAAAAGTCGAAATCGTTTTTCCCGATAACATCTGATTCTGTTAGGCCTACATAGTCTAGTTCGGCCTTGTTTACCAGTATTTTCCTCGATTCGAGGTCCTTGATAAAGACATTCAGGGGCAAATTGTCAATTAGGGTTTTTAATAATTGTTTCTCTTCCCTTAGCTGTGCTTCTGTGAGTTTACTTTCGGAAATATCCTGGGCGGTTGACCAGAGTAATTTTCTTCCCTTTTTATTTCCTACCAGGGAGCCACTGACCAATACTGGAAACTGTGTACCGTCCTTTTTGATATATTCCTGTTCTTCAGGACCGAAGGTGCTAGTTGTTTCAATTTCTTTTTTGATCCTGTGCAGCTGGGTTTTGGAAACGGTCAATAGGATGTCCTGTACCTTGAGTTTTCCAAGATGCTCTCTGGTATATCCGGTCGTTTTTTCGAAAGAGGAGTTAAAGTCCAGGATCTCGCCGGTTTCAAAGTCACTCAGGATATAGCTGGTAGGAGACAATTCGTAAAGTGCACGGAATTTTTGTTCACTTTCCTTTAATTTACGTCTGGCTGCAACCATTTCTTTGATCATTCGTCCTTCAGCCAGAAGCGAAAAAATATTCCCATGCTCGTCGTAAACGGGTTTTAAACTGAAATCGACAGGGATAGGATTCTTATCCTTGTCGAGTACAACGATCTCGCTTCTCATCACTTCTCCTTCCGAGGCGGCCCTGATGATTTCTTTAAGTCCGTCCTTCACATAATCCGGAGTTGGCCACCAGTAGGCATCCCAGAATTTTTTATTGACAACTTCTTCTTCTTTAAGGCCTGAAAATTGCAAGGCCGTTTCATTGACCTCAAGAAAAGTACCCTGAGTATCGAGGATTCCCGTAAACTGATACGAGGAATTAAAAATACTTTTAAAGTGGCGCTCCTGTCGTTTGCTTTTTAATTCGGATTTAATCTTGGGTGTAATATCCCGGAATGTACCTACAAGCCCTAGCAGTTTACCTTTTTTAAAAATTGGTTTTCCGGTTGCTATCACTGTAATCTCATTTCCTTTAGCGGTAATAAGTTCACAGCTGACTTCGTAGTCCTCGCCTTTCTGAATGGCGTTATCAAAGGCCATTGCAATTGTATTTCTACCGTAGCCTTCCTTGTAGAAGTTTATCGCTGTATCTATATTTGGTTCATAGGTTGGGACAACTTCGTGAATTTTTTTTGTGATCTCACACCATTTAAGTCGATTGCGTTCCAGATCAAATTCCCAACTGCCTACATCTGTAATCTCCGATTTTGCCGCCAGAAGGGTTTCCAGTTTTTCGGCCTGTAATTCTACATTGATTCGTTCGGTGACATCTTCTGCTTGCAGGATTACCCCTACGATATTTTCCTTTTCGTCATACCAGGGGATATTTTGCCATTCAAACCACTGAAGAGATCCATCTGCTCTAAGGTGCTGATGGACACTTTCTCCACTTGCAATCCCCTTAAGACAATCCTTTAGCGCTTTTCCCCAGTCCTTATCAACACTGCCAAAGAGTTCTGTCAGGTTGCGTCCCATAACGTCCCTATTATCAAAGTCAAAATCATTGATCCACTTATCAGAAACATGGACCACCTCGTAATTTTTATTAATAAAAGCAGTTGCCGTTGGCAACTGTTTTACGAGGTAGTTTAAGGTTACTGTAGGCGTTCCACGCAACATATTGTTGTAATTTCCTACTAAAGTATTCTGATTATTCATCATTCCTTAATGATTGTTGTGAACCTGCCTAAAGACGTTGTGTGCGTACAATATTCTATGGAATGTAGGCAAATACAACACAAAAGTAAGAAAAAACCTACAATATTGTATTATAAGGGAATGATCTCAGATGTTGAATCCTTTCGGTAAAGTCACTGCTATTTCCTTATCTACCGGAAATAAATCACTTAAACCTCACCGTATCAGGAACAAGGGAGGTGTAGTCACCTCCGTTTCTAATGACATCGCGAACTATGGAAGAGCTGATGTAAGATTTCCCTGAGGATGTAAGAAGGAAGACCGTTTCAATACCAGAAAGTTTTCTGTTTGTATGTGCAATGGCCTTCTCAAATTCAAAGTCGGCCGGATTTCTGAGACCGCGAAGAATAAAATTTGCGTTTACTTTTTTACAATAGTCGATAGTTAACCCCTCATAGGTATCAACCTTGATCTGATCCTGGTTTTTAAATGCTTTTTCAATAAAAGATTTGCGTTGATCCTCATCAAACATATAGGTCTTTTCAGCATTGGTTCCAATGGCTATGATGATCTCATCAAAGAGATGTATACCTCGTTCAATGATGTCGTAATGTCCTAAAGTGATGGGGTCAAAAGATCCCGGGAAAATAGCGCGTTTCATGTACCGACTTCTATGTAGGGATAAAGGTACTTAATTTTCATGTAAAGCCTCCTCCACGGCACTTTCGAAGAGTTCAGACAAAGAAATACCTGCCGCAAGGGCCTGCTGTGGTAAAATACTTTGCTCTGTGAGTCCGGGAGTTGTATTCATCTCCAGCATATGAGGAACTCCGTCTATCAATATAAATTCACTTCTTGTATATCCTTTCATCCCCAGGGTGTTATAGATCATTTGGGCAACCCCTCTCACTTCTTCACTCTCTTTTTCAGAAATTCTCGCCGGTGTGATTTCCTGCGATTTTCCCTGGTATTTGGCCTCATAATCAAAAAAGTCATTTTCACTCACAATTTCGGTGATGGGCAGTACCTTTGTTTCACCCTTGTACGTAATGACGCCTACAGAAACTTCTGTTCCTACAAGACAGGATTCTATGATTATCTCCGGATCTTCCCTGAAGGCGTGTTCAATCCCTTTGCTCAACTCTTCGGGCTTGTGGACTTTGGTGATCCCGAAACTACTTCCTGCTCTGTTCGCTTTTACAAAACAGGGAAGCCCTACCTTTTTTAGAATTTCCTCTTCGTTTATTTTGTCCCCCTGGTTCAGGTAATAGGAAGTAGCCATTTTAATACCGTAAGCTTTTAAAACACTCAAAAGATCTCTTTTGTTAAAGGTAAGTGCAGCCTGATAATATCCGCATGATGTCTGCGGCAGGCTGAGCAATCTGAAATAGGCCTGCATTAATCCGTCTTCGCCCGGCGAACCGTGTATGGCATTAAAAACGCAGTGGAAGGAGATCTTTTTCCCTTCTATCTCAACTGAGAAGTCGGCCCGGTTTACCGGGTATTCCTTATCCGAATCGTCCAGGCATACCCATTTATTCGTAGATATCACAACCCGGTATGGATTATATCGTTCCCTGCTGAGGTGATTAAAGACATTTTGCCCGCTTAGTAGAGAAATCTGGTGCTCACTGGAATAGCCGCCCATGATTATGGCAATATTCAATTTCATAAGTACTGAGGTGATAACATTTGAATGATATAATGAGCCGTTATAACTCATTCAAAGTAAAGAAAAAAGCATTCGGTTTCCTATCTTTGCCAGGCGTTAAGCTAAACTTTATGAGGAATTTTATTGATTTTCTTCGCAGCAAGACATTTCTGATTAACCTGGGCCTGGCCCTCCTGGCCGGATTTTTAATCTCCTGGCTGGCGCTCGAATGGTTAAAATCGTCAACTCAGCACGGAGAACTCGTAGAGGTTCCCAATGTTTCAAAAATGTCGGTGATGGAGATGCGGGAGGCCATTGAGGAGTCCAATCTGAGATATGAGGTTCTTGATTCAGCCAACTACGATCCTGATTACCCCCGTTTTTCAGTTATTGAACAGAATCCGCCTGCGGGAAACATGGTTAAGGAGAACCGAAAAATTTACGTTACCATAAACCCCTCTGGCTACAAAAAAGTCACTGTCCCTAATATAGTCCAGGTTACACAACGCAATGCAGCCTCCATGCTCAGGGCAGTGGGTCTCGACATTGAACGCGTCACCTATATTGATGAATTGGGAAAAGACATGGTCTATTACGCCAGGTATAAGGGGAAGAATATTCAGCCCGGCGACAAACTACCAAAAACTTCAAAGATCGAGCTCATCTGCGGGAATGGCAGGATACCGAGTCAGGCCAGGATCAGATCAGAAGCCCAATAAATTTATGGAAAGCAAAGCCGCCCAGGACCCCGGAGAAGACGATCTTTTTGAACACCACCGTTTTATTGCCGGAAAGGGTCAGGAACCCCTCAGGGTTGATAAGTTTCTGATGAACTTTATTGAAAATGCTACCAGAAATAAGATTCAGCAAGCGGCCAAAGGTGGGAATATCTGGGTAAACAACAAGGTGGTAAAACAGAATTACAAGGTAAAGGCTGAAGATGAAGTACGGGTGCTCTTTGAACATCCCCCTTATGAATTCCTTCTTACACCTGAGAACATTCCTTTGGATATAGTATATGAGGACGACTCCCTATTGGTGGTAAACAAAGCTGCGGGCATGGTTGTTCATCCGGGACACGGAAATTATTCGGGGACGCTATTAAATGCTTTGGCCTATCACATAAGTGATCTTCCGGAAAATTCAAGTGGACGCCCCGGACTTGTTCATCGTATAGATAAGGATACTTCAGGACTCCTGGTAATTGCGAAAACCAGTGAAGCAATGACCAATCTGGCAAGACAGTTTTTTGAGAAATCGAGTGAAAGACAATACGTTGCCCTGGTATGGGGAAGCATTGAAGAGGATGAAGGTACCGTAGAAGGGAATATCGCCCGGAATCCAAAAAACAGATTACAGATGCAGGTATTTCCTGAAGGGGAGCAGGGGAAGGAAGCGATTACTCATTTTAAGGTTTTGGAACGACTTGGTTATGTAACCCTGGTCTCCTGCGAACTTGAAACCGGCCGAACCCACCAGATCAGGGTGCATATGAAATATATTGGTCATACCCTTTTTAACGATGAGCGATACGGGGGCGATAAGATTTTAAAAGGCACAACTTTCACCAAGTACAAGCAATTTGTTGAAAATTGTTTCAAAATTCTACCCAGACAGGCCCTTCATGCAAAAACGCTTGGCTTTATCCATCCAAAAACGGGAAAAAAAATGAAATTCGATACAGATATTCCAGAAGATATGGCTGCCTGTATTGATAAATGGAGACATTATTCCCAACATAGTCGATAGTATAAGTCCTTTCAATATCTCTATCAGAAACAATTTGGTAAGGCTTTGTACAATTTTAATTTTCCTTTATATTTTCGTCTGAAATTGCACCTATATGAAAATTGTTATATCCCCGGCAAAGTCTCTTGATTTTGAAACAAAAGTGCCTGTAGAACAGCACAGCATTCCATCCTTCCTGAAAGAGACGGAAAGGATTCAGAAAGTTATGGTTAAAAAGAAGCCCAGGTCGCTGATGAAGTTGATGGATATTTCAGCATCCCTGGCAGAACTCAATTGGGAACGCAACCAGAATTTTAGCCTGCCTTTTACGCCAGATAATGCCCGACAAGCTATGTACGCCTTTGACGGTGATGTTTATACGGGCCTTGATTCATATACAATTGCAGAGGATAAATTAGCCGATGTTCAGGAAAAATTGCGCATCCTTTCCGGTTTGTATGGAATTTTAAAACCACTAGACCTTATTCAGCCCTATCGTCTTGAAATGGGAACATCCCTGAAAATTGGCAGGAAAAAGAATCTTTATGAATTCTGGAAACCTACCCTTACCAATGCCCTGAATGATGAGATGGAGGATGGCGAAATGCTGGTGAACCTGGCGAGTAATGAATATTTTTCTGTCCTGGATTCCAAAAAGCTCAAGGCGAAGATCATTACCCCCGTTTTTAAAGACTGGAAAAATGACAAGCTTAAAGTGCTGAGCTTTTTTGCCAAAAAGGCCAGGGGTTCCATGGTAAGGTATCTGATAGATTCGGGTGCAGAATCAATTGAAGACATAAGGGGATTTGCGGAAGACGGATACCAGTTTAGCAGGGAACATACCCTAAAAGAGGATCAGCCGGTCTTTATTCGGTAATATTTCGCAGAAGTTTACGTTTTATTTCTTGTAACCTCCTTTAAATTCTCTATATGAAAAAGGTACTCTTTCTTTTTGTCACAATGGCTGTTGTTAACCTGGGCTGTACAGACAGGGATGACGATTTGTCTGCGGTGAATATCAGGATAAAGAACTCGAGTTCCCTTGCATTCGACGAGGTTGTCGTAGCAGATGAAGAACATATATTTGAAAATCTGTCTCCTGATTCGTATTCGGAATATCAGGAATTTGAAATGGCATACCGTTATGCCTATATCAGGATAACTTCAGGAGAAGAGTCTTTTGTGCTGCAACCAATCGACTTTGTAGGAGAAGAAGAGTTACCCCTTGGCCTTTATACATATGACCTCAACCTCACAGAAGAGGGCGAGGTTATCCTAGAATTTGTAATCGATTAAGTTTTACTTTTTGTATTGATTTTTTCCTCAACTGTAGGTCTTTTCTTTATTTTTCTGCGTCGTCTTACGCCGTAGGATTTATTAGCTATTTTACCGCGTTTACTGCTCTTGTCTCCTTTACCCATTTTTTAAAAATTTCTATAAGTTAATTATTGTTTCTCAAAGCAACAAGTTGCAAGGGGAGCTGTATTTGAACTAGTCGGCGAGAAATAGTACCTTGTTCCCCAAGTTCCAGATTCTTTGTTCCTGCATACTCATCCATATCCGCCCTTCCTTTTTCATCGAGCCACTAAGATGATTGTCGGCACATTACCTCCGCCACGTTTTACTCAGGGAGCGTTGAAACCCGGAGACGTAAATTTCTGCTACGGCAGCCGAGACGGGCAACTTTGGCGTATTCTGGACACTATTTTCGATCTCAACCTCAGTTATGAAACCTCTGAAAAAGCAATTGAAGAACGCAAGCAGTTTTTGCTTGAGAGGGGAATTGCCATATGTGATATTGTAGCCAGTGCACGACGACAAAAAGTGGATGCTTCAGATCTGGGGATGAAGGACATTGAACTTCGTGATATTGTTGGTTACCTCAGGGAATACCCCAATATTAACACTCTGATATTTACAGGGGGAAATAGTGTCAACGGCCCTGAATACCTATTCAGAAAACAAATTAAAGAGCAGGGATTACGCTTAAAAGCTGTTGTGACCGAAGTTCCCCGGATTCACGAGTTTCAGCTCGACCTTCCCCGGAGGACCATTCGTACGGTTTCACTCACAGCACCGTCGGGGGCAGCGAATCGCGCAGTAGGCAGCATGGAGGCTTATAAGGCAATCAAAGCGACTCGTCCTGATTTTAATACATTCGACTTCAGAGTGATGCAGTACAAATCCTTTTTCTGAACAAAAAAAAAGAGCCCTGCTTTAAAACAGGACCCTTTAACGAGAACACTATGTGAAAATGAAAAATTGTTATCAATAATTACATCTGCAATATAGGACCGGGGATGGGAAAGGGATAATCATTGTTGTGAAGGCTGTTGGTTTTGTTGTCAGTATGCCTTATTTTGTTATTTCGGTTCTCCAAAACAGATTAGAATCGGATTATTGATGATATTTACCGCGCTAAATCCGATTAAATTATCGGTTCAACCAAACTAGTACAGCTAATCATATGCCACAAAGCAAACGCCTGGAAGAATTTAAAAAACTGGTCACCAACAAGTTCTATGTATACAACAGCTTGTTTCTCAACCTCCCTTACCGGAATATTGAGAATATCGGGGTAATGATCCCCCTTCTTTTCTACCAATGTGAAAAAGGACTGCAAGCAGGCCTGAAGCCGCAGGAAATACTCGATCATTTTTTTGAAAATTATGCCGAGATTTCCAGCGAAAAGGATAAAATCGACTTTATGTTCAGGATCATACAATACGTGGAACGACAAGTTGTATTGTACGATAGTGTAGAGGATGCTGCTTTTCCCAAATTACACGAATACAGCACTTCGAGATCTATCAGGGACTACTTCCAGATGGTCGACAAGACGAAGAACTGGAATGCAATATCGAAACAACTGGAGTCCTTTAGTGCCCGGATCGTCCTAACAGCGCATCCCACACAATTCTATACTCCGGCTGTGCTTGACATTATTGAAGAGTTAAGACAATTGATTCTCGAAGATAAAATCAACGACATTGATGTGGTGTTGCAGCAACTGGGCCTTACTTCTTTGATCAATGCCAAAAAACCAACCCCCCTGGAGGAAGCCAAAAATATTATCTATATCCTGAGGAATATCTACTACGATGCGGTTGGGGAGCTCTACAGCTATATAAAAGCCAATGTTCACAAGGAAAATTTCGTCAACTATGATATTTTAAAACTCGGATTCTGGCCAGGGGGAGATCGCGATGGGAATCCGTTTGTAACGGCTGAAATTACTAAAAGTGTAGCCGATGAGCTTCGAATTACCCTGATGAAGTGTTATTACAATGAACTAAAAAGGCTCAGGAAGAAACTAACTTTTAAAGGACTTCAAAAACCACTAAACCAATTGCAGGACCAGCTCTATGTTGCTATGTTCGACGCAGGGAAGGCCCTGAGTTTCGATGAGATCATGGCCCCCCTGAAGGAGATCAGTGAAATGCTTGAAAGTCGGTATCAGGGTTTATACAGTGAGGACCTCGAAAAGCTTATGGATAAGGTAAGTATTTTCAGAACTCATTTTGCTACCCTTGACATCAGGCAGGACCACAGTAAGCATTATCAATTGATTGAGCAAATTCTTTTAAAGCAGGGAATCGTAAAAGAATCTCTTTCTGAAATATCGGATAAAAAACTCATGGACATCTTGCTGCATAAGGAGATACGTTTAGAGGAAAAGGATTTCGATGACGAGATTCATCAAGATACGATTCGCAATATTAAACAGTTAAAAGCTATCAAAGCAAAAAATGGTGAAGACGGGTGTAACCGATATATCATCAGCAATTCTGAAGATGTCAATTCGGTGCTTTTTGTTTATGCCCTGTTTCGCTGGTGTGGTTATGCGCCTGAGGACATTTCCTTTGACATAGTCCCACTTTTTGAGACTATGATAGGGATGGAACGATCTGAGGAGATCATGAATACGCTGTTTTCACTTCCGGAATACCAAAGTCATCTGACCAGACGCGGTCAGAAGCAAACCATGATGCTAGGTTTCTCAGATGGTACTAAAGACGGAGGCTATCTCAAGGCTAACTGGTCTATATTCAAAACGAAAGAAACTCTTTCCAAAGTATGTTCAAAACACGGGTATAAGGCCATCTTTTTTGATGGCAGGGGCGGTCCTCCTGCCAGGGGTGGAGGAAAAACACATCGCTTCTATGCGGCACAAACACGGGATATCGCCAATAATGAGATTCAGCTTACAATTCAGGGGCAAACGATTACCAGTACCTACGGGACAAAAGAGCAGTTTATCCATAATTCCGAACAATTGCTTACTGCAGGACTATCTAATAACCTCTTTGGTAAAGAACATGTGATCAATGCGGCCTCGCGGAAACTCATAGAAGAGTTGTCCCAGTTGAGTTATGAGAAGTACGACGCCTTAAAACAGCATCCCAAATTTATTCCTTATCTGGAGAATAAAAGTACGCTGAAGTATTATACCAAGGCCAACATTGGGAGCAGACCCGGCAAGAGAGGACAAAAGGCCAAACTGGAACTTTCCGATTTACGTGCGATATCTTTTGTGGGCTCCTGGAGCCAGCTGAAACAGAATGTTCCGGGCTATTACGGCATTGGAACAGCCCTCAATACCCTTGTGGAACAAGGAAGGCTCAGTGAACTGAAAAAGCTCTACAAGGAAGTGCCTTTTTTTGAAGCTTTGATGCTCAATAGTATGATGTCTTTGTCTAAATCCTATTTTGAACTTACCGCATATATGAAAGATGATCCGGAGTTCGGAGCGTTTTGGGAATTGCTACATGAAGAGTACGAACTCTCTAAACGTATGCTACTTAAAATCAGTAACTTTAAAATCCTTATGGAGAATGAGGTAGTTTCTCGTGAATCTGTAAAAATCAGAGAAAATATTGTATTACCATTGTTGGTCATTCAGCAATACGCCCTTTATAAGATCAGCCAGGAAGCATCAAACAGAGATGTTTACGAGAAAATCGTAACTCGGTCTTTATACGGCAATATTAATGCGAGTAGAAATTCAGCCTGATAAAAGAGTCATGAATTCGTATGGTATAAATAAAAGTATATTCCAGCTAACCTATCGCTCCAGGGCAGCAGAGGGCCTCACCACCTCGCAGATCATGGAGATTGTTGATGAGGCTGTCGCCTTTAATAAAAAGCATGATATTACAGGTTGTCTGGTGTTCGATCAGGGTTTTTTTATACAACTCCTGGAGGGTGAAAAAGAAATCGTTGAAGAGTTATACACCAAAATAAAAAAAGACCAGCGTCACTTCCAGTTTGAAATTTTATCAAAAGGGTGGACTTCAGAGCGACAGTTTCAATCCTGGGACATGGGATATATTTCGATGGAAGAGTATGACCTGGGGGAAAAGGCCGAATTGGTTAGTAAAGCCAGAAACGCATTAGATACTATTTCCACAAAGAACGATTTTACCCCAAAAGTATTCTGGTATAATATATATACGCTGCTAACGGCTTCAAAATTCTACAAAAACCTCTGATTGTTACAGGGTGTTGCTCAGAATTTGATAAAATGCCTGAATACCATAGGCGAGTTGCCCAATCCTGAGATTTTCATTCGGACTGTGCTGGTTGTTATCCGGATTTACCATGGGAACGATAAAAGCCGGGATCTGCAATTCATTTACAAAGGGGGCGATTGGCACTGTACCTCCCATAATCCTGATTTGAACCACTTCCTTATCAAAAGCATTCGCCAGACTACGGACTAAAAAATCACCGTATTTATTCTTCAAATCAGTCCTGAAAGCATCAGTTACAGGTCCTTCCTTCACAGTTATGAGCCTGGGGTAATTTAAGCGCTCTTCCCGGGTAGGGATGGAGTCGGTTACATAAAAGCCCTGCTCTTTAATAAAAGAACGAACCAGCTTTTTAAGAGTAGTGCCATCAGACTCCGGTACGAGTCGGATATCGATTTCGGCTGTAGCAGTAGCAGGAACAATGGTCCTGGCTTTTTCTCCAATCCAGCCCGACCCCAATCCGCGGATATTCAGGGAAGGGTATTGCAGCGATTCCTGGTAAAAGCCACCTACTTTATCGGGGGTGTTGATGGCCAGATGTTCTTTAATCTTTGAATCGTCATCGGGTACGCTTTTTAAAACAGCCATGGTAGCCTCATCGATCTCAATCCCCTTGTAAAAACCTGGGATGATCACTTTTCCATCAGCATCTTTCATCCCTGCCAGTAGTTGCGCCAGCTGAAATCCCGGGTTAGGGGCATAATTTCCGTAATGGCCGCTGTGTTGAGGTAATTCAGGCCCGTAGGTGGTAAGACTCAAGGATGTTATACCACGGCAACCGTAAACCACGGTTGGGCTGCCCGAGGGATGCACAGGTCCATCATTAATTATAAGAAAATCGGCGGCCAGAAGATCCTTGTAAACCTTAACTGCTTTAGGCAATGGCTTACTGCTTTTTTCTTCCTCCCCATCGAGGATGACCTTGATATTGAACGGGATTTCTTTGTTATCCTTCTGCAGTAAATCAATGGCATTCAGTAACATTACAATCGGTCCTTTGTCATCCGAAGTAGACCTGCCAAAGAGTCGCCAGTCATAATTGACATCTTCCTGCAAATCATCAAACGGCCTGGACGTAAACACCCCGTTTTCCAGGGATTTTAATTCTACTTTATAGGGATTGGATTGGTTCCATTTTGCAGGATCGACTGATTGCCCGTCAAAATGCATGTAGAATAGTATGGTAGGTTTGTCGTCTTCCATTGGGAGGGCCGCAAAAAAAAGTGGTCTCCCTTCTGTGGGAAGTACAGAAGTATTAAATCCCCTATCATTAAATCGAGTGGTAAGCCAGCTGAGGTTTCGATTGATGTCGGCTTCTTCAAGCGCATCATTAGGGATAGCGACAAATTGGACTAACTCGTCAATGGCATGTCTTACCTGTGATTTTATAGCAATATCGGTCTGGGGATAGGCCATTATCCCAATACAGATAATCGTAATCAATGTAAAAAGCTTCTTCATAGTACCAGGGCTCTAATAAAAAAAATTAAATGTAAACAATTCTCAACTCCTATTGCTTAGGGGTTCTTAATTTAATAATGACTACCCGAAGCAATAATAAAAATGGGGTGCCGTGCAGAAGAAGGTCGAACCAGTCCATAAAAGCCATTCCGGTAGCACCACCGCCTACCCATTTGAGTTTGCCCCAGAGATGAGGTTCGGGGAAATAGGGTGCTAAGCCCAGGGTAAGGCAGAGCAAAAGCATCAATTTCCAGTTATTAAGTAGTTCCAATTTTACGATTTTATGGATTTAATAAAAGAGTCGATTCCCTGGGTTCCTTTTTCGGTCAGCATTTTAATAAAGGCAGAGCCGATGATGGCCCCTTTTGCTTTCGAAGTCGCCTGATTAAAAGTGGCCGAATTACTTATTCCAAACCCGATTATTTGAGGATTTTTTAGTTCCATTGCCGCAATGCGATCAAAATACTCATTTTGCTCCTCACCAAAACCGGACTTGGCCCCGGTGGTACTGGCAGAACTCACCATATAGATAAATCCTTCCGAACCATTATCTATTTTTCTGATTCGATCATCACTTGTCTGAGGTGTGATCAGGAAGATATTGAGTAAACCATGAGCCCTGAAAACCTCCTCGTATTCCTCCTGGTAGACATCCAGGGGAAGGTCGGGGAGAATGAGTCCGTCAATTCCAATCTCCTCACATTTTTCGCAAAATGCTTTTACTCCATACTGAAGAACAGGATTAAAATAACCCATGATAATAAGGGGTATGGATACTGTTTTTCGAATATCCTTTAGTTGTTCAAAGAGGAACTCTGTATGCATTCCATTTCTAAGGGCAGCGGTTGAACTCTCCTGAATGGTAGGTCCGTCGGCCAGGGGGTCGCTGAAGGGCAAACCAATCTCAATCATGTCAACCCCGGATTTCTCCAATCTTTCAATAATGGTTACCGTGTCCTCTAATTCAGGATAACCGGCTGTGAAATAGATCGACAGTAATTTGTGGTCTGCTTTAAGTTTTTCTTGAATTCTGTTCATGTTTTTATCAGATAAACCGGATTTGTCTACTCCCTACAAGTTAAAATAGTCGATATAGGTCTGCAGGTCTTTGTCCCCACGTCCCGATAAGTTGATGACCACTATGTCATCTTCTTTGAATTTTTTATAATCGAATATGGCGAAGGCATGGGAAGTCTCAATAGCGGGGATAATCCCCTCCAGTTTGGAGACCATTAACCCTGCTTCCATAGCTTCTTCGTCGGTGATTGCAATAAATTCGGCCCTACCTGTTTTGTACAAATTGGCATGCATGGGTCCAACCCCGGGATAATCAAGTCCGGCAGAAATTGAGTAAGGTTCTGTGATTTGCCCGTCTGCGGTTTGCATAAGAAGCGTTTTACTCCCATGAATAATCCCTACTTTTCCAAGGGCTGAGGTGGCTGCGCTTTCACCGGAATTCACACCTTTTCCTGCGGCTTCCACGGCTATAATTCCCACTTCTTCATTATCGAGGTAATGGTAATAAGTGCCTGCGGCGTTACTTCCCCCACCAACACAAGCCACAAGATAGTCCGGATTTTCCTTTCCCTCCTTCTCTTTTAGCTGCCATTTAATTTCTTCAGAGATCACGGCCTGAAACCTCGCTACCATATCGGGGTAGGGGTGAGGACCAACCACAGAACCAATGATGTAGTGTGTATCAACAGGATTATTGATCCAGTCGCGTATAGCTTCATTAGTCGCATCTTTTAATGTTCTGCTTCCCGAGAGTGCAGGTCTTACTTCAGCACCCAGCATTTTCATTCGTGCAACATTGGGCGCCTGACGGGCAATGTCGATTTCCCCCATATAGACTATGCACTGAATTCCCATTAACGCACAAACTGTAGCTGTAGCAACACCGTGCTGTCCGGCCCCGGTTTCTGCGATGATGCGGTTCTTTCCTAACTTTTTGGCCATCAGGATTTGCCCGATGGTATTGTTTACCTTATGGGCTCCTGTATGACAAAGATCTTCCCGTTTCAGGTAGATTTTGGTATGATATTTCTCGGATAATCGTTTGGCGAAATAGAGCGGAGTAGGCCTTCCCACATAATCTTTTAATAGTTGATGGAATTCCGACTTAAATTCCGGGTCTTCCATAATACTGAGGTAATTCTGCCGAAGTTCTTCTGTATTGGGATAGAGCATTTCGGGAATAAAAGCTCCCCCAAATTCTCCGTAATAACCTTTCTCATCGGCTTGATATGTATTCATTTTCATTGCTTTAATTTTTTAGTAAAAGCATCTAAGGCTTCTTTTTTCTTTAATCCAGGTTCGATTTCAAAGGCACTGTTTACATCAACAGCATGACATTTTGATGCCAGAGGACTATCGAGGAACTTCTTAAGTTTCTCCAGGTCGTTTAATCCAATTCCGCCGCTCAGAAAAAATGGGGTTTGCAAGGTGTAGGAATTCAGGAGTTCCCAGTTAAACGCATAGCCATTCCCCCCGGGTAACGGACCCTTTGTATCAAATAAAAAGTATTCTACGACCTCCTCATAGGGCTTCAGTTTCTCAAACGGAAAAGAATCACCGACTCCGATAGCCTTGATAATTCCAACGCTCTTCCGGACTGAATCTTTCAATTCATTGATTGTGGATAGCGCCTGTTTCAGCTGGGAACAAAATTCCGGAGTTTCAGCGCCGTGCAATTGAACATAATCCAGTGACATGGCCCGGACTTTTTCAACTATTTCGCGCACAGGGGCATCCACAAATACGCCTACTTTATTCAAGGTTTTGGGGAGGGAGCTGATTTCACCATCAAAAAATCTGGGAGATTTCTCCCATAGGATAAATCCCATATAATCGGGATGCAGATTTGTGATCTCTGCTATATTCTCCGCAAATTTCATCCCGCAAACCTTGATCTTCATAGTTCAAGTGTTTTTATAAATTCGGCAGCCTTCCGCCCTGGATCTTCTGCTACCATAAAGGTTTCCCCGATGAGGAATCCACGATATCCCATTCCCCTCAGTTCACGAATCGACTCAATTTTGGCAAGGCCGCTTTCTGAGACTTTTACAATCTCGCCGGGAATATCGGGAGCCAGTTTTCTGCTGGTTTCAAGGGAGACTTCAAAAGTTTTTAAGTTCCTGTTATTAACTCCTATCATATCGATATCCGGTAGGAGGGACCGTTTTAATTCTGCTTCGTCATGGACTTCCAGTAATACTTCTAAATTCAGTTGGTGTGCCAGATCTGTAAATCTCCTGATCGTATTTTTATCAAGGATGGCCGCAATCAGTAAAATGACGTCGGCGCCGTGGGCCCTGGCTTCAAAGAACTGGTATTCATCGATCATAAAATCTTTTCTCAGCAACGGCAGATTTGTGGTCGCCCTCGCTATTAGCAAATCGTCCAGACTGCCCCCGAAGAAATGTCCATCTGTAAGTACAGACATCCCACAGATACCGGCTTGCTCATAACCTTTAGCTACCTCGTCAACAGGGCTTTGATGGTTGATAACCGATTTTGAAGGGGATCTTCTTTTGAATTCAGCTATAACACCGGATGCACTTTTTCTCAAAGCAGCCGATAGGGATAGAGTAGGGCGTTGAAACAGACGACTAGCCTCCAGCTGATGAACCGGGACCAGCTCTTTTTTTAAAGCGACCTCGCGCTTTTTGTGTTTAACTATTCGTTGAAGGATATCCATTATTTACTAAGTTCTTGAAGTGTTCTCAACGCTTTTAAACCGGCGCCGCTCATCAGGGATTCACGGGCTGAATCAAATCCCTCACTTGGAGTCAGACCCTTGACGGTTGCGATGGCAATACCCGCATTTGCACATACCACATGGTTCTGGGCTTCGGTCCCTTTTCCCTGTAAAATATCGATAAATATCTGAGCTGAGTCTTCTATAGTTGCCCCTCCCCGGATGTCTTCCTTATCAATTTTTGATATACCAAAATCTTCTGGTGAGAGCATGGCTTCGGTTGCATTGGAAATAGTTTTAGTGAGTCCGGTAAGGGAGATCTCGTCATAGCCGTCGAGGGCATGTAAGATGGTATATTTTTTGTCTGTATTCTGATAAAGATACCCGTACATCCGGGCTAATTCGAGATTGAAGACCCCTACGATCTGATTCTTTGGAAAAGCGGGATTAACCATGGGTCCCAGCATATTAAAAAAGGTCTTCACGGCAAGTTCACGGCGTATGGGTGCTACATTCTTCATTGCAGGGTGGAACAGAGGGGCATGGAGAATACAAATCCCGGCAGAATCAATACTCCTGCGTAAAAAATCGGGTTCATTGCTAAACCGGATCCCCAAAAACTCCATCACATTACTGCTTCCACATGTTGAAGAAACACCGTAATTACCGTGCTTAGTTACGTTTATTCCCGCTCCGGCGGTGATAAAAGATGCCAGGGTGGAAATATTAAAGGTGTCCTTGCCGTCCCCACCGGTTCCGCAGAGATCAACAGGATTGTATTCTTCCAGATCGACAGCCAGGCATAGTTCCAGGAGGGCGTCTCTGAAACCTTCCAATTCCTCTATGGTGACACTCCTCATCATATAGACAGTAAGAAAGGCTGCGGTCTGGGAAGGATTGTATTTTCCCTTCGCCATATTAATCAGGATTTGCCTGGCGTCTTCCTTGCTCAGGATTTCCTGGTTGATCAAACGATTTAAAGTCTCTTTCATACCGTACTATGTATCCAGTTATCTAATATTTTTTTGCCCTCGGGAGTCAGTACTGATTCCGGATGAAACTGAACCGCAGACACATCGTACTTCCTGTGTCTCAAAGACATCAACTGACCGTTGGAGTCAAATGATGTTGCGATCAGATCGGCAGGAAGTTGAGGGTCGACTACCCAGGAATGGTATCTGCCAACGACTATTTTTCCAGGAAGACCTTTAAAATTTGGATCTTCTTTTGTGATCTCAATTTCAGTGGCTACCCCGTGGTAAACCTTATCGAGATTGATAAGTCTTCCCCCAAACACTTCACCGATAGCCTGCTGACCCAGACAAACCCCAAAAATACTCTTGGTTGGGGCATAAGTCTCGATAATTTCTTTTAGCAGTCCGGCTTCATCCGGAATTCCCGGCCCCGGAGACAAGACGATTTTATGAAAAGCCTCTACTTCCTTCAGGGTTAGTTTGTCATTCCTTTTTACCACTACTTCGCAATTCAACTCTTCCAGGTAATGAACCAGGTTATAGGTAAAGCTGTCGTAGTTATCGATTACCAATACTTTTGTCATATCAGAGATCTTCAGCGATTTCGAGTGCCTTATTTAAGGCCCCCAGTTTATTATAAGTTTCCTGCAATTCATCCTCCGGGTCCGAGGCTGCAACCAAACCGGCACCGGCCTGGTAATACAGGGTGTGATCCTTACTGAGGAAGGTCCTGATCATAATGGCATGGTTAAAATTGCCATGGAAATCCATGAATCCTATGGCGCCTCCATAATAGCCGCGGTTGGTGGGTTCGTAATCTTCTATCAGTTGCATAGCCCTGTGCTTGGGAGCACCACTAAGGGTTCCTGCCGGGAAAGTATCCGCGACTACTTTTAATGTTGGGATATCTTTTTTCTTCTGAGCACTTACTTTGGATACCAGATGAATAACATGTGAAAAAAACTGAACTTCCCTGTAATTTTCTACATGGACCTCAGAACCGTTTCTGCTGAGATCATTTCGTGCCAGGTCTACCAGCATGACATGCTCACTATTTTCTTTGGCATCTTCTGATAACTTTTTGGCCAGAATGGCGTCCTCCTCATCATTTCCCGTTCTCCGGAAGGTTCCTGCAATTGGGTGGATTTCCGCTTTGCCGTCCTTTACTATAAGCTGTGCCTCAGGGGAGCTGCCAAAGATTTTAAAATTACCGTAATCAAAGTAGAACAGGTATGGGGAAGGGTTGATAGACCTAAGTGCTCTGTAGACATTAAATTCATCCCCCTTAAATTGCTGTGAGAACCGCCTTGAGAGAACCAGCTGGAAAACATCGCCCCGATGACAATGCTCCTTGGCCAGGTTAACAAATTCTTTGAATTTGTCATCCTGGAGATTGGTTTCCCTTTCCCCTGTTTTACTAAAGGTATAGGAAGCAAAATTACGGGCATTGAGTAATTGCTCAATCGCATCCACATTGCTCTCGCACTCATAACAATGGGCAAATATATAAGCTTCGTTTTTAAAGTGATTGATGGCAATGATGTTCTGGTAGACAGCGTAAAAAACATCCGGAATTTGATTCCCGTCGCCCTTTTTTTTGATATCAACGTCTTCAAAATACCTCACGGCGTCGTAGGCAAGATAACCAAACAAACCATTGTTGATGAATTTGAAACCCTGCTCCGATACTTCAAATTGTTTGGCAAAGTTGTCTATAGCACCAGCTACCTCGGTAGTTTCAGTAATTTCGGATTCTTTAAGTGTGCCGTCCGGAAATTCCTCACGGATCTTTTCATCTTCAACCGTAATGGAAGCAATGGGATTGCAACAGATATAGGAAAACGTGTTATCATTTGCCCGGTAATCACTGCTTTCCAGCAGAATGCTGTTGGGGAACTGATCCCGGATCTTGAGATACACGCTAACCGGAGTAATGGTGTCTGCCAGGATTTTCTTGTAATGGGTCTTAAGTTGATACGGCATTTTATTATGCTAAATTCGTTGTGTTTACTAATGCTTAAGAATGCAAAAAGGCTTGTCGTGACAGACAAGCCTTTTCGTACAGTAGTACTTCAATGTGCTTCGCTCACGACATCTGACGTAAGTTACTCCACCACCAAGTATTTACTGTAATTCTTTTCATGGCCTCAAATATAGAAAGGAATTTGAAATATTCAAATCTATTTAAGTGAATCTTGGGAAACTCTTTTTGGTTAATATGTATTTAATATTTCAAGGGCATCCGCTCCGATCTGTAAAGGATGTCTGTTTGGCCCCATGAAGGGGTGCTGTTACCTTTTAAACTCTTTAAATATAGGGTAGCTTCAAAAACTTCCTTTCCACTGCTTCGGTCTACTTCCACAATTTTAGCAGCCAGGCGTCCATTTTCCTTAAGATACCCCGAAGTCACAAGAATATTTTGAGTTTCGGTTAGGTAGTCCACGTCACTTACAATAGTGGAAAAGAAATTAACGCCCCTTTCCTTCCCATACTGCCAAAGCTGTTCTACGGTCTTATTTTCCTGATCTATGCTGTATTCCACAGCTCGTGAATATTGAACTTCGGGCTTGTAATTCCTGTAGGTTCCATTATCAAAAACCAGCAAAGTACCGTCAGGTGTGAGTTTTGGAGCGTGGGTCCCCCATGAAAAGTCGAATTCCTCCGAACTGTCAATCCCCTGCTGGATATTTTCCGGATAGGGTTCTCCTGCGCCATTCACTGCGGTAAGTAGGAAAGGAGCGGTTTCAAATCCATCGCCATTTCTTCCAGACTTCCCCCAGCTTTTTGTCGGAGCCAGAATCCATTGCAGTTGGTTATTCCACGAAATTTTAAAGAGCCCCTGGTTCTTTCCAGAGACGATGATGGAATTATCTCGGGGGTCAAATGCCAGGCCATTCATATGCAGCCAATCTCCTGGTCTGAAGAAATTGAGGTCTTTCCGACTTACATCTAATACTTTTGCGACGTCCCACTCTCTGACAATCTTAGATTTTTTTCGATCGAACAAAATGATAAAATCACTATCCGATTCAACGTAATTACCATCGAGTTTAATAAAGTTATTGCGCTTTCCTACGCAGATAAGTAAATTTCCATCGGGCAGTTCAACCACATCGTGATGCATTCCATAATTATTATTGATGGAAGTTTCCCTGACGATTTTTCCCAGCATGTCAAACTCGTAAATCACATGCCTGCTCACCATCAATATAGTTCCGTCCCTGAGGCGTTGGAAGGGACTTACCATTTTTCCGGCAAAACTCAAGTCGAGATACCACCGTACTTCCCCCTGGTCATCAAAAATTAATGGCCCAGAACTGAATTTACCCCTGTTGGCGAAATGGAAATCGCAGCCGTGCATCCCGGAAGTCATTTTGGTGCGATCCAGTGTGTTAATTACGATTTGGGGAATTCTCGTAGGGAGTTTGCCCGTTTTGATCTCAAGGGTGTCGTGGATCACTCCTCCTTCATACTCCAGTTTTACGGCCACCTGGTTGTTCTTATCAGGGTACAGACCTAGTACTGGTATTTCAGAATTCGTGAACTCTTCATCAAATTGCTGTTCCCATGGAATATCACCCAGAACTTTTACACTTGCTTTTATCGGCTGTTCAGCTTCAATCTTTAAAACTGCAGTCAGCGGAGCAATGTTATTAGGATTTAAAATGGGTTCTACTGAATAATCAAAGCCTGAACTACAACTGCTCAGGATCGATAGGCCAATGAGGGAAATAAAAATTGATGAAATTGTTTTTTTTGGTGTCATCTTTAAAAGCATGCCCAAAAATAGAATTTTGAGATGATATTCTCTGGATACCTTAAAAAAAATCCCGGACAGAAAGATGCCCGGGACTTTAAATTAGAATCTTTATTACTTAGAATTCCAGGTCAACCACAAGATCAAATTCATCGTAGATGGTTTTGTCTCCGAGGTTGTCGAAGAAACTACCTGATCCGTAACGTACGTCGTATTCAGCTCTGTCAATCTTGGCTGTAGCAGTGGCTTTGCTTCCGTAAACTGATACATCAAATGTGATCGGCTTGGTGATACCTTTTATGGTTAGGTCACCGGTAACTTCATATGAATTTTTTCCAACCGCTTTCACTTCGGTAAATACCAGCGTTGAGGATGGATGATTCTCAACACTGAAAAAATCATCTGATTTCAGGTGACCTTCCAGTTTAGCTTTGGATCCGCCTTCCAGATCTGTAGAGATTAAAGAGGTCATGTCTACAGTAAAATTTCCACCCACCAGTTTATCGCCGTCAAAAGACAACTGTCCTTCTTTAAGCTGAACGATTCCGGTATGCGACCCTGTTACTTTATAGGCTTTCCACATTACCGAACTCTCTTCGGTTTTTACTGTTTTGGTGATGACATTTGTCGGTTCGGTAGCTGCAGAGGCAAAACCTCCGAATACAAGAGCCATGGTAATACTAAGAATTGTTTTTTTCATGATTTTAAATTTAATAATTGAACTGTTTTTAAATAATTATATATGTGTAAATAAACTTTCTTTAGGTCTGCGCACCTTTTTAAGGTGCTGGGTTTCGTCCAGTTCTGAACGATATCCCAGAGCAACAACCACAGAGGTTGTCAGATCTTTTCTATCCAGGTTCAGAATGCGGTCGTAAGCCTCTGCTTCAAATCCTTCCAGAGGGCAGGCATCAATATGCATTGCCCCTGCAGCCGAAAGCAGATTGCCCAGGGCCAGATAGGTTTGCTTGGCGGTCCAGTTTTGCTTGTCCTCTTCAGGCAGGTTTACCAGTTTAGACTTCATAAATTCCCCGTAAGCTTTTAAACCTTCTGCGGGAATTTCACGAACATCGCTTACTTCCTTCAGGTAACTGTCAATCAGTTCAGGGCCAAAAGTTTTGATATTGGCAAAGACAAATAAATGGGAGGCGTCTGTGATTTGCGACTGTCCCCACGAGACTTCTCGTAAAGAGCTTCTTATTTCAGCATCAGTGATTACAAATACGTGATATGGCTGAAGTCCAAAGGAGGAGGCACTCAAACGAGTGGCTTCGAGCAATAGTTCGAGATCTCTTGCCGATATTTCTTTTTCGTTGTCGAATTTCTTTGTGGCATACCGCCATTTCAAACTTTCTAAATATGAATTCATAGCAATTTTTAAAATTTATCCAAAAGGGAATTGAGTTGTATTAGTTCTTTTTCATTCAGGGCTAAAACCAGAGATTCCTCGGTCTTCTTTATTACTTCATCCATTTCTAGAAGAAGGGCAAGACCTTTTTCAGTGATCGTTATTTCGACTTTCCTTCGGTTGGCCGCACAAACGGAGCGGTCTACAAGTCCCTTGAGCAGGAGTTTGTCTACCAATCTTGTTGTATTGCTCATTTTAGTTACCATACGCTCATTGAGGGTAGAGAGATTCGCGGGCTTGTCACCCTGACCTCTTAATATCCTCAGAACGTTGAATTGCTGTAATGATACTCCAAAGGGCTTGAGCGCATTGGTAATGGTTTCAACTACCTTGTTATTAACCAGCATCAGGTGTATCAGCGTTCTGCTCGTGAGCGGAATCTCTTTCTTCGTTTTTATAATAGCCTCAACATTCATGTAACTACAAATATTGTATATACAAATGTATTTGATCTTTCTGATTTAAAAAGAATTCGAATGATAAAAATCTGTTAAATTATGTGGGAGTTTTATTCGATGACCTAACAGATTGGATGTCGAACCAACAAATCCTTTCTATATAGGGAAGTATTGCTATTTTTGCAATTCAAAATAGAACCATGGCAGATCTTACTCAGGAAGAATGGACCAAGAAGTTAAGTGAAGACTCTAATGCAGTCATTCTGGATGTGCGTACTCCGGAAGAAATTGAAGAGGGAATTATCAAAGATGCGATGCACATAGATATCTATACAGGGCAGGCGTTTGTTGATGAATTGCAGAAACTCGACAAAAGTAAAAACTATTATGTGTACTGCCGTTCCGGGAATAGGAGCGGGCAGGCTTGTGCTATCATGAACAGTCTGGGTTTTGACAATGCCTACAACCTGCAGGGTGGAGTCCTCGAATGGGAGGGCGACTTGTCCTGATTTACCTACTTTTCTTTTCTGAATTCTGATTGCAGGCTGCGATCTTACATTTACGGATGCATGAGATCATTCTGCACCGTATTTGGGAATCTCAGAATTTTCCCATTAATGCTCTTATCACCACCAGGGGAGAAAGAATACATGTAGTTTCGGCCGGAGAACCCAATTCGCTTTCGGGCCCCGATTTTCACCATTCGAAAATAAGAATTGGTGACAGCGAATGGAGTGGTCATGTGGAATTGCACATAAAGGCTTCAGACTGGTACTTGCATGGACATCACAGAGACGATGCTTATAATACGGTGATTCTTCACATTGTTTGGGAAGCTGATACCGAAGTCCTCCGAAAGGATGGTACCGTGATTCCCACCTTGTCACTTTCTGAGCTTGTTTCGCAAAAAGTGTTGAACAGGGTTCGGAATTCCACTGTCCGAAACCCACCTAAGGAACTAGCTTGTAAAGGATTACTTTCCGGCCTTCCTGATGATATACTGAGTTCATGGAGGGAAGAGCTGTTCTGGCATCGCCTGGAGGTGAAATGCTCTCAAATAGAACTTTGGCTACACGAATCGGATAACGATTGGGAATACGTATTGTTTAAGGCGTTGTTAAAGGGCTTTGGTCTTAATCTCAACGGACAGGCATTTCTCAGCCTGGAACGTGCACTTCCATTTTCCGTATTTCGAAAATTAACACCGGATCCTCTCGCTCTGGAGAGTGTACTCTTCGGCCTGAGTGGTTTGCTGAGAGAGGATAAATGCGACAGTTCATATTTTTCCTCTTTAAAAAGGGAGTATTTGTTTTTAAAAGTAAAATATAATCTGATTGCTGATGCCTGCCAGCATCCTGAATTCTTTTCGCTAAGGCCCCATAATTTTCCAACGATCAGGCTTTCACAATTTGCCCAGTTATATCATAAGAGGCCCAATCTCCTCGATAAGATCAGAAAAGCAGAATCACTGTCGGCATTAAAAAACCTGCTTCATGCCAAGGCCAGTCCGTATTGGAACTCTCACTATACGTTTGGAAGGAAAGGCACTTATAGCGTTAAGGAACTTAGCGATTCTTTTAAGGATATACTCCTTTTAAATGCTGTTTTTCCTATATTAATATGTTACGGTGCATCTGTAGGGAAAGCTGTGTACCTCAGAATAAAACAATGGGCAGAGCAGATGAAAGCAGAAGAGAACAAAGTGATCCGAATATTTAAAAAAGAAGGAATCCTCTCAAGAAATACTCTGGAATCCCAGGCGATAATCCACCTCTATCAAAACTTCTGCAGAAAAAATAAATGTCTACAATGCCACTGGGGCAGTTATTTATTGTATGGAAAATAGTAATTTTAAGGCATGAATTTGTTTTATCGCCTGCTATACTTTTTTCAAAAACGGGGGTTTGAGGTTTCAAGACGAATAGCTGAACGTCTGGGAATAAGAGCCCGAGTTGTGCGTACAACATTTATATATCTGACCTTTGTGACTTTGGGTTTCGGATTTGCTTTGTATCTGTTTTTGGCATTTTGGCTGCGAATAAAAGACTTAATGTACACCAAACGCACTTCAGTTTTTGACCTTTAATATGTTACGACTCTTTCGTTCCAAGATCTACCTGGCCATCGGACTGATGATTACTGTACTGATCATTGGAGTTATGGGATATCGTTATATATCAGATTATAACTGGTTAGATGCCTTGTACATGACGATCATTACGGTAACGACCGTCGGATTTATGGAGGTAAAACCATTAGATGCCGAATCAAAGATTTTTACCGTGATGCTCATTATAAGTAGTGTCATTATCTTTTCCTTTGCGCTTTCGGTAATCTCAGAATACATCCTGAGCAGAAATTCTTTACAACTATTAAAAAAGAAAAAAGTGAGAAATCAAATCAACAGTTTATCTAACCATGTAGTGGTCTGTGGTTTCGGGCGAAATGGAATGCAGGCTGCAGAACGATTAAAGGCTTATAATCGTCCGTTTATTGTCATTGAAAGAGACAGGGATGTCATAGAAAAACATGAAGAGGACGTACTTTTTATTGAAGGCGACGCCAATGAAGACAGTGTATTGATAGAGGCAGGTGTAGAACGTGCCAGTTACTTGATAGCTGCACTTCCGGATGATGCAGAGAATTTGTTTGTCGTTCTTTCAGCCAGACAACTCAATAAAGACCTATTTATCATCAGCAGGGCATCAAAGGTTACTTCTCAAAAAAAATTGCAATTAGGCGGTGCCGATAAGGTGATCATGCCCGATAAGATTGGAGGGGACCATATGGCTTCCCTGGTAGTAATACCAGACCTTATCACCTTTATGGATAAACTCTCGATGGAAGGGGAGCATACTACCAATCTGGAAGAGGTTGCCATCGAAGACTTTTCTGATCAGGTGGAATGTAATTCACTGAGAGATCTCGACCTGAGAAGAAAAACCGGCTGTACTATTATTGGCTATATTGAACCAAATGGCAAGTATATCATCAATCCCGAAGCTGATATGCCGCTGGAACCCAAGAGTAAGGTAATTGTCCTGGGTAGACCCGAACAGATACGGAAACTAAACGAAATGTTCCATATCCAGGCCTGACATTTGGGAAAGAATATTTGATTGGGATTATATTTTTTAGGATATTGCCCGACAGTTCAACCGACTGCCTATTTTAATCCTATATCACTTTATGAAGTTATCTCCTTTCTTTTTTCTGATCTTTTTCAGTGTTTCCATGGTATCACAAGACCTGGACGTCAAAGGCAAGACGATAAATCCATCCGATAATATTAATGACGGGGTGATCCGATTAGAAGTGGAAGGGGGAACGCCTCCTTACACTTATAAATGGAGTAATCAGCAAACTCCCCTTACCTCAAATGCGGCGAGCGGACTCGTAGAAGGAGTACCCTACACGGTAACTGTTAGCGATAATGCGGGAACTTCGGTTACTAATGAATACACCATAGAAACTCAGTCCATTACCGAGATTTTTAATGGGAATATGGCTCCGGCAGTTAGTGCCCTTGGAAGCGTTCTCTTCTGGGACCCATTTGAAGCCACCGGAATTTATGATCCTGTGGTTTATGCCGATGTAAAACTCATAGCCACTCCGGGTTGGTCGGCAACTGTTGAAGACCGTTTTGTATTGAAGCAATGGTTGGTGGAAGAGGGTGCTCATGTTTCGAAAGGACAGGAAATTGCCCTTGTATCGAGCAGGAATGGAACTGTGGATACGGTAAGAACTTTGGCAGATGGAAAACTTAAATACTTGGTAGGCGAGGGGAAAGTGATTTACAATTCAGATAATAAAGAACATGTCATTGAACAAGGGGCTCATTATCTGGCCGAAGTGGAATACGATACCCCCGAGATTATAAGGCATCCAAACGGTGACCCCGTAACAAAGAATATCCCGTTTATTGTGATCTGGCTGGTCCTTGGTGCAACATTCTTCACCATCAGAATGGGCTTTATCAATATCCGGGGATTCAGACATTCTATCAGCCTTGCAAAAGGAAAATACGATGATCCTGATGCACCGGGGCAGGTAACGCACTTTCAGGCCCTGGCTACTGCGGTGTCGGGTACAGTGGGTTTAGGAAATATAGCAGGAGTGGCAGTTGCCGTTTCACTGGGAGGTGCGGGTGCAACCTTCTGGATGATTGTTTGTGGCTTGCTCGGTATGTCTTCCAAGTTCGTGGAATGTACCCTTGGGGTAAAATACCGGGATATCCTTCCTGATGGTCGCGTTTTTGGTGGACCAATGAACTATTTGCGTTATGGCCTTGAAAAAAGGAATATGAAAGGGTTTGGAAAAGTACTGGCAGGTTTATTTGCGGTACTTGCCGTGGGTGCTTCGTTTGGCGGGGGCAACATGTTTCAGGCAAACCAGTCTTTTGAACAACTGGCAGGACAATTTTCAATGCTCGAAGGCAACGGATTCTGGTTTGGCGTTATAACAGCAATCCTGGTTGGGGTAGTCATTATCGGGGGAATCCAAAGTATAGCCAAAGTAACAGGTAGGGTAGTACCAATTATGGCATCCATTTACATCATTGCAGCCCTGGCCGTAATCATTGTGAACATAGAAAATATAGGTCCGGCATTCTCTGCTATCATAGACGGAGCTTTTAGCCCCAGCGCTCTCAAAGGCGGTGTGATCGGGGTGCTGGTTGTAGGATTTCAACGAGCGGCATTCTCTAATGAGGCAGGTGTAGGTTCGGCGGCTATTGCACATAGTACGGCCAAAACAAACAACCCTCCCTCAGAAGGTTTCGTTGCTCTTTTAGAACCCTTTATTGATACGGTTGTTGTTTGTACCCTTACTGCCCTGGTTCTTATTTTTACCGGAATGCACGAAGTGGAGGGCATGGCAGGAGCACAACTTACGTCAGACGCTTTCGGTAGTGTGATTTCCTGGTTTCCTTATGTGCTCGGAATCGCGGTTTTCCTCTTTGCTTTTTCAACAATGATTTCCTGGTCGTATTACGGGATGAGGGCATGGACATATTTGTTTGGAAAGAGCAAACGTTCCGAAATGCTTTACAAAATATTATTCCTTGTGTTTGTGGTAGTAGGTGCTTCAGTGAGTCTGGGTGCCGTTCTCGACTTCTCAGATATGATGATTCTCGCTATGTCATTCCCGAACATTATCGGACTCTACATTATGTCTGGAGAAGTAAAAGGAGATCTTAGGGAATACTGGACCAAACTAAAAAACAATCAACTCTACAAGAAACAAAATACATGAAGAAGCTATTAGTTGCCCTGCTTGCCTTGCTATTACCTTTATCCGGGTTTTCACAGGAAACAGGTGAAATGGGACTTGATGAACGCATCAACGCATGGTTTGAACCTATCACCGCAGTTTGGGAAGCAATTGTATTCTGGCAGGTGCCCGGTACGGGTATTCCTCTGGTAGTGATAATATTAGTCCTTGGTGCTGCCTTCTTTACCCTTTACTTTGGCTTTGTCAATATCAGAAAATTTCCCCTCGCGATCAATGTGGTTCGTGGGAAGTTCGACGAGGTAGAAGGTCCGGATGGACACGGTGTGGAAAAAGCTGAAGTCAATATTGTGGATGGGGATTTACCCGATACGATCAGAGATGAAAGCAAACAGGGAGAAGTAAGTCATTTTCAGGCATTGGCCACTGCAGTTTCAGGGACAGTCGGACTGGGAAATATAGCTGGTGTCGCTCTGGCCATTGCCATTGGCGGACCTGGGGCAACTTTCTGGATGATTGTTTGTGGGTTGATAAGTATGAGCACCAAGTTTGTAGAATGTACACTGGGTGTAAAATACAGGGATGTAGATGAAAATGGAACCGTGTATGGCGGTCCTATGTACTATCTATCCCGCGGTCTTAAGGAGCGTGGTTTTACCAATCTGGGTAAAGTATTGGCTGTTGTTTTCGCAGTTTTATGTGTAGGTGCCTCCTTCGGTGGAGGGAACGCAGTACAGTCTAATCAGGCAGCCGAACAATTGGCAGCCATGATGGGCTTACAAGGAGGATCAACGGGTTTTATCATAGGCGTTATTTTAGCCATTATAGTAGGAATCGTGATCATTGGTGGTATTAAACGTATCGCCTCTGTTACCGAAAAAATAGTGCCTTTTATGGCGGTCATTTATGCCTTGGCATGTTTGGCAGTAATTTTTGCCAATTTCTCATATATCGATGGCGCTTTTGTGCTTATTTTTAAAGGAGCCTTCACCCCTGAGGCCGGACTTGGTGGATTATTCGGGGTGTTGATCGTTGGCTTCAGACGAGCTGTTTTTTCAAACGAAGCAGGAGCAGGTTCGGCGGCCATAGCTCACTCAGCCGTAAAGACAAAATACCCAGCTAGTGAAGGTATTGTTGCTCTTCTCGAACCTTTTATTGATACAGTTGTTATCTGTACGATGACCGCTCTGGTGATTATTTTTTACAACAGTGGCGGCGTATTTGAATACGGAGGCGACGGGGCAGGAAATGTAATCGTCAACGGTGCATCCCTTGGAGGTGTAACATTGACGTCTCTCGCATTCGAATCGGTACTCCCATGGTTTCCGTATGTACTTACCCTGGCAGTTGTTTTATTTGCCATTTCAACCATGATATCCTGGTCTTATTACGGCCTGCAATCCTGGAAATATTTATTCGGACGCAGTAGAACTGCAGATTTAACCTATAAATTGCTGTTCATTGCATTTGTCATCATAGGGGCATCTGCTTCAATGGGCGCTGTCTTTGCCTTTTCCGATGCGATGATTCTGGCTCTTGTTTTCCCTAATATGCTGGGACTGATGTTTCTGTTTCCTAATGTCAGGGATGAACTCGCAAAATACCTGGATGCCATTAAGGCTTTAAAAAAATAAAGGATAAAGAAAAATGAAATCCCATTTCCGGTTCAGCAAACAGGAAAAACGAGGGATCTTCTTTTTACTCTTCCTGATTGCCTCCTTGCAATCCGGATTTTATTTTATCAATTTAAAATCGACTCGGGAAAAAGAGCCGTATTTTACTGTGGATACCCTCGCACAGGCATTTATCGACAGTGTTAAAGCATCTTCGCCAAAGAATGACAGGTTTAAACTAAGACCCTTTAATCCTAACTTTATTACAGATTACAGGGGCTATGTCCTCGGCATTTCTTCGGAAGAACTCGACCGACTTTACGCCTTTCGAAAAATAGGGCAGTACATCAGAACCGCAGAAGAATTTCAGGCAGTCACCCAAATTTCTGATGAGCTGCTCACGCAGGTAGAACCTTATTTTAAGTTTCCCAGTTTTAGACATAATAATAAAACCCAATCAGGCGCTGTCGAGGTAGTCAATCCCAAAGACCTGAATTCGGCAACGGCCACAGATTTACAGCAGATTTCCGGGATCGGACCGGTTCTGTCTTCCCGTATCATAAGGTTCCGTGATCGTCTGGGTGGATTTATAGTTACCGAACAACTTCTGGATGTTTATGGCCTCGACAGGGAAGTCGCGGAAAAAGCGATGAAAGTATTTCAGGTTTTAAGTACTCCTGAGATTCGGAAGATTAACCTGAATAAAGCTCAGGTGAACGAGCTCACAAGCCTGGTCTATTTAAATCGGGAAATCGCCAGAAAGATTGTAGCTTACCGTGAGCAGCATGGCAGATACGACTCAATCGAACAATTAACAAAAATTGAAGATTTTCCAACAGAACGGATTCAGAGAATTAAGCTATATTTGGCCCTGTAAAAATTGCTATTATGATCACTGGAACAATGACTGAATTTGGGTTCGACTATTCGGAAACCCAGCGTATGATTGCTGAGTCAGCAAAGCAATTTGCTGAGCAGCACATCAAACCCTTTGTAATGGAATGGGATGAGTCTCAGGAATTTCCCGTTGACGTTTTTAAGAAAGCCGGAAAAATGGGCTTTATGGGGGTTCTCGTGCCGGAGACACTTGGAGGATCTGGCCTGGGATATCACGAGTATATCGCCATCATTGAAGAGATTTCCAAGGTGGATCCGTCGATAGGATTGTCTGTTGCAGCTCATAATTCGCTTTGCACTAATCATATTTTAACTTTCGGGAATGCCGAGCAGAAGGATCGATGGATCCCCAGACTTGCATCTGCAGAGTGGATCGGAGCCTGGGGTCTTACCGAGCACAATACAGGGTCAGATGCAGGAGGGATGAACACCACGGCGGTTAGAGATGGAGATGAGTGGATTCTCAACGGAGCAAAAAATTTTATTACCCATGGCATCAGCGGGGACATTGCAGTAGTAATTGCCCGCACTGGCGAGAAAGGAGACAGCCACGGGATGACAGCCTTCGCCATTGAAAAGGGTACCAAAGGCTTCTCTAGTGGTAAAAAGGAAGATAAACTGGGAATGCGCGCCAGTGAAACAGCTGAGCTCATCTTTGACAATTGCCGAATTCCGGATGAAAACAGAATTGGCGAAGTGGGCGATGGATTTATTCAATCCATGAAAATTCTCGACGGAGGAAGAATATCTATCGGAGCACTCTCTCTGGGCATCGCTAAAGGAGCTTATGAAGCAGCCCTGAAATACTCCAAAGAGAGGATTCAGTTTGGGAAACCTATTAGTTCGTTTCAGGGGATTTCCTTTAAACTGGCAGATATGGCTACCGAGATTGAGGCTTCAGAATTGTTGCTGCACAAGGCCGCATTTTTAAAAAACCAGGGCAGGAAAATGACCAAGTGGAGTGCCATGTCAAAAATGTATGCATCTGAGGTCTGTGTAAAAGTGGCTAACGAAGCTGTCCAGATCCATGGTGGATATGGTTATACTAAGGATTTTCCCGTAGAAAAATTTTACAGGGATTCCAAGCTCTGCACTATCGGGGAAGGCACTACTGAAATCCAAAAAGTGGTCATTGCGAAGAATATTTTAAAATAAGTTTGTTTCTAACCGATTTTTCGTTTTATCTTTGCAGTCCCGAATCCCTAAAGAAAGGAGGTTGTAGCCCATGTTAATAATACCAGTTAAAGAAGGAGAAAATATAGACAGAGCGCTGAAGCGTTTTAAACGTAAGTTTGACAGGACAGGTACGATGAGGCAATTGAGAAAGCGCCAGCAGTTTACCAAACCTTCTGTAGAAAGAAGACAACAGATCCAAAAGGCTCAGTACATTCAAGGCCTTAGGGACCAAGAAGAGATATAATACTCAAAAATTACACTCAAAGAAAAATCTTGCTCAGGCGAGATTTTTTTTTTGCCCTAATCTCAAATGGGGCTTTTGTATCTTTGGAATATGGCCGTGGATGCATTCATATCTTACCTCTCTCTTGAAAAAAATTATTCCCCTCATACCCTGAAGGCCTACGGGAAGGATTTACAGGATTGTAGTTCATTTTTGCAATCTTTACAAAATGAACTCTCCCTTGAGGAAGCTAATTATAATGACATCAGGAACTGGATCGTCTCCCTCGTTGAAGAGGGACTAAGTAATCGAAGTGTAAACAGAAAGATCACTTCTCTAAAAACCTATTACAAATTTCTGCTGAAAATAGGTGCCATTCAGACGAATCCCCTCGCCAGGCATAAGGCGTTGAAAACGTCAAAAAAAATTGAAATTCCATTTTCTCAGGCCGAGATGTCCACCTTATTCAACGAGTTTCCTTTTACAGATGATTTTGAAGGTATCAGGGACAGATTGATCATAGAATTGTTCTACGCTACCGGCATCCGCCGCTCCGAACTGATAAACCTCCGATTATCCGACCTGGATCTCCCCAATGGAAATATCAAAGTGCTGGGCAAGCGCAATAAAGAGCGAATTATTCCCCTGCTGGCAAGTACAAGAGGTCTTTTTGAGGCCTATCTCACAGCGCGGGAGGAGGTTGAAAATTCAGCCCTGTCTGAATACCTGTTTATAACATCAAAGGGGAAGAAAGTCTACGAAACACTTGTTTATAGAATTATAAATGGATATTTTAGTAAGGTGTCAAGTAAGGTAAAAAAAAGCCCACATATCCTTCGGCACACATTTGCCACCCATATGCTCAATCAGGGAGCCGACTTAAATTCGGTTAAGGAATTGCTGGGGCACTCCAGCTTGGCATCGACACAGGTTTATACACACAATAGTATAGCCGAACTTAAAAAAGTTCATTCCAGGGCACACCCCAGGAATAAAAAGTGACAGAATTCCATCATTGTTTAACTCAAAATTTTTTAATGTATGAAAGTAAATACGCAATCTGTAAATTTCAATGCTGATATTAAATTGATAGAGTTTATACAGAAACGCCTGGACAAACTCGAATTGTTTTATGATAGGATCATCAATTCGGATGTGTATTTAAAAGTTGAAAATACAAGTGAAAAGGAGAACAAAATTGTTGAAATCAAGGTGCATATTCCCGGAGACACTTTTATCGTAAAAAAACAGTGTAAAACCTTTGAAGAAGCAGTTGATTCTGCCTGTAGCTCCGTCGAGAGGAAACTATTGAAAAAGAAACAAAAACCGAGGGTTTCCCCTGCTTTAAAATTTTTGTAAAATAGTTTTGTTTAAAATAAAAATTATCTACATTTGCAGTCCGTTAGAAATAGCGGACTTTTTTATGCATTTAAAGGCGCTTAAAGCCGATGTAGCTCAGCTGGCTAGAGCAGCTGATTTGTAATCAGCAGGTCGTGGGTTCGAGTCCCTCTATCGGCTCAAAAAAAGGAATAAAAAAGAGGGGAGATACTCAAGCGGCCAACGAGGGCAGACTGTAAATCTGCTGACTATGTCTTCGCAGGTTCGAATCCTGCTCTCCCCACGAGAATGATCTGAGAGCAGTGCCACATTGAATTGCGGAGCATTGCGGAAGATAAAAAAGCGTTCGGGATTAATTCCCTGACATATTGGAATACCAAAATTAATGCGGGAGTAGCTCAGTTGGTAGAGCGTCAGCCTTCCAAGCTGAATGTCGCCGGTTCGAACCCGGTCTCCCGCTCTAGAACTTTGAGTAAACGTTTGCTGTTTGGGGTGATGGTTGCAAGGGTGTGGTCACAAGTCCCTGAACATAAACTAAACACCCAAAATGCCGACGTAGCTCAGGGGTAGAGCGTTTCCTTGGTAAGGAAGAGGTCACGGGTTCAATTCCCGTCGTTGGCTCTGCGAAGAAAAACATTTGTACACTAATATAAACTAAGATTAAAATCCACAAAAATGGCAAAGGAAACTTTTGATCGTTCCAAACCGCACTTAAATATTGGTACTATTGGACACGTAGATCACGGTAAAACTACATTGACAGCAGCTATTACTACAGTATTATCCAACGCAGGATTATCTGAAGTAAGAAGCTTTGATTCTATTGATAATGCTCCTGAAGAAAAAGAAAGGGGTATTACGATCAATACGTCACACGTTGAGTATCAGACTGCAAATCGTCACTATGCTCACGTAGATTGTCCTGGTCACGCTGACTATGTAAAGAACATGGTTACAGGTGCTGCTCAGATGGACGGAGCGATCCTTGTTGTTGCTGCAACTGACGGACCGATGCCACAAACTCGCGAGCACATCCTTTTAGGACGTCAGGTAGGTATTCCACGAATCGTTGTTTTCCTTAACAAGGTTGACATGGTGGATGATGAAGAATTGTTGGAGCTTGTTGAAATGGAAGTAAGAGAATTGCTTTCTTTCTACGAGTACGATGGAGACAACGGACCTGTAATTTCTGGTTCTGCTCTTGGAGCCCTCAACGGGGAGCAAAAATGGGTAGATACCGTAATGGAGTTGATGGAAGCTGTTGATACATGGATCGAATTGCCGGAAAGGGATGTAGACAAGCCATTCCTGATGCCAGTTGAAGATGTATTCACTATCACAGGACGTGGAACAGTTGCTACCGGAAGAATTGAAACCGGGGTGGCCAACACAGGAGATCCTGTAGATATCATCGGAATGGGAGCTGAAAAATTAACTTCTACAATTACAGGGGTTGAAATGTTCCGTAAAATCCTTGACAGAGGAGAAGCTGGTGATAACGTTGGTATCCTTTTAAGAGGAATTGAGAAGTCTGACATCAAAAGAGGTATGGTTATTTGTAAGCCGGGATCGGTTACACCACACGCCAAATTTGAAGCGGAAGTTTATATCCTTAAAAAAGAAGAAGGCGGAAGACACACTCCATTCCACAACAACTATCGTCCACAGTTCTATGTAAGAACAACCGACGTTACTGGAACTATTAATCTTCCTAGTGGTGTTGAGATGGTAATGCCAGGGGATAACCTTACCATTACTGTTGATCTTCTTCAGCCTATTGCCCTTAGCGTCGGACTGCGTTTCGCTATCCGTGAGGGAGGTAGAACTGTAGGAGCCGGACAGGTCACCAAAATTTTAGATTAAAAAGTAAAAGTTTATATACTTAAGGGTATCCCGCTACGGCGGGATGCCTTTCAATGTAAATAAATACGGGTGTAGCTCAGTTGGTAGAGCACTGGTCTCCAAAACCAGGTGTCGGGAGTTCGAGTCTCTCCTCCCGTGCACAAACAGAGACGGTTGGAAAAATTATCGAAGAAGAATTTCACAACCCAAAAACAAGTACAAGATGATTACCTATATTAAAGAATCTTTTGAAGAATTGAAGCACAATGTTACTTTGCCCACCAGGGCAGAGTCTTCAAACCTGATGGTAATTGTCGCTGTATTTTCCATTTTATTCGCCTTGGCTACCTGGGGTGTGGATACGGTTTTTAGCAAGTTAATTCAACTGTATTTTGATACCTTAAATTAATCGGTTCTATGTCTGAAGTATTGGAGAAAAAATGGTATGTGGTAAGAGCCGTTAGTGGTCAGGAAAACAAGATCAAAGGCTATATCAAATCTGAAGTAGAAAGAGCCGGTTTTGGTGACTATCTGGAAGAGGTTCTTGTACCAACAGAAAAAGTTGTTCAGATCAGGAATGGAAAAAAGATCAACAAGGAGAGAGTATACTTTCCTGGATACATTATGATCAAAGCCAACCTGGGAGGAGAAATGGTACATATTATAAGGTCTATTACCAATGTAATTGGCTTTTTAGGAGAAACTAAAGGTGGTGATCCTGTCCCGCTGAGGAAATCGGAAGTAAACCGTATGCTTGGTAAGGTGGATGAACTGGCTGTAAATACAGACAGTGTAGCCATACCTTTTGTTTTAGGTGAGACCGTAAAAGTAATAGATGGTCCATTCAACGGCTTTAATGGAACCGTTGAACGTATCAATGAAGAAAAGAGAAAGCTGGAGGTGATGGTAAAGATTTTTGGGAGAAAGACTCCTCTGGAACTCAGCTATATGCAGGTAGAAAAAGTTTAATACAAGTGTTACATATATAAGAGCTGTGTTGCTTCCAAATTAAACACGGTTTGAAATTTAATTTTAAACAATGGCAAAAGAAGTAAGTAAAGTAGTTAAACTACAAGTTAGGGGAGGTGTCGCGAATCCATCGCCACCGGTTGGACCCGCTTTAGGTGCTGCCGGCGTTAACATCATGGAGTTCTGTAAGCAATTTAATGCCAGAACTCAGGACAAGCAGGGTAAGATCCTGCCTGTGGTTATCACCGTGTATAAAGACAAGTCGTTCGACTTTGTCGTAAAGACACCGCCAGCGGCAGTACAACTTATGGAAGCGGCTAAGATTAAAAAAGGATCTGGCGAACCTAACCGAGTAAAATCAGGAAACGTTACCTGGGATCAGGTTAAGGCAATTGCAGAAGACAAAATGGTAGATTTAAATGCATTTACTGTTGAATCAGCAATGAGCATGGTCGCCGGTACTGCGAGATCTATGGGTCTCAAAGTTGCAGGTAAAAGACCTTTTTAAAATCTTATAAAGCATTTTTTTATGGCAAAGTTAACTAAGAAGCAAAAGGAAGCCAGGGCTAAAATTGAAAAAGATAAGCTCTATTCCATAGAAGAAGCTTCGTCCCTTATAAAGGAAATCACCAATACTAAATTTGACGCATCCGTTGATCTGGCTGTTCGCCTGGGAGTAGATCCCAGAAAAGCAAATCAGATGGTTCGTGGAGTAGTAACCCTACCACACGGAACAGGAAAAGATGTGAAAGTTTTGGCACTGGTAACTCCTGATAAAGAGGCGGAAGCTACAGAAGCCGGTGCAGATTTCGTCGGATTAGATGAGTATCTGGATAAGATCAAGGGCGGTTGGACCGATGTTGATGTGATCATCACCATGCCAAGCGTAATGGGTAAACTTGGACCTCTGGGAAGAATTCTCGGACCTCGTGGACTCATGCCCAATCCTAAGACCGGAACAGTAACCATGGATATCGCTAAAGCGGTCTCTGAGGTAAAAGCAGGTAAAATCGATTTTAAGGTAGATAAGACTGGAATTGTCCATGCGGCCATCGGAAAAGCTTCTTTTTCGGCTGATAAGATCGCTGGCAACGCCAAAGAACTTTTAGATACCCTGAATAAGATGAAGCCCACAGCGGCCAAAGGTGTGTACATGAAAAGCATTTACATGTCAAGTACCATGAGTCCCAGTGTACAATTAGATCCAAAAGCGGTTTAATTCTGAAAATGTAACGTAATGACAAGAGAAGAAAAAGCTATAGTAATAAAAGATCTGACTGCGCAACTGGCCGAGAATACTACCATTTATCTGGCAGATATTTCGGGCTTGGACGCTATGACCACTTCAGATTTGAGAAGAGCCTGCTTTAAGGCAAATATCAAGTTGTCAGTGGTGAAGAACACTTTATTGGCAAAAGCCATGGAGGCTTCTGACAAAGAATTTGGTGAACTTCCGGAGGTGCTTGCGGGCAATACCTCTTTAATGTTCTCCGAAACCGGGAATGCCCCGGCAAAACTTATCAAAACCTTTCGTAAAAAATCGGATAAACCCTTACTTAAAGGTGCCTTTATTGAAGAGGCCATCTTTGTAGGAGATGATAAGTTGGAAACCCTGGTAGGTATTAAATCGAAGGAAGAAGTAATCGGTGATATCATCGGATTGCTCCAGTCTCCTGCTAAGAATGTGATCTCCGGCCTTAAGTCGGGTGGTGGCAAACTGGCCGGTATCCTGAAAACCTTATCAGAAAAATAATCAGTACGCACTAAAACAAGCATAATTTTAAAATTTTATTAAACGATAGAAAAATGGCAGATTTAAAAGATTTCGCAGAACAATTGGTTAATCTCACTGTAAAAGAAGTGAACGAATTAGCTGATATCCTAAAAGAAGAATACGGTATTGAGCCCGCTGCTGCAGCTGTAGCTGTTGCTGGTGGTGCTGCCGGAGGTGGAGAAGCTGAAGCCGCAGAAGAGAAAACAGAATTTGATGTTATCCTTACAGCTGCAGGTGGATCTAAACTCGCCGTAGTTAAATTGGTGAAAGAATTAACTGGTCTTGGACTGAAAGATGCTAAAGACATTGTTGACAGCGCACCAAAAGCCGTTAAAGAAGCTGTGTCTAAAGACGAAGCTGAAGGCATCAAAAAATCTTTGGAAGAAGCAGGAGCAGAAGTTGAGCTTAAATAATTGCGACGACCATATGGTTTTGGTTTAGGTCTTTCCGCCCTCAGGGTGGCTAGACCTAAACCCTTTTATAGATAGTATACGAAGTCGTATACAACCCATTATAGTATTCACGTTCAAAATTTTGTCCATAGATGTTCACAAAACAAACTGAAAGAATAAGTTTCGCATCCGCTAAGAACATACCGGATTATCCGGATTTCTTGGACATTCAGATTAAGTCATTTCAAGATTTTTTTCAGCTTGAAACAAAATCTGACGAAAGGGGCAATGAAGGCTTGTACAACACCTTCATGGAAAACTTTCCCATCACCGATACGAGGAACCAGTTTGTGCTGGAGTTCCTTGATTATTTCATAGATCCGCCACGTTACTCCATCCAGGAGTGTATTGAGCGTGGTCTCACCTATAGCGTGCCACTTAAGGCAAGGCTAAAACTCTACTGTACAGATCCCGAACATGAGGATTTTGAAACCATCGTACAGGATGTATACCTGGGAACGATTCCCTACATGACCCCCAGTGGAACTTTTGTGATCAATGGAGCCGAGCGTGTTGTAGTTTCTCAGCTGCACCGTTCTCCGGGAGTTTTCTTCGGACAGTCGTTCCACGCAAACGGAACTAAATTATACTCTGCCCGGGTAATCCCATTTAAAGGATCCTGGATTGAATTCGCGACCGATATCAATAGCGTTATGTACGCTTATATCGACCGAAAGAAAAAATTACCAGTAACCACTTTATTCAGGGCTATTGGTTTCGAAAGAGATAAGGATATCCTTGAGATTTTCGACCTATCTGAAGAGGTAAAAGTTTCCAAAACTGGCCTTACCAAGGTATTGGGCAGAAAACTCGCTGCCAGAGTTCTCAATACCTGGCATGAAGATTTTGTGGATGAAGATACAGGAGAGGTTGTTTCTATTGAAAGAAACGAGATCGTCCTCGACAGGGATACTGTACTGGAAAAAGATCATATTCAGCAGATCATTGACGCTGATGTAAAAACGATTTTATTGCACAAGGAGAATAATGCGCAGAGTGATTATGCCATTATTCACAATACCCTGCAAAAAGACCCTACCAACTCTGAAAAAGAAGCGGTTGAACACATCTACCGCCAGTTGAGAAATGCTGAACCGCCGGATGAAGAAACTGCCAGAGGTATCATCGACAAGTTGTTCTTCTCTGATCAGCGATACAACCTGGGTGAAGTAGGAAGGTACCGGATGAATAAAAAACTGGGACTTGATATCGGGATGGACAAACAGGTCCTTACTAAAGAGGATATCATCACCATCATCAAGTATCTTATTGAATTGATTAATTCCAAGGCAGAGATTGATGATATCGATCACCTTTCTAACCGAAGGGTAAGGACAGTTGGGGAACAACTTTCTTCTCAGTTCGGTGTTGGTCTTGCCCGTATGGCAAGAACAATCCGTGAAAGGATGAACGTAAGGGATAATGAAGTATTTACCCCGATCGACCTGATTAACGCGAAGACACTCTCTTCTGTGATCAATTCTTTCTTTGGAACGAATCAGCTCTCACAGTTTATGGACCAGACGAATCCCCTTGCGGAAATTACGCATAAAAGGAGGTTGTCTGCACTAGGGCCAGGTGGTTTATCAAGGGAAAGAGCCGGTTTTGAGGTAAGGGACGTTCACTATACTCATTACGGCCGACTTTGTCCTATTGAAACGCCGGAAGGACCTAATATCGGACTTATTTCTTCACTGTCTGTTTTTGCAAAAGTCAATTCAATGGGCTTCCTTGAAACTCCTTATCGCAAGGTTGCTAAAGGAAAAGTTGATACCAAAGAATTTATCTACCTCAGTGCGGAAGAAGAAGAAGGAATGAAGATCTCTCAGGCGAATATCCCTCTGAAAAAAGACGGAACCATTGATCGTGAAAAGGTCATTGCCCGTGAAGAAGGAGATTTCCCCGTAGTAGATCCTTCAGAAGTAAACTATACAGACGTTGCACCTAATCAGATTGCATCTATTTCGGCTTCTCTTATTCCTTTCCTGGAACACGATGATGCCAACAGGGCTTTGATGGGATCAAACATGATGCGTCAGGCTGTACCTCTCTTAAAACCCCAGTCGCCTATTGTTGGGACCGGACTAGAAAGACAGGTGGCTTCAGATTCAAGAGTATTGATCAATGCTGAGGGAGACGGAGTAATTGAGTATGTAGATTCCAAGAAGATCACCATCAAATACAGCAGATCCGAAGAGGAACGTATGGTGAGTTTTGAGGACGATTCAAAGACCTACGAGTTGGTTAAGTTCAGGAAAACCAACCAGGGAACCAGTATCAACCTTAAGCCGATCGTTAAGAAAGGTGACAAGGTTAAGAAAGGTCAGGTTCTTTGTGAGGGTTATGCCACCGAAAGTGGAGAACTGGCCCTAGGTAGAAACCTGAAAGTGGCCTTTATGCCATGGAAAGGATACAATTTTGAGGATGCTATCGTAATCTCAGAAAAGGTGGTCCGTGAAGATATTTTCACCTCCATCCATATCGATGAATATTCTCTGGAAGTTAGGGACACTAAGCTGGGAGCTGAAGAGCTTACCAATGATATTCCCAACGTTTCAGAAGAAGCAACTAAGGACCTTGATGAATACGGAATGATTCGTATTGGGGCCGAGGTAAAACCGGGAGACATTCTAATCGGGAAGATCACTCCTAAGGGAGAATCAGATCCAACTCCGGAAGAGAAACTGCTCAGGGCAATTTTCGGAGATAAAGCCGGAGATGTAAAAGACGCCTCTTTAAAGGCTTCTCCTTCATTGAGGGGTGTGGTAATCGACAAGAAATTATTCTCCAGGTCGATCAAGGATAAGCGAAAGCGATCTGAAGACAAGGAAGCGATCAACGCGCTGGAACTTGAATACGAAGTGAAATTTCAGGAGCTGAAAGATGTTCTGGTGGAAAAACTTTTCAAAATGATCAATGGAAAAACCTCTCAGGGGGTTGCCAATGATCTTGGGGAAGAAGTATTACCTAAGGGTAAGAAATACACCATGAAGATGCTGAACGCTGTGGATGATTTCGCCCACCTGGTTAGCGGAAGCTGGACAACAGACAAGGCAACCAATGCGATGGTAGCTGATCTTCTGCACAATTATAAGATCAAGTTAAACGATCTGCAGGGGAATCTCAGAAGAGATAAGTTTACTATTTCTGTCGGGGATGAACTTCCTGCTGGGATCATGAAACTGGCTAAGGTATATATCGCCAAGAAGAGAAAACTGAAGGTAGGGGATAAGATGGCAGGACGACACGGAAACAAAGGTATTGTTGCCCGTATTGTTCGCCAGGAAGACATGCCTTTCCTTGAAGACGGAACGCCCGTAGATATCGTATTAAACCCTCTGGGAGTACCTTCGAGGATGAATATCGGGCAGATTTACGAAACAGTTCTCGGATGGGCAGGTCAGAAATTAGACAAGAAATTTGCCACTCCGATCTTTGATGGGGCCACCATTGAACAGATCGATAATCTGACAGAAGAAGCAGGTGTTCCTCAATTCGGGCATACCTATCTGTACGATGGAGGAACCGGTGAACGATTCGACCAGGCAGCAACTGTAGGTGTGATCTACATGCTGAAATTAGGACATATGGTCGATGATAAGATGCACGCACGTTCCATAGGACCGTATTCTTTGATAACGCAGCAACCCCTGGGAGGAAAAGCCCAGTTTGGTGGACAGCGATTTGGAGAGATGGAAGTTTGGGCACTGCAGGCATATGGCGCGTCGGCAACATTAAGGGAAATCCTTACTGTAAAGTCGGATGACGTTATCGGAAGGGCGAAAACTTACGAGTCGATCGTAAAAGGCGAAACCATGCCGGAACCTGGATTACCAGAATCTTTCAACGTATTGATGCACGAACTTAAAGGTTTGGGCTTGGATATCAGATTGGAAGAATAATTAGAGTACCTGTTACACATTTAATTTAGTATCACTAATAGCATTATGGCTAGACATCACGATAACACAGCAGTAAAGAGGTTTAACAAGATTTCCATTGGCCTGGCATCTCCGGAATCCATTCTGGCGGAGTCGAGAGGTGAAGTCCTCAAACCTGAAACAATTAACTACAGAACACACAAGCCTGAAAGGGATGGTTTGTTCTGTGAGCGCATCTTTGGGCCGGTAAAAGATTACGAGTGTGCTTGTGGAAAGTACAAAAGGATCCGATACCGCGGCATCGTATGTGATCGTTGTGGGGTTGAGGTAACTGAGAAAAAAGTACGTAGAGACCGGGTAGGACACATCAATCTGGTGGTTCCTGTTGCCCATATCTGGTATTTCCGTTCCCTTCCCAACAAAATAGGTTACTTGCTGGGCTTGCCCTCCAAGAAGCTCGATATGATCATTTACTACGAGCGCTATGTAGTTATTCAGCCCGGAATTGCACAAGGACCGGAAGGAGAAGAACTGAAGATGCTCGATTTCCTCACAGAAGAGGAATATCTGAACATCATGGAATCGATTCCACCGGAAAATCAATACCTGGAAGATTCTGACCCCAATAAGTTTATTGCTAAAATGGGTGCTGAATGTTTGATTGATTTGTTGTCGAGGATCGACCTTAAAGAGCTTTCCTATAATCTGAGACACAAGGCCAATACGGAAACCTCGAAGCAGCGTAAGACGGAAGCCCTGAAGCGACTTCAGGTAGTGGAGGCTTTACGTGAATCTCAGGATAACCGGGAGAACAGGCCTGAATGGATGATTATGAAGGTAGTTCCTGTGATCCCACCAGAACTGAGGCCATTAGTACCACTTGATGGTGGTCGATTTGCCACTTCTGACCTTAATGATCTGTACAGAAGGGTGATCATCAGAAATAACCGTTTAAAGCGATTGATGGAAATCAAAGCCCCCGAAGTCATCCTCAGAAATGAGAAAAGGATGCTTCAGGAAGCTGTTGACTCCCTTTTTGATAATACAAGAAAAGCATCGGCTGTTAAAACCGAGTCGAACCGACCATTAAAGTCTCTTTCCGATTCCCTTAAAGGGAAACAAGGTAGGTTCCGTCAGAACCTCCTGGGAAAACGTGTTGATTATTCTGCTCGTTCAGTGATCGTAGTAGGTCCTGAAATGAGTTTGTATGAGTGCGGTTTGCCGAAAGATATGGCTGCAGAGCTTTACAAGCCATTTGTAATCAGGAAACTGATTGAAAGAGGGATCGTTAAGACTGTAAAATCAGCCAAAAAGATCATCGATAAGAAAGAGCCGGTAGTTTGGGATATACTTGAAAATGTTCTTAAAGGACATCCTGTATTACTCAACAGGGCCCCCACGCTACACAGATTGGGAATTCAGGCCTTTCAGCCAAAATTGATCGAAGGAAAGGCTATTCGCCTGCATCCCCTGGTATGTACTGCATTTAACGCAGATTTTGACGGGGATCAGATGGCAGTTCACCTTCCGTTAGGCCCTGAAGCGATCCTGGAATCACAACTGTTGATGCTGGCATCGCACAACATACTTAATCCCGCAAACGGTTCACCTATTACGGTTCCTTCTCAGGATATGGTACTCGGATTGTACTATATGACCAAAGAAAGGAAGTCGACCAAGGAAACGCCGGTTAAGGGAGAAGGACTTACTTTTTACTCTTATGAAGAGGTAGTGATTGCCTTTAATGAGGGCAGGGTTGAACTCAACGCTGGTATTAAAGTAAGGGCGAAGGATTTTAATGAAGAAGGAGAGCTGGTTAATCAGATCATACAGACAACAGTAGGAAGGGTTCTATTTAATATGGTAGTACCTGAACAAGCTGGTTATGTCAATGATGTACTGAACAAAAAATCGCTGAGGGATATTATCGGAAAGATACTTTCTGTAACTGATGTGCCAACAACAGCTGATTTCCTTGACAAAATCAAGACAATGGGATACGAGTTTGCCTTTAAAGGTGGCTTGTCCTTTAGCCTCGGGGATATCATTATCCCACAGGAAAAACACGAAATGATCGATGATGCCAACCAACAGGTTGATGGCATTATGATGAATTATAATATGGGTCTGATCACCAACAACGAACGCTATAATCAGGTGATCGATGTATGGACCTCCACAAACGCCATGCTTACAGAGTTGGCTATGAAGAGGATTCGGGAAGACCAGCAGGGCTTCAACTCTGTGTATATGATGCTCGATTCCGGAGCAAGGGGGTCTAAAGAACAGATCAGACAGCTTACCGGAATGAGGGGATTGATGGCAAAACCAAAGAAATCCACAGCAGGAGGAGGAGAGATTATCGAAAACCCGATTCTTTCTAACTTTAAAGAGGGACTTTCTATTCTGGAATACTTTATATCCACTCACGGTGCACGTAAAGGATTGGCAGATACCGCCCTAAAAACAGCAGATGCTGGTTACCTTACGCGACGACTCGTTGATGTTTCTCAGGATGTAATCGTCAATATTGAAGATTGCGATACACTGAGAGGTATTGAAGTTGAAGCGCTTAAGAAGAATGAAGAGGTGGTGGAAACCCTGGGAGAAAGGATTCTTGGCCGGGTTGCCTTACACGATGTATATGACCCGCTGACAGAAGAACTTCTTCTCAAGGCAGGACAACAGATCATGGAGGCCGATGTAAGAAAAATTGAAGCTTCTCCAATTGAAAGGGTTGAAGTGAGATCAGCACTTACATGCGAAGCTCAGAAAGGAATCTGTGCGAAATGCTACGGAAGAAACCTGGCGACCAATAAAATGGTACAGCGAGGTGAAGCGGTTGGTGTTGTGGCTGCACAGTCAATCGGGGAACCGGGAACACAGCTTACGCTGCGTACCTTCCACGTTGGAGGTATTGCCGGTAACATTTCGGAAGACAATAAGCTGGAAGCCAAATTCGACGGCAAGGCTGAAATTGAGGACCTGCGTATCGTAAAAGGCGAGAATAGTGAAGGTAAGCCTGTAGATATTGTGATCTCCAGAACCTCTGAGGTAAAGATTGTAGATGGTAAAACAGGAATTACGCTGAGTACCAATAACATTCCTTACGGATCTCAGATATTTATCAAGAACGGAGCGAAACTGAAAAAAGGTCAGTTGATCTGTCAGTGGGATCCTTATAACGGTGTTATTGTTTCTGAATTCCCGGGTAAAATTGCCTATGAAAATATAGAGCAGGGAGTAACTTACCAGGTGGAAATTGATGAGCAAACCGGATTCCAGGAGAAAGTAATTTCTGAATCGAGGAATAAAAAGCTTATTCCAACACTGCTGATCAAAAATACCAAAGATGAAGTGCTGCGTTCCTACAATTTACCTGTAGGTTCTCACATCATGGTTGATGACGGAGATAAGATTAAGGAAGGTAAGATTCTGGTGAAAATACCACGTAAATCTGCAAAAGCAGGAGATATTACAGGAGGTCTGCCAAGAGTAACAGAGTTATTCGAAGCGCGTAATCCTTCTAATCCAGCTGTAGTTTCAGAAATTGACGGGGTTGTTTCCTTTGGTAAAATCAAAAGAGGAAACCGAGAGATCATCATTGAATCAAAGTTGGGCGAACAGAAGAAATACCTTGTCAAACTTTCGAACCAGATCCTTGTACAGGAAAATGACTATGTGAGGGCAGGAATGCCATTGTCTGATGGTTCTATCACGCCTGAAGACATCCTGGCCATAAAAGGTCCTTCTGCTGTTCAGCAGTATCTTGTAAATGAGGTACAGGAGGTATATCGTCTGCAAGGGGTGAAGATCAATGACAAGCACTTTGAAGTGGTTGTTCGCCAGATGATGCGTAAAGTGCGTATTGAGGATCCGGGAGATACAATATTCCTTGAAAATCAATTAGTCCACAAGGACGATTTCATTAGGGAGAACGACGAGATCTACGGCAAAAAAGTTGTTGAAGATGCCGGAGAATCTGAAAACCTTAAACCCGGGCAGATCATTTCTGCACGTGATTTAAGAGACGAGAATTCTATCCTGAAACGCTCAGATAAAAATCTGGTTACTGCCAGAGATGCCGTTGCAGCAACTGCTACACCGGTTCTCCAGGGTATTACCAGGGCATCACTGCAAACCAAATCGTTTATTTCGGCCGCATCCTTCCAGGAAACGACCAAAGTATTAAACGAGGCAGCGGTAAGCGGTAAGGTTGATGATCTTGAAGGCCTGAAGGAAAATGTTATTGTTGGGCATAAAATACCCGCCGGTACAGGAATGCGAGATTATGAATCTATCATCGTGGGCTCCAAACAGGAGTACGATGAGATCATGGCCCGCAAGGAAGAATTAAAATTCTAATACCAAAACCCTCAACCTTCAGGTTGGGGGTTTTTTGTTTAACTCTAAAATATCAGGCCATGGCCGAAAAAGACAAAAAGCAAAAACAGATCAATATAGAACTGGATGAAAAAATGGCCGAAGGGGTGTATTCAAACCTGGCTATCATCAATCATTCCGTGTCCGAGTTTGTTATAGATTTTATCAGTCTGATGCCGGGGGCTCCCAAAGCCAAGGTAAAGAGCAGGATCGTACTCACTCCTCAGCACGCCAAGAAATTCCTCAAGGCGCTGAGTGACAATGTTAGTAGGTTTGAAAACGCACATGGAACCATTAAGGACTATGAACAACCTCCTATCCCGTTGAATTTCGGGCCAACTGGGGAGGCATAAAACAAAAAATCCGGAATATGTTCCGGATTTTTTTTGCCTAATTTATACTGTATTTTATGCGAATTCAGACGTAAAATGCAATTTCACCTTAGGGTATTTCTGTTGAGTCATTTGCAATGAAAATGCCGAATCAGCCAGGAATACCAGCTGCCCTCGTTTATCAGTAGCGAGGAATTTTTGCTTTACTCTTTTAAATTCCCTGAATTCTTCACTACCAGGGTCCTCCGGTTCTACCCAGCAGGCTTTGTGTACCGGGAAATTCTCATAGGTGCATTTAGCGCCGTATTCGTGCTCGAGACGATACTGAATAACCTCATACTGCAGAGCTCCCACTGTACCGATCACCTTCCTGCCATTGAGTTCAAGGGTAAATAACTGGGCCACCCCTTCATCCATAAGCTGGTCGATCCCTTTGTACAACTGCTTCGCCTTCATTGGGTCGGCATTGTTGATATATCTGAAATGTTCCGGGGAAAAACTGGGTATTCCTTTGTAGTGTATACTTTCCCCTTCCGTTAGTGTGTCCCCGATCTTAAAGTTCCCGGTATCGTGAAGGCCAACAATATCCCCTGGAAATGAGGTGTCTACAATCTCTTTCTTCTCAGCAAAAAAAGCATTGGGACTGGAGAATTTAAGCTTTTTGTCATGCCTGACATGCAGGTAGGGTTTATTGCGCTCAAAAGTCCCGGAGACCACTTTTACAAACGCGAGTCGATCCCTGTGTTTAGGGTCCATATTGGCGTGTATCTTAAAGACAAAGCCGGTCATTTGTTTCTCATCGGCTTTTACCAGGCGCTCTTCAGCCATTTTGTCCCTGGGTGGCGGTGCGATCTCAATAAAACAATCAAGCAATTCCCGAACTCCAAAATTATTCAGTGCGGAACCAAAGAAAACAGGTTGCTGATTTCCGGCCAGATAGGCTTCCTTGTTAAAAGGGGGATAAACACCTTCAATGAGCTCGAGGTTTTCCCTGAGGGTATCGGCTGAAGTGTTCCCAATTATTTTATCGAGATCCGGATTGCTGAGGTCGTCAAAAGCGATGGTCTCTTCTATATTTTTTTTACTATCCCCGCTAAAAAGGTTAATGTTTTTCTCGTAAATGTTGTAGATGCCTTTAAAATCGTATCCCATACCAATGGGAAAACTCAAAGGGCTAACAGTAAGGCCTAATTTCTGTTCCACCTCGTCAAGAAGATCAAATGCATCTTTTCCTTCCCGGTCGAGTTTATTGATAAAAACGATCATAGGGATTTTCCTCATCCTGCAGACTTCCACCAGTTTCTCGGTCTGTTCTTCCACCCCTTTGGCAACATCAATTACGACAATAACGCTGTCTACTGCCGTTAAGGTTCTGAAAGTATCCTCTGCGAAATCCTTGTGACCCGGGGTGTCGAGAATATTGATCTTTTTATCCCTGTAAATAAATGCAAGTACAGAGGTGGCAACGGAAATTCCCCTTTGCCTTTCAATCTCCATAAAGTCGCTGGTGGCCGACTTCTTTATCTTGTTATTTTTAACTGCCCCGGCCTCCTGGATGGCCCCCCCGAATAAGAGTAATTTTTCGGTAAGGGTGGTCTTTCCCGCATCAGGGTGGGAGATGATCCCAAATGTCCGGCGTTTTGCTATTTCCTGTTTAAAATTCACTAAAAAAATTTTTGCAAAAGTAATGGATTTTATCTGGATGAGATCGGTATACCACCCTTATAAGAGGAATGGTTCCCTTATGTTTTTTCCAAATTTGAAATTTAGACCAAATACACAGCAAAAGGGATGAGCTGCAGATAACTTCGATAAAGGGAAGCAAACTGTTTGGGATTCAGCAAAATTCGAAGATATAAATTGTAAGAAAAAACCTACTTAAATTCAGTTTATCGATTATTCAGGTCGGTTAAAGATAGTCAGAAAAGAAAGGCTGGAAACAATTTGATGATCTTCCTGAATGCCATATCTTGCAGGCTACTGTTAGATTCCCAAAATCTTACCAAAAGTAATTTATCCACGTTATGGTGCTTGAGATAAACAAAGCTAGCCTATATGGAGAACATTACTTTTTATAAGGGACAAAAAACTCTTTTTGTCACTTTACTTATTTCCTTTTTCCTGTTAATACCTTCGCCTGATTCCTATGGAAGTATTGATCCGATCGCTGTTACTTTGGAGCTTTCCAAGGGTAAGGATACAGATGGTGATGGTATTAAGGACAAAGATGATATCGATGATGACAATGATGGTATTCTCGATACTGTAGAAGGAGAACAAACTGATACTGATGGTGACGGAATCCCTAACTCCCTTGACATCGATTCGGATAATGATGGGATTCTCGATAATATAGAAGCCCAGACTGACGCAGGTTACCTTGCTCCTTCGGGAATTGATGCGAATGGTGACGGACTTGATGACATATATGCCTGTAATAATGAAGGTGACGATGACGACGATGATGATGATGATGACGGAGACGGAGTCTGTAATTACAATAGTAAAGAGGCTAAGTATAAAGGTAAAGACAAGGTTACCCTTTGTCATAAAGAAGATAAAAGTCCAAACAACCCACGCAACGGGTACCACGAGATCACCGTAGCACCATCAGCTGTGCAGGCTCACCTCGATCATGGCGATACCTTGGGACCATGTCCTGAAGTACCTGAGCCATGCGGCCTAACCCCTGTTGATACAGATGGGGACGGTATTCCGGATTATATCGACATCGATTCGGATAATGATGGGATCCTCGACAACGTGGAAGCTCAGACAACCTCCGGATTTATACCTGTTTGTACCAACGACAGCGACGGCAACGGCCTTGATGATCATTATGAAAGTTCTCCCGGAGCTGGTGAAGGATTAGATCCTGTTAATACAGATGGTGACAACAATCCCGATTACAGGGATATCGATTCTGACAATGATGGAATTCCTGATAATGTAGAAGCTCAGACGACAGCCGGCTATGTGCCACCTACCGGGATGGACACGGACAATGACGGGCTCGACGATGCTTATGAGAATAATGGGATTACTCCCCAGAACACTGACGGGACAGATGAGGTAGATTTCAGAGACCTCGATACAGATAATGATACTGTTCCTGACAATAATGAAGGGAATGATTTTAATTTTGACGGTATCCCCGATCAGACCTTTACAGGAAATGATTCGGATGGGGACGGCTTGGATGACGGTTATGAAGGTTTAAATCCTAATGATGGATTTGATGTAAATGACGAAATAAATGATCCGGCCAATGACCTTCCCGATACCGATGGGACTGATGACGTGAACTACCGTGATCTCGATGATGATGGTGATGGTATTGATACTCCTGATGAGGACGATAATGAAAATGGGGACCCCACAGATGATGATACCGATGATGATGGTACACCAGACTATCTGGATCCCGATAATGATGGGGATTCTGACGGGGATGGAGTAACAGATGACGATGAAGAAGATGACGGAACCGATCCAAACGACCCATGTGATTTTATCCTTGCTAGTCAGACCGTAGACCCTTCAGACGATTGGAATGCCTCTGATTGCGATGGTGATGGAGTTACCAATAGTGATGAAGTTACCGATGGAACCGATCCCCTGGATCCGTGTTCCTATAATCCTGACAGTGTAACCCTTGATCAAAGTGGGGATTACCTGGTTGAAGATTGTGACGGTGATGGCGTAACCAATGGTGACGAACTAACCGATAATACAGATCCACTCGATGCCTGCGACTTTGTATTGGCAAGTCAGACGGTTGATCCTTCTGCCGACTGGAATGCC
>NZ_JBGEWB010000001.1:605940-607237 GCF_041205185.1 Muriicola sp. SD30
ATAATACAGATCCACTCGATGCCTGCGACTTTGTATTGGCAAGTCAGACGGTTGATCCTTCTGCCGACTGGAATGCCGCTGATTGTGATGGTGATGGGGTGACCAATAGTGATGAAGTGACTGATCAGACAGATCCGCTTGATCCTTGCTCCTTTAATCCGGATAGTATTACCGTTGCCCAAAGTGACGATTTCCTTGCTGCCGATTGTGACGGCGATGGAGTAACTAACGGAGATGAAAATACAGATGGAACCGATCCCCAGGATCCATGTTCCTATAACCCGGACAGTGTAACCCTTGATCAAAGCGGGGATTACCTGATTGAAGATTGTGACGGTGATGGCGTAACCAATGGTGACGAACTAACCGATAATACAGATCCACTCGATGCCTGCGACTTTGTATTGGCAAGTCAGACTGTAGATCCTTCAGCCGACTGGAATGCCGCTGATTGCGATGGCGATGGGGTGACCAATAGTGATGAAGTAACCGATGGAACCGATCCCTTAGATCCGTGTTCCTTTAATGCGGACAGCATAACCGTTGCCCAGAGTGACGAATTCCTTGCTGCCGATTGTGATGGGGATGGAGTAACTAACGGAGATGAAAATACAGATGGAACCGATCCTTTAGATCCCTGTGATTTCTTACTTGCGAGTCAGACAGTCGCAACCTCCGCTGATTGGAATGCGCTTGACTGTGATGGAGATGGTGTGACCAACGAAGATGAGGTTGCTGATCAGACAGATCCTCTTGACCCCTGCTCTCTGGTATTGGCTAGTCAGACCCTGACTCCTTCAGCCGACTGGGACTTATTAGACTGTGATCAGGATGGTAACCCAAATGGGGGCGACCCTAATCCTCTGGTGGCAACAGCAGTAGATGACGAGGGTGAAACGGCTGCACAAACAGAAGTCGTAATTAATATTCTTGCAAATGATGATTACCTGCCCAATAATGACCCGAATAATCAGGGAACTACAAGTCTTACCAGAATTGGAGGTTCAGCAACAGGAACGGTAAGTTTTAATCCCGAGACGGGCGAACTATCATACATTCCTGACGCTTCAGAATCAAATTCTGTTGTCACTATAATATACCAGGTGTGTAATACTGATCCTGAGCCTGACGTTTGTGCTTCTGCAACAGTGACAATTACAGTTGGGGAAAATACAATCGACGCTGTGGATGACGACTTTAGCGCGAACCCTGTAGATGGAGTAGCCGGAGGAGTGGTAGCTGACAGCAATGTGCTCGACAATGATACGCTTAACGGTCAGCCTGTAGACCCTGCTGA
>NZ_JBGEWB010000001.1:607337-621681 GCF_041205185.1 Muriicola sp. SD30
GTAGCCGGAGGAGTGGTAGCTGACAGCAATGTGCTCGACAATGATACGCTTAACGGTCAGCCTGTAGACCCTGCTGATGTGACCATCACATCAACACCCACAGGACCCCTGACGGTCAATACCGACGGTACGGTAAGCGTAGCTCCGAACACCGCTGCAGGAACCTATACTATTGAATATACGATCTGTGAGGTAGCCAACCCAACCAATTGCGACACCGGTTCGGTGACCGTGGTAGTGGATCCCGGTGCCAATGTGATCGACGCTGTGGATGACGACTTTAGTGCGAATCCTGTGGATGGGGTAGCCGGAGGAGTGGTAGCTGACAGCAATGTGCTCGACAATGATACGCTTAACGGTCAGCCTGTAGACCCTGCTGATGTGACCATCACATCAACACCCACAGGACCCCTGACGGTCAATACCGACGGTACGGTAAGCGTAGCTCCGAACACCGCTGCAGGAACCTATACTATTGAATATACGATCTGTGAGGTAGCCAACCCAACCAATTGCGACACCGGTTCGGTGACCGTGGTAGTGGATCCCGGTGCCAATGTGATCGATGCTGTGGATGACGACTTTAGTGCTAACCCTGTGGATGGAGTAGCCGGAGGAGTGGTAGCTGACAGCAATGTGCTCGACAATGATACTCTTAACGGTCAGCCTGTAGACCCTGCTGATGTGACCATCACATCAACACCCACAGGACCCCTGACAGTCAATGACGACGGTACGGTAAGCGTAGCTCCGAACACTGCTGCCGGAACATACACTATTGAATATACGATCTGTGAGGTAGCTAACCCAACCAATTGCGACACCGGTTCGGTGACCGTGGTAGTGGATCCCGGTGCCAATGTGATCGATGCTGTGGATGACGACTTTAGTGCTAACCCTGTGGATGGAGTAGCCGGAGGAGTGGTAGCTGACAGCAATGTGCTCGACAATGATACTCTTAACGGTCAGCCTGTAGACCCTGCTGATGTGACCATCACATCAACACCCACAGGACCCCTGACAGTCAATGACGACGGTACGGTAAGCGTAGCTCCGAACACTGCTGCCGGAACATACACTATTGAATATACGATCTGTGAGGTAGCTAACCCAACCAATTGCGACACCGGTTCGGTGACCGTGGTAGTGGATCCCGGTGCCAATGTGATCGATGCTGTGGATGACGACTTTAGTGCTAACCCTGTGGATGGAGTAGCCGGAGGTGTGGTAGCAGACAGCAATGTACTCGACAATGATACCTTAAACGGTCAGCCTGTTGATCCTAATGATGTGACCATCACATCAACACCCACAGGACCACTGACTGTCAATGACGACGGTACGGTAAGCGTAGCTCCTGATACGGGTCCGGGCACTTATACCATAGACTATACTATTTGTGAGGTGGCCAATCCTACAAATTGTGATACTGCTACTGTTACCATAGTAGTTGATGCCGGCCCGAATATTATCGTTCTCAAGGTGGATACTTTTAATGATGAAAACAATGATGGGTATGCCCAGGTAGGGGAAACGATCAGTTACACCTTTACAGTAACTAATGTAGGAACTGTTCCGCTGGGGAATATCACTGTAACTGATCCGCTGGTGGAAGTTATCGGTGGGCCATTGACGACTCTTGAACCGGGACAATCAGATAGTACTACGTTTACAGCTACTTACACTATAACCCAGGCAGATATCGATGCGGGAAGTTTCCAGAATACGGCAACCGTAACTGCATTTATTCCTGATAATGGCCCTATCAGTACATTATCTGACGATCCTGACGATTCAACAGATATCGACAGTGATGGGGATGGCAATCCTGATGATCCAACTGTAACTATCATTGTCGGTCCGCCGGGTATTGATGCTGTGGATGATGATTTTTCTGCTAATCCTGTAAATGGTGTTTCCGGAGGAGTGGTTGCGAATAGTAATGTGCTTGATAACGACACCCTGGATGGGATTACTGTAGATCCTGCGGATGTTACAATAACTTCAACACCAACAGGTCCACTTACGGTAAATACAGATGGAACCGTAAGTGTTGCGCCCGATACAGCACCCGGAACCTATACAATTGACTATACCATCTGCGAAGTGGCAAATCCTGACAACTGTGATACTGCTACCGTGACAGTGGTGGTAGCGGAAGGCCCGAATCTGATTGATGCAGTTGATGATGATTTTACAGCTAATCCGGTTGATGGCAGTACTGGTGGTGTGGTGGCTGATAGTAATGTTCTGGATAATGATACGTTAAACGGAGAACCGGTTAATCCGGCTGATGTGGTAATCACTTCAACTCCAACGGGTCCGCTTACGGTAAATACAGATGGAACCGTAAGTGTTGCGCCCGATACAGCACCCGGAACCTATACAATTGACTATACCATCTGCGAAGTGGCAAATCCTGACAACTGTGATACTGCTACCGTGACAGTGGTGGTAGCGGAAGGCCCGAATCTGATTGATGCAGTTGATGATGATTTTACAGCTAATCCGGTTGATGGCAGTACTGGTGGTGTGGTGGCTGATAGTAATGTTCTGGATAATGATACGTTAAACGGAGAACCGGTTAATCCGGCTGATGTGGTAATCACTTCAACTCCAACGGGTCCGCTTACGGTAAATACAGATGGAACCGTAAGTGTTGCGCCCGATACAGCACCCGGAACCTATACAATTGACTATACCATCTGCGAGGTGGCAAATCCTGAGAACTGTGATACTGCAACCGTGACGGTGGTGGTAGCGGAAGGCCCAAATGTGATCGATGCGGTTGATGATGATTTTACAGCTAATCCGGTTGATGGCAGTACTGGTGGTGTGGTGGCAGACAGTAATGTATTAAACAACGATACCTTAAACGGAGAACCGGTTGATCCGGCTGATGTGGTAATCACTTCAACTCCAACAGGGCCCCTTACAGTGAATGCTGATGGGACTGTAAGTGTCGCTCCGGATACTGCTCCTGGTACCTATACCATCGACTACACAATTTGTGAGGTAGCCAATCCAGAAAACTGTGACACAGCAACGGTAACCGTAGAAGTGCTCATGGGACCTAATGTAATAGATGCAGTGGACGATGATTTCAGGGGAGTTCTCGTTGATGGGGATGCAGGCGGACTGGTAACAGACAGTAATGTTCTGGATAACGATACCCTAAATGGGGAACCGGTTAATCCGGATGATGTAACCATCACTTCTACGCCAACAGGTCCTCTGACAGTCAATGCTGACGGAACTGTTAGCGTTGCACCGGGAACACCTCCGGGCACCTATACCATAGAGTACACGATTTGTGAAATTGCCGATCTTACCAATTGTGATACAGCGATTGTAACGGTCCTGGTTTCTCAGGTGATTACCGACTTCAAGATAGAAGTCAATCAGATGGTGACCCCTAACAACGATGGTCGAAACGACTTCCTGTTTATCAGGGATGTGGATTTTGCAAAAAACAATACCCTGAGAATATACAATCGATGGGGAATTGCAGTCTTTGAAGGTGATAATTACAACAACCAGAACAATGTCTTCGATGGCAGGTCGAGAGGAAGGTCCACACTGAGTACAAATGACTACCTGCCTGCAGGGGTTTATTTCTATATCTTTGAATACGATTTAGGTCAGGAAAGGATTACAGATACAGGTTACCTCTATGTGAGTAAATAATTGATGACAAAAAACATGAAACTATATAAATACGCATTCATTGCCATATTGGCGGTAATCACAAGCTGTAATACTTCGCAGGCACAACAGGATGCCCAGTATACCCAGTACATGTACAATACCATGAGTGTGAATCCTGCTTATGCAGGATCCAGGGGGCAATTGAGTATTGCGGCTATGTACAGAGCACAGTGGGTAGGTCTTGACGGGGCTCCAAAAACCCAAACCCTTAATTTGCATTCTCCGATTCGGAACAGCAAGCTTGGTTATGGAATCTCTGTGGTCAACGACAATATTGGAAATGGAGTGGTTCAGGAAACATACCTCGACGCCGTAATGTCATATACACTTGACCTGGCAGATGAGAAGAAGTTGTCTTTCGGACTAAAATTTGGCGGGAATTTGTTGAATCTCGACTTTCAGCAATTGAGGAATTTTGATCAGGAACCCATTAATGATGGGGCCGACATTACCAATAACTTTTCACCTAATGTTGGCTTTGGGGTGTATTATCACACCAACCGTTTCTATCTGGGACTTTCTGCTCCTAACATGCTGGAAACCGACTATTTTGATAATTCACAGCGAAGTGCTAATTCGGTACAGTTTCAATCTACAGAACGACTCAATTTCTATATGATCACCGGGTATGTGTTCGACCTGAATTACAATTTTAAGTTTAAACCGGCATTTTTGATGAAGGCAGTTGGTGGGGCTCCTTTGCAGCTCGACTTTTCCGGAACATTCTTGCTAAATGATAAGTTTTCATTTGGTGCGGCTTATCGCTGGGACGCAGCCGCCAGTGCGCTTTTTGGGTTCCAGTTATCAGAGCAACTCATGCTGGGCCTGGCTTACGACAAAGAGATTACAGAATTGGGGGGAACACGATTTAACGATGGTTCCTTTGAAGTGTTTCTTAGGTTTGAACTGGTTCGTTCGTTCCGTGGTCTGGTATCACCTAGATTCTTTTAAAAATGATTTTCATGACAAAGCGTTTATTGATCATAACTATAGCCTTCTTTGCAGTGCTAGGCAACCTCATTGCCCAAAACGTTCCCACAAAGAAAAAGGAAAAGTACACATATACCATGTATACAAGGGTATATCAAAAACGCCTGATGGAAAAACCGGATAAAGTAAAGGATACGGCCCTGATGAAACTGGCCAATTCCTATTATTATATCGCCGATTATGAAAATGCAGCCAGGGTTTACGAAATACTGTACAAAAGGGCAGAAGAAAAGCCTGAATTTCAGGTCCCGGTAGAATACAACTTTAGATATGGGCAAAGTCTCAGGGCAATAGGGCAGGAAGAATTAGCAAAAGAAAAACTGGCAGAATATCTCAGCGAATCATCAGCTAATGCAGTTGTCCAGACAACAAGGGTATATGAAATTCAGGACCTCAGGGAGTATTTTTCTAATTTAAAGGACAGTATAAACCTCAATCATTTTTCCGATTTCGCACCCACTTTTTATAAAGAAGGTCTGATTTTTTCTTCAGACAGGGATACCGGGAACCTTCACAGGTACAGACATAGCGGGACAAATAAGGATTTTCTCGACCTCTACCAATTTGAATATGATGAAGATTCTGTCCAGGTCATCAGCAAATTGAATTTCATTGGAAACGGTATCAATCCACGAGAGGCAGAATCCACCTCAATCAAGGTAGATGAATCAACGGTAACCCTGTCTTCTGATGGGAATACCATGTACTTTACTGCTTCGAACTTCAAGGATGGAGAACTTGTAAAAGATCAGGATAATATTATACGCCTTAAAATATTTAAAGCTGTTCTTGAACCCGAAGGATGGCGTATAGCAGACGATTCCTGGTATAAAAATCAGAATGGAGATAAAGCTTTTAATTCTGATGGATATTCTTTTGCGAACCCTGCTCTGAGCCCTGATGGTTCCCGACTGTATTTTACGTCAGATATGCCCGGAAGTAAGGGCCTGTCAGATATTTTTACGATTGCCGTGGATGAAAATGGTATCAGAGGGAAAATAGACAATTTGGGCGATCGCGTAAATACCGAGTTCAGGGAGAGTTTTCCTTTTGTGAGTAAGGACGGAAAACTCTACTATTCTTCAGACCGGCTCGGGGGAGAAGGGAGACTAGATGTGTATTCTGTTGATTTGAATGCCAACGGGATGGTAGCTTCCGCTTCTGAAAACCTGGGCAAACTCATCAATAGTGAATACGATGATTTTACCTTTATCTATGACAGTGAAAAGCAATATGGGTTTTTTGCTTCTAACAGGCCCAGACCTAATGATTCGGGAAGAAGGAATGCAAAAGACTTTTCAGATGATAACATCTATGCCTTCACAGCTGAATGCCTTAATCCAAAAACTTTAACGGGGATTGTCTACGATAAATCAACTCTTTTGCCCCTGGCAGGAACTACCATCAATATCATTAGTGATGACAACGAAATAATAGCCTCAACCTTTACTAACGAAGAAGGAGCCTATAGTGTTTCGATTGACAGGAATAAGAACAATTTTGTAAGAGCAACAAGGGAAGGGTATACTCCTGCCGAAGAGTACCTCGAGATCAATCCCTGTGAATTAAGGATGGTTGATTTTTATATTGAGACCGATTGTGTTGATTACGGCACTGACCTGGCCAAACTTCTCGGGTTAGATCCTACGATTTTCTTCGATTTTGATAAATCTGAGATCAAAGATGACTACAAAGACGAACTCGATATTGTCGTAGCTGCCATGGAATTGTATCCAAGTTTAAAAATTCAGGTCAATTCTCATACAGATTCCAGGGGGCCTAATTCCTATAATCAGCCATTATCCGGGCGTCGTGCAAAGGCTACTGTAGAATACATTGCCTCAAAGGGCATAGACATAAATCGCCTGAAATACAAAGGATATGGCGAGACACAGTTGGTCAACGAATGTGCAGATGGCGTAAGGTGTTCAGCAGCCAAACATCAGAAGAACAGAAGGTCAGAATTCCTTATTCTTTGTGAAGAAGGGGAGAACTGCTGTTATTAACTGCGAATGGCATCGAATACTGGGTGTTTCACAACAATTATTTTATGAAGTAAAAGGATCTTTTTAGATTCCGTCGTATTTCCATATTCCTGATAAAAGTGAAATGGAGTAAATTGTTGTGTACACTACATGATCCTAAAATATTCTTTATTCCTGGATAAGATAGGCTTGCTGTACAATGCCGGTAAGTTCCTGACTATTGGCCTGCTACTTTTTCAAAGTTTTTTCTCTGTGGCACAAAACACGGGCGATTTTCGTTCCATAGCCAGCGGTAATTGGAATAATCCGGCAATTTGGCAAACCTATAATGGTATTACCTGGGTGGCCGCTACTTCTTTCCCCGGGCAAAACGCAGACGCAGACCATGTTTTAATTGGCAATGGAAACACCGTTACTTTAAATGTCGATATTACAAGTTTTATTCTTAGCAACCTTGTTATTGGGGACAATTCAGGCGGTGATGATATCTTGTTATTACCAGATAATGGCGACTTTGAAGTAAATATCGAGACCTTGGCAGTAGAGAGTGACGGGATACTAGAATGGGTAAAAAATGCGGACATCAGGTTTCCTGAAGGTGCCATCATATATAACAACGGCGGAACTATTAGTACTTCAAAAAACTGCAATGCCTCGCAGGTCATTTATATTGGGAACGATAAATTTTCTACCTGCAATGGAAATGGTGGCGCAGATTATTCGTTTGACGATATTGAATCAGCCTTACCTCCACCCCAAAGTGGAGGAGACATAACAGAATGTGAGGAAAACCCCATTCAGACCCTTACAGCTACAGCTACCCCTCCTTCAGGGGCATATGTAGAATGGTACAATTCTGCCGAAGGAGGATCTATGGTTAGCCCAACTTTAAGCACCATAGGTACATTCACCTATTATGCGGAAAGCGTGGACAATAGTGATCCAAATAGAAAAAGTATTTTCAGAACTCCCGTAACTCTAACCATAGAAGATAGTCCCACGATTTCCGTGTCCAGTGCACCCAGTTGCAATTTCTTTAGCAATACATATGAACTTGAAGTGACCGTCAGCAACGGCATAGTCACAAGTACTGAAGGGACGGTCACAAATATTTCCGGGAATCAATGGCGGATCTCTGGTATTCCCTCTGGAAACGATATAACAGCCACAGTAACAGCTGCCAATGGCTGTACACAGGATCTGGAGGTAACTTCGCCAAATTGCACATGTCCTGTTGTAAATGCACCTGTAAGTGGAGGAAATGAGGTTTATTGTTCAACTGATCCGGTACCGACTATCAGTGTATCCGTTGGCCCAGGCGAAACGGCCGACTGGTACAACGCAGCTTCAGGCGGAAGTTTACTGCTCGGTGGAAGTACATCTTATACACCTTCTTCTGCCGGCGTATTCTATGCTGAAGCCCGGAACATAGTAACAGGATGTACGAGTAATTCAAGGACTGTAGTCTCTGTAACTGAAGATGTCCCCTCATCTGCATCCATGGGCCCCGATCAATCTGTTATGGTAAGTGATGATGCCATCTTTAATATAACCGTTTCCAATGCAAATACTTATCAGTGGCAACTGAGTACAGACGGCGGGTCTAATTATAGCGACATCTCAGATGGATCAGAATATACAGGAACACAATCGACAACCCTAACGGTTCAAAATGTGCAAGTTGATAAAAACGGATATCTCTTCAGGGTAGTAGTTTCCAATACCATGTCTAGTTGTCCCGCCTTTGTAACAGGGTCTGCCCAATTAAATGTAAGGGTCAGGAATATTATCACAAACCGTAAATCTACGTATAGAGTAAATCCATTTTAGGCTCTTCTGGTTGCCTCAACGATGCCTTGGGGTTGAGTAGCAACATATATATCAAGGTCGGATAATTCTGACATACAGAAAGTTACAGACCTGGAGAATCCTTTGTTTTCATGAAATATGGCATTGGAAACCTCACAATAATACGTGTTGGCACTGGATTAGGAGGGATACGCAACAAATTTTTAATGAGACTTCTATGGCATGGTATATTTATCATGTTAAAATGAACCAATGGAAAAGATACAATATCAAATCCTTGCGATTTCGGTATTTATTTGTCTATTTTTTTCTATGCCGAGTCTCTACGGCCAGGATACCTTTTTAGATAATTTCAACACAGTCTCCTACTCCAACAACAATGGAACTATGGATTTTGCCGGAGATTGGCAGGATTCTGAAGACAATGATCCAACCGGGGGACGCATTTACGTTAGAAATGCTACTAACAGGTTGCGGATCCAGAATATGGATAACGAAACGCTTACCAGATCCCTGAATCTCAACGGGGCTACAGGTGTAACACTTACGATGACCTACACCGAAATATCTGGAAACGAACAGATCGATGTTGATCTCTGGAACGGTACTGGTTGGAATACGGTAGCTACCCTGAATGGCTCTGGTACGGTAAATTACAATCTCGCCGCTAATGAGATGTCAGCCAATTCACAAATTCGCTTTATTTCTAATAGTGGTGGTTGGGGAGGTTCCGAAGCCTATGAAATTGATAACATACAATTCAATGGCAATGTGCCGGCAGGTATTTCTATTGATGATATTACGGTAAACGAAGATGACGGTACGGCTACTTTTACCGTTACTCTTAACAAAGCTTTTACAGGGGGATTCAATGTGGACTGGGCAACAGCCAACGGGACTGCACTGGCAGGGTCCGATTATGTTTCCGACAGCGGAACTATCAGTTTTACAGGAACAGCCGGTGAAACACAAACTATAGTTGTCAATCTTGTAAATGACAATGTTCCCGAATTCAACCAGGAAAACTTTGTTGTCAATCTGAGTAATATTAGTCAACCCGGAGTAATTATAGCCGATCCCCAGGGCTCTACAACGATTGTTGATGATGAATACGCTTTTAACGCCCCTCTGGTACTCACCCACGAGTTTGATGGTTATATGGACTATACCTCCACTGCGGGAACCCTGAGAACCCAACCAAATTCCGGGAATACCTGTGCGATAACAACCAGCTCCAGTAATACATTATCCAGTGCGATACCACCAACGGCAACTATTGATCAGGCCATTCTATACTGGGCGCATTCAGGTGCAACCCCTGATACCCAGGTAACTTTTGACGGTACCACGGTTAATGCCGAATTTTTATACGGTACTTCCCTTACTAACAGGACCTTTTATGGAGGTAGGGCAGATGTAACTGCCATAGTTACCGCAGTGGCGAATCCATCAACTTATAACTGGACATTTTCAGGCCTGACTATAGATAACACCGATCCGTATTGTAGTTCAGCTACCACTTTGGGTGGCTGGAGTTTAATGGTCTTTTATACAGAAAATAGCCTTCCGGCTTCCACAATAAACGTTTACGAAGGCTTTAGCGGAGAAAGTAATTCTTCTTCTTCCTATACCCTTAGTGGCTTTTTTGCGATTGGCGCAACCGGATCAAAAACAACGGTGCAATCCTGGGAGGGCGATCAGACCCTAAGTAATAACGAAAGTTTAACCGTAACTACAGGACTGGGAACGTTTAACCTAACAGGAGATGGCGATAATACAGGACTTCCTACCATAAACCCTTTTAATTCAACTCATTACGACAATACGGCAGTGCCTGTTGTTAATAACACCAACTCACACGGCGTAGACCTTGATACTTACGATGTATCCCCTTTTGTAACTGCCGGTGAAACATCCGTCACAACCAATGTAGGCTCAGGACAGGATTTTGTAATCCTCAATACGGTTACACTTAAAGTTCCTTCCAACCTGACTACTGGAATTGTCTTTGAAGACGTTAATTATGGAGGTGGACCCGGGCGTAATCGGGCTACTGCAGGAGGAGTTCCCATTCCCAATGCTACAGTAGAATTATATGATGGTGGGGGTAGTTTTGTTTCAAGCACAACCACAAATGCGGCCGGCCGATATGTTTTTGCCGGTATGGCCAACGGTTCTTATACGGTTAGGGTAGTAAACAATACCGTGAGATCAACTCGTCCTGGTGGGAGTACATGTACAAGCTGTATCCCCATCCAGACCTTTAAAACAGATTATATTGCCAGTATAGTGGTGGAAGATACCAATTCTGTAGGGGGTGAGGATCCAGCGGGCCAGGATCCGGGTCCGGGTACCCTCAGCAATGCACAGACGATATCCACCTTTACTATCCTCAACGAAGGGGTGGCGGGAATGGACTTTGGTTTTAATTTTAATACCATTGTGAATACGAATATAGACGGGCAGGGCTCCCTGGAACAATTCATCATTAATTCAAATAATCTTGGAGAGACCGGACTCGATATTGTAGCCAATGGGATTTTTGATCCCGCTGCAGGGGAAGATACTTCGATCTTTATGATACCCCCAACCGTGGATGCACTCGGAAGGACTGCTGACAGCAACTATAGCAGCGGAATTTTCGACATTGAGATCGATGCATTGACGTCCATTACTGGAGATAATACGCATATTGACGGTCGCACCCAAACTGCGTATTCGGGTGACACAAATACAGGCACCATTGGGGCCGGGGGGACAGCAGTAGGTACCTCAGCAACAAATCTTCCTAATTATGATCTTCCCGAGATCCAGGTCAATGGTAAGGATGGAAATACATTTAGAAATGAAGGTAATACGAACGTGATCCGAAACCTGTCAGTCTTTGCAAGTGATCTGGCTGGGATACAAGTAAATAATGGTTCTGTTACGGTTTCTAATAACCTTCTTGGTGTAAATGCGCTGGGTACTAATGATGGAAATATTGTGTACGGAGTGGACATCACTGGTGGTGAGGCAACTATCGATGGAAATTATATCAGCACTAATGAAGAAGCAGGTATCTTGATAAACGGAGGTACAGCTTCAACGATTCAGAATAATCATTTAACCACAAATGGGAATGATAAGTGTTTTGACAATATCACCATAACTGGCGGATCTGGAGTGCTTATTCAGTATAATTTAATTGAGCTCTCAGCAGCCATGGGCATAGATGGGAATGGGATAGCTGCAGGCGTCACCATAACAGAAAATTCAATAACCACAGCCGGGCAGGACGGGGGAAATTGTAGTGGGGAAGTTGAAAACGCCGGAATACGCCTTGATGGCAGTAACTCATCAATATCAAATAACGTAATTTATCAGAACGGCGGGGCAGGAATTGTTCTTGCAGGCGGGAATACCTCAGGAAACCTGATCTCCCAAAATTCTATTTATGCCAACGGAACGGCCGGAGATGCACTGGGTATCGATATAGACCAGGTAGATGGCATGGGTGACGGAGTTACCTTAAATGATAATGGAGACACAGATAACGGCCCTAACGGTGCAGCAAATTTCCCATTGTTGAGTACTGCCTATATGGAAGGATCCAATGTGGTTATTAAAGGCTGGTCACGCCCCGGAGCCACCCTGGAGTTCTTTTTAACCGATATCAATCAGGGATCGGCAACAGCTGGCGATAATCAATTGGGGAATACCAAGGATTACGGGGAAGGACAGCTTTATCTGGGCAGTGCCGTGGAAGGCAGCGTTGATGACACAGATGCAGGCACTTCTTCATATCTGGATACTGATGGAAATACCGATAATACCAATTTATTTGAGGTAAGGATACCTGTACCTCCAGGGGTAAACGTGGGCCAGTTAATCACTGGGACTGCCACTCTTGCCAACTCTACTTCCGAATTTTCACCTTTTAGCGTCATTGTTATCCGAACAGTGATTACTAACAGAAGGATTACTTACAGGGTTAATCCTAACTAATCGAACAATTCACCATCATCTAAATGGTAGTGATACAGACCTATTTTACGTTAAATTTCGGGTGATTCGATTAGGTGTTGTATTAAAACAAAATCCTTTTTTGCAAGCTCTTATTCCTTCAATTTTTTGATCATTTAATTATGGCAAAAAGTCTTGAAAATTACGGAAAATTCTTACGATTAATCACTCGGTAAAGGTTGTTATTATTGGGACGATCGACCAACGAAACCTTAGTATTATTAAGGTTTTTTTGCAACAATACCTCAACTATCAGGTCCTAGACCATGCATTTCATCGAGTACACAACAATTATTTTCACAGGGGTAGCTTCACGTTAAATTTGTTAGTTGATAATATTATATCAGGTGTAAACCGAAGAATATACTATTGAAAAAAGAGAAACACATACTTAAGTTTTTTACCATGGACAAGAAGATCCTATTACTTCTGTTTCTGGTATCCGGATTTGCCTTTTCACAAACCACTGTGAATCTGCAAGACCAGTGTAACTGTGAGGTACTTAGCGGTACTGCAGTAACATCCCCCGGAACCACTACCCCCAGCGGGGCAGATACAGGAGATATTTATGTTAATACCAATACCGGAGTCATCTACTTCTGGGATGGAGACAGCTGGGAATTAACCTCCTCAGATGATCAAAATCTTCAGAATTTCAGTTTTAATCCTGGAACGAACATTCTTTCCCTGGATATAGAAGACGGAAATACAGTGACGGTCGACCTAAGTGCACTAAGTGCCACAGGTACTGATGATCAAGCTCTTAGCTTAGCCGGAAACATACTTACATTAGAGGATGGTGGTACGGTTGACCTTACACCATTTTTAGACAACACCGATGACCAAAACATTACCAACTTTAGTATTGATGCCAGTAATATACTCACCCTTACCTTAGAGAATGGCAATACCCAGACTGTAGATCTCTCCGGATTAGTAGGAACGGACGATCAGACAGCGGCTGAGGTAACATACGATAATACAGTATCCGGACTTGTAGCCACGGACGTGCAGGCAGCTATTGACGAGATCAATGCAGCAGCAGGGACAGTAGCTTTAGTAGATAACGCAGACGGTACTTACACCTTTACTGATGCAGGAGGAAATGTAACCACTATCAGTGATACTTCCATCTCTACGATGGTAGACAACCTTGATGGTACGTATACCTATACAGATGAGACAGGTGCTACTCAGGTAATCAACACCACTGCAAGCAGCAACCCATACGATAATACTACATCAGGATTAGTTGCTACTGATGTGCAGGCAGCTATTGACGAGATCAATGCAGCAGCTGGTACTGTGGCTTTAGTAGATAATGCGGATGGTACTTATACTTTTACCGATGCCGGAGGAAATGTAACTACTATTAGTGATACTTCGATATCCACGATGGTAGATAACCTTGATGGCACCTATACCTATACAGATGAGACAGGAGCTACTCAGGTAATCAACACCAATGCGAGCAGCAACCCATATGATAATACAGTATCCGGACTTGTAGCCACGGATGTTCAGGCAGCAATTGACGAGATCAATGCATTGGCGGGAACTGTGGCTTTAGTAGATAATGCAGACGGCACCTATACTTTTACCGATGCCGGAGGAAATGTAACTACTATTAGCGATACAAGTATCTCCACGATGGTAGACAACCTTGATGGTACTTATACTTATACGGACGAAACAGGCGCTACTCAGGTGATCAACACCAACGCGAGCAGCAACCCTTACGATAATACGGTATCCGGACTTGTTGCCACTGATGTTCAGGCGGCTATTGATGAGATCAATGCAGCAGCAGGGACAGTGGCCTTGGTTGACAATGGAGACGGGACATA
>NZ_JBGEWB010000001.1:621781-1144811 GCF_041205185.1 Muriicola sp. SD30
GATGTTCAGGCGGCTATTGATGAGATCAATGCAGCAGCAGGGACAGTGGCCTTGGTTGACAATGGAGACGGGACATACGATTTTACAGACGCTGCCGGAAATGTAACTACAATTACCGATACCAGCATCTCTACCCTCACAGATAATGGGGATGGGAGCTTTACATATACCGATGAAACAGGGGCAGTAACCATATTTACAGAAACACTGACAACTCTTGTCGACAATTTTGATGGTACGATTACATATACAAATGAGGATGGCGTTGCACAAATCGTTAGCAAGTCGGATATCATAGATAATTTTGATGGTACCTACGTCTTTAACAATAATGACGGAACTCCGGTTACTATTGATTCAAGGGCAGTTTCCAACCCATACGATAATACTACATCTGGATTAATTGCCACAGATGTTCAGGCAGCAATTGATGAGATCAATGCAGCAGCAGGGACAGTGGCCCTGGTAGACAATGCCGATGGGACCTATACGTTTACCGATGCGGGAGGTAATGTAACTACTATCAGTGATACTTCCATCTCCACCATGGTAGATAACCTTGATGGCACCTATACCTATACAGACGAAACAGGCGCTACTCAGCTGATTGACACCAATGCGAGCAGCAACCCATATGATAATACAGTATCCGGACTTGTGGCTACCGATGTTCAGGCGGCTATTGATGAGATCAATGCAGCAGCAGGGACTGTGGCTTTAGTAGATAACGCAGACGGTACGTATACCTTTACCGATGCCGGAGGAAATGTAACTACAATCAGTGATACTTCCATCTCTACGATGGTAGACAACCTTGATGGTACGTATACCTATACAGATGAGACAGGCGCTATTCAGCTGATTGACACCAATGCGAGCAGCAACCCATATGATAATACAGTATCCGGACTTGTAGCTACCGATGTTCAGGCAGCAATTGACGAGATCAATGCAGCAGCAGGGACTGTGGCCCTGGTAGATAACGCCGATGGCACCTATACTTTTACCGATGCCGGAGGAAATGTAACTACTATCAGTGATACTTCCATCTCTACTATGGTAGATAACCTCGATGGCACCTATACTTATACAGATGAGACAGGCGCTACTCAGGTAATCAACACCACTGCAAGTAGCAACCCTTACGATAATACAGTATCCGGACTTGTGGCTACCGATGTTCAGGCGGCTATTGATGAGATCAATGCAGCAGCAGGGACAGTGGCCTTGGTTGACAATGGAGACGGGACATACGATTTTACAGACGCTGCCGGAAATGTAACTACAATTACCGATACCAGCATCTCTACCCTCACAGATAATGGGGATGGGAGCTTTACATATACCGATGAAACAGGGGCAGTAACCATATTTACAGAAACACTGACAACTCTTGTCGACAATTTTGATGGTACGATTACATATACAAATGAGGATGGCGTTGCACAAATCGTTAGCAAGTCGGATATCATAGATAATTTTGATGGTACCTACGTCTTTAACAATAATGACGGAACTCCGGTTACTATTGATTCAAGGGCAGTTTCCAACCCATACGATAATACTACATCTGGATTAATTGCCACAGATGTTCAGGCAGCAATTGATGAGATCAATGCAGCAGCAGGGACAGTGGCCCTGGTAGACAATGCCGATGGGACCTATACGTTTACCGATGCGGGAGGTAATGTAACTACTATCAGTGATACTTCCATCTCCACCATGGTAGATAACCTTGATGGCACCTATACCTATACAGACGAAACAGGCGCTACTCAGCTGATTGACACCAATGCGAGCAGCAACCCATATGATAATACAGTATCCGGACTTGTGGCTACCGATGTTCAGGCAGCCATTGATGAGATCAATGCAGCAGCAGGGACGGTAGCTCTAGTAGATAATGCAGACGGTACTTACACCTTTACTGATGCAGGAGGAAATGTAACCACTATCAGTGATACTTCCATCTCTACGATGGTAGACAACCTTGATGGTACGTATACCTATACAGATGAGACAGGTGCTACTCAGGTAATCAACACCACTGCAAGCAGCAACCCATACGATAATACTACATCAGGATTAGTTGCTACTGATGTGCAGGCAGCTATTGACGAGATCAATGCAGCAGCTGGTACTGTGGCTTTAGTAGATAATGCGGATGGTACTTATACTTTTACCGATGCCGGAGGAAATGTAACTACTATTAGTGATACTTCGATATCCACGATGGTAGATAACCTTGATGGCACCTATACCTATACAGATGAGACAGGAGCTACTCAGGTAATCAACACCAATGCGAGCAGCAACCCATACGATAATACTACATCAGGATTAGTTGCTACTGATGTGCAGGCAGCTATTGACGAGATCAATGCAGCAGCTGGTACTGTGGCTTTAGTAGATAATGCGGATGGTACTTATACTTTTACCGATGCCGGAGGAAATGTAACTACTATTAGTGATACTTCGATATCCACGATGGTAGATAACTTTGATGGCACCTATACCTATACAGATGAGACAGGCGCTACTCAGCTAATCAACACCAATGCGAGCAGTAACCCGTATGATAATACGGTATCCGGACTTGTAGCTACCGATGTTCAGGCAGCAATTGACGAGATCAATGCATTGGCGGGAACTGTAGCCCTTGTTGATAATGCAGACGGTACCTACACCTTTACCGATGCAGCCGGGAATATTACAACGATTAGCGATACAAGTATTTCCACCCTGGTGGACAATGGTAATGCCACTTTTACCTATACAGACGAAACAGGAACCACAGTGACCATCAACATGATCAGTGCTGATGCCAATAATGACATCATCGCAGGATCCGACGGTGGCCTCTACTTAAATGTGGCTTCAGTTGCCGTTGGTGAGACGATTACAAATATCGTGGACAATGGAGATGGTACCTTTACCTATACCAATGAAAATGGTACCCCTCAAATTATAAGCAAAGCTGATGTTACTGATAATGCCGATGGGACGTACACCTTTGACAATAACGACGGTACGCCTGTAACCATAAACACAAATGCAGGGAGTAACCCTTACGACAATACGACATCGGGCTTAACTGCCACAGACGTACAGGCAGCTATTGACGAAGTTTCTGCCGGGAGCACAGACGATCAGAACATCTCTGGATCTGGATTAGCAGGAACCAACCTGACCATCGGTATTGAAAACGGTGCATCAGAAATAGTGGACTTGTCTTCTTTAGTAGGTACGGACGACCAGAATATATCCGGTTCAGGACTGGCTGGAACCAACCTGACTATAGGTATCGAAAATGGCGCCTCTGAAATAGTGGATCTCTCTTCCCTTGTTGGAACAGATGACCAGACCGCAGCCGAAGTGAATTATGACAATACAACATCCGGCCTGACTGCCGTTGATGTACAGGCAGCTATCGATGAAGTAGCCGCCGGAAGTACGGATGATCAGAATATCTCCGGATCAGGCCTGGCAGGAACTAACCTGACCATCGCGATTGAAAATGGCGCTTCTGAAGTGGTCGACCTTTCCTCTTTGGTAGGAACCGACGATCAGATTGCCAATGAAGTAAATATCACCGATGCAGGAGGAAACTTTACCGCTACGGAAGTAGAAGGAGCCCTTGCTGAACTGGCTGCAGGTAGTACAGATGATCAGAATATTTCTGGCTCAGGATTAGCAGGAACCAATCTTACTATTGGAATTGAGAACGGAGCCTCTGAAGTAGTAGATCTCTCTTCTCTTGTGGGTACTGATGATCAGACCGCAGCCGAAGTGACTTATGACAATACAACATCCGGCCTGACTGCCGTTGATGTACAGGCAGCTATCGATGAAGTAGCCGCCGGAAGTACGGATGATCAGAATATCTCCGGATCTGGCCTGGCAGGAACTAACCTGACAATTGGAATTGAGAATGGAGCCGCAGAAGTGGTTGATCTTTCTTCTTTGGTTGGGACTGACGATCAGAACCTTTCTACCGACAGTACTCCAGGAAACATCTCTATTGAAGATGGCAATACATTAACCCTAAATGTGGACGATGCGGATGCAGATGCCACCAATGAATACAATACAGGGGTTGGGATGAATGCCGGCGCTCTGGAAGTTACTGATGCCGGTGGAACATTATCTACCAGTTTGATAAGTACAGATGCTAATAACGATATCAGTTCAGGAACTGATGGGGCATTATATCTCAATGTGGCCTCTGTTACTATATCCGAAACAATTACCAATATCGTTGATAATGCCGATGGTACGTTTACCTATACCAATGAAAATGGTACTCCTCAAACTATCAGCAAAGCTGATGTTACTGATAACGCTGATGGGACTTATACCTTTGACAATAATGATGGAACTCCGGTTACCATAAACACAAATGCCGGAAGCAACCCTTATGACAACACAACGTCGGGCTTAACAGCAACAGACGTGCAGGCAGCCCTGGATGAAGTAGCTGCAGGAAGCACAGACGATCAGAATATCTCCGGATCAGGTCTGGCAGGAACTAACCTGACCATTGGAATTGAAAATGGCGCTTCTGAAGTGGTCGACCTATCCTCATTGGTAGGAACCGACGATCAGATAGCCAGTGAAGTAAACATCACCGATGCAGGCGGAAACTTTACCGCTACGGAAGTAGAAGGTGCCCTGGCTGAATTGGCCGCAGGAAGTACAGACGATCAGAATATCTCCGGATCAGGCCTTGCAGGCACTAACCTTACTATAGGAATTGAAAACGGAGCTTCAGAGGTAGTTGATCTATCTTCTTTAGTGGGAACTGATGATCAGACCGCAGCGGAAGTGACTTATGACAATACAACCTCCGGCCTTACCGCTGTAGATGTACAGGCAGCTATCGATGAGGTAGCCGCCGGAAGTTCGGATGATCAGAATATCTCCGGATCAGGCCTTGCAGGAAACATCCTGACCATAGGTATAGAAAATGGAACGAATGAAACTGTTGATCTCTCTGCCCTTGTAGGCACAGACGATCAGATTGCCAATGAAGTAAATATCACCGATGCAGGCGGAAACTTTACCGCTACGGAAGTGGAAGGCGCCCTTGCTGAACTGGCTGCAGGAAGTACGGATGATCAGAACTTAACGGGTGCCACTCTCAGTGGAGCAAACATCCTTCAGATCGATATTGAAAATGGAACATCAACCACTGTTGACCTTTCGGCTCTGGATAATTCAGGAACAGATGATCAGACCGCTGCTGAAGTGACTTATGACAATACAACATCCGGCCTTACAGCTGTTGATGTACAGGCAGCAATCGATGAGGTAGCTGCTGGAAGTACTGATGATCAGAACATCTCTGGATCAGGACTTGCAGGAACAAACCTTACAATTGGAATCGAAAATGGTGCTTCTGAGGTGGTAGACCTTTCAACCCTTGTAGGTACTGACGATCAGACCCTGTCGACAGATAGTACACCAGGAAATATTTCCATTGAAGATGGAAACACCCTTACGCTTAATGTAGATGATGCTGATGCCGATCCAACAAACGAATACAATACCGGTGTAGCAATGAATGCCGGAGCATTGGAAGTTACCGATGCCGGAGGTACATTTTCAGATAGTTTAATCAGTACGGATGCCAATAACGATATTAGTGCAGGTTCTGATGGAGCTTTGTATCTCAACGTAGCCTCTGTGACTATTTCTGAAACGATTACCAATATCGTTGATAATGCCGACGGAACTTTTACTTATACCAATGAAAATGGGGTGCCACAAACCATCAGTAAAGCTGATGTAACGGATAATGCTGATGGAACTTATACTTTCGATAATAATGACGGAAGCCCTGTAACCATAAGTACTACAGCAGGAAGCAACCCTTATGACAATACTACATCGGGCTTAACAGCAACAGACGTGCAGGCAGCCCTGGATGAAGTAGCCGCAGGAAGCACAGACGATCAGAATATCAGTGGATCAGGATTAGCAGGAACGAACCTGACCATCGGAATTGAAAATGGTACTTCTGAAGTAGTAGATCTCTCTGCCCTTGTAGGTACTGACGATCAGATCGCGAGCGAGGTGAACATAACCGATGCAAGCGGAAACTTTACTTCAACTGAAGTAGAAGGTGCCCTTGCTGAACTGGCTGCTGGAAGTACAGATGATCAAAATATCTCCGGATCTGGACTGGCTGGTACTAACTTGACTATCGGAATCGAAAACGGTACCTCTGAAGTTGTAGATCTTTCATCCCTTGTGGGAACAGACGATCAGAATATTAGTGGATCTGGCCTTGCAGGTAACATCCTGACCATAGGTATTGAGAACGGAACCAACGAAACAGTCGATCTCACTGCCCTTGTAGGTACAGATGATCAGATCGCTAATGAAGTAAACATCACTGACGCAGGCGGTAACTTTACCTCTACAGAAGTAGAAGGCGCCCTTGCTGAACTGGCCGCTGGAAGCACAGACGATCAGAATATCTCCGGATCTGGCCTGGCAGGAAACATCCTGACCATAGGTATTGAAAACGGAACTAACGAAACAGTTGATCTCTCAGCCCTTGTAGGTACAGATGATCAGATTGCCAATGAAGTAAACATCACCGATGCAGGTGGAAACTTTACCTCTACGGAAGTAGAAGGTGCTCTTGCTGAACTGGCTGCAGGAAGTACAGACGATCAGAACTTAACGGGAGCTTCCCTTAGTGGAGCAAACATCCTTCAGATCGATATCGAGAATGGAACATCAACTACTGTTGACCTTTCATCTCTGGATGATTCAGGTACAGACGATCAGACCGCTGCTGAAGTGACTTATGACAATACAACATCCGGACTTACCGCAGTAGATGTTCAGGCAGCAATTGACGAAGTAGCCGCAGGTAGTACTGACGATCAGAATATCAGTGGATCTGGCCTTGCAGGAAACATCCTGACTATAGGTATTGAAAACGGTACCGACGAAACAGTAGACTTATCTGCTCTTGTAGGTACAGATGATCAGAACTTAACGGGTGCTACTCTCAGTGGAGCAAACGTCCTTCAGATCGATATCGAGAATGGTACATCAACTACTGTTGACCTTTCGGCTCTGGATAATTCAGGAACAGATGATCAAACCGCTGCTGAGGTGACTTATGACAATACAACCTCCGGCCTTAGCGCTGTAGATGTGCAGGCAGCTATCGATGAGGTGGCCGCCGGTAGCACCGATGATCAGAATATCTCCGGATCTGGCCTTGCTGGGAACATCCTTACAATCGGAATTGAGAATGGAACCAATGAAACAGTTGATCTCTCTGCCCTTGTAGGTACTGACGATCAGATTGCTAATGAAGTAAATATCACCGATGCAGGAGGAAACTTTACCTCTACAGAAGTGGAAGGTGCCCTTGCTGAACTCGCCGCTGGAAGTACGGATGATCAGAACTTAACGGGTGCCACCCTCAGTGGAGCAAACGTCCTTCAGATCGATATTGAGAATGGAACATCAACTACTGTTGACCTTTCATCCCTGGATAATTCAGGAACTGATGATCAGACCGCTGCTGAGGTAACCTATGACAATACAACCTCCGGACTTACCGCAGTAGACGTTCAGGCAGCCCTGGATGAAGTTGCAGCAGGAAGCACAGACGATCAGAATATCAGTGGATCTGGCCTTGCTGGGAACATCCTTACAATCGGAATTGAAAACGGAACCAACGAAACAGTTGATCTATCTGCCCTTGTAGGTACTGACGATCAGATCGCCAATGAAGTAAACATCACTGATGCAGGAGGAAACTTTACCTCTACGGAAGTGGAAGGTGCCCTGGCTGAACTGGCCGCTGGAAGTACAGATGATCAGAATATCTCCGGATCAGGTCTTGCAGGAAACATCCTGACTATTGGTATTGAGAACGGAACCAATGAAACAGTTGACTTGTCTGCCCTTGTAGGTACTGACGATCAGATCGCGAGCGAGGTGAACATCACCGATGCAGGTGGAAACTTTACTTCTACGGAAGTAGAAGGAGCCCTTGCTGAACTGGCTGCTGGAAGTACGGATGATCAGAATATCAGTGGATCCGGCCTTGCTGGAAACATCCTTACAATCGGTATTGAAAACGGAACCAATGAAACAGTAGACTTATCTGCCCTTGTAGGTACGGATGATCAGAACTTAACAGGAGCATCCCTTAGTGGAGCAAATATCCTTCAGATCGATATTGAGAATGGAACATCAACAACTGTTGACCTTTCATCCCTGGATAATTCAGGAACAGATGATCAGACCGCTGCTGAGGTAACCTATGACAATACAACCTCCGGACTTACCGCAGTAGACGTGCAGGCAGCCCTGGATGAAGTAGCCGCAGGCAGCACAGACGATCAGAATATCAGTGGATCTGGCCTTGCTGGGAACATCCTTACAATCGGAATTGAGAATGGGACCAATGAAACAGTTGATCTATCTGCCCTTGTAGGAACAGACGATCAGATCGCCAATGAAGTAAATATCACCGATGCAGGTGGAAACTTTACGTCCACGGAAGTGGAAGGAGCCCTGGCTGAACTGGCCGCTGGAAGTACAGATGATCAAAATATCTCCGGATCTGGACTGGCTGGTACTAACTTGACTATCGGTATCGAAAACGGTACCTCTGAAGTTGTAGATCTTTCATCCCTTGTGGGAACAGATGATCAAAATATCTCCGGATCTGGCCTTGCAGGCAACATCCTGACCATTGGAATTGAAAACGGAACCAACGAAACAGTGGATCTCTCTGCCCTTGTTGGAACAGACGATCAGATTGCTAATGAAGTAAATATTACCGATGCAGGAGGAAATTTCGTTTCCACAGAAGTGGAAGGCGCCCTTGCTGAACTGGCTGCTGGAAGCACGGACGATCAGAACATCAGTGGATCCGGCCTTGCAGGAAACATCCTGACTATCGGAATTGAAAACGGAACCAACGAAACGGTTGATCTTTCTGCCTTAGTAGGTACGGATGATCAGAACATAGAAAGTTTAGGTGTTGATGCAGTTACCAACATCCTTACGGTAGGTATCGAAGACGGTACAAGTCAGACAGTAGACTTATCACATCTTGATGATAGTGGTACAGACGATCAGAATATCTCTGGATCTGGCCTAGCAGGAAACATCCTGACCATCGGAATTGAGAACGGAACCAATGAAACAGTGGATCTCTCTGCCCTTGTAGGTACTGACGATCAGATTGCGAATGAAGTAAATATCACCGATGCAGGTGGAAACTTTACTTCTACAGAAGTGGAAGGTGCCCTTGCTGAACTCGCCGCAGGCAGCACAGACGATCAGAATATCAGTGGATCTGGCCTTGCAGGTAACATCCTGACCATAGGTATTGAAAATGGAACTAATGAAACAGTAGACTTGTCTGCCCTTGTAGGTACTGACGATCAGATTGCGAATGAAGTAAATATCACCGATGCAGGAGGAAACTTTACTTCTACGGAAGTGGAAGGAGCCCTGGCTGAACTTGCCGCTGGAAGTACGGACGATCAGAATATCAGTGGATCCGGTCTTGCAGGAAACATCCTGACCATTGGAATTGAGAATGGAACCAACGAAACAGTTGATCTCTCTGCCCTTGTAGGTACAGATGATCAGATTGCCAGTGAAGTAAACATTACCGATGCAGGCGGAAACTTTACTTCAACTGAAGTAGAAGGAGCCCTGGCTGAACTGGCCGCAGGAAGTACTGATGATCAGAACATCAGTGGATCTGGCCTTGCAGGGAACATCCTGACCATTGGTATTGAAAACGGTACAAATGAAACTGTCGATCTCTCTGCCCTTGTAGGTACAGATGATCAGATTGCCAGTGAAGTAAACATCACCGATGCAGGTGGAAACTTTACTTCAACTGAAGTAGAAGGTGCCCTTGCTGAACTGGCTGCGGGAAGTACGGATGATCAGAATATCAGTGGATCCGGTCTTGCAGGAAACATCCTGACCATTGGAATTGAGAATGGAACCAACGAAACAGTTGATCTCTCTGCCCTTGTAGGTACAGATGATCAGAACTTAACGGGTGCCACTCTCAGTGGAGCAAACATCCTTCAGATCGATATTGAGAATGGAGCATCAACAACTGTTGACCTTTCGGCTCTGGATAATTCAGGAACAGATGATCAGACTGCTGCTGAGGTAACCTATGACAATACAACCTCCGGACTTACCGCTGTAGACGTTCAAGCTGCTATCGATGAGGTGGCTGCAGCAAGCACAGATGATCAGTATGACGATGAAGTTCCTTTGAGAACTCCGATTGACGTGGATGAAGGTGGCGTAGGTTCTCCTACAAATGAAACCAATGTACAGGAGGTAATCAATGCAATTGCACCTATTACCTCAAAAGCTGCGAGGATCTTTTATCCTCCTTCTATTGCAGTAGATGCGTCTACAAATGGCAGCTTCTCAATCGACCTTTATGCTCAGTATACTGCGCAATTTGGCACCCCAACTGTGGCCAGTGCAGGAGCTCCTGCAGCAGTACCGACATACGGAGCTACTGAATTGTATTATTACGTTACTTATGCAGATCCAACAGTATTCAACACAGCTACTATGTCTATTGACGCCAATGGTGTCCTTAGTTACGATATCATAGGTCAGCCCACAGACTACAATTCACTAATTAATGTCGTATTCGTAGTAAAATAACATAACCATTACAAAAGGGTGTTGAAGACCATAACCAAAAATAGAGTATTCATCCTCAGCAGTATTTTTATATTGCTGGGGATTCTCGCATCTAACGCCCAGTTTTTATTGCAGGCGCCAAATAGCGGGGATGAAACTAATTTTCGATGGTATGAGGCTTCAGACCCGTCTACTGTCTTATCCACAGATTTTTTCTATGAAACCTCAATCCCCGGAATTTATTACGCTACCTACGACGGGACTTTATGCGGGTCTAATGCTACCGGATATTTTATTTTAACTGATTGTGAAACCCCTGATAATCAGGTTACTCTCGACATATCAGCCAATGTTTCAGGGAGTGCTACTATTAGCTGGACTCCTGCGGTCAGCGGGGACCAGCTCAGGCCGGTTGTGACTTCGACTCCCACAGTTACAAGGTATACAGCAACCCTGACCAAAGTGGGAAATTCGATGGATTTACCATCATTTACCGTAGTTTGTCTGCAACAGGCAGCTACTTTGGTTGACGATTTTATTTCACTTGTGGAGGATACTTCAACCCTGATCCCAATCTACGACAACGACAGTGGTTTACCCTCTACCGGAACACTTACAACTACCGATCCAACCAATGGTACTCTGGTAATAGATGATAATGGCACTCCTAACGATCCATCTGATGACATTGTACAATACACGCCGTTTATAGACTACAACGGTCCGGATTCGTTTACCTATACGGTTTGTAATTCCTTTGGGGACTGTAGTACGGCAACTGTAACTATAGACGTTACACCATATATTGATACTGAGGACGACGCAGTGGCAACCATTCTTGATACACCAGTGGATATCGACATCTGGACCATGAATGACAATGACCTTCCTGCTACCGGAACGATCTCATCAACCAATCCATCCAATGGTACCCTTACCAGGGATGATAATGGTACTCCGAATGACCCAACGGATGACATATTTACCTATGTTCCGAATCCCGGCTTTCTGGGAGCTGATGATTTTATCTACACCGTTTGTGATATGTCGGGGAACTGTGATTCGGCTACTATATATGTTTATATCAACGAACCTGACGTGGATCTCGATTCTGATGATGATGGAATTGTAGATGCCTTTGAAGATCTCAATCTCGACGGAGATAATGATCCTTTTACAAATCCGACAGACACTGACGGAGACGGTATCCCGGACTATCTGGATATCGATAGTGATGACGATGGAATTCCGGATAATGTGGAAGCACAAACCACAGATGGATACATTCCTCCAAGCGGACAGGACGATAACGACAATGGCCTTGATGATGCCTATGAAAATGGGGGTGGTCTTGGATTAATTCCGATCGATACTGACGGTGACGGCCTACCGGATTATGTGGATGATGATAGTGATGATGATGGCGTACCTGATAATATTGAAGGACATGACCACGACCACGACGGAATTCCGGATGTTACTTTTATTGGTTCAGATAAGGATAACGACGGACTTGATGATGGGTATGAAGGTAGCTCTTCTATCGATACAGATGTAAACGATGAAATAGATATTCCATTCCGCGATCTGCCTAATAATGATGGTGATGATGAATCTGATTACAGGGATACTGATGATGACAATGACAGTATACCCACTGTTGACGAAGATTATAATGGAGATGGCAATTATGCCAATGATGACGAAAATAACAATGGTACACCGGATTATCTGGAACCTAACGCTATTGAAGCCGATATAGAAGTCTTTAATGTAGTCACCCCTAACGGTGATGGCATTCATGATGTACTGGCGATCAGAGGACTGGAAGATTATCCTAATAACACAATCAGAATATACAACAGATGGGGAGTTCAGGTCTACGTAACCAAAGCATATGACACTCAGGGGAACGTCTTTGACGGCACCTCCGAAGGCAGGGTAACCATCGACAAGGAGAATAAACTCCCTGTGGGAACCTATTTCTACATCCTCGATTTTGAGGACAATACCGGGGCAATGAAATCATTGACCGGCTACATTTACCTTAACCGATAAACCATGAGACCTTCACTTACCTACACCAAATTCATTAGGACCTTGTACAAGGGGGTATTCCTTTTTCTGCTTTGTTCACTAACCAACCTCAGTGCCCAACAGGATGCGCAATACACCCAGTACATGTACAATACCGTTAGTGTTAACCCAGGATATGCTGGTTCCAGAGGTCAATTGAGTGTTGCAGCACTATATCGGGCACAATGGGTAGGACTCGAAGGTGCTCCCAAAACACAAACCTTTAATTTTCATACTCCTGTTGGTTATCGTGGCGTAGGTATGGGATTGTCAATTGTCAATGACCAGATTGGCCCCACTTCGGAAACCTACTTTGATCTTGACTTCTCATATACCATACAACTTGCCGCAGAAAAAAGGCTGAGCTTCGGACTTAAAGGGAGTGTGCATTTGCTCGATATCCGATTTTCCGAATTGAATCAGGATTATACCAATCCGGGCGGACCAGATCCCACCCTGCAGCAGGATATCCAGAACAAACTATCTCCCAATATAGGGGCCGGGGTCTACTACCATACAGATAAATACTATCTGGGATTATCGGCTCCACGCTTTCTGGAAACCTCTCATTTTGACGAATCTTCCCTTTCTACTGCTGCAGAACAGATAAATTTTTACCTTATTACAGGCTATGTTTTCCAAATGAATCCGCTCTGGAAATTTAAACCAACAATCCTGGCCAAGGTTGTACAAGGTGCCCCACTGCAAGTAGACGGTTCTGTAAATTTCATGTACAATGATAAATTCATTATGGGAGCAGCATATCGATGGGATGCCGCCGTAAGTGCCATGGCCGGTTTTCAATTGTCCCCGGAATTCCTCATTGGCCTTGCATATGACAGGGAGATAACAGAATTGGGAACAGCCCGATTCAATGACGGTTCCTTTGAAGTGATCCTCAGGTACGACTTTATCAAAGTAAAAGATAATTTGAAATCTCCCCGATTCTTCTAACGCATTTTGGTCTCAGACCTGGTATAAGATTTAAGATACACTTAACCAATTAACCAGGGGAAAGGTGTTATTTTTACGCAGTGGAAGAAGAAAGAGTTATCCTGGTTAACCAGAAAGATGAAGAAATTGGGACCATGCCTAAGATGGAAGCCCATGAAAAAGCCGTCCTGCACAGGGCGTTTTCTGTTTTTGTGATGAATTCAAAAGGGGAGACCATGCTACAGCAAAGAGCAGCAAAAAAGTATCACTCTCCTTTACTCTGGACCAATACCTGCTGTAGTCACCAGCGATTGGGCGAAACCAATCTGCAGGCAGGCAAAAGACGACTTCAGGAAGAAATGGGCTTCCAGACCGAACTCAAAGAACTATTTAGTTTTATCTATAAGGCCCCATTCGACAACGGACTTACCGAACACGAGCTCGACCACGTTATGGTGGGTTACTACGAAGAGGATCCGGAGATCAATCCTCAAGAAGTTGAAGCCTGGAAATGGATGAAACCCGATGATATCCGCAACGACATACAAACCTCCCCGGAATCCTACACCGCATGGTTTAAAATTATCTTTGAGAGATTCTATGATCATCTTATTAAAAATACCCTTCAGAAATGAAAGTAAAAGTAAGTCGGAGAGCACATTTTAATGCCGCTCACAGATTATACAGACCCCAGTGGAGTGATGACAGAAATAATGAAGTTTTTGGGAAGTGCAACAACCCTAATTTTCATGGTCACAACTACGAACTCATCGTGAGTGTAACTGGGGAGATCGATCCTGTAACGGGATTTGTGATTGATGTAAAGATCCTTAAAGACCTGATCAAGGCCAAAGTAGAAGATGCCTTCGACCACAAAAACCTCAATCTGGAGGTACCCGAGTTTAAAGAACTCAATCCCACGGCAGAGAATATAGCTGTTGTCATATGGAACAAACTCAGGCCGCATATCAAAGCTTCAGATACTCTTGAAGTAGTTCTTTACGAAACCCCGAGGAATTTTGTAACCTATACAGGCGAGTAAATGGGCCTTGAAGTTGGTGATATTATCCCTGAGTTTTCCCTGAAAGATCAGCATGGAAAGACCTTTAGCAGTAACGACTATGTAGGAAAGAAACCTCTGGTGATATTTTTCTATCCCAAGGATTACACCCCCGGATGTACTAAAGAAGCCTGTTCATTCAGAGACAGTTATGAGGAATTCACCGACAGAGGAGCGGAAGTGATCGGGATCAGTGCCGATTCTGAATCTTCACATCGTAAATTTGCCTCAACGTATAAACTGCCTTTTATACTTCTCGCAGATACTAAGAACAAAGTTCGCCGACTCTTTAAGGTAGAAAAGGCAATGTTCAATCTGCTGCCAGGTAGGGAAACCTACGTTGTTGACAAAGAAGGACGTGTGATAATGTCCTTCAATAATATAGGTGCCTCCGGACATATGAAGAAGGCGTTAAAGGCATTAAAATCGATCTCATGACAAAGGTATATCCTCTAAAATTTCAACCCATCTTAAAAGAAAGATTATGGGGTGGAACTAAACTCGCAGAGCAGCTCAACAAACCCAGTATAAGTGATATTACAGGTGAAAGCTGGGAACTTTCCGGAGTACAGGGCGATGTCTCTGAAGTGGCTAATGGAGAATACAAAGGAAGCTCCCTCAATGCCCTGATTGAGCGCTGGGGTCCCGACTTATTGGGGAATTCAGTTATTGACCGTTTTGGAAAGGAATTCCCTATTCTGATAAAGTTTATAGATGCAAAACAGGATCTGTCTATCCAACTACACCCACACGATGAACTGGCCAAATCAAGACACAATTCATTTGGCAAGACCGAGATGTGGTATGTTATGGACGCCGATAAGGATGCCAATTTGATCGTTGGCTTTAATCAGCCCATGACCAGGGAAAAATACGTTGAAAGTCTTGAGAACAAGAACCTCCTGGAGTATATGAATTATGAAAAGGTTACAGCAGGCGATACTTTTTTTATCAATACGGGGAAGATCCATGCTATCGGAGCCGGGGTGCTTCTGGCTGAAATTCAGCAAACTTCTGATATTACTTACAGGGTGTACGACTTCGACCGCCGGGATAAAGAGGGAAATCTGAGGGAATTACATACTGATCTCGCCCTGGATGCCATAGATTTTGAGCAAAAGGACGATTTTAAGGTGAGTTACGACAGAACTATCGATAAGGTAAATCCCATGGTTTCCTGTCCTTACTTCAAAACCAATTTCCTTCAGCTTACAGCTGATATGAAACAGGAGGCAGGCAGCAGGGATTCCTTTACTATATATATGTGTGTTGAAGGGAAAGCAGAGATTTCTAATGAGGCAGGATCAGCTTCTATCCGAAAAGGGGAGACAATTCTTCTACCTGCGAACTCTGAAACCATCCAAATTGAGACCTCAGGGTGTAAACTTCTGGAGGTGACCCTTTAAAAGAAAAGGAGCTTTTTTGTTGAAGGACGCGCTCTAAAGGTTATTTTTGCATAAAATAATTTCAAATGGCAAATATTCGCGATTTAAAGAAAGACATCAACTACGTCCTTGGAGATATCATAGAAGCAGTTTACATTCTGGAGGAATCGAACAATACTACGGGTTCCAAAGAAGGGAGCGAGATCATCGACAAGGCAATAGCTACGTTTGATGACCTGATCGCCAAAGTAAACCAGAAAGATGTGGAGAATAGGAAAACGCATCTGAAAGCGGTACGTCAGGAACTGGAAAAGGAAGCAACCGATCTTGTCAAGAAACTAAACAAACTGGGATAAGGGAAACTTATTCTGCTTTCCTGCTTTCCAGATGAGATTTTAATGCCTTACCGTATTTGCCCTGAGCCACTTCCGGACTAAGGGAGATATACAATGAATCCAAATACTTTACATTGGCATCTGCAACTTCAGTTAGCGCAATAAAAGGAGCAATGTGAGAATTCGAATTGCTCATGGCATAATTAAGAGCGTACAGATAACTTCGCCTTAAATTCCTCTCATTAGCCTTTTGAAGTGAATCCAGGGCCACAGGATCATTAAAAAGAGTGGAATCACTGGCAGCCTGCATCTGTCCCAGGCTTTCAGCGTTAAACCGACTCATAACTTCCTGGTATTTCTCTAATTTCTTCTGGGTTTCAGATCCTTCTATGACCGCTTTGGAATCAAAAGCGTTCCAAATGGTATTAATTGTGATTTTTCCTGGTTCCCCAAAAAAAGTGATTCTGTCATTGATATCGTTGTTATCGGCTTTTTTTAGGTAGAGATAATAAATCTCCGGACTCTCCAGTGTAGTTTCAAAAGTAAAGTCACCATTCCCTCTCATTTCCAGGGAATCAAGGGTTGCCAACACGGAATCTTCCACTTTTTGCAGGTAGAGAGTACCTTTCTTAAGCCCTTTTACCGTACCAGAAACTTCCATCTTATTCTCATCATGACTATCGCAGGAGATTATTAGAAGTCCGGTAATCAGGAAAAAGTAGAGGTATTTCATGCCTTGTTATTTTGGTGCTAATATCCGCAATCTTTATGGAATTCTAAACTTTGGAAGCAACTTCCATCAATAGGCCGCAAATATAAGCACCGGCGGTACCTACTACATATCCAAGTACGGCCAGAAGAATGCCTACAGAGGTAAGGGAAGGATGAAATTCTGCTGCAACTACCGGGGCAGAAGCGGCTCCCCCAACATTAGCCTGACTCCCAACGGCCAGGAAAAAAAATGGCGCTTTAATGAGTTTTGCAACCAGGATCAGCAAGCCGGCATGTATGGAGATCCAAATAAGACCAATTAGTATTAGACCAGGGTTCTCAAGTACTTTACCAAGGTCCATTTTCATTCCAATGGTAGCCACCAGAATATATATAAACAGGCCACCTATTTTACTGGCGCCGGCTCCTTCGTAAAGTTTAGCCTTGGTAAAAGACAACAGAATACCCACGGTGGTAGCGAATACAACCATCCAAAGAAACTCGGATCCCAGTGATGACAGGGCTTTTTCCTTATTGCGGATAATCTCAAAATTTGATTGAAGAAAATCTGTAAAATGAAACCCCAGAAAATGGGCAATTCCCACACCCGTAAAGGCCAGACTAGTGAGAATTATGTAGTCTTTTAATGTTGGAATTCTTGCAATTTTAGCGGTATATGCCGTCACCTTGGCCCGAAGATTATCTATAGAGCTCGTATCGGCTTTTAACCATCGGTCTATGCGTTCTGTTTTACCTACTCCCAGCAGTATAATAGCCATCCAGATATTTGCTACCACGATATCGATAAGGATCATTCCACCGAAATTAGCCGGGTTGTACTGAAAGACTTCCAGCATGGCAGCCTGGTTGGCACCACCGCCAATCCAGCTTCCCGCAATCGTTGCCAGCCCCCGCCATACGGCATCAAATCCAGCTCCGCCTACAGTTTCTGGGGAGAAAATGGAGACGATAAGAATAGCAATCGGCCCGCCTATCACAATTCCAATTGTGCCGGTAAAAAACATGATCAATGCTTTAGAACCCAGATTCATTATGGCCTTGAGATCTATACTGAGAGTCATTAGGATAAGAGCAGCCGGAAGCAGGTAACGACTTGCGATATAATACAGGTTGGACGACTCTTCCGAAATCAGTCCGAAACTCGTTAAAACTGCCGGCAGCATATAGCACATCAGCAGAGTAGGCACTACTTTATAAAATTTACTCCAAAAACCGGATTTGAAAGATGAGGTATAAAAAACAAATCCCAGGCAAAGGCAGAGCAGGCCCAGGATAACCGTATCATCTGTTAGAGGTAGGTGATCCATAAAAGTCAGATTTCTCGGCTAAATATAGAAATAATTATACGGGTGATTGTCTAATCCATCAGATATTGAGCCAGTAGGTGATTTTAAGGTTGATGGATCTGAGCTTGGGAGCAAATTCGTTGACGAAGTAATTGTCATTATATACCAAAAACAGGTCGGATAAGGGGGCAAAGCGCCATTGTAATCTCGAATTGATCCCCAGATTATCACGCTGATTGCTGTACTGAATAAGTGTAGACCAGAAAATGGATTTACTGAAGGTAACGTCAATTTTCGGACTGATGAGCCAGATATTGGCCGAAGGATAGGGATCTGGAAGGCTGATCTGGTCATAATTGACCAGTATAGATAAAAGGGCTTTGGGTTGAAATCTCAGGGACATTCTTCCCTGAACACTGAACTGGTTTCCATTGTAAAAACGTCCTATTGTAGGTTCAATTGAATAGGAAAAGATCTTTCTACGGTCTGAACGATATTCAAACTTCAGACTGTTGTAATGATAACCGAGATTTCCCGGAATAGGGATTCCCCCATCCGTATTTGTGGGGTCAAAATCGTCAAAAAGATAGGTGTACTGATTTGAAAGTTCCAATTGTACCTGAGACTGATCCTGAAAACGGGCGTTCCATCGGCTCATTAGATTGTAATCGGTATTCTGAAAATCATTTTCGGGACTCCAGATCACAATGGGGAAAAATTCAAAACTATGGCTATTGATAAAACTGTCGCTGGGCCAGTAGACCCGTTCTATACTTGCGGCACCTTTAACAATGTCATTACGCCTAACAAAACCCAGATCAGACCGGAAATCATCCCCCACATAAACCCAGTCGGTAAAAAATTTAAATTTGCGAGAGTTAAACCCGATATTGGCGCCTGAGGAATAATCTTTGTCACCTTCTTCAGGGGCAAATGATTTATGAGCATAAAATTTACCACTCCAAATATTGTCTTCAGAAATGAGATTGTAATCAAACCCTAATACCCGGTTATACTGGTCTTCTTCGGCTACGAAATCATAATCCTTTAAAGATTCCCTGTTGATAAAAAAGAAGCCGATGTTGGATCTTGAAAAGACTTTCTGCTGTAGCGCCAGCATTGTATTGTTGTTAGACGGGATCTCGTTGACTACATCTTCTTCGGTCTGAATAGAGAAAAACCCCAGCCTGAGATCCTTGGTCAGTTTTCCACTCAGTCGTGCTCCGGCAATAATTTTGTTTTCTATGGTATTTCCGGCGGTATCTTCTGCAATTCCGATCCTACGTGAAAAAAATGGATTGGCGTCCCGGCCGCCGCCAAAGGAAGAAAATAGATCACTGTTGTCAATAAAGAACTGTCTTTTTTCGGGTAAGGAAACTTCAAAACGGGTTAAATTGGTGACCTGGTCATCAACTTCAACCTGTGAGAAATCAGGATTTACAGTGATGTCCAGATTCATACTATTTCCAATAGATACTTTGGCATCCCCGCCTACTTTCACCAGAGAACCGTTTTCATCATTTTCATAGTCTCTGAAGGCATTGGTGGTAAAGTAGGGAATAAGGGCAAGGGGTGTTCTCGACTTTCCAAGTGGTTTTTCAAAAACCATATTTCCCATAAAGGTAAGTCCGTATATATTCTGATTCTGGGGAATTTGCATCCAGGTACTTGTCTCGTTGGATTGGGTATCAAAGCGATAACTGTTAAATCGCCATTTGGTTTCCCCTTCCTTAAACTTAAAGGAGGTAAGGGGAATGATGAGTTCAGAAGTATAATAGTTCTCGTAGATTTTGGATTCTCCTCTCCATTTTACATCCCAGGAAATACTGAAACCCCGGAGATCGAGTCCGCCTCCTGAAACGAGCCCTTCGCGCCTAACCCCATAAGGGTTTGTTCCAAACAGGAAGGCATTGTTTCCGTCATTGAAGGTGTCAAATAGTAAAGTGATATTATCGCTGTTTCCGGCCCTGAAATCGCGTTTCAGGGACTCTATGGCATATTCTTTACCTTTGGTGTAGACCTTAATCCCGATGTAAAGATTTTTATCATCGTAGAGCATTTTTATATCGGTTTGCTCTCTGGCCAGGATGGAATCTACAGGAAAGTACTCCCAAAAATCATTAGCGCTTTCGGCTTCCTCCCATATCGGTTCATCGAGGATACCATCTAGTTTGATAAAATCCTGAATATATTTTACTTTGAATTCCCGTTGTTTGCTGCTGAAATCATTCTGAGCATGAGTCGTCAGTATAGCTAACAACAAAAAGGAGGCCATCAAGACCATCCTATATTTTATGCCGGTAGTGTTTAACATTCTGGCAAATTTAACAGTTTTAAGCGTTAAAGAAATCCCAAAATTAAATGTACAATATCTGGTGGGTTATCGCAGGTTCATTGTAAAAAGATTAAGGAGATTTTTTAAATTCTGAGCAAGTCTTTTATTTTGAAGTTACAGAAAGTAAGATTTAACACTGCCTTTAATTCCCATTCTCTATTTTTACAAAAAATGTATACATGAAGAAATTATTACTTGTCTTAATTGTATTCGCACATTTTTCATACGCTAACCCTCCTGTATGGGGAAAGACAGGTCACAGAGTAGTGGGGGAGGTAGCCGAAAAACACCTTAGCAGGAAAGCGAGGAAGCAGGTCCAAATGATTCTTAATGGTCATTCTCTGGCGGCAGTGTCCAATTATGCGGACGATATCAAATCAGACACCTTGTACCGAAAATACTATCCCTGGCACTATGTAAATTATGCCGCTGGAAAATCCTATGGCGATGATGCTGTAAGTGGGGAAGGAGATATAGTCATGGCTATACAGACCTGTATTGAAAAGCTAAAGAATAAACTAACCCCAAAAGACGAAAGGACATTTTTCCTTAAGATGCTGGTCCATTTCGTAGGGGATCTTCACCAACCCCTACATGCTGGATGGGCTGAAAACCGGGGAGGGAATGATATTAAAGTCGAGTGGTTTGGACAAGAGAGTAATCTGCATCGGGTGTGGGACTCGGATTTGATCGACAATTTTGGTATGAGTTATACCGAACTTGCAGACAACCTGCCGGATATTTCAAAAAAACAGCGAAAAACGATGCAGGAAGGTGATGTATTTACCTGGGTAGAGGAATCACATTTGCTGGCCAATGCTATATATGCTACCGTTGAAACAGGCGATAGACTGGGCTACAGGTATAACTATTTGTATTGGGCTACCGTGGAAGAACAACTGTTAAAAGGAGGAGTAAGACTTGCAGCTGTCTTAAACGAACTCTTTGATTAGCGTTTTGCTATTTTATTTCCGGAAATGTTACGCTGACGACTACTCTTAAATCTTTTAGTATCATCTGAGCGGAGCTTGGCATGTTTCGTGGATCGTCCCTGAACCCTTTTCCTCCACATCCTGAAACTACTCGGCTTCATTTCCCGTCTCATGATCTCAATGGTGTCCTGTTCGGATATCCCGAATTGAAATTCTATCGCTTCAAATGGCGTGCGGTCTTCCCAGGCCATTTCTATTATCCGGTCTAGCTCTCTTTCTGTAAATTCTTTTTTCATAGCACGGCAAAGATAAGGGGAAATTCTGAGCTTATTTTATTACCCTGAAGGTGAGGTTGATACGTTCTCCGATATTCCTGCTGGTTTTTGGAAGCTGATGAAGCCAGTGATGTTGAGTGCTTCCTTTCATAATAAGGAGGCTGCCGTTTTCGAGTATCATTTTATGCTTCCATTCAGGATTTTCCTTGTGTTTTAAGTGAAACACGCGTTCTTCTCCAAGCGAGACAGAAGCAATCACAGGGTTTCTTCCCAGGGAGGGTTCGTTATCGGCATGCCAGCCATTACTGTCTTTCCCGTTACGGTATAGATTGAGCAGGCAGCTGGTGAACTGAGTAGGGGGGATTAGTTGTTCAATCTGTGCTTTTAATTCCTTTAGTTCCTGTGTAAACGCCAAAGGGTACATGGTGATGTTGGAGTAAGAATAAGACCGACCGTTATTGCCGTAAAGTGCAGTTAACCTGGGTTGAGGATAGGTTTTTCCAAAAACCCGGATGTCATCCTGCTGCCAGGCTACAGAAGCACGTAGGCTCTCCATAAGTTCACAAGCCTGGTCTCCAGAGAGGAAATTTCGGAAGTAGACAATATCACTCTGGGGCAGGTCTATATTAAGAGGACTTCCCTTCTCCACCTTTTAGGTCATGATATTTTTCAACTGATTCCTGTATTCTGAGGGATTTTGTCCTGTGAATGCCTTAAAAGACTTATTAAAGTGGGAAAAGTTATTAAAGCCACTCTCAAAACACACTTCAGTGATACTCATAGGTTGTTCTGCCAGCAATTTGGAGGCATGTACGAGTCGGCATTCATTGACAAATTGCACGAAGGTCTTGTTGGTGATTTTCTTGAAATACCGGCAAAAAGACGGAACCGTCATGCTTACCATGTCGGCAATTTCATCCAGGGAAATATCTTCCTTGAAATTTTGCTTTACATGGTTAAAGACCACATTGATCCTGTCATTGTCTTTTACCTCAGTTTTCAGGGAAAATCCGGCTGCATTCAGCACTTTGTAATCCTGTGACCCTGCAAGTTCATTGAGGATATTAAGTATGGATAGCAGCCTTTGGAAATCGGTTTGATATTCCAGTACTTCCATTTTCTCTCCAATTTTTCGCTTGGTCTTACCTGAAAATGCTATTCCCCCGGCCGCAAGGTCGAAAAGCGACTGGATCTTTTTCATTTCCGGGATATTAAAAAAGTCGTTCCCCAGAAAATCTTGTTTCATTTGAATTACCGTTTCTTTTTTGTTACCGGTAAGTTTATCGGTTAGTCCACAATGTGGGAGATTGCTGCCAATCAGTATGAGATCTCCATTAGTATAATATGAGACATGACTTCCAATCTGCCGCTTTCCTGCACCTCCGTTCACGTAGACTAGTTCTATCTCGGGGTGGTAGTGCCAGACGTTGTTCTTGTTCAGCCTGTCTTCGTCAAATTTTTGGTAAGTAAAGGAATTACCAAAATTGGGTTCTATGGCTTCAAAATTGGGTTTCTGCTTTATCATAATCATCCTATATACGAACAAAGTTAGGTCCGTGGTTTTGCAAAAGACTATGCAAAATTAACTTAAATATGTGCAATATTACCATTTAACGATTTATTAACGCTCATAGGAGTTAAAATAGAACACATAATGGAAAATTGTGCTGTAGTGAGAGGGAAATACCCGGGGTATGTTTGCAGTGAGATTAATTAATAAACTAAAAAAAGAAATTATGAAAACATTAAAAAGTATTTCCGCAATTGCCTTGTTATTTGCAACGGCCAGTACCTATGCCAACAATTTCACTCCTGCAACATCAGTTGAGGGAAGTGGAGTGGTTATATCCTCTTTAGAGAAGAATGAACCTTATTTCAGAAAAGCAGGAGACAAATTGTACCTGAACTTTTTCAACAAGGAAATGAGTGATATCCAAATAAGGGTAGTAGATAGTGAAAACAGAATTGTTTACAGCGAGACCTTAAAATCCAGGTTGGTTGTTGAAAAAGCATTCAATTTTGAAAATGCCGAAAAAGACAGCTATAAAGTGGTTCTTAAAGACGGAAAAGATACGTATGCTGAGTATTACGTAGTGAAGTAAGTTTAGTTTAATTCAGCGAAGAAGGGGCCTATACAGGCCTCTTTTTTTGTTTTCTAGATAACTTTTTACGTGTTCGTTCAGGAAGGTATTCGCAACTGAGTCCTATGTTGAGAATGTCCTGCCTGGGTTCTTTGGCATAGAGCAGGGTATACAAATCGGCAATACTGATTGAGTTACTTACCTCTTCAATTATGGAGAATCTGTCGCCTTTTTTCACCTCTCCTTCTTTTAAGACCCTGACATAGGTGCCCGGATGGCCATGAGCGATAAACAGGTCTATTATTTTTTGATCGTTAAAACGTATTCCAAGTTTATAACAGGGTTCCCTGGGAATGGTGATCTGTACCACCGCATTTCCCAATTGGTATTTAGAGCCTATGTTGAGTTCTGATTCTGACATCCCCTCAAGGGTGATATTTTCTCCAAACATCCCCCAGTTCCAGGATAAGTGTGGATACAATTCTTGCCAATACTTGTAGTTATCTGAAGAAAATAGGTAGCAGGCTTTATAAATCCCTCCGTGATGTTTCCGATCTGAAACCGTATCGTTACTAACCTGAGAAGCTTCCAGCCAAATGGGACCCTCTACGGGATGTTTATAGATCCCGGTTTGTTCGTCCTTTTGTTGCCAGTGTATAGTTGTAGGAGTACCAATATTGGTCGCGATGACTTTCATACCTTAAAGATAGGAAACCATGATGCAGCATCAGAATCAACCAAGCAAATAATATTGATTATAAAACAGTGAAAAAGAAAAAATCAGTTGTCTCCTGGGGAGTTCCTGTTGATAGTTTCCTGAATTCTTTCTTTAACGAAGATTTCTTCCCCTTTGAATTCGGTAAGCTGGAAAAAGAGAATGTCATCACCAATATTTTCCATATCGTAAATGCCGTAGTTATTCTCGTGCAGTAAAAATTCAGAATCTCCTTTTTCCAAATGCATCAATACTATTTTTCCATCAGAAAATCTCGAGATCACCATGCCTTCAGAACCGGCTACCCAGTAGTAGTCGAATTCAATTTTTCGAAATGGAAGACGTTCCTTGGGCAATAAGACTACCTCCCAAATCCGGAGATATTCATTTTCAAAGAGAACCCGTTGCCCGAGATCAGTGCTAAATTCTTTTCGTTTTAATTCCTCGATATGTGCAGGATTCCACGTATTGAAGTTACCGGCATCATTGATCGCAACATACTTGAGGATTTTAGCCTTTTGATTTTCTTTTGTAGTCATAGCACTTTTAATTGAAACTGTTTTTAAGATATGGGATATCTGTTATTCCCTTTCTCAATACTTTGCTAACTCTAAGTTTTGTTAAATATTTCTCGGGAGCAAGTCAAAACCACAGGGAAGGTGTATGGATTTCAGAAATCCGTACAAATAAGGCATTTTATCGTATTAATTAGTCTGAAATCAGGAATCAGTACACCCGGATTTCGCTTTTTCCCAGCTTGATATCCAACGGTTTAATAGAATGCATTGAAGAGCTTTATTAACCTGAGATACTCTCTTTGTAGTTTTTTGGGGTTGTTCCGGTGACACGCTTAAAGGCTGCGTAAAAAGCACTTTTACTATGAAATCCAACTTCTTTTCCTACCCCTTCAATACTGAGATAATCCGTAGATCTTTTTGAAAGAAGGTATTCTGCTTTCTTTATGCGAAGGTAATTTACGTACGTATTAAAATTTTGTTTGAAGATAGTATTGATACTTGCTGAAATTTTTTTTGGATGTATTTTCAACTGATCTGCGAGGTCAATAATAGTGAGTTCACTCATTAAAAAAACTTCGGTATCCTTCATGTATGTGTCGATCTTCGCCATGACGGATTTTAAATTGTCATCATCCTCCTTTTCCATCACCCTATTTTTATTTTCTAAGAAAATAGTTGCTGGGAAATTTTTTTTATCATTTATAAGAGATAGGACATTTTGTTGAATGATCCCATTGACACTTAGCCAGTATATAGCAATCAGGTCGAAAATGGAAAACATAATTTTGAAATAGTAATTTTCCGGCGATACATAAAATAGAATATGCACCAAAACAGAAGTAATAAGTAGGTAAATCAGAAAAATTCGTGCCCACCCCAACACCTTGTTTTCCAGATCTGAAAACGTATTTTCAACTTCCTTTCGGTGCTGATTGATCAACCTTAAATTCCAGATTCCAATCACCCATGAATAAAAAATACCCAGGATTGTAAACAAGAATTCATGCCAGAAACTCTGGGCTATTTCCAATTTGGTATCATACGGGAGAAAATAGATAATAGCCTGTAAAACAAAGGAGATAATTCCCGGATACAACACCCAGTATTTTATTTTCTGATCCGAGAATATGGATATCTTCTGGGTGTAGACAAAAAAGATGGGAAAAAGAAGCCAGGAAAAATCGAAGGGTAAAAGAAATAATTCAGGATGCTCTTGATCAATATTTAATCCAGCAGGGATAAACACCAATAATTTTAATGAAAACAGCACTAAAAAAATACCGAGTAAATACGTATTTCTGAAATGTCTGTAATTCAATAGCAGGAGCAGAATTCCGAATGAGATTCCTTGTATAAGACCCAGGACATCCATCAGTGATTGAAGGTTGTAGCTAATATCAATAATTGCTTTCAATAGGTCTGCCTGGAATTTAAGGAGTCAATTTAGAAAGGAATACTTTAAATAAAAAGTTTCTTTGAAATAATATTAAAGAAATAAGTAAGAATATTCAGAAAATGTAGGGAAGTAGCCGGCTACAGCAGGCATTTTTATAAGATGTTCGTCGTAGGGGAGCTGTCTTTATGAAGACGATAAGATAAAACTCGATCTAAATTTCCTGATTGGGATCGGTATCCCCGGAATCATCAAAATTGTGATTTCGAATTAAAAAGTAGACGGCATATCCTGTGAGGATGATTAAAAAAGGAAGCAGGAGAAGATCCAGGCGAATGTAAGTATTGGGCAACGTTTGTTCTGCGGCTTGTGCATCCATTTCCCAGGCGGCAAATACAAACCATAGGAATAAAATAAATAGAATTAAACTCTTGCTTTTTGGGTACATCCTTCCCTTTTTTTCTAAAAGTGCATATAAATTATGTGGTTTCTAAATTTACGGACCAGATTTTAGTTCTGATTTCTGAATTTAGAACTGTTATTTTAAGGTTTAAAGGAATTTGAGTGTGTCAGTGAATTATGTACCTGGATTTTAAGGAAAGTTTACAGTCCTTTTCAGGTTCCTGTATTTTTAAATTGAGTTGGAGTGGAACCGGTGAATTTTTTAAATGCGGAATAAAAGGCACTCTTGCTTTTAAAACCCACCTCTATACCAATACCTTCCATGCTCCAGTTGAGTTTATCCCCCTTATCAAGTAAGACTAACGCTTTCTCAATGCGATATTGATTAATAAATGAATTAAAATTAAGTTTTTCTATAGTATTAATCGCCTCTGAAACACGTTTGGGATGTTCGCCTATTCCATCAGCAAGGTCCATAATTGTCATATCGGGATTCATATATATTTCCGAATCATTCATGTATCTGGCTATAGCCAGCATGACTTCCTCCAGTCTTTCAGGGATTAAATCAGGGGTATATTTCTTTTCAGCAGACGAATCTTCTGAATTCTTCCCGGGCTGAATATTTGTGATCAGGGAGCGTACATTTCGCTGAGTGATTCCGAAGTATGAGACCCAGTAGATAGCGATCAGATCCATAACAGAAAAAATGGTGTTGTCTTCTACAATTGTTGGGAATCCGTAGGCGATAATATGCCCGAATACGGAAGTGATCAATAGGTAAATCAGGAAGTAACGAGCCCATATCAACTCCTTGAAAGAGATATATGAATATGTATTAAGGACTTCAACCCGATGCTTGTAAAGTAGGCGTAAATTCCAGATCCCTACAATCCACGAATAGTAGTTGCCCAACACCCAGAAAATAACCGTATGCCATAAACTGTCCCTAATTTCACCCTTGGTTTCGAAAGGGAGCCAGAAAATAACTATTTGAGCTAGAACTGTAATAATACCCGGAAAGAGCAGCCAGTATTTGATCTTTTTATTTGAAAAGACAGAAACCTGCTGCGTATAGATATAAAATAATGGAAATAGAATCCATGAAAAATTAAAAGGCAGGAGAAATAAATCGGGATATATGTCTGAGATTTTGCTATTTACTGAAATCCAGGTAGCTAATTCTAAAGCATACAAAAGCAGGAAAAGTCCCAGAAAAAAGGTATTTCTGAATTTACGCAGGCCCATGACCATGAGTAAAATCCCTATACTTACCCCCTGAACCAGCCCTATAGCATCTAAAAGGACTTGAAAATTAATATTTAGATTGTCTATCATAAAGAAAGGATAGGCATTTGATCTGTTATTCACAGAATGCCGTAAAGGGAAGGAAAAAAACAAAAAAAACCAAGGATAGAACCCTGGTTTTTCAATATAAAATTAGTGCTGTATTCTGGTTACTCTTCTTTGTCGAGTTTCTTGGTAAGGGTAAAGCCGATATACAAGCCTAAGCCCGCCATTAAGAAGATCGTGCCCGGATAAGCAACATCCTCGTCTAATCCCATTTCCACCATCAATGAGGCGATAAAGATGGCCAGTCCGATACCCATCAACAACAGTGAAATATTTAATAAAAGTATTTTCCAGAAAGGGGCGGTCGCTTCCCTCTTTCCTTTGACAAAAATACTCGCTTCTGCGCCTTTTTCGATCAGGGCTAGTCTTTCCTTGTTTCGGGTTGTTAAATAAAGATAGCTGATGCCAAAGACCATCAGGAAAATGCTGATAAAAATTATTACTTCTCCTCCCATGTTAATTGTGATTTGTTAAACATTGTTTTTAGGTAAGACGGACTATTTCTTGGCCGGGTTACGAAAAAGACGTATTTTTTTTAGTCTGATGTAACCACCAACCCTTGCAGGCCGTCTAATGGAACATAGGCTATTACCGGAGGATAAGGAATTAATAAGCCGATCGCTCGCTGGCGACCATGTGGCCTACGGTGTGCTGGTAGACAGGTATAAGTATCTGATTTTTACCCTGGCTTGCAGACTCCTTAAAAACAAAGAAGATGCAGAGGAAATAGCTCAGGATACTTTTGTTAAGGCCTTTGAGGCCCTGGAAACCTATAAGGGAGATGCAAAATTCTCCAGTTGGTTGTATAGAATAGCATATCGCAAAAGCCTCGACAGGATTAAACAAAACAAGCGACAGCCTTTATTAAACTCTATTGACGATGATGGGGTGAGGGAATTAAAGGCTTCAGGGAGTATCCTGGAGGCAATAGACAGGAAAGAACGCAAGGAGTTGTTAAAAGCGACCATAAACCGACTGCCTGAAATTGACGCTGCTTTGGTCACACTGTATTATTACGAGCAGCTGACGATTCGTGAAATTTCCGAGATCATGGATATGAGTCAAAATGCCATAAAAGTGAGATTATTTCGAAGTCGGAAACAATTGGAAGACCTTCTGGTAGGTGATATTAAAACAATTAATAGCAACTGAAATGCACAACAAGGAAAAACAGATTGACGAACGGCTGAGGGAATTATTCTCAGAGTTACCCTTGGAGCAACCCTCAGATGGATTTACCGGGGGAGTATTGAAACAACTTGAGACTTCACCTTCTCAGGTCGGTCCGAATTACGCGCCTTTGTTTTCGAGGACGGGTTGGATTTTGGTTATATCCCTTGTTGTTACATTGCTTGTTTCAGGATACCTTTCAGAAGGATCGGGTTCATATATGCCCGAATCAGTTGTTTCAGAATTCATGGAGGTATTCACCTTAGCAGAGTCATATCTGCCACAAATTGGCAATTCGGAGATCCTGGTGTACTCTTTCTTAGCCCTGATCTTATGTTTTACGTTTCAGGTACTATGGTTTAAAAACAGCTGGTTTAAAAGAAGGATGGCAATCTAAAAAGTCCTTACATAAAGAGATTCCGGAACTAGAGGTACCAAAATGCCCAATACATGAGTCCAAACTGTAGTGGAATCCTAAGGAGGAGTATCCACCTGGGAATACCTGCACCTTCTTTTTCCCCTCTCAGCATATAAAAATGTACAAGTAGGAAGACAATCAGCATGAGGATAATTCCTGCAATGGCGAGTGCTTTTGTCTCCGGGATGCAAAGAGTAATGGCCAGGGCGATTTCCGCTGCACCGCTGAGGTAAACCAATTCCCTGTGGTAGGGCAGGTAAGACGGCATGATCCGCATATAAGCCTTTGGTTTTACAAAATGCATAAGTCCGGCCACAAAATACATAGCGGCCATTGCGTAGAGGTGCCAGGGTTCGTCCATACTGTAAAAATAAAAAGACCGCTGATTAAAGCGGTCTTTTTTATTTAATAGCTGTCAATTATTTTACCATTTCATAGCTGCGTTTGATGAAATTGGTGAGGGCTTCCCCTTTCAGCAATCCTTTGGATAGTCTCGCCAGATCAAGGGACTGATTGATAAGTCGGGCCCTTTTCTTGGCTGTTTTCGTATTTAAAATCTCTGAAACCAGTTCGTGATTGGTATTTACGACCAGATTGAACATATCGGGCATATTTCCCATTCCGAACATTCCGCCTCCTCCTGTTTGCTGCATTTCCTTCATACGGCGCATAAATTCGGGTTCCGTGATGATGAAAGGCGCGGCCTTACTGTCCATGGTCTCGAGTTGAACGGTATATCCTTTTTCCCCGAGTACTTCTTCTATCTGCGTTTTTAGTTTTTCCTTTTCCTCCTCTGAGAGTTTACTGATTTTGGTATCTTCTTTTTTGATCAGATTATCGAGGTGGTCTGCATCCACTCTGGCAAAGGAGAGGTTTTCTTTAGAGGTCTCCAGTTTTTGAAGCAGATGTCCAACGATTGGGGAATCGAGCAGGAGAACTTCGTATCCCTGTTCCCTGGCAGCTTCTATATAGCTGTGCTGAGCTTCTTTGTCGGAAGCGTAAAGCACTACTAGTTTACCATCCTTGTCGGTATGTGCCGGAGAAAGTTTCTCTTTTAGTTCTTCAAAAGTGTAATATGAGCCGTCAACAGTTGGGTATAAGGCAAAAGCATCGGCTTTTTCAAAGAATTTCTCTTCTGAAAGCATTCCGTATTCAATGACAATCTTGATATCATTCCATTTGGCCTCAAAGTCCTCCCGGCTATCTTTAAACAGGGAATTGAGCTTGTCTGCTACTTTCCTTGAGATATAGGAAGCTATCTTTTTAACGGCGCCATCGGCTTGCAGATAGGAACGCGAGACGTTCAGAGGAATATCAGGGGAATCGATTACCCCTCGTAGCATAGTGAGAAATTCAGGGACTATTCCTTCAACATTATCCGTTACAAAGACCTGATTCTGATATAATTGAATACGATCTTTCTGAATATTAAGATCATTGGTCAGTTTTGGGAAGTAAAGGATTCCTGTCAGGTTAAAAGGATAATCCACATTGAGGTGAATGTTGAACAAGGGTTCCTCAAACTGCATGGGATAAAGTTCCCGGTAGAATGATTTGTAGTCTTCATCTTTCAGGTCTGCCGGTTTTTTAGTCCAGGCAGGGTTGGGATTATTTATTATATCATCTACTTCCCGGGTAGGTGCTTCATCTTCTTCTTTTGCCCCTTCGGGTTTTGGCAATGTCTCGGTACGAGTGCCAAATTTGATAGGGATTGGCATGAATTTGTTGTACTTGGTCAACAATTCCCTGATACGTGCCTCTTCCAGAAATTCTTCGGAGTCATCAGCAAGATGAAGGATAATTTCGGTTCCTCTAGAATCCTTTTTCCCTTTTTTAAGGGTAAATTCAGGGGTTCCATCACAGCTCCAATGTGCAGCGGGTTCGTCCTTATAACTCTTTGTCAGGATTTCCACCTTTTTGGCGACCATAAAGGAGGAGTAAAATCCAAGTCCGAAATGCCCTATAATGCCTGCATCTTTATCGGCATCTTTGTATTTATCTAAAAACTCCTCGGCGCCGGAGAAGGCAACCTCATTGATATACTTTTTTACTTCTTCCTGGGTCATTCCTATCCCCTGATCAATAATGTGAAGCTTTTTTGCTTTTTTATCGATTTTCACTTCGATCATCGGATTACCGTACTCCACCTTGGCTTCTCCTATGGATGTGAGATGTTTAAGTTTTAGGGTTGCATCCGTTGCATTTGATATCAGTTCTCTAAGGAAGATCTCATGATCACTGTAAAGGAACTTTTTAATAAGTGGAAAAATATTCTCTACAGAAACATTGATTTTACCTGTTGCCATCTTTATTGATTTTTAATTCCCGTTGCAAAGAACAAAAAAAGTACCATTGCCGCCAGAGGTGACAAACTGACATTTAATTCTTTCTTTTCCATCGTTGCTAAAACTTTAACAAATATTTTTGTTTAAAAAATATGAATATAAGATAAACATTATTTATATTTGACTATGATTACATGGAAATCGTTGCTATGAAAAAGTAAAATTGATTTTAGTAATCAGTTTGTTTATTAATTGGTTAGGTTGTTAGAAAGCGTGTCTTTTCAAAAAGGCACGCTTTCTTAGTTATTTACAATATTCTTAAATTCTTAACAATATTAATGTTTAAAAAAGAGTAAATTTGCTTTAACAAAATAATCGATATATGCCTTCAAAAAAATCGAATAAATCCGACACTCGTAAAAAGGTCGTTTCAGCCTATATGACATATGTGCTGGAACAAGAGAAAAGGCCGGCCTCCGTCTATAAGTTTTGTAAGTCGATCGAAGTAAGTGAAGAATCGTTCTACGAGCACTTCGGCTCTTTAAAAAACCTTCAGATGGGCATCTGGAATACTTTTTATGACAACACTATGGAGGTGTTGAATAAGAATAAAGAATTTGAACAGTACAGCAACAAGGACAAAATGCTGTCTTTTTTCTTTACCATTTTTGAAGTATTCACCCTCAACAGGAGTTATATACTGTTTTCTTTGAATGAGAATGGATTTATGCTCAGGAATATGGAACAATTGAAAGGCTTGAGAACCAGAATAAAGGAATTTGCAAAAGACCTGATCGAAGACGGAAATGCAGAAAAATCCTCTAAATTTTCCAGGCATAATCCTGCCTTGTTCTCCGAAGGTGCATGGCTGCAGTTTTTATTCCTTCTGAAATTCTGGAGTGAGGATTCCTCCCCGGGCTTTGAGAAAACCGATGTTGCCATTGAAAAGTCGGTTCAAACAGTATTTGATGTTTTTGACAACACCCCTTTGGATAGTATAGTCGACTTTGGAAAATTCCTCTACAAAGAAAATATGACCCACTAGGCTTCTAGCCTTTAAAACCCCATTATGAAAACACTTGACAAAATTCCTACGGGAAAAATAGAAAGAGCCGGCAAACTGGTTAAAACCGGGGTAAAAGTAGGGGGCAACTACGTAAAATACTACAGTAAAAAATTAGTTCATGGGGATGTATCAAAGGAGGAACTCAATGAGGATAATGCCTCTGATATATACGATGGTTTAAAAAGCCTGAAGGGGAGCGCATTAAAAGTTGCGCAAATGCTCAGTATGGAGAAAAATCTCCTTCCCAGAGCTTATGTGGAGCGATTTTCATTGTCACAGTTTTCCGTGCCCCCCTTATCTGCCCCCCTGGTAAGAAAAACATTTAAGAAGTATCTGGGGAATTACCCCGAAGAAATATTTGATTCCTTTGAGCCTGAATCTATCAATGCCGCCAGCATAGGGCAGGTTCACAGGGCAGTAAAGGATGGAACACAATTGGCTGTAAAGATTCAATACCCCGGAGTTGCCCAAAGTATCTCATCAGACCTTGCCCTGGTAAAGCCCATAGCAACACGTATGTTCAACCTGCAGGGTAAAGATTCCGAAAAATACTTCAGGGAAGTTGAAGATAAATTACTGGAAGAGACCAATTATGTACTTGAACTAAGTCAGAGTAAGGAAATATCAAAGGCCTGCCATCACCTTCCTAACCTGGATTTCCCCCAGTATTACGAAAGTTTATCAAGTGAAAGAATCCTTACCATGGATTGGATGGAGGGAACTCATATCAGTGATTTTGCTAAAACCTCTTTCTCTGAGAAAACCGGAAATGAATTAGGGCAAACTTTATGGGATTTTTACATGTACCAGATGCACGGACTGAGGAAAGTCCATGCCGATCCCCATCCCGGGAATTTTCTGGTCAGTGAGGATCATCGCCTGATAGCTATTGATTTTGGCTGTATCAAAGAGGTTCCGGACGAGTTTTATATTCCCTATTTTGAACTTGCACAACGGGAAGTCATTGAAGATGACCAACTTTTTGAGCAAAAACTCGAAGCCCTGGAAATCCTCACCCCTGCTGATAGCCCGGAAGAAAGAAAATTTTTTAAGGCCCTTTTTAAAGAATTACTGACCCTTTTCACAATGCCCTTCCACGAAGACTATTTCGATTTTGGATCAGATGAATTCTGGGAACGCATTGCAGACCTTAGTCAGCGCTACTCCAAAGACGAACACCTCCGTAAGATGAACGGCAACAGGGGGTCGAGACATTTTCTCTATATAAACAGGACCTTTTTTGGCCTTTACAACCTCTTACATGACCTCAGGGCCAGGGTAGAGGTAAATAACTACAAGAGATATATCTAATCAGAAATCACTTGGTCCCAGTCTCACTATCGGTTTTACGATTCTTTACGTATTTTTCTAACCACTGATCCTGTTCCCACAAAAGATGCATAATACTTTCCTTCGCCCTGTAGCCGTGACTTTCCTTAGGCAACATCACAAGACGTACAGTAGCACCAAGCCCCTTTAGTGCATTAAAATAGCGCTCACTCTGCATGGGATAGGTTCCCGAATTGTTGTCTGCCACTCCGTGAACCATCAGCAGGGGAGTTTTCATTTTATCGGCATGCATAAACGGGGACATCGTATAATATACTTCGGGTGCTTCCCAATAATTGCGTTCTTCACTTTGAAAGCCAAAGGGAGTAAGTGTTCTGTTGTATGCCCCGCTTCGCGCTATCCCGGCAGCAAACAGATCTGAATGCGAAAGCAGGTTGGCCACCATAAATGCGCCATAACTATGGCCGCCAACAGCTACCCTGTTCGGGTCTATATACCCCATGGCGTCAACCGCATCTATAGCTGCTTTGGCGTTTGCTACTAATTGCGTTCTGAAAGAATCGTTAGGCTGCTCATCTCCTTCTCCAATAATGGGGAAGGCTGCATCATCGAGGACAACATAGCCTTTGGTGACCCAATAGACCGGAGAACCCCAATAGGGATAGGTAAATTCATTTGGGTTCTGGGTATTTTGAGAAGCACTGTTTCTGTCTTTGTATTCCCGTGGGTAAGCCCAGAGAATCATGGGCATCTTCTCACCCGAATCCTTTTTGTATCCAACCGGCAAATACAGTGTTCCGCTGAGTTCCAGCCCATCTTCCCGCGTATACGTGATCACTTCCTTATGCACGTCCTGTATGCTCTTGAAGGGGTTTTCAAAGAAAGTAAGCTGAGTAGGTGCCTTTTTTTTCTTCAGGTGTTTGTAATAGTAGTTTGGATATATGTTTTTTGATTCAATCCTGACAAGCAATTCATCTTCCGCTACATTGTAATCTAGAATATCTTCTTTCTTATCTTCAAGCCTTGATTCATAGCGCCTCTCCTTCTTCAGGGTGTTCAAATTGATCTGATCTACGAAAGGAAACTGCCCTTTGTCGGTATAACCATCTCCCAGCAGAAAAGCATTGTTTTCAGAGTCGAGGCTCAATACCATATTCCCGTTTTTGTTTCGTTTCATAACAAATGAGCCGGGATCACTGTAGACGTCCTGATAATTCCTGTCGACCATGATGGTTGGTTCCTCTTTCGGATCGGAAGGGTTAAAGACATACAATTTGGTATTTCTGGTATTCCACCAATAATCTCTTGCTACGGCAATTTCATCATTACCCCAGCTTATGTAATTAAACCTGTTAATAGTCTTTAAAACAAGAGAACCTTTTCCATTAAACGGGGCTTCCAACATATATACCGCATCCCTGAAAGGAACTTCAATTTCAGGGTCCCCTTCGTCCAGGGCTTCCACATAAATCAGGGTGGCATCCCTGTCTGCCCGCCAGCTAAGGTCGCGCATCCCTTTGCGTTCCGCCATAAATCCCTTTGGCAGATCTTCAATCAAGGGTACCTCAAGTAATGTATTTACGAGGTCCCCATCATTAGTATAGATAGTCGTTGTAGATGGAAAGCGATAATACGGAACGAGATAGGAAAAAGGTTGTTCCACAGTGACCACCATTACATATTCTCCATTGGGGGAAAAGCTGATATTGCGATACATAGCTGCAGGTTTCCAGAGCGACTTGCTGCCGTCCAGGGAAACTTTGTAAAGCTCAGATTGTGCCAGTTGCTGGAAGTTGAACTCGTCATTGGGATTTGTAAGCAAGTCCTGGTAGGTGCGATTCTGAGCCTTTTTTCCATCATTGGTTGAGATCGTCGGGCCTTCAGGGACCGCCTGGACCTGATCGATCAATTCCTTTCTTGAATCGGGCAGCATTTTAATTAAAAGCGATGAACTGTCTTTAAACCAATTGATTACATCACCGAGATTGGCATTCACTCTGGCCTCTGTTATCTTCTTAACCTCAGCTTTTGCGAGATCGAGCACCCAGACCTCCACACCCTGGGGGGTTGTATTAGTTACCGCAACCATCGACTCATCGGGGGAGAAACTGAAGTTGGCAAGCCTTGGATTTTCCGGTAAGCCCTCTACCTGCCTGGCATCTCTTTCGGAAGGCGATTTGACCATAATATTGTTGTAGTAATTGGTCCTGCTGCCAATATTGGTCACCGGGTTGATCCTCAATCCGGCCAGTCGCATTTCCGGCTCAGAAAGCTCTGCAATACTCTTGTAGGCATCCCTGTAAAGTAGCAGCATATGCTTGCCGTTATCTGTCATGCTCACCCTGGGCGCCAGGGGGGCATCCACCAGTTCCAGTATTTCCTGTGGGGGCTGCTGATAGGTCAATTTTTCCTGTAAGTGACCCACACTAGGTATTAAAAGTGTGAGAAAGAAAACAATAAAGCCTGAAGAAATTATCCTGAGTTTCATAATGTATGTTTTGTGGAAGGGTAAGTTAGCACAAAGAGAGGGATAATTGCAAGTTAAAAACATATCAAATGCTGTTAGTGGCAACCTACATTCATAATCTTTTTCACATTCTTTAGGCCAGATTTAGGAGAATCGGTATTTTAGGACATCTAAACTAAACTAAGGACAGGACTGCTGATCCTTGTCACTGCTAAACGCTTCCTATATGTACAATTCTAGAATATCGGGTCTGGGCTTCTATGTACCCGATCACGTAGTAACCAATGACGATCTTTCCAAGCTTATGGATACCAATGATGCCTGGATCCAGGAACGTACCGGAATAAAAGAAAGAAGGCATGTGATCAGGGGAAAGGATACCACTACTTCCATGGGCGTTAAAGCAGCCAAAATTGCTATTGAAAGAGCGGGAATCGATAAGGATGAAATCGATTTTATAGTTTTTGCAACTCTAAGTCCCGACTACTATTTTCCAGGACCTGGTGTGCTGGTGCAGCGCGACCTTGATATAAAAACAGTAGGGGCTTTGGATGTGAGAAATCAATGCTCCGGGTTTGTCTATGCTATTTCCGTTGCAGACCAATACATCAAAAGCGGGATGTATAAAAATATCCTGGTGATCGGTTCAGAATTGCATTCGGGTGGACTCGATTTTACTACCAGAGGCCGTGGTGTTTCTGTCATTTTTGGTGATGGTGCCGGTGCGGCAATTCTAACGAGGGAAGAGGACCCAAAAAAGGGTATTCTTTCTACTCACCTTCACTCTGAAGGACAACACGCCGAAGAGCTCTCATTACTAGCACCGGGAATTGGACATCGGTGGGTAACTGATATCCTGGAAGACAATGATCCTGATGATGTTTCTTATTATCCCTATATGAACGGACAGTTTGTCTTTAAAAATGCTGTTGTTCGCTTTTCAGAGGTGATCAAGGAAGGTTTAAAAAAGAATAATCTGAAGGTAGATGAAATAGATATGCTTATCCCTCACCAGGCCAATCTTCGTATCTCACAGTTTATCCAGAAGAAGTTCGGTCTCTCAGATGATCAGGTGTATAATAACATCATGAAATACGGTAATACAACAGCTGCATCTATTCCTATTGCGCTTACGGAGGCCTGGGAAAAAGGGAAGATCAAAGAAGGTGATCTTGTAGTTCTCGCAGCCTTTGGCAGTGGCTTTACATGGGGAAGTGTTATCATCAGATGGTAGTCTGAAATTCCATTAAGCCATGGGGAGACAATTTAAATCTATAAGCTCCGCTCAACGTGAATTTATCGCGTCACAGGCAGTATTCTTCGTGTCTACTGCACCCAGGGATGGTCATATCAATCTGTCCCCAAAGGGGATTGATACTTTCAGGATACTCAGTGAAAATAAAGTCGTATGGCTGAATCTCACGGGGAGTGGCAATGAAACTGCTGCGCATGTGATGGAATCAAATAGGATGACCATTATGTTTTGCGCTTTCCAGGGCGCGCCTAAAATTCTCCGCTTATACGGCAAAGCTTCAGTCTTTCATCCCGGGGATTCTCAGTTTGATAAGATGAAAGAATTATTTCCCGACATCCCCGGATCAAGACAAATCTTTGAAATGGACGTAGAACTTGTTCAGTCCTCCTGCGGGATGGGAGTGCCTTTAATGGAATGCAAAGGTCAGCGGGAGGAGTTGCTCGACTGGGCAAAAGATCTCGGAGAGCAGGGATTACAGGAATACAAAAAAAAGAAAAATACTTTTAGTTTAGACGGTAGACCAACTGGTTTGCCAGATCATAATTAAATAAGCCCGACAATAATGTCGGGCTTATCCTCAGATTCTGAAGTTGGGACGAATCAACCCGGCGCCCAACATACAGAATGTCAGGTTTCCTTAAAGAATTCCCCCACTGCCTTGTTTTGTATTGTTGTCTCTCTGCTTTCTTTTTGATGCGCTGTTTTTACCACTTCCAAAGCGGTAGGAAATTCCGGCATAAACATTCTGACTCTCCCAATTAAAAGCACCATTTTGTAGAAAAGGTCTTTCCCCGTCGAATGCAAAGCGCATAGTATTAAATATGTCATTGAAATTAAGGCTCAGCGTACCTTTCCCCTGGGCAAATCCGTATCGCGCTCCAAAATTCACAAAGTACATAGGTTTAACCGTGAACTGTATATTTTGGTTCTGGCCTCGATAAAATCCAAAAAGCTGGAGTGTGAGTTGTTTTGTAAGCGTAAAACTATTATTAAATCTCAGGTTCCAGGCCACATTTTCAACTTCCACATTTTCGGTGATAATATCATTGAGAGTGGCTTCGGAATTCGACTCCAGAAGACTTTCTGTTATACCGCGCTGTGTCTGTGAATACAAGTCAAAACTACCATTTATATTCCACCATTTTACCGGTTTATAATTTGAAGAAACTTCCAGGCCGTAGGCTGAAGTATTATCGAAATTATCGAAAGTGAGAATTAATTTGTTCAGATCGAGCCGGTCTACATAAACCGCCCTGTTTATTTCGTCTTTGATAGTCCTGTAAAAAATGCCTGAGGTAATACTGCCATTTTTTAATCTTCTGGTATAATTTAGTTCCAGGGAGGAAGTGAATTGTGGTACAAGACTTGGATTACCAAAAGAAGAAATTAAGGGAGTTGCCCATTCCCGGATGGGATTGACCTGTGTTAGTCCGGGTCGGTCTACCCGCCTGCTGCTGCTCAATTGAAGCTGATCTTTTTCATTAGGCGTATAAGTAAGGAATACTGAAGGGTAGAGCTGTGTATATTTATCCTCGAAGGCTCTTAAATTATTGGTGTCAGCCTTTACGGTTACATCCTCAACTCTGAGCCCTGCCTGATAAGACCATTTATTGTAATTCTGCCCAAAGGTGGCATAAGCTGAATAAATATCCATCCCGTATACAAAATCTGTTGAAGGGGTTGGTCTTAAATCCCCACTGGCATTGAAAGTAAGGCCTGTGGAGCTGTAATCTACCTGGGTTTCAAAATTACGGGATTCAAGGCCTGCTTCAATTTTAGTAATGGAATCAAGAGGATTTACGTAATCCAGGTTTACGATCGTTTGTGTTCTGCGGGTATCAACAAAGTCCATATAGTTTGGAATGGAAGAATTGCCACTGATTATAAAGTCTGATTCCTCATCATCCTCAAATCGATTGTGGTCGATTTCAAGCTCAATATTATGCCCTTCTTTTTCGAAATCAAGCTTGTAATCAAAATTGTATTGTTCACTTAGATTGTCGTTGTACGGGGCAAAGACCTGACTGTTATTTAGGTTTGGATTATCGTAGTAAATAACATTAGTGAGTCCTCTTCCTTGGCCGTTAAAGATATTCTGGTTAGTAAAAAATGACAGGGTGTTCTTCTCATTGAGATAGAAGTCTACTCCCACCTTAAACAAATACGACTTGTTGTTGTTAGTAAAATCAAAGAATTGTTCTGAATTTTCTACTACGCGGAAGACATGTCCGTCATTCACATACTTGGCAATGTTCGTACCGGCATTGGCATAAAGGTTAAACTTCCCATTTCGATAATTCAGGTCGAGAGAGGAATTAAATTTGGCCTCAATGCCTACAGTGAGGCCGGTGTTGAGATTGCCATTGAACCCGATATTCGCATTTTTATGAAGGATAATATTGATTATACCACTCATACCTTCAGGATTATACTTGGCTGATGGGTTGGTAATGAGTTCAATCGACTTGATAGAGGAGGATGGGATTTGTCTCAGGAGTTGTGCAACTGGAACATTAGACAATTTTCCGTCTACCATGACCCTTACATTCGAGTTTCCCCTGAGGCTCAGCTCACCCGTTTGCTGATCAATGTTTACAGAGGGGATATTATTCATAATATCGGAAGCCGTTGCACCGGCGGTAGTCAGGTCTTTTCCTACATTTACAACTTTTCTGTCAATTCGTTGCTCAATAGTAGTCCTGTCAGCTACAACTTCTACCTCAGAAAGGTTTTCTGCTTCTTCAGCAATGGCGATCGTTCCCAGTTCAAGCTTTCGGTGTCCTTTGTCTAAGATTATTTTCTGGATGTGAGTTTTATATCCGATGAACTGTACCTCTATGATGAATTCACCATCGGGTAATTTTTCAATTTGAAAAGTTCCGTCTTCGGATGTAATTCCCCCTTTTACTGTTGTATGATCAAGGGTTTTAACAATGATGGTGGCATAAGCAACTGGTTGTTGCAAGTCCTGATCCACTACTTTTCCCAGAATGGATCCTTCCTTTAAATCAGATAGATGGTTGTCACTATAGGCCAAATGGATTGTACAGACCATCACGGCCAGAAACACGCGTAATTTTCTCATGACTATTTTTTTGATTGATTGATTGATTGATTGATGATGATTACTTAAAAGACGCCAGTAATACAATAATGTTACCGGGAAAAAATGTTTTAACACTATTATTTTTAGCTTTGGATGATTATTGGTGATGAAATCGTCGGGATATGAAAAACAAAACCCCGGTTTGGACACCGGGGTTTCTATCATTGTTATGCTGCACTAAACACTAACCATTAACTTTAAAAATACAGCGTCGCAATGAATTTTGTTTATGTAAAAGACGAGAGCCTTATCGATACGTTACACTTCTTAACACACTTTAACACCAGGCCCATCAGATGAAGAAAACCTTGGTATTCGGCGCATCACTAAAACCATATCGCTACAGCCATGTAGCCATAAAAAGGCTGGTGGAGGCTTCGCAAGAAGTGCTGGGCTTTGGCTTAAGGGAAGGGACAGTAGCAGGGGTTCAAATCAGGACGTCTTGTGATGGTTTTAAGGAAGTAGACACCGTTACTCTTTATATGAACCCCAAAAGGCAGCGGCAGTTTTATCAGACTATTATCGACCTGAATCCCAGGCGTGTCATCTTTAATCCGGGAACAGAAAACCCGGAGTTTTACCAACTTCTCAGAGAAGCGGGTATAGAGGTGGAAGTAGCATGTACCCTTGTACTATTGTCCATGGGGCAATACAACTAAGGTTAGATTCGTTTGCGGATCAACCATAAACCTAGGAATGTAATAAGGCCGTTAAATGGAAGGAGTTCGTAACCAATTTCATATCCGCCAAGATACTCCGCTGGAAGGTAGGAAAGACCCATAACTATTAAGACGCAGGAAAGAGCAACAACCCAAACCAGTCTGTCCATAATTTGGTATTTTGTAAAAATGCCGAATGCAAACAGGCCCAGCAAAGGGCCGTAAGTAAAAGTGGCTACCGTGAGGAGTCCGTCTATAACATTCCGATCAAGTACATATTTAAAACTGATCACGACCAGAATTAAAAGCACACTCATTCCCACATGCACTTTTTTACGAAGTCGTTTTTGCTGGGAAACTTCCCTTTTCTCAATTCCCAGAAAATCTACACAAAAAGATGTGGTCAGAGAGGTTAGCGCACTATCGGCACTGCTATAGGCGGCAGCGATAAGTCCCAGAATAAAGGTGGTGGCTACCACCATCCCCAATCCGCTATTAAGGGCGATCTCGGGAAAAAGAAGGTCAGATTTTGGTTCTCCGTCCATCAGGGGAAGAGCAACATCAAATCGTTCAGCGTAAATAAATAGCAAGGCACCCAGGAGAAGAAAAACAAGGTTTACAACGATAAGGATCAGGCTAAAGGAAACCATATTTTTCTGTGCATCACCGAGATTTTTACAAGTGAGGTTTTTTTGCATCATATCCTGGTCCAGGCCTGTCATGCAAATAGTAATAAACATCCCACCGAGGAATGATTTTACAAAATGATTTTTCTGAAAGAAGTCGTCTGTAAAGAAAACCCTACTGTATTCTTTTAACTCCTCCGACTCTAAAAATTCAACAAAACCCCAGCCTAGTTTCTCATTGATGAAATAGATTGACAGGCCCACGGATAAGAGCATGAAAAGTGTTTGAAGGGTATCGGTCCAAACGATGGTCTTGATTCCACCCCGGAAGGTATAGATCCAGATTAATAAAATAGAAAGGACTACCGTAAGTTCAAAAGGTACATTCCAGGCGTCAAAGACAAATTGTTGTAATACAATAGCAACCAGAAAAAGTCGGAAGGAAGCACCCAACACCCTTGAGATAAAGAAAGAAATGGCACCAACCTTGTAGCTTACGATACCAAAACGACCTTGCAGATACTCGTAAATAGAGGTTACGTTGAGGCGATAGTAAATAGGCAGGAGGATATATGCAATGACAAAATAGCCCACCAGGTAACCAAAGACCACCTGCATATAGCTGAATTCTGATGACGCCACCCAGCCCGGAACCGAGATAAATGTAACGCCTGAGAGTGAAGCCCCTATCATGCCAAAGGCAACTACAAACCAGGGAGATTTCTTGCCGGCTTTGAAAAAATCGGCATTGGAATCATTGCGTCCGGTAAGGTAGGAAATCAGGATCAGGACCAGGAAATAAGCCCCGATCAGCAGCAGAATATAGGTGGCTGTCATTCAAATTAATTTCCCGTGCAAAGTACAAAAAGTAAAAATAGTACGTAATTTTGCCGGTATGGAATTTTCTTCTAAACTTCTTGAAAATGCCGTTTATGAAATGTCTCAATTGCCGGGTGTTGGAAAGCGTACGGCACTGCGACTGGTTTTGCACCTGTTGAAACAACCCAAGGGACAGACTGAGCGATTGGCCAAAGCCCTGGAAAACCTTCGGAAGGAAATTAATTTTTGTAGTAACTGCCATAATATATCCGATGTGGCTCTTTGCGAAATTTGCGCCAACCCAAAAAGAGATCAGAGTCTTGTTTGTGTAGTGGAAGATATCCGGGACGTGATGGCGATTGAAAATACGAGTCAGTATAACGGATTATACCACGTACTAGGAGGCAAGATCTCCCCTATGGAAGGAATAGGCCCCCAGGATCTTAGTATTCAATCCCTGGTAGAAAAAGTAAAAAGCGGAGTGGTGCGTGAGCTGGTTTTTGCCATGAGCTCAACGATGGAAGGAGACACCACTAACTTTTATATTTACAAACAAATACAGGACCAGGAGCTTACAACCTCCACCATCGCAAGGGGAATTGCCGTAGGAGATGAATTAGAATTTGCTGATGAAATTACTCTGGGCAGAAGTATTGTGCAACGAATCCCATTCGAAACTTCCTTGAAGGCGAATGGCTAAGGAATATCGAAAACTTAATAAATAGAGCAAAATTTTAGTATTTTTGCAAAAATATTATACTAAACAAGTCCCTTTATAAGAATATGTCAAAATTCGAATTAAAACTTCCACAAATGGGGGAAAGTGTAGCGGAAGCTACTCTTACTACATGGCTCAAAGAGGTTGGCGACACCATAGAAATGGATGAGGCCGTATTTGAAATCGCTACAGATAAGGTAGACTCTGAGGTTCCCAGCGAGGTGGAAGGAGTACTGACGGAAAAGCTGTTTGAGGTAGACGACGTTATAAAAGTAGGGCAGACCGTTGCTATTATTGAAACCGAGGGTGATTCTGCACCGGAATCCTCCCCGGAAATAGAAGTAAAAGAAGAGGAAGAAGCTGTGCCCGAAGAAGTGACTGCAGCCGTTGAACAACCGTTGATACAGGCTAAAGAAACGGTGACTGCGCCAGCAGCAGACTATTCTTCTTCAGAGCGATTCTATTCCCCCCTTGTAAAGAATATTGCCAAACAGGAATCCATCTCCCTTGAGGAGCTCGATTCCATAGAGGGTTCCGGCCTTGAAGGACGAGTAACAAAAAACGATATCCTCGCATATATTGAAGAGAGGAAAAATGGGGATGAGGGGAAAACCAGGGTTGTTGAACAACCCATAGAACCTAAAGCCGAGGCTAAAATTGAAGCGCCCAAAAAGACCGATGTACCTCATAAGGTTAGTACGGCCCAGGCCAGTGGAGCTGATGAAGTTATTCCTATGACACGCATGGGTAAACTCATCGCCCAGCATATGACCGACAGTATTTCAACTTCCGCTCATGTTCAAAGCTTTATTGAGGTTGATGTTACCAAAGTGGTAAACTGGCGTAACAAAGTAAAAGAGTCTTTTGAGAAACGTGAAGGGGAGAAATTAACCTTTACCCCGATATTTATGGAAGCCGTGGCCAAAGCCCTTAAAAAGTTTCCCATGGTCAATATATCGGTTAGCGGGGATAACGTGATCAAAAAGAAAAACATCAATATTGGAATGGCGGCCGCCCTTCCCGATGGAAACCTTATTGTTCCGGTTATAAAAAATGCCGATCAGCTCAACCTGGTTGGTATGGCCAAGGTAGTGAACGATCTTGCCCACAGATCCAGAACGAATAATCTAAAACCCGACGAGATCAAAGACGGGACCTATACCGTGACCAATGTGGGAACTTTTGGCAGTGTCTTCGGTACCCCCATTATTAATCAGCCCCAGGTAGGCATACTGGCCTTAGGAGCTATCCGAAAAGTTCCTTCGGTTATTGAGACATCGGAAGGCGACTTTATTGGTATCAGAAGTAAAATGTTCCTCTCCCACAGCTATGATCACAGGGTGGTGAACGGGGCACTGGGAGGTATGTTTGTCAAAGCCGTGGCAGATTATCTGGAAGATTGGGATACTGAACGGGAAATCTGATTTTTCCCGTAAAGGGAATATAAATCTTCAATACGCAAAATCAAGGAAATGGAATTAAACCTCAGCAAGCCTATCTGCTTTTTTGACCTCGAAACCACGGGAACCAATGTAGCTAAGGACAGAATTGTAGAAATATCCATCCTCAAAGTCTTGCCAACGGGGGAAAAAGAACAGCGTACCTGGCTGGTGAATCCGGAATGTGAAATTCCTGAAAACGTGGTCGCCATTCATGGTATTTCTAATGAAATGGTGGCGAACGAGCCAACTTTTGCCGAGTTATCCAAGGAAATCTATCAGTTTATAAAGGACAGTGATTTGGCTGGATTTAATTCAGATCGCTTTGATATTCCACTGCTGGCAGAGGAGATGTTACGGGCCGGTGTTGATTTTGACATGAAGAACATGGTCTCAGTTGATGTTCAAACGATATTTCACAAAATGGAACAGCGTACGCTTTCTGCCGCCTATAAATTCTATTGTGACAAGGAACTGATAGGAGCACATGGGGCAAAGGCCGATACCGAGGCTACCTATGAGGTTCTCCTGGCTCAGTTAGACCGCTACCCCGATCTGGAAAATAATATTAAAAAACTGGCAGATTTTTCGACCTACCGCCAGAATGCAGATTTTGCAGGATTTATTGGATTTGACGAGGATGAAGAGGAAATTTTCACCTTTGGAAAACACAAGGGAAAGAAGGTGAGTGTGGTACTGGAAGAAGAGCCTGGTTACTTTGGTTGGATCCTCAACGCAGATTTTCCCCTCTATACCAAAAAGGTACTTACTCAGATCAAACTAAGGAAGCTTAATAATAAACTTTAGTAGTCAGAAAGATGAAGCTTATTTGCATCGGTCGAAATTATGCTGATCACATTAAAGAATTGTCTAATGATCGTCCGGCTGATCCGGTGGTTTTCATAAAGCCCGACTCGGCTGTATTACCTAAAGAACAGGCATTTTATATCCCGGAATTTACCAGGGAGGTTCACTATGAAGTTGAGGTCCTGGTGAAAATCAAAAAAGTAGGAAAACATATTGACACCCGATTTGCCCATAAATACTACGACGAGATCGGTCTGGGGATCGATTTTACTGCCCGTGATCTGCAGGCAGAGCTCAAAGAAAAAGGCCTGCCCTGGGAAAAAGCAAAGGGCTTTGATGGTGCTGCTGTCATTGGAAAGTGGTTGCCTAAAAACCAGTTTGAGGATCTGGAACAGCTGAATTTCGACCTGTCAAAAAACGGGGAAGTGGTGCAGCAGGGAAATACGTCGGATATGTTGTGGTCGGTTGATGAACTCATAAGTTATACTTCTCATTATTTTACATTAAAAAAGGGCGATATTATCTTCACAGGCACACCTGCAGGTGTTGGCAAAGTAAGTCCAAATGATTACCTTTCCGGCAAATTGGAGGGCACGGAATTGTTTCGTATAAATATAAAGTAGATGATCTATAGTCTGGATAAATTAAATGAGATGGCAGATGGGGACAATGATTTTGTCCTGTCTGTAATTACGGTTTTCCTCGAAGAGGTGCCTCAGGATCTGGAGGATCTGGAAAATGCCATAGATAAAGGAGACTATGAGAATGTCTATCAGTTAGCCCATAAAATAAAACCCAATGTGGACATACTTGGTATGGAGCAAACCCGGGCCATAGCTCTGGAAATTGAAACCCTTGGAAAGGATGAGAAGAATAAAGTTCTCATTGAAGAAAAATTCCCTGCTTTAAAGAAAGATATTCATCAGGTTATAGGCGAGTTGCGCAAAGATTTTGAGGTATAATGCTTGCTGAAATAATTACCATTGGCGATGAAATCCTGATCGGCCAGATCGTAGACACTAATTCTGCTTACATTGCTACCGAGTTTAATAAATTCGGTATTTCAGTCTACCAAATCACTTCTGTACAAGACGAAAAAAAACATATCCTTAAGGCCCTTGAGGAAGCTTCGGGCAGGGCCCAGCTCATAATCTTAACCGGGGGTCTCGGCCCTACAAAAGATGACATAACCAAGCTCACCCTATGTGAATACTTTAATGATACTATGGTCCTCAATGAGGAAGTACTGCAACATATAGAGTATTTGTTTAAAACATATATATCTACCCCCATTTCTGAGGTAAACCGGAAACAGGCATATGTTCCCTCCCGTGCGGAGGTGCTGCAAAACAGATACGGTACAGCGCCGGGGATGTGGATAGAAGATAAGGACAAGATTTTCGTATCCCTACCCGGAGTGCCTTATGAAATGAAAGAACTGATGTCGAAATATGTTCTGCCCAGAATCGCGGAAAAATACAATACCCCGTTTATTCTGCATAAGACCCTGATGACCTACGGTTTGGGGGAAAGCGCAATCGCTGAACGTATTGCTGATATTGAAGACAGTTTACCTCCTTACATAAAACTGGCATATTTACCCAATTTGGGAAAAGTGCGCCTTCGTCTTACCGCCAAAGGACCTGATAAAAAAGTGCTGGAAGAAGGAGTTAAGGAAGTTACCGCGAGGATCTATGATACCATAGGGGAACTTATTTCAGGTGAAGAAGAGGAAGGCGTCCTGGAGGCTGTGGTGGGGAAATTACTGCTATCAAAAAATAAGACCATAGCAACCGCCGAGAGTTTTACCGGAGGGAAGATTGCTGAACAGATCACTGCCGTTCCCGGCGCATCGGGATATTTTGTAGGGGGTGTTGTAAGCTACGCGACCAGAACAAAGATCGATATACTCAAGGTGCCAGAGGAACTTATAGAAAAGCATTCTGTCGTAAGTGCAGAAGTGGCTTCAGTGATGGCTGAGAACATTCGTTCCCTTATGAATTCAGATATCGGAATTGCTACAACAGGAAATGCCGGACCTACCAAAGGCGATTCAGATGCTCCTATTGGTGCAGTATACATCGCCATATCCAGTGATAAGGGTACACGGGTGGAACATTTTTCAATGGGAAACCACCGCGTGAGGATCGTACAGAAAGGGGTTCATAAAGCCCTGGAAATGTTACGGGAAGAAATTTTAAAATTCTGAAAAAGATTTTTGCTCTTCCGTGAAAATGACGTAAATTTGCATCCTGTTTTAAACAATGTAAAGTAGAGCACCATGTCTAAAGTTTGCGAAATTACCGGGAAGAGGGCGATGTTCGGAAATAATGTATCGTTTTCGATCAATAAAACCAGAAGGAGATTTGACGTAAATCTTTCCAAGAAGAGATTCTATATTCCTGAAGAAGATCGCTGGATCACCTTAAAAGTATCGGCAAGAGCTCTTAAAAGCATTCACAAAAAAGGAATATCTGCCGTTTTGAAAGAAGCGCGTCAGAATGGAATATTAAAGTAAGCCAATAAATTAGCATACCATGGCAAAAAAAGGAAATAGGGTTCAGGTGATCCTGGAATGTACAGAGCATAAAGAATCCGGGATGCCCGGAACTTCCAGGTATATCACTACCAAGAATAAGAAGAATACTCCGGACCGCCTGGAGATCAAGAAATTCAACCCCATTCTGAAAAGAATGACAGTTCATAAAGAGATAAAGTAAGAAGACATGGCAAAGAAGACCGTAGCAACCCTTCAGGGAAAATCAAAAAGATTGACCAAAGCGATAAAAATGGTGAAGTCGCCTAAAAGTGGCGCTTATACCTTCGTTGAGTCTGTAATGCCGCCAGAGATGGTCAACGAATGGCTGGCTAAATAATAGTAAGCTCTTATAAACGAAATAAGCCGCTCTCTCAGGATAGCGGCTTTTTTATTTCTTATATTTGGAACCGCCATAGAAGAGCCGTCGTATGAGTATTTTTAAAAAAATATTTTCTTCCGAGAAAAAGGAAAGTCTCGACAAAGGACTGGAAAAAACCAAAACCAGTTTCTTTTCCAAATTGGGGAAAGCCGTTGCCGGGAAGTCGAAAGTTGATGATGAAGTTCTCGATAACCTGGAAGAGGTACTGGTTACTTCTGATGTCGGAGTAACTACCACACTTAAGATTATTGAAAGAATTGAAGAACGGGTTGCAGCCGACAAGTATCTGGGGACTGAAGAGCTGAACTTAATTCTAAGGGAAGAAATCGCCGGCCTACTCTCCGAAACCCATACAGGCGAGGATACTGATTTTCTACTGCCGGCTGATAAGAAGCCCTATGTGATTATGGTAGTTGGAGTAAACGGAGTAGGAAAGACTACTACAATTGGGAAGCTTGCCTATCAATTTAAGAAAAAGGGGTTTTCAGTGGTTCTGGGTGCGGCAGATACCTTCAGGGCAGCTGCCATAGATCAGCTTCAGGTTTGGGCCGATCGGGTCGAAGTTCCAATAGTCAAGCAAAAAATGGGAAGTGACCCTGCGTCAGTGGCTTTTGATACCCTGAATGCTGCCAAAGCTAAAGAGGCTGATGTAGTACTTATTGATACTGCCGGACGCCTTCACAACAAGGTGAACCTGATGAACGAACTAAACAAGGTAAAGCGCGTGATGCAGAAGGTGGTGCCCGATGCACCCCACGAGGTATTACTCGTCCTGGACGGATCAACAGGGCAAAATGCCTTTGAACAGGCAAAGCAGTTCACCAAAGCCACGGAGGTTAGTTCCCTGGCCGTAACAAAACTCGATGGTACTGCTAAAGGCGGAGTGGTAATCGGAATCTCAGACCAGTTTCAAATCCCGGTGAAATACATCGGGGTTGGAGAAAGGATTGAAGATCTGCAGGTATTCAATAAATTCGAATTTGTAGACTCATTCTTCAGTTGAAAATATTTGCCAGCACAGGAATCCTCTTTTTACTTCTCTGGTCATTCCCGGCGGGGGCCCAAATAAATCATCCCAAAGCAAGTCCGTTTACCACAGTCAGGCAGGATATTGGCTTGTCGACACTTACCGTAGAATATTCAAGATCGGCCGTTAAGGGACGTGAACTTTTCGGAGGGCTGGTGCCCTACGGGCGAATCTGGCGCGTGGGAGCCAATGAATCTACCAAATTCACAACAACTTCTGAACTTGGGATACTTGGCAATATTTTAGCAAAGGGGACCTATGCCCTTTATGCGTTTCCTGAGGAAGATGCCTGGGAGGTAGTCTTTCATAAGAACACCACGCACTGGGGAGATGGACGAACAGCTTACAATCCTGATGAAGATGCATTCAGGATTAAGGTTACACCTGAGATTACAGACACCTGGCAGGAAAATTTTCTGATCTCTTTTGATTCCATCAGTCATAATGGAGCCCTTATGCAATGGAAATGGGGATATACTACCATTGCTATTCCCATCACTGTAAATACACGGGAAATAATGCTTGAGGCTATAGAAGAGCAACTCAGACAATCTCCATCTGCTCAGACCTATTATGAGGCTGCACGTTACCTGCAGGAAGAGGGTATTGAATATCCCAGAGCCCTTAAGTATTTGGATAAAGCAATTGCACTTGGAGGAGATACCTATTATTTTTATCGTGTCAGGTCGCTCGTCCTGGCAGCACTGGAAGATTACAAAGGTGCTACACAGTCGGCACAGCGTTCACTCTTCCTGGCTGAAAAAGAAGGGAAAGATGAATTTGTTCGGATGAATCAGGAAAATATTACAAAATGGAAGAAACTTATAAAAGAATAAAAGGAATGCGCCTTCTTGCGCTGGCAGTATTGGCCATGAGCTTCTGGAGTTGCAAACAGCAAGCATCTTCCGAAAGTGATGTAGTCCTTTGGACTCCATATAACGATTCTACTGAAGTTGCCGCAAATCAGGATCATGAGAATTCTCGTATGCGCTACAAACTCATACAGTCGAAAGTCCTTGATAAGAATGATGTTTTCCGGCCCCTTTATGAGGAAGTTTCAGCAGTTACAAATGAAGATTATGAAAAGCTTAAATCCCTGATCCTGAAGCAGGATATTTTAGGTCTGCAGGCTGCTGTGGCCAGTGGAAATTTGACCTATGAGGAAATTGTCTTGTTCTACCTCAAGAGGATTTATTCCTATGAACTTGATAATTCAACGACCTTAAACACTGTTATTGCCCTGAATGAAAAGGTGGTAGAGGAAGCCCGTTTACGGGATAAAGAACGCCGGGAAGGGAATCACCCCATTTACGGGATGCCCGTATTACTCAAGGACAACATAGGGACAGAAGGAATGAATACCACTGCAGGAGCATTGATCTTTCAGGAGAATAGTGCCCCTGATGCTTTTATTGTCAGGCAACTGAAGGCCAGAGGTGCCCTTATCCTTGGGAAGGTAAACCTGAGTGAATGGGCCTACTATCTCTGTGACGGTTGCCCTGTGGGATACAGTGCCTATGGAGGTCAGACCTTAAATCCATACGGGAGAAGAGTTTTTGAAACAGGAGGTTCAAGCTCTGGCAGTGGGACATCCATGGCTGCCCATTACGCTGTTGCAGCTGTGGGCACGGAAACATCAGGATCTATTCTTTCGCCTTCCAGTCAGAATTCTGTAGTGGGCCTGAAACCTACCATTGGGCTGTTGAGCAGATCGGGTATTGTTCCTATATCCAGTACACTGGATACACCCGGCCCAATGACGCGCAATATTACAGACAACGCCATTTTACTGGATGCGATGATGGGGAAAGACCCTGAAGATAAAAGCTCGGTGGGAAAGGATTTTGGCAAGGAATGGTATAAAGGACTTTCATATAATGAACTCAAAGGGAAACGATTCGGGGTTTTTTCTAATCTGATGGAAGGAGATAGTATTTACCGTCAGACGGTGGAAATGATACGCAGAGAAGGCAGTGAGATCATAGTTATTGACCCTCCCCGAGTGCCTCTTGATGGGTTTTTAAGCATTCTCAACCTGGATATGAAGGAAGATCTTCCGGCATATATTGCACAGAATATAAATAATAAAGAGGCCATAAGGGTGAAGACCGTTGCAGATATCATGAAATACAACCTGCAGGACAGCCTTACGCGAATTCCCTATGGCCAGGGGAGGTTCGAAGCTGTCGTCTCAGACAGTACATCAGCAGAAGAACTTCAGACAATCAAAAAGAAGCTAGAAGAAGATACAAGGGCCTTTTTTAATACTGCTATGGATACACATGATCTCCATGCAATCCTGTCTATCAACAACTACCACGCAGCATATGCAGCTGCAGCCAAGTACCCGGCATTAACAGTGCCCATGGGCTATAAGTTGAGCGGTGAACCTATCAGCCTTACTTTTATTGGTAAACAGTTCGAAGAGCCGAAACTCCTTCGCCTCGGCGCCGCCTATGAGAAGGTCAGTAAAGTGAGGAAGACTCCTGAGAATTATAAATAAAGCTTCTCTCAGGTAACAGGAATCCTGTGCTATATTGTATTTTTGCAGCTCATTTGACAAAATGCGTACTAAAACTCTTAAAAGAAACAGGATCAACGTAGTAACCCTGGGCTGTTCCAAGAATGTATACGATTCTGAGGTACTAATGGGGCAGTTGCGTGCGAACGATAAGGAAGTGGTCCATGAAGAAGATGGGAATATTGTTGTGATCAACACCTGTGGCTTTATTGCAAATGCCAAAGAGGAGAGTGTAAATACCATTTTAGACTTTGTCCGGCAAAAAGAGGAGGGAAGAGTTGAAAAGGTATTCGTAACTGGTTGTCTCAGTGAGCGATATAAACCAGATCTCGAGAAAGAGATTCCTGACGTGGATGCCTATTTCGGTACAACCGACCTGCCAAACCTGCTCAAAGCGCTGGGAGCCGACTATAAACATGAATTGCTGGGTGAGCGACTTACGACAACTCCTAAAAATTACGCATATCTGAAGATTGCGGAAGGATGTGACCGGCCGTGTTCGTTTTGCGCTATCCCCCTGATGAGAGGAAAGCACCGTAGCACTCCGATAGAAAGCCTGGTAAATGAAGCAACGATTTTAGCGGCAAAAGGGGTTAAAGAACTTATTCTGATTGCGCAGGATCTTACCTATTACGGCCTTGACCTATACAAAAAACGAAATCTGGCAGAATTGCTCAGGGCGCTGGCCGGGGTGGAAGGGATAGAATGGATACGCCTGCACTACGCTTTCCCAACCGGTTTTCCAATGGATGTGTTGGATGTGATGAAGGAAGAGCCCAAAATATGTAACTATATCGACATCCCACTCCAGCATATCTCCGATCGCATTTTAAAGAGTATGCGCAGGGGAACAACTCAGGAAAAAACGACTCGCCTTCTCAGAGAATTTAGGGAGGCCGTACCGGGGATGGCGATCAGAACTACACTTATTGTAGGGTATCCCGGAGAAACGGAGTCTGATTTCGAAACCCTGAAGGCATGGGTGAAGGAGATGCGTTTCGAACGACTAGGATGCTTTACCTATAGCCATGAAGAGAATACTCATGCCTATTCCCTGGAAGACGACGTTCCTGAAGAGGTCAAACAGCAAAGGGCTAATGAGATCATGGAACTGCAGGCGCAGATATCCTGGGAACTCAATCAGGAAAAGATCGGAAAGACTTTTAGGTGTATCATTGACCGAAAGGAAGGGAATTACTTTGTGGGCCGAACAGAATTCGATTCCCCTGATGTAGACAATGAGGTACTTATCGACGCCTCAAAATACTACCTCAAACAAGGTGATTTCGCCCGAATAACGATTACCGAGGCTTCCGATTTCGACCTTTACGGCATCCCGGCAGAGAAATAGTAGTGGCACTACATTCTCATAAACTCTACAAATAGATATTAGAAATAAGTCGTTCTACCGTTGGATGATCATTCCCGCCTTTTGGTTCAATGGTGATATTTAAGGATTCAGCATTATCAATATAGGTCAGTGCGACAAGATCCTTATCTGTAGGAAGAAGGCCCATACTGATCATTTCGCCATCCACATCGGCCCACATCTGATAAGTTTCTTCTTCAGACAAGGCAGGCAAGGCTTTCGGATTCACCACCACAGATTTACTTTTGTGATTGACAAAGGCAACAGCCCTGGCTTCAGGAGCAAGCGTATTCCCTTTAAGGAGAAGTGGAATAACATCCTTATCATTGAGCTGGGCATACATTGCATTTACCTCCTGCATCTCCTCGGATAATTTTTGAAGGGATTCCTGCAGTTGCTCCTTTTCTTCCCTGGCTATTCTGATATTTTCTTCAGCCGTCTGCCATTGATTGTAAAACCAGAAGGAAGTAAGGGCAAAGATAGCCGCCAGACTCGCTGCTACAAGTAATCTGGCTGGATTAAAGGCACCTGAGCTACTCAGTGACTTAACAGGAGTATAATTATTGTCCTTGTCTCTATTTAACGTCTTCTCAAGTGATCTTTTTATCCGCTGAGGCGGAGCTATAGCATTTTCCAGCGCTATACCTTCAAAATCGGATTCGAGTTTTTGGTATTCCTGTCGCAGGACTTTGTCTTGCTGTAATGCGCTCTCGATCAATTCTTCATCTTTCGCGTTGAGCTCACCCAATAGATAATTGAGCAATAATCCTTTTTCTAATATTGTTTTCCTATCCATGATCAATTACATCTAAACATATTGATAAAAAGAAAAGAGTCAGGGGGTAATTTCCCCGGAGCTGAACCAGGGCCTGGCGTACATAAGATTTAAATGTGCCCAGAGGAACACCCATCAGCTTGTGTGCCTCACGATGGGTATATCCTTTAAAATATACCAGCTCAATCACTTTCTGATGATGGGCCTCCAATTTTTTTATCACCCCATTCAGGGCTTCGTAATTATGACCCGACTCTTCCTGTTCTATATCATTATATACACCCATATCCTCCTTTTGGATGAGGGGATCTGTTTTTCTTAAAGCATTCAGGGTTTTGTTCCTGGCAATTCTATACGCCCATGTATAAAATTTACCCTTGTCAGGATCAAATTGGTCTATTTTTTCCCAGATGGTGACAAATATTTCCTGAAGCAGATCTTCCGATAATTCTTTGTCACGACACATCCTCAATACTACGCCGTAGAGTGCTCCCGAATATTTGTCATAAAGGGCATAGAGGGCATTCTTGTCGCCGTTCTTAAGGCGGTTTATCTGACTTGAATCATCCATAGCAAGTGTTAAAGATATGATAAAAATCTGCTTTGCTCATCCATCCGTCAGCTGCCTGTGTAATTAATAGTGAAGAGTGCACTAAAACTTTAATTATCACTAAAACTAAAAAACAAATCATGAAAAAAGTAATTTTTATTCTTTCGACTGTTGCCTTACTGTTAGGTTCAACTAATGCAAATGCACAAAACAATTCACAAGACATCGTAGATATCGCTGTATCTGTTGATGATTTTTCAACCCTGGTTACTGCCCTTAAAGCGGCAGACCTGGTAGGCGCCTTACAGGGAGACGGACCTTTTACCGTTTTTGCTCCTGTAAATTCAGGATTCGCAAAAATCGACGCGGATGCTTTGAATTCCCTTTTAAAACCCGAAAACAAAGAAAAATTGGCTGCTATTCTTACCTATCATGTAGTATCGGGAAAAATTACTGCATCTGATGTAGTAAATGCCCTGAATAAGGGTAATGGGAAAGCAGAACTCACCACTTTAAACGGAGGGAAGTTAACTGCTGTAAAAAAAGACAAAGGGATCTACCTTATGGATGCCAATGGAAATTACAGCATGATTACTAAAACGGATGTAATAGCTTCTAACGGAGTAATACATATCATCGAAGATGTGGTTATGCCACAATAGTTGGTTGGTTGGTTGTTAGGAAAAGCATCGCTTCTCGGCGGTGCTTTTTCATTTTATACCTGTTTACATGGGCCAAAAACTTACCAGGGCGGCAAATATCGTAAAGAACAGAATGAATGGGATAACCAAATACCCCATAATATCCCGGGCTTGTATTTTAATTCCTGCCCCCATGATGGGGATAACTAAGAGAAGAAAGAAAGGTTGCATCAAATTAGTAAGGCTTTCACCATAGGCGACAGACATGGCTGTCCTGGATAAGAGTGCTTCCATTTCTTCCGGGGATAGTGCTGCACCGATTTCCTGAACTGCTGTGATGATACTTGGACCAATAACCGCAAATTCTCCCCCTGCAGATGGGATGGCAAAATTTACAACTGCTCCTGTGAGGAATGCAAAGAAGGGTATACTATCCAAAGTTGCTACAGAAGCCATCCATAATGCAAGTTTTTCACCTAAACCGGTGTAAATCATAATTCCCATAATCCCTGCGTAAAAAGGATATTGAAAGAGAATTCCGGAAATATTCCCACTTGCCCTTTTCATGGCGATAACATATCGCATGGGTGTACCGTGTAAGAGCAGTCCAAGCATCAGGAAGAAAAAAATCATGATGTTCAGATTGAGATCCAGCCCTTTGGAACTAAAATGTAAAAACAAATAGATCAGGCCCGGGATCGCAATGAGATATTGTAAAAGTCGGCTATTATTCAGAAAGTCAGAAAAAGCCTTGTAAGGTAATTTCATGAGTCGGGCTTCCTCATGAATAGTCACCGATTTTTGATCTGTTTCCGATTCCATCATGCCTTCGAGAGTTGGATAATTTCCTGTTTTAGGGAGTAGAAGGCGCATAAGTAAAGGAGCAATAAAAAGAAATACTAACAATACCACCAGATTAAGCGACGACCCCAGAGTTGCACTGGTTGAGATAGTGTCGTCAAGTACACCGGCTTTTATCAGGAAATTCTCCTGGGTATTCAATAGTAAAGGGATAGAGCTGGAAAGGCCACTTACCCAAATGATACCGGAGAAATACACACAGGCAATCAGAAAAGGGTAGTGGATCCCTTTGATCCTGAGGGCAAGTTCCCTGCCCAAAACAGCAGTTATAACTACCCAACCCCAACTTATTAAACTAAATAGTGCGCCTAAAATCACAATCAGAAAGTATACCTGTTGAGGTTTCTTGATCTTGCTGGCCAATAGGTCGATACCCCTGTGTACTATAGGAGAAAGAGCAATGGAATAACCTGTAATGACCAATAACACCATCTGCATCCCGAATTCGAGCAAGATCCAGAATCCGTCGTACCAGGAATTGATTACCTGAACAGGTGTAGCCCCTACCCATAATAGAGCAATTACAGATGTAATTAAAGTAAGGATAAGGGCAAATACAAAGGCATCGGGCATAAACCTCTGGAAGATATCTGAAAATTTCTGTCCTATTTTCTGGATCATTTTTCTTTTAATATTTGCTCATTAATTCCAGTATATCTTTCGTATTGAGTACAGTGGCAAATTCTTTATGAAGGTTTGCCAGGGTGATTTTATGAACAAGGGAGGCCTCAAATTGTTCTTCCTCCGGACCCAAAGTATCAAATGTAGCGGTAGCGTCGGATATAACAAAGGTGTTGTATCCAAAATTTCCTGCCATACGGGCTGTGGATGAAACACAATGAGAAGTAGTAAGACCCACCAGTACCAGATCGGATATTTGAATATCCTTCAGCATCTTGTCTAGGGGGGTATTTATAAAGGCACTATTACTACTTTTTTCAAGAATAATTTCTCCTTTTATTGGTTTTGTAATCTCTTTAAACTCGTTTCCCGGCCTTCCTTTAGTAAGGGGGGAAGGAGGCGTTCCGTTGTGTTTGATATGGAATACAGGGTAGTTTTGGTCTCTCCAGTAGGCAAGGAGGATGGATGCCTTTTCCTCGGCATCCGGGTTATTTCTGGCCCCCCCGTAATAATCGAGTTCCTCTAGACCTTTTTGTATGTCGATCAGTATCAGGGCCGGCGGTTGCTTGGTTTCCATCTCTCCTTATTCAGATATTTAATTACCCGAAATCTTGTAGATCACCGGATTAAATGCTTTTGATGCCACCACCACTTTATCACCGGGGAGTATACCTTTTATTTCGGAAGGGTGGGCCACCACTTTTACAATATTATTTCCTATCAAAACGCTTATAATATAGATAACATCCTGTTGAATAAGATGCAAAACTGTGCCTGTAAACTGAAATTTACCGCTAATATGTTTTTCCATAAACAATTCTCCCGGCGGCCCCAACTGAGTAATACGTCCTTCCTTCAGGATGGCAGTTGTATCAGAAAGTTTCATGATTTCGCCCAGATCGTGACTAACCATGATGGTGGTCAACCCCAGTTTATTATGGGCATCCAGAATATGATCCTGCAGACTTAGCCGCATATCCGTATCAAGAGCAGCGAGGGGTTCATCTAACAATAAAACATCAGGTTGCTGCACCAGGGCCCTGGCAAGGGCAACTCGTTGTTTCTGTCCTCCTGATAGCGTATCTGGTTTTCGGTTCGCCAGGGCTGAAAGATCCATGACTTCCAAAAGATCAGGGATGATATTATCAGGAGCCGACTTGCTTTTTGCGAATTTCAGATTCTCAATGACCGTCATATTGGGAAACAGGGCATAATCCTGAAAAACATAACCGATATTTCTTTTTTGCGGGGGGAGATTGATTTTTTTCTCCAAGTCGAACCAGGTCCTGCCATTAAAAGCAATATATCCCTTATCAGGAGGCAGTAAACCTGCTATACCTCTCAGCAGGGAAGTTTTACCTGATCCTGAAGGACCATAAAGCGTTAGCAGTGAGCCTTCTGCTATGGTAAGATCAGTATTCAAGGTGAATTCAGCTGTTCCGGCTCCCAGTTTTTTATGGATTCTTACTTCTACCATTTCCAGAATCTTTTTAAATATCCTCCATTGAGAAGGTATACAAGTAGAAGTAAGGCAAATGTCAAGGCAAATAAAATTAAAGAATAGCTGTTTGCAGCCACATAATTGAGGGATTCCACTTCATCGTATATAGCGATTGAAGCCACTCTTGTCTCCCCTGGAATATTACCCCCAATCATTAGTACGACTCCAAATTCACCAACTGTATGCGCAAAAGCCAGAACAATTCCCGTTAAAAGTGATTTTCGGATATTGGGAAGCAATACCCTGAAAAGTTGTGTCACTCCCGATTTTCCCATAGTGGCAGCAGCTTCCGAAAGAGAAGGTGGCAGGGATGTCAAACCCGCCTGTATGGGTTGCACCATAAAGGGCAGGCTATATATCACAGACGCCACAACAAGTCCGCCAAAGGAAAAAACGAGTTGTATTCCCAACCACTCATTGATCCATGAACCAAACGCATTATTAGGGCTGAATGCCAGGAGAAAATAAAAGCCTAATACCGTAGGGGGAAGCACAAGAGGCATGCTTACCAGAGTTTCTATTACAGGTTTTATACGGGAGGTAGTTTTGCTGAGCCAGAATGCAAGGGGAACAGAAACAACCAACAGGACCAAGGTTGTGGTCAATGCCAGTTCAAATGTTAATCGCAAGGGCTCCCAGTTCATTTCGGCGATAGCATTACTTCATTAAGTTTGATCATGGCAAGTACTTTTTTACCCGACTCTATACCCATTTCTAAAAGGGCTTCCGTGCTCACTATAGCCTGGATGTTCCCGGGAGCACATTCTAAATCAACCCCGCTTAACAAAATACCTCTTTGCAGGGCCTGTACTTTACAGTCGATTTTATTCGTAAGACTAATTCCATTCGTCTTTTCCAGACCAATCACCACCTCAGTTTCCTTAAAAAGGATATTTACTTCCTGGTTTAATGCCAGATATTCAGCCGATTCAGGAGTATCGATCAAAATAGTTTTCATTTCCAGATCCCCTACAAGTAACAAGGTAACCAGGGTGATCTGCCCCTCAACCTGAAGGTTTTTGATATGTCCTGTTAGTCTATTCACGTACCGAATATCCAAATTTTTTGAGGATAGCCTGTCCTTCCTCACTAAAAAGATATTCAAAAAATGTCCTGCTGCCTTCTTTAGAGGAATTTTGGTGGTTTATTAATGCGATTACATGTGGCAGTTTATCGTAAGCATCAGCATCTATCATTATCCATTGACCGACCTTACTTAATTCCTGACTTTTAACAATGGCGAGAGAGGTAAAACCCATCTCGGCAGCACCAGAGAGAATAAACTGGTTAGTCTGGGAAACACTTTCCCCGTAAACCAACTTAGATGAAACCTTGTCATAAATCCCATAGTGATTCATTACCTGCAGGGCTGCTGCTCCATAAGGAGCAATTTTCGGATTGGGCAAAGCAAGGTGCTGAATTCGCTCATTTTGCAGCATATCAATAGATGGCTTGATTGCTGGATTCGCCGTCCACAGCACCAGTGAACCATAGGCGAAAACTTCAGGCAGATCAAGAGTTTTTCCTTCTCTTGAGAGGGATTCGGGGTATTTCATATCGGCCGACAAAAACAAATCGTATGGTGCACCTTCTATAATTTGGGCGTATAACTTCCCTGAAGATCCCAGGATCACCTCGCAGGAAATTCCGTGTTTACGCTCAAAATTTTCTACGATGGGTTTAATGGCGTAGTGGAGATTTGAAGCAACAGCAATTCTAATTGTATCTCTCTCTTTTGTTCCTTTACACCCGAGCATAAAGACCAGAATCACCAAAAAAAGAATCGGCTTAAAAGGACGAAATCTTATTTTAAAACAACTATTCATACTCAGTTTTAGACTAGATTGATCTGATAGGAGGAAGGGTAAGGCCTCATATATTTACAAACTGAAAAGTAGCCAGAGGAACATTCCGGAGGTCCTTTTTAGTTTCATGTAATAGTATACCGTGTTCCAGATAGGCTTTGAGGTTGGCCAGCCAGAATGTCCATCCATTACTGCAACCGACATGAATATTCATTTTGTTCTTTTCATCCGTGGGGATATTGGTCTGAGTGAGGGTTACCAAAACCTGATTTCCTTCGGACTTTAATTCAACCGTCACCCGACAGAATTCGGCAAAAGTAAATTCTATTAAATCCCTACCATTTGCCCTTAGGATTTCTCCTTTTTCTTCCCCGTCCCAGTTATACCACCGCCAGGTATACAGGTCACCCTGTTCTATATGTTGATCTGCTTCTCTTGGTATTCCCGTTTTAGTATTGTAAACAGCTTCTCGTAAAAACCAGGAACATATTCCCTCTTGGGTTGCCCAACACCAGTATAATTCTTCCCGACTCGCAGTGATATAAATTTTCTTTGTAAAACATACAAATCCTAAAGAAGACATGTTTATTTATCTTTTTAATTCCAACTGATATAATTCACTCCCCAGAGCAGACAGAAATGGAATACCTATCTCCTCGTATTCATATTCGTTGTCGTTAAAAACCCCATCAGCATTCACCAGTATGGTGGCCGTTATCATAAATTCCACCCCGTTTTTGTCATCTTTGATATAAGCGCAATCGGTTAGAGTTCCATATGCATACCCCACTTTATTATAAATGCTCATGTGAGCTGGGATAGGTTCTTTGCTATCTCCGTAAATAAAAAACTTCCCATAGCTGTCGTAATAATCTTCAGCTGAATATCCTGCCTCCCGGGGAACTGCTTTCATGGCATTTAACAGAAAGCTGCGCTGTGCCGGACTCAGATCAAAGCGCTCTTCTTCGGGATACATGTCAGGAAAAATAATTCGTTTAAGCACTCCGTGTTGTGTAGTTACAGGATAATAATTCTTCCTGCTGAAATCAAAACTCCCCTGTATCAGCGAATCTCCCTCATAGTATCCCTTACCTTTCTTTATGCCGCCCAAATTCAGCGGCTTGGGTGTACTGTTTACGCTATTCGGTAAAAGGGTAGTAGTGCTGTCATTTAAATAGATAACAAGAGGACGGGTAGTAACTTCATCTGCTTCCGGGACGGAGAGTCGATGTGAAATCCTGGCTGGTCCGATGTTTTTTTTTCTGAAACCCGCATTAATAGCATCCTGCCCGAGAAATTCCAGTAAACGATTATTAGCATCATTGTCGCTTATGGCAAATATTTTGGTGATTTCCCTTCCGAAAGTGGTTTCCACTGAATCCCCTTCCACATAAAAGCGGGTGTCTAAATTTAAGTACTTATTGCGGTTAATTTTTTCCATGGCCAATACGGCGATTGGAAATTTCACTGTGCTTGCCGGATAGAAGTATTGCAGTGAATCAACTCCGAAATCGTAATCCTCAAAACGGACAGAATCATTATCCCTGATAATTCGCGTAAAGCGGATCTGAACTTCATGGAGTGAGGGATCGTCCATTACATTCCGGATACGAATGTCATTGGAAGAGAGTACTTGTTTTAAGGGATCAGTTTCCTGAGAGGTACTGGCACATCCCGACAACAACCCGATCAAAACAAAAGAGTATAATAGGATTTTTTGGACTTTTTCTAAGGTGGTTCTCATCAGATCGGAATGATTTCTGCTTTATTTTATCCTGGATTCTCTTCGTAAACTTCTCCCCGGTGGGGAAGGAGGGCGTCGCGAATCTGGATCATCATAGATTCATCAACCACCATATAGGCAACGGCATGCATCTTAGTAATGGTTTCATGTCCGCTTAATTGCAGAGATAAATTCTCCCTTTTGATAAACTCACTCAGGTGCAGGGCGTGATGCCTGGCTGTCTCTCCGGAGTCGGGTCCCCGAAAATCCCACAATAATTTTATTTTCCTGTTCAACTTGACATATTTTAAATTCAGGTGGAGCTTTTCTCGGCAAAGGCTTTGAAGTCCTTCAAATATTTTAATGACTGCTTCTTGAATGCACCCGGCATTAGAAAGCCCATAACCTTCATAAATAGGCCATTGAATTGAAATTCAGTTTCTGAAATCCATTTGGTCTTATTTTCATCAATGGCTTTAAAGTAGTTCTTCTGCACATTGTGAACACCTTTGGCATCATATGTAGCGTGAAATTCGTGAGGGAGATTACGTTTTAAGATGGTTTCTATCATCACGATCTCTCTTTTACCCATTTTGTAGGTAAGCTCCATTTGTGCTCCTCCTTTCCCCTGAATTCCACTTAGTACCTTATATGAAATCAGGTCTTTTTGCCAGAATTTCATATTTTCCGGGTTGTCGAATTTTCGGATAAATTCAGCCAGGGGAACATTGATTACTATTTCAGTAATATATTTCATGGATGGTGAAACTTTAAACCCTAAGTTAGTAAATTATGAGAAGTAGGAAATAAAAATCTGTTAATGAGAGGCCTTATACTTGTTCAGGAAAATCGAATGCTTAATTTTGCGGAATGCATTTCACACTGAGAAACGTTATTCGTAGAGTTCCGATCCTTGTACCTCTTTGTCTGATATTTGTACTGTGCTCGTGTGAAGGCATTTTTAAATCGGAACCGGAAAGCACTCCCCTGGCCAGAGTAGGGGATGAATACCTCTACAGGGAAGACATTGAATCTTTACTAAACTCTCAGTTAAACGAGCAGGATAGTACCTCTCTTGTTACCAATTACATCAATAACTGGGCGGTAAAACAATTACTCTTTTCCAAGGCTCAGATCAACCTCACAGAAGAACAGATAGCTTCTTTTGAGCGACTCGTGGCTAATTACCGTATCGACCTGTTTACCAGAGCCTATAAGGAGGCCCTCGTTCTACGGGGCGAGGATACTACTGTCACCGATGGACAGCTAAGGCAATTTTATGAACAGGAAAAAGAGAATTTTGTCCTGAAAGAGAAAATCCTCCAACTTCGATTTGTTGAGTTGCCAAAACAATTTTTAAACAAGGATGAGGTAATCAAACGGCTCAATAATTTCAATGACGAGGATCAGGTGTTTTTGGATTCAATTGGGGTTCAATTCACCAAACTCAATTTTAACGATTCTCTCTGGATTCCGCTTACGAGAATCATACAGGAAATACCTCCTCTGACCTATGAAAATGAGGAACGATACCTAAAAAAATCACAATTTTTTGAATTGGAGGACTCTCTGGGGGTATATTTGGGGAAGATAAGCGATATTCGGGAAATTAATGAGATCGCTCCCTTAAGCTATATCAAACCGACACTCCGACAGGTTGTGCTAAACAGGAGAAAACTCGACTTTTTACGTCGACTCGAAACTGAGCTCCTTGATGAAGCTGTAAAACAAAATGAATTTGAAATTTATGAAAAAGAGAAAGAATAAGTTTTTACTGTTCACTTTTGCCACCTTCACTCTTGTGGGAATGGCACAGGAGGAACCAGTAAGTGAAACTACAGCAGATCCCGGACAGCAATTGTCCGAATCAACTACCTCCGTAAAAGACACGGTTAATTCCTTTGAGAAGATAAAACTTGATGGGATTGCTGCCGTAGTTGGCGACTATGTGATACTCGACTCAGATATAGAGAAAACACTCATTGATTTGAGGAGTCAGGGAGCCTCAACTGAAGATATTACACATTGTAGTCTGTTGGGGAAACTAATGGAGGACAGGCTCTATGCGCATCAGGCAGTTCAGGACAGTATTCTGGTTTCCGACGATGAGGTAAATGCAACCAGTGACCGGCAGATCCAGCAGTTGGTTCAGCAGGTGGGTTCAATGGATAAGGTACTTCAGTTTTACAAAAAGGAAACTGTTGAGGATTTCAGGGAAGAACTTTATAATATCAACAAATTGAGGATGTTGTCTGAAAAAATGCAACAGAAGATTGTTGGTGAGATTCAGGTTACTCCTGAGGAGGTGAGGCAATTCTTTAAGAATATTCCTGAAGATGAAAAACCAGTCTTTGGCGCCGAACTCGAAATTTCTCAGATCGTAAAGACCCCTGTAATTCCTGAGGAAGAGAAGCAGAAAGTGATCGACAAGTTACGTGAGATAAAAGCGGATGTAGAGGATAATGACGCCAGTTTTAGTGTAAAGGCCATCCTCTATTCTCAGGATCCCGGATCCAAATCTAAAGGTGGATTTTACAGTATGACACGTCAAACACCTTTCGTGAAGGAATTTAAAGATGTGGCGTTTAGCTTGCAGGAAGGCGAAATTTCAGAACCCTTTGAGACAACATTCGGCTATCATATTATTTTTGTCGAAAAGATACGGGGACAGGAGTTAGACCTGCGGCATATCCTTATCCAGCCCGAAATTCCTCAGGCAGCAGTAGAGGCAGCGAAGATTGAATTGGATACTATTCGCAAACACATTATGGAAGGGAAATACACATTTGCCGAAGCCGCGCTGAATTTTTCAGATGAAAAGGAAACCAAATTCGATGGGGGCCTGCTGAGAAATCCAATCAATTTCGATTCTCGATTTGAGTTGACAAAAATGGATCCTACCCTTTATAATCAGGTGCGAAATCTAAAAGATGAAGAGATATCCTACCCACTGCTGGAAACCGATCCCAGAGGTGGACCGCCAAAATACAAGATTCTGAAAGTAACCAACAGATACGATGAACATGAAGCCGATTTTGCCAAAGACTATTTAAAAATTCAGGAACTGGCACTGAGGGAAAAGCAATACAAGGCCATCAAAGAATGGATGGACGAACATATTGATGATACCTACGTAAGTGTTAATGTGGCTAACAGGTCTTGTGAATTCGCAAACAACTGGGTGAAGGAATAGACTATGTCAGATGTAAAGGCCATTGAGGAATTAGGTAAAAAACACCTGTCCCTGAAAAGGGAAATTGCCAAGGTTATTGTAGGACAGGATGAGGTTATTGATCTTATACTGTTGTCAATCTACACAGGAGGACACTCCCTGCTAATTGGTGTTCCAGGTCTGGCTAAAACACTGATGGTTAATACGATAGCACAGACGCTCGGTCTCGATTTTAAACGTATACAGTTTACACCCGATCTTATGCCCAGTGATATTCTGGGCAGTGAAGTGTTAGATCAAAGCAGGACCTTTAAGTTTATAAAAGGTCCGGTATTTGCCAACATCATCCTTGCAGATGAAATCAACCGAACACCTCCTAAAACGCAGGCAGCTCTGCTCGAGGCTATGCAGGAAAAAGCCGTGACAATTGCCGGAGAAAGACATAAATTGGAAGCGCCATATTTTGTTCTGGCCACACAGAATCCGATTGAACAGGAAGGGACCTATCCACTACCCGAAGCACAGTTAGACCGGTTTATGTTTGCGATCGAATTAAAGTATCCTTCTCTGGCCGAAGAAATACAGATTGTGAAGGAAACCACCGATGACGAAGAAGCAAGTATAAATGCTTTGTTCAATGCAGCCGAAATTCTGGCCGTTCAACATCTTGTGAGAAGGATACCAGTCCCAAATAATGTAGTTGAATATGCTGTTAAACTTGTAAACAGTACACGCCCGGGAACTCCTTCATCTTCAGATTATATCAATCAATACCTCGACTGGGGTGCCGGGCCAAGAGCATCGCAGAATCTGGTACTCGGAGCCAAGGCACATGCTGCCGTAAATGGTAAGTTTTCTCCGGATATTGAAGATGTGCAAGCCGTAGCATTCGGAATCCTGAGACACCGGATCATAAAAAACTACAAAGCAGAGGCAGAGGGAATCAGCGAGGAAGATATCATCCGCCATTTAATGTAGAAGTATTTTATTCCCGGAATTATTTTAATACCGGAACGGGACTCAAAAAATTAAGTCCGTTATTTTCAATTCCCTTATTCTCATTCATTTTTTTTCAGCTGTAGGTAATGGGAGGGGGCCTATTTTGCTGACTTCATAATACTCTGCTAGGGATTGAAAAAGTTTCAATAACCCCTTTTAATTTTCTATCTTTGGGGGATTAACAATTGATAAACCAACGTACAATGGCATTTGATATCGACATGATTAAAGGCGTTTACGCCAGGATGGGAGAACGGGTGGATAAAGCTCGTGAGCTGGTAGGAAAACCACTAACTCTATCTGAGAAAATTCTTTACTCTCACCTTTGGGAAGGTATTCCTTCAACTATTTTCAGAAGGGGAAAGGATTACGTCGATTTTGCCCCAGACCGGGTTGCCTGTCAAGATGCTACGGCACAAATGGCGCTTTTGCAATTTATGCATGCAGGCAAACCCAAAGTTGCAGTTCCAACCACGGTACACTGCGACCACCTGATACAAGCAAAAGTAGGTGCTGAAGCTGATCTCAAAAGAGCAAATAAAACCAGTAACGAAGTATTTGATTTTCTCGAATCTGTTTCCAATAAGTACGGGATTGGTTTCTGGAAACCAGGTGCGGGGATTATCCACCAGGTAGTACTTGAAAACTACGCTTTTCCGGGAGGGATGATGATCGGTACCGATTCACATACCGTAAATGCTGGCGGACTGGGAATGGTAGCTATAGGTGTGGGTGGTGCTGATGCTGTTGATGTGATGGCCGGTATGGCATGGGAGCTGAAATTCCCTAAACTTATAGGCGTAAAATTAAAAGGTAAATTAAGCGGATGGACTGCACCTAAGGATGTGATTCTTAAAGTGGCAGACATTCTCACCGTAAAAGGTGGGACGGGCGCTATCATAGAATATTTTGGCGAAGGTGCTACCTCCATGTCATGTACAGGAAAAGGTACTATTTGTAATATGGGAGCTGAAGTGGGAGCCACAACTTCAACCTTTGGGTATGATGATTCCATGGATCGCTATCTGAGAGGGACAGACAGGGCTGATGTGGCAGACGAAGCTAAAAAAGTAGCGGAGTACCTTACCGCAGACCCCGAAGTATACCAGGAGCCGGAAAAGTATTTTGACCAGGTGATAGAAATCGATCTTTCTACCCTTGAGCCTCATCTTAACGGTCCATTTACGCCGGATCTTTCCACACCAATTTCCAAAATGAGCGAGGCTGCAAAAGCCAATGACTGGCCATTGAATGTAGAAGTAGGCCTGATCGGGTCATGTACGAATTCGTCCTATGAAGATATTTCCAGGGCAGCTTCGCTGGCCAGACAGGTTTCAGAAAAAAAATTAAAAACAAAATCGAAGTTCACAATAACACCTGGTTCTGAATTGGTGAGATACACCATTGAACGCGATGGCTTTATCAAGACATTTAATAATATCGGAGCTACAGTATTTGCCAATGCCTGTGGGCCGTGTATCGGGATGTGGGATCGCTATGGTGATAAGGCCGCCAACGGCCCCCGAAATACGATTGTACACTCTTTTAACCGGAATTTTGCCAAAAGGGCCGATGGAAATCCAAACACTCTGGCATTTGTAGGTTCACCAGAACTGGTTACCGCAATTGCAATCGCCGGAAGGTTAGACTTTAATCCGGTTACAGATACCCTGATCAACGAAGAAGGGCAGGAAGTAAAACTCGATGAACCTCGCGGATACGAATTACCTCCGGAAGGTTTCGCAGTGGAAGATGCAGGATACGTTGCCCCAAGAGAAGACGGAAGTTCAGTAGACGTTAAAGTGGCGTCAGATTCTGAAAGGCTACAACTCCTCGCACCATTTACACCTATCACCAATGAAAGCCTGCAAGGCATGAAATTGTTGATTAAGGCGTTCGGAAAATGTACCACCGACCATATTTCCATGGCTGGCCCATGGTTGCGATACCGGGGACATCTTGATAATATTGCCAATAACACTCTTATTGGAGCTATCAATGCCTTTAATAAGAAAACCAATTTTGTCAAAAATCAGCTCACCGGCGAATACGGTGGTGTGCCCGACACTCAAAGAGCTTACAAGGCCAAAGGGATTAAGACTATCGTTGTTGGAGATCATAATTACGGGGAGGGTTCTTCAAGGGAACATGCTGCCATGCAACCAAGACACCTTGGGGTAGCCGCCGTACTGGTTAAATCCTTTGCCAGGATACACGAAACCAACCTGAAAAAACAAGGGATGCTGGCGCTTACCTTTGCCAATGAAAATGATTATGATAAAATTCAGGAGGATGATACCTTCAACTTTGTCGATATTCAGGATTTCGCCCCGGATGTTCCTCTTACCATTGAAGTAGTGCACAAGGACGGCTCCAAAGACATGATCAAGACCAATCATACTTATAATGCGCCGCAGATTGCCTGGTTCAGGGAAGGATCGGCCCTTAATGTTATCAAAAAGGAAAATGCAGCCTGATCCGTCTTATTTGATTGTACTGGACAACCCAGAAGACGTAATTTATTAAATAAGACAGCTTTACATGGCCATTAAAAAAAAGACGGTTCTCAACATTCTTCTGATTGTATTTATTCTGTCTTTTTTTGTTACCCCATTGGGTTATCATAGTAAGATCATGTTAAACAGGTTGTTTGCCGGGTCAGCAGACGTGATTCCCGCAGATCAGCGAATTCGGATTGAAGACTACAACTGGCGGTTAAAGAATGAGAATTGGGAGTTTTTCAATTTTGAAAAATCTGAAGGTAAGGTCGTCTTTATAAATTTCTGGGCCTCATGGCGACTTCCAAGTGCAGCCGAATTAAAAAGCATACAGAACCTTTATAATACCTACAAAGGCAAAGTCGATTTCTATATCATAACCGACGAAGAACAAGAACCGGTAATTGAGTTTATGGAGGAAAATAATTTTGATTTTCCTGTTACATACCTCATTATCGGAGACAGATCGCCAATTCCGGCCCTGGAACCACCAGGGACTTATATTTTGGATAAAAAAGGCAGAATTGTAGTTAAGAAAGAAGGAATAGCCGACTGGGATAATGAAAGGATCATGAGTTTAATGGAAGACCTATTGAAGGCCCGAACTTGACAACACAGATTACTACCCTGACATTCTTCAAATACCGAAGCCTGTATGCCAAATTCTGGGCTTTCGGGATGATGCAATTTGCTCATTATACCTTGCGAAAAATCGATGGGCTCTCTTTTTACAAGCTATTGGGCACGGGGAAGGAAGGATTTAATCCCAGCCCTGACTGGACCGTCTACGCCCTCCTGCAAGTCTGGGAAACTGAGGAAAAGGCCGATGACTTTTTCCGGCATTCTTCCCTGATGAAGAAATACAGGAAGTACAGCTCTGAACACTGGACTCTTTTTATGAGGAATAGAATGGCAAGGGGAAAATGGGATGGAAATAACCCCTTTGCCATACACCCAGCTCTTACTGAAGACATCCCATACATCGCTGTTATCACCAGGGCTACTATTAAAGTGAAGTATTTGCGCAGATTCTGGAAGAGCGTTCCTGCTTCTCAAAGACCTCTGAAAAAGAATACCGGACTCATTTACACAAAAGGAGTAGGGGAGGTTCCCTATATGCAAATGGCGACCTTTAGTCTTTGGGAAAACCAGAAAGCCCTGGACGATTTTGCCTACAGGAGCAAAGAGCACATAAAGATCATAGGGGATACACGAACTATTGGCTGGTACAAGGAGGAGCTATTTTCCCGCTTTCAACCCTACCGTTCCCTGGGGAGCTGGAATGGAATAAATCCATTGAGCTTTACAACCTCTGAACTAGATTAAAACCAAAGAAAAAAGTACAGGAAAAAAACCAGTTGTGCTGTGTACAAATGCGCGGAAAACTTTACATCGCCTGTGATCTTTGTGCGATGGATTATATATTGAAAAATCAGGGCAACTGCAAGCCAGCAGATATAATTAGAGAGGGGAACAAGACCCTGATCGAACTCCCAGAAATCAAAGCGGGGAGCACTTTGCTCCATAAAGAAATCCAGAACCAGCATCAATAAAGCGGCAAAGATCAATTGTAGGACCCACTTTTTAAACAAGTATTGCGCGAGGCGTGCGGTAATAAAGCTAAGCAGTGCCCAGTTAACACCTATCAGATAGGGAACACCGTCTAATTTAGGCCCTAGATTGGCTCCGTACTCATAAGAGCCAAAGAGGATCCCGTATTTTACCCCCACCCATTCGGCCAACATCCCCAGAATCCACAATAAGGCAAATACCGCCGTTTTCTTACGGGTATCAATCGGGAAAACCAGGAAGAGCAAAATAGAAGAAATAATGAGGTTTACAGGTGTTTTTGCTACAAACCACGCTTCAAATCCAAGGCTGATTCCTATAAGGGCTGAAATATGAAATATCCAGATTACCCAGAGGGCCCAGTTACCGTTTTTTACCTCAGGCATATTCTTGGTTTGAATTCATATCTGGAACGAGATCTCCTACGATTTTTGCGGAAAGAAGGCAAAGCGGGATTCCTCCACCCGGATGGACAGATCCCCCACAAAAATAAAGGTTTTGAACCTTTCGGGTAAAATTGGGATGTCTTAGAAAAGCGGCAAATCTTGAATTGCTGGCTGCACCATAGAGGGCACCACGGTAAGAGCTCGTATTTTCCTGTATGCCTACGGGATCTAAAACGTGTTCAGTAACTATCAGGGGTTCAACAGCTCTCTTGAGACAGGCTGATAATTTCTCGAGAATAAGTCTGCGTGCCTTTTCTTTTAATGCTTTCCAGTCCTGGCCGTAGTCCCCCGGAGCATTAATCATAACAAACCAGTTTTCGCATCCCTCAGGAGCATCACCGGGAACATACTTTGCTGTGATGTTAACATACACCGTTGGATCGTCTGAAAGTGTTTTATCCCGGAAAATCGCTTTGAATTCTTCTTCGTAATCATCGCTGAAAAAGATATTGTGAAGATCGAGTTCTTTAAATGTTCCTTTAATTCCCCAATAAAAGATCAGTGCCGAACTGGATCGTTCCTGTTCTAGCGTTTTAGTAGGCGCTTTAAGTCCCGGCAACAGATGTTTATAGGTAGGGTATATATCCATATTGGAAACTACAATATCTGCCGAATAGCTCGTTTTTAAAGTGTTGATTCCCTTTGCTTTACGATCTTCCACGACGATTTCATCTACCTTTTCATTAAAATGAAAGCATATGCCCTGATCTTTGGCCAGTTCGAAAAGGCTCATACTGATACGGTGCATCCCCCCTTTGGGAATAAAGGTGCCGTAATGCATTTCCAGATGGGGAATAAGGGACATAATTCCCGGTGTCTGGTAAGGAGAAGACCCATTATAAGTGGCATAACGATTAAAAAGTTGTACGATTTTCGGATTCCTGAAATTCTTTGTGTTTAAGTCATTCAGCGATTGCATGAGATCCAGCGAATGGAGTTGCAGCATCGCTTTAATCGTTTCCACACTGAGGTAGGTTTTCAGTTTGTGCAATGAGTTTTCGAGAAAAATACCGGCAGTAAGTTCGTATTTTTTCCTATTGCGTTGTAGATAAGCCTGGATGTTGGTCTCACTTTCGTCAAAAAAATCGGCAGCTTCCTTTACGAATAAATCCTGATCCGCATTGACAGAAAAACGGCTCCCGTCTGTCCAGAAATAATTGCAGACTGTATCTTTTCTTGAATATTGGAAATATAAGGTAGGATCGAGCTTAAAAAGATGATAAATTTCCTCGACAAATTGAGGCATGGTAAACAACGAAGGACCCAGATCGAAGCGATAACCATCCTGTGAAATGGCGTGAAGTTTACCTCCGGGATAAGAATTTTTTTCGAAGACATCTACCTCATACCCCAGTTTGCGGATTCTGAGCGCTGAAGCTAAACCCGCAATACCCGAGCCAATCACTATGGCTTTTGGCATGGATCTTATTTCTTAAAGTATTTAAAGGGAACCCATAGCATTCCAAAACATTCTCCTTCTTCCTTTCCGAGATGCTTGTGATGGATCTTATGGGCACGCCGTACACCTCTTGCATACCAGTTGTTGGCGTTTCTGAAAATTTTAAACCGCTGATGGATAAATATATCATGGACCAGGAAATAGGTCGCGCCATAAGCCATGATGCCAAATCCGATAGGGTAGCCATACCAGAATTCACTATTCCCCGCCAGAAGAATAAAACTCATGCTCACAACAGCATAAAAGATAAAGAAGGTATCATTTCGTTCAAACCAGGAGTCGTGGTCTTTCCTGTGGTGGTCCTTGTGCAGGCTCCAGAGAAATCCATGCATCACATATTTATGGGTAAACCAGGCCATAAATTCCATAATGCAGAATGTGATAAAGAAAATTAAGATCCAGAGTGCTATTTCCATCATTGCTGATTATACCAGTTTTAATTTATAATTTACGTATGAAGTGGCCAATAATCCAAATTTTTGATAATTCGGAACCCTGATCCGCGCATTTTTAATTTCGAGGGACGGGGTCCGCTGGAGTTTTCTCAAAAGCTGATAATAGTATTTATACGCCGTATAGACGCCAAATTTAGCATCATTTGGCAGTTTTGCTATTCCCTCATATCCCTTTCTGAAATCTTCCTTAATTTCCTCAACAATGCGGGTTTTGGAATCCTCGTCAAGTTGAAGCAGATTAGTGTTGGGGAAATACGACCTTTCCAGGAGTTCGTAATCGGCTTTTAGATCCCTTAGAAAATTAACTTTCTGGAAGGCCGAACCCAGAGCCATTGCAGAATCCTTCAGGGCTTCGTATTGCTGATCATCTCCATTGACAAATACCCTTAGGCACATCAGGCCTACCACGTCTGCCGACCCATAGATATATTCCTTAAACTCTTCGTGAGTTGCATATACTTTTTTATCAATATCCATTCTCATGCTCTTCATGAAGGAATCTACCAGGTGACGGGGAATTCCATATTGATGAAAAGTATGCTGAAATGAGTTCAGGATGGGATTAAGGCTGATTTTATTCTTCAAACTGTTATCCAGTTCTTTTTCAAAAGCCTTAAAAAGTTCTTCTTTGTTGTAGTCGTGGAAGGAATCTACAATTTCATCGGCAAAGCGAACAAATCCATAAATATTATAAATGTCCTTCCTGATAGATGGAGCAAGCATCTTGGTCGCAAGGGCAAAGGAAGTACTGTAAGACTGGGTAACAATCTTACTGCACTCAAATGATACGGTGTCGAAAATTGACTTCATGAATTGATAATTACTTTTGTTGACATATGAGTTCGGAAACCAATTTACCCGAAATCAGCGACGGTGGCACCCCCGGCCCCGGAACGGTTAATTGTCCGGTGAAATAGAGATCTTTTACTTTATTACTTTTAAGACCCGGTCTCAGAAAAGCAGTTTGCAGAAGGGTGTTGGCCATCCCGTATGCGTTGCCCTTATAGGAATTATACTGCTCCTTAAAGTCGTTGACACAAAAGGACTCTTTAAATATAATATTATTTTTTAGCTGTTGACCGGTGCGCTCCTCCAGCCTGCTTATGATAACATCGAAGTACTGTTCCCTCAATTCATCGTTATCTTCCAGATCAGGCGCAATGGGAACGAGAAAAAAACCGGTTTCATATCCTTCAGGTGCCATGGAGGCATCGGTTACAGAGGGAAAGTTTACATAAAAAAGAGGCTCAGTAGGCCATTTAGGATCGTCATAAATCTCCTCCGCATGTCGCTCAAAATCAGTATCGAAAAACAGATTGTGGTGTTCTATGTTTTTTAGTTTCTTATCAAAGCCAACGTAAAATAGCAGGGAAGATGGGGCAAAGGTTTTTTTTTCCCAATAGGCTTCAGAGTACTGACGGTACTGCGGATCTAATAGCGTTTCCGAGTGGTGGTAGTCTGCTCCGGTTAGAACAAAATCGGCCCTAACGATCTGCCGGTTAACCTCAATGCCTTCAACCTTGCCTTTGGTAACCCTGATTTTTTCAACCGGATATCCTGTATGGATCTGCACGCCGAGCTCTTCCGCCAGGGCCTTCATCCCCTCAATAATTTTATACATCCCCCCTTTGGGATGCCAGGTGCCAAGGCCAAAATCGGCGAAATTCATAAAACTGTAAAAAGAAGGAGTTTTACTGGGTTTTGCCCCGAGGAAAAGTACCGGAAATTCCAGAGTAGCTATCAGTTTGGGATTTTTAAACTGTTTCCGAACCTGCCCGCTTATAGTCTTAAAAAATTGGTCAACTCTTAAAGCTGTCTCCTTGGTCACTAATTCAAAGGGTGACAGACCGGGGCGATAGACTATTTTATTGATGGCGATATTGTAATTCTTCTGAGCTTTAGCGATGAATTTTCGCAGATGTACCGAACTACCGGGTTCAATACGTTCAAATTCCTCACAAATTTTGTCCATACTGTCCCCGATGGTAATCACATCGTCTGAGAAAAAGATTTTATAGGCCGGACTCAACTTATCGAGCTGATAATAATCTGAGGTGCTCTTGCCAAAATCGTTGAAAAAGCGTTCAAAAATGTCGGGCATCCAGTACCAGCTGGGGCCAATATCAAAAGTGAAACCATCTCTAACAAGTTGTCTCGCTCTTCCACCGACGGTTTTATTTTTCTCGTAAACATCCACCTCAAATCCTGCCTTTGCCAGATAGCAGGCGGCGGAAAGAGAGGAAAAACCTGACCCTATGATTGCAACTTTCTTACTCATGATAATCAAAACGTACCATTATTGAAACATTATTACAGGGCAGCGGCCAGGTGTTCAACAGATTCAAATGCCCTGATGTGACCAGGAAGTTTATCCTTGGTAAGGAACTGTGTTTGTCTGCCAAGTATCCATAACCTGGAGGCTCCATCCGGACTGAGAATTTCATTGAAATCGTCTATATATTGGTCCAAACCATCTTTAGTTGGGATTACGGTAAAATAGGATAGGAAATGGAGATTATTGTAGTATTTCTGAAGGTCAGTCAGACTTTCAAGAGGCATGGTCTGCCCCAGATAAATAGTCTTATATCCGCGGAGTAAAAGTTCATAATTTACGAAGAGCAATCCAATTTCATGGATTTCATTTTCAGGAAGGAACAAGACAAATACTTTATCTTCCCTACTGGGTTCAACCGCCTGTATTTTCTCCGTACTGGTGTAAATTTTTTGTTTAATCAGATTAGTGATAAAATGTTCATGGGAAGGGCTGATGGTGTCCGTTTGCCAGAGTAGGCCCAATTCATTGAGAAGGGGAATAAAAACTTCCCAGAAAATTTCCCGGAAAGAACGCTCTGCTACCAGACTATTATAGGTCTTTTGAAAAAGAGGGAGATCAAAATTGATCATGGATAACTTGAAAGCATTGATAGCATGGCTTTTAGTACTGTTGTTCGCTACCAGTTCCCTTACCACTATTGGCAACTCATCCTCGGAGATCTTGGCGATCTTGGAAATCTTATATCCGCTGTTGTACAACAGGGTTATGTTTAACAGCTTTTGTAAACTTGCTAAACTGTAAGTGCGGATATTTGTCGCTGTGCGCTCCGGACTTAAAAGGTTATACCTTTTTTCCCAGATACGAATAGTATGGGCTTTAATACCGGACAGATTTTCCAGGTCCCTGATACTAAAGAATTTTTTTACGTTGTTCATTGTATATCACTAAAAGTTAAACAAAGTTACAATTTTTGATAGTGTTACTTCTAAGAGGAACGTTAAAATTTTGTAGAAACAGGTGATTTTTTGTTCGGACGTTACGAAAATAGAAGTCGGGATGCTAAAAAGTACGATCGGGATGAAAGGAGTCCAGTGGCATGGACAAAGGTTGCTCTGAAATAAGTTCTGAAACGAGTTTACCTGTAGCCGGACCCAGGCTCCATCCCATCATGGCATGACCTGTGGCCACCGTCAGGTTGGTAAAGCCCGAAGTTCTCCCAATATAAGGAAGTCCGTCCGGACTCACAGGCCTTAGACCGCATTGTGCTGCTCCTCTCTCTTCCTCTGTTATTCTAATGGTGGGATAATATTCTTCCGCTGCCCTGGCTATGGCGTTCACTCTTTCTTTCCGGATAAAGCTGTTGATTCCTGAGAATTCCATGGTTCCTGCAAATCGGGTAAAATGCGTCATGGGGGTCACCGCTACTTTGGCTTCCATGAGGATGGCCGGAAGGAGAACTCCTATATCCCTCTTCACATTGATCCTGTATCCTTTTCCAGGCTGAAGCAGCATCCTGATCCCGAGATTTTTAAGCAGAGCTGAAGTCCAGGATCCGCCCGCCATTACCACTTCATCTGTGGTATAGGATGCTTTGTCTGTGATTGTTTTAGTAATTTGTTTGGCACTCTGACTAAAACCGATTACTCTTTCATTTGATTTGATCACTACCCCTTGCACCCTCAGGTACATTTTGAGGCGGTCCATGATCTCGTTGGGTGAAGTATGTGCATCGCACAAATAATGTACAGCCCCATCGATGTCAGGACTGAGGTTGGGCTGTAACTTATCCAGTTCAGGGCGTGTAAGTTCTGCAACTTCCAGGCCTTCGTCGGCTGCCCTCCTGGCGACCTCTTTTTCATGCAGGCATTCCTTCCGGGTTTTGTACAACATCAACAAGCCCTTTTTCTCAAGTTGGAAGGCTCCCATTTCTCCGGATTCATGCATGGCTGTATACAATTCCTTGCTCAGTAAATTAATATCCTTGATCAAAGGAATGGCTTTCTCAACATGGGCGCGGGTAGATGACTTATTAAAAGCCCAGGCCCATCGGATAAAATCAGAATTTAGTCTGGGTTTCATATAAAACGGACTGCTGCTATTGAACATCCATTTAATTCCTTTCGCCATCATGCCGGGAGAGGCAAGGGGTATGATATGACTGGGAGTAAGGTAACCGGCATTGACATAGGAAGCACCGCCATCCATATTCGATTTGTCAATTACGGTGACTTCATGCCCTTTCTTTTGCAAAAAATACGCACAGCTCAGACCAATAATACCGCCACCTACAATCAGAATGCTTTTGCTCATCGTTTACAGCTGAAACTTTTTTGTATTAAAAGTGTCACTAAAATAGGGAATTGATAAAATCGGAATCAAAAAAACCGCCATTCTTTTTATAATAAAAGAAAAGCGGTTAAAAGTGCCCACGACTGGAGTCGAACCAGCACGTCCTTGCGAACACTACCCCCTCAAGGTAGCGTGTCTACCAATTCCACCACGTGGGCAAATAGGAATTTTTGGTGGGCAAAGATAGAAACCTATTTGGTATCCTCCAATTTAATAAGGAATGAATTAAAAGCATTTTTTTATCCGGTCCTTAATCATATTGAATTTCTGATATCTCAAGTGTCAACCAATGATATTCGCCCTCTTTCAGATCCCAGAGGATTTCCGACTTATCGGGAATCCTAATTCCATTGACGATTCTAAAAGATAGATTTTTGATCACCCATTTCTCCAATTTGGCGTTTTTCCCTGTTTCCATATAGCGCATGGCTTCAAAAGCGATGGGTTCCGCCTTATCATTAAAGGAAAAAACACCCGATACACTTTGGTCTCCATAGGTAAAAACAGCTCTCGCCTTATGCGTTCCGATTGATTCCCAGCTAATGTAGGGTTCATTCGCAGCGGAAGGAAACCATATCATTTCTGCGAGGAATCTGGTCATACTTGCCTCGTTTATTCCCCTGTCGTTGTCGGCCCTAACTACCGGTATAAGGGAGAGTAGTGAAATATCCATTTGTCCCTTCCCTCCGATAAGTTTATCCCGACCGCTCAGAAAAACAGGACCGAGCATCTGAACCCTGGTTTTCCATATAAATCCGGGATCCTTTATAGAAAACCACTGGTCGGCCTGAAAGGACATCCATTTTCCATCTGGGCTGGTCCTCATCTCACCCTTTTGGGTTAAGTATACTTTTGACATAGAATTTGATGAACCAATTCCTGCGTTTTTTAACCAGTCGGCCACAACAGGCGGAAGTGCTTTTTCTGGTTTGGAAACTACCGATTTTTCTATACTTACCTCCCGAAGGTTATTTAAAAGTTTTACTTCCCTATCTACTTTTTTATTAAAGAAGAATTCCCCCATACCCGGAATAACGACTAACAGCAGCAAAAGGTTGACCCATGTACCGTATTTGGCATCAGCCCAGGAAATTGCAATCAGGATTTGTGAGATTATGATAGCCAGAAGGCCCAGCCATGGCCATAGCTTATGATTAAAATACATAGTGAAGGCTGTGATGAAGAAGAGTAAGAAGGACAAGAGCCAGATAAGACCATGTACACGGCCAAGCTGCCCACTTAACATAGGATAATGACCAATTCCAAAGGCTTTCAGGAATCCGAGTAGGTGGATAAGACCGTGAACCAGCAACAGTATGGCCAGCAATAGTTTCACCTTTTATTTATTACTTAATTATGATGAGTGTCAGCTATCCAGAATATTCTGTAATTCTTCACTGTCCATCACGTATTCAGTTACTTTAAATACTTCTTTTCTGCTTTCGCGGAAATCCTTTACAAAAGCAGACAAGCTTGTTTCAAGTTTCCCATGCCGGCTAAGGAATTCACTTTCCGAAATACTTCCTTTTCCTTCCAGGAAATCAGCGATTACACCTAAATGATCAGTTGTATTTTGGTGGAATTCATCACAGCTAATGGCGAGGTCGTGTTCTTTTTTTCGAATTCCGGCCACGCGATCCAGGTTTTCTTTTTTAGTGATCCAGATCAGGTATTTTTCAATGAGTTGCTGTAGAAAACGGATATCATCCTTATAAAATTCCAGATCTGATCTCCAGTGTTTTACCAGAATATACAATTCCTGCCAATTCGTTTTTCTTTCTTCGCTGGTGTTTGAAGTAAGGCCTGAGTTACCCATTGTCGTCCTTTTTAATATTTACCTTAAAGATATCTATGTCAGGGAGTATTTATTATGATTTATGTCATATTTGAAATGCCCTATGCTTTGATAATCCTCCCGTCTTCCATCTCTATGATTCGGTCTGTACTTTTGGCAAAATCAAGGTCGTGTGTTACCACCAGCAGTGAAAGTCCCTGTTCTTCTTTTAACCTTTTGAATATCTTTAGCACATTATCAGCGTTGTAACTATCCAGGTTTCCCGTGGGCTCATCTCCCATCAGGAGAGTGGGATTGTTAATCAGGGCCCTGGCAATGGCAACCCGTTGTTTTTCTCCTCCTGAGATCCTCGAGGCCCTTTTGGATGCCAGATTACCGATATTGAGCATTTCGAGTTTTTCCATGGCATCCCTTTTAATTTCATGGTGTGATTTAACTGCCAGTTTTTTTGCAGGGAGCATAACGTTTTCCAGTACTGAGAATTCTGAGAGGAGATAATGAAATTGGAAGACAAAGCCGATATGTTGATTCCTGATCCTGGAAAGCTTCTGGTGTGATTTTCCGGTGATGAGTTCATTATTGAGGTACAATTCTCCTGTATAGTCTGTATCCATAGTGGAGAGGATATACAAAAGTGTGGATTTTCCCGATCCTGATTTTCCCATAATTGAGGCGAACTCTCCTTCCTCCACCTTAAAGCTGATATCTTTCAACACATGAAAATCTACCGGTTTCCGAAAAATTTTATTGATTAGCCTTGCTTCCAGTACATGTTTCATGAGCCTGTCTTAATTTCCCCGGATGATTCTTACCGGATCTATTTTTCTTGCTTTGTTCGAAGGGAGATAGCCTGCCACAAAAGTGGACAATAGAGCAAAAACAATTCCTATCACGTAATAGCTGAACTGCATATTTACAGGAAAGGTCGTGATGGTAGGAAGGGCCTCCGTATCGAAAGGCAATTGGTCTATAAAAACCGAAAGTCCAAATCCTACTATCAGTCCGAGTATTCCCCCGAGCAGGCCGATAATCATAGCCTGACTCATAAAAATCAGCTGAACATCACTCCCCGAGAATCCGGTAGCCTTGAGGATGGCAATATCATTCATTTTTTCGTAAATAAGCATATTCAGGATGTTGTATATTCCGAAACCGGCAACAATCAACAGGGTTATGGAGACGGCATAAGTTATGAGGTTTCTTATGTCTGAGCCGGTCTCAAACTGAGCATTGGCCGTGTTGATGTCTGTTGCCTTGATGTCGAATTGTTTTTCAAGTTTTTTTGACATTGGAAGTGCCTCAGCAAGGTCGTGGAGTTTAACGTTGATATCAGTGATATAATTCTGGGCTTCCCCGCTGATTCGCTGCACCGTACTGAGGTTGGCATAACTTTGAATGTTGTCTATCTCAGCAATACCACTTTGGTATATGCCCACAATCTTTAGTGGGAAAACCGATCCTTTTACAGTGCTTACCTGAACCCTGTCGCCAACACCCAGGGACATCTTTTTTGCGAGTCCGGCACCCAGAAGTATACCGTTTTCAAGGTTTCGCAGGGCTTCCGGACTTCCATCGATGATATAGTCCCTGAAATTTGACAGCCTCACTTCTTCCATAATGTCTATTCCTGTAAGGTTTCCTCCCAACTCAATAGAGCCTGACAAATAAAAGATCTGCACCCTCATCTGTGGTGTAGCTCCCCTTACTCCTTTATCCTTTTTAAGGTAATCTAATATGGGTAGTGCATTGTGAATTTTCAGCTGACTCTGCTTTGGTTTTACAGAGTGCACCACATTGAGGGAGTTTTCAAAATCCTTGTATAGGGAAACAGGTTGCTTTTCCGAAGGTTCAATCTCATTGTATAGATGGATGTGAGGTGTTTGATTCAGAATAAGGTCGTCCAGCATCTGGTTAAGTCCGGTCATAAAGCTCACCAGGGTTATATATGCCCCGATCCCAAAGGTTACCCCCAGGGATGCCGTAACGGTCGACTTCATCTTGGTAAGAAGATGGGTTTTGGCAATATTCAGTATGACTTTCCAATTCGTCATTGAGAAGGTTTACTCAAATAGGTATTCTCGTCAATTCCCGAAATGATTTCTACTCGTTCGAGATCCTGGATCCCGATTTCCACGGACACCATCCCGTTATCAGTTTCAACCAGGCTGTCATTGATCAGATATTCCTTGGGAATCACCAGGGCATTTTTTCTCTGATCGATTATTATATTCCCCTCCCCGGACAAACCAGGATAAAGAGTAGCGGGAGGATTATCAAAAAGGGCCTCCACTTTAAACGTTTGAGATCGTTCGTCTTTTTTTGGATAGATCTTACTGACAACTGCTTTAAAAACTTTTGAGGGATATGCATCTAAACTTATCACGACGCGCTGTCCTGTGCTTAGTTTTACAATATCCACCTCATCGACTAACATCTCGATAATAAAATTTGATGAGCTTCCAACGGAAGCAACGGGTTCCATTGTAGTTACTATCTCACCCGGATTTTTATAAAGAGCGTAAACGGTGCCGTTGATTTTACTTTCGATCCTGAAATCACTGGCGGCGATACTTGAGGTTCTGTAATTATTTTTTGCCTGTCTGTATCTGGTTTCCAATTCGTTTTTTGTTTGTGCATATGCACTGGTTTTAAGACTGAGGTTGTTACGGGAAAGCTCATAAGATAATTTTCGGTTGTCGTATTCTGCCCGGGCTCCAATACCTTGTTCCCAAAGTTTTTTCTGCCTGAAAAAGTTAAGGGAATCATTCGCGAACTGCAGGGATGCAGCTTCAATCTGTTCCCTGAGGCTTTCAAGTACAGCGTTGTTCCCCAGGTAGTTTTGTTCGGCTAATTCGAGCGATAATCGGGCATTCTCCATATTTAGTTTTGGAGTGTTATTAATGATTTGTGCTATCGCTTCACCTCTTTGGATGGTGTCACCTTCTTCCACCAGGTTTTTGTCGAGGATTCCACCTACGGCCGCATAGGCAAGATACAGACTGTCTGGCTGGATGGTAACAGAAGAGTATACAGACTCTGTGATGGAGGTCTTTTCCGGTTTTATTTTATCACGTGAATCGCCACAGTTTGCAATAAAAATAATCCCAAGGGAAAGCACGCCCAATTTAAAAATCGAAGTTGCTAGTCGTCGGTTCATCGAATGTGTTTTAACAAAAATAAGCCTGTATTTAACCTGAGACCTATGATATTTATCAGATTAACCTAAAGTGGCAATTCCTTAAGAAAAATAATTGTATTTTTAAGTAGGACAATTACATGATACATCCCTGTTATTTTAGTTTCGAATTTTATCAGTATATGACAGGAATGTTAGATTAAAACTCGGGAGCCTGATAATTGTCATAGAAATGATCAGGACTCCTTTCTATCTTGAACCTATAAAATAAATTCATTGTATGACTATCAATATTCAATACCTGCACATGCCTACCAGTGAGGCCATGAATGAATTATTAACCCACAAACTTGAGAAGCTCAGCGTCAAATACGATTGGATCATCAGCACGGATGTTTATTTCAAACTCGCAAATGACCCGAGGGGAAAGAATAAGGTTTGCGAAATGAAGATGGAGGTGCCCGGTCCCAGGATTTTTGCTACTTCCACAGAGGATAACTTTGAAAAGGCTGCGGCCCAGACCCTCAAGGATATAGAGCGTCAACTAAAGAAACGCAAGGCTATTTATTCAAAACACTGAGATTCTTACATACAGTATTCTCAATATTTGTCCTTAAGAGGAAATATTTCTCCTGGGTAGCTGTCTACAGGGTGAAAATAACTTTCAACCCACTATTTGTAATTCTACAGGTATGATTCCAGTATCCCGACGATATCTTTTTTCTGTAAAACCCCGGACTGTCGCCACATGGGTTTGCCTTCTTTGAAGATGATCATGGTGGGAACTCCCCGCACCTGGTATTTAGCAGCAAGGGAAGGATTTTTGTCCACATCAATTTTGATGATTTTGACAGAATCACCCATTGATTCCTTTACTTCCTTCAGGATAGGCGCAAGTACTTTACAGGGGCCACACCAGTCTGCATAGAAGTCTACCAGGACAGGTGTCGCAGAGGATACGATCTTTTTAAAGTTACTTTTCATTATTTACAATTGTAGCGCAAAACTATTCAAAAAAATATGAGGGCGAACTGATTAATATCATACTTCGAGTCTGACAAAAACTATACCTTTAAGGGACATAATAAATTAGAGTCTACATGAGAAAGATAGTGGTGCCAACTGATTTTTCAGATAATGCCTACAACGCATTGGTGTATGCCTGTGAGATCTTTAAATACGAACGAAGTGAAATTTACATACTCCACGCCTATGCCGATGAGGTATATCAATTAGGAAATATCACGGACCGCAAAGTACTCGAAACGAAAAAAGCAGAAATTGAACAAAGGTCAGCTCAATCCCTGAAGGAGGTACTTGAGAAAATCAAAGCGTATTCTCCAAATCCAAGACATTCTGTATCTACCATCCCGGCTTTCGGCTCTTTAATAGATGAAGTGAATGATTTGGTGAACCGGGAAAATATTGATATTGTCGTTATGGGAACAAGAGGTGCGGCTAATGACCGCAGCATTACTTTTGGAAGTAATACCCTGATGGTGATGAAGTATATACAATGTCCGGTCCTGGCGATTCCAGAAAACTATGAATATCATCCTCCCCGCGAATTATTATTTCCTACGAATTACCTGATCCCGTATAAAAGGAGAGAGCTGAAATTGCTTTGTGAACTAACAGGTTCATTCCGCTCAAACATACATATGTTGTATATCGATCCGATGAAAAAACCCTCCCTGAGGCAGGAAGACAATAAGGAATTTCTCAAAAAGGAATTACGCAAGGCCAATTTAACGTTTGAGACTACCGAAGAAAAAGACAAAACGATGGCTATATCCAAATATATAGTTCATCAGAATATAGACATGCTGGTTATGGTCAATACCCGGCACTCTCATCTTGAGGATATGTTGATGCCTTCTACGGTAAACACCCTCGGACTGCATATCAAAATCCCATTTTTGATACTACAGAATATCCCCCGTTAACATTAAAAAGACTAAGATGAAAACGATTATTCTCCCTACTGATTTTTCAAAGAATGCGTATAATGCAGTTTCCTATGCTCTTGAATTTTTCAAGAAGGAAGAATGCAGGTTTATTCTTCTTAACACTTATACTCCGGCCATTTATCAATCGGAGTATATACTGCACAGTCCCGGGCAGATTGGGTTGGGGGATGTTTATCAATCCTTTTCCATGGAACATCTGGATGAACTCAAGAAAAAGCTGGAACGCCGATTTAAAAATCCGAAACACAGCTTTATCACCCATTCCGTTTTTAACCTCCTGGTGGATGAGATTATTGACCTGGCTAAAAAAGAAGAGGTAGACATGGTTGTCATGGGCACACAGGGAGCCACCGGGGCTAAAGAAATATTTCTGGGTTCTCATACCGTACATGTGATAAAAAAAGCACCATGTCCGGTTATGGCAATTCCTGCCAATTACAAATATGAAAAGCCAAAAGCTATTCTGTTTCCAACTGATTATGAGATCGATTATGAGCATACAAAGTTGTCGGTTTTGATGGATCTTGTCAGCCGGCATCAGGCGAAAATTAATATTCTTCATGTTTCAACTGGTTTTGAGCTTAACGAGAAGCAGGAAAAGAATAAAAATAGTTTGTCTGAAATGTTCCGTGATCTCAACCATGAGTTTCACGATGTCCCCAGTCAGGAAATTATTGAAGGGATCAACGGATTTAAAGCGAAATCCAGGGTAGACCTCCTGGCAATGATCCAGAACAAACACACCTTTTTGGAACGATTATTCATTGAGCCCGTTATTAAAAAGATAGGTTTTCATGTGACCATCCCTTTCCTAGTATTGCCACATCCTAATGAATAAGGGAATTTTGATCCGCTACAAGTACATTTTGGATTATGGAAGAGAATACAATAGAGATCAGGAAGTCTTCAGGAGAACGGGTACCCTTTTCTTCCCTTAAACTCGCGGATTCACTTCACAATAGTGGGGCAGATAAAAATACAGTCAAAAACATCATTGAGAAAGTTAAGGAGGAGCTTTATCCTGGAATCAGTACCCGTGAAATCTACAACAGGGCTTATGCCATGTTAAAGAAGAAACGACCTGTTTATGCCTCCAAATACAAATTAAAGAGGGCCATTTATGAACTTGGCCCCACCGGATTTCCTTTCGAGAAATTTATCAGCACTTTATTACAGTTTTCGGGTTATGACACCCAAATAGGGGAAATAGTAAAAGGCCATTGTGTATCCCACGAGATCGATGTCCTGGCAAAGAAAAATGGCCGGACATTTCTGATAGAATGCAAATTCCATGGGGAAGAGGGACGCAAATGTAATGTAAAAGTACCCTTGTATATAAACTCCAGGTTTAAGGATGTTAAGGCGGGGAATAGTAAAAAAATTCCCGGGTTGAAGAAACCGGATGAGGGATGGGTGGTCACGAATACGCGTTTTACGAAAGACGCAGTAGACTACGGAACATGTGCCGGACTTTATTTATTGAGCTGGGACTATCCCAGGGATGACGGGTTAAAAAACAGAATAGACCGACTTGCTTTATATCCGATAACTGTTTCCACCCTGCTTTCAAAAAGAGAGAAACAATTTCTTCTAAGTAGGGATATAGTGCTGTTCAGACAACTCTTAAAGGACACTTTCTATCTGGATCATTTAGGGGTTTCCGATACCCGTAAAGCTCGGATTTTAAAAGAGGTTGAGCAACTATGTCATGTTTAAAAAAAACCCGTTACGATGGTAAGGATCAAGTTTTTAGGGGCTGCTCAAACCGTAACAGGTTCAAAATTTCATTTGTCTTACAATGAGCTCGATATTCTGATCGATTGCGGGATGTTCCAGGGCCTTAAAGAACTGAGAGAACTGAATTGGCAACCATTAGAGGTAGATATACCATCGGTAAAATATGTTTTGCTAACACATGGACATTTAGACCATACTGGTTATTTGCCCCGACTCCTGAAACAAGGTTTTAAAGGTAAAATACTGGGAACAGCACCAACCTTGGCTATCACCGAAATAATTCTCAGGGATAGCGCTAAAATTCATGAAGAAGAAGCCGAAAAGGCCAATAAAGAAAGCTATTCGAGACACCACCCTGCTCTGCCCTTCTACACGCTTGAGGAAGCAGAGGAGATCATCAGCCGCTTTAGCAGTGTACCACTAGATCAATGGCAGGACCTTGGACATGAGGTTAAAGTGAAGTACACCCATAATGGGCATATTCTCGGAGCTACTTATATCACAGTAAATGCAGGAGGGAAGGACTTTCTTTTTTCAGGTGATATTGGACGGCCAGACGATCTGCTTCTGAGGGATCCCGTAATACCGCAATGGGCCGACTATCTGTTTCTCGAAAGTACCTATGGAGACAGACAACACCCTGACGAGGACGTTGAAAGCCTGCTGGTTGATCTTGTCCAAAAGACAATAAGAGATGGAGGTATCCTGCTGATTCCTTCATTTGCCGTTGAAAGATTGCAACTACTCATGTTCATTCTGTGGAGGTTGTATCAGAATAATCGTATTCCGGGCATTCCCATTTTTATTGATAGTCCCATGGGCTCTGATGTCTTAAATGTCTTCAGGGAATATCCTGCATGGCATAAGCTTTCAAATCCCGATTTTAAGGCAATGTGCAAACACATGACGGTAGTGAGCAGCTACAGAGATACCTGGAATACCATAGATGACCCACGACCTAAAATTGTGATAGCCGGGAGTGGGATGCTTACCGGTGGGCGTATCCTGACCTACCTGACAAAAAAACTTGAGAAAAATAACACCACCATTCTCCTGGTAGGATACCAGGCAGAAGGAACCCGGGGAAGAAAGTTGTTGGAAGGGGAGAAGGAGCTGAAAATCTATGGGAAATTCTACCAGGTTGAAGCCTCTATTGTCCATTTGGAGAGTCTTTCAGCTCATGCAGATCAGGGTGAACTCATATCCTGGCTCAAAGATATCCGTAATATCCCGGAACAGGTTTTTTTAATACATGGCGAAATGAACGCCATGCAGGGGTTTAAGGAAAAAATTGAATCGGCCTATGGTTGGTCGGTGCGCATCCCGGAATTGTACGAGTCTGTGACTTTATGGTAATGAGGTATTATTATTTCGATTTAAAAAAATATACAATTTACAATAACATAAAATCAGAAAATATGGAAGAAGGAGAAGTAGTATATGACGACATTGGTTTAGACGCATTGCACCAGGAGTCCAGAAAGTGGATTTCGCAACTCGACTTTACTTCAGATGAGATAGATTTTTTTCATCATCTATTGCATTCTTATGTTTTTGAACCTGATACGCCTGCCTTATTTGAAACTCTGCAGGGACAGCAGAAGGAAATGGTGGTTTCAAGGAAGAAGTGTAAGGTTTTAAGGCAAGCTTTACAGGAACACGAGAACAAATTGGGTGGATTATTGGAAATTTCAAGTGAAACGCTCGACGCTGCCTATAAAAAGCAGCACCTTGGCCTAAAACATCAGATGGAGGGCTGTATGGCCCATTTCCAAAATTTAAAAGCGAATATATTTTCCTACGGTCAAAAGGTCCTGAAGAAAAGGCACAGGAAGGATCGCTAGTTCACGTGTATGATATTTATCATATGAAAAATTAGTCAATCCGTGTAATTTGCAGAGGTGAAGTAAATCTGTAGCCCCTGAATTCCAGGGAACATCTAATTTCTAGGGAGACTTAATCATGTTCCGGCGGGTTTGGGGTTTTAAAAATGAAGTCATGAAAAAAATGTATTGGGTATTTTTTGTATTGATCATGGCATGTTCGGATGCCGAGATTGTCAGCACTTGGAAAAATCCGGATATAGTTATTTTTGATGCCAATAAGGTATTGATTGTAGGGATGACCCCAAACGAGGATTCCCGAATTGAATTCGAAACTGAGATGCTGGAGAAGTTTACCGATCAAGGTATTGAGGCAATGAGGAGTATTGATCTGTTCGATGTGGATTTTACAAACTCGGTAAGGACAGAATCAGAACTTGACGATGTAGAACAAAGGTTACTCGACAAGGATTTTGATGCTATTCTCTTCACAAAGATCTTAGGTTCTGAGAGCAGACAGACTCTTTCCAGAAAATTATCGGATCTCGATCGCAATAATGCAAGGTTCAAAGAAGATTATCTAGGCCACCAGAATATTTACTACGAGGATGAGTATTACCAGCGGTTTACGGTCTATTTTGTGGAAACTTCCCTCTATTGTATTTGTGTTGATAAGGAAAGGGAATTGATCTGGCGGGGTGTCCTTGAGGTTCCGGACCCGATTGAAGCTGAGAAGACAATCAGAGAATACACCGAAATCGTAGTCTCAGCCATGGAGATGGAAGATCTTATATTTAGGAAAGAGAATTAAAACATTAAGAACCCAAATCAACCGATTTCTGACCGCTATAGAAGCGGGGCAAAAATTCGGGCCAATCCTTCTTTGATTTTGTGGAACAGAGGTCTTTCGTAATATTCTTCAGCTATCAGTTCCCTGCTCTCACCACAATCTTTAATAAAATTTTCCTTCAACGTTTTGGCAATTCGGGAATCGTAAAGCATGGCGTTGACCTCATAATTGTGTTCAAAACTCCGAACATCGATATTTGCTGTTCCTACCGACGCCACATCATCGTCACTTATCAGAATTTTCGAATGGAGAAAGCCGTGGGGGAAAAGAAAAATCCGTATGCCTGCCTTTAGAAATGAATCGAAATAAGATCGCACTGTCCAGTCTACAAGCTTACTATCGCTTTGCTCCGATATAAGCAGTCGAACATCCACTCCACTCAAAGCGGCGATCTGAAGAGCCTTCAGGATCTCACCACTAGGGATGATGTAAGGATTGACGATATAAAGGTATTTCCGCGCCTCATTGATGATCGCCAGGTAGGATTGCTCAATATTAGGGAAAACATCATCAGGGCCGCTGGGTACCACCTGTACTAAAGTATTTTCCTTCCCATCGTGTGCTTCCGCCGAACAGATTTCAATGTCATCTTTTTTCTCTGTGACCATAAACCAGTCAGACGCAAAAATGTGCTCCATATAGGCTACGGCCGGTCCTTTGATCGCCAGATGCATGTCGTGCCATCTGCCCAGATCGGGGTCTCCCTTAAAATATCGGTCAGAGATGTTGATACCTCCGGTAAAGGCAATTTTTCCATCAATTATGGTAACCTTTCGATGATTTCTGTAATTCAGTGATGATAGGAACCGGCCAAATCGAAATGGTAGAAATGGGTAAACTTCTACCCCTATCGCTTTTAATTTTTTAATATAGGATCTGCTTAGCGTATAACTCCCAACCCCGTCATAAATCAATTTCACGGTTACCCCTTCTTTTACTTTTTTCTCTAAAAGCCAAATCAGTTTTGTGGTTAGCTCTCCCTCCTCAAAAATATAGTACTGTAGATAAATATAATTTTCAGCCATTTCCATGGCCTTGAAAATGTTGTGAAAAGTAAGTTTGCCATCTTCCAGAAGCGTCACGGCGTTCTTATCGGTAGGAGCGTAATCACTCACAGACTCAATGAGCGTCATCAATTTCCTGTACTTAGGACTGGAGGTATTTTGCAAAATGGAATTCGGAAAAGAAGGTATTTGCAGAGCATCTTTTCTAAGACGTGAAAGTCTTTTCTTTCGCCGGTTGCGTCCTAGCATAATGTAAAGCAGGATTCCCCCCACAGGGATGGTAAAAATGGTCAGGAGCCAGGCCAGGGTTTTGGAAGGTTTCACCCCGTTAATCAGTAGACCAATCACCAGAACAAGGGCGATTAAGATGTAAAGTGTAACCAGGGCAAATTCAAGCATAGTGCCGGGGAAATTTATTAAGTGTGCTCCCTGCTGCTTAAAAGTAATACAGATAATTGACAAATAGAGTAAGGATCTCAATGAATTCATACTAATAAGCAATCAAAATAGTGTGTAAAGTACTGATAACCAGTTAAAAAAAATTGAGAATCGAAATCGAAATAAACACTAATATTGCTTCGTGATATAAGAACGATTTAGTATACTATAGGTTTAAACAGAAGTGGGCTATGAATCTACGCGATGGCGTTAAGACGGCAGAAAATAAAGTGTCCTCTGAAACCAGGAAATTGAGTGAATTTGTTAGGGATAAGAGTAAATCCATAACAGACCGACTGGAGAGTTTTGAAGACATTCTCAATCTTGAGGTGGGTGACACTGCACTGAACAGGGCAAAGGCCCTGGAACGGGAATTTAACATCCGCCAACTTTACATTAAGTACGAAGGTGACAACCCTACCGGAACCCAGAAAGACCGCATCGCCTTTGCACAGGTGTACGATGCGCTGCGCCGTAACTTTGATGTAGTAAGTCTGGCCACTTGTGGCAATTACGGAGTGGCAGTAGCCCTGGCAGCAAATCTGGCCGGGATCCACTGTAAGATTTATATCCCGGAGACATACCATACAGAACGGGTTGAAGAAATGCGCTCCCTGAATGCCGAGATCATCAGGTTGCCGGGAAGTTATGAAGACGTGGTGTCTGAAAGCAGCAAGCTGGCCACCCAGAACGAATGGTACGATGCCAATCCCGGCGGGGCAAATACACCCTTGCAGATATCTTCCTATGCCCAGATTGCAAATGAGATCTTTGAGGACCTGGGGGATGCCCCAAAATACTGTGCAGTTCCGGTTTCCAACGGAACATTAATGGCCGGAATCTACAGGGGATTTGTGAGTTTGTACAAGAGGGGTAAGACCTCAAGAATTCCGAAAATGATTGCCGCTTCCTCCTCTTATAAAAACCCTATTGTGCAGTCGTTTAAAAAAGGATTAGATTTCTGCAAAGACCTTGAACCAGCTAATATCAGAGAAACAAAATACAATGAACCCTTGATCAACTGGCATAGCTTTGACGGGGAAGAGGCCCTTTATGCTTTGAGAGAATCAGGCGGAGAAGCTGTTAATGTGAGTGATAAGAAGCTAAAGGAAATGAGCAGTTTACTGCAAAAGAAGGAGGGATTCAGGATATTACCGGCTTCAACGGCCGGACTAATAGCCTTGCTGGAGATCCATGAAAGAGAACAGATGGAACCAGACAGATATGTGGCTGTACTCACAGCCAAAAATTAAAATCAATAAAATGAAAAAATCCATAGATGGAAATGCCCTGGTGTATTGTGAAGGGGCTTTCAATACCCCCAATGGGAAAACGGCCCACGGTCTTGTAAGATTTACAGAAAGATACAATGTGGTTGGAGTCCTTGATAGTAGATATGCAGGAAAAGATGCCGGGGAAGTGCTCGATCGTAAAAAAAACGGCATTCCCGTCTTTAGTGATATACATAGTGCTGAAAAGGCACTGGAAGAAAGTGAAAATTTTCCAAAAAGCCTTGTAATCGGTCTGGCGCCGGATGGGGGCCGCTTGCCTGTAGAGGCTAAGAAGACGATAACGGCAGCCCTGAATCTGGGCTGGAATTTGGACAGTGGGTTGCACGACTTCCTGACCAACGATGAAGCCCTTATGAAGATTGCCAGGGAAAAAGGATGCCGGGTAAGGGATGTGAGAAAAACGCCCGACAGGGATAAGCTGCATTTCTTTACCGGAGAAATTGAGAAGGTACCCTGTTTAAAACTCGCTGTACTTGGGACAGACTCAGCCATTGGGAAAAGGACCACTGCATGGATTCTGGTGCACGCCTTTCGCAAGGCGGGGCTTAAAGCTGAAATGATAGGAACCGGGCAGACCGGTTGGATGCAGGGCGCAAAGTACAGCATGATCATGGATAGTTGTATCAACGATTTTGTCTCAGGAGAGATCGAACATGCCGTGGTTAGCGCATGGAAAAATGAAAAACCCGATGTGATCGTGATTGAAGGGCAGGGTAGCCTGATGAATCCGGCTTATCCCGGAGGGTTTGAGATCCTGGCGGCAGGCCGTCCGGATTATGTAATCCTGCAACACGCCCCAAAAAGAAAAGAATACGATGGATTTCCCGGGTATCCTTTGCACTCCCTCCCCGAGCAGATCCACGCCCTGGAAGTGATCTCAGGGAAGAAGGTTATCGCCATAACGATAAACCACGAAGATATGGAACCGGAGGAGATCGAGCCAGCTTGTAAAGCGATTACCGCAGAAACCGGAATTCCGGCTTATGATGTACTGGCATTTGGGGCAGAACCATTGGTAGAACTGCTCAGAAGCAAAATCTGAATAAAATATAAACAACTCACATATCCTTCCAAATTATAGGGATTGAATATAAGTATTGGTAAATAACAAGTCTAATATAAACGATTTAGTAGTATTTCAACAATTGCTGGTTCATGAAGTCACAGTTGAGCCTAAAAGGGTTAAGGCGACCTATACGGTGATTCACAGAGACGGGAGCAGAGCTAGTAATCAGTTGATATACACCTATAATTCTATATATTTTGACAAAACCAGGCCCAGAGACGTGAACATGGCTTCCATGATGCTAGCTCAGGTTGCGCTTAATTACGGCTTGTTTTGCGAGGAAATAGTGTTTGATGGTTTGTATGATGAGGTGGATCAAAGGTTCCTGAAGGATATGATGGAAAATACTTCGAGGGAGATTCTGGTTTTGAAGTTTTATATTAAAAACGAATTTCTTAAACCACCTTTCGATAATCTTGAACATGAAAAACGACCTGCATATACTACCGCGAAGGTAACATTCAGAAATACAGCCTACCAAACACTCGCGATAGAGAAAGCAAATCTCAGCCCATCGGAAAATGAATATGTCATTCTCAGTAGTGGTGGAAAGGATAGTCTGCTCACTTATGGAATTATAAAAGAGCTGGGAATCCCTCATCCGGTATTTATTAATGAAGCAGGTAGACATTGGTTCACGGCCGTAAATGCCCACCAATACTATCAGAAAATTGAACCAAATACCGTTAAACCCTGGTGCAATAGTGACCGGATCTTTAACTGGATGGTAAAGCAGATGCCATTTATTAAAGAGAATTTCCAGCAGATCAGGGCCGATATTTACCCCATCAGGCTATGGACCGTAGCCGTATTCCTGTTTGGAACACTACCTGTTGCAATGAAACGGAAAGCCGGAAATATTCTTATAGGTAATGAATACGATACAACCGTAAAAGGTAATTATAAGGGAATTACGCATTATCATGGCCTCTATGATCAGAGCAAGTACTTTGACAATGCTCTCACACGTTACTTCAGCAAAAAAGGATGGAATTTTAAGCAATATTCCATCCTGAGATCACTCTCTGAATTACTGATTTTAAAAGTACTGGTAAAACGGTATCCCGAATTACAACAACAGCAGGTATCCTGTCATGCAGCCCATGAACAAAATGGCCGAATGCTGCCCTGCGGAGCCTGCGAGAAATGCAGGAGGATCATCGGCATGCTGATGGCCCTGGACGAGGATCCGAAAAGATGTGGCTATACAGACCAGCAGATCCAAAAGGGATTGGATGCCCTTGAGAAAAAAGGGGTAAAACAGCTGGGAAGCGATGCGGCGCATTTGTACTATCTGCTGCTGTCTAAAGGTCATTTAAAAGAGACAGAACACAGTAAAAAACTGGCCAGGGAATATCCTGAAATCGTTTCCCTTAGATTCGATCTTGAACGCAGCAATAGTGCAGATCTTCCGCCTTATATCAGGGAACCCCTGTATAAAATTTTGGCAAAATATTCAGAAGGCAGCGTTGTACAACGCAAGGGCAAATGGTATACATTTACACCCGATAAGGACTACCTTAATCAGCCTTATTTATTAAGAAAAAAAGATGAGTACAAAACAACATAAGTCCACTTTTATGTGGGAAGAAATGACATGGCCGGAGATAGAAGAATATCTGAAAAAGGTCGATACTGCAATTTTACCATGCGGGGCTATAGAACAACACGGGCCTCATTTGCCAGTTGACATAGATTATTACGATGCCAAATATATGGCATACAAGGTTGCAGAAGCCTGCAGTGATCCGAAGCCTTTTGTATTGCCCCCTATTCCATACGGAGTGTCTTACCACCACGAAGATTTTAAAGGCACATTAAGTGTAACTAATGATGCTCTTTCACGATTCGTATACGACATAGGGATGAACCTTGCCCGGAATGGGATTAAAAAGATTATTATCCTAAACGGACACGGAGATAATGCTCCTACGCTTCATTATGCTGCCCAGATGATTAACAGAGACGCCAAGATATTTGTTTGCGTAGATACAGGTGAAACCAGTGATGTAGCCTTATACAAACTCATAGATACCCCAAACGATATTCATGCCGGGGAAATAGAAACCAGTACCACCCTGGCAATCAGGCCCGAAATGGTGCAAATGGACAAAGCCGTTAACCAAACACTGGAATTTGGAAGTAAATTTCTCGATTTTGACAATGATCAGGGGGTAAACTGGTACGTTCGTACCAACAAGATATCCGAGAGCGGGGTGATGGGAGATGCAACAAAAGCATCAGCTGAAAAAGGAAAGAAAATGTGGGAACTTATGATACACCATATGGTGAACTTTGTGGAATCCATAAAAAGTTCTACACTGGATGATCTTTACCAAAAACGCTATTGATGAAAATTACCCGGGTCTCCTACGAAAGGTTAGATCTTTCTTTATCAGTTCCGTACACCATTGCGTACGAAACGGTTACTCATGCCAGTAATTTTATCCTGAAACTGGAGACAGATACTTCCCTGGTAGGTTACGGCTGTGCAGCACCCGACCTGGAAGTAACCGGGGAATCGGCTGAAATGGTTGAGAAGTCGATTCAACGACATGTTTTACCCCTGTTAAAGGGCCATAGTCCTTATATGTATCCTAAGATACTGGAAGAGTTGCTACTTCTTTGTCCAGAACAATCTTCTTTATTGGCAATGGTGGATATGGCTCTGCTCGATATTATGGCTAAGAAGACCGATGTCCCACTCTACCAATTTCTTGGAGGTTACAGAAATTCAATCGCTACGAGTATAACCATCGGGATTATGGATATTACCAGGACCCTGGCCATGGCAAAAGAGTATGTTGGCAGGGACTTTGGTATCCTCAAAATAAAAGGGGGTCTGAATTTGGAAGAGGACATCGCAAAAATGATAAAATTGAGGGAAAAATATCCCGGGATTGGTTTGAGGTTCGATGGGAATCAGGGGTACAGTGTTGAAGAATCAATCGCTTTTGTCAAAGCTACAGAACATATTGGCATTCAGATCTTTGAACAACCTACCAAAACCAAGGGCGATCAGCAATTGGGAGCGGTTACTCATGCAGTAGGAATACCCGTAATGGCTGATGAAAGCCTAAAAACCCTCGACGATGCTTTCAGGTTGGCACAGAATGAACAGATTGATATGATTAATATCAAACTGATGAAAGTTGGTGGTATTCTGGAAGGGATGCATATTAACTCGGTGGCTAAATCAGCCGGACTTGAAGCCATGGTAGGATGTTTGGATGAATGCGCTCTGGGGATCTCGGCCGGACTCCATTTTGCCCTCTCCAGACCAAATATTCATTTCGCGGATCTCGATGGCCATCTCGACCTCCAGAATGATCCCTTTCAGGGACTTTTTGAACTTAAAAAAGGAATTTTCTACCCTTCAGAGGCTCCCGGACTTGGATATATCGGATAGTATCTTCTTAATGGAGGGGAATAAGCATTATTTTTATAACACCTAATTAATAAAATTGTGATTGATATAGAGAATATCGAATTGGAATACCTGAGGATGGAAGACTATCAGAAGCTAAAAGACGCGATGATAGAAGCCTATTCATCAATGCCTGATGCCTACTGGAGGGAACACCACATTCAAAAACTGATAGATATATTCCCCGAAGGACAGGTGGTCATTAAGATCAATGGAGAATTGGCAGGAACGGCCCTTTCCATTATCGTGGATTACAGTGATTTCGATGTGGATCACACCTATAAAGATATTACCGGGGATTATACTTTTAAAACCCATACCGCTGATGGAGATATACTCTATGGCATTGATGTTTTTATCAAACCGGAATACCGCGGCCTTCGCCTGGGAAGACGACTTTACGATTATCGAAAGGATTTATGTGAGCGCCTGAACTTAAAAGGCGTTGCCTTTGGTGGACGTATGCCAAATTATCATAAGTACTCTGATACGATTTCCCCAAAAGAGTACATTCAGAAGGTACGAAGAAAGGAGATCCAGGATCCCGTTTTGAATTTTCAGATCTCCAATGATTTTCATCCGGCAAGGATCATCAAAGGATACCTTGAAGGTGATGAAGCCTCCAATGAATTTGCTGTCCTGATGGAATGGGATAATATCTACTACGAGAAACCTAATAAAAAGGCGTCGAGCAAAAAAAAGACGATCAGACTAGGGCTGATTCAATGGCAGATGAGACCGTACAAAGATCTGGACGAGTTGCTGCAGCAAGCTGAGTATTTTATTGATGCTGTTGCAGGCTATCGTTCCGATTTTGCACTTTTTCCTGAGTTTTTCAATGCCCCTTTGATGGCTGAGAACAACCATATGCCGGAGTCAGAGGCCATCAGGGAACTCGCCAAACACACGGATGATATTGTAAAGAAATTTTCTGAATTTTCGATTTCCTATAATATCAATATTATTACAGGCAGCATGCCCGAGTTAAAAGATGGAAAACTGGTCAATGCCGGTTATCTGTGCAGAAGAGACGGGAGTATGGAAAGGTACGAAAAGATTCATGTCACTCCTGATGAGGCCAAGGTCTGGGGTATGCAGGGTGGAAATGAACTCAGAACCTTTGATACGGATTGTGGGAAAATAGGCGTACTGATCTGCTACGATTCTGAATTTCCTGAATTGAGCAGGTTACTGGCCGATGAAGGCATGGATATACTGTTTATTCCCTTTCTCACCGACACTCAGAATGGTTTTTCAAGAGTTCGACATTGTGCCCAGGCACGGGCCATAGAAAATGAATGTTACGTGGCCATTGCAGGAAGTGTTGGAAACCTGCCGAATGTTCACAATATGGATATTCAATTTGCCCAATCGATGGTATTCACTCCCTGTGATTTTTCCTTCCCCACCAATGGGATCAAGGCTGAGGCGACACCGAATACTGAAATGATCCTCATTGCCGATGTAGACATCGACCTGTTGAGGGAACTCAACCAGTTTGGGGCCGTAAGAAATCTAAGAGACAGAAGGAAGGATGTCTTTGAATTGAAACGCAAGGGAAACGACTAAACTATTTGTATTAGCTTTCCAGAGTTTTTAATTCATCATTGAGCTGATCTAGGGTGTTCTTTGCATCTCCAAAGAGCATTTTGGTCTTGTGGTGGAAGAATAATTGATTTTGAATTCCGGCATAGCCCGGACTCATACTTCGTTTCATCACCACAACATTTTTTGCTTCCCATACGTTGATCACAGGCATACCGTATACCGGACTCGCAGGATCATCGTAAGCGGCAGGGTTAACTACGTCGTTGGCCCCGATGACAATAACCATATCGGTATTTGCCATTGCCTCATTGGCATCCTCCATATCGAGAAGTTTTGGGTAAGGTACATCGGCTTCTGCCAATAGTACGTTCATATGTCCCGGCATCCGACCTGCAACAGGGTGTATTGCGTATTTAACATCAACACCATTTGCAGACAACAGATTATCCATCCTCTTCACTACTTTCTGGGCCTGGGCCACCGCAAGACCATATCCCGGCACAACCAGCACTGAATTGGAATAAAACAATTGTACAGAGAGATCTGAACAGGTAATTTCTTTGGCCAGTTGAGCTTCACCTTCTTGTTTTTTGCCTTCATGGTTCTCGCCAAATCCACCGATCAGGACATTGAAGAGAGATCGGTTCATCGCCTTGCACATAACTATAGTGAGGATGATCCCTGCCGACCCTACTAAAATCCCACCAACGAGCATAATGTTATTATCGTAGATCAGGCCAGCGGCAGCGGCAGATAGTCCGGTAAAGGCATTTAGCAGGGAAATAACAACAGGCATATCTGCACCCCCAATAGGAGCTACAAAAGAAAATCCATATAGAAGGGCAATCACCAGGATAGATGAGATCCAGAATAAGCTGGGCTGACTCCCGTTAGAAATAACATAAACACAGAGAACTAAAAGGATCACCAGGATAGCAATGTTAAGTATATTGTGCTTTGGCAGGGTCACGTTGCGGTCATCTACAAGACCCTGAAGTTTCCCATATGCCAGCATACTCCCGGTAAAAGCAACCGCACCGATTAGCAGCGTAAGGAATAAAATCAGAAGTTGGGCTAAAGTGGCTTCTATTCTGCCGTCGGCAATCTGCACCAGTTCAGTAAAGGCAAGTACAACTGCACAAGCTCCCCCCAGACCATTAAAGACCGAAACCATTTGCGGCATTGCCGTCATTTCAATCCTGATCGCACTGATATAGCCAATGATGCCCCCAATCGTCATAGCCCCAAAGATCCAGATGTAGTTATTGTCTGCTCCGCTGATAGGCAGGAAGAGCGTTGCCAGAATGGCAATCGCCATACCGATTGTGGCCAGTAGATTTCCTTTCCTTGCAGTATCGGGGGTGCTCATTTGACGAAGGCCAATCACAAAAGCAGTCGCTCCGAGCAGATATGAAAGATTAACAGCGGTAATTAGCATCTATTTTTTCTTTTTATTGAACATCTTGAGCATTCTGTTGGTTACCGCAAAACCACCAACTACATTGACGGTTCCAAGAATAACACCAAGGGCTCCCAGGCTTAGGGTTAGATAATCTGATGGATCAGCATTACGGATGAGCAGGATGGCACCAATGATGACTACACCGCTAATGGCATTAGCGCCGGACATGAGTGGTGTATGTAGAATTGTGGGAACGTTAGAGATCAATTCAAACCCGAGGATAATGGTAAAGATCAACAGGTAGATCAATAAGAGGTTATTATCTAGAAAGAGTAATATATTTTCCATAGGCAGAGAAATTGAATCTGTCTTAGCTTTTTATCAATATGGTTTTTTCTATTATTTCATTATTGAGATCGAGATGTAGTTCCCCTTCTTTTATGAGCAACTTCAGATAGCTAGCCACATTATTACTGTAAAAAAAACTGGCGTCCCTGGGCATCTCTGATGCAAGATTTGAATTACCGATAATTTTTACACCCTTGTGGATAACGGTTTTACCAGGCTCACTAAGTTCACAATTACCTCCCGATGAGGCTGCCAGATCAATTACGATAGTTCCTGGTTTCATCTGGTCTACGGTTTCCTTTGTAAGGAGAACCGGTGCTTTTTTGCCCAGGATCTGAGCTGTGGTTATTATAACGTCGGATGAAGCAGCCCGTTTTTGCACTTCCTGCTGCTGTCTTTCTATAAACTCAGCGGTTTGCTCAACAGCATAACCACCTGCATCCCGTTTGTCTATAGCTCCCGGTACTTCTACAAACTTGGCCCCCAGGCTTTCTACCTCCTCCTGAGCCGCCGCCCTCACATCGAATGCTTCTACGATGGCCCCAAGCCTGCGGGCAGTGGCGATGGCCTGCAGACCGGCAACTCCCGCTCCCAGAACCAGCACTTTAGAGGGTTTAATACTCCCGGCTGCAGTAATCATCATCGGAAAGAATCCCGGTGATTCCATGGCAGCAAGTAAAACAGCCCTATAGCCCGCGATGGATGCCATGGAAGACAAAATATCCATTGTCTGGGCAATCGTTGTTCTCGGAATCATATCCAGACTAGATGCCTGCAGTCCTGATTCTTTTATTTTTGTAATTAATTCGGAATTGTTGAAGGGAGAAAAAATGGCTACTAAAAGGGCTCCTTTTTTAATTAATTTTAGTTCCTTTTCCGGTATCGGATTGATGGTTACTAAAATATCTGACTGCTTCAGTAGAGCTTCCCGGTCTGTGACCGTTGCATACTTCTCGTATTTCTCGTCTGGATAACTCGCCAGTGAACCGGCGCCTTTTTCGATCCGGAATTCGGTTTGTTCAACATTGAATTTCTTAAGCGTTTTAGGGACAAGAGCAACTCGGTTATCAGCTTGTTCCTTCAGAATTCCTATGATCATTGGATGTACAACTTGTAAGCTTCCTCAATGTAATTATAATATCGGAAATAGAAAAATAGAAATCATGCTTCTATCAAGCGATATTATATGAGAATAGGCATATCATTTAATTTTCTTTTCGAACATATGGAAATAATAATACCTTTAAAAGGCTGAGATATATGCAGTTAAACTATGGAAAAAAGACCCAGGGTAGTGATTATAGGTGCCGGATTTGGTGGTATAGAGTTTGCCAAAATAATGAGAAACAAAAAGATTGATGTACTCCTTATAGATAAACACAATTACCACAATTTTCAGCCCCTGATGTATCAGGTGGCCACCGGGGGATTAGAGCCGGGGAGTATTGCCTACCCGGTGAGAAGAATTTTCAGGAATAATAATAATATCACCTTCAGGATGGCCGAAGTACTTGAGGTTTTAGCCGAAGAAAAACGATTGATGACAAGTATAGGCGAAATTTCTTATGACTATCTGGTCATCGCCACGGGGAGCCAGAATAACTACTTTAATTTCGAAGCTAAAAAAGACCAGTTACTTACTCTGAAGTCGATTCCGGAAGCCCTGAACCTGAGGAGCTTTATTTTTCAAAATCTCGAGAAAGCCCTGGCGAATGTAGCTAATGAACCCCTTGAAGAGATCATGAATATTGCCATAGTAGGAGGAGGACCCGCTGGAATTGAATTGGCAGGGGCTCTGGCTGAAATGAAACGCTATGTCTTACCTAAGGACTTTCCTGATCTCGATCTATCCAGAATGAGTATCAATTTATACGAAGCCTCTCCCGCATTGTTATCGGCAATGTCTGAGGAAGCTTCCAAAAAGAGCCTTGAATATCTCCATCAACTGGGTATTAATGTATTTCTCAATGCCAGGGTACAGGATTACGATGGTTCGGAGATCACCCTGGCAGATAAGAGTACCTTCAGGACCGATACGGTAATCTGGACCGCAGGGGTTAAAGGAGCGCCCATCTCCGGATTGCCGGATAAAGCCATAATTAGCGGGAACCGGATCGCAGTTAATGAATACAATTTGGTTGCAGGGACGAGAAATATTTATGCAATAGGCGATGTAGCTGCCCATATCACCAGGGAAAACCCCAACGGACTGCCCATGTTAGCGCCCGTCGCCCAGCAGCAGGGTAAAACCCTGGCAAAAAATATTCTGCGAAAAGAAGCAGGAAAGCCTATGAATGTTTTTAATTATAAAGATAAAGGGGTGATGGCCACCATTGGAAGGCGGAAGGCTGTGGTCGACTTAAAAATCTGGAAGTTTCAGGGAACCTTCGCCTGGCTGGTCTGGATGTTCGTACATATTATGTCGTTAGTAGGTTTCCGGAATAAGGCAGTGGCATTTTTCGACTGGATGATCAACTACTTTACTTATGACAGGCCGCTGGGGCTGATCATCAGGCCGTATAAAAGAAAAGAAAACTAATGCAGCTCAATTATAATCGGAGAATATGTCCTGCAAGAATAGATCAGCATTGGTTCTAAAGGATAAGTTTGCATCCTTCACTAAGGCTGACTATAAAGGAGGTAATTGCTTTTCCGAACCGTTTTTGATAATCGTTAGAGGCAGTTTTTAGAAAAGAGTCGCAATCGTCTTTTTTTACCAGATTTATGGTACAACCTCCAAATCCTCCGCCCATCATTCTGGATCCCAGTATGCAATCCTGATCGCGGGCTATCTCTACCAGGAAATCGAGTTCCTCACAACTTACCTCATACTGCATTTGTAGACCCTGGTGAGACTCGTACATCAATCTTCCCAATGATTTAAAATCGGATTTTCTTATGGCTTCTACCGCCTTAATGACCCGTTCGTTCTCTTCTAAAACAAATAGGGCCTTTTGAAAGTCTTTCCCCGGAATTCGTGTTCTGTTTTGCGCCAGTTTCTCCCTTGTTACATCTCTTAGTGAATCAGCTCCTAATGCACGGGCAACAACCTCACAACTTCTACGTCTCTGATTGTAGGCACTGTCTGCAAGACTGTGCTTTACCCCGGTGTTGATAAGTAACCATTCGTATTCATGCTGATTTAATGGGATCAGTTCCGACTTCAATGAGCGGCAATCGAGGAAAATGGCATGATTTTCTTTCCCGAACATACTGGCAAACTGATCCATTATCCCGCATTGAACCCCAGTAAAATTATTCTCGGCAGCCTGTGAAATCTGAATCATTTCGATTTTACTCAGACCCAGATTAAATATTGTATGTAAACCTATAACAACGGCATTGGCAAGGGCTGCGGATGAAGAGAAGCCGGCCCCAACCGGGATATCACCTCCAAAAACCAGATTAAAATTATTGATCTTATAGCCTCTTTGCTCAATTTCGTGTACCACGCCCATTACATAGTTACGCCATCCGCCGGCATCTAATGATTTAAGATCGTCTAGATGAAAACTATGGGTATCTTCCAGATCTAAAGCTATGGCAGTACATCCCGGAGTTTTACTTTCCTGAATCGCCATACAGATTCCTTTGTCTATGGCCCCGGGAAGTACATAGCCCAGGTTGTAATCTGTATGTTCTCCAATTAAATTGACACGGCCTGGAGAGAAGACCATAATAGGAGAGGTCCGGAAGTATTCCAGAAAATGATCCCTGACGGTACCTATAAGTAGTTGATCCATTAAGTTCTAAGCACTGTAGTATCAAAAATGCATAAAAAACCCGGAATAAGAAGAATCTGATTTTTAAGGTAGGGCAGGAGTCACCCTAAAAGAGAACCCTTAATTTGGTTACTCTTTTATTCCTATTTTATTGAGTATATCATCCATCAAACACCATTTTGTAATGGAAGACTGTAAGAGATTAACCCCTACAAAAGCAGTAAACCACAACCAATTAATGTTTACGTAGATAGCCAATAAAAGGCTGATCAGGATAAAGGAACCGGCAATGGCCCGTACAATTCTGTTTTTCATCACTGTATTAATTAAATGAATTTTTCTATAGGAACCACAACAGCCTTTATTGGGTTGTTGGTTTCCATTTTTTGATTGAATTCCTCAATGAGCTTAAACAGTAGCTCAATATTGGCTCCTTCAGTAAAGGAGAAAAACAAACTGGATTCCACGCCACCCGAATCACTTGGAAACCAGCTTGCAGTGCGCAACATGGTGGTAGGATTTTTAAATCCGCTAATATCCGACTCGCTGAAATTTTCAATATTCGCCTTCTTAAAGAGTTTGGGGATATCCTTTTCAAACTGTTCTACGGCGGTTACTATTAGTAGTTTCATGATATTTTGCTCTTTAATTGTTTGTTATCAACATTTTGGGCTATTATTTTAAATTATCACTCTTGATTTTCTAATGTATTTTGAACGGTTGCCTCCGGATAATTTTTGCGTTCTATCATATAATATACAAGTGGTACCACCAACAGAGTTAGGACGGTGGAGACTATGGTTCCTCCCATTAGCGAAATTGCCAATCCCTGAAAAATTGGATCGAACAAAATAACAAACGCCCCAATAACTACCGTACCCGCAGTCAGTAATATAGGTGTAGTCCTTACGGCACCTGCCTCTATAACGGCTTGTTTTATGGGTATTCCCTCAGCAAGTCTCAGGTTCACAAAATCGATCAGCAACACAGAGTTTCGCACCATAATACCGGCCAAGGCAATCATTCCAATAAAGGAGGTGGCCGTAAAAAATGCACCCATCAGCCAATGCCCTAATACAATACCTACCAGAGATAGTGGAATGGCAACCATCATGACAACAGGCGCCTTAAAATTTTGAAACCAGCCCACTATCAGGATATAAATGATGACGATGACCCCCAGGAAGGCAATTCCCAGATCGCGGAAAACCTCTAAGGTGATCTGCCATTCTCCATCCCATTTTACGGTGTAATCGTCTTCAAAATCTGGTTGTTTAATATAGAGTTCTTCAATATCATAACCTGCAGGTAAATTCAATCCCTTCAACTTATCGGTCATTCCCAAAATCGCATACACCGGACTCTCTAATTCCCCAGCCATATCGGCCATCACATATACCACCCTTTTTTGATTCTTTCTATAAATGGTCTTGGCGCTTATGGTCTCCTGTATGTCTGTTAGGTCGCCAATGGTGATCATATTCCCCTGGTTCGATCTTACTTTCAGTTGCGCAATATCACTAATGGTAGACTTTTCCTTTTCATCCAGGGCCAGCAATAATCCTACCTGCTTAGAGGCGTCCTCATCGTATAAGTTTGTTATTTCTCTTTCTGAAAGAGCCATATTCATAGTATAGGCAATTTGCTGAGGAGCCACCCCATATAGCATAGCCTTTTCTTTATCGATAATAAATTGGTATTCGCGCTGATCATCCTCTACCATCCAATCTACATCCACCACATCATCTGTGTTCTTAAGAATATTCTGAACCTGGTCAGCAATCTCCATTTGTCTGTCATAATCAGGACCGTAGATCTCCCCAACAATGGTGGAAAGTACCGGTGGTCCAGGCGGTACTTCAACTATTTTAATATTGGCATGGTACTTTTCGCCAATCCGTTGTATTTCCGGACGATAACTACTTGCAATACTATGACTTTGTGCACTGCGTTCGCCCTTATCAACCAAATTGACCTGAATATCGGCCATATTACTGCCACCCCGCAGATCGTAATGCCTTACCAACCCATTAAAAGTAATTGGAGCCGAGGTGCCTACATAGCTTTGGTAGTTTACGACCTCCGGTCTTGTGCGTAGGTATTGAGCAACTTCCTGAGTAACTGCACCGGTTCGCTCCAGGGTAGTCCCTTCAGGCATGTCAATGACCACCTGGAATTCGTTCTTGTTGTCAAAGGGCAACATTTTAACGGCTACTGACTTTGTAAAGAACAATGCCACCGAACCCATGAGTAGCAAGAAGGTTACTCCAAGGAACATCCATCGGTATTTTTTATTCTCTATCAAAGGACGTTCAAACCTGGCGTAGATTTTATATATAAAAGTCTCCTCCAGGGTTTTTTCTTGTTTTTCCTCAGTTTTCCCGGTTTTTCCACGGGAAGATTTCTCTTTTTCCCTAAGAAATATGTATCCCAGATAGGGTGTAATGGTAAGGGCTACAAAGAGTGACAGTAACATGGCAATTGATGCCCCTATGGGCATAGGGGACATGTAAGGCCCCATCAAACCAGATACAAAGGCCATTGGCAAGACCGATGCAATGACAGTAAACGTTGCCAGAATAGTAGGGTTTCCTACTTCATTAATGGCGTATAAGGCAGCCTGTTTAAAGGGTAGCTTTTTCATCTTAAAATGCCGGTGCATGTTCTCAGCAATGATGATGGAGTCGTCCACAACAATACCTGTTACAAATACCAAGGCGAACAGTGTGATTCTATTCAGGGTATAATCCAGCATATAGTAGCTCAACAAGGTAAGTGCGAAGGTGATGGGTACAGATAAGAATACTACTAATCCACCGCGCCAGCCCATTGCGAGCATCACCACAAAAGTTACGGCAATGATGGCACCAATTAAGTGCATAAGCAGTTCAGACACTTTGTGGGAGGCTGTTTCCCCGTAATTTCTGGTAACTTCTACATGTACATCATCCGGGATCAAATTCTTTTTGAGATGGTCTACCTTCTCCAAAATGATGTCCGATATTTTCATGGCATCGGCACCTTTTCTTTTGGCAATGGAAATGGTGACCGCAGGATATTCTGATCGGTAAGTGTCTGCCATTTCACTAGTCTGTCCATAGCCATGTGTTACATAGTTCTTAGGAAGCTCAGGACCATCTTGAATACTTGCGATCTGTTTCAGGTAAACAGGTCGATTTTGTTGTACACCAACCACGAGGTTCTCTACATCAGTTACGGTCTCTAAGAAATTCCCGGTAGTGACCAGAAATTCCATATCGTTCTTGTTAAAAGTACCACTGCTCAATTGTTGGTTGTTTGCCCTGATCATCTCAGCGACCGACAGAAAATCGAGTCCGCTGGCAGCCATTTTATCTTTGTCTAAAACCACACGTAATTGCCTATCACGGCCACCGATCTTTTGAGTAGCTGAAACATCAGTTATTTTTTCGATCTCGCCGGTCAATTCCTGAGCGATCAGCTTTAAGCGATAATCGTCATAATTTTCACTCCACAATGTTAGCCCCAACATAGGCACATCATCTATGGCACGGGTCTTCACAAGGGGAAAGCTTACTCCCTGGGGCATAATATCCATATGCTTATTGATCTCGTTGTAGAGTTTTACGAACGAGCGTTCAATATCTTCACCCACATAAAATTGTACGATGACCATTCCCTGTTCTTTCATCGATGTGGAGTAAACGTATTCAACACCGTTGATATTAGAGATCAGCTTTTCCAGGGGCTTTGCTACTCTGCTTTCAACCTCGGTTGGACTTGCACCCGGATAGCTCACAAAAATATCGGCCATAGGTACGTCTATCTGAGGTTCTTCCTCACGCGGGATCAGGAACGAGCTATATACTCCAATGATCATGAATACGATCATCAAAAGCACCGTTAGTTTACTGCCAATGAACATTTTGGCGATCTTACCTGCTAAACCTTCTTTCATTTTTCTTTACGTTTTTGGTATTCGAACCTACTTTTTGCTTTCATCTTAGATTAACATCTGTAGTATGATCACCCAATATCCTTTTATTATTGAACTGAGATCTTAACCCCGTTAAATAACTTTCCATCTGCCGAAACGATGTATTCTTCATCTGCAGAGAGACCTGCGAGTACTTCTACCTTCTCCCCAAAGGTTCGGCCAAGACGTAACCATCGCAACAGGGCTGTATTATTTTGGCTAACCGTATAAATGCCCGTCAATTGTCCATTATGGACTAAGGCGTCATTTGGCACCATGATCGTTTGAGAGGATTCTTGTGCGACAGGAAATTGAACCGTAGCGTACATGCCAGATAAGATATTGGCATCTGACGTATCCAAAAGTACTTTTACCATATATTGTCCGCCGGTGTTCCTGGCTGAGGTACTAACCTCGGTTATTTTACCACTTACGATCTTATCTAGCGTTTTTAATTGTACATCCACTTTGGTATCTTTCTGAATATCGAGAATTTCCGATTCCGGAACCATTGCCAACACCTGGTATGTGCCGGGGGCTTCTACTTCCAATAGCGGCATTCCTGGATTGGCCATATCGCCTGTATTTATAAACTTGTTGGTCACCACACCATTAAATGGTGCGCGTATATTGGCATACGACAATTGAGCATTCACTTCATTTTTTATTTGTCTGGCGGCTTCTAAACGGGCCCTGGCCATTTCGAAGCGGGCGCTTATATCGTCGAACTCTTTTTGTGATGCACTGTTCTCTTTAAATAAGGCAGTATAGCGGGTATAATCCTTTTCAGCATTATTGAAAGCAGCTTGGGCCTCTGTGATCCCGGCATTGACCTGGGCTAATTTTGCAGAGATATCGGCATTATTGACACTCATTAATAATTGCCCACTACGCACTTTATCGCCCACCTTAACATATATGTTGTCAACATATCCCATCATTCGGGTACTAAGGTTGGTACTTTTAGCAGCTTCTACTTTGCCGCTAGCCGTTACAAATGAATTGCTATTGTCCTGGTAAACCGAACTCACCCGTACGGTCACTACCTGATCATTATTGGCTATTGTCTTTTTGTCTTCAGTACCGCAACCAAAGGCCAAGAACGTTAGTGCGAAAAGTCCGATTATATAGTTTCTATGCTTCATGTCTTTTTTAATTGAGTACAACTTATTTGTAATATTAAGATCTGTGATTATTCCTTTGTCAAAAATTCTACATACGCCTGGGCGTAATTATGTTGGAAGATTGTTGTGTAATATTCCAGTTGTTTCTGTGAATATTGCGTTTCAGCTAAAAGCAGATCGGTTGTCTTTTCCAAACCTTGCTCGAAACGATTAGTTCGGATGCGCAAAGATTCTTTGGATTGTTGCAAGGCTAGCGCTGTTAGTTTCAATTTGTTCCGGGCATCTTCCAGACTTCTTTTGGCCTTGTTCAGTTCTAATTGACTTTCTGATTTGTACTGTGCTAATTGTAATTTAGATTTGTCATATTCAGCCTTGCTTTTTTGAGATTTACCGATGCGTTTGCTCCCCTCGAACAAATTCCATTTAAGTTCTGCGCCAAACAGATAGCCATTGGCATTGCTCTGAAAAACATCATCATCGTGTAACTCGTATGTTCCAAAAGCATTCAATCTTGGAAGAAATGCCATTTGATCCGCCTTGTGCATTTGGCGATAGGCCTCAGTAGCGGAATTCATGGCCATGATATCTTTCCGGTTTTCCAAGAGATTCTCCTCAGAAAAGGTCTGATTAACTATAACCAGTGAATCTGCAGGTTTTAATATCTGATCACTGTTGGCATTCATCAGTACAGATATATAGTTACTGTTATTTAGAATATTGCTCTTGGCGTATTGTAATTGATTGTCTATTTCAGTAACCCGAACCTCTACCGCCAACACATCCGATTTTTGCAAATACCCCTGTTTAAAACTATTATCGGCGATTCGTTTGTTTTCCATGGCGGTTTCTTTAGCTTTCTTCAATACCTCTGCAGTTTTGTAGGCCAGTTGCAATTGCATATAAGCCTTTTCTATTTCGAGGGCGATGAATTCTTCTGTGCGTTCAGATTGAAATTCAGTTGCGATCCACTCGGACCTGGCTGCTTTGCGTTGAAAGATCCCATCGAAATTTAGGAGGGGTTGCTGAATTTCAACTCGTGTAGCGAAATCCTTTATCTGATTAGGGTCGTTTAACAGATCTGGATTAAAATCGGCTGAAGTCAGGATCTCCTGGTTGAGTTTGGAGCCAAATGCCATAAGAGGATTAGTGGTGGCGATCCCTGTATGTGAAACGCTGATATTAGGTAATAATATGGCATTCGTCTGATTAAAATCGCCCTTAGCGGCCAACACATCTTGCTCGGCCATTTTAAGGGTATTATTGCTTTCCTTTACTTTAGCAATAACCTCTTCCTTGGTAATAAGCGTTGTAACCTGGGCAATACCAATATTAATGGTAAAAAGTAAAAACCATGCTAATCTGTACTTCATAGTAATTATTTATTTATTACAAAATTAGAATAGAAAAACGTTATAGATAGTGACCAAAGTTACCAACTGAATGAAGTGTTTATTTTTAATGGTAATGGAGGCATTCTAAATAGCAAAAGACACTCCTGGTGCGGAAGTGTCTTTTTTCAACCAACCAATAACAACAATCTCAAACCTGTTTGTTGTTTACTTTTTAGGAGATTTAGTAAAAGTATTGAATAACAATCCACCCATAAATCCTCCGTATAAGCTGCTATTTAGTGGATCGGAAGTAATTGCACAACTTCCGCTATTACAGCCTATTTCAAGGTAATAGAGATACCCTGCTATAACGCCTGTAACAACCCCTGCTATCGTAATTAGTATTGTTTTTTTTGTCATACGTTGTTTGTCTTTTTCATAACCAGACATCTTAATTTTTCCTTTGTAATAAATGCCCTTAAATCTGGTGCCTGATTTTCTTTGCCGGGTATTGATTAAAATGGATGCTGAACTAGATGATCAATCATTTTGTATCCCATTTAAATATCACCGTTTTCGGTATGATAAAGTTATGTTCTGTAAATGGTCTTTTTTGTAACTCAGATCACAGAGCAACATCAAGGCTAAAAAAGATAAGTTAACGGGGCTTTACTAATGAAATTAGAACTCTGTATGATGATTTATAAAAGGGTAAAGTTAATTATATTACCTCAAAAGGTCTTAAAATTATCTTAACGAGGGTAAAATAACACAGATATTGGAAAATATTCTTGTTTTAAGGTCACTAAAGCCTTCGCACCTTTGTACTGTTAAATTTTAATATTGACAATTATGAAAACAATCACATATTATCCAACAATGTTCCATACGAATCCATTTGCTCACAAGTGGAGCGATATATATTCTCTTTCCGAAAACAACGCCAAAGACGTAGTATTACAAAACGCCATGGTAGGGGAAAAAGGTATATCTGAGATGGTCGTAAATATCACTGCTTTTACTGCTATTGATGAAAATGGCAAAGAGCACCGAATCAAGGATTTTCCTCAGGGGAACCTTGTAAACCTAAAAGGGACGCACTCTGGATTATTTATTAAGACCAATAGTGCCCCAGAGCTCAATCCAGGTACCTATACCACTTTCAGGTTTTATCTTGGAAGATCAGCGAATACTTTTATCTTTAAAGACCGCAGTGAAATGGAGGTTTCGGGGCTTGAGTACATTGATTTTGAGATCCAAAACGGTTTGTATATCGATGGGGGAGATAAAAAACCGGTCATTATGAGGTTCGATTTTGAACCTTTTACCCTGGCAAGCTACTTTAACCCGATCAGAAATCTGTTTAAAAAGCAAAAGTCGGCGAGCAGGAATCTGACCGAGTGTCTGAGTAGTTAAACAAAAATCAAAGAGTTTAGAACAAAAAGGCATCCATTTGGATGCCTTTTTAATGGAATCAAATTAAGGTTGGCTAATGGACCTAAAAATCGATCAATTTTGTTTAACGCGGCTTACCGGAAAAGTACTCATCAGTGAGGTGGGGCATAGAGTTCTTACGATTTACTCCTTTACCACAAATTCTCTGTTCTATACTACCTTTATAAAGCGTTTTACAACTTATTAGTGTCAAAATAATAAGTGGGACATACATTTGCCCCTCACAAAAAAATAAACCCATGAAAAAATTATTATTTACAGCATTTTTAATTGTAGCCGGTTTGAGTCTTCAGGCTCAGACGGGTCCTAGTGTTGGTATCAATGCAGGAATTCCCACCGGCGATGCCAGTGATGTTTCAGGATTTAGTCTTGGAATCGACTTTACCTACCTTTGGTCCGTATCGGATAAGTTCGATGCAGGGGCAGCTGTGGGATTCTCAAATGCCTTTGGCAAAGAAATAGATACAGGTCTGGGATCCTTTGAAATTGAGGATATCCAGTTTCTTCCTGTAGCTGTCGCTGGCCGTGCCCATCTCACCGAGGATTTTAATGCCGGTGTTGATCTGGGGTACGCCGTGGGAATAAACGATGGAAATGACGGGGGATTTTATTACCGTCCCATGGTAGGGTACTCCCTGAGTGAAAAGCTGGGACTCAGTCTTTCCTATACAGGGATCAGCCTTGATGGAGATTTTAACTGGAATACAATCAACCTGGGATTGATGTTGGCCCTTTAGGCAAAACAGGCAACTCACAGGAAAAAGCGAAGGAGAAATCCTTCGCTTTTTTTTGGTAGATGCAGCACTGGTTTGGTACTTAGGCTGTCTCATAGCATGTACTTATGCCATTTCCGCTTCTCTGGTTTTCCTACGGTTTTCCGCAAGATGTTCTATTAGTTCGGGAACTTTTTCAAAGGCTGCAGAGAGTCCGTGTGATTTAACTGCTTCCAGGAAGCTTATTTCATCACCCTTAGTGACTAAAAATCCGATGGGTTCTATCCCCATTCCTGCTCCTGCTCCCATACCTTGTCCTTTGCCTTTTTTAGCTTCGGTGCCTTCAGCGCCTCCGGAACCAAATCCTAGGCCTACTTTAATGACAGGTACACAGGTAAATTCCCCTAATTTAAACTGTTCCCCAACTACGGTTTCAGTTTTTGCTTCTGACTTAATGAAGTCGGTAATTTTTCCTAGTAATTCTTCAAAATGTAAATCCATGATGTAAAGATTTAAAAGTTAATAAATGATTTGATTATGTAAACAGGTCTGTTCCGCAACAAGAGAAGCACCTCATTCCTTCCTTCAAAATTGATATGCATTCCTTCAAAGTGATAATTCATAAAACCGAAAAGGGGATACAGTTTGGCATTGGTGATACAATCCCCCGTATCCAGATCGATTTCCCATTTTTTTATCTTAAAGGACCTTATCAATCTCAGAATGGTTTTGGGTGTAAACCTGTTCCCATGAGTATTCTTTTTCTTTATTTTTTTGTTCTTATCTGCTTTTTTTGGAGAACTGAGAGCTTTTAATGGATAGTAGTAATATTCTTTGAATGGGATCTTTATCCTGATCCTGATAAATTCCATTTTATCGGCCTCAATACTTGCCCTGGCCAGGCCTTTGAGTTCAGCATAATATTCTTTCCGTTTGGTATCGATGTATATATCTAAGGGGACAAACAGCAACCCAATTAATAATAGAAGGATGATCAGTATAATGATTGTAGGGACCATAACTTATTTTTGCAAAGGAAGAAATTGTACAGGGCAGATCAAATGATGTGGATCATACGGACAAGATTTTTATGATGAAATTTGTTTATTACCCCTTCGCTCCCGGGTGCATTTAATTTTGCTTCTTTTTAGATGGGAACCAATAACTTATCCCTGCCGAAAAATAGAAGGTGCTTTCTAGTTCTTCTGTTATTACCTCGTCTTCAGTGGTAATCGTAGCACTGCTTTGTGGAAAAGCTAAAACAGGGGTAAAGGAGAAAATGAAGTGTTTATGTTGATATTGCATCGGGAGTCCTAACTCTATATTTAATACCTGAAACTTTGAAGCTTCTTTAATTTCCACCAAATTGGTAACCAGAGGTTGGCTATTACCGCTACCTGAGCCTTGTCCTTTACGGTTACCCAACCTGCTTGTATTATAGTATTCTTCGTAAAAATATTGCGATCCCGCGTACATTGCCAGGGTAGGGTCTATGACAAAGGAATGGTCTCTGCTGTAAATGGGTTTATCCAGCATCAAGCCGGTAAATATGTCCGCCGAACTGCCATTGTTAAAGAAAGTGCTGGCAAGTAGTGATACGTCCATAATACTAAGGTCATACGTCAGAAAGCCGGAGAGGTCCCCAACAGTCTCTGACCGTACATTATAGCTATCTTCACTGTAAAAGTAGGCAGTTCCTGAAATGCCTGCATGCCATTTTTTCCATTCAAATAGGAATCCCGTGCTTAGCAAAAACAAATCGATACGATTCTCATCGGAATTAATAAGGTATGAGAAGGAAGCATCTGCAAAAAAGCCCGATTTATCAAAGTAACTAAAAGAGGGGTAAATATAAGGTGCAGAAATCGAATCTTTTCTTCCCATAAATACAGCATCATTTATAAAACTGACATCCGCTATAAAGAAGGATTCACTATTGGCATCTATCCCTGATAACGAGCTCTTATTGCTCTGTGCACTGAGATTTATTTGCAGCATTAAAAGCAAAAGAAGCCCAAAAGTTAATTTGATATACATTGAAGAGAAAATTGAGAAAGTAGGGCAGGTGAAGAGGGAACCAATCATATTAAATTTTCTCACCTACCCGTTACAATTATTAGCTACTTTTTTTTCCTATTGCTTTTTTAACGCCTTTTTTCATCATCGTTTTCTTTCCCATCATCTTTTTCTGGGAAATCATTTTGCGGTGTTGATAGGTGTTTTTAAACATGGCGCCATCCATATTAATGCATTCACCATCTTTCAGCTGCAATTGCTTACGTTCCTGGTTTTGGTAGCTGCCATCAGGGTTCACAATGATACCATCACCCAGGCTTACTTGATCCTGGATTCGGTTTTGGTCCCGGTTCATGATTTGAAAGGCTTCTCCTTCTATCATCATGATCTGGTACCTGTTTTGGTTCCGTTCCTGAATTTGAGCCTGAGCAAGGCCTTTATTTTCTTGTTGAACTTTGTACCTGTACTGGTATTCGTTACGATATTTAATACCGTCACTGTCCAGACATTCTCCATCCTGCAAACGTAGCCTGTCGTGATCCCTGGTCATATAAGTGCCATCCGGATTCACAATAGTGCCATCATTTAATGTGATGGGTTCCTGTAAACGTATTTGGTCACGATCCCTTATCTGAAGGACATCACCATCTACCATCATTAATCGGTCCTGATCCCGGTCCTGGATTCTATCCTGGTCCTGGGCGGTAACTGCAGTAGTTCCTAGAACTAGACATGCCGCTAATAAGAATGCTTTTTTCATGGTAAAATAATTTATAATGAATATTGGTATAAAATTAAAAGCATGTGTGGCTATTGTAAATGACTTAGGTCAATCAAAGTCAATAAATATGGGGTTTTAGTGTAACTATTGTTACACAATACCTGGAAGGATTATTGAATAAAGCCAACTTTTTCTTTATTCATTGAACTTCAAACTCAACTTTGGTTTGGAGTTTAAAATACCTGATTTCTTGGTGCTTGTATTTTGTGATTTGGAATTTACATAGGTGGCTGTGGTCAACACACCCTGCCTCCGCTTAGGCTCCGGCAGACAAGTTCGTTCGTTGGACCCAGCACTCCCAAACGCGAAATCCAGGCCAACTTAATGGAATTTAAAATTTGGATGTTGAAATTTATCGACAGGCTGGGGTTGGCTCGCTTTGCTCCCCTGACCCAGCGCTCCCGTGTAGCAAATACAAGCCCCCAGCAAACCGTGTTTGCTGGCTTTTATTTTTTTGAAAATCTCAAGCACGCTTGGATTTTCTTCAAAAAAAACCCCTGCTATTTAGCGGGGGCTTGTGCTTGTCAGTGACCTGGCTGGGGCTCGAACCCAGGACCCTCTCCTTAAAAGGGAGATGCTCTACCAACTGAGCTACCAGGTCAAAATGTAAAAGGTCTTTTCTCAGAGTCCTGTGAGGATGCCCTTAAGAGGGTGCAAATATACTATCTATAATCTATTTTTCAAGACCGATGGGAGATAAATTTAATTTTTTTTGAATATCCATTCAATTGCGCCATTTTTGCCAGAATGAGTACATCGAAGATAATCCTGATAGGGTACATGGGAAGCGGTAAAACTGTGGTGGGCAAAGAACTCGCCAGGCAGAGAAATCTGCGCTTTGTTGATCTTGATGACTATTTGGAAGATCAGACCGGAAACAGTATTCCTGAAATATTTCAAAATAAAGGTGAGATTTTCTTTAGAAAAGAAGAACACAAATACCTCAAAGAAGTTCTCAACTCAAATGAAAACCTGGTTTTATCAACTGGTGGGGGTACTCCTTGTTATTCAGGAAATATGGAACTGTTGTTACAGGCAACTCCCAATGTGTTTTATCTGCAAATGTCGGTTGGCGGTTTGGTTCAAAGGCTTTCCTTAGAAAAAGACAACAGACCTGTGATCAGTCATTTGGAAAAGGAGGAATTACCAGATTATATAGGAAAGCACATCTTTGAAAGGCAGGCCTTCTATACCCGGGCAACGCATACTATTCCCTGCGATGGAAAATCGGTTGAAGAGATCGTCAACAGTATTTCAGACTTACTAGTCTAGGAAGACAACATCTTTCTTTGCCTCAAAATGCACGTGTACGTGTTCCTGCAGGGAAGTAGAGAGGGATATTCCCTTAAAATCGGCTTTTACAGGATACTTCTTGTGGTTTCGGTTCACCAGAACTGCTGTCTTTAATCGCTTTAAAGGTGTTTTTAAAAAATGATGCACACCGTAGATCAAAGTAGAACCCGAATTCAATACATCGTCAACCAGGACAATGGATGCGTTTTTGTATTCCTCAGGGGAAAGGGAAGTAGTAACTCCACTTTTTATGGGGTTTGATTTATCCATGCTCACCTGACACAAAACGATTTCCGCCTCGGTAATCTTTCGCAAAACCCTTTGTAATTTTTTGGCGAAATCAAGTCCGCCACCCGTAATACCGGCAATTATGATCCGCTTTTCTTCAACATTAGTCTCGTAGATCTGATAGGCAATTCGCCTTGTAATGTGCTGAATTTGCTGGTGATTCAGGATCTTATTCTCCATGGGATCAGGTTTTTTTCTTTTCAAAGATAAAAAAGAGTTCGCTACCCTGTCTGGGCGGAATCGAATTGTAGGCGCGTTCAAGCTTCCTGATATGGAAATACTTTGAGAAAACCTCGCGATATTCCTCGATATCCCCACCATAGGGAGGACCGTCCTCCGTTAATTCAAAATCAAAAAACAATCCGGCAAGGACACCTCCGTCTTTGAGGACGGCGTGCATTTTTACAGCGTAGTTCTCCCTCAAATCGGGTTGTAAGGCACAGAAAAATGTCTGCTCCAGGATTAGGTCGAATTTCATATCATCGAACTCAAAGAAATCACCGATCAGAAGTTGGTCCTTCGGAAAATACGGATGTTCTTTTTTGAATTTTTTAAATGGGATTTCACTGATATCTATGGCATATACTGAATTGAACCCATGGTTGAACAAGTAAGATACCTCATATCCATTTCCGGCACCGGGAACCAGAATTCTCAGGTCTTTTGAAGTTAACTGATCAATATATTCCTTTAAAGGGGTAGATATTTCTCCTATATCCCATCCCATATTGCGATTGAGGTATCGCTGATCCCAAAATTCCTTAGTCCCCTTCATCCAAATATTCATCTATATTTCTTCGGTCTTTTTTTGTAGGTCGACCTGTTCCCTTTTTTCGATAATATTCCTGGGCAAGACGTTGTGCCTCCTGATGCTCAAATGCTTCCGCCGGCGTTGTGTCTGTTCTGTAAAGTCCGACGATCTTGGCACCTACGCGACTATCGGGGATCTCCAGCACGGTAAGCTGAAATTCGATCTGGTTTTTACGCAAAGAAATTTTATCGGTGGGATAAACCTCCCTTGAAGGTTTCACTACCTGTTCATTGATCCGGATATGCCCTTTTTTACACGCCTCGGTTGCCTGGTTCCGGGTCTTGTAGTATCGCGTACACCAAAGGTATTTGTCAATGCGCATAAAAGGAATAAAATCTTTGTTAAGGTCTTCTGCAAAAATAGGGGAAAATTGTATCTTGCGCCCGATAAAAAGAATGCTATGCCTATCCGAAAGGTCGTTCTGGGAATGACCGCCCTATTATTTATTTTTTCCTGTGGAGATGACGATGGAGTTGACTTTGATCTTATTCCTCCACGACTTTTGAGTGAGGTGGTCACTGAAGATGCCACGGCCCTCCAGGAGTATTTACAGACTCATTTTTACAATTATGAGGAATTTGAGAATCCTCCGGCCGATTTTGATTTCGAGGTGCGCTTGGATACCATTGCCGGGACAAATAGTGATAAACGACCGCTCATAGACGATGTTGAGTCGATCACGATAAATGTATCTTCAGAAGATTTTGAACTTGAGGACAACGAAACAGTACCTCATACCTTGTATTATTTAATCGCCCGCCAGGGTGGGGGAGCTGCTCCAACTGCTGCAGATTCCACCTTTATCAAATACGAAGGCTCCCTGCTCAACGGATCTTTGTTTGATGCCACAGCGGACTACACTTGGCAGTATCTACCTTTTTTCCTGAGGGGATACGGACAAGCGATGACCAAGTTTAATGTAGGGGATGCTATCGTGGAGAATCCCGATGGGACTACAGAAATCACAAATGCCGGAGTAGGTGCCATCTTCCTGCCATCAGGACTTGCTTACTTCAACGGCTCTCCTTCCGGGATTCCTGCATATTCTCCCCTTATTTTTAAGGTTTCTGCAGGTTTGTATATTCCTGAGACGGATTACGACGGTGACGGGATTCCTTCTTTTATGGAAGACCTGAATGGGGATGGGGATGTGACTAATGATAATACTGATGTTGAAAGGGAAGAGGCCTTGAGGTCTCCGGCCTTTCCTAATCATATAGATCCTGATGACGATGAAGATGGGATTTTAACCAGAGATGAGATCATCATCGATGAACAGGGGAATATTACTTTTCCCGATGATGACAATGACGGGATACCTAATTATCTCGACCGGGATAGTTGATTTGATAAGAAATAAAATAAAAAAGGCCCTGTTTTGTACAGGGCCTTTTCTATTTAAAGAGCTAGCGAAAAACTCAGGATGAGCTGATCGGGTCTTGTGTCGATCCGACTTTGAGGGACGGTAGTAACGTTCGTATTGATAAACGAAGCTTCGTTATCACTAAAGCCCCTTTCGTACCTGAGATCGATCCCCAGTTTTCCAAGGTTGATCCCAGCCCCAAGGTTGAGGCCTATTGTAAAGTCGTTCCGCACATCACTGATGGTAATTCCGTCATATTCTGTATCTAGAATATATTGAAATGCCGGGCCACCAAACACATGCAGGGGACCGATAATTTTAGTTCCAATCAACAACGGAAGATCTAACTTCTGCATTTTAAAATCGTCATTGTCATATTCTGACGAAATACTGGTATAAACCAATTCGGGTCTGATATAAACCCTGGAACCTACCTGTCCAAAAAATCCGATATGGTACCCTACATTCCTGTCGGGATTCCTTGCGGCTTCTCCTGCGGATTCAAAATAGTCTCCATTGGCATTGTAGTTGAGTCCGGCTTTTACCCCAAACTTAGAATCGACCTGTGCATACGAAAATGCTGAAAGGGCAGCGATAGCCACCGTAAGAAGTGTTTTTTTCATAATGTGTTCTTTTTAAGACATATTTAGGGTATCAAGAATGATACCGAAAACTAAGCCTTTCTTTTTAACACCTGATAAACGGCCTTCTTTATGGCTTTATTGTCTAAGCCGTATTTTTCCATGAGTTGATCTGCAGTTCCGCTCTCCCCAAAGGTGTCCTGAGTAGCCACAAACTCCTGAGGGGCAGGGAAATGTGAGGTGAGCGTTCTTGCCACACTCTCTCCCAAACCGCCTAAATAATTATGTTCTTCAGCAGTTACTACACAGCCGGTTTTACGAATAGAGGCAAGGAGGGCTTCCTCGTCAAGAGGTTTGATAGTATGAATATTGATCACTTCTGCTGAAATTCCTTCACTTTCAAGAGCTTCTGCCGCTTCCAGGGCTTCCCAGACCAAATGACCGGTTGCTACAATAGTTACGTCGGTACCTTCGGTAAGGAGAACAGCTTTCCCAATTTCAAAATTCTGATCAGGAGCAGTGAAATTAGGCACCTTGGGTCTTCCAAATCTCAGGTAAACCGGTCCCTGATGATCGGCTATAGCCAGAGTAGCAGCCTTCGTCTGATTAAAATCACAGGTATTGATCACTGTCATTCCGGGCAGCATTTTCATCAGTCCTATATCTTCCAGAATCTGATGTGTAGCACCATCTTCTCCCAGGGTTAAACCGGCATGAGAAGCACAGATTTTGACATTCTTGCCCGAATAGGCGATAGACTGCCTGATCTGATCGTACACACGTCCGGTTGAAAAATTGGCAAATGTTCCTGTAAAGGGAATAAAGCCTCCAATGGTTAAGCCGGCCGCAATACCCATCATATTCGCTTCGGCAATTCCTACCTGGAAGAATCGCTCAGGATTTTCTTCAATAAACTGTTCGATCTTCAAGGAGCCCACCAGGTCGGCACAAAGGGATACCACTTTTGGGTTTTTTCTACCTAGTTCGGTCATTCCGGCACCAAAACCACTTCGTGTATCTTTTTTCCCCTGATCTATATATTTTTTCATCTTGTTTGTTGTTGCTAGTGTTAATAGTCGCCCAGTGTTTCGGCATTCTGATCCAGAGCTGTTTGCAATTGCTCATCATTAGGGGCTTTCCCGTGCCAGGCATGGGTATGCATCATAAAATCAACGCCATTCCCCATGACCGTATGCATGATGACACAAACAGGCTTTCCATTTCCCGTGCGGCTTTTTGCTTCTTTTAAGGTCTTTATTACTGCCTTGACATCATTCCCATCCTCGAGTTCCAGAACGTCCCAGCCAAAGGCTTTGAACTTAGCACCTACATCTCCCAGGGACATCACTTCTTCAGTAGCCCCGTCAATCTGTTGCCCGTTCCTGTCGATTGTAGCGATGAGGTTATCCACTTTTTTGCTCCCCGCATACATGATGGCCTCCCAGTTCTGACCTTCCTGAAGTTCTCCGTCTCCGTGCAAACTGTAGATCAGATGCTCATCCTTATTGAGTTTTTTAGCCAGGGCAGCCCCGACAGCTACTGACATTCCCTGTCCCAGGGAACCGGAGGCGATTCTCACTCCTGGCAATCCCTCATGGGTAGTAGGATGGCCCTGCAAACGTGAATTCAACAAACGAAAAGTGTTAAGTTCTTCAATTGGGAAGAATCCCCTTCTGGCGAGAACACTGTAATATACGGGTGAGATGTGTCCGTTAGAAAGGAAGAAGAGGTCTTCGCCTATCCCATCCATCGAAAAAGAATCTTTTAATTCCATAAGTTCAAAGTACAGGGCGACAAAAAATTCGGTACATCCAAGGGATCCACCGGGATGGCCCGAATTAACTTTGTGTACCATCCTCACAATGTCTCTGCGAACCTGAATGATGATCTTGTCTAAGTCTTGTGGTGCTGACATATAAATCGTCTTAATTTTCGGCCAAAAGTAACGGCAATCTTTTGCTTCCACAACTGGAGTTATTACATTTTATCAACGAAGGGCCTGTGACAGAACTTTATTTTTTTGTTAGGAATATTCTATAGTGTGTTAGCTATCTTTGCCTACTTAATCGAGGTATTGCAATTTAAACTACAACATACAGATCCGGCTTCAAAGGCCAGAGCCGGCGAAATGATCACGGATCACGGCAGCATCAAAACCCCCATTTTTATGCCTGTTGGTACGGTGGCCTCTGTAAAGGGGGTTCATCAGCGCGAGCTGAGGGAGGAAATTGATCCTGATATCATTCTCGGAAATACCTATCACCTGTACTTACGCCCGAAACCTGAAATTCTCAGACAAGCGGGTGGCCTTCATGCCTTTATGGGATGGGATCGCAATATTCTTACAGACAGTGGCGGGTACCAGGTGTATTCGCTTTCAGGCAACAGAAAGATCCGAGAGGAAGGCGTAAAATTTAAGTCGCATATCGATGGTTCCACACATATGTTCACCCCTGAAAGAGTCATGGAAATCCAGAGAACTATCGGGGCGGATATTATTATGGCCTTTGATGAATGTACGCCTTATCCTTGCGACTATAATTATGCCGAGAGATCGATGCATATGACACACAGATGGCTGGAGCGCTGCATAGCACATCTCGAGAAGACGCCCTTCCTATATGATTACTCACAAACCTTCTTTCCCATTGTACAGGGATCTACTTATAAAGACCTCAGGAGGCAGTCGGCCGAATACATTGCCGGGGTAGGGGCAGAAGGAAATGCGATAGGGGGGCTATCGGTAGGCGAACCTGCAGAGGAAATGTATGCCATGACAGAGGTAGTTTGCGATATCCTCCCCGAGGATAAACCAAGGTATCTGATGGGTGTGGGAACACCCATTAATCTTCTTGAAAATATCGCCCTGGGCATAGATATGTTCGACTGCGTGATGCCCACCAGGAATGGACGTAACGGGATGTTATTTACCGCCGAGGGGACTATCAATATCAAAAACAAGAAATGGGAAGATGATTTCTCTCCGATTGATGAACACGGTCCAACCTTTGTAGACAGAGAATATTCCAAGGCCTACCTGAGGCACCTTTTTGTCGCCAAGGAATACCTTGGGAAGCAAATCGCCACCATACACAACCTGGGATTTTACCTGTGGTTGGTAAGAGAAGCCAGAAATCATATTTTAGCAGGGGATTTTACAACCTGGAAAGAAAGGATGGTCAAACAAATGGATAAGCGCCTGTAATGCTGAAAATACTGGATCGTTACATTTTAAAACGCTACCTCCTGACATTCGGGACGATGTTGCTATTGTTTGTACCCATAGGGATCATGCTTAACCTGGCAGAGCAAATAGGGAAGATGATAGACAATGAAGCCCCCCTGAATGAAATCCTGATCTATTACATGAATTTTACCATCTATATCGGTAATCTGCTGTTCCCAATTTTCCTCTTTCTTTCTATCATTTTCTTTACTTCAAAACTAGCTAACAACACTGAGATCGTCGCCATCCTGAGTTCCGGGGTATCATACAGTCGATTTTTAAGACCTTACTTAATCGGTGCTTCCATCATTGCAGTACTGATGTTTTTTATGAGCATGTTTATAGTACCCAATGCCAGTATTGGCTATCACGAATTCAAGTTTAAATACCTTAAAAGGGGTAAGCAAGACAGGGTAACCAGTAATATCTTTAATCAACTTAATGAGAATGATTTTATCTACGTCAGTAGTTTTGATCCCGATCGTCAGATAGGGTATAACTTTACCTATGAACACTTCGGAGACGACAATAAACTTGAGGAAAAAATAAGTGCAGGGAATATCCGATGGGTAACTAAGGACAGTGTGTACCGCCTTACGAGCTATACCAACCGCAAGCTTGTGGGAGATAAGGAAATTGTAGTGACTAAGCGCAGGCTGGATACGATATTTAATTTTAAAATTGATGACCTTACACCGGTTTCCTATGTAGCCGAAACCAAGAATCTATTTGAATTGAATAAGTTCATCAATACCCAGAAGAAAAAGGGGGCCTCCAACATTAATACTTATATCCTTGTAAAATACAAACGCTGGGCATTGCCGCTGGCAGCTTTTATCCTGACGATCATCGGAGTGGCGGTTTCCTCTGTAAAACGAAGGGGAGGAATGGGTGTCAATCTGGCCTTTGGGATAGGTGTCGCTTTTATCTATATCTTTTTTGACAAGGTCTTCGGTACCCTGGCAGAACAATCGGGTTTTTCACCCCTGCTCGCTGTTATTATCCCTAACCTGGCCTTTGGGGTGCTGGGAATCTTTTTGCTGCAAAAAGCCAAAAGGTAGACTGAGTATCAACTTCTTTTCAGCTCAGAATATTCCCGGAATAGATTGATAACATTTATTAAACAAGGAAAAATTCAAAAAGCAAAACTGACCGGGGAGGTTCCCATTTATATTTTATATTTGTGGGCTGAATCAACCGAAACAAAACGAGATGGAATACTTGGATTTTGAACTACCCATTAAGGAATTAGAAGAGCAGCTGGAGAAATGTCAGATCATTGGGGAGGAGAGTGATGTAGATGTAACGGAGACCTGTAAGCAGATAGAAAAAAAACTGTCTGAAACAAGGAAAGAGATTTATAAAAATCTCTCGGCATGGCAAAGGGTACAACTTTCCAGACACCCAAACAGACCCTATACCCTTGATTATATCCGGGCTATTTGTGGTGAGACCTGGCTTGAACTCCACGGAGATCGGAATGTTAAGGATGATAAAGCTATGATCGGAGGCCTGGGAAAGATAGGGGATCAAAGCTATATGTTTATCGGGCAGCAGAAAGGATACAATACCAAAACAAGGCAATTGAGAAATTTCGGTATGGCAAATCCGGAAGGGTACAGAAAGGCATTGCGCCTGATGAAGTCGGCCGAAAAATTTAATATTCCCGTAGTTTGTTTTATCGACACTCCAGGAGCATATCCCGGGATTGAAGCAGAGGAAAGAGGACAGGGGGAAGCTATTGCGAGGAACATACTGGAAATGACTCGACTGAAAGTTCCGATTATAGTTGTTATCATCGGAGAAGGGGCGTCAGGGGGAGCGCTTGGAATAGGTGTGGGAGATAAAGTATTGATGCTGGAGAACACCTGGTACTCTGTTATCTCACCCGAATCATGTTCTTCCATCTTGTGGCGTAGCTGGGAATATAAAGAAGTTGCTGCCTCGGCATTAAAATTAACCGCCACCGATATGAAACGGTTAAAGCTTATCGACGAGATCGTCAAAGAACCCGAAGGTGGAGCTCATGCCAACCGGGATAAAACCTTTGACATTGTAAAAAACAAAATCAGTAAACATTACGAGCAACTTGAAAAGTTATCACCAAAAGAGCTGGTGAAAATGCGAATGGACAAGTATGCTAATATGGGAGTTTTCAGTGGGTAAAACGCTGTGTTAAAAGCTTTGACAAAAACCGGAGTTAAAGAACTCCGGTTTTTTTATGTTATCAACACAATTTTGTAACTTATCAACACACAGATTGTTGATGAACCGTTAATATCGGAAATCCAATTTTAAATGTTAACTTAAGGTTAATGCATACTTTTGCAGCTATGGAGAAACCAAATCCCGTTATTGGTCATAAAATTGGCAAAGCGTCGCTAATCAACCTTGAGAAAGGCAAGATTCCACCTCAAGCCGTTGATTTAGAGGAAGTTGTGCTTGGTGCTATGATGATCGATAAAAAAGGGGTTGACGAAGTAATCGATATTCTCCACCCCGATGTCTTCTACAAGGATGCGCATCGGTTTATCTACGAAGCCATCTTTAAGTTGTTCGAAAGCTCCGAACCGGTGGATTTATTAACCGTTTCAGCCCAATTGCGGAAGGAAGGAAAGCTCGATCAGGTAGGAGGGGATTTTTACCTGATAAAACTCACCCAGAAAGTAGCCAGTTCTGCCCATATTGAATTTCACGCCAGGATCATCCTCCAGAAATATATCCAGCGTAGTTTAATTAAAATCTCAAGTGAGATAATAGAAGATGCTTATAATGAGGGGACTGATGTTTTTGACCTTCTCGATAACGCTGAAGCCAAACTATACGAGGTAACCCAGGGGAACTTAAAACGCTCAGCGGAAACAGCTCAGAATCTGGTCATCCAGGCCAAGAAAAAGATAGAGGAAATATCTAATAAAGATGGACTCAGTGGTATTCCATCCGGATTTGATAAAGTAGATAAGTTAACCTCAGGTTGGCAACCAAGCGATTTGATTATTATCGCTGCACGACCCGGAATGGGGAAAACGGCCCTCACCCTCTCCATGGCGAGGAATATGGCTGTGAATTCTAATATCCCCGTGGCTTTCTTCTCCCTGGAGATGTCGTCTGTGCAGCTGATAACCCGTCTCATTTCCTCGGAAACCGGTTTGTCTTCAGAGAAATTACGTACAGGTCGCTTAGAAAAACACGAGTGGGAACAGTTAAATGTAAAGGTAAAAGCCCTGGAAACAGCACCCCTGTTTATCGATGATACTCCTTCTCTTTCAATCTTTGACCTCAGGGCAAAGGCAAGACGATTGGCTTCTCAGCACAAAATAAAACTTATCGTTCTGGATTATCTGCAACTTATGACCGCCGGTGGAAGCCAGAAAGGTGGGAACAGGGAGCAGGAAATATCTACTATTTCCCGAAACCTTAAGGCATTGGCCAAAGAACTTAATATCCCGGTTATTGCCTTATCCCAGTTATCGAGGGCAGTGGAAACCAGGGGCGGAAGTAAAAGACCTATCCTATCAGACCTCAGGGAATCCGGAGCGATCGAGCAGGATGCCGATATAGTTTCCTTTATTTATCGTCCTGAATACTACAAAATCGACGAGTGGGACGATGAAGAACGAACCCCTACGCAAGGACAGGCCGAGTTTATCGTTGCAAAACACCGGAATGGTGGTTTAGATAATATTAGGTTAAAATTCATTGGTCAACTTGGTAAATTTGATAACTTGGATGACTTTGATTCTCCATTTGAATTCCAGTCGAAGATGAATGCAGACGGAGAAAACCCGTTCATTACTAAAAATCTGCCTAATGCCGACGAAGCATTTGGAAGTAGTTTGAACGATAATCCAGACCTAGACCCGGATGATAACGAAGTCCCATTTTAAGAATACCTATACTCAAAACTTTTTATCAGAGCTTTTGTTATTTAAACCTGCGATACTTTGGTTTGAATCTCTTCCAAGGATTAAACGATTGAGAACCTTTTTAATGCTGGTAATTCTCATCAGTTTCTCAACTTCCTCTTTTGCAACAATGATCCTGCTCCCCATGGACGCTGAAAGTCAGGAAAACCACCTTAAAGCCTATGGTATCACATACTGGGTGCTCACTAAGGAGCAGAAGGTACAGTGGTTGCTTAATTATCGGGGAGGCTCTTTTCTGCTTCCTGATGGCGAATCGATCAGAAGGGAATGTCAGATTAGGGGAGTGTCTTATGAAATAATTTCAGATGCCAAAGCAGAGGCCATTCTCGACGCCATAAGCAGCCCGTCTCAGAATCAGGAGGCGGTAATCCTGGAAAAGGCACCGAAAATAGCCGTTTATAGTCCGAAAGAAAATCAACCCTGGGATGATGCCGTAACTATGGTGCTTACCTACGCTGAAATACCTTATGTTACCGTTTACGATGAAGAAGTGCTCAATGACCAGTTGGCTTTGTACGACTGGCTGCACCTCCACCATGAAGATTTTACCGGGCAATACGGGAAGTTCTACCAGGCATATCGCACTCAACCCTGGTACATTGAAGGAAAATTAAGGGCTGAAGAAAGGGCCAGTAAACTAGGGTATTCCAAGGTCTCTGAAGAGAAAGGTGCGGTAGCCAAGAAGATCAGGGATTATGTAATAGGAGGTGGATTTATGTTTGCCATGTGTTCCGCCACTGATAGTTTTGACATTGCCCTTGCTGCACAAGGAGTAGATATTTGCGAACCTATGTTCGATGGAGATCCTTCAGAACCTAATTATCAGGGAAAACTGAATTTCAGAAATACCTTTGCCTTTGAGAATTTTACCCTGGAACGAAATCCCTTGCGATACGAATTTTCGTCAATTGACATGACAAATAAACGACGTAATGTCCCCAGGGAATCGGATTATTTTACCCTGATGGATTTCTCCGCCAAATGGGATCCTGTGCCTACAATGTTATGCCAGAACCACACCATGCTGGTAAAAGGCTTTATGGGGCAGACCACGGCCTTTGAAAGGAGTGAGATTAAACCTGTAGTGCTGGTACTAGGGGAAAATAAGATTAACGGTGAAGCCCGATATATACACGGAATTAAAGGAAAAGGATTTTTTACATTTTATGGAGGGCATGATCCCGAGGACTATCAGCACAGGGTAGGTGATCCCAAAACCGAGCTCGAGCTACATCCCAATTCTCCGGGATACCGACTTATTTTAAATAATGTACTATTCCCTGCTGCAAGGAAAAAGAAACAAAAGACCTAGGTGAGGCTTTTTACCAATTCCTCCAATATCATTTCCACACCCATTTCTTCATTACTTTTTGTATGGTATCTGGCTGCCTTTAAGACATTGGGGTGTGCATTTGCCATCGCAAAGCTGAAATCGGACAAAGCGAGCATTTCCAGGTCGTTGTTATAGTCTCCGAAGACCATGGTTTCCGACGGACCTATACGGAGTTCCCGTTGAATCATTTCCAATGCATAGCCTTTATGTGCATTGGGATGAGAGATATCTACCCAGTGCTGTCCTGAGATCTTCACCATCAGGGAATCCTCATAGGGGGAAACAAGCGGGTAAATATGTTGCTCTGAACTTTCAAAATGATAAGCAGCAATTTTCATCACCTCCTGATCAAAGCCGTGAAGATCATCAATAACCTCAAACTCTGTATAGTATTCCCGTAGTACGCTCAGAAATTTTTTGGAATGACCGGAAACATAAGCATTGTTCCTAGCACATAGAACCGGATGAATATGGTTGTTCTTGTGCAGGGATTGGAGAACGGAATTTTTAATATCGGGATTTAATGGGGTGGAAACAATTTCTCTTTCGCCCTGCATGGCGAGTCCGCCATTTTCTGCCACAACGAATATCCTGTCGCGAATAGGCTCCAATTTGGAAACAATACTGTTGTATTGTCTTCCGCTGGCTGCGGCAAAATGAACCCCTTTTGAGCTAAGGGCCTCAAATAACTGGAAAAATCGTGAACTCACCTGATGTTCAGGATTGAGTAGTGTCCCGTCCATATCGGTGACCACAAGTTTAATTCCTGAGATGTCGGGGAGTCTTTGCATTTTAAGTTACAAAGGTATTTGTATTGTTTAAATTGTGTGTTACTTTAAGGGAAAGTATTACAACTAATTGATTTCCATATGTTGATTATTCATCAGAAAGAAATTACCCTCGCCCCGTACCCAAGAGGTATTCATCTGATTACCAGAAGGATCGTTCAGGAAATACCTGAAATTAAGGGAATAAGTATGGGGATGCTGCAGGTGTTTATTAAACACACTTCGGCCAGTCTTACCATTAACGAAAATGCTGATAGCACTGTTCGCGAGGATTTTGAAAGGCATCTCAATGTGATGGTTCCTGAAAATGCTCCCTACTATGTCCATACGTATGAGGGTCCTGATGATATGCCGGCACATATTAAGGCATCCATGATGGGTTCGAGTGTCCAAATACCCATCACCAACGGGGCGCTCAACCTGGGAACATGGCAGGGGATCTACCTATGTGAACATCGCGATCGTGCACAAGGGCGATCACTTCTAATAACTATATGGGGCGTATAGAGTCTTGGTAAATACAGGCGCAAAAAAAACCCTCCGATTACTCGAAGGGTTTTTAAGCGAGAATATTAATAAATCTATTTTACTTTATCGACCACTGCCTTAAAAGCCTCAGGATGATTCATAGCCAGATCGGCCAGAACTTTCCTGTTTAGTTCGATGTTATTGGCTTTTACTTTTCCCATGAACTGAGAATAAGACATTCCGTGCATTCTGGCACCGGCATTGATCCGGGTAATCCAAAGGGAACGGAAATTTCTTTTCTTATTTCTTCTGTCCCTGTAGGCGTAAACCATCGCCTTTTCGACGGCATTCTTAGCAACCGTCCATACATTTTTACGTCTTCCAAAGTATCCTTTGGCTTGCTTGAGCACTTTTTTTCTTCTGGCTCTGGAAGCAACTGAATTTACTGATCTTGGCATTTTTCTTTAGTTTTTTGTAGCAGGCGGCTGATATACAGCTCTTTTAGGCCCGACTCCACGGTTAATACTTATTACCTTGTTGCGTTATTTTAATCGCAACTGCTCCTTAATACTATTCTCATCGGCACTGTGTACCAGAGTAGAATGTGTTAAACGGAGCTTACGCTTTTTTGATTTCTTGGTCAGGATATGACTCTTGTAAGCGTGCTTCCTTTTGATCTTTCCAGAACCGGTTAGCTTGAACCGCTTTTTGGCACTGGATTTTGTTTTCATCTTAGGCATTGTTCCTTTATCTTATGATTAATCTCGCTATGGTATTCTTACTTTTTCGTCTTTGGCGCTATGAACATCGTCATCCTTTTTCCTTCCAGTCTCGGCATTTGTTCAACCTTCCCAAATTCCTCCAATTCCTGCGCTAATCTCAACAATAGGATCTCTCCTTTGTCCTTGTAAACAATCGACCTACCTTTAAAAAATACGTAGGCCTTCAATTTGGCTCCTTCTTTGAGGAACTTTTCTGCGTGCTTTTTCTTAAACTCGTAATCGTGATCGTCCGTATTTGGACCGAACCTAATCTCTTTAACAATTACCTTTGTAGCCTTAGCCTTCATCTGCTTTTCGCGCTTCTTCTGCTCGTAAAGGAATTTTTTGTAATCTATGATCTTACAAACCGGGGGTTCGGCATTAGGCGATATTTCAACTAAATCTAATCCCAGTTCTTCAGCCTGATTAAGGGCCTCTTTGATCGGATAGACTCCCATTTCAACATTGTCACCAACGAGGCGTACCTCGGATGCTAAAATCTTATTGTTGATCTTGTGAGGGTTCTTGTTCTCCCTCCTGGGTTGGGGTCTGAATCTTCTGCGTATTGCTATGGCTACTTCTTTTTAATTAAACTTTTTATTTGTTCTTAAAACGTCTTTAATGTACTATTTATTTCTGTTTCAACCAAGTCGGTAAACTCGTCTATACTTATACTGCCTAAATCCTCTCCTCCGTGTCTTCGTACCGATATGGTTCCTTTCTCTTCTTCACTCTCTCCTACGATGAGCATAAAGGGAATTTTATTCATTTCCGCTTCCCTGATTTTCTTCCCCACCGTCTCATTCCTCGCGTCAATGAGCGCGCGAATTTCGTTATTTTCTAACGATTTTGAAACTTTTTCCGCATATTTTTCGTGTTTCTCGCTGACTGGCAGTATGATAGCCTGATCAGGAGTTAACCAGAGCGGGAAATTACCTCCTGTGTGCTCCAGTAAGAGGGCAATAAATCGCTCCATACTTCCAAAAGGAGCCCTGTGGATCATCACCGGTCTGTGTAATTCATTATCACTGCCTTTATATGTAAGCTCAAAACGTTCGGGTAGGTTATAATCCACCTGTATGGTACCCAGCTGCCAGTTCCTGCCGAGGGCATCCTTTACCATAAAATCGAGCTTGGGCCCATAAAATGCAGCCTCTCCGGCCTCCACTTTAAAATCTAAGCCTTTTTCTTCAGCGGCATTGATAATGGCCTGTTCTGCCTTTTCCCAGTTATCTACCGAACCTATGTACTTCTCCGGTTTATCGAGATCCCGAACAGATACCTGGGCAGTAAAATTATCAAAGCCAAGGGATCCCAGCACATAAAGAGAAAGATCAATCACGTTTTTAAATTCCTGATCTAATTGTTCCTGGGTGCAGAAAATATGGGCATCATCCTGTGTAAAGCCCCTTACGCGGGTAAGACCGTGCAATTCTCCACTTTGTTCATAGCGATATACGGTGCCAAATTCTGCGTATCGCTTCGGCAATTCCCTGTAACTGAATGGCTTAGCGTTGTATATCTCACAGTGATGCGGACAATTCATCGGTTTAAGCAGGAATTCTTCATCTTCCTTGGGTGTATGGATAGGCTGAAAACTGTCTTCCCCGTACTTAGCGTAATGGCCGGAGGTGACATATAATTCCTTTTGCCCGATATGAGGGGAAATGACCATCTCGTACCCCGCTTTTTTCTGTGCTTTTTTCAAAAATTGCTCGAGCCGTTCCCTCAGGGCTGCACCTTTAGGTAACCACAGGGGTAGTCCCTGTCCTACCTTTTGTGAGAAGGTAAAAAGTTCCAGTTCGCGGCCGAGTTTTCTGTGATCTCGTTTTTTAGCCTCCTCCAGCAGTTCAAGATATTCGGTCAGTTCCTTTTGTTTTGGAAAGGAGATGCCGTATACCCTTGTCAGTTGTGGATTTTTCTCATCCCCACGCCAGTAAGCCCCGGCAACACTAAGTAATTTTAGTGCTTTGATATACCCTGTATTTGGGATGTGTCCCCCGCGGCAGAGATCGGTAAAGCTATCGTGATCACAAAAGGTGATGGTTCCGTCTTCCAGGTTGGAGATCAGCTCTACCTTGTATTCATTATCCTGTTTTTTATAATAATTGAGGGCATCCTCCTTACTCACTTCCCGCATTTTATAAGGGTGTTTCCCCCGGGCAATCTCTATTGCCCGTTTTTCGATCATGGGAAAGTCCTTTTCGGAGATACTGTGTTCTCCAAAATCTATATCGTAGTAAAAACCATTTTCTATTGCCGGACCTATGGTGAGTTTTACACCGGGATATAGCTCCTCAATGGCCTGAGCCACCACATGAGAGGAAGAATGCCAAAACGCTTTTTTTCCAAGATCATCTCTCCAGGTATACAGCGTGAGGCTTCCATCCTGGTTTAAGGGGGTCACTGTTTCAACAATCTGGTCGTTGAATTTTGCAGAAATAACGTTTCTTGCCAGGCCCTCACTGATATCTCTGGCGACATCCATTGGGGTAACCCCTTCGTTAAAAGTCTTGACGGAACCGTCGGGAAGCGTAATATTGATCATATTTATGGCCTTTCTGGGCGTGGCAAAGATAATGTGTTGTGCCTAAGCGGACAATAGTCTGCCCTTACTTAATTCTCTTTGGGTGATGCTTTACCAAATAAAGCATCTACCACAGTTTTTATACTGTAAAATCCCATGGCAATAGCGGCCAGCGCCAGGATAGCCCCCACAATGAGGACAGGGAGATACCAGGGATGTTCCTGATTCTTAAAAGCCTGGTAGAGTACGACAGGGGCAGTAAACATAAGAGCGACAGTATAGGCGAGATATTTAACCCCTTTTAATAACAATTCTTTATTCGTCCTGCGACCTGAGCTGTTTTTCATATTGCACTAAATTACAAATTAAGGGACAGTAGGAGAAGAGATCAATCTAAAAGTGGGAAGTATCAATTGATGGTTACCTGAGCTTTTTCTTCCTGTACGAGGGCAAAATAACCCAGGGGAAATACCTCAGGCTGATCTACATTATCCAGTACATCTATATTATCCAAATCTGTGACATCAAAAACATTACCCCTTACTGTGGTCACCGGAGTTTGAAATGGACCCTGAATATCACCACTTTGTTCGATCAGCTGATCCATATAGTTGTAAAATGTCTGATCAGATCCCATAACACTTATATCAAGTACCGTTCCCGGCTCAAAACTATCTTCGTAAAAGAAAGAAAATTCAAATTCCTGTCCTTGATAAAATTCATCTTCTGTTACCAGATACTCCCCAAAACCAAAGTCGAACAGATAAAAATTATCCACATTGGGCTGATCTGTAAAATTTACGATGATTTCCGTTTCATTATCTCCGAACAGCGTGCCGGTTCCTTGTCTGACGGAATTAATAGGAACAGTACGAACGTATTTCGTCTGGGCCAGGTATAGTCGACCCTGATGCCTGATGAAAAGTGTATAAACGTAATCCCGATCAAGGGTTGTGGTGGGTATTCTCTGGTCTGAGCTGAAATTGGGATCAGGTACATAAACCCCCGATCCGGGACTTGTCTCTGCCAGGGTTGATGACCCCTGATTTATAACAACATTGTCTTCGATCTCCTCATAGGTAATAAGAACACTTTCTGCTGAAGTGGGCACATTCTCCTCGAAAAAGTTACTGGAAAGGGATAAGCTGACCTCTACAGGAACATAAGGTTCAGTTTCGTCTACCCTGATGAGTCCGTTTACCACAAGCCTGGTGTCCTGATCTGGAAGGTCCACGTCTATCACATCTTCGCAGCTCAATAAGAGGGAAGTGAATATCAGGGAAAAAACTAGTAAGCGTTTCATTAGACTACTTAGAATTTAAAATTATAGGTTACAGCAGGTACAATCCCGAATATTGAGGTTCTAACTGCCTCATTTACTCCTGTGTCCTGGTTTCTTCTGAAATTGATTGACGCCGCATTCATTCTGCTATAGACGTTGTAAATACTGAATACCCATTCGGCCTGTAATTTGCGTTTATCGTTCTTTTTTGGGGTTAAGGTTGCTGAAATATCGAGGCGATGATAATCGGGCAGTCGCTCCTCATTTCTCAAGCCATAAAAAGGTACGGTAAGGCCCTCAAACTGAAACTGCCCCACGGGATAATTTGTCGGTTGCCCGGTCTGATAGACAAAGTTGGTATTGAATCGCCATTTCTTATTCAGATCATAGCTGCCGTAGAGGGAAACGTCATGGGTTTTGTCATAGGGGGTGCTGTACCAATTTGAAAAATTGATTCCGGTTTCCCGATTCGACCTGCCATTATCAAAGGAAGGGGTTCGCCCTGGGGTGCGTTGTTCGGATCTCGATAAAGTATAGGCTACCCATCCCTTAAAACGACCTTCGTTCTTCCGAAATAGCAGTTCGAGACCGTAAGCTCTTGCCTGTCCGTTGAGGATGACCTGCTCAATAGCATTATTTGCAATAAGATTTGCTCCGTCAATATAGTCGATCCTGTTCTGGATGTCTTTGTAAAATACCTCGGTTTCCAGACTGAATTCTCCCTCTGAAAGGGTCCTGAAGTACCCCAGGGCATACTGGTCGAGGATCTGAGGTTTAACAAACGGGCCGCTGGGTGTCCAGACATCCAAAGGGGTAGGGGAGCTGGTGTTCGACAGCAGATGTAAATATTGAGTTATTCTCGTATAACTGGCTTTTACAGACTGTTCCGGGTTCAGGGTATAAGCAAGAGCAATCCTTGGTTCCAGATTGGTAAAACTGGCCAGTTGCTCACTTCTTCCCGGGGTAATAGTGCCGATAGGGGTAGCTTCCTGATAAACCAGCAGGAAAGGATCGAAGATCACGGGGTTGTCATTTTCATATACGTTCAGTTCATCCTGACCAAAACGGATAAAATGACTTAAGCGCAGCCCATATTGTAAACTAAGCGCAGAGGAAAGCGAATGTTCTACATCTACATAGGCGGCAAATTCATTGGCGTATTTTTTTGTCAGCTGTTCTTCCAGTATTCCGGAATCAGGACTATTGGGAACAATTTTGCCGGGATTGAAGGTATAGTAGATATTGTTGATCCCGTAATTCACCTGGAAAGTATCGCTGAGGTAATGCTTCAGGTCGTACTTTAAATTAAAATTTCTGATCCCGGAATTCCATTTAAATCCGACAAAATCCAGTTCCAGACCGTAGTAGAAATCAGAATAGATCAGGGATAGATTACTGAATAACTTATCGGAAAACAGGTGGTTCCACCTGAGGTTTAAAACGCTGTTACCGTAGATGTTTTCGAAATTATCAGAGATGGCAAAGACATCACGGCCAAAATAACCTGAAAGAAACAGGTTGTTATTGGCGTTGAGCTTATAATTTAATTTTGTGTTCAGATCGTAGAAATAGGCGGTATTATCCACGTCGAATAGTGGGAGGAAAAGATGGGCATAGGATGCTCTTCCCCCAATGAGAAAAGCCGATTTGTCCTTTACAATAGGACCTTCTGCGAGCAATCTGCTCGCCACAACACCAATCCCGCCATTCATCTTAAACTCCTTGCTGTTTCCTTCTTTCTGAAAAATTTCAAGCACCGAAGAAACCCTTCCCCCGTATCGGGAGGGTATGGCCCCTTTGAAGAGTTTAACATCTTTAATGGCATCCGGATTGAAAACGGAGAAGAAACCAAAGAGATGAGAGCTGTTAAAGATTGTTGCTTCATCGAGGAGGATAAGGTTCTGATCGGCTGCACCTCCTCTCACATTAAAGCCGGAGGCCCCTTCTCCCGCATTACTTACTCCGGGTAGGAGAAGTAAAGATTTGATAATATCGGCTTCCCCCAACACAACAGGGATATTTTTTATGGTCTGTACAGCAAGCGTATTTACACTCATCTGAGGCTTGCTGATATTGAGTTTTTCAACGTTTTCAGTTACTACTACTTCTTCCAGGATTTGAGCTTTTTCGGCCATCTGGAAGTTCATTTTTCGGTTTTGGTCAAAAGTTACGGTCTCAACAATATCCTCAAATCCCAGATAGGTGATTTGCAATTCATAGGTGCCCTGCGAGAGGGTTAGGGAGTAGAAACCGTATTCATTGGTTGTAACTCCTGTTCTCAAAGAGGGGATCGCGATAGTAACACCAATTAAGGTCTCATTACTGGAAGCCTCAGTGACAGTACCACTGATTGTATAGCGATTCTGTGCGATGCCGAGAATAGAGATGAAGAAAAAGAAAATCGGGAGAAACCGATTTACCGAATGCATAGTATATTTTTCCTAAAAATAATAAAGTTTAGGACATTTCAGGTGCATGGAACAGAATAGTAAGGGATAAAATTGCCAGACCGTCACTTTTATCCTGTTTATCCCAGTTCTTTTAGAATGGTATTCAAAGTATTGCTGGGCCTCATGGCTTTCTCTAGCAGGGCCGGGTCGGGTTTATAATAACCACCGATCTGCTGCTTTTTCCCCTGAGCGTCCTCCAGTTCTTTAAGAATTGCAGGAGTCTGTGTTTTCAATTGCTGATAAATGTGATTAAAGGTATCCTTTAGTTTTGGATTCTCACTTTGTTTAGCCAGTGCCTGAGCCCAGTACAGGGCCAGGTAGAAATGACTTCCACGGGTATCCAATTCACCAACCTTGCGAGAGGGAGATCTGTTGTTGCTCAGAAAATCTTCAGTAGCCTGATCAAGTGCCTCGGCCAGAATATGGGCTTCGGGATTTGAGTTTTTCTGACTGTAGAAATCCAGGGATACAGCAAGGGCAAGGAATTCACCCAGGGAGTCCCACCGTAAATGTCCTTCCTCCAGAAATTGTTCCACATGCTTTGGTGCTGATCCACCGGCTCCGGTTTCAAACAAGCCTCCTCCTTTCATCAGCGGAACTATAGATAACATCTTTGCACTGGTTCCCACTTCGAGAATAGGAAAAAGGTCGGTCAGATAATCACGCAGCACGTTTCCTGAAACAGAAATTGTATCCTTCCCTTCCTTAAGTCTTTTCAGTGTTGCACGGGTTGCCTCAACAGGAGATAGGATTTGGATATCAAGACCTGTCGTATCTTCTTTGGGAAGGTACTGTTCTACTTTTTTAATCAGCTCCCTGTCGTGTGCCCTGTCCTTATCTAACCAGAAAATGGCCGGAGTCTGGGTAGCCCTTGCGCGGGAAACGGCCAGTTTGATCCAGTCCTGAACAGGGAGATCTTTCACCTGGCACATTCTCCAGATATCCCCTGTATTTACTTTGTGCTCGAGTATGGTTTCTTTGGAATAAGTGTCGACAACACGGACCATTCCATTTCCCCTGATCTCAAATGTCTTGTCATGTGAGCCGTACTCTTCTGCTTTCTGGGCCATCAGTCCTACGTTGGGAACTGTCCCCATAGTACGTGGATCAAAAGCCCCGTGTGTTTTGCAAAATTCTATGGTTGCCTGGTAAATACCTGCATAACTGCTGTCCGGAATTACCGCCTTAGTATCCTGCAGTTCTCCATTCTGATTGTACATCTTTCCGGAAGTCCTGATCATGGCAGGCATGGAGGCATCGATAATCACGTCGCTGGGCACGTGTAAATTTGTTATACCCTTATCAGAATTAACCATGGCGAGCTGGGGTCCTTCCTCAATAGATTCCGTGATTTCCTGCTCAATTTCTTTGCGCTCCTTCTCGGGTAATTGGTGAATTTTTTCAAGCAAACTCTCTAAGCCATCATTAGCACTGATCCCCATCCTGGCAAAGGTTGATGCGTGTTTTTTAAATACTTTGGAGAAGTACACTTCCATAACATGTCCGAAAATGATGGGGTCGGAAACCTTCATCATAGTAGCTTTCAGATGCACTGAAAACAAAATTCCACTCTTTTTGGCATCGGCCACTTGTTCCTTTAGAAAGGAAAGTAGCGCGTCTTTGCTGAGTACAGAGGCATCGATAATCTCCCCGGATTTCACAAGGATGTCACCTTTGAGCAGCGATCTTTCGCCTTTCTCATCGATATATTCAATGGCAAGAACGGTATCCTTTGGCAGGGTGAGGGATTTTTCATTCGATTTAAAATCTCCCGAAGACATTGTAGCCACATGAGTTTTGGAGTCAGGCGACCAGGGTCCCATTCTATGTGGATTCTTTTTGGCGTAATTCTTAATGGGTTTAGGAGCCCTTCTATCAGAATTTCCTTCCCTGAGGACAGGATTTACAGCACTACCTTTGATTTTGTCATACCGGGCTTTGATGTTCCTTTCCTGTTCTGATTTTGGTTCATCCGGATAAAGCGGAACCGGGTAGCCCTTTTCTCTCAGTTCTTCAATTGCTTCCTTCAATTGAGGAATAGATGCACTGATGTTTGGAAGTTTAATAATATTGGCATCCGGCGTTTTTGCCATTTCACCCAGAACGGCAAGGTCGTCTGAGATACGTTGTTCTTCTTTCAGGAATTCCGGAAAATTAGCTATGATCCTTCCTGCCAGGGAAATATCCTTTGTGACAACTTCCATATTGGCCGTTTTGGTAAAGGCTTTTACTATTGGTAGAAATGATTGAGTTGCCAGGGCCGGAGCCTCATCAGTAAGGGTATAGACAATTTTGGACATGTAAGGAATTGATTAGTATTCGAGCCAGCAAATATACAATATTTATGTAGGGAAAAAAGGTCTAAATCCTAATCAGTGGCGGGAATTAAAGGAGATTAGTAACAGAGTGTAAAAAAACAAAAGCCATATCATTGTACAGGTACATTGACATGGCTTTCTAGAAACAACTTGCATTTTTTTGGCACCGAAGTACCAAAAAACCATTCCTAAGAATGACGGCACTGCTGTTTCAACGTTTGAAACAATCTTCGTTCTTAATTTTTCAACCAAGACCCGATTCCTGTCTCTTCTTGTTGCGGTGATATGTTCTCCTCTGATACCTAACCCTGAGGTTGCGCATTCGATTTGTTCATATCCTTCTAATTTTTGAAAACCGAGGCTTTCTTCAATTAGTATGTTTTTCTTTTCCGAAAATCGAAATTCCCGGTCGTGAAAATGCCCATAGCAACAATATAAAGAACGTCAACTCTATAATGGTTTTAGATATTACCCACAAGGAGCTTCCCTCAAAACCATAGGTAAATATAACATAAACATTAGATAAAGCAAATTTAGTAAGGGTTTAAAAATCAACATCTTATAAACCTTAGTTATAAACAATTGTTTATAAGTCTGAGAATTTTTAGGTCGGTTTTATTCAACCGCCATAAAAACAAAACCGCCCAGGCTGGTGGACGGTTTTTAAAATATATGTGTGGGATTAGTAATGGTGCTATCCTTGTTTTCTCAACTGACGTTGTATTTTTTTGATGGCAGATTCAATCGACTTTTCAGGTTCAATAATATTATACTCTCCCCAGAAGTCTGGATCTGAGAATCCTGAAGCCTCATCACTCAGAATCATCGTCGATTTGAGTCGGTCTCTATACCTAGGTTCAGAAAGGTCAGAGTTCTTTTCCCAATCAGTGACCGCCATCTCACAGGTCATGCTGTAAACCGAATTAAACAACTTTTTGTCCCAATTTATTTTAAATTCGAGCAGGGCATTACTGTAGCCGTAGTACCACCTTCCGTTTTTTTCCCTGTAGTCAACCCTGTAGGCTACTTCCACGGGATAGACATCCGCATTTCTGGGCTTTTTTCGTACAAAAAGTCTGCTGGCCTTGTCCCTGTCTGTAATGTTAAGAGAATAAATTGCACTGGTTAGCACCTTCTTCTCTACATCTATAAACAATTCTCCACGGTATAATGGATCGAGGATATTATCCTTCTGATTAAAACTGATCACGTAAATCAGCCTGTCATTGATCCGTGTAGAACGGTCAAATCGGAAATCGTAATCGTCGATGGATTCTTCTGAAAAAATATACTCCGGATATTTCATTACATCCACATAAAGGGCATTAAATGGTCCTCCCTGTAATTTCAGAACCAGGGTATCCAGCTTACTGTAGTCGGTGCTTTTTCGCGATTTGAACATTTGTACTGCATCTCTTCGACTTGAAGTATAGGGTGTTTTAAAGATGGAGACCACAGCCTCTGAGAGGGAGACGTTCCTTCTTCTTTTTTTAATGGTTTCCCTGTAAAATGCAGTCATGACGCTGGGGTCCTGCAGGTAATTCTCTCCTTTTTTCCTCAGGGTCTCTTTTACCAGGTTAACTGCCTCTCTGGGGACACTTATATTTACTTCAGGTAATTCAGTAACCAGCACATCGAGGCCTATTCGATTTTTCTCCTGAGTTAGGGAAGACAGGGGAACTGTCTTTGACCTGTAACCCAAAAAGCTCACTTCAAGGGTAGTACTTTCTGTATTTGCTGGAACTTTCAGCAAAAATCCCCCCTCGGTATTGGTCACCGTACTGATATTGGTGCCAACAAGAGTAAGGCTTGCGAATACGAGCGGTTTGTTGGTTTCACTATCGACAATTTCACCTTTGTAGGAGGTGTATTCTTCATTTTGTGCCATCACATCCTGGAAGGCGTAATTCTGGATAGGAATCCCGACAGACAGCACAATAGCAAGGAGCAAAATCCTCCTGTAATGCCGGAGGTCTAACATTGATTTTTTAATTAAATTCTTTTTCATGATCATAATAATTATTCCGGAAAATCTTCATCGGTTCGCTTCATGATATCTGATGTAAAACTAAAAAGCAATAAGCAAACTTCAGGTAGGATGAGTTTTTTCATGATGCAGTATTTTAAGATTGATTTGATCTGGTAGGATCAAAATCACTGTATCTCTAAAGATACAAAATTGGACAATGCAGATCACAAGGTTTCGGTCTTCTTTTCCGGGATAGGGAGCCGATGTATTAAACTGATTTTTTCAACTTTATTGACCGAATATGACAATGGTATAAATTTTTCCCATCCTCCGTTTTTTACGATGAAATGTCAATTTCAAAGACTACTTGTTCATGGCTTTCGAAATCTTCACCGAGGAAATATGACCCTTGATCCGGTTTTCTTCCACATACCGAAAAAATACTGAAATTCAGCGATTTACAGGCCAACTAGAACTAAAAGGGTGGTTATTTTAATAGACGAAACACCCAAATCGTGAAAGCTATTTTAACCCTCTTCCTGCTATTGTCATGCACTACAGGAATCTTTGCTCAGGATCATGCTAAAATTGAAAATCATCAAATGGATTCTCTTCTGGTCAATCGGCCTGCTTTTTCTCTATTTAATAGGAAAATTAAAAAGGCTGAAACTGAGAAAATAGTACGATTGTATCGTTTTAAAAATGCCCGTATAAAATCCGAGTTAGCATTTAAAACTAAGAAACAACGCTTTACCGTTTAAATAAACACACTATGACTCTATTTATTCTTTTACTCCCGGTTGCAGTATTTTGTAGTTTTCTGCTTGTTTTTTCTCCCGCACTAACTGTTTCACGTCCTCTAAGAGTGCCTTCGCGTCGTAGATGATCCCATCCTTTACTGTATAGCGAACACCACCAACTCTAACCACCTCGTTGTCTTCGGTTAGTTTTATGGCCCCTGTACCGTAAAGCACTTTTATGTTTACTAAAGGGTTTTCTGCCACAATCACAAAGTCGGCTAATTTCCCTACTGTCACAGTTCCGATTTTATCACTAACCCCCAGGGCCTCTGCCCCATTAAGGGTGGCACTTCTGATGATTTCCAAAGGGTGAAATCCCGCTTCGCGGAGTAATTCCAGTTCCCTGACATAGGCAAAACCGTAGAGTTGAAATATAAAACCAGAATCTGATCCCGTAGTCACCCTGCCTCCGCGATTTTTATACTCATTGACGAAAGTCATCCACAAGCTGTAGTTTTTCTTCCAGGCTACTTCCTGCTCAGTACCCCAATAGTGCCAGTAGGAGCCATGCGATATTTTACTGGGCTGATAAAATTCCCAGAGAGATGGAAGGGTGTATTCTTCATGCCATTCTGCTCTGCGCGCCCGCTGTAAGTCCCTGCTCGCCTCGTAGATGTTAAAAGTGGGGTCTAAGGTAAAGTCGAGCGATATCAACTCGTCCATAACCTCATTCCAGTGCTCGGAATACGGAGGTGCAGCCTGTTGCCATAATCTCCCGGCTTCCTCAAACCGGTGTTGTTCATTGTTGTAATTGTAGTCTAAGGGATAATCCTGTACCGTTCTGTCGGTGAATAAGGCTTCAGGCAGGCCGTACCAGTGTTCCATAGAGGTGAGACCTGCTCTAGCCGATTGTAGTACGTTCCAGCGGGCTACATCAAGTTGAGCATGATGGCAGGCTGATCGAAGTCCGAGTTTCCTGTTTTCATCAAGAGCTGCAGTCATGATCTCCGGAGGTGCCCCAAAAAACTTTATTCCATCCGCTCCTTTTTTTGCATTGTTACGGACCCATTCCCTTGCCATTTCTGGTGTGCTGATTTCTTCGCTGCTTCCCTGTCCGAATCCGGTATAAGCAAAAATCCTCGGAGCAATTATCTCATTTCTTTCACTTTTCCTTTTGAGATCCAAAGTAAAATCAATTCCCCTGCCACTGGGCTCCCGGATGGTAGTTATCCCGTGTCCCATCCAGAGTTTAAAAACATAGTCAGGATCTGCTCCCTGAGAATTCCCTCCGATATGACCATGCATATCTACAAAGCCAGGCATTAAATACATACCTGAACAATCCAGCTCACGGCCGCCGGGCGCTAACTGTGGTCTTCTCGATTCCCTGATCTCGACCCCCGGATAACCCACCACCTGAATTTTTTTGATAGTATTATTTTCAACCACAATATCAACCGGGCTTATTGGAGGTGCTCCGTTTCCGTTGATCAGGGTTACACCTCTGATAATAAGTTGAGAAAAAGGACCATCACCCTGAGTTGACTGTCCAAAGGATATAAAACTGATTACTAAGCAGCTTGTTAAAAGGAAGAGTTTCTTCATCTGGAGATTATTTAGGCACATTAATATGATTACCCAGGAAAAGGGCATTGAGAAACAGTCGGTTGGTTCCGTACCAGGAGCCTCTGAAATTGGGATTATCGGCAAACATAACCACCCGTCCACCGCCGATTGGACTAACGATCAGAGAGGCTGAATTTTTTAAAAACTTATCCCTGTTCTTATCGGTAATGAACCCATCAATCAGAGGGTTATCGGTATACTGAGCTACAGTGGAATATTCGTTTTTACTGGGTTTAAGCCACACAGTATTATTTTTATAAACTGGCAGTAAGGCCTTCCGGTATCCGAAGCCCAGTGGGTGCGTCAGGTCTAATTTGGTCTGTACTATTATTCCGCCAACACTTTCCTTCCCCAGATTTTCGCCGGCATCTCCGTAGGGTTTCCTCTCTGCTACAGCCGTGGAATCCTTTTCTTCTGAAACAAGGGATTCTTTTACCAGTTTTTTATCAATTGCCCACTTTGAGGCAGTTCCAATCGTGATCAGCGTATTGCCTTTTTCTACCCATTCTTTTATTTTTTCAAGGCCCTTGTCATCGAAGGAGTAGGACCCTGAAACCATCACCAAAGTGTTGTATTTATCGAGATTTACCCTTCTGAAGTTTCTGATAGGAATTTTGGTAATGGGCATGTGAACACGGGTGTCGAGGAGGTGCCAGATTTCACCGGCTTCGTATGATCTGACGCCTTCCCCTATGAGCATTGCCGCTTTGGGTTTTGTAACCGGCCTTACAAACCTGCTCCCCAGGTCGATCCCTGAAAGATTGTAACCAGTATTAACGGCATACATGGGTACCTGATATTTTTGCTGTGCTTCGCTCAATATTCTGAAGACCTCCCCGGAATCTTTTTTCTGAAGTTTTACGGGGATCAGTAAAGTTCCATAATTGAAGGATTTATTTCCCGCATACGTTGTAGACGAAAATGATCTGAAAGAAGAAGAAACCACCAGGCCTTCCGACTGCAAATGATGTAATACGGCCGGCGCATTATAATCGTCCCAGTCGACCAGATAAGCATACTCCGACCTTCCTACGGGTGTAACCGTTGACAGCTGGTCAAGAGCAGTAACCGGTGTTCCCTGTGTCTCCCTGCTGGCGACCTTATAGTCTATATTGTAGAAATTGGCAAGCGACCAGGCCGAAGCGTCATAAAATACGCTATCCCTGTACCTGGAATAGGTTTCAAATACCGTCTGAACCATGCGGTACTGGGGTTGACGGGTAGGCACAAAAAAAGACTTATCCCCATTTTGAAATACCTTTACCTTGTGAAGCAGCAATTTGTCAATAAATGCTTTTACGCGGTTTTGATCATAATCATCCCCGAAGGTATAGCCCTTAATTTTGGATGCAGTAGCTCTGGAAAGGGCAGATTTAAAGAAATCCTGCTGATATTTGCGCAAATAGGTTTTGTTTTCCACGGCGGCGCGAACCGTTGTTATACTTGAGGTGTATTGGTTGCGAATGGTAAAAGGGAAGGTAATTTCTCCAAAGGCCGTCGTTTGTTTGTGCCCTCTGGAACTTGCCTGTTCAAACAAAAGACCTAAACCTCCTTGCAAATCAGGATAGGAAGAACCGTAACCGGGATAAGTGCCATCAAATACCTCCTTCGTAAAATAAAGGGATCCTATGCTATCGAGGGCCTTCGCAAAATAAGCCCCGAACATATTGTTGAGGTCTACATAATTTTCTTTGGGCATGATAGGATTAAGAGAACCATTGGCCTTCATCGGTTCGAAAAAGTAAGAACTCTGCGAACCCATTTCGTGGAAATCGGTAACCACATTGGGATACCACTGATGGTACCATGTTAATTTCCCCCTGCTTTCCGGATTGATTGCCAGTAGCCAATCCCGATTCAGGTCGAACCAGTAATGATTCGTCCTGCCTCCCGGCCAGTATTCATCGTGTTCTGCGTCCTGGGGATCAGCAACTAATGGAGAACCCTGGTATGAATTCGCCCACTGAGTGTGACGATCCCTGCCATCAGGATTGATGGTGGGGTCGATAAAGATCACGGACTCGTTAAGGTATTTTATTATTTCCCCCGCCTCCGAAGCTGCAAAGGTGTATGCTGTGAGAAGGGCAGCCTCTGAGCTGGAAGGTTCATTGCCATGAACATTGTACGCAAGATTTATAAAGACTGGGACGTCGTTATAATTAGAGGCATTGGTGGAAGGGTCCGTAAAGGCCAGATGTTGCCTCTTTAATTCAGTGATGTTAGCCAGGTTTTCAGGTGTGCTGATAGTGAGTATACTCAGAATTCTTCCTTCATGCGTTTTCCCATATTCGGCGAAACTAATGCGGGAAGACAGCTCGGCCAGTTTTTTAAAATAGGCAACGATCAGATCGTGGCGCGTATGACGTTCGCCAATCCCATACCCCAGGAATTCTTCAGGGGAGGGGATATCCTGATTAAAGGGTTGGTATTTCTTGAGAAAGTATTCCTGTGCAAAGAGATTGGTAGTTAGGCATAAAAGGAGAACAAATGTAATTTTTCGCATAGTTTTCAATGGATTATATGGTCTTTAAATATAGGGATAAACCACATAAGCACACAGCAATTTATTGCTGAATGCATAAGATTAAAGCAGGATTATCCGACTCAGGCTACAGAAGGAAAAGGCTGTGGTTCTATTTCCCTGAATTTTACAATATAATTGGTTCCTTTTTTTGATGGATCCTTTGTAATGGTGCCTTTTAGTTGTCTGGCGAGATTGTGAATCAGTTTTAGGCCAAGTGACCCACTGTTCTTCACATTCAAGGTCTCAGCATAGCCTGAGCCATTGTCGCCGATCTCCAAAACATAACTGTGTTCGTCTTCCTGGTCAATTGAAATATGGATTTCGCCTTCGTGATCATCTTTGATACCATACTTGAGCGAGTTTGTAATAGCCTCGTTAATAAGCAGGCCGAGGGGAATCGCAGTATCAATGCCTAGTTCAATATCCGGAATATCAATATTTAGAGTGACTTTGTTATTGGCCCCTTTGAGGGATTTTACCAGGTATTCGCATAATTCCCGCACATAGGTCTTATACTGGATTTTAGAAAGATCTTCCCTCATATAGAGCATCTCATGAACCATAGCCATAGAAATTACACGATTCTGACTACTTTTCAATATACTTTTTGTCCTTGGATCTGATATTGATCTGCCCTGTAGGCTGAGAAGACTCGATACGGTCTGTAAATTGTTTTTTACCCTGTGGTGGACTTCCTTCAGTAAAGTGTCTTTTTCCTCGCTGCGGGCCTGCATTTCTCTTTTTGATTTGTACAATTGATGGTGTACGATCATCAGGTTCTTTCCGAAAATCCCTCCCAGCAAGTATATGGTGAACAATACACTGAGTAGTGCAAAAATATCCCTGGCATTTTCAGGAACATGATTGAGGATATTCAGGGAAAAATACCTGCCCTGTACAAAGAAGAGGATCGTAAGGATAGAGATTATAAAGAGATAGGTTTTTCCGTAAGTTCGGGTTGTGGCATAACCCGCCAGCACAAGTAATCCGAGGGTAAAGATGAACGGACTTTGGATTCCACCGCTCATCAAAGTGATCGCAACAGTAGAAACAAGGCTTGTTATTGAGGCAATATTATAAGTAAGAGAAAGATTTTTGTGCGTTTTATAGGCATAGGTGTTGGCAAGGCTGAAAAGGGCGTAAAAAAGGAAAATAAAAGAGAATGCAGAGTGTATTTTTAAGAGAAAAAAACAAATCAGAAAGAATACAATGCTTAGTACAGACGTAAAAGTTGTCGCCTTGAGAAGCAGACTTTCCTTGTCTCTGTACCGTTCCTGGTCGATGTAGTTTTTTTTCATAATCCCTGTATTTAGCAGATATAACGGGGCATTTACTGCTTATTTTCCTAAACCTATGCTGTAAAGCTACTTATGTTTTGTAAGATAATCAATACCCCGTAGCCCTAAAGTTTTATGTGGCCGGAGGTGGGAATAAAAAAAGGACAGCCGTAAAGCCGTCCTTTTTATCTGTGGGATCATTGATTTTTAATCCTCTATTAACACCCATTCTCCTTTGTCTAAGAGGGGTTCTGCCTGTTTATATTTTATGGTTTTGCTTTCACCAGACATTACATTCTTGATCGTAACACGGTCATTACGGCCAATTTTTGGTCTGTCACGGATAATCGTTTCTGTCACTTGAGGCCTGCCGCCCTGTGTCTGCCCTGCCGCCCTGTTCTGAGCCGCCAGTTCATCACTGTTGGGTATCTCCTCCTTGGTAGTTTTCAATGTCTCCTTAGAGCGTCGTACATTTCTGGCCTCTTGTATATCCTCAGTATTTCCTGATGGCAGCTCCCCTTTAAACAGGAAGGAAACGACATCTTTATTTACCTTATCTATCATTCCTTTAAAAAGCTCAAAGGCTTCAAATTTATAGATCAGCAATGGGTCTTTCTGCTCGTGAACGGCAAGCTGAACCGACTGTTTCAGTTCATCCATTTTCCGCAGGTGAGTCTTCCAAGCCTCATCTATGATAGCCAGGGTTATATTCTTTTCAAAATCCGTAATCAGCTGTTTTCCATTGCTTTCATACGCATTTTTAAGATCGGTGACCACATTCAGGGTTTTGATCCCGTCGGTGAAGGGCACAACAATACGTTCGTACTTATTTGCACTGTCTTCGTATACTTTTTTGATCACAGGAAACGCCGTTGCAGCACTCCGTTCCATCTTTTCCCTGTAATGATCGTAAACTGCAGAATATATCCTGTTGCTTATCTCCAAATAACTGAGTTTGCTGAACTCTTCCTCCGAAATAGGGGAGGTAATTGAGAAATATTTGATCAGCTCAAACTCAAAATTCTTGTAATCATTGGCTTCTTTGTTCAACTCTGAAATAACTTCGCAGGTGTCGTAGATCATATTGGCGATGTCCACTTTTAATCGTTCACCCTGGAGAGCGTGCCTTCTGCGCTTGTATACTACTTCCCGCTGGGCGTTCATCACATCATCGTATTCCAATAATCTCTTTCTGATACCAAAATTATTTTCCTCCACCTTTTTCTGGGCTCTTTCTATAGACTTGGTCATCATGGAGTGCTGAATGACTTCTCCCTCCTCAAGTCCCATCCTGTCCATCATCTTCGCAACCCTGTCTGAGCCGAACAGGCGCATCAGGTTATCCTCCAGTGATACGTAGAATTGTGAACTTCCCGGATCACCCTGTCTTCCCGATCGACCTCTTAACTGACGGTCTACCCTTCTTGAATCGTGACGCTCTGTACCGATAATGGCAAGGCCACCGGCTTTTTTAACTTCGTCGGAGAGTTTAATGTCTGTACCCCGTCCTGCCATGTTGGTGGCAATCGTTACCACGCCCGGATTTCCGGCCTCTGCAACTATGTCTGCTTCTTTTTTATGGAGTTTGGCATTAAGTACGTTGTGGGGAACCTTTCTGATATTAAGCATCCTGGACAGCAGCTCCGAGATCTCAACAGAAGTCGTACCGATAAGGATAGGTCTTCCCTGTTGGGAGAGCTGTGTTACCTCATCGATTATCGCGTTGTACTTTTCCCTTTTGGTTTTATAGATCAGGTCTTGGCGGTCATCTCTGGCAATAGGCTTATTGGTAGGAATCTCCACTACGTCGAGCTTGTAGATTTCCCAGAGCTCTCCGGCCTCGGTGACAGCCGTACCGGTCATACCGGCCAATTTGTTATACATCCTGAAGTAATTCTGCAGGGTTACGGTAGCGAAGGTTTGGGTCATCGCCTCAATCTTCACATTTTCCTTTGCCTCGATTGCCTGATGGAGTCCGTCTGAATAGCGTCGACCATCCATGATTCTTCCTGTCTGCTCGTCTACGATCATTACCTTGTTCTCCATCACCACGTACTCCACATCCTTTTCGAATAAGGTATAGGCCTTTAAAAGCTGACTCATCGTATGGATTCGCTCACTCTTTACGGCAAAATCCTTGAAAAGTTCTTCCTTTAACCGGGCTTCTTCTTCAATATCGAGTCCCTGGTTTTCGATCTTGGCAATTTCACTTCCTATATCCGGCATCAGGAAAAAATCTTTAGCCTGATCCCCGGAGATATATTCAATTCCTTTGTCTGTTAATTCAATCTGGTTATTTTTTTCGTCGATAACGAATAAAAGTTCAGAATCTACTACAGGCATTTCCCTGTTGTTGTCCTGCATGTAGAAATTCTCGGTTTTCTGCAGTAATTGCTTGATCCCCTCTTCGCTTAAATACTTGATAAGCGCTTTGTTTTTTGGTAGCCCACGATGCACCCTAAGAAGAAGAAGTCCGCCTTCCTTGGTATCTCCCTCCGCTATTTTTTTCTTTGCTTCTGCCAGTACCGCAGTAAGGTGCTTTCTTTGTTTTTCTACAATATCAGTGACCTTCGGCCTGAGCTCATTAAATTCGTGCCGGTCTCCTTCCGGTACGGGTCCGGAGATGATCAATGGGGTTCTTGCGTCATCGATCAGGACCGAATCCACCTCATCCACGATAGCGTAATAGTGGGGTCTCTGTACCAGATCCCCGGGCGTATGAGCCATGTTATCCCTTAGATAATCGAAACCAAATTCGTTGTTGGTGCCATAGGTAACATCTGCATTGTATGCAGCTCGCCGGCCATCCGAATTGGGTTTGTGTTTATCTATACAATCAACTTTTAGCCCGTGAAATTCAAAAATGGGTCCCATCCACGCACTATCCCGTTTTGCCAGGTAGTCGTTTACGGTTACCAGGTGTGTTCCTTTTCCAGGTAGAGCATTGAGGTACAATGGCAAGGTAGCCACCAGGGTTTTTCCTTCTCCGGTCTGCATTTCTGCCACTTTCCCCTGATGAAGTGCAATACCCCCTATGAGCTGTACGTCGTAGTGTACCATGTCCCAGGTTACTTCTTTTCCTGCTGCATCCCATGAATTTTTCCATATGGCTTTATCACCTTCAAGGCTTACATAATCCTTGGTTCCGGAAAGTATCCGGTCATTTTCAGTGGCAGTAACTTCCAGGGTATCATTGTCTTTAAACCTTCTGGCAGTTTCCTTAACGACGGCAAATGCTTCGGGGAGTATATTATCAAGCGTCTCCTGTGTCAATTTGTACGCCTCTTCCTCTAATTTGTCAACTTCTGCGTAAAGCTCTTCATTTCTATCAATATCGGTGGATTGTTCCACTTCGAGTTTGATTTTATTTATCTCCTCTGTCAGGGAAGCGCATGTTTCCGCTATCAAAGATTTAAATCCTGTCGTTTTAGCTCGAAGTTCATCATTTGACAATGTCTGGAGCTGATCGCCAAAGGCATTAATCTCATCCACCAAAGGGCCTAACTCCTTGACATCACGTTTGGATTTATCCCCAACAAACGCTTTAATAACACTATTTAGTAAACTCATGAAATTATTCTTTTCCCCTTCCCAATCTCAGGTAGTCATGCGGGCAGAGGTATATTTATTTAAATTCTATTGGATCCGGTATTTACGTTAAAAAAAGGGGGTCAAAAGCCGTTCCACTTTTGTCAAATCCGGATTTCCTGCTATAAGTATGTCAAAATTACATAAAAAAAAAGCCTCCGAAGAGACTTTTTAACGCTATTTAAACATTCTATTAATATTCATCCTCATTCCAGAGATAGTCCTCTTCCGTAGGATAATCTGGCCATATCTCTTCGATACTTTCATAGATCTCACCCCCTTCTTCTTCCATCGACTGGAGGTTTTCCACAACTTCCAAAGGAGCTCCGGTTCGGATCGCGTAATCGATCAATTCATCTTTGGTCGCCGGCCAGGGCGCATCACTCAAATAGGATGCTAATTCTAAGGTCCAATACATGGTAAAAGTATAATTTGTAAATTTTTGCAAAAATAATTTTTAAACTCAGACCACCAAGTTTTTTCGGCTTTATTTATAAAGTTTTTGCAATAATCCCGGTTTTGTTAGAGTCATAACGACGAAAAAAGCAATTTATTAGCCTTTTTTTGCGGGAATCCATTTTATTTCATCAGCATTCAGATCAGCGGCCATAGCCCTGGAGAGGACAAATAAATAATCGGAAAGCCTGTTCAGGTAAGATAAAACCTCTGGATCAAAAGGTTGATTTTCATTCAAAAGACAGGCCATGCGTTCCGCTCTGCGGCATACTGTTCTGGCAATATGACAGTATGACACTGCCTGGTGCCCCCCGGGAAGAATAAAATGAGTCATCACAGGGAGCGTTTCGTCCATCCTGTCCATTTCTTGCTCCAGCATAGCTATATCTTCCTTCCCAATCTTAGGAATATCGAGTCGTTCCTTACCACTTTTCAGGACAGCTTTATCAGGATCGGTCGCCAGAATAGCTCCTACGGTAAAAAGATCTTGCTGTATTTTCTTCAACATCTCCTTGTGGCGATCATTTATTTCCTGATCGCGTAACAGTCCCAGCCAAGAATTCAGTTCATCTACAGTGCCATAGCTCTGAATACGAATGTGGTGCTTGGGTACCCTGGTCCCTCCGAACAATGCCGTCATTCCCTGGTCTCCCGTTTTGGTATAGATTTTCATAATTATGTTTTAAGTAAAAGCCGCTAGTCTTTTTTATTCTTTCGCTCATATCCCTCCATAAACTTCCTGGATTTGCGATCTTTTGATCTTTTCTTGTTGAAAACAGAAAGAGCGATATATATTACGGCTACCAAACCTAAAACATAGAAGATAGTATTGTCCATAACGCTGAATTCACCATAAAATTAAGCCATTATATCCTAATGCGAAAATGTTGTTTCTCCTGTTCCTTTCTCAGGAAGAGTATGCCTCCATAATAAAAATCAATGGAAACTCGTATCCGGACTTTTTTACATAATTGGTCCCAAGCCTCCCTGTTTCGCCTGTTCTTATGAATCCCTTCAAGCAGGATCATGGTGCTGTTGTGGCCATATTGTTCGAGGGATTCAAAGTCGAATTTTTCAAAATAATCCTCTCCGATGAATATAAGATCATAAGGATTCCGGCCAGACTCAACTTCAGGATATTCTTCTCTGACTGCCTCGTGGTATTGTGGCTGATCCGTAAGAAGCTGCACGGATTCATATTTAAAATACAGAATACTTTTTATCAAAACTTTCTGCACTTTCGACTGGCGTTTCCGACTTTTTTTATAGAGACAACGGGTAATGTAATTGTATACAAATGGTGAATGGATGCCGTACTGATTGGTCGATCGAATTAAAAAATTAAGGTAAGACCAGAAACGAAACATAAATGCCTTTGTTCACTATTTCACAAATACTTATTACTCTTTGAGAAGAGAAATTTCAAACCAACGTTCTGTTTTAGTATCAATTTGCTCTTCAACCTCATTGAGGGATTTTGAAAGGTCGGTGATTTCTTCCGGACTTAGTTCTGAATTCAGAAAAGCTTGCTGTAATTCTTTTTTCTTTGCTTCCAGACTCTGAATTTCGCGTTCTAACTGCTTGTATTCTTTCTGCTCCAGATAAGACAGAGAACTGCCACTTTCCTTATCCCTCCATTGGGATTTATCCGAATCCTGCTTCGATTTGTTCTCCTTGCTTTCATTACGTTTTGTTTGTTCAATGCTATCTTCATAGGCTCTGAAATCGGAATAATTTCCCGGAAAATCTTCAATTATCCCTTCACCTCTGAAGATAAAAAGATGATCAACAATTTTATCCATAAAATACCGGTCGTGTGAAACAACTACTAGGCAACCCGGGTAATCGAGCAAGAACTCTTCAAGTACATTAAGGGTAACTACGTCCAGATCGTTGGTGGGTTCATCAAGAATGAGAAAGTTTGGGTTTTGAATGAGGACCGTACACAAATACAGGCGTTTTCGTTCCCCACCGCTGAGTTTCTCTACATAGTCATATTGCTTTTTGCGGTCGAAGAGAAAGCGTTCAAGTAACTGTTGTGCAGAAAGTTGTCTTCCTTTCTTTAAGGGGATATAGTCTCCGAATTCCCTGATAACTTCAATTACTTTCTGTCCCGGCTTTACCTTGATTCCTTCCTGGGTATAATAGCCAAATTTTATCGTTTCCCCTGTAGTGATCTTCCCTCCATCTGCTTGTTCCCTGCCCGTAATTAAGTTGAGAAAAGTTGATTTGCCAGTGCCGTTTTTACCTATGATACCGAGCCGCTCTCCTTTTAAAAACGAATAACTGAATTTGTTGAGGATGGGCGTTTGCGGAAAGGACTTAACTACATTGTGAAACTCCAGAATCTTACTCCCCAGGCGTTCCATATTGATTTCTAATTGTACCTGGTGATCCTTTCTTCTTTGCTGTGCCCTGCTTTTGATTTCGTGAAAATCATCTATTCTGGATTTCGACTTCGTAGTTCTCGCCTTAGGCTGTCGCCGCATCCAGTCGAGTTCTTTTTTAAAGAGTTGCTTGGATTTGTGTAATTCCGATGCCTGCTGCAGCTCCCGCGCTTCTTTCTTTTCAAGGTAATAGCTGTAATTTCCTTTGTAGGAGTACAACTGACCCTGATCGAGTTCCAGGATCTCATTACATACCCTTTCCAGAAAATACCGGTCGTGGGTTACCATAAAAAGGGTAATACTTTCCCTGGCAAAGTAATTTTCTAACCATTCAATCATTTCGAGATCGAGGTGGTTGGTAGGCTCATCAAGGATCAGAAGATCGGGCTTGTTGAGCAGTGCATTGGCCAGTGCAATTCGTTTTTTTTGCCCTCCGGAAAGCGTACTTACTTTTGCGTGGAGGTCTTCCAGCTGCAGCCTGAAAAGTATCTGTCGGTATTGAGTTTCAAAATCCCAGGCATTAAAGCGTTCCATCGCTTCAAAAGCCTTTTGATATTGCTTTTCATTTTCCGGAGTTTCAAGGGCCTTTTCATAATTCCTGATGACCTGCAACACCTCGTTGTCCGATCTGAAAATGCACTCTTCAATAGTTAACTCATCCTTGAGATCGGGGTCCTGTTCGAGGTAAGAAATCCGGATATTATTACGGAGGGTTACCTTCCCATCATCGGGCTTGTCCTTCCCGGCAAGTATGTTGAGGATGGAGGTTTTTCCCGTTCCATTCTGAGCAATCAGGGCTATTTTTTGCTCCTTATTGATCCCGAAAGAAAGATCAGTAAAGAGAACGCGTTCCCCATAGGATTTTGAAATTCCCTCTACGGATACCAGATTCATTTTGAGGTAGTTTCAATTTTTCGATTGTGATAGAGTAAAAAGCCATATCGCACCCCTAAGGTTGCCAGAATTACCGCCAGGATAGGCGAAAAGAGTTGGATGCCTGATATCCAAATGAAAACCGTAATGGCCAGTAATATTAAAATACCTAACAGGTATGAGGCACCCCAGGAAGGGAGTTTCCTGCCCCTCAGCAGATAATACAAGGGCACCAGATTCAGGGGAAAGGCCCAAAGTACGTTCAGATTTATGGCAGTAGCCGTATGATCTGTAAAAAACCAGAGAAAAACAATCAGCCAACCCACTATTCCGGTAAAAAAGTACAAAATAATGTCCATCACCTTGCTGCGGACTTTATTGCGAAGGTCGATATAGGTGATGGTAACAGTAAATAGAAATAAAAGCCCAAACCAAAATAGGGGAGAGGTAGTAAAAAAGTTCCCCCGGTTCTGCATTTGATGATCGAGTATTGTCCTTTCTCTCTCCACAAGAGGTTTACCATTGAGAAGCGTATGTTCTAATTGCGATAAAACGTAATTGGGTAAAAACATATACTGCAAATAGCCTGCTTCACGGTCAATTACCGCGCCCAGGGCAAGGTCAATCCCGAAACTGGACCAGGAATTGCGGATAAGATTTTGTTGAATCAGGTCTCTGAAAGAGTAGTTCTTATCCTGCAAATAATCCTCAAAGACAAGTTCATCGCCCAGAGATGCCTGCAATACTTCCGGGATTTTGGTTGAACAATTTTCCATGAGGAAATCGTATTTATAATCCCTGTTCTGGGGTTTGTAATTATTTTCCAGGAAGGTAAAAATCTCATTTTTCTCCTTCGTCGAAATATTGAGAAGTTGCTCCTTTACCCAACGGTTTTCAAGTTCATAGGCATACAGGAAATTCTCAAACCTTTGTTTGCTCAAAGAGTACAGTAATTTACCCCTGGCAAATTTTCCGTAAAAATTTGGTGTGTTGAAGTTGAAGGTGCCGTAATTATAGATCCAGTCAATCCCTTTTTCACTGTCCTGAACCCGAAATGCACTGTGGCCAAAGGTGGAATAAAGTTCCGTTCCCGGACCGCAGGTGATTACACTGATAACAGCCTTCTCCGACAAGGGTTCTGCCTGAGAAAACAGACATGCCGAAAAGGAGAAAGAAAGTAAAAAAAAGAATTGTTTTAGTGTCATCAGGTAAGCACAGCTTAAGGCAAACTCCGGTAATGAAGCAAATATCTGAATAATTAATGGGACAAAACAGCTTCCTTAAAATTTATGCTATTTTTACGCAAAAGATCCCTGAGTGAAAAGATATATTCCCAACTTTCTTACGCTACTAAATGTTTTGACAGGTTCTGTGGCGGCCATCTTTGCCGTCAGAAATGAGTGGGAGACTATGGCCTTACTTGTATTCCTGGGCCTGATATTTGATTTTCTCGATGGTTTTGCCGCCCGGAAACTAAATGTTCAAAGTGAGCTGGGACTACAACTGGATTCTCTGGCAGATGTAATTACTTTTGGCCTGGTTCCCGGAATTGTGATGTTTCAGCTGATCATTATGAGTCTCGGCGGGGAGAAAGGACCGGAGTTGGGAGGGAGCGGATTAGAGTTTTCTCTCAATGGATTACTTCCATTTTCAGGGTTTTTAATTACCATGTCATCGGCTCTTCGTCTGGGTAGATTTAATATTGATGAAAATCAGACTTCTTCCTTCATTGGCCTTCCCACACCCGCAAATACGCTATTGATTGTTTCTCTGCCTATGATTCTACTTTTCAATGGGAATGATGCATTAAATTCGATTATTCTAAACCAGTGGTTTTTAATCGGTCTCACTGTGTTGAATTCGATTCTACTCAATGCACCCATCCCTTTATTTTCATTAAAGTTCAAAACACTAGGGTTTAAAGAAAATGCCCTTCGCTATATTTTTATCGTGGTGAGTTTGTTTTGTATAGGGACTATGAAATTCCTGGCTATTCCGGTGATCATTGTGATCTACCTGATGAGTTCACTGTTGTTTTTCAGGAATTCTACTTCCAAACCGTAGATAATCGGGACTTTTAGGAGGGGTGAGTCGACTTAAAATTCCAGCTTTTTCTTTCTCAGCTCGAAATTCTGTCCGAGATAAACTTTTCTGACCATCTCATCTTCCGCCAGAACTTCAGGAACACCGGACTTTAAAATCCCTCCTTCAAACATAAGATAAGAACGCTCTGTAATGGCAAGAGTTTCCTGAACATTGTGATCTGTGATAAGGATACCTATGTTCTTGTTTTTGAGCTGTGCGACAATACGCTGGATGTCCTCTACTGCAACAGGGTCGACTCCTGCGAAAGGCTCATCGAGTAAAATAAACTTGGGATCTGTGGCCAGGGCTCTTGCTATTTCGGTCCTCCTACGCTCACCTCCCGACAAAAGATCTCCTCTGTTTTTCCTGATATGGCCCAATCCGAATTCTTCAATGAGCTGGTCCATTTTCATGTGCTGCTCTTTTTTACTGAGTTTAGTAAGCTGAAGAACACTTAAAATATTTTTTTCGATACTCAGTTTTCGGAATACGGAGGCTTCCTGAGCCAGATATCCAATCCCGTTTTGAGCTCTTTTATACATCGGGAATTTCGTGATTTCAGTTTCATCCAGAAATATTCTTCCCCCATTGGGTTTGATCAATCCCACGATCATGTAAAAACAGGTAGTTTTCCCAGCTCCGTTAGGCCCCAGAAGTCCCACAATCTCGCCCTGGTTGACCTCAAGTGAGATGCCCTTTACTACTTTTCGGCCGCGGTAGGCCTTCATGATATTTTCTGCTCTGAGCTTCATCGATTCAAAACTAAGGTATTCCCCATGGAGGAAAAAGGAATTACATTTTTTTTAACCTTCCTGAGATTCCAGAAGTTCCCAGAATTCGTAGGCTTTCCTCAGGTGGGGGATAACTATGGTTCCACCCACAAGGGTAGCAATGCCGAGAGTCTCCATTACTTCTTCTTTATTGGCTCCGGCCTGTTGGGCACTCTCCAGATGATACTTAACACAGTCATCACACCGCAATACAGCAGAGGCGACAAGACCAAGCAATTCCTTGGTTTTAACATCCAAAGCGCCTTCGGTAAAGGCATTTGTATCGAGGTTAAAAATACGTTTGATGAGTTTATTGTTGCTTCCCAGCAGTTTTTCGTTCATCCGGGAACGATATGCATTGAATTCGTTAACTTGATTTGGCATGTTTACTTGTTTTTTTTGCGTCCCGTTTAAGTACATAGCCCGATATAAAAATACTTAGCTGATAGAGGATGAGTACGGGCACGGCTACTATAATCTGGCTGGCTACATCCGGTGGAGTAATGACGGCTGATATGATCAGGACGATCACCAGGGCAATTTTTCTGTATTTCTTTAGGATCTCCGGGGTTACCAGTCCCACTTTAGTGAGGAAGAAGATGATAATAGGTAGCTCAAATATCAGACCGCAGGCGATTACTGCAGCACGTACAGTTGAGATATAGGAACTTAGATCGATGTCGTTAAACACCTCCTCACTCACTGTGTAACTACCCAGGAAGTTGATAGAGAGGGGGGCAACCACGTAGTAGCCGAAAAGCACTCCCATAAAAAACAGTAAGGAGGCCACGATGATAAAACCCCTTGAGTTCTTCCTTTCCTTTTCATAAAGTCCAGGACTAATAAATTTCCACATTTCATAAAGAACATATGGAAATGCTATAATAAAACCAGCCCAGATAGACGTCCATATATGGGCTGAAAATTGCCCGGCCATAACCCGGCTCTGAACGCGAAACAGGGGTTCGCTTCCGCAAAAAGCTTCACTGAATCCCAGCATTTTTGACAACTTGCAAAAAATGGCGTAGGTTGGGAAGTCGGGTTTTTTTGGTCCGAATATGACTGTATCGAATATAAAATCCTTCATCAGGAAGGCTACCATGCCTACAATGACAATGGCAAGTGTAGAACGAATTAAATGCCACCTCAGCTCTTCCAAATGGTCAAGGAATGACATTTCGTTGGGATCCTTAGTTGTTGCTTTTGCCATTAAAGTATTCCTTCGTTTATCAGGTTGTGTAGATGAACTACGCCCTGGTAGACTCCTTTCTCTGCCACCAGTAATTGGGAAATTCCATTGGCCTGCATTTCATTCAAGGCCTTGACGGCCAGAACACCGGGTTCAATGGTTTTAGGATTGGATGTCATAATATCTTTTGCGGTAAGACCGTTGATATTTTCATATTTGTTGAGCATCCTTCTGATATCACCGTCAGTTACCACTCCAACCAACTTTCCATTTTCAAGCACTGCAGCCACCCCAAGCATTTTTTCTGAGATTTCTACTATAACGTCTTTAACGGCAGAGTGAGCTTCCACCTTAGGGACCATATTTTTTATTGCAATATCACCTACTCTCAGGTATAATTTTTTGCCCAGGGTACCTCCGGGGTGAAACTTGGCGAAGTCTTTAGAGCTAAAACCTCTTAGTTCGAGCAGGCAAATGGCAAGGGCATCACCCATCACCAGTTGCGCCGTGGTACTGGTAGTTGGAGCCAGGTTATTAGGGCAGGCTTCTTTCTCCACATAGGTATTAAGTACGAAGTCGGATTGTTCACCAAGATAAGATTCCGGGTTACCTGTTATTGCAATTAGTTTGTTGCTCCCTGATTTAATAAGGGGTACAAGTAATTTAATTTCAGGTGTACTCCCGCTTTTTGAGATACAAATCACTATATCCTTTTGCTGGATAGTACCCAGGTCTCCGTGGATCGCATCGGCGGCATGCATAAAGGTAGCAGGTGTTCCGGTTGAATTGAGGGTGGCAACAATTTTAGAAGCTATCAGGGCACTTTTGCCTATCCCCGTAATGACCACCCTTCCTTTGCCTTTGTAAATACAGTCTACTGCATCTACAAACTGCTGGTCGAGCAAGGATGCCAAATGCAGTATAGCATTGCTTTCAGTTTGCATGGTTTTTTTCGCCAACTCCAGAATGCCTTTCCTCTTGTTCAATATATCCTTGTATTTAGGTGATTTGGAATGCAGATTTTGTCTTAAAAGATAATCGGATTCTAAAAGAATGTATTATATTTAAGAAAACAAAATTACACAAAGTTATTTACAGGGTATTCTAATACAGCGAGAAAAATACTACTACAACCCGAAGAACGTTAAAGTTAGAACTGACTTATTGAAGTGCATGGGATTTTAAATGCCAGTGGGATTAAGTAAACTATTAGGGAATGGTATTGAATGATACGGAACTGCAGACCTCTCTTAAAAAATATTTCGGATTTTCTTCATTTAAGGGCCTACAGGAACAAGTAATTAAAAATGTTATCGAAGGCAATAACACCTTTGTTATTATGCCTACAGGTGGCGGCAAGTCGCTTTGCTACCAACTTCCTGCATTGATCAAAGAAGGAACTGCAATTGTGGTTTCGCCCCTGATCGCCCTGATGAAAAATCAGGTGGATGCGATTCGTGGAATTTCTTCTGATCACGGAGTTGCACATGTCCTTAATTCCTCCCTGAATAAGACCGAAGTAAAGCAGGTTAAGCAGGATATCACCGATGGTATTACCAAGTTACTCTATGTAGCTCCGGAATCACTTACTAAGGAGGACTATATAGAATTCCTGCAATCAGTACCCCTTTCCTTCGTCGCTATTGACGAAGCACATTGTATTTCCGAATGGGGTCACGACTTCAGGCCCGAATACCGGAATTTGAGGGCGATTATCAACCGCCTCGGAGACAACATCCCCATCATTGGTTTAACCGCAACTGCCACACCCAAAGTGCAGGAAGATATCATAAAAAATCTTGACATTCCTGATGCCAAATTATTTAAAGCCTCTTTCAACAGGCCAAATTTATACTATGAGGTACGGCCTAAGACAAAAAATGTTGATGCCGATATCATCCGTTTTGTGAAAAAAAATGCAGGGAAATCAGGAATTATTTATTGTCTGAGCAGGAAAAAAGTAGAAGAATTGGCCCAGGTACTTCAGGTTAACGGAGTAAGTGCTGTTCCCTACCACGCGGGCTTTGACAGCAAAACCCGCTCAAAATATCAGGATATGTTCCTCATGGAAGATGTGGATGTAGTTGTGGCTACCATTGCCTTTGGGATGGGAATAGACAAACCCGATGTGAGATATGTTATCCACCACGATATACCCAAAAGTATAGAGAGCTATTACCAGGAAACCGGCAGGGCTGGCAGGGATGGGGGAGAAGGACATTGTCTGGCTTTTTACTCTTATAAGGATGTTGAGAAACTAGAAAAATTCATGTCTGGTAAACCCGTGGCAGAACAGGAGATAGGAAATGCACTATTACAGGAAATTGTAGCCTATGCAGAAACTTCAATCTCAAGAAGGAAGTTTATCCTCCATTATTTTGGGGAAGAATTTGATGAGGTAGACGGCGATGGAGCCGACATGGATGACAATGCACGAAACCCCAAGGAAAAGGAAGAAGCCGGGCACAATCTGAAAAAATTAATTGAGGTTATTCAGGGAACAAACGAAAAATTCAAATCAAAGGAGATTGTCAAAACTCTTAAAGGCAAAACCAACGCCCTGATCGCTTCTCATAAAATTGAGAGTAAGGATATCTTCGGATGTGGAGCAGACCAACCTGAGGAATATTGGATGGCTTTGATCCGACAGGCCCTGGTAGCCGGATTTCTGAGAAAGGAAATTGAACAATACGGAATCCTGCATGTTCAAAAAGAAGGTGAAGATTTTCTGAAGAACCCCACCTCATTTATGATGACCAAAGACCATGTCTACAGTGAGGAAATGGACAATGCTATAGTAAGTGCCGCCAAAAAATCGGCGGGGGTAGCCGATGAACAACTTCTGAAATTGTTAAAGGACCTGAGGAAGAAAGAAGCACATAAACTGGATGTGCCACCTTTTGTCGTATTTCAAGATCCTTCACTGGAGGATATGGCGCTGAAATACCCCATCAATATGGACGAAATGATCACCATCCATGGCGTAGGAGAGGGTAAGGCAAGAAAATACGGTACTCCCTTCCTTAAATTGATCGCAGATTACGTGGAAGAGCACGAAATCATAAGACCTGATGATCTGGTTGTAAAAAGTACCGGGGCTAATTCCGGACTCAAATTGTACATTATACAGAATGTTGACCGCAAGCTACCGCTCGATGATATCGCTGCTGCTAAAGGTCTTGAGATTCCAGAACTGGTTAAGGAAATGGAACAAATAGTTTTCAGCGGTACAAAACTCAATATTGCGTACTGGATAGATGAAATCCTTGATGAGGATCAGCAGGAAGAAATTCACGATTACTTCCTTGATGCAGAGTCTGATGATATCGAAGAGGCCTTAAAGGAGTTCAATGGGGATTATGAGGACGAAGAACTAAGGCTGTATCGGCTTAAGTTTATGAGTGAGGTGGCGAATTAAACCAACGAGAAAGAATAAAGAAAAACTCCCGGATTGCCGGGAGTTTTTTTATTAAAGGTTATTGAATTCCCCCGCTGAAATAAGGGCGATAATTGCACCAAAATACAGGATAATGAAAAGGAGATAGCACACAGATAACGCCAGTCCGACATAGGACAGAACCCGCCCGGTCTTAACGTTTTCATAGCCCGTGTACATGCCGGGATTTTCATTGTAAAGACGTTCTGCTTTACCGGCACTGTTCAAACCCAGAATGGTGAAAATAATCCCGAATGGGCCACAGCAAAGTAAGGTTAGAACAACAGACAGAATTCCCATGGTGAGGGCATTACTTGCCCCTGGAAGCGATTGTTGATTCATATGATTTGTTTAATTGGTTATTCTTCAATGCCAAATTGCTCCATAATCTCCTGTGATTGTCGCATGGCTTCTTCCCAGCCTCCCATTGCCCAGATACTGTAGATCATATAGCATAGGAATAAAATCCCCAGTACAAGTCCAATAATAACAAGAATTTTAGCTGTTTTCAGCTGACTGTGGTTAGAATAGAGTTCCGGATTTTCCAGGAAAGTTTTTTCGTCTTTCTTAACCAGAAATAAACCTATCCCCGACATAATGATAGCCGGGATACCGTAGAAACAGCAACAGAGATAGGACAATATTGCCAGTACAATGGCTATGGTTACGTTTGGTAGTTTTTGTTGTTCCATAAAAAGTTTGTGGTTATATTATTAATTTAAAGAAAAAATTAAGCAGAATCAGTGAAACACTCATGATCATAAGGGTGATGCTGATTTTGTTAGCATATTTAATTTTAAAAAACTGATCGAGGAGAAGGAAACCGAACAGACCGAGAATAGGATAAATGGCAGGATACATTTTAAACGCTGCCCAGAACTCACCCTGAAATAAAAAGAGAACAGAGCGCTGTATTCCACAACCAGGACAATCCATTCCCAGAATCTGTTTGCTCAGGCAAGGAAGCATGAGGTCTTTAGCAGCAAATAAGATCAGCAGCAGGTTCACCGGTATTTTTTAAAAACTCCTTCCGAAAAATACTATTATTTTTAAGGAATGAAAATAAAATGCGGGTTTTATTTTAGATGAAAAATGGGAATGATTAAAGCAGGGGATAAGATTCAGGTACTCGATGATTCGATAGAAGGAACTGCTGTCAGAATAGACGGAGATACGATAACTATTCTTACTTCAGAAGGATTTGAGCTGGATTACAGTCTCAATGAGGTGCTCCTCGTAGAGAACCGCTCCCAGATAAATGTCAGTGCAGCCGAGGCCCAGGAGGCCAGAAAGGAAAAGGAAGTACCGGCAAGGAAAAAAGCAAGGCCGGTCAAACCCAAGGAGCGCAATGCACCTAAAATGGAAGTCGATCTCCACATCCATCAGTTGGTACCCAGTACCAGAGGGATGAGTAATTACGACATGCTCAATATTCAGGTGGAAACTGCTAAGAGGCAACTCGATTTCGCTATCAAAAAACGAATCAGGAAGGTAGTATTTATCCATGGTGTGGGAGCGGGAATCCTAAAAGAAGAGCTCTACTATTTATTCCGTAGACATCCCAATATTACTTACTACGATGCGGACTATCAGAAATACGGCCTGGGTGCCACCGAAGTGTATATCCATCAGAATGTAAAGGAATAGGACTTATTCCTGAGTGGTCACTACGCCGAATTCATTTATACTTGTATCAGTAATCCTTTCACCCTGTGCATTGAGCAGACTAATGTCGCGCAGCTCGATGGTGTGTTCATAAAGTGTTGAGTCGACGGCACTCTGTATGGTAGTAATCAATACTTCCCCGCTAACAGCTTCTATCTCTTCAACAACGGTAGGTTCCGATGGAGGGATTTCATCACAAAAATAGCTTTTGGTAACACTCTCAGAAAAGATACGGTATAAGAGAGAACTTTGCCCGGGAATGGCACTTACAATAGTATCTGTTGTTGCTTCATTATTGAGAGTACCACTTTGAAGGTCTAGAATAAGAGCTTCATCTCCATTGATCTTGAAAAAAACTGTGGTCGCAGTGGTAACTGTAGTTTCACAGGTTTGTATGGAAATATCATCAAAATCAATGGTTTCAATTTGCAGGTCCCCGTCATTGCAATTCCAGAGCAGTACCGCGATCAGGAACGGAAGAATTCTTTTCATAAGTCAAATTTAAGGCAAATTAGAAGTAATTTCCTATTGGATTGTCTGCTCATTACAAAGAATTTATTTTATTTTCCTGTATTTTTGATCAGGTTCCAAAGGAAGATCGCATATGAAACAAGTATATCTGGATAATGCTGCCACTACCAGAGTGAGAGATGAGGTTATAGAGAAAATGCACTCAGCCCTTGCCAATTGTTACGGGAATCCGTCATCTACACATGGTTTTGGGAGGACAGCCAAAACGGCCATAGAAACTGCGCGTAAGACGATTGCCAAATATCTCAATGCCCAACCCTCCGAGATTATATTTACTTCAGGCGGAACGGAGGCAGACAATATGATTCTGAGATGTGCGGTTCGTGATCTTGGGGTTGATACCATTATTACTTCACGCATTGAACATCACGCCGTATTGCATACGGTTGAAGAACTGGAGTCTGAGTGTGGGATAAAAGTATGCTACCTTAAACTTTTGCCCGATGGGAACCCGGATACTGATCATCTGGAAGAATTGCTGATGCAGGAAAAAGGAAAGATTTTGGTGAGCCTGATGCATATTAACAATGAAATAGGAAATAAACTCGATATACAGACCATCAGCGAAATGTGCCGGGATAATAATGCTCTATTTCATTCCGATACGGTACAGTCGATAGGTCATTATCCCTGGGATGTTCAGAAGACGCCTATTGATTTTATGACAGCGGCGGCTCACAAATTTCACGGACCTAAAGGCGTGGGGTTTGCCTATATCCGAAAAAATTCAGGGCTGAAACCGATGATAGTCGGAGGAGCTCAGGAACGTGGCTTCAGGGCAGGTACAGAGCCTTTCCATAATATTGTTGGATTAGAAGAAGCTTTTATACTGGCCTATGACCAGCTTGAAAAAGAACAAGAATATATCTCATCGCTAAAGGAATACTTTATTAAATCTGTAAAAGAAGCTTTCCCGAAAGCAGCGTTTAACGGGCTATCGGGGGATATGGAAAACAGTACATATACCCTGGTGAATGTGCGCTTACCAATTTCTCAGGAAAAAGCGCTTATGTTGTTGTTCCATCTCGACATCAAGGGTATCGCCTGTTCTAAGGGGAGTGCATGTCAGTCCGGGAGTGACGGCGGATCACACGTACTTTCTGAACTATTATCACCAGAAGAATTAAAGAATCCTTCGCTTAGGTTTTCATTTTCCATTTATAACACCAGGGAAGAAATAGACTATACGATTGAAGTACTGAAGGAATTCAGCAAGGACGAAAAGGCGCCAATGATTACTTAGCGCTCCTTGTCATAAGGGAATTTTCTGGTTGCCTTTTTCATCATGGACTCTATAAGGTCGGTTGTATTTCTGCCTGATTTCTTATTGATTTCTTTCTCGTATTTCCAAAGTAATTTGCCTGTTTCACCATCACTGACTTTAATACCAATTCTGCCGTAATTGGCATCGCCAAGAATATAATCTATAAAACTAAAATTGGAGGGAATCCCTTCTGATAGCAGGATGTTCAGGTCTAAGTTGCCGCTGACAATACCATCAACATCCAAAATTTCACTCAGTTGTTTGATGGTGTAGGTATCTATATTGGCATAAGTGATATTACTCTGTGCCAGAATAGCGTTCGTATTTTTTGTGTTCTGGAAATCAACGGAGAATTTCTTTCTTCGTTTACCACGTCCAAAATACGTTTCAAGGGCATCCTGTACTGCATAACCTTCGCGTTCTTCCAGGCTTTTTAAGTCATTGCCATTCAAATCTTCTTTCAGGTCAAGATTGGTAAAGAACGGTATGATTGCCAGTACCTTGTGGTTCTCACTGAGGGCTTCAAACTTATCGCTTTGATAAATATTCTTTTGCCCGTAACTGATGGACAGATGAAGAAGAAAAAATAATGTGATTATTTGTTTCATATATAATTGTGCCTAAAACCGAACCAGCAATTTTACATTCAGTATTCTGGAGGTCATAAAATTGGGTACTGCAAATTCATTCTTGCTATCCACATCCCTTACCCAGGTATTTGTAATGGAGTTCTGATTGTTGAAAAGGTTGAAAATTTCAAAACCCAGCTGTAATTCCCTGAAGCTATGTAACCAATGGCCATCAGGAAATGAATGATTTTCATCCACAAAAATATGAGAAATTCCCAAATCAGCCCTTTTGTAATCCCTTAATCTATTCTGAAAATTGTACGGATCCGTATAACTGGGTGACCCTCCGGGTACTCCTGTGCTGTAAACCAGGTTGAGATACATTTTAAGATTGGGTATGTTGGGAATATAGTCCTGGAAGAGCACGGCAGCTTTAAACCGCTGATCGGTAGGTCTGGAGATATACCCACGGTTGTCCCAATTTTCCTCGGTTTTGAGAAATCCCAAACTAACCCAGGACTCCGTGCCAGGAACAAATGCGCCAAAAAGCCTGAGATCTGCACCATAGGCATATGCCCTGGCATCATTGTTGGCAACGTATCGAATTCGCACATCTTCAAGGGTATAAGTATTTACATCCCATAGGTTTTTGTAGTAAACTTCCGATCGGAGATTAAAAGGTCGCCCCCAGATTCTGAAACTCTGTTCTGATCCCAAAACAAAATGGAAGGCCTTCTGTGCCTTGACGTCCGGGACAATCATCCCTTCGGCATTGCGCAGTTCCCTGTACAAGGGAGGTTGCTGATAGATCCCGGTGGAAAGTCTGAAAACAATATCATCCTTCCAATCGGGCCTCAGTGAAATTTGTGCTCTCGGACTTACGATAAACTGCGTATTTTGCTCAGAATCGTTAGCGCGGAGTGACCAGAGTTGTGCTCTTACCCCAAAGTTATAAAGCAAGCGGTTTGGGCCTGTTACAGATCGATTTCCAAGTTGTAAGTATGCGGCATAACGGTATGTCTGTGTCTTATTTCTCGCGCTGATTCCATTGTAAGCTACCAAAGGTGTCTCAAATGGCTCTCCGGGCTGATTATTAATAAATTCTTCTCTCGGTGGACGAATGAAGAACCCGGCTGAGTCAATAAATTCTGATTCCCTTATCTGATCCCTTACATCTTCATAGGTATATGAAAGACCCCAGGAAAGCTGCGTTTTGTTTCTGCGAAGCTCCCCGCGATGCGACACTCTATGGATCAGGGCGTCCAGGTCATTTCTCGATCGATTGTACTGGGAGCCAATACCTCTCGATGAGGTTACTTCGCCTAAACTTCCACTTCCAAGATCGGTTTCTATCTCTCCCAGTTCGTATTGCGCAACCACATCCGAATATTCCTCTTCTGTTGTATGGTAAAGCGACGAGGAAAACTTCAGACTGAGGTCATCACTTGAATATATATCGGCCTTTACAGCTCCTAAAGCAGTGGTAAAAGTATTCTCTTCCCTTCCAAGGTAAAAAATTTGAAGGGCCAAAGGATTGGAAATTGTTCCAAAATTAGTCTGTCTTGACACCGGGGAATTCCGATACTCATTCAGATCCAGATTGCCAAGAAAATGCAGATGAAAGCGAGAGGTAACCCTGTAGGTAAAAAAGCTTTGGAGGTCCACAAAGATCGGATTAAAATTGGCCCTGGTCTGCTGGCTGTTCAATAATAGACTATTGTTGCGATATCGAAAGCCTGTGAGCGTACTGAATTTGCGATTCTGCGAAACTGTTTCGAGTGTTGTGTTCAGGCCCAGAAGGCTTGCCTCTGCCTGCAGTGCAAAACGAGTAGGGGTCTTGTATTTTATATCGAGGACAGAGGAGAGCTTATCCCCGTATTTCGCCTGGAATCCTCCCGGAGAGAAGTAGAGGCTTTCAACCATATTACTATTAACGAAACTAAATCCCTCCTGCTGCCCCGAACGCAAGAGGAATGGCCTGTATACCTGGATGTCATTCACATAGACGAGATTTTCGTCATAATTTCCTCCGCGTACCCCAAATTGTGTACTGAGCTCATTGTTAGAAAATACCCCGGGTAAGAGTTTGAGCAGATTTTCAATTCCGGCGTTGGCTCCGGGTATTTTTTGTGCTATTTCCGGAGACAAGTTGGTAATTCCCGCAACTGTTCTTTCGCCAAGGGCGGAAACTTCTACACTGTCGATTTGGATTACACTGGCCTTCATTACTGGATTAAAGCCAAAAACCTGATTGGTAGTAAGTATCAGATCCCGCAATTCAATTAGCTGATGACTGATGTGAGAAAAGCTTACACTTATAGCTTCGTCAGCTTTTACTTCAAGGAAATAAAATCCGCTGGCATCTGAAGTGGTTCCTCTGGGGCCTTCCTGAATATTCACATCGCGGATGGGCCTATTCTCTTCATCAAGAATAACTCCTGTGATGGTAGCTGTTTGCCCTATGACGGAAAAGGTAACGCACAGCGATGCGCCGAACATAAGTAGCCTGAGGAAAATCAATAGCTTAATTTCTGTAAAAACTACTGGTAAAGGTAGTTGAATTCCCGACATTATCGGTGACCACAACCCGAAGGTTGCACTGCTTTTTGTCCAGGATCTTATCGTCAAAATTATAGGTCAGAGTACTAGTCTTAGGTTCGTACTCCATTAAGATCCACTCCCCGTTGAGTGTAGCTTCGTAAGAATTTATCCCGCTGAGATCGTCCGAAATAAGCAGGCTAAGGTATCTATAGTTGGTAAGCCACTGCTTTGATTTAAAATTCTTTGATCTTATTTTTGGGGGGATTGTATCCTGCGCAATTGTATATGTCCCAAGACTTCTGGTTCTTGTAGTAAAAGTATTTCCTCTTTTATAGGTCTTGATGTAGTTAGGTCTGAGTTTGTCGTCCAGGCGTGCGATAAAGGCCGTTTGTAAAAAGGATTCCTCATATCCGTCAATATTAAAGCTAAGGGTGAAATTCTTGTGTGCCGGGACACTATTGTTGTGAACAGTTACCGTATCCCCACTAGCCTTGAGATCTATATGGAAATCACTGTAAAAGGTATTAGCAGGAAAGTACAATTTCACCTTTCCCAAATCAAAATTGTTAGGTTTTCCGGCAACGATGTAGTGATCTGTCTTTGGGATTTCCTTCTTGTTCACAGCATCTTCACGCCGTCCTGAAACAGGAATGATTAGTCGGGTTGAATTCCCTGCCAGATCCTTTAAATCTATTTCTACGGTATAATTCAGGCCTTCCTTAACAGTGATTTTACCATCATTTTTCAGCTGTCTGTAAATGCTGAGTTTATTTCCTTCTGTTTTAAAACACTTTTGTATCCGCCTGCGGTATTTCGACATGTATTCATAGTCGATTAGTGTATTGATTAATCGAGTTTCCCCAAATGAAAAACTGTCAAAATCGAATGAAGAAATAAGGGTTCCGTTTACTTTTTGTTCAAGTTTATATAAACCGTTCTGATTGGCTGCAAGATCCTGACGATCAAAAGCTGCCACCCCGAATCCGATAGTGCCATTTGCCTTGACCTCTTCTGCCAGGTAAGTTCCATCCGGCTGTCGGCTGAAAGGGATTTGTACCCTTATTTCACTTTGGTTTACCACAGCTTTTTCTGACAGGGGGTAGGCATAAAGGCCCTGCAAAGTTGGATTGGTTGCATCCCTAATGTCTAAGCCATAAAGCATGGGATTTGTTGGTTTCTCCGAAACACTACTTCGGATTTCAAAATGAAGATGAGGTCCGGATGAGCCACCTGTATTTCCTGTATATGCGATCAGGGAATCTTTGTAGACTTTTAGCTTGCCGTATTCCGGGAATACTTCAATTTCGTAAGACCGTTTCTGATACTGTGTTTGCTTTACGAATTCCTCAATTTCCGGACTAAACTTCTGGAGGTGGGCGTAAACCGAGGTATAACCATTGGGATGGGCAACGTACAAGGCTTTTCCATAACCCCAATGGGATACTTTTATCCGCGTCACAGTACCATCCCCTATGGCGTACACAGGAAGTCCCTGCCTTTGCTGAGTTTTAATATCAATTCCTGAATGGAAGTGATTCGACCGCAATTCTCCGAAGGTTCCTGCGAGAATCAGTGGTATATCCAGGGGAGGACGAAAAACATCTTTGGGAAAATTTTCCTGCCCTGAGGCCAGGTGCATGATTAAAAAACAGAGTAGGTAAATTCTTTTTTTCATAGAAAAGGGTTGCTGCGAAATTAAATAATAGCAAGATAACTTCGAAAAAAACTCCAGTAACATTTCATATAATATCCACAAATGACGTGTTAATCCCTGTCCGCCGATCATTTCAGCTATCTGGCAAAAGATCGTCAGGAATAATTGGAAAAAGTATTGCGAAGTCGTCCTAGGTGTGTTAACTTTGTTAGAAAGCATTGATGTTGGCCTATGAGCGATTTGGTTGATATAGTTGATTCACTTGAAAATAAAATCAGTAAATTATTGCACAAGTTAGAATTGCTCAACCAGGCTAAAGGAAGACTGGAGGACGAGCTGGTTCAGATTAAGCAGGACCACGAAGCCACAAAGAATTCCGTTAAGGAATGGGAGGAGAAATACGAATCCCTTAAAATGGCGAACACAATGTTGGGCAGTGAAACAAATAAAACAGAAGCCAAGCTCAAAATAAATACATTGATCAGGGAGATCGATCATTGCATCAGTCAGCTCGCTGAATAATGGACTCAAAATATGGCCGAGAAGCTTAAAATTAAGTTGTCAATAGCAGACAGGGTATACCCTTTGACGATAGATCCTAGCCAGGAAGAAGGTTTGCGAAAGGCAGCAAAAAATATAGAGCAGCTCGCTAAAAAGTTTGAGCAAAATTACGCTGTTAGAGACAAACAGGATGTTCTGGCCATGTGTGCCTTGCAGTTTGCCTCTAAAATAGAACAGCGAGGCCTGGATAAAATGGAAGATACCAGGGAAGTTGTGGAGCGATTAACCGCTCTGGATGAACTGGTAAATCAAAAGCTTAGCATAAAGTAAGTTCTTTAACATATATCAAAGTTACTGCCCACATTGGTAATTATTTTTGACAAACTCAACATTAATTTGTTTGAAAAGGGTGAGTTTAGATTGTAAAAGCAGGCCTTCTCGTAAAGGATCCTTGAGCAGTCTGTTAGCCCTAAACCTGTCTATAGGAGTTTGTACAAAACTTCCATCAATGTGGGCTTTTTTTATTCTTTTTTTCGAAAGGAAAAATTGGAATAAAATCCGGGAAGCACCTCATTTTATTAAAGGTTATTGATCCCGGATAAACAGCAGAAAGGGATACCCCTTTCTAAAATTAAACTAACTCATGGATACTACAACAATACTCATCGCCGGAGCCGTAGGTTTACTCATAGGCTTCATCATAGCCAAATTCCTTGAAAAAGGCAAGGCGTCAAAAACTTTGGCAACAGCAAAAAAAGAGGCAGCAGCCCTTCTTAAAAATGCAGAAGTTGAAGGGGAAAATATTAAAAAAGACAAGATATTTCAGGCTAAGGAGAAATTCCTGGAATTGAAGGCCGAACATGAAAAGGTCATCATCAACAAGGAAAAGAAGATCTCGGAATCCGAGAAACGAACAAGGGACAAAGAATCTCAGGTAAGCAGTGAACTGGCCAGAAGCAAAAAGCTCAACGAGCAGCTTGAAAGCAAGATCCAGGACCTCGATCATAAAGCAGATGTCTATGAAAAAAAGCAGACCGAGGTAGAAAAATTACACAAGAGTCAGGTACAGCAACTAGAAGTTATTTCAGGTCTTTCAGCAGAAGAGGCAACAAATCAGTTACTGGAGTCTTTGAAAGAAACGGCAAAATCAGATGCCATGGCTTTTATGCAGTCTACGCTTGAAGAAGCCAAGCTTACAGCACAGCAGGAAGCCAAGAAAATTGTGATCAATACCATTCAGCGCATCGGGACAGAAGAAGCCGTGGAGAATTGTGTTTCCGTATTTAACCTGGAATCTGACGATGTCAAAGGTCGAATCATCGGAAGAGAAGGAAGAAACATCCGTGCCCTGGAGGCAGTTACAGGAGTGGAAATAATTGTGGACGACACCCCGGAAGCTATCATACTTTCGTGTTTTGATTCCGTACGAAGGGAAGTTGCGCGTTTATCCCTGCACAAGTTGGTTACTGACGGACGAATTCACCCTGCACGCATTGAAGAAGTGGTTCGCAAAACAGAAAAACAGATTGAACAGGAGATTGTTGAAATAGGGAAAAGAACTGTAATCGACCTTGGAATTCACGGGTTGCATCCCGAGCTGATCAAGGCGGTCGGCCGCATGAAATATCGATCTTCATATGGGCAAAACCTACTTCAGCACTCAAGAGAGGTCGCGAAATTATGTGGGGTAATGGCTTCTGAATTGGGCTTGAATCCAAAATTAGCCAAGAGGGCCGGACTACTGCATGATATCGGTAAAGTACCGAATACTGAAACCGAACTCGAAACACCTCATGCGATTCTTGGGATGCAGTGGGCCGAAAAATATGGTGAGAAACCCGATGTTTGCAATGCCATTGGAGCCCACCACGATGAGATCGAAATGAAAACGCTAATCTCTCCTATCATTCAGGTTTGTGATGCCATCAGCGGGGCAAGACCCGGTGCCAGAAGACAGGTGCTCGATTCGTATATACAACGACTAAAGGACCTGGAAGATATCGCCTTTGGCTTCGGAGGTGTTCAGAAAGCATATGCTATTCAGGCAGGGAGAGAATTGAGGGTGATCGTAGAAAGCGAGAAAGTAAGTGACGAAAAAGCAGCCCAGTTGTCATTCGAAATATCACAGAAGATACAAACCGATATGACGTATCCCGGGCAGGTTAAAGTCACCGTAATACGCGAAACACGATCAGTTAATGTAGCAAAATAGCTATTTGTGATTTGACCAAAGGAGGTAGCTACCTTTTTTCTCTTTAGCGCAAATGTAACTTAAGGGCCTATAGTTCGCCTGTGTGTTCTTTATAAAATTTCCATACCTCCCTGGCAACATCCCTTCCCAGCTGAAGTCCGGCTACATTATCAGCCTGGATATGATAGCCACCCATCACTCGTGATATTCCGGCCATATCTGCCGTTTTTGTAAAGGTGGGAAATTCCAGAACTACGGTGTCACCAAGATTGTCTGGCTCTGTAAGGGCACCAGCTACAAGGGTTACCTTTTCTCCAAATTCATCACTTCCGGTCCATAGTCTTAAGGCTTCTGCACAGGCTCCACTAATAGTACTATGTCCTGAAACATAACTGGGAAAGGGTGGACACAGAAAGGTTTCCGGAGAATAAGGCCTCCATTGTTTCCCTTCAATTTCCATCATTCCTTTTCCTTCCCCTCCCCAGGCTTTGATGATTTCATTTTCATAGTATTTATGCACAAGGGCGTACGGCCTGGCATAGTCATAAAACATCTTTGAATCCCAGGAGGCAATAAAGGCATCCATGGCTACCACCTGATTGAGGAAGTACATTTTTACATCCTCATCTAATGAATGCTTGTCCCTGCGTGAGACGTCCTGTGCGAATTTTAGCCAATGGCCGGCCTGTTGTACCGATTGGGGTCCGTCTCGCATAAATTCAACCAAAGCCTTATCATGATCCGATAAATTTGCCTGCAGTGCAATTACTTCTGCCACTTCTTCTTCAAGTTGCTTACTGCCGATCATGGGAGGCGGTCCTGGCCTGAATTGATCAGCAGATTTAAGGCCGATAGGTTTTACCTTGTCCCAATAGGGGGTTAAGCAACCCGGGGCAAAATATCCCCCCTTACCATCTGAGAAGTATTTAGGTTGCCACCTGTTGGGATCCACGTTCTCATCTGCTGAGTTGACAGGTTCATACCCGATATAATTGTGGTATGGTTTATTTTGAGACCCTTCTTCCTCTCCGTACTGGTTAGCTCCATCGCCGTGTCTGGCTTCAATTACTGCTTTTGCTGCCAGGTTTCCGATTCCTTCGGGAGTAGTGGGGTCAAGAGAGTTATTGTAAGGATCCAGCCCCAGCTCTTTCATGAAATCTGTAAAAAGCTCCTTATCTGAATAATAATACTCGCTCATTGCGCCATACGCGGCATAGCTGATAGCGATTTGCTTATTTTCTAAGGTTTGTTCTTCCTGTGGCCTTCTGGAAACTTCACTTAAATACACCGGGATGGCTTTTTCGTCGAATCTGCTCCAGGCATCGAATACGGCAGTCCATATCAGGCCCAGATATCTCGAAGTAATTGTTGGCCTGGGATTAAATCGTTCCGTATCAAGAGCAGTTGCCTCCAGGGTTAACTGGCCCCATTTGTATGCAAGGTTTTCAGTGCCTGTGGGTTCTGTGACGGTATTTTCGGAATTCTTTGTCCGACACATGGTGCTGAACAGACAAATCATGAGTAGAAGGATAATTTTCTTCATTTCCTGAATTTATTTATGGTATTCTTACATCAGTTGGAGTACCTCTAAATTAAAACTTTTCAGCAAGCAGGAAAAGGATTTTATTTTTTATTCAGGGCCCATAAACCTACAATCGGACCTATCCCAAGAATCATGTAGATCCACGTAAGAGGATACAAACCCTGAAAGCTGTTGAGCAATTGAATACTCAAAATGGTAATGGCGAACCCGATGCAATTAACCAGGGTCAGAGCCGATCCTTTTAGCGGCCCATCAGCGTGGTTGGCCACCAGAGTAGAAAAAAGAGGAGAATCTGCAATCACCGTCATTCCCCATATTAAAAGAAAAATCAGGAATACAAAGGTATAGGGCTGATAAAAGAACAGGGGCGAAAGAAGGCAACATAAACAAGATATAAAAAGCGACCAGGAGGCTGTTTTTTTCAACCCAAAATGTTCGGAACAAATGCCTCCTATAACACAGCCAACACTTCCAATTGCGATTATAATAAAGGACCAGAGTGAGATAGGCAGAACAACCTGGTGTAGTTCCTGATACGTCTTAATCATAAGAGGTACAAAAGCCCAGAAGGCATAGAGTTCCCACATATGACCAAAATAACCTAAGGCTGCCTTTTTCAATTGTTGATTTTTGAAGATGGTAAAAGCTGCCTGTAATTTTAGTTGTTGTGCCGATTTCCTGTAAGGTCCGTCTGATAAATTCAAAACAACGAGAACCCCACCAGCAAAGGAGAACAAGCTTGTACTGATAATCACCCATTTCCATTGAGTAAAAAGAGAACTGTCTGCCAGAAGATGGGGAAGGGCAGTGCCCAGAACCAGGGCACCTACTAAAAAGGACAGCGACCTTCCAAGGCCTTCTTTAAAATAGTCAGCTGCGATTTTCATCCCTACAGGATAAATTCCCGCAAGAAAAAAGCCTGTCAAAAATCTCGATCCCACCAGGGTTAAAAGGGTATTTCCTTCCCAGAGCATGCCGAGGTTAAAAATGGCAGCTATCACAGCGGAAGTAAAAAACACCTTTGATGGTGAGTAACGGTCTGCAATCGTCAAAGTAGCAAAAACGAGTGTCCCCAGGATAAAGCCGAATTGCACCGCCGAAACCAGATGCCCCAGGGCCTGTGTTTTTAGATTATAATCAGAAATTAGCTCGTCCAGAACGCCGTTTCCTGCAAACCAGAGGGAGGTACAGAAAAACTGAGACAATACAATGATGGGCAGGACTTTTTTCTTCTGCATTAGGTGAAATGCTGATTAGGCAGAAAGATAGTCTTTTAAATTACCCTTTAGGAAATAGTCCCACCCCCCAATACAGCTTTCCCTTTTGAATTCGGGAATTCCTGAGGGGAAGTCTTCCTGTACCAGAACGGTAAGGGTTAATTCAGTTTTATGATCGTCTCCGGAAATCTCAAAAGTTGAGGTAGATGCTCCGGGATATTCTTCAAATTGCCAGCTATACGTAATTTTTTGTCCGGGTATTACCTCAATAACCTTCCATTGATGCGTAAATACGCGTTCTTCAGAAGAAACCTTAAATGAAGTTGTAAACCCCTCACGGGCTTCAAATGCTTCCAGGACTTCAAAGTACCACTTCTTCATTTCAGAAAGCTGAGTAAGTGCATTCCATACGATGCCCGCACCTTTGTCAAAGTTTACCTTGATTATAATAGGGGGATCTGATTTTTTCATTCTTCCTGTATAGAGGGATGACCCGACTAATTATGTTAAAAATTCACAAAACTGACAAAAATACCAAACCCTGACATTTTGTTTCCGTAGGTAAGGTGAATTCTAAATTTAAACAAATTATCATGAAAATTTTTAAAATGTATCAATTAGCAGCCCTGGCTGTTTTAGTATTATCTGCCAGCTCCCTGACAGGACAACAGGCCAAAATGGATGGGAATACAAAAATGGTAGGCGGTGCCGCTATGTATCCCAGCAAGGATATCGTTTCCAATGCTGTGAATTCAAAGGATCACACAACTTTAGTTGCAGCGGTTAAAGCGGCAGGATTGGTGGAAACCCTCCAGGGTGATGGGCCGTTTACTGTGTTTGCCCCAACAAATAAAGCATTTGAGAAACTACCCGAGGGTACGGTGAGCTCTTTATTGGAGCCTCAAAACAAACCCACTCTTCAGGCAGTTCTCACTTATCACGTTCTCGCTGGCAAATACAGCGCATCAGACATTGTTGAAGCGATTAAGAAAGGAAATGGTAAGGCTACATTTTCAACGGTTAATGGCGCTATGATAACCGCAATGTTAAAAGGGAAAAAAGTGCAATTGAAGGATGTTTCAGGAAATATTTCCACGGTATCCATAAGTGATGTCAATCAGTCTAATGGAGTTATACATGTAGTAGATACAGTGGTTTTACCCGTAATGTAGCTTACTGATAAAAGTTAGTTGTTTGGTTGGTTATTTTTAGTGGAGCCGCCGGTATCTCGTATATCGGCGGTTTTTTTGTCCGGATCAAATTTTCTGCCCAAACATGATCCTGTGGCCGTCAACGGTTTGTATTCCAAATTCTCGCTGTTCCCAGGGCTTGTTTTTGAGCGGATAGATAATGTCTACGCCTGCTTTGAGGTATTCATCGTGAAGTTGATCAATGCCCTCCACCTCGATGTATGCAAAATAGGAATGATTCTTCGTCTCAAAGGCCGACCGATCGTCCGGACATTCCCCGAGCATGACAAAAATGGAATCCCGCTTTAAAAAATGCCAGCCTTCTCCATGCCAGACGCTTATAAGTCCTAATTTTTCCTCGTAATATTTTGCTGAAACCGGCAGGTCTTTTACGGCCAGTACATAGCGACTACCAATTATCTCTAAAGCTGAATTGTTCATTACCCTGATTTTAATTCTTTCGAAAATCCCAAATACTAGCCGTCCGGATTCTCATGTTAAAGCCATTTATTTCGCTTAAAATATAGCAACATTCCTAAGGCAATAACGACCATGACAGCCAACATAATAAAATAACTGTACTTATAGTGAAGCTCCGGAAGGACATCAAAATTGGTTCCGTATATACCGGCAATAAAAGTCAGAGGAATAAAGATGACCGAAAATACGGTAAGGAACTTCATCACATCGTTTAGTTTACTGCTGATAGTAGTGTGATAGATATTCAGCTGATCAGATAGGATTTCCCTATAGCTATCTGATACCTCATTAGCCTGACTGATATTATCCTCTAACTCCTTAAAATGTACATAGGTAGCTTCATCGATAAATTCAGATTCCATTTTGGCAAGGGTAAATATCATTTCTTTTGCAGGTTTTATACTCTTGCGCAGGAAATTCAGTTCTCGTTTGTAATTATTGATCTCATTGATCACCACCTCGTTGGGATTTACCAATAGGTTATCTTCCAGAGTTTCTATCTTCTCCCCCAGGACACTTAGTACATAGAGATAATTATCGATCACAATATCAAGCAGGGCAAAAGTCAGGTAATCAATTCCCCCATGTCTTATCCTCTTCTTTTGTTTTCTGATTCTTTCTCTCACTGGTTCAAAAACGTCACCTCGTTTTTCCTGAAATGAGATAAGGACTGAATCCGTTAAAATTATACTGAGATTTTCTACACTAATCTGATGTGATTCCTCATTTTGTTGCAGCATTTTGATGCTGATCAGTATACAATTGTCGTATTCTATTACTCTGGGTCTTGCCTGGGTATGCATTACTTCTGCAAGAACCAGTGTTTCGAGATCAAATGTCTCGGCAATCTCCTTCATAATAGCGGCATTGTGCAGTCCGTCAACATTCAACCAGGTGACCGTATCTTTTTCTTTGTATTTAAGCACATCGCGGACTAGGTTGAGCGCATCTTCTTCCAGAGTATTTTCATCAAAATCGATAATCCGGAGGAGGACCTCATTAGCTTTCTTTTTGCCTCTGAACCTAAGCTCATCAGGTGAGAGCCCAATTTCCTGCTTCCCTTTTTTAATAAATCGAGCCATAGTCATTGAGTTGCTTTTGAGATTATTTGTTTTACCTTCTTTTGTTTTGATTCTTACAAGCTACTAAATTGATATTTGCCTGAAGAAAAATACCTCTTTACAAATCCCTAGCCCAGGGATACACCAAATAGGTGGCCGATATAGGCGGTCACTCCCATGGCAATAGTTCCCCAGAAAGTGATACGCAAAACCGCTTTTTTAACACTCGATCCTCCCGCTTTCGCCGCATATGCTCCCAGGATAATAAGGAATATGGTCGTTAAGATATATTGCCAGTAGATCATATATTTTAGGGGTAGGAGCATGGAAGTAATTACCGGGAGCAATCCGCCTAAAATAAAAGATGCTCCTGAGGCAAAAGCGGCCTGTAAAGGTCTGGCTCTGGTTAGACTATTGATTCCCAGTTCATCCCTTGCATGAGCGCCAAGGGCATCGTGTTCTGTCATTTCTTGGGCTACACGCATGGCCAGTTCGGGGCTCAGACCCCTTGCTTTATAAATATCAGCGAGTTCTTTCAATTCCTCCTGTGGCATTTCCCTGAGTTCTTTTTCCTCTCTGGCAAGGTCTGAGGTTTCTATATCGGTTTGTGAACTTACCGATACGTATTCCCCGGCGGCCATAGACAGGGCACCTGCTACCAGTCCGGCTACACCGGCCAGGACAATGGGCTCTCGGCTTACGTTAGCAGCAGCCACCCCAATTATAAGACTTGCAGTAGATAAAATTCCATCGTTGGCACCGAGGATTGATGCCCTTAGCCATCCACTACGACCTAGATAATGATCCTCTTTCTTTAAAATATTATTCATATTCGTGCATATAATGCTTCTTGCCTCCACTACCGGAGCTTAAAATACCATTTTAGGCTGCGATTTCCTTTTTTCTGGCACTGATCTTTTCTGTTAGAAGAATCCAGAACGGACTAATACCAATCGTAAGTGAGATCAGAGATATCGTAAAATCATAAGCGTAATCTGTAAGTATCTCAAGGTTTAATGCTGTAATACATATCAGGAAACTCAATTCCCCTATCTGTGCCAGCATTGCACCTCCAAAAATAGCTTCCCTCCACGAGTTGTTGTACATTTTTAAAATAAGAGTATTTATGGCATGATTAAGTCCGAAAACAGCGACGAGGACCAATCCCAGCGGAAGAAGATTATCGAGCAGGAAGGTGATGTTAATCTGTGCACCTATACTGATAAAGAAAACGGCCACAAAAAGGATTCTGAAGGAATGAATTGCATCATGTATCCATCGTGTTGCCTTCCCCGCATGCATTATGAGTCCGCCTACAAATGCTCCCAGGGCTTCTGATATTCCAAACATCCCTGCAACTACTGCCCCGGCAAAACAAAAGAACAGGGCCAGAAATACCTGTAATTCATGGTCCTTCATGATCGACTTTCTAAAAGGTAACCAGGTGATTTCTTTTCTCACATAGATGTAAATAATGATAGAAATGATCAGAATACCGCCAGTGATCTTCAAAAGAATTGATTCTGTAGAGGTATCCTCCCCGCCGAAAATCGAAATAAGGATCAGGATAGGGGCAATGGCAATATCCTGGGCCAGGAGTATGCTTGAAACGTTCTGTCCTATTTTTTTGCCCAATAAATTCTTGTCCTCTAATAATTTAAATATGACCGCAGAACTAGACAGGGCAATGACAAAGCCCAGAACCAAAATCCGGGTGGTATCCCATTCAAAAAGCAAGCCAATTCCCCATACAGCTCCAATACTCAGAAAGAATTGACCCAGTGTACCGAAAAGAGCCAGACGCCAGTTGCCTACAAAGGAATACAGATCGATCTCCATTCCGATAAAGAAAAATAAAAGTATGATCCCTAGTTCCCCAACGTATCTGATGTTAGTCTCATCGCCTATCAGATCGAAACCGTATTGTCCTATCAATACCCCCAGAAGGATGTAGGCTATGAGGGTAGGCTGCTTTATCTTCTTTAACAGGAAGCCGGAAACTACTACGGCAAGCCCTACGATACAAATAAGCGTGATAGAAGTGTGAAAGCCAGATAGAAAAATCAAATCCATAGTTTTAAAATAAAAGGGTACTGTGGCTTTTCAATGGCCGGTTTATAATTAATTCAGATGTACTAAAAAGGCATAGGGATGATCACCGGGCATACTAGATCGAATCATCATATCTCCTTAATTTGTTTTTAAGTTGTAGTAATTCCTCTTCTAACATTTCCTGCCGTCTCAGCATGTTCATCACTACATCGATACCCTCCAGATTGATATGTAAATCGCGATGAATACGAATGATTTTCTCCACTAAATAGAGTGCATCCTGATGAATATATCGCTCCCCACTATATACTTCTAATTCTATTAGGCCAAACTCATTCATCTCCTGAAAAAAGGAATATTCGAGATCGTAAAGCTCACAAAGCTGGCCAACCGGGAAAAAGTCTTTTGAGTTCATCATGATCTTAATTTAGCGAGTTCTTCAAATAAATCCTTCTCTCTGGAACTTAAATTTTCAGGGAGCTGAATATCATAAGTGATAAACAAGTCACCGTATTTACCTTCCTTTTTATAAACAGGAAACCCCTTTCCTTTCAGTTTTACCTGAGTTCCATTGGGAGTTTCAGGTTTAACCTTCAATTTTACCTTCCCGTCAAATGTATTGACCAGGATATCACCTCCCAAGAGGGCCTTATAGAGATCGAGCTTAACCGTAGTGTAAAGATTGTCTCCATCCCGTCTGAATTTTGTGTTGTTCCAAATGGAAAACCTGATGTGGAGATCTCCCCTGGGACCGCCATTGATCCCTTCGGCGCCATGGTTTTTGATCTTTATCACCTGCCCATTACGCACCCCGGCAGGGATGGTAAGCCGAATTTTCCTGTCATTTACCGTAAGGGTTCGTTTATGGGTTCTGTAGACATCTTCCAGCGAAAGTTCCAGTTCGGCATTGAGATCCTGTCCTCGAAATTGCATACTACTGCTGCGTCTGCCTGTCCTGCCCCCAAACATCGAACTAAAAAAATCGGAAAAATCATCTTCTGAAAAAGACTCATGAGTAGCCTTACTCCTCTGATACCTGCCTTGTTCCTGCTTTGCTTTTTCAAAGGCTTCAGCGTGTTGCCAGTCTTTACCGTATTCATCGTACTTTGCCCTGTTTTCAGTATTGCTCAGTACTTCATGTGCCTCGTTAATTTCTTTAAACTTCCTCTCCGCTTCCTTATCCCCGGGATTGACGTCCGGATGGTACTTACGGGCTAATTTTCTGTATGCCTTTTTTATGTCGGCCTGACTAGCATTTTTCGATACACCCAGTATTTTATAATAGTCTATGAAATTCATAATAAGAATAAACCAAAATCAGTTATAAGCTTGCAATTCAGTTGTACTAATCTCACTGTAAACACATCAAAATAAGACCTTAAAATAAATATGTTTACACTATCTGAAGGTCGGAATTAATCAGCAATAATCAAATTCAATAGTCAATAGTTTTTCGCCTTTTGTGCCTCTCCCATCATATGGTGTGTCTACCAATGATTATTGATATTATATAGGAAAAATCCCTTTGGTGTTTTTGTCATATCCCTAAGGACGATTACATTTGGCAGATGCAGATGGATCTATTTACAATTACAGCTATTCTTGTTTTTTTATCAGCCGTCTTCGGCTATATCAATGTCCGATTCCTGAAAATGCCTAATACCATAGGCCTGATGTTTATCACCATCATCTTTACCCTGGCCGTTTTTGCCCTGAGTTATGTAGATCCTACCTTGCTGAATGCAGAGCGGTATATCTTGTCGCAGATCGACTTTAAGACGGTATTGCTGGATGTGATGCTGAGTTTCCTTCTATTTGCCGGGGCTATGCATACCGATTTTGAGCAACTGAGGAAACACAGGTGGCCCATTCTGAGCTTTTCTACCCTGGGGGTGATTACCTCCACCTTCCTGGTAGGGACTTTTGTGTATTATATCCTGATGATGATGGGCATGAATATTCCCTACATTCAGTGTTTGCTCTTTGGTGCTTTGATCTCCCCTACAGATCCAATTGCAGTTCTTGGAATTTTAAAACAGGCGGGGGTACCGAAAAAGTTGGAGACTAAAATAGTTGGGGAATCCCTGTTCAATGACGGGGTAGGAGTAGTGGTATTTCTTACGCTTTTCGAAATAGCCAGTCCGTCTGAAGAAGCTGTTTCAGCCTGGAACGTTGTTGAGTTGTTTGGGATTGAGGTTTTGGGGGGAGTTGTCCTGGGCTTGTTGCTGGGATGGGTGACCTACCGACTAATGAGAACTATTGACGACTATGATATAGAGGTAATTATTACCCTTGCTACCGTAATGACCGGTACAGTGATCGCTCATAAGCTTCATGTATCAGCGCCTCTGGCTATGGTAGTAGCCGGATTACTTATCGGGAATGATCGCTTGAGAGAAAGTGCCATGTCTGAAAATACGATCATCTATGTAGATAAGTTCTGGGAATTGATTGATATCCTCCTTAATACCTTGTTATTTGTTCTCTTGGGGATGGAAATACTGGTTCTCACTTATACTCCTGATTATCTTATCGCCGGACTTATTGCAATTCCTGTTGTACTTATCTGTCGATACATATCTCTGCTGCTTCCGATCAGCTTTTTTAAAAAGAAACTCGAATTTGTCCCAAGAACAGACATTATCATGACCTGGGGCGGCCTTAGGGGGGCTATCTCCATCGCATTGGCATTGGGTCTTACCGAAGCCATGAACAGGGATCTTTTCCTTCTGATCACCTACGTGGTAGTTGTCTTTTCGATAATGATTCAGGGCCTTACCGTAGGCAGGCTGGTAAAAAAGGTTGCGCCATCGAGCAATTAAATAGCACTAACTAAGACGGGTTTATTTTAGGTGATCAGTCTCAGCCCTTCCCTCTTACTCAGCGGGTGTAAGGTAGTAGCTTTTGCAAATTGTCTGACCCATTGCGGATTGGTTTTGCTGTATTCCCGCAGGATCCAGCCAATGGCCTTGTTGATAAAAAAATCCTCGCTTCCTGTAAGACTGTGAATGGTATCAGCCAGGAAATCAGTATCGAGGTCGTCCTTATATTTTAATTGGAAAAGAAGCACCGTTCGTTGCAACCACTTATTATCGGTAGACAGCCACTTCCCTGTGATCCTTTCTCTTTGTTCGGTAAAGGATTTAAAATAGGGTCCAACGAGATTTGCAGCTATAAAATCTACGGTATCCCACCAGGATTTATTGGTAATCATATACTCGAAGAGGGCGTAATCCTCAATTTCAAAGGGTTTCAGGCACTTCTTTGCTAATTCCTGAGCCATGTATTGATTTTCCCTTTCCGGTTTATTCCAGAGCTCGGTGACTACTGTGGGTATATCATCTCGCGGAGGTAATAGGTGTTTCTGAAACATTGTTATCTGGATTTCCCTTCGTACCGGAGATTTCAGTCCATAAAAATCGAACTGGCTTCGCATATAAGCTTTTTGACCTTCGGCAACATCGGGATCTCCCTTCTCATTGCATTGGTCTTCCCAGGTTTTTAAAAATGTAGAAATTTCAGCAGCTCCCAAATTCTTAAGATGTTTTGTCCTCCTCTCAAATATAGTACTTGAGAAACAAAGGCTGAAAGGTTCTATATCCTATGTCATGCCCTTAATTTAAAACCGAAATTATTTAGTTCCTGCCTGAACCAATCTTTTTTCTAATTTTATGCAAAAATCAACCGATGGCCGACCAACCCCGTTGCAAGAACTGTGACAATATTCTGGAACCCTCCTATGAATTTTGCCCCCGTTGTGGGCAGGAAGTTTCTGATAAGCTTACTTTCGGTGTTCTTTTCAGCAAGACCATTAGTGATTATTTCTCGGTAGATGCGCGATTCTTCCGAAGTTTTATCCCCTTGATGTTCAAGCCAGGAATCCTGGCCAGGAGATTTGTGGATGGAAAAAGACTGAAATACCTGCATCCGGCCCAATTCTACTTATTTATCTCGGTCCTTTTCTTCTTTCTCTTTTCTTTTAACATCCGCAAGGCCGATAATGAAATGACTGAAGCCTTTAAAAAGGGGATGGACAAACCGGAGTTAGAAATCGCACCAGACAGCATTAAACTGAGTTCCAAAGATTCCCTGCAATTGATCAAGACAAAGGACATGATCACAAAAAATAAGGACAAATGGGGCATCTCAGACGAGGATATCAACATTATCGATTCGGTGATGACGGAAACCGCTGAGAACCCAACGAGTATGAACCAGGGGATGACCTTAGATTTTGACAAGGAAGTTCTCGATTCCCTTATCGCCATTGACGCACCTCAGATTGATAAACTAAAAGCTATGGGAATGGAGGAGGATGCCACTGGTTTTAACCGTCGGTTTTATGAACAAATGCTGAAACTCTATGTGAGGAGGGGAGGAGGCATTATAGAGACCTTTTTTAGTACCATTCCCGTTGCCATGTTTTTGCTGATGCCCATATTTGCCCTTCTTTTAAAGGTTTTTTATTGGAGGCGTGGGAATTTTGCACATCATATGGTGTTTAGTTTTTACTTCTTTACCTTTTTATTTACGGCCTTAAGTATTGTCATCCTGGCCAATAAAATAATTGAAGTCCCTATATGGCTGGAAGTAATAATAACCCTGTCGTACCTGTTGTATTTGATCATCGCCCTTCGAAATTTTTATCGAAGCAGCTGGCTTGGGGCTTTCCTGAAAGCCAATATTATTTCCTTTATCTATATGTTAATGATACTTCCTGTAGCTTTTGTAGGAATAATTTTTATGGCATTTATGCTTTATTAAGGACTATTTTTCAAAATATAAATAGATATACATGGCCGTTCCGAACTGGGTGGCGTCTGTTGAGGTAAGTTTCCACCCGTCTGCTGAATACTTATTCAATTTATCCTGTATTCCTTTTTTAGATTCTTCGAGGATATGATTGCGTCCGGCAAATAATTTTGAGTAATAAATGAGTGTTTCTACTTTGTAATGTGTCATTGCATTTTCTTATTAATCTAACATAAATAAGGCGTTGACAAAAAAGAGTTTACCATTTTCCCAGAACCCCCTGAATAAAGGATTGTCAACCATATAGACTACCTGCCCGCGCCCGTTGTTTTCAACACCAAATACAAGGGTGTTTGCAATCATTTTTTGCGCTTCACTTCCTGCGAAACCAGACATGGGCCGGGTATTCTCTTCCAAATAGGCTACCGTCCCGTATTTCAGATATTCATAACGAGAATTGCCAAGTTTCAGACTGAAGTAGGTATCTCCATATCCGAAGGCCAGAGGATGTGTTGGGTCTACCCTGGTTTTGAATATGGCCCCGGTGATCTGATTCTTCATACGTTCTCGTTGCATATCCTCGTATAATCCGGGTTCTTCATCATTACCGCCCTCTTCTTTTGAATTCTCGCGGGCTTTAATCCCGAACCCTTCTTTCCCTTCCAATGCGGTAATAGCATTACCCATGGCAACCAAGCGGCCTCCGCTTTCAATCCATCCTTTGATTTTGGACAATACACCATCATCCAGAAAGGAACGGTAACCCCGTCCATTTGGAAGGACAAGTACATCGTATTCTGAAAGATCCACCCTTCTGAAATAATCTGCATCAAGGACGGTCAGAGGATAATTCAGTTGCTGTTCAAAGAAATGCCACACTTCTCCGAAACTCAGGGAGGAGGTGGGTTCCCCCGATAGAACAGCTACCTTTGACGGATGAATCATCTTAACCTCACTGGATCCAAAGTCTTTTCCCTTGTCTACAAAACCAGTTGAAACAGAGGTGACCTCTTTCTGAGGAAATTTGCTTATGATTTCGAAAAATCGATTCATACTTGCACTATCAGGGTTATCAGCCCTGGTAATGATAAGGCTTCCCCTGCTAAAAGTATTACCCTCCAGGGAGAAAGGTAAATGCGAAGTTCTCACCTTTATTCCCGCATTGAGAAGTTGAGCAAGAAAACGTGCATCTTCCATACTATTCCAATCGGTGACATAGGCATATGAATCTGCTGCTGGCTTTGGATAGCTATGCTTGTTTTGTATTGGGACCGACTTTACAATGCTATTCGAAGCGATGGCATCCAGTCCGTAGGCATAAGGCATAGACCAGGCGGTAATATCATAGGTAAGGGAATCACTCAATGCAGCATCTGGCTCAAACAAAACTTTCACCATGGTGCCCTTGGCCTGATTAGTTGATACTACCAGGCTGTTGGAATTCATTTGCATGCTCCCACTTTTACCCGACTTATATTCGAAGCCTTTGACCTGTCCGTTGGTCCCTCTGCCATATTCGATTTTATGTTGTTCCAATAAGCTGGCCAGCGCATTGATATGGTCCGAATTTCCATCGAGTACATAGCTTTTATACTTAAAATTCTTAGGCTGATAAAATTTCCTGAACTCATCGTTAAGACTTGTTGTATTCTGAGAAGCTACCTCAATAGTTGATAAACCTGTGGTGTGATGATGGGCTATTCTGTCTTTGAGGGTTAAGGTGTCTCCTATACTGGTTTTTACTCCCAGACCGGCGCGTCCGCTGCCTCCCTGTTCATAGGTCATCCCTATTGCCCCATTATAGGTGGGATAGGTGTCCCCATAACTGGGATAGAAGAGATCAAAACGCTCCTTGGTAAAATAGAACCAGCCATTTGCGTCAAAATACTTTGCATGATTTCTGCCAAGGGTCTCCTGGAAGGACCGTTGGAAGGGTGTAACTACTTCGTGATAAGGCTCGGCAGAAGGGGCAAAAAAGTAGGGATTATCAACTCCCTGCTCGTGGAAATCCACGTGTATGTGTGGGAGCCACTGGTTGTACATTACAAGTCGTTGCCGGCTCTCCACCTGGGTTAGCCACGCCCAATCCCGATTGAGATCGAACATATAGTGATTGGCGCGCCCGCTTAACCACCCTTCATGGTGCTCTTTACTATCAGGGTTTGCCTGGTAGGGCGTATTTTTAAACGAATTGTAGAAGTTAACATAACGATCACGACCATCGGGGTTTATACAGGGATCGATGATTACTACGGTGTTTTCCAGATATTCCTTTTTACTGGTCAGCAGCTCATAGATGGTCTGCATAGAAGCTTCCGTACTTACACTTTCGTTCCCGTGTACGTTGTAACTCAGCCAGACAATGGCTTTGGAAGCATTTTCTCCTCCTGTAGTGCTTTGAAGATGCTCTTGCCTGATAGTCTCGAGATTCCCCATGTTTTCCGGTGACGATACGTAGGCCAATAGCAGAGGTCGTCTTTCATTAGTTTTGCCGTATGGAATCAGTTGAACCCGGTCGGCCGCTGAAGCCGCCAGGTATTTGTAATACTCAACCACCTGGTGGTGCCTGGAGAACTGAGTTCCCAGCTCGTAACCGAGGAATTCTGAAGGGGATTGAATATTCTGAGAAAAAGTTAATAACGGAAGTATAAAAAGAATTGAAAGAATCTGTTTTTTCATAGGAATTATATGAGATGCGAATCTCAAATCTAAGGATTTAAATCGAATTGATCATTTGAAATATACTACGAATTACAAGCCAGGATTAGGGCACTAAACAGAAAGGAAAGATCATGTTTTATACCATCAATTGGGAACTACATTGAATTTGAAACAACTTAACGTATTTTTGGGATATGAGAATCGCCAGAACCTTATCTTTGAAAAGCAGTAACAAACCAATATGCAGTTAGAAGGAATCCCATTCCGAAAAACCGGGTATTTTTCAGATCTTATCAATGACTACCTGGATGAGTCTGACTCATTAAAACCCTTCTACGCCAGATTCCCAAACATAGAGTCCTTTAAGTCACAACTAGAGGAAAAAAAACAGTCATATACAGAAAAGCAACGGACAGTCCTGGTAAAGGTTCTGAGAAAACAATACGGCGAGATTTCGGCATCACCCAAAACAAAGGAACATTTAAAACTGCTGTCGGATAAGAATACATTTACCATTGTTACGGGTCATCAACTGAACCTTTTTACAGGTCCTCTTTACTTTCTCTATAAGATTATTTCTACCATAAAACTCTGCACAACACTTAAGAAACAGTACCCCGACAACCATTTTGTGCCCGTATACTGGATGGCAACAGAGGACCACGATTTTGAAGAGATCAATTACTTCAATTTTAAAGGGAAAAAGTTGCAGTGGAATCGTGAATCGGAGGGCGCAGTAGGCAGTTTATCTACAAAAGGGCTAGACGGGGTCCTGCAAATGCTCACTCTCGAAATGGGAGCCGGTAAGTTCGCTGCCGGACTGAAACGCCTTTTTAAAGAGGCTTATCTGAAGCATGACGATCTGGCTTCTGCAACCCGTTACCTTGCAAATGAGCTTTTTGGAAAAGAAGGCCTCGTCATTGTAGATGGAGATGATACCTTATTAAAACAAGCCCTTATTCCTTATATCAAACAAGATCTCTTCCAAAACGTTGCATTTAAGGAGGTGTCAAAGACTATTAATGAACTGGAATCCGTTGCAGAAAGATATAATATTCAGGTCAATCCAAGGGAGATCAATTATTTCTATTTAAAAGAAGGGCTCAGAGAACGTATCATTGAAAAAGATGGGATGTTTTATGTAAATAACACTTCCCTTGAGTTTACAAAAGAAGAGATTGCAAAGGAAATTGAGCAATATCCGGAGAGGTTCTCTCCCAATGTAATTGCAAGACCTCTTTATCAGGAAGTAATACTGCCTAATTTGTGTTATATCGGCGGTGGTGGTGAACTGGCCTACTGGCTTGAATTGAAATCTTTTTTTGATGCCGTGGAAGTACCTTTCCCTATCCTCCTCCTGCGTAATTCAGCTCTGGTGATCACAGAGAAACAGCAACGAAAGCTTCAAAAAATGAACCTTGATGTAGCTGATCTTTTCCTGGACCAGAATCGCCTGATCAACAAGAAAATACGTGAAATTTCCAATATAGACATTGATTTTAGCCCTCAGAGAAATCACCTGAAAGCTCAATTTAAAGAACTATACGAGCTGGCAGAGAAAACAGACAAATCGTTTCTGGGAGCTGTGAAAGCTCAGGAAGTAAAACAATTAAAAGGACTCGATAAACTTGAAAAAAGGCTGTTGAAGGCTCAGAAAAGAAAGTTGAAAGATCAGGTAGTTCGGATGACGGAAATCCAGAATGAATTATTTCCAAATCAATCCCTTCAGGAACGCAGTCTCAATTTTTCAGAACTCTATCTCGACATAGGGGAAGATCTGATACCTGAGCTTATAAAATCCCTCGATCCGCTGGCAAAGGAATTTTATGTTCTTCGATTTTCCTGATTATTCAGAAATTTCAGGTTTGATATCGAATAAATTTATTTTAATAACCCACCCATGCACAACATAGATATCGATTTGGTAGAAATGACACTCGATGTCATGAAATATGCCATAAACAGGATCACCAATACATCACCCTCCTTAGGAGATATAAAGAAGGAAGAAGAGCTGTTTGCCCTGGTTGGGGAGACTATAACCCCTGAAGGGATAGGAGGGGAGAAGGCTTTTGAGCTTTTTCGCGATGTACTTGTGAAGTCAACAGTCCCAATAGACCATCCCAGGCATCTTGCATTTGTTCCGGCCTCACCAACACGAGCTGCTGTGATGTTCGATTTGGTCACTTCGGCATCCAGTATCCATGGCGCTTATTGGATGGAAGGGGCAGGGGGAATTTTCTGTGAAAACCAGGCAATGAAATGGTTGGTTTCCCTTACAGGCATGCCGGCAGGTGCTTTTGGTGTTTTTACAAGTGGAGGTACCGCTGCCAATCTTTCCGCCATGGTAACTGCACGTGAAAATTGGCGTAAAAAGCCCGATAACTGCAACAAAAAAGGCCTGATTATAACTTCTTCAGGGGCACATTCTTCCATTAAGGCTATGGCCAAAGTGATCGATGCCGATGTCCACCTTGTTGAAACGGACGGAGCTATGACCAGAATAGCCCTGCAAGAGCAGATCAATTCGATGGATATTGATAAACGAGAACGCTTGTTCGCTATTGTGGCTACCGGTGGCACTACCAATGCTGGAATAATAGACGATCTCCAGGGAATTGCCGCCGTTTGTGAAAAAGAAGAGTTGTGGTTTCATGTAGATGCCGCCTACGGAGGTGGCGCACTGGTTGCAGATTCGGTAAGACATCTATTTAACGGGATTGAAAAAGCAGACAGCATTACCATCGACCCGCACAAATGGCTTTTTTCCCCATATGATTGTGGAGCAATCCTATATAAAGAACCTGCGCTTGCCCTGGAGGCACATTCTCAGGAGGGATCATATCTCGATATTTTTAAAGATGAAGGAGCCAGCGGCTTTAACCCCGCTGATTATCAGATCCAGTTAACAAGAAGGTTAAGGGGAATGCCTCTGTGGTTTTCCCTGGCCACTCATGGCACCGAGAAGTATAAATGGGCTGTGGAACGGGGTATAGAATTGGCTAATAAGGCCGGTGAATTAATAGAAGGGAGATCAGAATTATCCCTGGTAAGACCCCCCAGCTTGTCTTGTGTCTTATTCCGGCGTGAAGGCTGGAATGCACAACAGTATAAAGAGTGGACCTACCGAAATCACAGGGACGGGATAGCTTTGGTGACACCAACCTTGTGGAAAGCCGAAGGGGATTACCAGACGGTATTGCGCTTTTGTTTTATCAATCCGGATACTACAGAAGAAGATATCAGGGTTATTTTAGATACCCTGGGAGAACCTTAGATTGCTTAGATCCTATGGGACAATAAATTCACCCTCCCACCGATTATTCTCCAGGGAATAATTCACACGAATGTGATTAGGACGTTTTAACTGAAGGTATTCTACTTTAAAGGGGATGACTTCAATGATGCAAAAATGATCCTCATCGTCGAGGTAGTCTAACTGATCAGGACTGTCGAGGCTTGTTCCGGGTGTGGACACCGTTGTATAATCTTTTCTTGCTTTTAGCTCTATTTCATCCCATGCTTTGGCGATAGCCTCCTTATCCTGAATAACATTGGCTATTCCTTCCATTCGAATCTGGGTCAGCGTCTGCGGATTGTAAAATAACAGGCCAACATTTTTATTTTCCTGTAAATGGATCATTTTTTTTGATCTGCTGTCTGTATAGAAAATAAGTTTCAGGTCCTTCTCAAATTTTCGCAAAACGACAGTTCTCAGTCGGGCGACTCGTTCCAAACCTACTGTGGCCAGGGTAAAATAGCGAAAAGGGTGGTCTTTTTCAGAGGCAGCCCTTTGTAGTTCAGATTTAATTTCCTCTAAATAATTTTGAATCATTAATGTGTTATTTATGTACTAAAGATAAAAATTTTGAAGATGAGGTAGGGTTTTTTTAATATGAGTTGTTCTATAATAAATTGCTTTGAAAAAGAATTTTAGCAAAGTGTCATAAAAATTCATGTGTTTAGGTTGGTTTTTGATTTGAAAGCCCTGACCGTAGGGGTCAGGGCTTTTCTTTTTACCGCCTGTTGTTCTTATAAAATTCATATTTACTGCACTTCATAATCAAGGCGCATGGTAATAGAGGCGGTTTTTTTCTTTTCTGAAGTATTGTAAACCCCGCCCCAACTGTATTCTTCATCTGAGTTTTGTCCCGTTATCTGAAATACTCCCATTTTGGCAGAGAGAAGATTTCCAAGGTCTCCTCCTGAATTTTCTGCTATTTTTTCTGCCCGGAGTCGGGCATCTTCCGTAGCCTGAGCAATCATTTTAATTTTCAGATCGGCCAATTGAGTGTAATAGTATCTGGGAGGGGATGAGTTAAATTGAACTCCCTTATTCAGCAATTCGGTGATTTCTCTTGCCACTTCCTCTATGAGCTCAACATCATTTGATTCGATTTTTACACTTTGTGTTAAGGAATACCCACGAAAGACACTCCCTATATAATTTCCATTATCGTATTTGTTGTCCCTTTGTTCTGCAGTCTGAACCGAATTGAAAATGATATTTTCCTCAGGAATACCTTTTGATAGTAAATAATCCTTCACTATTTCCTTATCCATATTGAGCTGTTCAAAGGCGGCCTTAAGGTTGGTGTTAAAGGTTGAAAAATATCCTTCCCAAACGATAAGGTCAGAAGTAAAATTTTCGTTTCCAAGGCCAGTGACCGTGATAATCTTGGGTGGATTGGCTCTATCCTTGTAGGCATTGCCAAGAAAGAAGGCTGCAATTATTATCGATATTCCAAAAATCAGGGACGATGCGTGTTTCATTTTCTAAAAGGTTGATAACCGTATAATAAATATAGAAAAAACTTGGTCCGAAAATAGCTCAAATTGCTATTTTTGCCCATGCAAAACAACGTCCTTATCCTTGATTTTGGCTCCCAGTACACCCAGCTCATCGCTCGCAGGGTGAGGGAACTCAATATATATTGTGAAATAAAGCCTTATAATAACCTGCCAAAGGATCTTTCTGAATACAAAGCCGTAATTCTTTCGGGATCTCCTTCTTCTGTTCGATCTGATGAAGCTCCACATCCTGAACTTAATGGGATAAAAGGTAAGATACCCCTTCTGGGCGTGTGCTATGGGGCCCAGTATATAGCCCACTTTCACGGCGGTAATGTAGCCCCCTCCAAGACCAGGGAATACGGTCGGGCCCGACTTTCAAAAATCAAGGAAGGAGAGCCATTTTTTAAGAACATATCATCAGGATCACAGGTCTGGATGAGCCATTCAGATACGATACAACAACTACCTCCCAAAGCAGAACTGCTGGCCAGCACAGCTGATGTTGAAATTGCAGCCTACAAGATTGCTGATGAAAAGATATATGCCATACAGTTTCATCCGGAGGTCTACCATACCAAAGATGGGAAGCAGTTGCTTGAAAATTTTCTTGTCGACATTGCCGGACTGGAACAAACATGGACACCCGATGCCTTTGTAGAGACAACCGTAGAGGAATTAAAAAAAGAGATAGGAAATGACAAAGTAATCCTGGGGCTCTCCGGGGGGGTTGATTCCACAGTGGCCGCAGTGCTTTTGCACAAGGCGATCGGAAAACACCTGCATTGTATTTTTGTCAATAACGGACTGCTGAGGAAAAATGAGTTTGAGGAAGTGCTCGATCAATACGAGCATATGGGACTAAATGTCAAAGGTGTTGATGCTTCGGCACGCTTTTTGGATGCCTTGGCTGGGGAAGAGGATCCTGAGAAGAAACGAAAGATCATCGGTGGGGTCTTTATCGATGTATTTGACGATGAAGCACACAAGGTGGAGGACGCCAAATGGCTGGCGCAGGGAACAATTTACCCAGACCGTATAGAATCGGTTTCAGCCTCGGGAGGCCCGTCGGCAACCATAAAAAGTCATCATAACGTTGGCGGATTGCCAGATTATATGAAATTAAAAGTAGTGGAGCCCTTAAAAATGTTATTTAAAGATGAAGTGAGAAGGGTAGGGGCTACATTGGAAATTGCCGATGAACGCCTCGGCAGACACCCTTTTCCGGGTCCCGGACTGGCAATCAGAATCATGGGGGATATTACCCGGGAGAAAGTGGCCATGCTGCAGGAAGTGGATGCTATATTTATTAATGGCCTGAGAGAATGGGGCCTGTACGACGATGTCTGGCAGGCAGGAGCTATGTTGCTTCCCGTACATAGTGTAGGTGTGATGGGAGATGAAAGAACATATGAAAAGTGCGTTGCATTAAGAGCTGTAGAAAGTACAGACGGAATGACGGCAGATTGGGTAAATTTACCCTATGAATTCCTGCAAAAAATGTCTAATGACATTATTAATAAGGTTCCTGGGGTAAACAGAGTGGTTTATGACATAAGTTCTAAACCGCCGGCAACCATCGAGTGGGAATAAACGTATATAATAATATGAAAGTACTGAATTGTCTTGTTTTATTTCTCCTGTTTACCTTTCAGGTTCATGCACAGCAGTTTAAAACACACGCCGTTAAGGAAGGTGAGACCCTTTACAGCATCTCGAAGCTCTACCGGGTAACTCCTTATAACATCCTCAAATACAACAAGGAGATCAAACAGGGAGATGTTTTAAAACCTAATACTATTCTTGTTATTCCACTTCAGGCAAGTGTATCAGATACCAAACCCCTGCCCGACAATCCCGTAAATGTTTCGGAAAAAACAACGACAGAAGTCCAGGAGGTTCAGCGTGAACCCGCAAGCTACAGAACACATCGCGTCCGCAGAAAAGAAACCCTTTATGGGATTTCGAGGCGATACGAAATCTCCGAAGATGAAATAAAAAGGTACAACAAAGAATTGTACAGTATGCCCCTGAAGAAAGGAATGCGACTTCAGATTCCGGTTTACCCTGAGATAGAGGAGGACCCCAATGCGATCAATCCGGATGATTTTGAGACCTACACCGTCTCCCCTAAGGAAACGCGTTGGAGCATTGCCCATAAATACGGGATCACCGTTGATAGTTTAGTGGCACTAAACCCATCTCTGGAAAAAAATAGCGACTATCTGGCCGTAGGGCAGGAGCTGCAATTACCCAAACCCCCGGGGAGTACAGTGGAAGGGCAGGAAGTAGAACTCTACGTCTCCTACACAGTACCACCAAAGAAAACCATGTATAGCCTGAGCGGGGAATACGGAATAACCTCTGAGGACATTATCAGGCTGAATCCGATGATACTGGAGCAGGGCGGACTAAAAGAAGGAATGGTACTTCGCTTACCTCAAAAGAAACTTGAATCTGAAGAGGTCAATGCAGAAAACTATATTTTTTACGAAGTAAAACCTAAACAAACCGAATTTTCCCTCACCAGAAAGCTCGGTATCGGATACAGCGAATTGCTGGCCCTGAATCCAGATTTGTCCAGGGGACTAAAAGCCGGTATGGTGCTGAAATTGCCCAGGGAAAAAGCAGGTAAACTCGAAGTGAGAAATTCCCTGATCCTCGATAAAATAAATCTCCTGGACAGCATTAGTAGGGAAAATAGACCTTCACTGATGGTGATGCTTCCCTTTCGTATGAATCGACTGGAATTGAATAACGTTGAGAATGTGGAAAGTACTATAGAACGAAGTAACGCCCTAAAATACAGCCTTGGTTTATACAGCGGGGCGCTTGTCGCTATGGATTCTCTGTCCGATTTAGGTATTTCTGTCAGGGTAAAAACCTACGATACAGAATTGAGCAGGGAAAAGGTCAGATCAATTTTGGCAAGGGAGGACTTATCTTCTGTAAATGCAATCATCGGTCCCTTACAAGCGGAAGCCCTTAAGGAAGCTGCCATGCAGGCGCGCCCTGCAGGAGTTCCGATTGTGGCCCCATTGAGTGCACAGAGCGACCTTGATTTACCGAATGTATTTTTTTCCGTTCCTTCAGACAGCATATTGCGACTGAAGATGCTTGATTATATGGGATCTATAAGGACCGATCAGAATATTATTGTCATCAATGATGCGCAAAATGATTCAACACGTGTCAGGATACAAGAGAAGTTTCCAATGGCCAGAGCACTGAAAGTACGCGAAGATGAAAAAAATATTTCCGTTGATATAGAAGCTCTGACCAACCTGCTCAGTATTGATAATGAAAACTGGGTAATTTTAGAGACCGAAAATTTTAAGTTGGTTTCCAGCGTAAGTTCAATCCTCAATTCTACCATTTCGGATACGACTCAGGTGCGGATGTTCACCACAAATAAAAACCGCGCATTTGAAAACGATGTGATCTCCGTTTCCCACTTGTCGAACCTTAATTTCACCTATCCTTCCATCGACAGGGAAGTAAGTGAGGATGCATTTGTTAGAAGGTACAGAGCTCGTTTTGGAGGGGATCCTGATAAGTACGCTGTACGCGGATTTGATCTCACCCTGGATCTGTTGCTGAAACTGGCATACAGACCCAATCTTTTCAGTACTGCAGGCATTATTGGATTAACCGAATACGCCGGGAATAAATTCGATTATGTCCAGGCTTTTACCTCAGGATATTTCAACCGCGCTACCTATATAATGAAATATGAAAATATGCGAGTAATGCAGATAACCCCGACTTCAAATGACCTCTAAAGTAACCTATACGGGTAATCTCAGGACAACTTGTGAGCATATCGCATCGGGGAATCAATTTATTACCGACGCCCCCCTTGATAACAATGGACTCGGGCAGGCATTTTCACCCACTGACACTGTGGCAACCGCATTGGCCAGTTGTATGTTAACTGTTATGGGGATAAAGGCCAAAACTTGGGATGCCACTCTTGACGGAGCTTATGCTGAGGTAGTAAAACACATGACTTCGGATCCGAGACGCATCAATAAAATAGAAATTGAATTGCACATGCCCACGGGTTTTGCCGAAAAACAGCGTGTGATACTCGAGAACTCAGCCAGGACATGTCCTGTTCTCTACAGCATACATCCCGATATCGAAAAGAGAATTAATTTCCATTGGAGCTAATTAAAAACTTAGGTGTTTTTATCGTATTCCTGGGTCTGTTTCAGGGATATGGGCAGGAAGATGGTGCAATTTTATGGGAATCTTCGCACCGACTGAGCTGGGAAGATTTTAAATCTCCTCCCCATGCCGGTTCCAGAATTGCAGCAACAACAGCCAGTGGTATTGCTTATCAGTTTTCCGCCCTTGAGCAGGCAGGAGAGATGGAAGTGGATTGTAGCGTTAACGCTTATTTCTATCCGGAAGCCTCCTGGTACCGACCTGAAGTGGCCAATGACATCATCCTGAGCCATGAACAACTGCACTTTGATATTTCGGAACTCTTTGCCAGGAAAATGCGCAGGAAGATTCAGGGGTATAGATTCACTTCAAACGTAAAGGCCGAAATGAAAAAGATCTACAATGATATTATTAAAGAGCTGAGAGATTTTCAATCTAGGTACGATGAGGAAACCAATTTTTCCCGGGCTCAAGAAAAGCAGGCAGAGTGGAATGCCATGATCGCCGAAGAGCTCAGGAGAACTGCAGGTTAATGCTGAAAATTATACATCGCAGATTTGTACTCCCTGTTTCAAAGCTGCGATTTTATCTTCCCAGCTGGGAATAAATTCCTGAGCGACATACCCTTTAAAACCGGTTTTTAGAATCGCCTCCATGATGGCCGGGTAATACAGTTCCTGGGTTTCATCGATCTCATGCCTCCCGGGATTTCCCCCGGTATGATAATGACCGATATAGTCCTTGTATTGTTCGATGGTTCTGATCACATCTCCTTCCATAATCTGCATATGGTAGATGTCGTATAGGAGCTTAAAATTATCAGATCCCAGGGCTTCACATAAAGCTACTCCCCATTTTGTCTTATCACACATATAATCCGCATGATCAACCTTGGAATTTAGTAATTCCATCTGTATCACCACACCGTGCTTCTCGGCTAGTGACAGGATATTTTTTAAACCCCGAACTGAATTCTGCAACCCTTCTTCATCATCCATTCCTCTCCTGCTGCCGCTAAAGCAGATCAGATTGGTGTAGCCGGCTTCTGCCACTTTAGGAATCATCTCAGAATAGTTTTTTATAAGTTGTTTATGAAACTCGGGATCGCACCATCCATCGGTTAAGTTAATCTCGGCTCCCCAGCACATGGAGGCATGGATATTGTGTTTTTTTAATAGCGGCCAGTCTTCCGGACCCACAAGATCAATAGCCTTCACCCCCAGGCCGGAAAGATCGGATAGGAATTGGTCTAAAGGGATGGAATTATAGCACCAGTAACAGGCACTGTGGTGAATATTTCCCTTGAGGCCTTGAGGATCATAATTGGGCAGGTCTTTTCCCCAAACCTTGGGTGTAGCCACCATACCGGCTGAAACGGTAGCAGCGGAAGTAATAAAAGATCTCCTTTTCATAAAACTTAGATTTTGCTCCTTCTCAAATGTAAAAGATTTAATTTTAAGGATGGAATTGAAACCGGAGAAAGATCAACTGATCACACTCGCACATTACAAAATGCCCTTCGGCAAATTTAAGGGTCGATATCTGGTGCAATTACCCGAAAGCTATTTACTATGGTTCAGGCAAAAAGGATTTCCGGAGGGGAAACTGGGATTTATGATGAAGCAGGCACTGGAGGTCAAAGAAAACGGTTTGGAAGCCCTTCTTATAAAAATCCGAAAAGATTTTCCAATCGATTCCCCGTGATTTGCCGATGCAATTTGTATCTTTGAATCCCGTAACCAAGAAGCGCGAAATGGCAGCTACAAAATACGTATTCGTTACGGGGGGCGTAACTTCTTCTTTAGGCAAAGGAATCATTGCAGCCTCGCTGGCTAAGCTACTTCAGGCTCGCGGTTATAAGACCACCATTCAAAAATTAGATCCCTATATCAATGTAGATCCCGGGACCTTAAATCCTTATGAGCACGGAGAATGCTATGTAACGGATGATGGTGCGGAAACAGATCTCGATCTTGGACATTACGAACGATTCCTCAATGTAAAGACTTCCCAGGCTAACAATGTTACTACGGGAAGGATCTACCAATCTGTTATAGAAAAAGAAAGAAGGGGAGAATTTCTTGGGAAAACAGTTCAGGTAATTCCTCATATTACCAATGAGATCAAGGAGCGAATACAACTCCTGGGAAAAACAGGGGAATACGACATTATTATAACAGAGATAGGAGGGACCGTTGGGGATATAGAGTCCTTACCCTATATAGAATCGGTAAGGCAGTTGAAATGGGAATTAGGGGACAATAACGCCATTGTGATTCACCTGACCCTGGTTCCATTCTTATCGGCAGCTGGGGAATTAAAGACAAAACCCACTCAGCATTCTGTTAAGACGCTGATGGAAAGTGGGATCCAGGCCGATATCCTTGTGTGCCGGACAGAACATCAACTATCAGATGAGATTAAAGAAAAACTCGCCTTGTTCTGTAACGTAAAACGCGAAGCGGTGATTCAGTCGATAGATGCCTCTACCATTTACGATGTTCCCATCCTTATGCAGGAGGAAGGCCTCGACACGGTAGCCCTTAAGAAACTGGCCCTTCCTGATGATACTGAACCCGATCTTACCCAATGGCACGAGTTCCTCGACAGGCATAAGCATCCAAAAAGTGAAGTGACGGTCGGACTCATAGGAAAGTATGTAGAATTGCAGGACTCGTACAAATCTATCCTGGAATCGTTTATCCATGCCGGGGCTATTAATGAGGTAAAAGTAAATGTAAGGTCGATTCACTCCGAGTATATCACCAAAGCGAATTTTGAACAAAAAATGAAGGGTCTTGATGGAATACTCGTTGCTCCGGGCTTTGGGGAAAGAGGTATTGAAGGAAAGATCAAGGCAGTTAGGTATGCGAGAGAAAATGGAATCCCATTCCTGGGCATTTGTCTGGGCATGCAGATGGCAGTAATCGAATTTGGCCGTAATGTACTGGGACTTGAAGGCGCCAATTCTACCGAAATGGATGAGGAGACGCCATACCCTGTCATCAGTCTTATGGAGGAACAAAAGCATATCACCAACAAGGGAGGGACTATGCGACTAGGAGCCTGGGATTGTGAATTAAAAGAAGGAAGCCTGGTTTCAAGGGTTTATCACGGACAAAATCATATCTCAGAAAGGCACAGACACAGGTATGAATTCAACAATGATTTCAAAGAACAATTTGAAAAGGCAGGTATGGTTGCTTCAGGGATCAACAGTGATACACAACTGGTTGAGATCATAGAATTACCGGATCATCCCTGGTTTGTCGGGGTGCAATATCACCCGGAGTATCAAAGCACAGTGGCCAATCCCCATCCTCTTTTTGTTGGATTTATCAAAGCCGTTCAGCTCCATAAAAAACAACAAACCAATGCCAGTTTGGCATAAACTCCACAATTGGGCCTATATTTGCAAACCCGTAAAAAGAAACTTTCGCATTCTGAATACAGGATGAAGAACAGCTAGATACGACAGATATTAGATGGAAGAGAAAAAATTAGACCTTAATTCAATTATCGGCTTTGTCCTGATCTTCGGGATTCTGTTATTCTGGTTTTACCAGAACCAACCCACCCCGGAAGAAATTGAAGCCCAGAAAGCACAAATAGAACAACAACAGGAAGCTGAAAAGGCAGTTGAAGCAGAGGAAGAGACACCCGTATTGGAAACTCAATCCGTCAATTTACAAGATTCCACAGCTCTTGCAAATTACAGAAATGCTATTGGGGAATTCGGATTCACTCCTGCAACGGAAGGTACTACCACCCTTGAAAACGACGTACTTAACCTTCAGATAAGTAATAAAGGAGGACAGATCACCGAGGCTTTACTGAAGAATTTCGTGACTTATGATTCAGTGCCAGTTTACCTGATCAAGGACGGGAATGCTGTGTTTGATCTGAGCTTTACCACCCGAAATAACAGAGTACTGAACACCAAAGACCTGTATTTTGAACCTTCCCTCAGCAGGGATGGGGATATTCAGATCCTTTCGATGAAAGCTAAAGTCGCACCTCAGCAATTCCTTGAGTATCGATATGAGATGAAACCCGGGGAATACCTGGTGGGATTCACTGTGCGCTCGCAAGGACTCGATGGTGTATTTAATGATAGCAGACCTATCAACCTTAACTGGAGGCTAAAGGGAATTCGTCATAACAAGAGTATTCAATACGGTAATCGCTATACCCGCCTCACGTATAACCACGAAGATGGGAAGATCAGTAAGCTTTCGGAAACTAGCGACGATGAGGAGACTGAAACAGATATAAAGTGGTTGTCTTACAGACAGCATTTCTTTAGCTCCATACTTACGACTAATACACCTTTTGAAACCGCTGAGCTTACCTCAAAGAATTTGGTGGAAGAGGAGAGTAAGGAAACTAAATTCACCAAAGAGTACAATACTGTTGCTCCTCTGCAACTGGAAGGAGGAGAGCTCTCTTATGCCATGAACTGGTATTACGGGCCTACAGATATCGACGTTCTTGAGAAATACAAGGATCTTGGTCTCGTAGAATCTATCCCTTACGGGTGGGGTATTTTTGGTTGGATCAATCGCCACATCTTTACCCCCTTCTATGGCTTTCTGAGTTCGTTCCTGCCTTTCGGACTTGCCATTGTCGTCATGACCATAATTGTGAGACTCTTAATGTCTCCGGTTACTTACAAGTCGTACCTCTCCCAGGCTAAGATGAAAGTTCTTAAGCCTGAGATCACAGAGATCGGTGAGAAGTACAAGGACAATGCGATGAAAAAGCAGCAGGAGACCATGAAATTGTACAACAAGGCGGGGGTGAGTCCCATGAGTGGGTGTGTTCCTGCTTTGCTGCAGTTGCCCATTTTTTACGCCCTGTTTATGTTTTTTCCAACTTCATTTGCCCTAAGACAGAAGTCGTTTTTATGGGCAGAAGATTTATCGTCCTACGATACAATTGCGCAGCTTCCGTTTAGCATTCCTTTTTACGGAGACCATGTTAGTCTTTTTCCAATCCTGGCCTCAATTGCGATCTTTATCTATATGATGATGACCACAGGGCAGAATATGCAAACACAGCCCGGGATGCCCAATATGAAGTTTATCATGTACCTGTCGCCCCTGATGATGTTGTTCTTCTTTAACAACTATGCGAGTGGACTAAGTTTGTACTATTTTGTTTCTAACCTCATTACGATCTTTATCATGCTGGCGATTAAACGCTTTATCCTGAATGAGGACAAGATCCACGCTCAGATCCAACTCAACAAAGCGAAACCTAAGAAGGAAAATAAGTTTCAGCGCAAGATGAGGGAGATGATGGAACAGGCAGAGCAACAGAAAAAGAAAAAGTAATCCTCTGGTATTTCTTAATATTTCTACTCTTTTGCTACTTTCCCAGGAGATACTAAACCCTGGTATCCATCGTTTTGGGTTTAAAGGTTAAACCTTTTTCCAGACTTTAAGTCATAAAGGAATAAAAGAATAACTAAAATCAAACCCATGAAGAACTGGAAACTTATTATATCGGCATTCTTGCTGATGTTTTTCTTTCATACTCCTGAGGCTGAGGCCCAGGTGGTAAACCGCCGCACAAATAGGGTAGTTAAAGTAAATCGTACTACCAAAAGAAAAATCCGAAGGAAGAAACGAAGATTAAGACGCAGAACCCTGAGAAGACTACCGGCAAATACAAGAGCAAGAGTCTGGCGCAATGTGTCGTACTATCCTGTTGGGACTATGTATTACGTAGCCCGGAGAGGGGTATATGCACGAGCCTTTCCTCCTCGTGGATTCCGGATCCGTATGGCAGCAGGAGCCTTAACCCGCATCATGGTAAGAGGTGCTGCTTATTATTACGCTGCAGGCGTTTTCTATCAGAATGTAGATGATGAATATGAAGTTGTCTCTGCACCTATTGGAGCTGTGGTCAAAGAACTTCCTGAAGATGCGGAAGAAATGGATTTTGACGGCATCCCTACCTACGAATTAAACGAGACCCTTTACAGGGCAATTGATGACGGCTATGAAGTTATTGATTTACTCGAGGAGGAGGACTAGACCATTACAAAAGAATACAAAATGCAAAAAGCTCCCTCAATTAAGGGAGCTTTTTTCGTTGGTTATGTTTGGTAAGATTTGGGATTTCAAATATGCATTATTCATCTTCCTTTTAAAAAGTTAAGTTGTCAAGCTGTCGTTTTTGTATGCTAACAGTTTTGAATCTGTTGTCTGGTGAGAACACAAAATTGATCTGTCTTCATTTAAAAGAAAAATGGCTGCACTCTGCAGCCATTTTTATGAACAAAACAAAATAGAATATTTAATTACCTGTGTTTGGTATCATCACCTGGTTGAGGACATGGATTACGCCATTGCCTGCTTGTACATCTACAGCTACAATTCCAATTCCTGTAGTTCCGGAACCATCTGTTACATCGGCTATATTGTCTCCAGTACCGGGGAGGTTGATAGTAATCATATCGCCTTCCAGAGTAGCTGGCATAATTCCGTCAGTGAGATCCCCCGACCTTACATTGGCTCCACCTATAACATGGTGTAATAAAACCTGAGTCAAAACTGATTCTTCCGGAATCTCGGCCAGGGCATCAAAAGCAGCGTTAGTTGGGGCAAATACGGTGAAGTCTGGGTCGATTCCATCTCCATTGCCACCTGCTGTCCTGGATAGGATTCCGGCAAAATCTGTGGCCGGAGTCAATTCAGTCAGGGCACTCACCAGAGTAGAGAAATTAGGATCTACTACTGCAAATGTCACTACTGTAGGCACATCGATTACAGCATCTACTGCGTGGATCACTCCGTTGGTAGCTACGATATCAGCAATGGCAACATCACTTACTCCATTTAAGGTCACTCCACTGTCTGTATTAATATAAAGACTCAGGTTATCTCCGTCAGTATTCACTCCGGCTGTAGAAACGTATGAGTTGCTCAATCCGCTTGAAAAGGCTGCAGTTCCAACTATCACATGGTTGGAAAGGATATTTGCCAGTTCATTTCCATTTGGGTTTTCAAAAGCAGCAAAAGCATCGTTTACAGGCGCAAATACCGTAAAATCAGTAGTATCATCAGATAATAGATCAGTGAAGGTAGTATTTCCACCATCTGTCAGGGCACCTACCAATTCAGTAAGGCCGGCGTTCGCTACGGCGTGGTCAACTATATTAGGCAGCCCAATTACTGCATCTACAATATGTACAACTCCGTTTTCAGCTTCTACATCAGGAGTAACTACATCAGAAATTCCGTTGATCGTTACGCTATTGGAGGTATCAATGTATAAACTAAGGTTCGCTCCTCCTGGTCCAGCTGTGGAAAGAGAAGAAACATAGCTCGTGGTTAGATTTGAAGATAAAAATTCTCCTTCAACAACGTGGTTGAGTAAAACCTGGGTCAGAACATCTACTGGTACATCTTCTAAGGTAGCGAAGTTGTTGTCCTGAAGGAAAGTTTCAAATGCGGCATTGGTTGGGGCAAAAACGGTGAAAGGGCCATCGGCCTGAAGAGCAGTCACCAATTCAGCTCTCTGAAGGGCAGCGACCAGATTGCTAAGGTCATCTGTAGCTATGGCAAGATCTACAATGTCGGGATCCGAAGTAACGATAATCGGGTTGTCACCATCGTCATCTGAACAGGAAGCCATAAAGACTACTGCCATGATTAATAAGCATGTTTTGATAAGTTTTGAAGTTGTTTTCATTGCTGTATTTTTTAGTTTCTGTTTAACGAAAATACTATAAAGAATAAACAAAAAAAGTCAATTATTAAATCTTTAACAGATCAAATTGCTCAACTAATCGAACAAATACCCGAAAAATATTAAGAAAACTTCATATTTATAGTCGTTATGGAATATGCCAATGTTTTCATTTAACTTACATTGTTTAATATATATTAATAAACATTTAACAATACATTTCATAATCTTTCAAAAATATACGGGGTGTTTCGCTTTTAAGAAAGGAAGATCAAATACAATATTTCGTATTTTTGCAGCGCGAAAAAAGGATTATGCAAAAAGTAGTTGTCGGACTTTCGGGAGGAGTTGATAGTAGTGTAGCTGCCTATCTGTTAAAACAACAGGGATACGAGGTTATTGGTCTTTTTATGAAGAACTGGCACGATGATTCTGTAACTATTTCCGAAGAATGCCCCTGGCTTGAAGACAGTAATGATGCCCTCATCGTAGCTGAAAAATTGGGGATACCCTTTCAGACGGTCGACCTGAGCGTACAGTATAAAGAAAGGATTGTCGACTATATGTTCAGAGAATACGAGATGGGAAGAACACCAAATCCGGATGTACTCTGTAACAGGGAGATCAAGTTCGATGTGTTTATGAAAATCGCCCTGGACCTGGGAGCCGATTTTGTTGCAACAGGCCATTATTGCAGAAAGGGAGAAACTAAAGATAGAGATGGAAATCTACAATATCAGCTTCTTGCCGGTAAAGACCCCAACAAAGATCAGTCGTATTTTTTATGCCAGCTATCTCAGCAACAGTTGGCCAAAACCTTGTTCCCGGTAGGAGAGCTCACAAAACCGGAAGTACGCAGAATAGCTGCCGAAAATCAATTAATTACGGCAGAAAAGAAGGATTCTCAGGGACTTTGCTTTATAGGTAAAGTAAGACTACCCGATTTCCTGCAACAGCAACTAAAGCCAAAAAAAGGCGATATTGTGGAAGTGCCTGCTGACGCCCAACAGTATCATAATGGTACCCCTAAATTTAATAACAAGACCGAGGAACTCGCCTTTTACTCAGAAAAACCCGATTACAATCCAAAGGATGGTAAGGTAGTCGGTACACACCAGGGAGCCCACTTCTTTACAATCGGGCAGCGCAAAGGACTTGATGTTGGGGGAACCAAAGAACCCTTATTCGTTATTGATACTGATGTCAATTCTAATGTGATCTACACGGGGCAAGGGAAATCCCATCCCGGACTTTACCGCAGAACCCTCTTTGTTAAAGGGGATGAGGTACATTGGATAAGGCCCGACCTCGCCTTAAATCCGGACGAAAGTATGAAGGTAATGGCAAGGATCCGGTACAGACAACCCCTGCAGCAAGCTACCCTCTACCAGGTTGAGCACGGAGTATATGTCGACTTCCTTGAAAAACAATCAGCGATCACAGAAGGACAGTTCGTGGCCTGGTACATTGGGGATGAACTTATAGGATCGGGCGTGATTTCCTGATTCCCCGTTGAATTGTCTTATCTTGATTTCCTTAGAAACAAAAAACCATGTCGAATAGAATTATTCATCTCTTTGGGATACAATACCCCATAATTCAGGCCGGAATGATCTGGGCCAGTGGGTGGAAGCTCGCCTCAGCCGTATCCAACGCCGGTGGTCTCGGATTGATTGGTGCCGGGAGTATGTACCCAGAAGTACTTCGGGAACACATTCAAAAATGCAAAGAAGCCACTTCCAAACCCTTTGGGGTAAATGTACCTATGTTATATCCGGATATAGATAAACTCATGGAGATCATTGTTGAATTGGAGGTGCCTATCGTCTTCACCTCCGCCGGAAATCCCGCAACATGGACATCCTTTCTAAAGGATAAAGGGATAACTGTAGTACACGTTGTCAGTAGCGTCAAGTTCGCCCTCAAAGCACAACAGGCCGGTGTAGATGCTGTAGTTGCTGAGGGATTTGAAGCAGGAGGACATAACGGCAGGGACGAAACTACTACCCTTACCTTGATCCCGGCGGTAAAAGAACAAATTGAGATTCCCTTAATAGCTGCCGGGGGTATCGCTACCGGACGTTCTATGCTGGCAGCGATGGTGTTAGGTGCGGATGGAGTACAGGTGGGGAGCCGGTTTGTAGCGTCGGATGAAGCTTCGTCTCATGTTCGTTTTAAAGAAAGAGTGGTGGCTGCCAAGGAAGGGGATACCCAGCTTACCTTAAAAGAGCTTGCTCCTGTAAGAATGCTAAAAAATGAATTCTATGAACAGGTTCAACAGGCCTATCAGCGATGCGCCACTCCGGAAGAGCTTAGAGAATTGCTGGGCAGGGCCAGGGCAAAACGCGGGATGTTCGAGGGTGATTTGAAGGAAGGTGAACTGGAGATCGGACAGGTTTCCGCCGTTATTCACGATATAAAGCCCGCCGCACAGATCGTAGAAGATATGATGGAAGAGTATCAACGTGCGATAAAACTCTTAATTCAAAAGTAAGGCAATATCATCCGTCAATCGTATTATTTCCTCTGAACGAGTACCTTCATAAATCCCTCTGATTTGTCTTTGTGTATCGACCAGGATAAAATTAGGAGTATGGATAAAATCCTGCAAACCTCCATCGCCCTCATCAAGGACAGCAAAGTAACTTTTTCGGGCTAGGTCATAAATATGTTGTTTATTTCCGGTTGTTATATTCCACTTTGAACTGGAAGCATTATGGATTTTTGCATATCGCTTTAGTACTTCAACACTATCTAAAGTTGGAGTAACCGAAATAGAAAGTAATTTTACCAAATCATTATCGTAAAAGAGTGTCTGCAACTCTTCCATATTTTTCGTCATTAAGGGGCAAATAGTCGGACAACGTGTGAAAAAGAAATCGACTACGTAAATTTTACCGTCATAGTCTGCATGGGTAATGGTATCCGCATTTTGATTTATTAAACGAAAGTCTTTTACATAATATCCTTTTTTTACATCCCGATAGTCAAAGTCTACAAGCATAGGATTGAGATCCGCAGGATTGTAGATCCTGGGTTCATTAGTAGTAATTGAACTCCGAAAATAAAGTAGTATTATGGCTAACCCCGCTATGCAAATGACAGTAGGGAGGAGAATTTTCTTTGATTTCATAACTCAATGTTACAAGACCGAATTACTTATTACGATATCTGCATCTTTCCATACCATATTAAATTCTTCCTGGACTTGATTGGCTTCCTGCATCTTTCCCTGCCCTTTTAGACTTTTATAAAGCCCCATCAATGACCAACCATTTTGCCTAAGAACTTCGAGATCTTCCCGGTAAATTTTCTCAGCTTCTTCGTATTCATTGGCTTCAAGCAATATCGCGCCCAGGTTTTGTCTGGTCGGAATATGCCATGCGGCAGGTTCTGTATATGTCAGATTGTCTTCTGCTGCCACAGCATTCTTTAAATGGTTTATTGCGGTGGGATAATCCTTTTTCAAGGCTGCTAATTCACCGGCAATTACCTCATACGCTATATCAGCGATGGATGCTGAGCTGTTGTGAGCTGTAGCAATTAGGTCCTTAAGCGAATCGTCTTCACCTAATCTCGAAAGGGCCTCGAGCTCTTCTTCTGCTTCTTTTACATTACCTTTTCTGATAAAAGCTATACCTCTGGCATAATGACGAATTAGGTTTAAATGTTTGATCTCGGGATTTGGACTTGGAATAGTTAAAATGTCATTCCATTTGCCAAATCTTGTGTATGCCAGATATGGTGTTGCTGCAAAATCCTGAAGAAAGGGCAAGTTTACTAGCTCGCCTTCAGGTACTTTTTCTGCCGTCTTTTTTGCGGCATCTATGGCAATATCACTAGCACCCAGAAGGCTGGCAGCTGACCACAAAAAATGAATGTTATGCGGATAGTAGCCAAGGGGATACATGCCTTGTGAATAGCACTGGGAAATATAATCCTCGTCTGCCAGTATAGCTGCCTGATTTGCAGTAACCGCGTCTTTATATCTGCCCACTCGTATGTAAATATGCGAAGGCATATGAACAATATGTCCTGCCGCAGGCATAAGAGATCCCAGTTTATCTGCACTTGCAACGGCCATGTCCGGGAACGGAAGTTCTACCATATGTATATAGTAGTGATGTGCCCCGGGATGATCAGGATCTTTCTCCATAGCGATCTCCAATGCTGCCTTGGCTTTGGTAATATTGGGTGAAGGATTGCCATTCTTATCCCAGTAATTCCAGGGAACGGTATTCATAACTGAGGCGGCATATAGAACTTGTACATTGGCATCCTCGGGATATTTCTTTACGATTTTTTCCATAGCCTCCATATAGGCTTTATTTAGATCACTAGTGTTTTCAGTTATATCAGTACTGTACCTATGTGTTAGTGCTTCAATTAATGCTTGTTCCTTTTGGGTCGCCGTCGACATCGCCTTAACGGCTTTTGCCATCGCCTCATTATATTTAATTTTTCGCTCTTCCAAAGGTTCAGGATCGTTAATATTTGGACCCAAGGCATAGGCCTGACCCCAATAAGTCATTGGAGATTTTGGATCTAGCCTGGAAGCTTCCATGAATGATCGATGTGCCTCTGCATGATTAAAAGCATAGGTTAGTCGCAATCCCTGGTTAAAGAATTCCTGTGCTCTGGGATTGGAAGTAGTAATCGGAAAATTGAGCGTACCCAAATTTTCAAAAAGTGGAGAAATTTGTTGAGTGGTATCTACATCCTTGAGTAAAAAGTTGGCTACAGTACACTTAATTGCTCCGTAAGAAGCAAGTTGTGAAGGATCTTTTTCGGATTCTTTTGGCAATACAAAATACAGGCATACCAGTATGCCCGCTATCATTGCGGTTAATTTTACTTTAGTGCTCATAATAATTATTTTGGTTGGTGGTTTCGGTTCAATGCTATATCAATGATATAGAGTCAATTAAGGTACAAAATATTTAGCTTGAAGTAGTGTTATATCAAATAGAATGATTGTTAATTCCACGTTTTCCTACTGTCTTGCCTAAGTGAATTAAAGAACTTTACTTGAATATAATTGCCAGAGTATGCTAAATCAGTTTATTCCGCAAGGCTGATCAATTTTTTAAGGTGTTCATCCATAGCCAGAAAGGTTCCTGATAATTTTTCGATTTGCTGCTGTGCTTCCTTCCAATTATTTTGTTCTATGGCCTCGCGTACCCCGGGCAACGTCTTAACCCCGTATCCCGTATAAAACCCGGGAGCGTACAATTGATGCCTGAACCAGGGACGGCGCGGTAAACCTGAACTTTCGGTAAGTACCTGTTCCGTTTCTTTAAGTGCTTTGTTTAAAGCTTCCTGCTTATTAGCCGGGAGCGACTCCAGTTCAAGACCTTCGAGCTCTTCAATTCGCTGGCCCAATTGTGCCAGGCTGTTTTGCAAGGGGGAAAAATCGAGATAGGGAACAGCTTCTTTTCGTGCGGGCTTTGCAAAGGGTTTGCGTGGATCTGCGGCTAGTTGATAGGCATTTTGTGCTACCAGTTTGTTGTGTTTTTCAATAGCCTGCCTTTTCTTATCTGTTTCATCCATGATTTCTTTCAGGTAACCTTCAACCGTAGATTGCCATTGCTTGAATTCGAATGGCAAAACGTCTGCGTTGGCTATTCTGAGAACGATTCGTCCGGCGGCATTGGCCAGGGTAACTCCATAGGCAAATTCCGGATCTTTAAAGCGTTTGTAGTGGGGGTAGGTATCATAAATTGTATGATATTCCCCTCCGGCATTTTCCCCTCCGAAACCGATGTTGAGTGAAGCAATTCCGGCATGTTGTATAAAAGGGGTGTAATCTGATCCTGATCCCAGGGCACTAAGGGTAAAACTGTTGTCTCCCCCGTTTACCATCTGAGCGGCAATTCGCCTTTCTTTAATGGAAACTCCCGTTTGAGGGTCTTTAACAGCATCTGCTACCTCTCTCACCATAGACTGTAAGGTATGAGAGCCACCGGCCCTGAAAAAGCCACGCCCGTTACCATCCGTATTGACATAGGCCACCAGCTTTTCCTGTAATTCATCTTCATGATCCTCTACCCATTCTGTTGAGCCTATCAATCCCGGTTCCTCGGCATCCCAGGCTGCGTATACAATGGTTCGCTTCGGCCTTGTTCCCTGTTTGGCCAATTCCCCGATAACTCGAGCTTCTTCCATAAGGGCGATCATCCCGCTTACCGGATCATTGGCTCCGTGTACCCACGCATCATGGTGGTTTCCCCTCATTACCCATTGATCGGGATAAGTTCTGCCTTTCAGGGTGGCAATGACATTATGTGCCGGAGTAATTTTCCAGTCGAATTCCAATTTGAGATGGACCCTTGCCGGACCCGGACCAATATGGTAGGTAAGCGGAAGGCCTCCCTTCCAGTTATCTGGTGCAACAGGACCTCCTAAGGCAGCCAGCAGGGGTTGTGCATCTTCATATGAAATGGGAAGTACAGGAATTTTTGTAATAGTAGGTGCCTTATCACGATCGAGCCTTTTTGCATCTTTTGTAGCAGCGTAGCCGGGAGTAAGGACATCGCCGGGGTAGAGGGGCATATCCATTACAGATCCTCTCTGAACCCCTGTTTTATTTTTAAATGCGCCCTCAGGATATACATCTCCTCTGACATAGCCGTCATCCTCGGGGTCTGAATAGATAATACATCCAATAGCACCTTTTTCTGCGGCAAGTTTGGGCTTGATACCCCTCCAGGAGCCGTAGTATTTTGCAATTACAATTTTCCCCTTTACGTCGATTCCCAGTTTTTCCAGTTCTTCATAATCACTTGGGATTCCGTAGTTCACAAAAACAAGTTCGGCTTCAACATCCCCGTCTGTGGAAAAAGCATTATAACTGGGTAACAGGGCATCGCCCTGAGCTGTGTAAGGATCACCTTCTACCGGAACGGCCTTTAATGTAGCCTGGTAAGGCTCAGGCCCCAGGAGTTTTAATTCCCGTATTTTAGGATAGGGAAAAAGGATGTGGTAGGTTTCTATTTTTGTGTCGTAGCCCCAGGATTTAAATTGTTCCATCATCCACTCGGCATTTTCTTTTCCGTATTCAGTTCCTACCCAGTGGGGTTCCGCAGCAAGGCGCTGCATCCAGGTATCCAGGTTTTCTGCAGATAACCGGGCCTCAAATTGGGCTTCCAGATCCAGTTGATCTGCTACGTTTTCCGCACTGAATCCAGTGATGTTTTGAGCAAGTACAGTTCCGAAAGTCAGGGTAAAAAAACTAAGAAATACAATTCGTTTTAACATCAGAAAAATTTTTAATGAAGATAAGTATTTATATAATTTGAGTAGACTGTTGCAGTATGACTACTCGTATTTTTTCTTTAAAACCAGGACTGATCCAATTTTAAAATTGTACGTAAGAGAATGTTAGCTCCGTTAGCCATATCTTCCGGAGAAGTAAATTCTCTAGGCGAATGGCTGATACCGTTCTCACTGGGGACGAAGATCATACCCACCGGAGTAATCCGGGCCATATCCTGTGCGTCATGCCCGGCACCACTCTGCATCTGCATCGAACTTAAGCCCATCTCTGCTGCAGCTTCAGAAATGAGTTTTTGAATTCTTTCGTCTGTAAGGGCAGGAGCCGATGTGGCATCAATGGGGGTAAAGCTAAAGGTAGTTCCCGTTTTTTCTTCAATAGCTTTGGCCCGACTTTTAATGTCTTCAAACAGTTTCTCTATTTTGGCTGAAGATAAATCCCTAATCTCAAGACTAAGTTGTACTTCCCCCGGGATTACATTGGGAGCGCCGGGAAATGCCTCAATCCTTCCCACAGTACCCACCTGATTCCCTTCGTAACTATTGATCACTTCATTGACAGTTAATACGAATTTCGAAGCGGAGATTAAAGCGTCTTTTCTCAAGGCCATTGGAGTAGTGCCGGCATGGTTGGCAAACCCTTTTATATTCACATCCCACCATTTTATTCCTACTATTCCTTCCACAACCCCGATATCGATTTCCTCCCGATCTAAAATACCCCCTTGTTCAATATGCAACTCCAGAAAAGCCGTTAAACTGCCCTCTTCCCGTTCAACCTGCCAGATGCGATCCGCATTTCCACCCAATCTGTTAATCCCTTCTCTCATGGAATAGCCTGTGCTATTTATTACTGAAAGGGCATCATCAAGAAGCTCTCCAACAATCGCCCTGCTTCCCATTACGCCCCCTTCTTCATTTGAAAAAATAAAGACCTCCAGAGGATGTTCGGTTTTTATGCCTGCTTCGTTCAGCGTCCTTATCACTTCAATAGCCGCTAAAGATCCCACACATCCGTCGTAGTTTCCTCCATCGGGGACCATGTCTATATGCGAACCAAAGCCTATTGGCTTCAATCCAGGGTCTTTTCCCGCCCGTTTCCCGATAATATTCCCGGCATAGTCCACACTCACTTCCAACCCGGATATCTGCATCAGGGAAATGATATATGCTCGGCCTTGCAGGTCGGCATCACTAAAGGCAACGCGATTGGTTTCACCGTTTTCCTTCATTCCGTATTTGGCAAGGGTATGTATCGTTTTTTCCAATCGATCCTGATCGACCTCAGGAACTTCCTGTGCTTTGGAAATAATACTAAAAGAGAATAGGAGAAAGTAGAATAAATAGCTTGTTTTCATGACAGGGGAATTTCAAACAAGATATAAAATATTAGAGAGTAGCTGATGGATTTTTCCTTATTTAAGGACGATCTTATCAATCTCAATCTTAAAATCCTCTGCCTTTTTATTCCCGATCAGAATAGCTACCTCTCCTATCATTTTACCCGGGTAAGGGGACTTGTTTAGTCCTCTTCCTCTGAATTGTGGAATAAACTTGTTAAAAGGAATGCTGATGGTTTGCCATTCTCCCGTGGTTTCAATAGAACAAGAGTAGTTGTAGTATTGTGAAGACTCCGATTTTACTCTTATCTGATAGTTCTTACCATCGCCTTTTAATTTAAGTTCGATGGCGCTGTAACCGGACACATCCCGTGGATCAAAAGTGTATTGTACAAGAGAAAAACCTCCGTTGTTTTCAAGGGAAACATACCCCTGGAATACTCCTTTACCTTCCTCGTTAATGGAGATGCTGCCTTTGGATAATCCACCCATAACTCCGTCGTTGACGACCTGCCATTTGCTGAGGTCGGATTGATCTGAAAATTGAAACAGGGTGATAGGAGTTTGTCCCATAAGCAGAAAGTAAATAATATAAATGAATGGCATAAGGCCTTACAATATTTGATAATAAGCCTAAAATTAGGAGATAATTTCAGACAGGGGCGGTCATAACAATAAATTGTATTTATTTTAACGCCTGTTAACCTCAGAAAATGTTTTATCTCACCATTGATATTTTAGGAACGATTGCCTTTGCCATTTCAGGAGTGCTGGTCGCTATGGACAAGAGGCTTGATCTCTTCGGGGTGTTTATAATTGCCTTTGTTACTGCAGTAGGGGGAGGGACCCTCAGGGATATGCTTATAGGGAATACCCCTGTGGCCTGGATGCAGGACTCTGTTTATACCTTTACCATCCTGGGATCTGTCATCTTTGCGATCCTGCTGCAGGAACGGCTGAGGTATCTAAGGAAATCCCTGTTCCTGTTTGATACTATTGGGATCGGACTCTATACCCTGGTAGGAATAGACAAGGGTTTGCAAGCCGAACTGATTCCCATTATGTGCATTGCCCTGGGGACGATCACAGCATGTTTTGGTGGAGTTATTAGAGATATCCTTTGCAACGAAATCCCGGTAATCTTCCGCAAGGAGATCTATGCGACTGCCTGTATTCTGGGAGGAGCATCCTTCTTTTTACTTACCCGTTTACCTATCATAGATGAATACGCTTTTACAGCCAGCATTATAGTGGTCATAGGAATCCGGCTTCTGGCGGTTAGGTACAAAATCGCCCTGCCAAATATTTACAGGAAGGAACCGAAGTAGGCAGATTGTGTGTGAATGCTGTAATCACATTGACAGGAAAGAGTCAATTGAGAATCTCCGCCTTGTGGATGTAGATATTCTTTGAAGGCCAGTCTCCGTCATCTACGGGTTGTTGGTTGATCAGATCAACCACGTCCATCCCATCGATAACCCTTCCAAATGGGGTGTAATTTCCATCGAGATGGTAAGAACCCGGTTTGGTCACCACAATAAAAAACTCATACGGACTGGCCAGCATATGGGGGTTGTCAATTTCACTGCTGGGCATAGAAATAGTTCCCCGATGATGCTTGTATCCCTTTCGAGTGTCAGGGGGGAGAAGGTATCGACCAATTTCACGTCTTTTTGCAGCGGTTTCCCTGTTATCGGCATTCCCGCCCTGGATAATAAAATCTTTTACCACCCTGTGAAACATGGTATTGTCAAAATAGCCCTTTTTGGTGAGGTAGATAAAGTTGGCTTTGTGATAAGGGACGTTGTCGTATAACTGGACGACAAAACTTCCGAGGCTGGTAGTAATTTTAATACGTGTTGTGGGAAGTCCTTTCTGATATTCAAAAAAGAAATCTATGGCATTGTCTTCTGTTAAGACAAATGGCTCATCTTCTTTTTCTATGTTCAGAGTGTCCTTTTCTTGTAGTATTTTTGTGTCCTCTTTAATGCTGTCTTTTGCGACTGTTTTTATACTTTCTGCAGGCTTTTCTTTAGGGGTTTCTCCACAGGCCAGTGCAGAAAATAGCAGTATCATTGCGGGAAATTTCAGTTTTTGATAAAACATGGATTTTAAAAAGTTTAGCGAACAGATTCCAAAAATAAAAAATCTCCCACTTCCGGGAAGGGATGCTCATTATAAAATGGCACCAGAAATTCGTATCCGTGAATTGGAGGATGGAAAGATTGTGAAAAAAAATCCGAAAAAGGCAGGAGTTATGGCTCTTTTCTATCCAGACCAGACCTACCGTACAAATTTATTGTTGATCATGAGGCGCCCATACCAGGGTGTCCACTCTAGTCAGGTTGCTTTCCCTGGAGGGAAAAAAGAAAAGGGGGATGCTACCATCCTTCATACTGCCTTGCGTGAAACTTATGAAGAAGTGGGGGTTTGTCCTGAAAAAGTGCAGGTAATAAGGAGTATGAGTGAGGTTTTTATTCCGCCCAGCAATTTTGAGGTGCAGCCCTATGTTGGGATTTATGCAAACCCCACTCCGTTTAAAGTCCAGCAGGAAGAGGTTGAGCATCTTATTGAAGTGCCCCTTCATATGGTCATGGATAATACCTATCTCACTTCACAGATACTTTCAACCTCCTATGCGTCGGAAATTGAAGTCCCGGCCTTTAATTTTAATGGCTTTACTGTCTGGGGAGCAACGGCAATGATGCTGAATGAAATGAGGGAATTAATGAAACAGGTGTTATAAGCCTAATTTTGTAGTTTTGTATCCTATGCCGTTATTCAAAAAAAATCCCTTTGGTCATATCCTGTTTATCAAAAAATGGTTGATTCGTGTGTTGGGGATCATGACACACCAGCGTTATAAGGGATTTAATACTTTAGAGATTGAAGGATCAGAAGTCATCAGGGCTTTACCCGGAGAAAATGTACTTTTTGTTAGTAATCATCAAACCTATTTTGCCGATGTAGTGGCGATGTTCCACGTATTTAATGCCAGCCTTAGTGGACGAACAGATACCATAAAAAACGTGGGCTACCTCTGGCGACCTAAGCTCAATATTTACTATGTGGCCGCAGCCGAAACGATGAGAAAGAGTCTTCTCACCAAGGTATTGGCATACGTAGGCTCCATCAGTATTCAAAGAACCTGGAGGGCAGATGGACAAAATGTGAACCGGCAGGTAAAGATGAGTGATATTTCCAATATAGGAAAAGCGCTCAATGACGGATGGGTAATCACCTTCCCACAGGGAACTACCACCCCGTGGAAACCACTTCGAAAAGGTACTGCGCATATCATAAAAAAGTATAAACCTCTGGTGGTTCCTGTGGTCATCGACGGCTTCAGGCGATCATTCGATAAAAAGGGTCTCTATGTGAAGAAGAAAGGGATTCTTCAATCCATGGTGATCAAGGAACCCCTTGAGATCGATTATGATAATGATAGTGTAGATACCATCATTGAGAAACTGGAATACGCTATTGAGCAGCACCCGTCATTTCTTAAAGTGATTCCGGCTGAAGAGCTTCTCGCCTACGAGGAGGAGAATAAGCAACGAAAATGGCGCAAAAAAGCCTAAACTTCCAGTCGTTTTAATTCGCGATAGTTTTTACCCAATTTTCTCAGGAGTAAGCCGTAGATCAGGAAATAGATAAGGCCTAGGAGGGCTGTACAAACTACTCCCATAGCCACCATCACACCTGATATCAGGAATTTTAATTGCTGGGTTGTCATGTTGATCGATTTGTTTTCCAGCTCGAAAACCTTTAGAAAACTATCTCCATCGCTAAAGAGGATTCCAATAGCGATGATCAGGAATGTGAGCAGGAAAACCGATAAGGCAAAAATAATGTAGTTCTTTACTGTTTTGCGCGTGCGTATAATTTTTCGCATGAGGACCTTGGCATTGTCGAGAACTGAAATCTCCTTATAGCGCTTATAAAACTGAAAGATAAAATAGAATACAATTCCATATTGTAAAACGGTCAGCCCCAAGATAATATATTTCAACCCAAGATCATCGTAAAAGGCAATTCCTTCCCTGGCCGAAGGGATGAGGTATAAAAGATGTGGCAGTGCAAATTCGATAATGCTGATGATAAAAATCCACTTTACAATGGAGGAAGATCGCTTCCAGATCATTGCATAAAGCTGCTCGTAGGACAATTTGGGCAGATCCTGCCCTTGTTTCTGCCAGTCTTTTTTCAGCAATTCCAATTCATCCATCATAGGTTCAGGGATTTAGAATTGTTTTTAATTTAGTTTTTACACGATTCATTTTAACTCTTGCATTCACTTCGCTTATACCCAGTGTTTCTGATATTTCCCGGTAACTCTTATCTTCCAGGTACAAGAACACCAGGGCTTTATCAATGTCACCCAGCTGCCTTATGGCCTTATACATTAGTGCCAGTTGTTTTTCCTCTGTGGGGTCGTATTCATCTGCTTTAATTTTAAAGATCACCGAATCATAATCCTGAGTCGGCACTCGTTTCTTTGATTTCCTATACAGCGTAATGGCTGTGTTCAGCGCTACTCTGTACATCCAGGTACTAAATTTGGCTTCCCCTCTGAATTTAGGGTAAGCCTTCCATAACTGGATGGTAATTTCCTGAAACAGATCATTATGCGCATCCCTGTTATGTGTATATAAACTACACACTTTGTGAACAATATTCTGATTGTTCTCCAGTTCGGTCACAAATTTGTGTTCGAGTTCTTTATTCACTCCAGGGTTAGTGTCAATAGGATTAGTATAGATAAACTCAGCTTAGTTACACGAGAAGACAAAAAAGCCGCTTTTAATTTTATTATTAGTTTGAAGCGCCTTTAATTCCTGTAGTCAAGAGCAGGTGCTCTGTCACCCAGTAAAGGGATATATTTAAAGTCGGCCCCTCTCCTTTTTACAAATTCTTCTTTGGCCTTCTTTACCAGATCTGGATCTTCAAACAGGTCTATTGCGGTCAGACTAAGTGCTTTGGCAGCTACCATCATTCCTTTGTTGCCTATGGAAGTTCCTCCGGCCGCTACCGCCTGCCAGCTGTGTGCAGGGGTTCCGGGTACCCAGGTAGCCGCCCGCAGGCCTACAGTGGGCACAGCAAAACTAACATCTCCAACATCTGTGGATCCTGAAGCTCTTGCTGTTGTTTCATAGGGTTGTACGATAAGGGCTGTTTCTTGGTCAAGAGCAGTATACCCTAAGCTTGTGGAAATTTTTTCTGCAAAAGCTATCTCTTCGGCCGTATAGGTAATCCCACCAACTTTGCTGAGGTTATCGTGCATCACTTTTTGCAGGGTAAGGTTGGGTAACAACTCGTGTGTTCCCCCTATCATTTCGTAGTCCATGGTGGTTCCCGTGCCCATGGCCGCGCCTTCAGCCGCTTTGACAATACGGTCAAATATCTCTATGACCACATCGCGGGAGTAATGCCTGGCATAATAATAAACCTCTGCGAAGTTGGGCACAACATTCGGCGCCTTGCCTCCATCGGTAATTACATAGTGAATACGGGCTTCCTGTGGGATGTGCTCCCGCATCATATTCACCATCATATTCATCGCCTCTACCCCGTCAAGTGAAGACCTTCCTTTATCAGGAGCTCCTGCAGCATGAGCAGATACACCGTAAAACCTGAATTTGGCAGATTTATTGGCCAGGGCAGCCCCGGCACTTGCTGCATTGGAAGATCCCGGATGCCAGTGAAGTGCCACATCCACATCATCAAATAACCCCTCCCTTACCATATATACTTTTCCACTTCCGCCTTCTTCTGCGGGACAGCCGTAAAAGCGAAGGGTACCTTTTACTTTATTGGTATCCATCCAGTTCTTAACTGCAATTGCCGAAGCCATGGATGCCGTCCCAAATAAGTGATGTCCACAGGCATGTCCTGCAGCTTTACCGGCCGATTTCTGCATAGGGACGGCTTCCTGAGACAGGCCCGGAAGGGCGTCATATTCCCCAAGAATGGCGATCACCGGAGATCCACTCCCATACTCGGCAATAAAAGCCGTGGGAATACCCGCAACTCCTTTTTCGATGCGAAAGCCTTGCTGTTCCAGATTGGATTGCAACAAAGCGGCACTTTGTTCCTCCTGGTATCCCATTTCTGCCAGATGCCAGATCTCCTGGGCTATATTACCGTATTCGGTGGCCTTGTTATCAAGGGAGTTTATGACGGTTTCGCCACCTTTCTGTGCGTGAAGCGATAAGGATGCGAAAAGAATAACTGCAAGGGTGAGAGTATGTTTCATGCTTGTAGATTTTTAATAGAGTTAAATATATAAAATGAGCAGGGAACGGGCAGCAGGAAGGGCAACAATTTTCAAACTAATTCCAACTTATTTCCTTGGATGGAAGCGTTCCATTACCTTGGAGAGATGGGTGCGATCTACGTGCATATAAATTTCAGTGGTAGTGATGCTCTCATGGCCCAGCATTTGCTGGATGGCCCTAAGATCTGCTCCGTTTTCCAATAAGTGAGTGGCAAAGGAATGCCTGAAGGTGTGCGGACTAATAGTTTTTCGCAACCCTGTTTTCTCTCCCAGTTCTTTTACGATCGTGAAAATCATGGCCCTGCTTAGCCCCCTGCCTCTTCTGTTAAGGAACAATATGTCTTCAAAGCCCTTTTGAATGTTCTGATGCACACGAACCTGGTATCGATACAGGCTGATATATTTTTGGTTTACCCTGCTAATAGGAACAAACCGCTGTTTGTCCCCCTTCCCGGTGACCTTGATAAAATCTTCCTCGAAAAACAGATCTGAAATACGGAGCTGGATGAGTTCGGAGACACGCAGGCCACAGCCATAAAGCGTTTCCAGCATGGCTCGATTTCGCTCGCCTTCGGGTTTGGAAAGGTCAATGGCCTTTATTAAGGAATCTATTTCATCAACGGATAAGGTATCGGGTAACTTCCTTCCCAGTTTGGGCGACTCGATAAGTTCCATGGGGTTATCCGGCCTGTATTGTTCAAAGGCGAGGTAGTTAAAAAAACTGTTCAGGCCTGAGATGATCCTGGCCTGGGATCGGGGAGAAACTGATTTACCTAGCTCGTAAACAAATTGTGAGAGGAGTTCCTGCTGAATGTCAACAGGTGAGGTATTTAATTCGAGTTGCTCCAGGTATTGAGTGAGTTTACGCACATCGCGTTGATAATTCTGGAGTGTATTCGCTGAAAGACCTCTTTCCAGATTCAGATAATGCATATAGTCCTGTATGGCCTGGTTCCAATTCACGAAATAAAGATAGGGAGTTAAGCGTTTACATGAATACAATCTTGTGTTCTACCACCGCTTCTATGGATTTGACAACAAAAGTAAGGAAGCTAACCCTTAGGCGCATAGATTTGTGAAAACCATCAAACCCATTTAAAGATGAAAAATAGAATAGCTTTACTAGTACTGTTTCTTTTCAGTGCGACCATATTTGCCCAGGAAGGTGTAAAAATTGGAATTCAGGGAAGTTTCCCTTTTAACGATTTCAGTGATGCTGTTGTGCTTTCTGCCGGGGTCGACCTTGGATATATGCACGCCCTGGGAGAAGTAGTGGATGCCGGAGTAATGACAGGCTTTATCAATGGGTTTCCGGATAATTTTGACGGGGGTCCCGATCTTCCCAGTGTACAGTTTTTACCCCTGGCAGGCTCTTTTCGTATCTGGCCTTCCAATTCATTTTCCTTTGGCGGGGATGTGGGCTATGGAGTAGGGATCAATGATGGAAATGAGGGGGGATTGTACTACCGTCCAATTATTGGTTACTTGTTTGGTACCAACACAGAAGTAAATTTCTCCTATACCGGGATACAGCTCGATGGAGCTACCTGGTCTACTGTAAATGTTGGAATACTGCATACCATTCAAGTAAGACCCAGAAGGTTATAATTTTCAATTATTAGATAGAATTCTTTGGCCCGAACGAGCATAATTTATCTTGCCTTGCTTTTTGAATTGTTTTGAATTATTAGTACCTTAATCCTGTTAACCAACTAAAAACCATAGGATTATGAGAAAATTAATGATTTTTTCCGTTCTGGTCTCAACGGCCTTATTGACGAGTTGTGCAACCTGTAACTGGGGTATTAAAGCCGGACCTAATTTTGCTTCCATCGGAGGCGATGACACCGATGACCTCGACTCCAGGGTAGGTTTATTTTTTGGGGGATATACCGAATGTAAAGTCCTGGATACATTTAGTATTCAACCCGAATTACTCTTTTCTCAGCAAGGGGCAGACTATACCGAAAGTGAAGGCTTCGACGGTTCCTTTAAATTCAACTATTTAAATCTTCCGGTAATGGGGAAACTATATGTTTCAGACGGACTGTTTGTAGAAGCCGGTCCTCAGTTTGGTTATTTACTATCTGCTAAAGATGACTATGAATCGGCCAGCCTTTCAGGGGAAGATGATATTAAGGATGATATAAAGGATTTAGACGTCGGTGCTAATGTGGGTCTGGGATATCAATTCGACTCAGGACTTAATTTTGGTGCCCGATACAATTTCGGAATAGCGAATATTAATGATTTTGCCGACTCATCAGATTTTTCCAATACCAATAATGTCTTCTCATTTGCGGTTGGATTCAGATTTTAGTCGAACCTGAATATAAAAATAGGAAGCCCTTAGCGGGCTTCTTTTTTTGTGCTCTTTTTTTGATACTTTTACCCAATGAAAAAGATCATCATCATCAATGGCCCGAATTTAAATCTGTTGGGCAAGCGGGAACCCGATGTCTACGGAGCCACAAGCTTTGAAGATTATTTTTCAAAACTCCAGATGACCTATAAGGATTTGCAGCTCGCCTATTTCCAGTCGAATATTGAGGGTGAACTTATTGATAAGCTTCAGGAAGTAGGATTCAGTTATGATGGTATTATTCTCAATGCAGCAGCTTATACACATACCTCAGTAGGAATAGGGGACGCTGTAAAAGCAATAGAAACACCGGTGGTTGAAGTGCATATCTCCAATACCTTCGCCCGGGAAGACTTCAGACATGTCTCTTATATTTCTGCCGGTGCCAAAGGAGTGATTTTAGGTTTCGGACTGAAATCTTATGACCTGGCCATCAGGAGTTTCCTTTAGAAACCGCAATCAATTTTTACCAGAGATTGTAAAATCTGTGTTAAATTAAAGATAAACCTTACTTTTCTTATTGATTTACCTTAAAATTAATATTATTTGTATTATCTTTATTAGAATATTCCCCCAAAAGACCATTCATCTACGACCTTGTAAATCAGTAGATTGAATTTTACCAAACAAATTCCTACCCGTGTTCTGGATCTTTCGGATTCTTCAGAGGAACTACCTGTGTCCTGCTCAATATTGAGTTTAAGGTCGTCCTGAAATAGAAATTCCGGCAACAACCAAAATAACCAGAATAACCAACAATGAAAACCAAAATGAAATTCTCAGCCTTTGAGAGAAACTCTTCCTGTAAGGACATCGTATTTCTCAATCACAACTTTATCTCTGCTTTAAGGATCACAGCCTTATTGATTTCTCTGTTCTGCCTTCTGATACCACTCCAGGCCCAGAAAGGGAAAGGGGGCTCCAAGGGTGGAAAAGATAAGGAAGTTACCCTTTTTACATGTGCGGAAGATATTGGTAACGGACTATACCTGGCCAAATTCGGGTATACAAATCCAACGAATAAAACTATTACGGTTCCCCCTGAGGATAGTTATATCTTCCTCAGTGATAAAATAGAAGATTCTGAGTTTGATGGCCTTCAAAAGATTCAGGGAATTACATCTTTTGAACCGGGAACACATGACAATGTCCTGTCTGTTGTCTTTGCAGATAACGGGCATGCTAAATGGACTGTGGCATTTGGTGGTTCAAGCGATGTAAAGATCAGGGCAACTTTAGATTCTCCGGTTTGCGAGGGTGATCCATTCATCGTGCCTGTGATAGGTCCCGGTAACGGAAAAACTGAAGGCTATGTTAGCCCGGAGTTGATTTCACTGGCTACGGGGACAGCAGGTGACACACCATCGTCTATCATTTACCAGATCAGTCCGGCTGAAAAAGTTCTTATCCAAATCGTTCCTTTTGACGGGAAAACCCAGGATGTTCTGGATTTACTGATCAACACCTTCGGACTACAATACAGCGTACAGCCTGCTAACTCCGACTTTATTGTAGATCCTGCATTGATCATTTCTGAGGATTTGGCCGCAATTGATGTACTATTCCCTATCGACAGAATCCTTCCGCCACCCCCTCCGGCCACGCCGATACCTGCGCTTATAGATTATCCCGAGTTGATTAAGTCTGTTCAGGCATTATATACACCCTTCACATCAGGAAAAGAAGAGGAAACAGGAGATGCGATTACCCAGGGTGATTCGACTCAGAAATCCGACATAGTCAGACGTTCCTTTCGAATTGTCGGCGAAAATGAAAGTATAGCCGTTGACGGAACCGGAGTTAATATTGTAGTCTTCTCAAATAGTTTTGATGCTAACCCACCGGAAGCAGGACAGCCTACAAACGAGGCTATTGACGTTGGGAACGGAGATTTACCGGGCATTGCAGGAAATGGCAATCCAAACGGGTACGATACTCCTGTAAATGTGATAAAGGAATATCCATACACTTTCGGGCAAATATCCGATGAGGGAAGGGCTATGTTGCAGATTGCACATGATATTGCCCCGGGAGCGAATCTGGCATTTAGAACTGCCGTACTTTCACCTAGAGATTTTGAACTCGGGATACAGGAATTAAGTACTGCTGTAAATACAATTGCGACAGACGATATCACATTCCCCGGTGAACCCATGTTCGGTATTAGTAATATCGGTACAGCTATACAGAATTTTACTGCAGCGGGGAATTATTATTTTACCTCTTCTGGGAATTTCTCAAATGCAGCCTACCAGTCGCTTTTTGTGACAGCGGATGGATTAGACTTACCTGATTTCCTTCCCGATAATGGAACCGTAGCGCACGCCTTTGACGGCGTGGACAATATCTATCAGCGGTTTAGTGTGAAAAATGGAGAAACCTATATGATCGTTCTCCAATGGAAGGACGATTTTGCCTCACAGGATAATATATTAGGAGCCAAAGAAGATCTGGATTTTTGGGTAGTAGACGACGAAGAGCGTTTATTGGTAGGAAACAATTACTACAACGATAATGACACCAATGTTGCTGAAGATGGGAAAGATCCCATTGAGTATATAACGTTTAAGGCACTTGCCGACGGAGAGGCCAACTTTATGATCACCAGTGCCAATGGCGATCCGGGTTCACTTCCGTTCAGGTACATCATTTTCGTTAAAAATAACCTGCAAGTATTAGACTTTACCGGGGCACCCACCATCACCGGACACGCACTTACGCCAGAAGCTTTGGCCATTGGGGCGGTAGATTTTCGAAAAGAGAATAGTCCTGAACCTCAGGTATTCTCTTCCTTCGCGGGGCAGATCTCGGATGGTTCAATTCCCCAGGTAGCCCTTGCTTCTTATGACGGTGTAAACACCAATGTGACCACCATAGGCCAGAACGACGTGAATGGTATCCCTGTTGACGATGATGATTTTAAGAATTTCTTCGGCACCTCGGCTTCCGTGGTTCATGTGGCAGCGGCTTTTGCCCTGATGGAATCAGCACTCCCTGCCTGGTATGGCCCTGATTCCTCTATTGATGTACTACAACTGTTTAAAGATAATGCCGATAAGGTAGGTAACGAGGCTCAACTGGGCGATGGAATTGTCAATGCGCTAAATACCTTTAAAGCGATAGCTACTCAAACCGGGGTGATAAGCGACTTTACCATCGAATTCACTTCGGAAGAGGGATCAGTGATTAGTGCGGATGAATTTGAACTCACTATCAATGGCGACTACTTTCCCCAGGACCCAACGGTCTTATTTGGAGAGGAGGAACTGCCAATTGTATTCTATGACCCCGAAAATCCTGCAGAGATAAAAGTATTAGTAGGGCCATTTACCGGGAATCCGCCGGTGACCGTTTTTACGAACTCTACTGTACCTCTGGGTACGGACGGGGGAAATTCCAATCCGATCTTTCTTCTCGATCCCGGTACCGTTGCCATCAATGTGGTCGCCGATGACATCGAAATAGAATACGGCCAGGATTACTCATTTGGCTTTACTGTGGAAGGTCTGCCGGAAGGGAGTGATTTTGAAAGCCTGGGATTACCACCTATCAAATTTACCACCGCAGCAACACCCCCATTTCCAAAAATTGGGAATTACGTCATCTTTCCATCTTTTGATCTAGAAAATGCGAGTCCTGATCAATTGACCGCTTTGGAAGCATATGTTGTTAATTTTAAAAGCGGATCTCTTTCGGTTGCTAAAAAGAACCTTGAAATTGTTCCTGAGCCGGTGGAGGTGACCTATGGTGAGGCTATCAATTTAAATTTGAATTATAATTATGATAATACGAATATCTCGGACAACGCTGCATTCTTATCAGCCATCTCGGAGGCCCATTCCGCCGATTTCTTTCCTGAGAATACCCTGGCCCTGATCAACCGATTTATTGCAATTGTCAACGGTGAAAATATATTCGATCTTTTAGATGGTGGAAGTTGGATGGCCACTGAAAATACTATAAACAACAGATTTATAGCTATAGTAAATGAAATGGATCTTATTGAATTGGAAATAGACGATTTTGAAAATTATTTCGAAAATCGATTTATAGCCATTGTGAATCGATTTATAGCCATTGTAAATAGCGAGGATTTATTTTCAGGACAAGTTTCATTTGAAAATCGATTTATAGCCATAGTAAATGATAGTGATCTGGGAGGAGATAATGATGGAAATGACTATTCCAACACTTTTGCATTGTTAAATGCAGATGATGACTCCGAATCTGGAGGTAGTGTATCTACTTTCTATTCTGTAAACCTAATTACAGGATTAGATGTTACTACTAATTCTGAAGTGCATTATTCCTATCCGGGAGCCATGTTTGCTCCTATTGGGGCTAATTTCAATATAACTTATGATTCTAGCACTTTAACTGTAAATCCGGCTACTCTAACAGCCGAGATAGGTGACCTTGTAATTGAACAAGGTGAAGTTATAGATCCGGAATTGATTCCGGTTACATTGAATGGATTTGTTTTTGATGAAACATTAGAAGATGTTTTTCCTGAAGGATTCACATTCATTATTAAGGACAGTAATGGAGTAGGGTATACCCCAGGGGCTTCAGGTATATTTTATGTCACATTAGCGGCGCCTCAAAACTATGTCATAGAACATATACAAACTGGAGTAATTTACGTCAGTCCTAGTGGGGATTATTTGAGAAAGATCCGTACCTATTTAGATTGTGTGGAGGAAGTGAGTTCACCGGATGGTTTAAATTATATTGCACATTTCAGGTATGAAAATCCAAATAGTGAAACCATTTATATCGCTGTTGGACCGGAAAATAACATTACTGGACTTGCCCTATACAGTGGAACATTGCCATTTATATTTTACCCAGGGCAGGGTACATTTACGATTCGCTTCGATGGGAACTCAATGAAATGGGAACTAACAAGCAGGGATAGCACGCATAAGTCTTCCACTTCTTCTAGTGCTAATGCTAATTCTAATCGATGCAATCTGGGTGATAGTTCCTCTTTTGTGTTGTATCCTAATCCTTTGTCCGGACCTTCCTATATTTTGTCAATTGATCAAAATTTAAGTGAACTGGTAACCCTTGATATCTTTGATATTTTTGGAATTTCTTATTTTAATACTTCAATTGATGGCAGAAATGGGGCAGTTACCCAAGAAATTGACATGAGTGGAAGCTATCCCACAGGGATGTATTTCATAAGAATTACCACCAAAAAAGACGTTTTTGTTTATACGATAGTAAAAACAGATTAAAATAATTATTAATGCAATTGATAGATAAAAGTATAATGCTGATCCTAAGCATTTTACTACTATTTGGGTCTGGTCAAAGTATTGCCCAGCGATCAGCTATTGATAGCCTTAAAAATCAGGTGGCGACTGGTATTCGAGACACGAATAAGGTCAGAAATCTAAATGAGTTAAGTATCGCTGTACTAATGGAAGGGGAAATTGAGGAGTCAATGAGACTCTCAAAACAATCCATTGAGCTCGCTGAGCAACTTAATTATCAAATAGGAGAAGCGTATGGAGAGAAGAACATGGGTTTGGCTTACTATTATCAAGGAGATTATAAGAAAGTTCTAAGCCATTGGTCGCGCTCTTTGGAAATTTTTGAAGGAATTGATGACGCTCAAGGCATCTCTAATTTATCTAGCAATCTTGGTGCAGTATATTACAGTCAAGGTAGTAATACAAGAGCCCTTGATCTTTATCTGCGTTCTTTAAACTTTGCAGAAAAAATTAAGGATTCCTTGCGAATTGCCTCAGTGCTCTTGAATATAGGTGGCTTGTACGCAGATAACCCGAACGACTATGATAAGGCATTGGATTATTTTAATCGAATTCCACCCTATCTCCCATCATTGAATAATCCTCAAATCACTACTGGATATTTAATGGGCGTAGGTGAAGTCTACCTGCTACAAGGGAGGTATGAGAAAGCGATGGGGTACTATAAGCAAGCTTTAGAACTAACTTACGGTACTCAAGATTATTCTGGAAATCTTACAAAATTGGGTATCGTAGAACATAAGATGGGAGATAGATCTCAGGCGATAGATTATTTAAATCTGGCTTTATCGAATGCACGGGAGAATAATCAACAGCTACATATCGTGCATGCACTCACGGAATTAGGTAATGTCTATCAAGAATTTACTTTTGATAAAGCATTGAAATCTTACAAAGAAGCCGAGACCCTTGCCAATGAAATGCAAACGCAATTCGAACTAAAGGAGATCTATAAAGGACTTTCTAGCGCTTATGCCCGTCAGGGGGATTACGAAAACGCGTATGCTTACCAGACTTTACAAATGGGAAAAAAGGATTCTCTTTTTAATCTTGAAACTGATGATAAAATCAGAGGCTTGCAATTCGAATTTGAAATTGATAAGAAACAAGATGAACTAGTCTCTGCCCAACAGGAATTGCAGATCTCTGAACTAGAGACCAAACGGCAACAATATGTTATTTACGGCACTGTTTTGGGTCTTCTTTTAGTCTTTGTTCTTGCCGTAGGGTCTTACAAGCGATACCGGTATGTAAACAAAACCAACAAGATCATCGCCGAAGAAAAGGACCGTTCAGACAAGCTGTTGCTCAACATCCTACCGGAGGAAACCGCACAGGAATTAAAGCAACACGGCAAGGTGGCCGCTAAGAAATTCGATTCGGTCACTATCCTCTTTTCTGATTTTAAAGGATTTACCTCCCATGCCCAGAACCTGAATCCTGAGATCCTGGTAAAAAGTGTGGACTATTATTTCTCCCGCTTCGATGAGATCATGGATAAATACGGCCTCGAAAAGATTAAAACCGTTGGGGATGCCTATATGTGTGCTGGCGGGTTACCATTCCCCACTTCTGATCATCCTTTTAAGATGGTTGAGGCGGCCTTTGAAATGGCGGCCGTAATGGAAGAGATCAAAACGAATCCAAAAGAGGATATAGTACCCTTCGATGTTCGTATTGGGATCAATACAGGGACTGTGGTTGCCGGGGTAGTCGGACTTAACAAATTTGCCTATGATATCTGGGGGGATGCGGTAAATGTCGCTTCCAGGATGGAAACCTTGTCGGATCCCGGAAGGATCAATATCTCTGAGAACACCTATGAGATCATCAAAAATGTCTACGAATGTGAACCCAGGGGGGAGGTTGAGGTTAAAAATAAGGGGATGATGGCCATGTATTTTGTCAAAGGCAGGAAAATAATCCGCCATGCGAAATCAGAAAAAGAAGTAAATGCTTAAATTGTAGGCTACAAGCATATAAAATATGATGGGCCGTCAAGATCCGAACAACTATTGGGAACAGCTAGAACGTCTTGAAAAACTGATCAGAGCCTCCGAATTTAAAGCAGGGGTAATCTTTTCTTTTCACAGTCTTATTCTGGGTCTATTTGCCGAGAAGCTCGATTACTTTCAACCGACCTTAGAGAGTAATCTCTGGTTTACCTCCTTTGCCTGTTTGTGGTTCATCTCCGTACTGATCTCTATTTATTATTGCTTCCGGTGTTTTATGCCGAGGATGGAGATGAAATACGATGATAATGTCTTTTTCTTTTTGGACGCGGTTAAAGCCTATGGCAATTCCGATGAGTATACCAAAAAATTGATAGAGATTTGTGGAAGCGAGGAAGAGCTCTATTCTCAGCTCGCTCAGCAGATACATGCAGAGAGTAAAATCATTGCCGAAAAATTTGGGAGTGTACAGAGCTCCCTAAGATTCTTTGCCCTGAGTTTTATTTTCGCCATGCTAAGCCTGGTTATCTGGATTGTACAGATTATATAAGCTAAAACGTCACCCCTCATGACGAGATATCTGAAATTGCGGAAGAAAGCCCTCCACATGCTCCGTACGGAACTTTCAGAGGACCTATGTTATCACGGCATGGAACATACGCTTGACGTGCTTAAGGTTTGTAACGGCTATATCAGAAGGGGGAAATTATACGGAGAAAAAGCCATGTTGCTTCGAACAGGAGCACTTTGTCATGATCTGGGATTTACTGTTTCTTACGAAAACCACGAAGAACACGGAATAACCATCGCACTCCGTTTGATGAAGGAATATTATTTTACGCCCGCCCAGCGAAAAGTAGTAGTGGGCCTTATCAGGGCTACTGAGGTGCCCCAAACCCCCAAAACCAATTTGGAAAGGATACTTTGTGATGCAGACCTCGATTACCTGGGTAGGGATGACTACAGTCGTATCAGTAATCTACTGCTTACGGAATTAAAGCATTTTGGAGTAGAACTAACCTCAAAGGAATGGATGCAAAAACAGATTTCATTTTTGGAGGAACACAGGTATCATACCCCTTATGCCCAAAAATACAGGGAACCGGTAAAACAAAACCACCTTCTGGAAATAAAGGATCAGTTGTCAGCTTAAATACTAATGATAGAATACTTTAATTATCCTTCCCAAGAGGTGCCAGATATTTCTGATCCATATAGAAAGTGCCATAAGGCAACAAGGAGGCCAGGAAAAAACTGAAATACCGCCTTAATCCCCATCCCTGTTTTCTGCAGAATACAAAAGCTGCCAGAATAAAAACTATAAAGAGTGCCCCGTGTACATATCCAATGTAGATATTTGGTTCTCGTATGTTAGCCCAATATTTAAGGGGCATGCTAAAGCCAAATAACAAGAGATAGGAAATTCCTTCAAGGATGGCCAGTAGCCGCATTATTAAGACCATAAGACAACTGCTTTACAAATGGATGACTTCCCCGTATGCATCGGCTACAGCCTCCATGACCGCCTCACTCATAGTAGGGTGGGGGTGGACCGCTTTCAGGATCTCATGCCCGGTAGTTTCGAGCTTTCTTCCCAGAACAGCCTCTGCAATCATATCGGTTACCCCGGCACCAATCATATGGCACCCCAGCCATTCTCCGTATTTTGCATCAAAGATCACCTTTACAAAGCCATCTGAATTCCCGGAAGCCTGTGCCTTACCACTGGCAGAGAAAGGAAACTTACCAATTTTGATATCAAGTCCTTTTTCACGTGCCTGTTTTTCTGTAAGGCCTACAGATGCCACTTCTGGCATGCAATAGGTACATCCGGGAATATTCCCGTAATCAAGTGGTTCCACGTGCATACCGGCAATCTTTTCTACGCAGAGGATTCCTTCTGCTGAGGCTACGTGAGCAAGGGCCGGCCCTGCTGTTACATCTCCTATAGCATAGTAGCCCGGAATGTTCGTCTGGTAGTAGTCGTTCACAAGGATCTTGTCCCGGTCTGTGGCCACGCCAACTTCTTCAAGTCCGATATTTTCAATATTCGTTTTGATGCCTACTGCTGACAAGACTACATCGGCTTCGATTATTTCTTCTCCTTTAGGGGTTTTTACCGTCACTTTAACTCCTTGTCCGGAGGTATCCGCCTTGGTGACTTCGGAAGAAGTCATAATCTTAACCCCGGATTTTTTAAAGCTGCGTTCGAGTTGTTTGGAGATCTCTTCATCTTCCACAGGCACGATATTCGGTAAAAACTCCACCACAGTTACTTCAGTACCCATGGCATTGTAGAAATAAGCAAACTCTATTCCAATGGCCCCACTTCCAACGACTACCAATTTCTTAGGCTGCTCTTCAAGCGTCATGGCCTTGCGGTATCCGATGATCTTTTTTCCATCCTGAGGTAAACTGGGTAGTTCCCTGCTTCTTGCGCCGGTAGCGATAATGATATGTGAAGCGCTGTATTCTGTTTCCTTCCCATCTTCTCCCTTGACAGCGACTTTTTTACCGGGTTTTATTTTTCCAAACCCATTGATCACCTCGATCTTATTCTTCTTCATAAGGAATTGTACCCCCTTACTCATCCCCTGGGCAACATTTCTACTTCGTTTTACAACGGCATCAAAGTCCTTGTCGGCGCCCTCCACCTTTAAACCATAGTCGTCAGCATGCTGGAGGTATTCAAATACCTGGGCCGACTTTAAAAGGGCTTTGGTAGGGATACAGCCCCAATTGAGGCATACGCCTCCAAGACTTTCTTTCTCAATGATTGCGGTTTTCAATCCTAACTGGGACGCTCTGATAGCCGTAACATATCCGCCGGGTCCGCTGCCTAAAACAATAACATCGAAGTTGCTCATCTATTTTTCTTTTGGATCTATTTAAGTGCGGTGGCAAAGTTACAAAACCAAACGGAAACGGATTAAAGAAACCGGGAGCTTTCCGTCCAAGAAAACTAAGATGAGTGATAACTCCAACGGAAGGAGTATAAGAGCTTAAGAAAGAGAATGATGCGTTTAGTTTTCCGGAATAAATTCCAAAGCAGCCCCATTGATGCAGTGGCGTTTTCCGGTAGTCGCACTCGGGCCATCATCAAAAACATGTCCAAGATGCCCTCCACAAACAGCGCAGTGTTCCTCAGTACGCGGATAGCCTATTTTGTAATCTGTTTCGTATTCCACATTCCCTTCTATCGCCCTGTCAAAACTAGGCCATCCGGTTCCGGAATCGAATTTGTGCTCGCTGCTGAATACCGGGGTTTGACATCCGGCGCAGACATAAGTACCTTTTTCTTTATTTCTGAGCCATTCACTGCTTCCGGGATTTTCTGTACCCGCCTTTCGCAAAATGTAGAATTGCATCTCAGTAAGTTCAGCTTTCCATTCTGCTTCCGACTTAGAAACGGCAAAAGCTGTTTCTTTTTTTTCTTGGGTAGTGACCTTTTCTTCAGTTTTGTCCTTTTCCTGGGAAACTCCTTTGCAACTCAGGGCGAGGAGGCAAATTCCAACTAGTAATATCCTTTTCATAACAATTTTTACTTTAAAGTCGAATGAATTTTCTTTTCCTTTCAAAAATAGACATAAAAAATCCCCTGCAGTAGTCTCCAGGGGATCTTTAATAAATATTTAGCTTAATCCAGTTTTATGCGGTGGATGTCTTTCTCTTCTACCTGTAGCAGTCTCATAACAGCATCGATATTAGAAGGATCCATCTTGGAATTCTCTCCGTATTCTGCCGGTACTATAGCGATTCTGAATACCTGGTTATCTGTGTCACCTGGCATTAAAGTGCTTAAGTCAAAATCGGACTCCAGAAAAATGCTGACATCAAAAAAAGTGTGATCGTAATTGTACTGCAACAATCCCTGATTTAAGATTCTGGTCTGTGGTAGGAGTCGCCAGATGTCAACTGGTTCTGCGTCATCGGTCTGATCCCAGAGGATGTAGACAAAAACCAGATCAGATTCAAATACCTCAACGGTAGTTGGGAATTCGTAAAACAGTGTATATTCATTAGCGGCATCAAATGTCCCTTCAATTTCAAAGACTGTGCCCAGAATATTCACTCCGTCTAGCCCGTCAAGGCCATCTCTTCCGTCAAATCCGGGAGGTCCAGGAGGTCCTGCCGGACCTTCACATGAGATTGTTAGGGCCGCAATAATTGTGCTGATAATAAGTCCGATTTTTTTCATAATTCATTTCATTTTAAGGTTCCGCTTTCTGAGAAAAACGGAATGGGTTTGTCTTGATTGTATAATTTTTTACTTCGTTAGGATATACTGTTTCAAAAAGCGTTCCAAAAATTGTAAAAAGGCCTGATTTCTATTGTAAATCCCTGTAAATTTATAGGTTTTAGGAGATTCATTTCGGTATAATTTTCTATTTTTAGCCAAAACCAAAGAAACCAGTTATGCCAATGAAACAAGAGAGGGTGGTGATCGAAAATGTGAATCCACAACTCCAGTGTGGTGCGTATTACATCAAAAGAGTAGTAGGGGAAGAAGTGATTGTCTATGCGGATGTTCTCGGCGATGGCCACGATGTAATTCAGGCGGAGGTTGCATACAAACACCAAAGTGAAAAGTCATTTACCCGGCTTCGGATGAATCACTTAGGAAATGATGTCCACCAGGCAGTTTTTTCAGTAAAAAAACAAGGGTATTATCAATATAAGGTTGAAGGCTGGGTAGATAATCCCCTGAACTGGCAACATGGAATAGAGGCAAAGTTAAAAGACGGACAGCTGGTAAGCAGCGAATTGCTGGATGGCGTTCAGTACCTGGAGGCATTATTGAAAAAATTAAATGGAAAGGAGAAAGAGTACATTTCAGGTCTTGTTGATGCCTTTCAGAACAAGGATAAGTACGATCAGGCTGTAAAAGAAGCGGTCTCAGATAAGCTGCACGGGATGTTTGTGAAGCATCCTTTGAAAAACCTCGTCAACTCGAGCACTGTTTTACAGGTATATGTAGACCGGAAGAAGGCAAACTTCAGTACGTGGTACGAGTTTTTTCCACGCTCCACGGCATCGGAGGAAGGCCGGCACGGCACCTTCAAAGATGCACAGCGATTATTGCCTAAGATTTCAGCCATGGGCTTTGATACGGTTTATCTGCCCCCCATACATCCCATTGGGGAGGTAAATCGGAAAGGAAAGAATAATACGACCACTGCAGAGGAAGGAGACAGTGGGGTTCCCTGGGGTATTGGATCCAAGGAAGGAGGGCACAAATCTATCCATCCCGAACTCGGGTCAGAAAAGGATTTTAAGGACTTTATAAAAAAGGCATCAGAATACGATCTGGAAGTAGCAATGGACCTGGCGTATCAGGCTGCCCCTGATCACCCCTATATCACTTCTAACCCTGAGTGGTTTAGAAAACGGCCCGACGGGACCATGCAGTACGCAGAGAATCCACCAAAGAAGTATCAGGACATCGTCAATTTTAATTTTGAGTCGAAAGACTACAAAAAACTATGGCAGGAACTTCTGGATGTCACCTTACATTGGATTAGTTTCGGGATCAGGATTTTTCGGGTTGACAATCCACATACCAAACCATATTATTTTTGGAACTGGCTTATAGAAGAGGTGAAGAAAGACTATCCCGATGTCCTCTTCCTGGCCGAGGCCTTTTCCAGGCCGAAAGTGATGCAGCAACTGGCCAAACAGGGTTTTTCCCAATCGTATACCTATTTTACCTGGAGGGTACACAAAGACGAGCTTATCGAGTACGTTACCGAGCTCACTCAGTCGGAAATGAAGGAATATTACCGTCCCAATTTCTGGCCCAATACGCCCGATATCAACCCATACCACCTGCAGGGGGCCAATGAGAGTATGCACCTGATTCGCTATGCCCTGGCTGCCACCTTATGTGGGAACCTGGGAATCTACGGCCCGGTATTCGAATATATGGTCACCGATGCCATGCCGGGGAAAGAGGAATACCTGCATTCTGAGAAATACGAAGTGCGGTTCTGGGACTGGGGTATAGAAAACAAGATTACTCATCTGATCACCAAACTCAATCTTATTCGAAAGAACCATCCGTCTTTACAACAAACGAATAATATCAGATTTTGCAGGATAGATAATGATAATCTGATGGCCTTTTACAAATGGAATGATGAGGGGACAGATGAAACCCTGATGGTGATCAATCTCGATTCTAACTACGCTCAACAAGGTATGGTACAGTTGCCCCTCGGGGAATTGGGTGTTGAAGCCGGAAAACCCATTCAAATGCGCGATCTGGTAACAGACAATAGTTATCTTTGGTACAGTGAATGGAATTTTGTGGAATTACCACCGAGTCTGCCCTTTCATGTTTTTCAAATAAAAAAATAACGATGGCCACTAAGAAGCAGGAATCTTCTCTCCAGGCACCCTACGTTTTTGATGTAGAGTGGGAATCCCTGATGGATGATAAGAAGTTTATATCGGCCTTCCTCTCTGAAATACTTGAAGAATATGTGGTAAAACAACGCTGGTACGGAGGAAAGAGCAGTAAACTCAAATACATTGAATTACAGGAATATTTCAGGATACAACAGAAAGGTGAAGTATACTACGGCCTGTTGTTGGAGGTCAACTTTGAAGAGGCTTTTTACCAGCATTATTTTCTGCCGATCGCCTTTGTTTCTGACGAATCCTTTGCTGAAAAAGACAGAATTCTGCCACTTAGCATAAAAGGGCAGGAAGGTTTTATCATAGATGCGCTAAATCTGGAAGCTTTCAGAAAGCTGGTTTATGAACGAATTATAACGGCAGAACCTAATGATACCACCCGGGTACAGTACCACCATAGCATCAATTTCAATGGGGAGCCTTATGAAACCTCAAAATTTATGGGGATGGAGCAGAGCAATACCTCCATCGTGATCAACGGGAAATCGGTTATCAAGTTCTTTCGAAGGATTTATGCCGATAAAAATCCCGACTATGAAATGAGTCGGTTCCTCTCAGAACGCAAAGAATACAAAAATACGCCTCCCTATCAGGGGAGTCTGAGTATTATCGACTCAGATAACGTAAGTGTTACCATAGCCCTGATGCAGGAATTAATACCCAATCAGGGTGATGCCTGGGAATATATGCTGAAAGAGCTCCATAAAGTGTTCAGTAATCTGGAGAATAAACATATCAATGTAGATCACCTTCCGGATGTTCCTTTGTTTACGCGCCTGAAAATCAACGATGTACCACCTGAGATCATTGACTGGGCCGGACTTAATGTCTTTATGAAGTTACAAACCCTCGCGAAGCGAACAGCAGAAATGCACATTGCCCTGGGTTCAGAATTTGAGGATACGGCTTTTACCCCTACAAATTTTACGGGAGATTATGAGGTCTGGCTGAAAAACAGACTGCTGTATCAGTTTCAAAACCGACTCAATACAGTTGAAAATAATTTACACCGACTAAAAGATCTTTCCCTGGAACTGGCAAAAGAATTTCTCGAACGCAAAAACGAAATAAGAAAGCGGTTTGTTGATTTCGACTGGACGAAACTGAAAGGGGAGCGCCTCAGGGTTCACGGGGATTACCATCTTGGACAGGTCCTTGTTAAGGAGGATGATTTTTATTTACTCGATTTTGAAGGTGAACCGGAAAGCACCATCAGAGACAGAAAGGTAAAACAACCTCCGCTCAAGGATGTGGCAGGGATGTTTCGGTCTTTTCATTACGCCGTCTACGCTACCATATTTAACAATGAAGAAAGTTATCCCTATTCAAGACAGGAGCTTTTTAAAGCTGGAGAGATACTATACCGTTATTTTGTAGGGGTTTTTATGGAAACCTATGTAGAACTTATCCAACAGCACAATATCAATATCGGCTACAGCCAGGAACGAATTTTTATCCTGAAATACTGTATGCTTGAAAAAGCAGTATATGAACTGGGATATGAAATGAACTCAAGACCGATATGGGCAGTGATTCCACTACAGGGAATCATGAGTATTTTAAACAAAACTAACTAACAACAAACAAGATAAACATGGGCAAGGTTACCCCCCACAGCGTATTTTCAGAATTTGATATTAACTTGTTCAAATCCGGTAAACATTACCGACTATACGATAAGTTAGGTTCGCACCCCATGGAAGTCAACGGGGAAAAAGGGACCTATTTTGCCGTATGGGCTCCAACGGCCAAATCCGTTTCGGTAGTAGGCGATTTTAATTATTGGCTCGAAGGCGACCATAAACTCAATGTTCGCTGGGATGCCAGTGGCATTTGGGAAGGCTTTATCCCCGGGGTAAAACCTGGAACAAAGTATAAATATAAAATCCATTCTCACAACCAGGATATAAAGACTGAAAAGGCTGATCCTTTCGCTCGTTATTCTGAACACCCTCCTAAAACGGCTTCCATTGTCTGGGATAAATCTTATAAGTGGAAAGATAAAAAGTGGATGGAGACACGAAAGGAGAAAAACAGCCTTGATGCTCCCTATTCGGTCTATGAAGTACACCTGGGCTCCTGGAAAAAGAACGATAAGAACGAGTTTCTGACCTATGAGGAATTGTCAAAAGACTTGGTGGCCTATGTAAAGGAAATGAATTTTACCCACGTAGAATTTATGCCGGTAATGGAATATCCCTATGACCCATCCTGGGGGTACCAGCTAACGGGCTATTTTGCACCAACTTCCAGATTTGGCGAACCTGAAGGGCTGAAAAAACTGATCGATGCCCTACATCAGAATGGGATCGGGGTTATACTCGACTGGGTTCCTTCCCATTTTCCGGAAGATGCACATGGCCTTGGCTTTTTTGACGGCTCCAGTCTTTATGAACACCCCGACAGGCGCAGGGGGTATCACCCCGACTGGAAATCCCTGATTTTTAATTATGGCAGAAACGAAGTCAGAGCATTCTTAATCAGCAATGCTTTGTTCTGGTTAGACCAGTACCACGTAGATGGTCTGAGAGTTGATGCGGTTGCCTCTATGCTTTACCTGGATTATTCACGGGAAGAAGGCGAATGGGAACCCAATATTTACGGGAATAACGAAAACCTGGAAGCAATTTCCCTTATCCGGGAGTTAAATGAAGAGGTCTATAAAAGCTTTGAAGGAGTACAAACCATAGCTGAGGAATCTACTTCTTTCTCGATGGTATCGAGACCTGTAAGTATAGGTGGCCTTGGTTTTGGGATGAAATGGATGATGGGATGGATGCACGATTCCCTGGAGTATTTTAAAAAAGAACCGGTATATAGAAGACATCATCAGAACGACCTTACTTTCAGTATGACGTATGCCTTTACGGAAAACTTTATGCTGCCTTTTTCCCATGACGAAGTCGTATACGGAAAACAATCCCTGTTGTATAAGATGCCCGGGGATGAGTGGCAGCGATTTGCCAACCTCAGACTGTTGTTCGGATATATGTTTACCCATCCGGGGACCAACCTTTTATTCATGGGGGCAGAGTTTGGTCAATCTTCCGAATGGAATTTCGAGCAAAGCCTGGATTGGCACTTATTACAATACGATTTCCACAAGGGAGTGCAGGAACTCGTTAAGGATCTCAATGCTTTCTACAAAGAGAATCCGGCACTTTTTGAAAAGCAATTCAGTTCTGAAGGCTTTCAGTGGATTGATTATGGAGATCATGAAAACTCAGTCCTGACATACATGCGTAAAGGCCATAAAGAAGAAAATGATCTGGTAATTGCCTGTAACTTCACGCCGGTTCCAAGGGAAAAATACCGGATAGGAGTTCCCAGAGCCGGCCAGTTCAAGGAGGTATTTAATACCGATGCCAAGAAATATGGTGGAAGCGGATCTAAAAATACCATCAGAAAAACCTCTAAAAAACCCTGGCACGGTCAGAAACAGTCGATCGAAATTACAATTCCTCCCCTTGGGATGGTCGTTTTTCATTAATAAGCCTTGCTATATCGTTGTAGTTTATAAATGATTATAAGATCATTTCAATATTAACCGGGAAAGTCTTTTTTTTGCCGATTGTTAAGATAACAACCTATGATCACTAATACAGAGTTAGAATATAAGGGGAATCTTTACCCCGACCAGATAGTTGATTTCAATCAAGATTCCGATAAGTTTTATTTTACAACCGATAATGGCGTTATTTTGGAAGTTACGGTTATACGGAATAGTACTATCAGGTTCCGTTATGCCACGGATCATGTAATGGAACCCGATTTCTCCTATGCCATCAGTCCGGATGCTCCCAGAGGCTACAAAGACCTGAAAGCAGAAGAAACCGATACAGAGTACCTGATCAGCACCGCTAAAGTAAAAATCCTGGTGGACAAGAAATCCCTCAGGGTTCAGATCTCCGACCTCGAAGGGAATATTATCAATGAAGATGAACTAGGCTTTCACTACGAAGAGAATTATACCTATGGGGGTAATTCGGTTAAAATGAGTAAGATAACCCAATCAGGTGAGAGCTTCTACGGCATGGGGGACAAGGCCACGCATTTTAATTTAAAGGGTAAACGAGTTCACAATTGGGTTACCGACCAATATGCTTTTGGGAAAGACCAGGACCCCTTGTACAAAGCTGTACCCTTCTACATTGGACTTCATCAAAACAAAGCGTACGGGATATTTTTCGACAATACATTTAAAACCCACTTCGATTTTGCTCATGAAAGAAGGAATGTAACCAGCTTTTGGGCCGAAGGAGGGGAGATGAATTACTATTTTTTTTACGGGCCCGATATATCACGCGTAGTAAGATCTTATACCGATCTTACGGGGACACCCGAGTTACCTCCTCTTTGGGCCCTGGGATACCACCAGTCTAAGTGGAGTTACTTTCCTGAAAGCAGGGTAAAGCAGATTGCCAGTAAGTTCCGGAAACTGAAAATTCCCTGTGATGCCATTTATCTCGATATTGATTATATGGATGGGTTCAGGTGTTTTACCTGGGATAAAACAAAATTCCCCGATCCAAAAAGGATGATCAATGAACTGAACGAGGACGGTTTTAAAACTGTGGTCATGATTGATCCGGGCATTAAGGTTGACAGGGATTACTGGGTGTATCAGGAGGCTATTAAAAACGACTATTTCTGTAAACGTGGCGACGGACCCCTGATGAGTGGGAAGGTCTGGCCCGGACAGTGTAATTTTCCGGATTATACCAATCCCAAGGTAAGAGAATGGTGGGCAGGCCTGTATAAAGAGCTGATGTCCGAAGTGGGAGCCCATGCTGTGTGGAATGACATGAACGAACCCGCTGTGATGGAAGTGCCTACGAAAACGGCACCTTTGGATACTCGGCACGACTTTGATGGTCATCCCTGTAGTCACAGGAAAGCGCATAACATTTACGGGATGCAAATGGTAAGGGCCACCTATGAAGGTGTTAAGAAATACGTTTATCCCAAGCGCCCATTTGTAATTACCAGGGCTGCCTATTCCGGTACCCAGAGATTTGCATCTACCTGGACAGGAGATAATGTAGCCACCTGGGAACACCTCTGGATCGCTAACGTACAGGTGCAACGGATGTGTATGAGTGGAATGTCATTTGTAGGTACCGATATCGGTGGATTTGCCGAACAACCCAACGGGGAGCTATTCGCACGCTGGATTCAGCTGGGGATTTTCCATCCGTTCTGCAGAGTTCACAGTAGCGGAGATCACGGAGATCAGGAACCCTGGTCTTTTGACAAAGAAGTCACCGATATCGTCAGGAAATTTATCGAACTCCGATACCAGTTATTGCCCTATCTCTACACTAGCTTTTATAAGTATTATAAGGATAGTGTTCCAATGATAAAACCATTGGTCTACCACGATCAGGAAGATCACCAGACACATTTCCGTACAGACGAATTCATATTCGGAGACCAAATACTGGTATGCCCTGTTCAGGAACCCAATGCCAAAGGGCGGCGGATGTATATCCCAAGAGGTAGATGGTTCAATTACTGGACAAACGAAACCCTTGAAGGTGGATCTGAAAAATGGGTGGATGCCGATATTGACAAGATCCCGATCTTTATCAAAGAAGGGGCTATCATTCCAAAATACCCGGTTCAACAATATGTTGGAGAGTTGACTATAGAAGAACTCCAACTCGATGTGTATTATATCAATGGTACTGAAAATTCAATGGTCTATGAGGATGCACAGGACGGATACGACTATACCAAAGGGGAATACAGTCTGCGTAACTTTAAATTAACTGGAAAAGACAAAGAGCTTATATTACAACAGTTTAAGGATGGGAATTATATCACTTCCTATGAGACCTTTAAACTAAATCTTATGGGACTCCCCTTTAAAATTAAGTCGATTAAACTCGATAACGAGACCATATCCCTGAAAGACGTAAAAATGAATGGTGGTAATACCCTGCATGTGACCAAAGATTTTACGACACTGCATATAATGGGTAAGTGATTTTTTGTAAATTCCACCCAAAGAATTTAAAAATGAAAAGGAAGATATACCTCATAGTTTTCGTGTTTCTAGGAATAGTGGGATGCAAGACCAATCCTTTCACCGGGAAGAGCACCTTAAACTTCTATCAGAACAATTCAATTTTCCCTACGGCCTTTGCCCAATACGATCAGTTTCTAAAGGAGAACAAGGTAGTTGAAGGGACCAGTGAGGCCAAAACAATTACAACTGTGGGGCAACGAATTGCCAAGGCCGCAGAACGCTGGCTTACTGCTAATGGGTATCCGGGGTATCTCCAAGACTACCAATGGGAATATAATCTGGTACAGAATGAGATGGTCAATGCCTGGTGTATGCCTGGAGGTAAAATTGTTTTTTATACGGGTATTTTACCGATTTGTCAGGATGAGACCGGAATCGCGGTCGTTATGGGGCACGAAGTTGCTCATGCCCTGGCAGACCACGGAGCTCAGAGGATGAGTGCAGGGATGATACAAGCGGGAATTGCGGTTGCGGGGAACATCGCCATAGACGATCCACAAAAACGGAATATCTTCAATCAGGCGTATGGTATTGGCTCTACAGTGGGAGTCATGCTTCCTTTCAGCCGGAGTCATGAAACAGAGGCAGACCGAATAGGTTTACAAATCATGGCAATCGCTGGTTACAATCCGGATGAGGCTGCTGAATTATGGAAACGGATGAAGGCGAATTCGGGCGGACAGGCACCTCCGGAATTTCTAAGTACCCATCCCTCCAATGATACTCGTATCAACAACCTTACTAACTGGGCACCTCTGGCCAAAGAAGAAGCCAGAAAATACGGTGTAACCAGCTTTCAATAGGGTATTACAGTCGTCCTGTAAACTTTATACAGGAATCGCTAATGCCTTAATGATCTTATACAGATACTATGGCCCGGACGATCCTTTTAAAAGGGAATAAAAAACTACTCAATGCCTGGGCTTTTTACGACTGGGCGAATTCAGTCTATAGCCTTGTAATTGCCTCTGCGATATTCCCCATCTATTACGGCCAGTTATTCAGGATTGCGGGAATTGAAAAGATTAGCATTTTTGGCGGGGAAATCGCCAGAGCTCCTTTGATCAGTTATACTACTTCCCTGGCCTTTGTTTGTATCGCGATTATTACTCCTTTCATCTCTGGAATCGCTGATTATCTGGGGAATAAAAAAGTCTTTATGCAATTTTTCTGCTATATGGGAGGAATTGCCTGTATTGGTCTGTATTGGTTCTCCCTGGAACACATTGAGGCCGGTCTTATTTGCTATTTCTTTGGCCTGGTAGGATTTTGGGTAAGTTTTGCAATCAACAACTCCTACCTGCCCGATATTGCCTATCCCGAACAACAGGACAGAATCAGCGCAAAGGGGTTTTCTCTTGGATATATAGGGAGTGTAATCCTCTTATTATTAAACCTTGCCATGGTGATGAAGCCAGCCACTTTTGGAATTCAGGGTGAGGGTGCAGAACTACTCGCCATGCGCTACTCCTTTGCTTCTGTAGGCATTTGGTGGATACTTTTTAGTCAGTATACCTTTTATCATCTGCCAAAAGGCAACAAAAGAAGCGGTCCCCGAAAGCGTATTATTTTAAATGGGTTCAGAGAACTCAGGGGCGTTTGGCAACAGTTGGGCGGGGAACGAAAATTAAAGCGTTACCTCGGGGCTTTTTTTGTATATAGTATGGCCGTACAAACGGTAATGCTTATTGCCGCTTATTTTGGGGAGGAAGAAGTAAACTGGGGCACGGATGAGGAGAGGACTATAGGACTTATCGTTAGTATTCTTGTGATTCAGCTGGTTGCGGTAATAGGAGCCACCCTTACTGCCAGGGCTTCAGAATTATTTGGAAACATTAAAACACTTGTGGTGGTCAATATCCTTTGGGTAGGAATATGTATTTATGCTTACTATGTGAGCAGTCCGACGGAGTTTTATATTGCTGCTGGCTGCGTGGGAGTAGTTATGGGAGGGATTCAGGCCCTGTCGAGATCAACCTATTCAAAATTTCTTCCTGATACCAAGGATACGGCATCATTCTTCAGTTTTTATGATGTCTCAGAGAAAATAGGAATCATTATAGGCACCTTCCTCTACGGAATGGTAGCACAGTTCACGGGAAGTATGCGTAACGCGACCATCTTTTTAGGTTTATTCTTTATCCTTGGGGCATTTCTTCTCCTTAGGGTAAATAAAAAAAGCCCCTGATTAAAGGGGCCTTTCATTAAGTTATTTTTAGTTGGGTGTCTATCCTTTCGAAATATCCCCGGATCCGGATGTTTTACTGTCTATTTTCTCGGGATTTCCGCGATAGGAAATATCCCCCGATCCCGAAACCCTGGCTTTGAGCGATTGATTGGCCGTCACCCTGATGTTCGCAGAACCTGATACTGTTGCACTTACGTGATTGGCATCTAACTCATAGGCCTGTACATCCCCGGAACCCGATATCCGTACTTCCATAGTATCGGTATTGCCACTCAGATCCATATCGCCTGACCCTGATACGGTAACCTCAAGATTGTCAACCTCCACTTCAATTTCCATATCCCCTGAACCAGACATTCTTGTGCTAAAGTCGGTTCCCTTTAACACAGTTTTTCCTTCGAGATCTCCCGACCCGGACATACTCAGGGAGCTGATCTCTTCAACAGGGATAGTCACGGAGATACCTCCCGACTTCCAGGAAGAGGGCTGAAGGTTGATTCCTTTTTCAACTTTTACAACCAATTTTCCATCTTTTACTTCAGTGATGATGTATTCCAGGAGGTTCTCTTCTCCTTTCAGACTTACAGAACCTTCTTTTCCTGAGACGAGTACAACATCAAACCAACCACCTACTGAGACACCGTCATAGTCTCCTGTGATACGTTCAATTGTGACTACCTCTCCGTTCCCTTTTACTTTCTTACCCCACTGTGCACAGGACATGTTTGCTACGATAAGGAAGATGCTAAGAATTCCTACTTTTTTCATTTTTTGTGTTTTTATATTATCTTTTTATTAATGCTACACTCCCGTATTCACTGGTAATAGAAATCAGGTTTCCGCTGTTCTCCTTCCCGTAATATCCCTTGTAGTAGCGGTCACTTCCTTTTTCTTTGCTGATGGAAATTTCAAGATCTTCCTTCCCGCTAAAACCGGAGTATTCGGTAGTGATCTCAAAATCGAAGTTGTAATTGGCATTATAGCCTATTTTAATTCCCGTATAATCGGTTCTTAATTGAACATTACCGGCATCAGCAGCCATTTCTTCAATTTTAATTCCTCCGTAATCGGCATTGATATCCACATTACCGTGAACTTTGCCCAGCTGAACATTGACATAATCTCCATTCCCCATGACATTACCTACACTTTCTACTTCAATACTTCCATAATCATTAGAATATTGCAAATTTCCCATTTCTCCAATATTCGCGTTCGTATAATCAGCGCTGATCAATAGATCTCCTGCCTTTTCCAGGGTAAAACCAGAGTAGTCGGCATTGATCTTTCCACTATTCATATAGCCGATAAACGACTTCGATGTATAATCAAAACTCAGGTCATTATTTCTTCCCCTCAGTTCCCCGATCTGCAGCCTGCCGTAGTCACAACTGATCTTGGCATACCCGTCAATCCGGTCGAGAGTGATGTTCCCATAATCGTTACTTAGATGAATACTGTTTTTTACTGGCAGTTTGATGGTATAGTCGATTTGCATACTAACATGATCTTTCTTTCCCCATTTCCAGTTCCAGCCTTTATCCTTATTAAAGATAGTTTTTGCCGAAACCATACTCTGACTGGCATCGAATTGCACGCTAATCTCATCTAGTTTCTCCTGCACTTTTTCCTCATCGTTGCCGTTGGTTTTGATCACCACATCGATCACAATGCGATTTTCATTCCAGGAAGCCAGGGAAATATTTCCATAACTATTTGAAACTTTTAGTACGGCATCTGCATTGACGGAATACTCTTTTTTAATAGTCTTTTCTTTGGTGTATTTACCCTTCATCGGATCACCATGGGCACCTGCCAGCAGGGGTACGGCACATAAGAAAAGAAATAACTTCTTAGATAGTAAAGTTTTCATCATTTTGTTCTTTAAGATTTTTAACGGTTTCTACTTTTTGCATTACATCTTCCAAAAGATCTATACGCATTTGAAAATTCTGAACCATCGCACTGAGGATAATCTTGTAATCACCTCCTTGGAGTAGATCGGTTCTCATTTGGTTGTAATCTGCCTCCAGATAGGCCAGTTGGTTCATTGCATCCGCAACGAGTTTCTTGGCTTCAGGCGTGTCTTCTTTTTGAAGCAGGCTGAGTTGCTCTTGTATTACTCCTGCGAAATAAACTTCTGTATTGGTTACTTCAGGGGCGATATCTGCCAGCGTGGCGTCTGGGGTAAGTACCTGAGAGAAATTACCCAGAAATAATCCAAACATCAATAGGATTGAGGCGGCTATAGCCAGGGGTTTCCACCAGGATACTCCGCCCGTTTTACTTTTATTTTCTGAATTTAGCTTATCCAGGAACCGGGCCTGATGCCCAGCCATAGGTTCTTCCATGTCCAGTTCCGGAACAATTTTTTTAAATAAGCTTTCTAAATCGTGGTCTTTCATGATTTTACGGGATCTATTTTCTTGCGTAAACTTTCTTTTGCTCTGGAGATGATGGTCCGGCAATTTGCATAACTGATATCCATCAATCCGCAGATCTCTTCATAATCATATCCTTCAATTAAATGTAAGGTCAGAGAAACTCTGTAGTTTTCTTTCAGCGATTTCATTGCTGTCAAAACTTGTTGAGCCAACTGTTCTGTATCAACATCATTCGCATCAGCTACGTCATTATCCCTGACCTTGTACAGTGTATCATTGATGGATACTTCATTCTTTTTTTTCCGGTTCCGGTAGCTCACAAGGCTTTTGTTGATGACAATTCTTTTTAACCAGGCTCCAAAGGCTACATTCCCTTTAAAAGAATGAAGCTTGGTAAATGCATTCAGGAAGGATTCCTGCATTATATCTTCTGCTTCTGCTCTGTCTTTGACTATCCTGTAGGCCGTATTGTACATCGCTTTATAATATCTGTTGTAAATTTCCATTTGTGCCCGTTGATTTCCCTTTAGACACAATTGCAACAAGGATTCTGTATGTTCTCCTACTTGGCTCAAAAAGTATTCGATTTGTTATATAGATAGCTCAATTTACTCATTGTTACAGTTTTTGAATAAAATTTAAATACTTGGCATGGGAATTGTCCATAAAAGAGGACTTCTATACTCGAAAAAGCCTGTATACCAAGTGATTTTAGAGAGAAGGAATTAGAAAATTGCAATAGAAACTAAAAATCGTTCATCTGTAAATGACAGAATGACGGTTCACATAACTATGGGAGACGCAAAAATTATACAATTTGACAATATGTCGTTACAGGATATAAACGACGAATCGGAATTGATTCCACTTTTAACACCGGAGGATGAAGAAGAGATGCGGAATGAAGTACTGCCCGAAACCCTTCCGATTTTACCTTTGAGAAATACAGTTTTATTTCCGGGAGTCGTAATACCTATTACTGCCGGACGGGATAAATCCATTAGCCTTATCAAATACGCCAACAAAGGGTCGAAAGCCATTGGGGTGGTATCGCAGAAAGATGAGGAAACTGAAGATCCGGGGGTAAAAGATATCAATACCCTGGGAACGGTGGCAAGGATACTGAGAGTACTCCAGATGCCAGATGGTAATACCACGGTGATTATTCAGGGGAAAAAGCGCTTTGAAATTGCAGAAGTGCTTACCGAGAAGCCTTATATGACCGCTACGATCAGAGAGGTTAAAGATGATGATGTAGATCAGGAGGGGGAGGAGTTCCTGGCTATTATCGAATCGATTAAAGACATTGCGCTAAAGATCATCCAGGACAATCCGAATATTCCCAGTGAGGCCTCGTTTGCAATCAAGAATATAAACAGCAATTCGTTCCTCATCAATTTTGTCTCATCAAACCTAAACCTTAGCGTTAAGGAAAAACAGGCCTTGCTGGAAATCGGGAACCTAAAAGAAAGAGCCCTTGCTACTCTTAAGCACCTGAACGTGGAGCTTCAGAAACTCGCCTTACAAAAGGATATTCAGTCGAAAGTAAGAAGTGACTTAGACCAGCAGCAAAGGGAATACTTCCTGCATCAGCAAATGAAGACCATACAGGAAGAGTTAGGTGGGGCCTCTTATGATGAGGAGATTGAAGAAATGCGCATCAAAGCCAAGAAGAAGAAATGGGGAGAGAAAGTAGGGGAACATTTTGATAAAGAATTGGCTAAGATGCAGCGAATGAATCCCCAGGTGGCAGAGTACAGTATCCAAAGAAATTATCTGGATCTGTTCCTGGAATTGCCATGGGAGGAATTCTCCAAAGATAAATTTGACCTTAAACGAGCACAGAAGATCTTGGACAGGGACCATTATGGCCTGGAAGATGTAAAAAGACGAATCATAGAATATCTGGCCGTATTAAAGCTCAGAAATGACATGAAATCGCCCATTCTTTGTCTATATGGACCTCCGGGGGTGGGGAAGACCTCCCTTGGGAAATCGGTTGCTGAGGCATTAGGCAGGCAGTACGTAAGGATGTCTCTGGGTGGATTGCGAGATGAGGCCGAGATCAGAGGACATAGAAAGACGTATATCGGAGCCATGCCGGGCAGGATTATCCAGAGTATTAAAAAAGCCGGAACTTCAAATCCCGTCTTTATCCTCGACGAGATCGACAAATTATCAAGCAGTTACCAGGGCGACCCTTCCTCGGCCATGCTGGAGGTGCTCGATCCTGAGCAGAATAATGAATTCCACGACAATTTCCTGGAAATGGGGTACGACCTTTCAAAGGTAATGTTTATAGCTACGGCCAATAATCTTTCATCGATACAACCGGCGTTGAGAGACAGAATGGAGATTATCAATGTAACGGGGTACACCATTGAAGAGAAAGTTGAGATCGCCAAAAGGCATCTTTTACCCAAACAACTGAAGGAACACGGTCTTACAGCTAAGGATTTGCGGATCGGGAAAAGACAACTGGAGAAAATCGTAGAAGGATATACCCGTGAGTCGGGAGTTCGAACCCTGGAAAAACAGATTGCCAAAATGGTCCGATACGCGGCAAAATCTATCGCGATTGAAGAGGATTATCAGGTAAAAGTGACCAACGATGTTGTTGAGGAGGTCCTGGGTCCACCCCGTCTTGAGAGGGATAAATACGAGAATAATGAAGTAGCCGGTGTTGTTACCGGTCTTGCATGGACCAGTGTAGGGGGGGATATTTTGTTTATCGAGTCGATTTTATCCAAAGGGAAAGGACAGCTAAATATTACAGGGAATTTAGGGAAGGTGATGAAGGAATCCGCTACCATTGCCATGGAATACATAAAATCTAATGCAGACAGCTTTGGAATCAATCCTGATGTATTCGACAATTACAATGTGCATATCCATGTTCCTGAAGGAGCTACTCCCAAGGATGGTCCCAGTGCGGGAATTACCATGCTAACTTCACTGGTATCCCTTTTTACCCAGAAAAAAGTGAGGAAGAGTACCGCGATGACAGGAGAAATCACCCTGCGGGGCAAAGTGTTGCCGGTGGGGGGAATAAAAGAAAAAATCCTGGCGGCAAAAAGAGCCCGGATCAAGGATATCATCTTGTGTGAGGATAACAGGAAGGATATTTTGGAGATTAAACCCGAATACCTGAAAGGACTCAGGTTCCATTATGTTACCGACATGAGTGAGGTGATTGACCTGGCCATTACGGATCAAAAGGTAAGGAACGCCAAAAAACTTTAGAAGAGCATCAGAATGATTCAAAAAGGAAATTGACATCGCCGATAGTCAGTTTCCCCATTCTGCTTATTTTTGGGATATGAATAAAATAATCATCGCCATTGACGGGTATTCTTCCACAGGGAAGAGCACTATGGCGAAACAGCTGGCAAAGGCCCTGGATTATGTTTATGTGGATACGGGTGCGATGTACCGCGCAATCACTCTTTTTGCAATTGAAAGTGGATGCATAGGCCCTGCAGGATTTAAAAAGCAGGCTCTGTTGGAGGCTCTTTCAGGAATAGAACTAAAATTTAAATACAACCCAACGCTGGGGTTTTCTGAGATGTTTCTCAATGGAAGAAACGTGGAAAAGGACATCAGAACCCTTGAAGTATCTCAATATGTGAGTCAGGTTTCTGTAGTTCCGGAGGTGCGTGAAAAAATGGTGGCTCTGCAAAAGGTAATGGGAGAAAATAAAGGTCTGGTCATGGATGGCCGTGATATTGGAACCGTGGTTTTCCCGCAGGCCGAGTTAAAGATTTTTATGACAGCATCACCTGATATCAGAGCAACAAGGCGTTACAAGGAGTTGCTCGACAGGGGGGAGGAGATAAGTTTTGAAGAAGTACTAGAGAATGTTCAGGCCCGTGATTACATCGATTCACACCGGAAAGTCTCTCCCCTGAAACAAGCTGAAGATGCTGTAGTCATAGACAACTCTTCTATGAACCAGAAGGAACAGTTTGAACGTGCTTTGGCACTTGCTGAGCACAAGATTCAGAAAAATAAAAAAGGCGCTTAAAAGCGCCTTTTACAGTTATTATAGGTTGGGAATCACCAGTACCTGATCGGGATGGATCATATCTGGATTTTTAAGGATATCAGTGTTGGCAGAGAAAATCTGCTTATACTTCATCGGATCACCGTAATAATGCTTAGCTATCTTACTTAGGGACTCACCACTTTTAACAACGTGTCGGTGATAAACGCTATCATCCGCAACAGTGATGTTCGCCTTGATGTCGGAAGGACTTTGACCACCAATTTCTTTGATCTTATCCCACAAGAGGTTTTTTTCGTACTGTGTTTTGGCCTGTCCTTTCACCTTTAACACTCCATTTTCCTCGCTAACTTTCCCGTCTGCGATCCCTAATTTTTCCCCTAGAGAAAGAACTCCCTGGTACTTTTCTTTTACGCTCATTGTTTACTATTTAATAGGTTTTAATAATGATCTGAAAGATACAAAAACTGGAAAGATACCGGGACGAACGGAATAAATTGTTAATATTTTTATTGTGGTCTGATATTAAGGTTGTTAAAACAAGATTTAAATTGTACTTTTGCACACCTTTTTGGCAAGTATTTAAGAGGAAAAGGGACAAAAAAACAAAAGAAAAACACCTTCCATAGACGTTGTCTTACTCTTAGAGGTTTATGGGATACAAATTAAAATCAGCAAATGGCTGACAAGAAAACAACAACAACAGAAGAAACTCAGGTAGCTGAGGTCGTTCAGGAAGAAAAGGTAGAAACCCCCAAGCAAGATCCTAAGGAGTTCCTTAAGAATTTTGACTGGGACAAGTATGAAGAAGGAATTGAGCGAGTAGATGATTCCAAATTAGAGGAATTTGAAAAATTAGTAGCAGAGAATTTCGTTGATACAGCTGATGAAGAGGTTGTAGAAGGAACTGTAACACACCTTACAGACAGAGAGGCGATTATTGACATCAATGCCAAGTCTGAAGGAGTCATTTCCCTCAATGAATTTCGTTACAATCCCGGCCTTAAGATTGGTGACAAAGTAGAAGTACTTATTGATATCCGCGAAGATAAAAGCGGACAGCTCGTACTTTCACACAGAAAAGCGCGTACGATAAAGGCATGGGATAGGGTTAACGCTGCCCATGATAAAGAAGAAGTAGTTACCGGTTTTGTAAAATGCAGAACCAAAGGTGGAATGATCGTGGATGTTTTTGGAATCGAGGCGTTCCTGCCAGGTTCTCAGATCGATGTGAAACCCATAAGGGATTACGATCAGTACGTTGGGAAGACCATGGAATTCAAAGTGGTGAAGATCAACCACGAATTCAAGAACGTGGTAGTATCTCACAAAGCACTTATTGAAGCGGATATCGAAGAACAGAAGAAAGAAATTATCAGTCAGCTTGAAAAAGGTCAGGTCCTTGAAGGTGTTGTGAAAAACATCACTTCATACGGAGTCTTTATCGACCTTGGAGGGGTAGATGGACTGATACATATTACCGACCTGTCATGGAGCAGGATCAACCATCCAAACGAGGTGGTAGATCTGGATCAGAAGCTCAATGTGGTAATTCTCGATTTCGATGATAATAAGTCGAGAATCCAATTAGGTTTAAAACAGCTGGAAAAACACCCATGGGATGCCCTTGGAGATGAATTCAAAGTTGGAGACAAGGTAAAAGGAAAAGTAGTAGTAATTGCTGATTACGGTGCCTTCCTGGAGGTTGCTGAAGGAGTAGAAGGACTTATCCACGTTTCTGAAATGTCATGGTCCACACACCTTAGATCGGCTCAGGATTTCGTAAAAGTAGGAGATGAACTGGAAGCAGTAGTTCTTACGCTCGACAGAGAAGACAGAAAAATGTCGCTAGGGATCAAGCAACTGACGCCAGACCCATGGACCGATATCACTTCTAAATATCCTGTTGGATCAAGACATAAAGGAATCGTCAGGAATTTTACCAACTTTGGTGTATTCGTTGAGTTAGAAGAAGGAATTGATGGGTTGATTTATATTTCTGACCTGTCCTGGACTAAGAAGATAAAACATCCTTCAGAATTTGTAACTGTTGGAGATACTCTTGAAGTGGAAGTGCTCGAATTGGACGTGGAAGGACGTAAGTTAAGCCTTGGCCATAAGCAAACCACTGACAACCCCTGGGATAAATACGAAAAGGAATTTGCCGTGGGCACAGTTCACAAGTCGGCGATTACTGAAATCGTAGACAAGGGTGCAGTGATCGACTTTAACAAGGACATTACGGCTTTCGTTCCACAGAGGCATATGGAGAAAGAAGATGGCAAAAAGCTGGGCAAAGGCGAAGAAGCCGAATTCAAGATCATTGAGTTCAACAAAGAATTCAAAAGAGTAGTGGCCAGCCATACTGCAATTTTCCGTGAAGAAGAGCAACGTAACGTAAAAGCGGCACGTAAAAAAGCAGCAACTCAGGCTGATGAATCGAAACCCACACTTGGGGACGCCAACGAACAATTACAGGCGTTAAAAGATAAAATGGAAGGGAAAAAGTAATAGTAGATTTCCATGATATCTAACTTGAGTTATAGAATATACCCCGACAGGCAAGTCGGGGTATTTTTTTGCCCTTTTGTCTCGGGAACAGGATTTGAGAACGATCATAAAATGGCCCCGCAATTATTGGTTAGAAATCGCTATTTTTGCTTTCGAATATGTTGGTAGCGCAAACCATGAGTCAAAAAGTACTTCTTTCCTCAAAAGAAATCCAAATTATTTTACATCGTCTTGCGTGCCAGCTTTTGGAAAACCACCTTGATTTTACCGATACTGTACTGATTGGGATACAACCCAGGGGTAGCTTTCTTGCCAATCGACTGGCTAAACTTCTCAAAGACGAATACGAGGTAAAGGAAATCAAGTTAGGATTACTCGACATCACTTTTTTTCGCGACGATTTTCGCAGGGGAGAAAAACCCCTGGAAGCGAGTACCACCAGTGTAGATTTTCTCGTTGAAGGAAAAAAGGTGGTCCTTATTGATGATGTATTGTATACGGGGAGAAGTATCAGGGCAGCACTAACGGCAATACAGTCTTTTGGCAGGCCCAGTGAGATTGAATTACTTACTTTAATTGACAGAAGATTTAGCAGACACCTTCCCATACAACCTAATTACAGGGGCAGGCAGGTGGATGCCATCAACCAGGAGAAGGTAAAAGTGCTCTGGAAGGAGAATGAGGGGAAAGATGTGGTCTATTTAGTAAACAGATAAGCGAATGCCGGCATTAAGCGTTAAACATTTACTGGGAATAAAATATCTGAACGAAAAGGATATCCAGTTAATATTTGAGACCGCAGACCAGTTTAAGGAAGTGATTAACCGATCGATAAAGAAGGTCCCTTCCCTCCGAGATATCACCATCGCAAATATATTTTTTGAGAATAGTACAAGGACCAAACTAAGTTTCGAACTGGCAGAAAAACGTTTGTCTGCCGATGTGTTGAATTTCTCTGCTTCCCAGTCTTCCGTTAAAAAAGGAGAAACGCTGATTGATACCGTAAACAATATCCTGTCTATGAAGGTAGACATGGTGGTGATGCGGCATCCCAATCCGGGAGCTGGTATTTTTCTGTCCAAGCATGTAAACGCCTCTATCATCAATGCAGGTGACGGAGCCCATGAACATCCCACTCAGGCCTTACTTGATTCCTACTCGATACGTGAAAAATTAGGGGATGTAGCAGGGAAGAAGGTGATCATAGTAGGAGACATATTACATTCAAGGGTAGCACTTTCCAATATCTTTGCCCTGAAACTACAAGGAGCCAAAGTTAAGGTATGTGGCCCCAAGACCTTAATTCCCAAACACATAGAAAGTCTTGGGGTGGAAGTGGAGCCCGATTTGAGAAAAGCACTTGCCTGGTGTGATGTCGCCAATATGCTCAGGGTACAAAACGAGCGGATGGAGATAAGTTACTTCCCAACTACACGTGAATACACCCAACAATACGGTATCAACAAAGAAATTCTTGAGAGTCTGGATAAGGAAATTGTAATCATGCACCCCGGACCCATCAACAGGGGAGTTGAGATCACCAGTGATGTTGCAGATTCATCCCAGTCGATCATCCTGCATCAGGTTGAAAATGGGGTGGCCATTCGCATGGCAGTGATTTATTTATTAGCTTCCCAGTTAAATTAACAGCATATGATTTTTGATAAGGAAGGTAACCGGACCATTGTTTATCAGGAGGACATAAGCCTGCCGGCCTTTGTAGAAAATCTCAGCAAGGCCTATGAGAAAATAAAAAATGATCATATCGTGGTGAATCTTTTTTCATTTGATAAACTCACCTCAAATGATATTCTCGAATTTCTGGAAATTTCCAGACTTCATAAGAAATCAGGGAAATCTTTTGTCCTGGTTACAGACAAACTTGATTACGATGATGTACCCGAAGAAATTAGCCTGGCGCCCACCATACAGGAAGCTCGGGATATTATAGAGATGGAGGATATTGAAAGGGACCTTGATCTTTGATGGATGAATTATCACTTTGCACAAGTCAATATAGCTAAAGCCAGGTATCCCTTAGAGGACCCCAGGATGGCCGATTTTGTTAATAATACAAACCAAATCAACGCCATAGCTGAAAAGAGTCCCGGTTTTATCTGGAGATGGGTAGAGGAACCCCAGAGTGATGCTGCTGAGGTATTTGGTGACCCGGCACTGGTTGTGAATATGTCGATATGGGAATCACGGGAAGCTTTAATGGAATTTACCTATCACAGCCCACATGTGGAAATCTACAAACGAAAGAACGAATGGTTTGAGAAGTTGAATTCAGCTCATATGGTATGTTTTTATACTAAGGAAAGTGAAATCACCTTGCAGGAAGCCAAGAGGCACCTTGATTACCTTAATAAAATGGGAGAAACTCCTCTGGCCTTTAGCTTCCGTTCCTCATTCAGCGCGAATGACGCCGAGAAATACCTGACTAACAAGTCAATTCGTTTATGAAACTCCACATCCTAGGGTGTCATGCGGCAACGCCCTCCTTAAAAGGCAATCCTACTTCCCAGGTCCTGGATATCCGAAATCATATTTTTCTGATCGATTGTGGGGAAGGTACCCAGGTACAATTGAGAAAACAGAAGATAAAGTTTGCCAGGATCAACCATATTTTTATCTCTCACCTTCACGGGGATCATTTTTTTGGCTTACCCGGGTTACTTTCAACCTTTCAGCTGCTTGGTAGGGAGAAGGAATTACATGTTTACGGACCATCAGGTTTAAAAGAAGTTATTATTTCTATTCTTAAGCTGGGTAATTCCAGGACCAATTATCCCTTGATTTTTCACGAATTAAAGGAGAGTTTTTCGGAATTGATCTTTGAAAATGAGAAAGTTGAAGTAAGGACCATTCCCCTCAACCACAGAGTTTATACAAATGGATTTCTTTTCTCAGAAAAGACCAAGGAAAGAACACTGAATATTGAAGCCGTTGCCAAATACAAGGTAGACAAGGCTTTTTTTAAGAATATTAAAAACGGGAAAGACGTTCGGCTTGATTCCGGAGAAGTGATTTCAAATACCCTCCTAACCTTTGATCCACCTTTACCCAAATCATATGCCTACTGCAGCGATACAGCTTTTGATCTTTCTATTGTTCCTTTGATACACGGTGCAGATCTCCTTTACCACGAATCTACCTTCCTGTCCAAGGAAGCTCATCTCGCAGCTAAAACAAAGCATTCAACGGCTCTGGAGGCAGCCAAAATTGCCAAAGAAGCTGGGGTAAAGCGTTTACTGTTGGGGCATTTCTCAACCCGATACAAACAGAAGAAGTCATTCCTGGATGAAGCTTCGGTAATTTTTACTGAGGTAGATCTGGCGGAAGATGGAAAAGTACTTGAGATATAGATTGAAAAAGAGGTCTTAATTTCCCTTTTTGCAAAGATTTCACCAACTTTGTTACCTATGGAAAGTAAGGGTTCAGATATGGAAAAAGACTTAGGCGATTACCGCAAAGCCTATCAAAAAAGTGCCCTGCATGAAACTACCGTATCGGATAACCCCCTGGAACTTTTTCAGAAGTGGTTTCACGAAATTGAAAAATCGGGAACTTCCGATGAGCCCAATGCCATGACGGTCTCCACCCTGGGATTAGACGGATTTCCCAAAAGCAGGGTCGTGCTTCTTAAAAGGTATACCTATGAGGGTTTTATTTTTTACACTAATTATTTAAGTGAAAAAGGGAAGGCAATTGAAAAAAACCCCAGGCTTTGTCTTTCGTTTTTCTGGCCCGGAATGGAACGGCAGGTGATCATCAAGGGAACTGCTCAGAAGATACCTGAAAATATGTCGGATGGATATTTTGAATCCAGACCCACAGGGAGTAAATTAGGTGCAATAGTTTCTGAACAAAGTGAAGTGATTCCTTCACGTGATGTTCTGGAGGAGAAACTAAAAGAACTCGAAAAAAAATACGAACAGGGCGAGATACCCCGGCCTGAATATTGGGGAGGGTATCTGGTGTCGCCGGTGTCAGTGGAATTCTGGCAGGGAAGACCCAATCGCCTTCACGATCGTTTGCGGTATACGCTGCAAGAGGATTACAGCTGGAAATTAGAAAGGCTGGCTCCTTAGCAGCAAGGCCTGTACTTATTTTATTGAGCTTGTCATAATCTTTATACACACAACTATGAAACATTTAATAATGGTCAGACATGGCAAGTCCTCCTGGGATTTAGGAGTAGAAGACCGTGACAGACCTTTGAAGGAAAGAGGCGTGAAAGACGCACATAAAGTATCACGTCATTTCGGTGCTTTTTCAGTTAAGCCTAATATAGTATATTCCAGCCCGGCCATCCGTGCGCTACATACCTGTGTTATTTTTCTCAGGGTCATGAAAATTCCATATCAGAAATTCTCACTTGCAGATGGACTGTATGTATTTTCAGGTAACGAATTGCTCGACTTTCTAAGAGATCTGCCGGATTCACAGGATAAGATCATGATTTTTGGACACAATCACGCTTTTACTGAAGTCGTTAATGAATTAGGGGATGTTCATATCGATAACGTCCCGACCACCGGTCTTGTTCATCTTTCTTTTAATATCAGGCAGTGGAAAGACATAAAACGCGGCAAAACCGAAAGAGTTGTGATCCCCAAAGAGCTTAGTCTATGATTAAGAACAAAAACAGATATATCAACAGAGAAATCAGCTGGTTAAAATTTAATGACCGTGTGCTGCAGGAAAGTGCCGATCCTAATGTTCCTCTGATTGAGCGACTCCGGTTCTTAGGGATTTTTTCAAATAACCTGGATGAATTTTTTAAGGTTCGATATGCCACAGTAAAGCGTATCGTGGAGGCCGGAAAATCAGGAAAGAGTGTCCTCGGCGGAGAAGTGGCCAAGGATCTGCTGGAAGAGATCACGAAAATTGTAATTAAACAACAGACCCGCAGCCTTGAAATCCACAATGACATTGAAAAAGAGCTGGAAGGGGAAAATATTTTTCTGATCAACGAGGAAGAGGTAACCGAAGAGCAATCTAAATTCTTGAAGACTTATTTCCAGGAGAAAGTAAGTCCGCAACTTATGACCATTATTCTCAATGACCTTGCCTCCTTTCCGATGCTCAAGGACAGTGCTGCGTATCTGGCCATTAAAATGATCCTTAATTCTGATCATAAAACCGAGGCAGGACATCATGAAAACGACATCAGTTTTGCCCTTATAGAAATCCCAAAGGGGATCGACAGATTTGTAGTCTTACCAAAGGAAGGTGACAAACATTATATCATCATTCTGGATGATCTTATCCGCTACTGCCTGAAAAGCATTTTCTCGATGTTCGATTACGCTTCTATATCGGCACACATGATTAAAATTACCCGCGATGCAGAACTCGATATCGACAACGATCTCAGTAAAAGTTTTATTGAAAAAATATCCTCCAGTGTGGATAACCGAAAAATAAGCGATCCGGTTCGATTCGTCTATGACAAGAGTATTGAGGAAGATACACTTAGGTTTCTGACTGAAAAGATGGGGATCACCGATACTGATAGTGTCATTCCGGGTGGCAGGTATCACAATAGAAGAGATTATATGAGCTTTCCGAGTCTTGGCAAGGAAGATCTCATGTACAAAAAGATCAAACCTCTTGCAATAAAGGGAATCGACCTGGAAGGGAGTTTTCTCGATCAGATCGCTGAAAAGGATTTTCTACAATACACCCCTTATCACAAATTTTCATATATCATTCGCTTTCTTCGGGAAGCGGCGCTCGATCCCAAGGTGAAAGCCATCAAAATCACGGTCTATCGCCTCGCTGATAATTCCCAGGTAGTTTCTTCCCTGATCAATGCGGCCAAAAACGGAAAGCAGGTAACTGTGCAAATAGAGCTCAGAGCCCGGTTTGACGAGACGGCCAACATCGGCTATGCCGAACAGCTGCAGGAGGAAGGGGTAAAACTTATCTTCGGGGTGCCGGGCTTAAAAGTACACAGTAAGATCTGTCTTATTGAGCGGGAAGAACAGGATGGGATCAGGAGATACGGACTGGTCAGTACAGGTAATTTCAACGAGACCACTGGAAGAATTTATACTGATTATACCCTGTTTACAGCCAACGATAAAATCCTGAAAGAGCTGAATATGGTTTTCGATTTCTTCGAAACCAGCTACAAAATCAATAAGTACAAACACCTGATTGTTTCCCCCCACTACACCAAAAGTGTATTTAAAAAACTCATTGATAATGAGATAGAAAACGTTAAACAGGGAAAAGAGGCCTATATCAAGATAAAGATGAATAGTCTTACCTCGTATAATATGGTCGATAAATTGTACGAAGCGAGTAGGGCCGGGGTAAAAGTAAAAATGATTGTCAGAGGAATTTGCTGCCTCATTCCGGGGATAAAGGGGATGAGTGAAAATATAGAAGCAATCAGTATTGTAGATAAATTTCTGGAACATCCTCGACTTTTTATCTTTTCCAATGGGGGAGACCCAAAAATTTATATTTCATCAGCCGACTGGATGACAAGGAATATTGAGAATAGGGTAGAAGTTGGATGCCCTGTTTACGATCCGGAAATTAAAAAAGAACTCATAGATACTTTTGAGATCTGCTGGCAGGATAATGTGAAAGCCCGAAAATTTAATGAAGAACAGGACAATGCCTATGTAAGGAATAACAAGCCCAGCTTAAGATCCCAGTTTGCCCTTTATGATTATTACCAAAACAAGCTCACTGAAAAGAAAAAACAACACCTCCCGTCATCTGTTGAATAATGGAAAAGGTGGCAAAATGGCTGAATCTGAAGTTGGAACTTCTCAGTATGCATTGGACCTACAGGCTGAATGAGGTGTAAGCATCATCCATGGATGGTTTCCCTGGTTCCGAGATCTTTCATAATGGTAGCTTCGTATTCGAGGAGTGCATTCCATTTGGCATCCACTTCTTTCCGATCGCCATACTTACGCGCAAAATTCAGAAATAAAGTATAGTGTCCGGCCTCGCTTTCCATCAGAGAGCGGTAGAATTCCGCTAATTCCTTATCCTTCAATTGTTCAGATAACAGCCTAAAGCGTTCACAACTTCTAGCCTCAATAAGAGCGGCGTAAAGTAATCTGTGTACTAATTGTGTTGTCCTCGAACCCCCTTTTGGAAAAAACTTTTGCAAGGCAATGGCATATTCATCTTTCCGGTATTTTCCCAGCGTCTTACCTCTGGCCAGGATACGTTCATGCACCATTTTAAAATGCCCCATCTCTTCCCTTGATAAGGCGATCATTTCATTTATTAATTCCGGGTATTCCGGAAAAGTAACGATGAGTGAAATTGCGGTACTTGCTGCCTTCTGCTCGCAATAGGCGTGGTCTGTGAGGATCTCATCGATATTCATTTCCACAATGTTAACCCACCTGGGGTCTGTAGGTAATTTAAGTCCGAGCATTGCTGTATTTAATCTGATTTACTAGCTGATAAAATTAATAAAAATGAGGGGGAATAAAACTATCAGGGTCCTTCAACCTTTCCAATAGACATTATAGATCGAGGTCGAAAGTCTTTCGTAAAAGATCTATGGCAGGATTTTTTTCTCGTAGTTTTTCATATTTCTCTTCCGGTGTAAAGGCGTATTTTCTAATGGTTTCCTCGTTGACACTGATAGAGAGCTGGAGATAATGATTGTTAAGAGAGGCTTTGAGGTAGTTCATAAGGGAGGATTGCTCTCTTTCCACCTCCTTTTTCATAGTATCGTTTGGTAATTCTATAGAGATAGTATTATCCTTAATTTTAGGGAGATCAGAGCTCAGGTTGCTCGCTAGTATTTTTTTTCCTTCATCGTCAATTTTTTGCACGTAATCATGCCAGTGTTTCCTTAGATCCTCAAGAGTAAAGGGGTCATTAGGCAGTGAATCTTCGTCATAGGTGACTTCAATCTTATTGAGTTCGTGTTTTTTCTTCGCCTTGATACTGGAAAGGGAAAGACCGGATACGCGTTTGGGCGGACTCTTAATTTCTATCTTACGCAGGGGTTCTGATACAACAGCCTGATCATGATTAAAGGCTTCTTCCACGATTTTTACTTCTTCTACCTCAGGTTCTGTGACGGTTGCTTCAGCTTCCTGCCCATTTGTATTTACATCCGCTTTCGGTTGGGGGGAAGTTGTTGTGAGTTCCGGGTTTACAGGCTTTTGTCCTTCCTGTTTTGCCAAAAGGCGGTAATACGAAGCCGGAATCAGGGCATTTAGTGGGAGGATGTTGTTGTGCTTGTTGTCAGGATTTTTTTTTTCACCTGAAAACGAAAGAGATGCCAGTTTCATCAGGGTAAGCTCAACGAGGAGTCGGGCATTTTTACTGCTTTTGTACTTAAGGTCCGTTTCGTTTGTAAGTTCGAGAGCCTTCAGCAGGAATTCCCTCGAAGTCTTTTTGGATTGTTCCAGGTAGAGTTGCTTGGCATGATCTCCTACTTCCAACAGTTCTATGGTATCTTCATGTCTGCATACCATCAGGTCACGGAAATGTGATGCCAGACCTATTATGAAGTGGTGGCCCTCAAATCCCTGGGCAAGAATTTTATTAAACAGCAGCAATAATCCCGGAATGTCGTTTTCGAGAATAAGCTTGGTGACTTTAAAATAAGTGTCGTAATCGAGGACATTTAAATTCTCAGTGACCGCCTTCCTGGTTAATTCTTTTCCTGAAAAACTTACTACCCGGTCAAAAATAGACAGTGCGTCCCGAAGTGCACCATCTGCTTTTTGCGCGATGATATGCAAGGCATCATCCTCTGCAACCACTCCTTGCTGTTCTGAGATATACTTGAGATAATTTGCAGCATCAGTTACCGTAATGCGCTTAAAATCAAAAATCTGGCAGCGTGAGAGAATAGTTGGGATGATCTTGTGCTTCTCAGTTGTGGCCAAAATAAAAATGGCGTGTTTGGGTGGTTCTTCCAGGGTCTTTAGAAAAGCGTTAAAAGCCGACTGGGAAAGCATGTGAACCTCATCAATGATATATACTTTGTATTTCCCTACCTGAGGAGGAATACGCACCTGGTCTATGAGGTTTCTGATGTCATCCACAGAATTATTGGATGCAGCATCGAGTTCAAAAATATTAAAGGCAAAGTCCTCGTCTTCTCTTTCGGAACCATCCCTGTTGATCTGCTTGGCAAGAATACGCGCACAAGTAGTTTTACCTACACCTCTGGGACCGCAAAACAACAAAGCCTGCGCCAGGTGATTATTTTCAATGGCGTTGGTAAGTGTATTGGTAATAGCTTCCTGCCCAACGACATCTTTGAAAGTCTGGGGTCTGTACTTCCTGGCAGAGACAATAAATGGTTCCATGGATAATAAAATGCTGCAAGGGCACATGCCCTCTCTACAAATATAAAAATAGCTGGCGGTTAGCACCCGGCTTTTCATGCTGATTACCTACTTTTTATCAACAATTGACTACCTTTGCAGGAAGCAGATCACCTTATCGCTTTCCGCAATAGCGGGAGGAGGAAAGTCCGGACACCTTAGTGCGGCATAGCGGGTAACACCCGTCGTCTTGTGAAAGCAGGATAGGACAAGTGCAACAGAAAGTATGTACAGGTTAAGCTGTAGTGAAATCATGTAAACTCTATGCGGTGAAACGCCATGTATATCAGCGATTGAGGGCTGCACGTCCGAGCTGAAGGGTAGGCGGCTAGAATGTTTGGGTAACCAAACATCCAGATAAATGATAAGGACCCTTAAGGGAACAGAATCCGGCTTATGATCTGCTTTTTATATTTCCTTTTTAAAGAAGCTAAAGCTGCTATTCCCGTATTTCCTGACCGAAGAAAAGTGTGCAAGATGCGACAGGTCTGTCTTTTTAGCATGCTCAATAACCAGCGACCCATCAGCTAAAAGCAAGTCCCGTTCAAAGACAATGTGATGAATCAAACCGAATTCATCTGCCGAAATATTATAGGGCGGGTCGGCAAAAATCAGATCGTACTTTTCCCGGGTTTTTTCGAGAAATTTAAATACATCCACTCGTTTGGTTGCTATTGAGAATTCCCACTCTTCTGATTTACTTGCAATAAAGCTAATACATCCGGAATGTGTATCCACACTGGTGACTTCCTTACAACCCCTGGAAGCAAACTCGAAGCTCATATTGCCTGTTCCGGCAAAAAGATCGAGGACTTTTATGTCTTCAAAGTAATAGTTGTTGGTGAGAATATTGAACAGGGCCTCTTTTGCCATATCCGTAGTAGGTCTTACAGGCAGATTCTTTGGAGGGGTAATTCGCCTCCCTTTGTGGGTTCCCGAAATGATTCTCATTTACAGGGCATTTATGACCAGATAATTATCTGCAGGTTTGGGCCCTTCATAGGACAGGCCATCAGGTATATCGGGAATATAGATGGAAAAGTTTTGAATGTATTCCTGGCACAATTCAAATACGGCATCTCCTTCTTCAATCGCCCCAAAAAGTCTGAGTTTAATCTCGTTGGTATCAAATCCGAGTTGTTCCAATGAAAACATGAGGTAGTAAAGAAAGTCTTCCGGAGTTTTGTAGGTAAAATTGTTAAACAACAAAAGCTTTTTATTTCGGACGATGATCAGATCAAATTCCTCGGGGCTAACATAGACATAGCAAACGGGTTCATTTCCAGAGCTGCTGCTCGCGAGAAGGGATTCAATCAGGACCGTTGCGTGATGTTTAAATTCAAAATCCCCAAAGAGGTCATATATATCATTATTGATGTTGACAAAGGGCACATAAACGTTTACCAAATCAAAAGAGGGGATTTCATCGTATTCGAGGAGGTCATTTGCCAGAATTTTGGCATTGTACTTCAGGTAGTTGGGCAATTCACCGGAATCGAACAGTACTTTGGGGACAAGGCTGAACAAATCATTTCTGTGCACTGCAATAACCTCTGAAAATGAATAGTCGGTAATTGCCTGTGTCTTAATAAACGCCTTTAGTTCTTTCTGGGCTTCAAAAGGATTAAGCCTGGAGCGGAACCTGTAGGATTCTGATCTTATAATCTTTTTGCCAATGGAGTCGAGAATGCAAAAAGAAAGTCCATTCAGGCTCACCTGAATGGACAACTTATAATAATCTTCTAGAATTATATCGTTAATAGCCTCGCTATTGGTCTCCTTTTTTGTCATAAATAGGGGGCCAGTTTCCGTTAGTACTTACCTCGGTAAGTGAACCAACTTTGATCTCCGATCCATTTACTTCTTCCACGCTAATTTGAGCGTTTTCTCTTGTGAGGAGGTCCTTAGGCTGATCGTAGAGTATGATATCTTTTTTAACCTTAACTTCGAATACAGGAGCTCTATAACCGCTTTTATCGATAATATCGGCTTTCATTTCAAACTGTTCTCCCTCCTGAGCATAAGGAACAGACATCATAGATTTATATCGATCATCGCCTTTAAAGAGTGAATCCTTAACAGAAACAAATCCTAAGGTGTCTATGATAGTCACTTCCTGGAGGAGATCAATTCCGTATGTTTTATCGAACTCCATATAAGATGAATCACGTTGCTGGGTAATGGTGTATTTACCGGTATCTACAAATGAAATCAGGCTTTTAAAATCATTAGCAAATTTTCCATTAACCGTTTTATAAGCTTCCTGGGAATTTCGGATATCTTTCATCACAGAAATTACCTTACTAAAACGTTCCTGTTTTACTTTTTTAAACTCAATAGGTCCGGTAACTGATCGATAGATCAAGTAACCTAAAACAATACAGGCGATCCAAAGTACTATTTGCAGAATGGTTTTCATTAGAACTCGAATTAGTTAAATTTAGCGGTTCCAACAAATCTACAATTTTTTTTTAATCGCAAAAGGTTTTGACCTAAAAATCCTCTTTATCTTTGGGCTTCTATGGTAACAACCACCCCGGCTTCTTTCTACGCATTACTGAAGAACAACTTCCCGCATCACCCCACTGAAAAGCAGGATATAACGCTGCAATTGCTATCTGAATTCCTGCTTTCGAAGACGAAGGATGATTTATTCTTACTCAAGGGTTTTGCCGGGACGGGTAAGACCACAATCATAGGTAATTTGGTTACCAATCTGTGGAATACCAAAATGAAATCTGTTTTAATGGCTCCTACGGGCAGGGCGGCCAAGGTAATGTCTGCTTACGCTAAAACGCAGGCTTTTACAATCCATCGGAAGATATACTTCCCAAGGAAGCAAAGAGGTGGTGGGATACAGTTTGTACTGGCACCAAATAAACATAGAAATACTGTTTTCATTGTAGATGAAGCTTCGATGATCCCGGATACACCATCAGACAGTAAACTCTTTGAGAACGGTTCTTTGCTCGATGACCTTATTCAATTTGTGTATTCCGGGCATCAATGCAAGCTGATTTTAATCGGGGATACGGCTCAGTTGCCTCCGGTACGGCTGACATTGAGTCCGGCCCTTAACGAACATCAGCTACAATCGCGCTTTTCCAAAGATGTTACAGTCATTGAACTCGATGAGGTGGTACGGCAGGTTCAAAATTCCGGAATCCTTGTCAATGCAACGGATTTAAGGAATCAGCTTGACGATCACTTCAACGCCACTTTTCAGTTTCAGCTTAACACTTTTGCCGATATCGTTCGCCTTACTGATGGTTATGCTATACAGGAGGCTATAGAAGAAGCTTATTCCTCCCAGGGAAAGGAAGAGACTGCATTGATCGTCAGATCGAACAAAAGGGCGAACTTGTACAATGAAAATATCAGGAATAGAATCCTCTTCCTTGAGAACGATCTGGCCGCTGGGGATTATCTCATGGTGGTCAAGAATAATTACTACTGGCTTAACCCTAAGTCGGAAGCAGGATTTATCGCCAATGGGGACATCATTGAGATTCTGGAAATATTCTCTTTTAAAGAACTTTACGGCTTTCGCTTTGCTGAAGTGAAAATCAGAATGACGGATTACCCCAATCAAAAGCCTTTTGAAACGGTACTGTTACTCGATACCCTTTCAGCTGAGACGCCATCACTGTCTTATGAAGACGGCAACAGGCTCTATCAGGAGGTGATGAAGGATTACGCACATGAATCCTCCAAATACAAGAAGTTTCTGGGAGTAAAAAACAATACTTTTTTTAATGCTTTACAGGTGAAATTCTCTTATGCAATAACTTGTCATAAATCTCAGGGAGGGCAATGGCACACGGTGTTTGTAGAACAACCCTACCTGCCCTCCGACCCGGACAGGGAATATTTTCGCTGGTTGTATACAGCCATAACCCGGGCTCGGGAAAAGTTGTATTTAATTGGGTTTAAAGACGATTTTTTTCTTGATTGATAATACGTTACTTTAGTCAAAAGAACCTCAGCAGATGACCGCAGAGACCATGATCAGTATATTTTTGGGAATAGGCCTGGCAGCCTCAGTGGGCTTCAGGGTATTTTTACCTCTTTTTGTACTCAGTCTGGCCGCTTATTTTCAAGTATGGGACCTCAATGATCAGTGGGAATGGATCGGTAGTATTCCCGCGCTGATTACCTTGGGCGTGGCTACGGTGGTTGAGATATTTGCCTATTTTATTCCTTATGTGGATAATTTACTCGACAGTATTGCCCTTCCATTAGCGGCTTTAGCAGGAACGGCGGTAATGGTTGCTACTGTTTCAGAACTGGATCCGGTCATTACCTGGTCCCTGGCAATTATCGCAGGTGGAGGAACGGCAGCGGCCATAAAAGGGGCTTCAGCAACAGGGAGACTAACGTCCACAGCAACAACAGCAGGCATAGGAAATCCAATTATATCCCTTATCGAAACGGCAACAGCTTTGCTGATGTCTGTGGTTTCAGTTATTGCCCCTGTAATTGCCTCTATCCTGGTAATTCTGTTGTTGATTTTTATCTTTACTATTTACAGGAAGTTAAGGCCCAGATTAAGCAAATAAGCAGATAGACAGAAGAAATAATATGAAAATAATCGCCATGATTCCCGCCAGATACGCCGCTTCCCGCTTTCCGGGAAAGCTTATGCAGGATCTGGGAGGGAAACCGGTTATCCTGAGAACGTATGAAGCTGCGCAGGCGACGGGTTTGTTTGAGGAGGTCTACGTGGTAACTGACAGCGAACTTATTTATAAGACAATTGAGGAAGAAGGCGGGAAGGTGATGATGAGCGTAGAGGAACACGAGTGTGGGAGTGACAGGATAGCAGAAGCCGTAGAAAACCTGGATGTGGATATAGTGGTCAACGTACAGGGAGATGAGCCGTTTACGGATAAAGAAAGCCTGGCAAGTCTTATAGAGGTGTTTAGGCAGGATGATGCAGGTGAAATTGACCTTGCATCCCTGATGACAAAAATCACAGAAAGAGAGGATATAGAGAATCCCAATACAGTGAAGGTAATTGTGGACCAACTAAATTTTGCGCTGTATTTCTCGAGATCGGTGATACCGTATCCCAGGGCTGTGGGCATCACACCAACATATTACAAACATAAAGGGGTGTATGCTTTCAGGAAGCAGGCGGTACTCGATTTTAAGCGGTTGCCGATGTTACCCCTTGAAGCTTCTGAAAAAATTGAGGCCATCAGGTACCTGGAGTACGGGAAGAAGATTAAGATGGTAGAGACAAGTATCACGGGTATCGAGATTGATACTCCGGAAGATCTCGAAAAAGCAAAGGCAGCATGGAAGTAGATTTCAGTGGAATAAAAGTGATTGGTTTTGATGCCGATGACACTCTCTGGGTGAATGAAACCTATTTCAGGGAAGCTGAAGAAGAGTTTACATCACTTTTAGAAAATTATGAGACCAAGAATAAAATCGATCAGGAACTATTCAGGACGGAGATCGATAATTTGGATCTCTACGGGTATGGGATCAAGAGTTTTACACTTTCAATGATCGAATCGGCCCTGGATATTTCAAATAATCAGGTGTCGCAGACAACCCTTTCAAAAATTTTGAATCTTGGTAAAAGGATGATTGCCCATCCCGTGGAATTGCTCGATGACGTAGAGGAAGTACTGAAGGAATTAGCTGATAAATACCGTCTAATTGTTTTAACAAAGGGAGATCTTTTAGATCAGGAGCGCAAACTGGACCGATCGGGTTTATCTGAGTATTTTCACCATGTGGAAGTGTTAAGCGATAAAAAAGAAATGAATTATAAAAACCTTTTAGACCACCTGGAGATTGGTGTAGAGGAATTTCTGATGATCGGGAATTCCCTTAAATCTGATGTATTGCCTATCTTAGCTATAGGCGCTAAGGCTGTTCATGTTCCCTTTCACACCACCTGGGCACATGAGGAAGTAGACCCTTCAGCACATACAAATGATCACCTGACCCTCTCTGGAATAAAGGACATTTTAAAATACCTCTGAACCCCCAATGGAAACTGAGAAAAAACCCGCAATTGAAATGGTTAAAAAAGGATCTAAATCCCAATTTAAGAATTTTCCTATGGTACCCAGGGTGGTTTATGGTGTTGGCTGCTTTGATCAACTGGGTGACATACTATTACCAAAGCGAAAGAATTCAGAAGCCCCCATTATTTACCTTGTTGATGAGGTATTTGAGCATAAAGCGCTGCCGGGAAGGCTTCCGGTATTGTTTAACGATAAGGTAATCTTTATTTCAGCTGATGAAGAACCCAAAACCGAGCAGGTTGATACCCTGGTGAGTTATATTAAAAAGGAATTTGAGGAGTTGCCATCCGGTATTGTTGGAATAGGAGGGGGAACCCTTCTGGATATGGCTAAGGCTGTATCTATCATGCTCAACAATAATGGGAGTGCACATAATTATCAGGGATGGGACCTTGTGGGAAAACCAGCCATATATCACGTGGGAATACCTACTATCAGCGGTACAGGCGCCGAGGTTTCAAGAACTACTGTTTTACTGGGACCCAGTAAAAAACTCGGGATCAATTCAGATTACACCACTTTTGACCAGGTACTCTTAGATCCTGATCTTACCATAGGGGTTCCCAAAGATCAATGGTTTTATACCGGGATGGACTGCTATATACACTGTATTGAGTCGCTCAATGGAAGTTATCTTAATGCTTTTAGCCAGAGTTACGGGGAAAAGGCACTGGATATGTGCAAAGAAGTTTTTCTGGGAGATCTGAGTCCTGAAGAATCCAGGGAGAAACTGATGATGGCATCCTGGCACGGGGGAATGAGCATAGCATATTCACAAGTAGGAGTAGCGCATGCCATGAGTTATGGGTTGTCTTATGTTCTCGGGACCAAGCACGGAATTGGAAATTGTCTCGTATTTCAGCATCTACAGGATTATTATCCTGAAGGGGTGAAGCTGTTCCACGAGATGAAACGGCAGCATAAGATTGAATTGCCTAAAAATATCTGCGGGGCTCTAACCGACGAAGAAATGGATACTATGATCTCTGTATCCCTGGGGATGGAACCCCTGTGGGAGAATGCTCTCGGCAGATCATGGCGCGAAAAGATCAGCAGGGAAACACTGAAGGAACTCTATCTTAAAATATAATCCTGTCCTCGTTTCGATCCGAACTTAGACCTGATCTGTACAGTACATAATATCCGACTTAAATTGTTATTTTACCGGGAATCATATGATGCAAAAACTGAGTTCTTTTATCTTTCATCGATTGTGGGGCTGGGAACTCATCGGACGTTTTCCGGAAGTATCCAAATGTGTGGTGATTGTCGCCCCTCATACCAGTTGGGTAGATTTTATTGTTGGTTTGCTAGTTCGTAGCATTGTTGGAAAGCAGGTCCACTTTATTGGAAAGCACAGTTTGTTTAAACCGCCTTTCGGCTGGATCTTTCGCAGTCTTGGAGGTACGCCTATAGACCGCAGCAAAAACAGTGATACTGTGGCCCAAACGGTGGAGATCTTCAGGCAAAGAGAAGTATTCAGACTTGCCCTTTCACCCGAAGGGACCAGAAAAAAAGTTGAGAAATGGAAAACAGGCTTCTATTATATTGCCCGTCAGGCACAAGTTCCGATTATTATGGTTGCCCTCGATTTCGGGAAGAAACAGGTAAAACTTTCTGAACCTTACTTTCCCACGAACAACAAGGATGCAGATTTTGAATTATACAGAAAATTTTTCCAGGGTGTTGTTGGAAAGATACCTGCTTATACTTAAGTCAGTTCATTTTAAGAAATAAATTTTAGGTCAGTATTGTATTTCAGATATCAATTAGGATCCTGATTTAAATCAAACTGTCTATAAATTTTTAACCCCGGTTTAAGCCCGTACAAAATCGAAATGTATGGTACATGGTTCTGCATCACCGTCATTATCAAAGTCGTACTCTCCTGTGTCAGTACCTCCGTTGATGGTAAATGTGGTGCCATCCCAGGTATGACCGTAAGAGTCCCAGTCGTCCGGTTCATCGTCCCATACTATGGAAAAGAAGTAGCTGCCTTCCCATTGCTCCCAAAACATTTCCCCGCTAACGGTATAAGCTGTTCGGTCAACAGGATCGATGGTTAATGTGAAACGTCCATTTGAGTTAACAGTCATTCTTACAGTACCTCCATCTTCCACAACATCAACAGAAAGGGTACTCACACTAAATTGTGCCTGTGTGGCTACCCAGTTTCCGGCGAGCTCACTGATGTTAAAAGGACCTTCTTTGGTCAGTGAATCTTCATCTGATTTATCACATGAAAAGACAAGGAATAGTAGGCTGAACATAGTCAATACCAGTACTTTTGCTGAAGTTCTCATGATTTCTTTATTTTATATAATTACGAAATAAGGATTTAAAAATCCTTTGACCTAAAGGTAGGATCGTTGCACAGGTTGAGCAATGATATTGGTCATTCAACAACCGAGAAGTGTAGTAAAAGGTAATAGCTCAATCCATTTTGGAATTTCAATGCAAGTTTTATCGAAATCTCATACAAATAATGAGATACTATTAATGAGAATAAGAATTACAATTCTGAAGTGCAATTTTCACCTAAGGAATAAACACAAATAAAGCCCTTTATTAACAGTTGCATAAAGGGCTTTACTACTAGCTAAATCAAACAATTATAGCTTAAAATGAGATTTAATTCTGATCACCCGGACCTAAATTAGGATTGGCATCAATTTCAGCCTGTGGGATCTTAAAGATCCAGGCGTCGTTAACAGAAGGTCGTTCAACCTGATATGCCTGCTGATACAGAATCTCTGAAGCACCTGAGCCACCATCAGCAGCATGGTCAATACCTTCATCCCATCGAATTTTATCGGTGTATCCAAATCCTTCTCCCCATAGCTCCAGGCCTCTTTGAAATTTGATATGGTCCATTAAAGCCTGTTGAGTATTGTATATACTGACATCGTATGCACTATCTCTTTCACTGCCAAGAGGGTCCAGGGCAGCCTGGGCTCCTGGAATGTCATTTAACATGGCTCTTGCTTCAGCCTCAATTAAATACATCTCTGAAGTACGCATGTAAATAACGTCATCAGGATCTATAGAACCTGGGTTCTTATTTTTGAGCTTAAAGTGCATATAAGGATGCAGATTAAACCTGGAAGTAAGACCGTAAGTGGCATACAGTTCTGCTACTCTGGCATCAAACACAGCTTCGTCTGTGTAATTCGGGTCGTTTCCGAAACCTCCCTCTCCATTGGCTGCTGAGGAGTTGGTATTAGGCGCGTCGACTATAAATGCTTTCTTCCTGTAATCAGTATCAGGGGTTGCATCAATCAGCCTTCGGTCTGCAATCTTAGGATTATTCCTAATCTGACTTCCGTTAAAGGTGTTACTTGCCAAGTAGAAATAGGAACGGAAGAAGGTAGTTTCAGCATCAATGACATTTGATCCCCAAATCACTTCAGAAAGATTATTTGTATTAAATCCGGAAAGCCAATCGGCTTCGTTCATTAAAGGAAAACCATCTCTTGCCAGTACTGCGTTATCTGCAGCAGTCTGCCAATCTCCAGTGGATAAGGCCATTCTTGCCTTAAGGCCATAAGCGACATTTATATTTAATTGTGATTTTGTGTCAGCTCCACCACTTGGTCTCGGGCTACCGATCTGGAACAGACGTATTGCCTCATCGAGGTCTGCTTCTATCAGATCGTATACCTCCTGTACCGTTGATCTTGGTGCGCTTGTAAAAGGAGCCTCCGAAGAAAACAAAATTGGGACTCCGGGGTCAGCTGATGGATTGCCAATCAGATAACCTCTGGCATAATGCTGCACGAGAGAAAGATAAGCATAAGCCCTATATGTATAGGCCTGACCTAAAATGGTGTTTAGGGTTGGAGTTTCCGTTAAACTTCCATTCGTTCCATTATTTATTAAGCCGTTTGATCCAGCAATAATATTATAGCGGTGGTACCACAAGATCTCATTTGTTAAAGAAAAAGGATCGGTATGGGAAAGCCACTGCATTTCAGTTCTCCACCCCAAATTATTTGCACTGGCAGAGTGGATTAAACCTCCAGTCAAATTATCCCCCAGAGGGACCCAGTAGTGGTTTCCTGCCCTTGCCGTATTCCCTCCGGGGAATATGGTCTGGGACTGGGAGTACAAACCACGATGCAGCCCATTGAGGACCAGTTGCATGTTCTCTTCGTTAGCAAATGCGTCAGCCGCAGCTATAGCATCTGTTGGTGTAGTATCAAGGAAATCTTCCTCACATGAAGTTATGGTAATCGCCAGGATTGCCAATAACACAATTTTAATTCTACTTAACATAACTATTATTTTTTTGATTAAAATGATACGTTCAGTCCTAAAGAAATAATTCTTGCAGGATTAAAGTCGTTACCAGCAGGTGTTCCTGCTAAATTATACTGTGGATCCAATCCATCTCTCTTGCTCTTTAAATACAAATTCTCTCCGGAGATAGCAACTCTTAAAGCTGACAGGCCCAGGGCGTCAGTAATCTGGCTGTTAAAATTATAGCCAAAATTGACATTTTTCAAAGACCAGAAAGAAGCGTCGGTAAGGAAGCGATCTGATTGTGTCCGTACCAGGTTGGCATTTCCGGCTTCCAGTCGGGGAACATCAGTGATGTCACCAGGCTGTCTCCATGCATTCAGGATGTCCGGATGGTAAGACCTTCCAAAATCACCACTGTGCATCATTGCTGAGTATCCATTATCCAGGAAAGAACCGCCAATTCCAAAAGTAACCAGGAAATCGAGTGTGAATCCTTTATAACTAAGGCTATTAGCAACTGACCCTAAAAGATCTGGGATAGTACTGTCGCCTGTATAAGCTCTTTCAGTAGCCTGCCAGTCATTTGTGGTTTCTATATCACCATTGGCATCCAGTACGGGAACACTCTCACCGTCATCATCAAGTTCGTAGACAAAAAACAATTGGTCTCCATTACTTGGGTCAACTCCAGCTGTTCTTAACAAGTAAAAATCGAATCTGGAACGTCCTTCTGCCCATCGCTTGGATCCATTGATAAATGGATCGGGTAAACTGGTGATCTCATTTTTAAAAGTTGATCCCTGTAAGGTAACATTCCAGCGAACATCGTTACTATTGACCAGGTTTGTGGTCAACGCAACTTCCCAACCGGAGTTGTACATATCTCCGATATTGGTGGGAACTGTATTTAGACCATTACTAATGGGGATGGGTAAGTTATACAATAGATCAGAAGAATTCCGCTTGTAGTACTCTACAGACCCGTCAAATAAATTGTTAAATAATGAAAACTCCAGGGCTACATCAAAATTCTCAATAGTTTCCCATTGTAGCGCTGCATTTCCAAGATCGGTGTTTATGATAGCAGGATTTGCGGCATTGGAAGTAATTGAAAATCGGGGTTGTGACAGGAAGAAGTCTAATAAATCATCATTACCAACTTCCCCGTAAGAACCTCTTATCTTCAATGCATTTACAAAACCAACATCATCCATAAAACCTTCCTGATCGATCCTCCATGAAGCACCCACGGAGTAAAATGTACCCCATCTTGATTCGCTGCTGAATACAGACGAACCATCCCTCCGGACCGAAGCACTTAAATAGTACTTATTATCAAAATTGTAATTGGTTCTGAGGAAATACCCTTCAATTGCTTTCCTTGTTGTATTTCCACCTAGTCTTACGATGTTTGAAAAGTTATCGTTTACGAAAATACCACTAGCCGTTTGTACAGTTTTCAGGCCATTAATACTGTTAAAGGTTCTGTCAAAACTTTCATGTCCGGCGGTGATATCTATATTGTGATTGCCGAAACTATTGGTATAGGTCAGGATTTGGTTGAAGTTTTCTACCTGCCTTCTGAATCTGTCGTCACTGAACCTTCCATCCGGTTGAGCATCTCCTATTATAGCATTTTCATATTCTTGTTCCAGACCCTCATTGATATCTCTACCATAATTTAAACGGAGTTTAAGGCCGTTTAAAATCTCCCATTCCCCGAACATCCTGAAACCATAGGTATTATCCCTGTCTCGTTCGTCATTCAGGAGCAGCTCCTGCAGTGCGTGACGTCCCTGGCTGATAGGCCTTGATCCAATATTGTATTCAGAGAATCCTTCACCATTGTCAAAAAGCGGATTCCCGAGAGGATCTAAGACGATATTACCCTGTAAATCGTTCACATAAACCGGATATACTGAACCAATATTTTTGGCAAAGCCAAAAGGATTTACAATACTTCCTGTTCCTGCAGAACTGGGCCCTGCTGCATTGGAAATAGTAACATTGGCACTACCGCCAATGGTAATGCGATCAGAAACATTGAATTCAGCGTTTACACGTGTTGTTAGTCGGTCAAATTCTGAAGTAACTACATAACCTTCTTCATCGAGATATGAGGCCGAGAAAAATACCCTGTGGTCTTCACCTCCACCAGAAACATTGACGTTGTAATTCTGCCGTACGCCCGTTTTTGTGAGCACATCATACCAATCCAAACTTCTATAAATAACCTGGGCCGCGGGATTTATCTGGCCATTTATTCCAACAATCTGGTCATTGGGGACATTGAATGGGTTATATCCAAGACTCTGGTAGATGTTGGCTGAAGCATAAGCAGGATCTCCAGCCCCTGCACTTGAATTTTTTAGGGCTTCCCACATAGTTTCGTAGTACTGCTCTGGGCTTAACTCATCATAAAAAGGGATAGCCTGGCTTGTCAGCCCATACTGCATGGAGGCATTCACCTGAATATCTCCACGGGTACCGGTCTTAGTAGTAATTATAACTACTCCGTTAGCAGCCCTGGAACCGTATAAAGAGGTTGAAGCTGCATCCTTGAGTATTGTAAAAGAAGCAATATCTTCCTGGTTAATAGTGTTTAAGGCACCTTCATACTGAACCCCATCAACAATAAACAAGGGATCTGAATCCCCATTAAGTGTACCTACACCACGTATAACAATGCCTGGCGAAGATCCGGGTTGCCCGGAAGGCGATGTAAACTGAATACCCGTTGCCCTACCTTCTATAGCGGCAATAGGTGAGGTAACGTTTCTGATAGCCAGGTCTTCGGCACCTACCACTGCGGCAGATCCGGTAAAGGCTTCTTTCGTTGACGTACCGTATGCCGTTACGATGACCTCATCTAAAGTTTGGGTGTCTAATTCCATTTGTACATTAATAGTACTGGAAGATCCGACAGTTCTTTCTGTCGTTCGCTGGCCTATGTAGCTATACCTGAGCGTTTGTCCTACTGCAGCATTAATGCTGTAATTCCCATCGAAATCAGATTGTGTACCACTTGTAGTGCCAACTATTACAATTGAAACACCTGGTAAAGGCACCCCCGTTTCGTCGGTGATGGTACCACTAATCATTTTTTCCTGGGAAAATCCAAGTTGGGAAGTTAGCATAAACAACGATGCTAAAATCCAAATGTGTTTAGATTTCATTTAAGAAGGTTTTTGTGTTAGTCCCTTCAATCTATGACTTTTTTAAAGAAATTACTAATTAAGCACTGACATTAACAGAATAGAGTTATGATAAGAATTATGTAAAAAATAGCCTGAAAGTCGATTACATAAATATATGTAGACAAATTAAACTTTTGACCAATTAAGTATTAGAGGCCTGAAAATTGGTATTATTTAACCCCTTAGGGATACTATTTTAAGTAGCAAATATTGACCCGGAATAAATTATGATAATAGCAAAACTCGATAAGGACAATAAGAATGGAGAAAGTAAAAGGGGGTATTATCTAAAAGTTTCAATTAGTGCAAAAAGAAATTGTAAATGCTATCGGTTTGATCAGTAAAGAAAAGCACCTGCCATTTGTCAAAAGCCGTATGATTAGTGCTTACTCCTTCATGGTGTGATATACATTCTGCACATCATCGTCCTCCTCTATTTTTTCGAGAAGTTTTTCCACATCTTCGGCTTCCTCGGCAGAGAGTTCCTTGGTGACCTGGGGAATCCGTTCAAAACCTGATGAGAGAATTTCAATCTCCCTGCTTTCCAGTTCTTTTTGTATAGCGCCAAAACTTTCAAAGGGTGCATAGATCATGATCCCATCCTCGTCTTCAAAAACTTCTTCCACCCCGAAGTCGATCATATCCAGTTCCAGTTCTTCCAGATCTATCCCTTCTGCCGGGATTCTGAAATTACAGGTGTGATCGAACATAAATTCAACTGAACCTGAAGTACCCAGGCTTCCGTTGCATTTATTAAAATAGCTTCGGATATTGGCCACTGTACGGGTGTTGTTATCAGTTGCTGTTTCAATCAGGATGGCTATTCCATGAGGTGCGTACCCCTCAAACAGTACTTCCTTAAAATCGCCCTGGGATTTATCACTGGCCCTTTTGATGGCTCGTTCAATATTATCTTTGGGCATATTGACCGATTTGGCATTCTGGATCACAGCACGCAGCCGGGAATTTGTATCCGGATCGGGCCCTCCCTCTTTGACAGCCATTACAATATCCTTCCCGATTCTTGTAAAGGCTTTGGACATGGCCGACCAGCGCTTTAACTTACGTGCCTTTCGAAATTCAAATGCTCTCCCCATAAACTTTCAGATCTAAATCTGAGCAAATTTAGTAATTTTCACATCCATCACAAGTGGTGAAAGTTGGCCTTATTATTCACTTTCTATAATCGTTTCGATACTGCTCGCTAGCGCAAAATCTTTATCCGTAACTCCTCCGGCGTCATGAGTGCTAAGTCTTATTTGCAGGGAATTGTAAACATTGGTCCAGTCCGGATGATGATTCTGAGCCTCACATTCAAAAGCAATTCGAGTCATCACCGTAAATGCTTCCTTGAAATTTTTAAATTCGAAGGAGGTTTCTATCGCGTCATTATTGAATTCCCAGCCTTCTAAATTTTTTAGTTTTTCTTCGATCTGTTCGTGATTGAGCTTTTCCATGGAATAATTTTATTTAAATAATTATTGAAATGTGGAATTCAGTATCCACCATTTTTATAAAGTTAGTGGAATTATTAAAGCGTTGAAAATAAACAGAACTGATCAGCCCATCACATGGTGATCAATAACTTCCTGATAGGTGAAGCGAAGATTTTTTGGAAGGGGGTGATCTTTCGGAAGAACTGCCAAATAGCGTTCCTCATTAGTTGTAAATACCCTTTTGTAAATGGGATTAAAGCTTCCCACCCGATCAACCACCTCCCGGATAAAATCCTCGTGATGAACCAGGTCTGAACTTCCCAGGTGAAAAACACCAAATTTATTCCTATTGATTAGGTAGTGTACCTGCTGGGAAAGTTTATCATCATCCGTGACATTGATCACCAGGTTGGGAAATACTTCAATAGCTTCATTATTCCAGATCGCTTGTTTGATCTCTTTTATCCTTGGCGAAGTATTTCCAAATACCATGGGTAACCTCAGAATACAGGCTTTCTTCTTTGGTAATCTGAGCAGCATGTTCTCAATTTTTATTTTCAGCCGCCCGTAAATACTCTCCGAGAGGGTTTTATCATTTTCATAGGAGGGGAATTTGCTGTAAGCGTCAAAAACATTGGCAGAAGAGAGAAAAATAATCCGGCAGTTATTTTTAGATATGTATTCCACGATATGCTGGTGTGCCTGGATCTGCGCTGCAAAATCACCTCTCAGAGTTGATATTATAATATTGGGCCTGACATTTTCAAGGAGTTGGTACACATCATCTTCCTGCATATCATAAGAGAAGAACTGCTGATTGGTTTTATAGCCATTTCTTGAGGAGAAATAGGTGCCATAGGTATCATAGTAGTTGCACAATTCCTTGTAAAGTGCATTACCTATAAATCCGCTGCCGCCTAAAATGAGTATTTTTTTCGATTCCAAAGCCTAGAAGATAGATAATCCGGTTTTGGAGGTTAATTGCTCCAGTGCCAACATCCCCAATTTTGAGTTTCCTTTAGGGTTCAGACCGGGAGACCAGGTTACCACGCAAAACTTATTAGGCAACAAGGCTACAATACCTCCGCCAACGCCACTTTTTCCCGGGAGTCCAACTTCAAAGGCAAATTCACCTGCCTCATCGTAAAATCCGCAAGTGAGCATAATGGCATTGATTCTTTTTACCTGATTAATACTGAGATAAGCTTGGCCTTGCAGGCATTTACCTTTATTCATGAAAATATAGAAAAGTTTGGCCAGTTGCCTGCAGGACATTGTTAAAGAACACTGGTGAAAATAAAAATCCAGAACAGTTTCTACGTCGTTTTTAAGATTGCCATATGATTTTAGTAAGTAGGCAGCAGCATAATTATTAAACCCGCTTCTTTTTTCCGATTGCGCCACTTTTTCATCATAATAGATCTCTGGCTCATTTGATATACGCCTGACATAGGAAAGAAAATCATCTTTAGGATTATCGAAATGACTTATCAGTACATCACAAACAACCAATGCCCCGGCATTTATCAAAGGATTTCTGGGGATCCCATTCTCCATTTCTAAAAGCGAAAGATGGTTAAAAGGATCCCCTGATGGTTCAACTCCCACTCTTTTCCATAACTGGTCACCAACTTTGCCAAAGGCCTGTGCGAGGGAAAGTACTTTGGAAATACTTTGTATGGAGAAAGCCTCCTCTGAGTCTCCTGAACTAAAATTGTTATTCGACGAATCAATTAGGTGTATTCCAAACTTATTTTTGTCGGCTTTGGCCAATTCCGGAATATAGGTAGCTACATCACCACGATCATAAACGGACTGCAGATTATTCGAAATACCCTCAATAATCGCTTGAAAATCTATCATTTAGATTTGTAAAATGGAAGTTTTACTACGGTTGCCGGTATAGTATTTTTTCTAATTTTAATAAGGATTTCACTGTCAATTTCAGAGTGATTTGTTGGTACATATCCCAAACCAATACCCTTTCCGAGCGAAGGTGACATGGTTCCGGAGGTAACCTGTCCGATCTCATTCTCCTCCTTATCCAAAATGGGATAACCCTGTCTGGGTATACCGCGTTCATTTAGTTCGAAGGCTACTAATTTTCTGGAAACCCCTTCTTTTTTCTGAAGTTCCAGACTAGCCTTGTTGACAAAATCATCTTTGGCAAACTTAGTGATCCAACCCAGTCCTGCTTCAAGTGGGGAAGTGCTGTCGTCAATATCATTGCCGTAAAGACAATACCCCATTTCAAGTCTCAGGGTATCCCTGGCAGCCAATCCAATAGGCTTTATGCCATATTCGGCGCCGGCTTCAAGCACCTTGTCCCAAACCTGTTTTACTTCTTCATTTTTGCAATAGATCTCAAATCCACCTGAACCTGTATAACCTGTCGCGGAGATAATCACATGGGGTATATCGGCAAAATCGGCAACCACAAACCTGTAAAATTTGATTTCAGAAAGATCTACAGATGTAAGGGATTGCATGGCTTCAACCGCTTTGGGACCCTGAATGGCGAGCAGGGAATAGGCTTCGGAAATATTCTTCATTCCCGCTCCGATATCTTTATTGTATCTGGCGATGTGCTCCCAGTCTTTCTCAATATTTGAAGCATTCACCACCAGGAGATAGACCTCTTCCTTTACCCGGTAAATAATAAGATCATCAACAATTCCACCCCTTTCGTTGGGTAAACAGCTGTATTGTGCCATCCCAACCTCAAGCTTCGCAGCGTCATTGGAAGTGACTTTTTGGATAAGTTCCAGGGCCTTTGGTCCCTCGATCAAAAATTCCCCCATATGTGATACGTCAAACACACCCAGTGCGTTCCGTACCGTCTCGTGTTCAACGTTCACCCCTTCGTAAGAAACCGGCATCATATATCCTGCAAAAGGAACCATTTTAGCTCCCAGTTCCTGATGTGTTTCGGTCAGTGCTGTAGTCTTCATAAAACGCCATTATTTTGTGGCGCAAAGGTATTGAAAATAAGTCGTAGCTAGTTTCTGTGAACAGAAAATTTGCCCTGAAAAAAAGCAAAAGTCCTTTGTTATGAAAGGAGAAATTCCCTTAGTTCCTCATAGGTTGAAATGGGATGGGAAACTTTCTTTTTGTCCATAACCTCTTTAATTTGGGCAGGCAGGGGGATCGTAGTATTCAGAGTATCGGTTACCACATCTAAAAATTTCACGGGATGTGCAGTTTCCAGAAATATACCCTGAGAATCGGGATGTGTTTCCCTGTATTTCAATAATCCCAAATAACCAACAGCTCCATGGGGATCGGCGATGTAATTCGATTCGTCGTATATGTTTCTCATAGCCTCTTTGGTCTCCTTATCGGAAAACGAAAAAGAACTCAGGTTCTTTTTTAAGGCTTCAAAATCATTGTTATGCAACTCCAGTATTCTGATAAAATTGCTGGGATCTCCTACATCCATGGCGTTGGAAATGGTAGCCGTTGAAGGATGCGGCTGATATTCTGAAGTTTCCATAAATCTGGGGACGGTATCATTGACATTGGTGGCTGCAATAAAATGGCTGATAGGCAGCCCCATTTTCTGAGCGACCATTCCCGCACAGATATTGCCAAAATTGCCACTGGGTACCGAAAAGACCAGTTCTCCTGCCGACACCTCTTTTTGACGATAGGCCAGCATATAATACAACATCTGGGGCAGCCAGCGGGCCACGTTGATGGAATTCGCCGAAGTGAGCTGAACCGAACCCTTTAAACGTTCATCTGTAAAGGCCTTTTTAACCATACGCTGACAGTCGTCAAAGGTTCCCTCTACTCTCAAGGCCCTGATATTTTGTCCAAGGGTGGTAAGTTGCTTTTCCTGGATATCACTTACCTTGCCGTCGGGGTATAAAATAACCACATTTACCCCGGGAACACCGAGAAATCCCTTTGCTACTGCTCCTCCTGTATCCCCTGATGTAGCGACCAGGACCGTCACTTCATTGTCCTCATTTCTATAGAAGTACCCAAGGCTCAGGGCCATGAATCTCGCGCCCACATCTTTAAAAGCCATGGTTGGGCCGTGGAAAAGTTCCAGCGCGTCAATACCTTCACTTATGGGGACTAAAGGGAAATCGAAATCCAGAACCTGTTTTAAGATCCCCTCCAATTTTATTTGAGGAATATCCTGCTGTACAAATGGAGTCATGGCTTCCATTCCAATTTCCAGTGCAGAACGCCCGGCTATATCCTTAATGAAGGCCTCTGGAAGTACAGGAATATGCTCGGGGAAGTACAGTCCGCCGTCCGGAGCTATTCCACGTATAACTGCTTCCCGGTAGCTGACATCAGGAGCTTTTCTGTTGAGGCTATAGTATTTCATTTTCTTGACATTGAGATCATCTCAGGGGAGAATATGTATTCCTTTTGTATTGATAACAGACACATAGGTGTCGTAATTTAGTTGAATCTTGTTGAGTTCCAGACTCATTGCTTTCGCTACTTCGGTAGCTTTATCCCCTCCTTTACTCAGGGCAAATATGGAAGGGCCTGAACCTGAGATGCCGCATCCAAGGGCTCCGGCAGCCAGTGCGGCTTTTTTAATATCGTCAAATCCGGGGATAAGGATTGACCGGACGGGTTCTATGATATGGTCTTCAAGTGACCGACTGATCAGGGCGTAATCTTCCTGAAACAGGCCGGCAATCAGAGCACCAAGGTTTCCCCATTGTTTGATCCCATCTGCAAGCGAAATAGAAGTTTTCAGGATTTTTCTGGAGTCTGAGGTTTTTATTTCTATATGAGGATGGATCACTGATGCATAGAGCTGTTCGGGTGAATTAATACGAATTACATCGAGAGGATTTGAACTACGGACCAGGGTTATCCCTCCATAAATAGCAGGAGCCACATTATCAGCATGGGCAGATCCACTTGCCAGTTTTTCGCCTTCCATAGCAAACTGTACCAATTCATGATCAGAGCAGGGACCCCCAATAAGATGATTCATCCCCCATACCACGCCTGCAGCACTGGCTGCACTACTTCCTATCCCGCTTCCCGGCTTAATCTTTTTATGGATCTCAATTTCAAATCCCTCTTTATATTCCAATGCCTTGATCATGGCCATACCGGCAACCCCTGCAACATTTTTATCTGTTTCCAAAGGAAGATCCTGCCCGGTAATCTCAGTGATTTTAATACCTGGATTTGGTACTTTGCGAAGTACCATCTCATCGCCTATAGAATCAAGTGCAAGGCCAAGAACATCAAAACCACAGGAGATGTTGGCTATGGTAGCCGGGCAAAATATTCTAATCTGTTCTTTGATCATGAAATCTTCTTTGTGGTCCTGAATCTCGAAAATATTTCCATTTAATGAAATCGAAATTACGATTTAATAATTTCCAATTCTGATGATATCGGCAAATATACCCGAAGCCGTAACATCGGCCCCTGCTCCGGCCCCTTTGATGATCAGGGGTTGTTCAGGATATCGTTTAGTGTAAAACAGAACGATATTATCGCTGCCTGACAAGGAATAGAAATCGTGGCCTTCCGGAATGTGTTCCAGTCCTACGCTTGCCTTTACTTTATGTAAGGAGGCTACAAATTTTAATTTACAATTCTTGGTGGAAGCTTCCTTCAACAAATGTTGAAAATCACTCTCATATTTCTTTAGAACTTTAAAAAAGGATTCGTTGTTTTTTGTTCTTAGAGCTTCCTCTGGGAGGAACGACCTGTTTTCGATATCAGTCAGTTCGAGTTTGTATCCGCTTTCCCGTGCGAGAATGAGTATTTTTCTCATAACGTCGATACCACTGAGATCAATTTTGGGATCGGGTTCCGTATACCCTTGTTCCTGAGCTTTTTTTACAATTTCATGAAAGCTGGTCGTCTTATTAAAATTATCGAAGACAAAATTGAGACTTCCGCTAAGAACAGCCTTGATCGCGATAACCTCATCTCCCGAGGCCATAAGGTGCTTCAGGGTATCGATGATGGGCAAACCTGCACCAACATTAGTTTCAAATAAAAAGGGCGCCTTGTATTCCCTGGCTAGTTCTTTTAACTCCAGATACTGTCCGTAAGCGGATGAACAGGCAATTTTATTACAAGTAACCACCGAAATACTCTGTTTCAGGTATTTTGGATAAGTAGCGGCTACATTTTCACTAGCCGTATTATCTACAAGGATACTGTTCCGGGCATTGATTTTTTGAATCGTATCGTAGAATAGTGTACTATCTGCCTTAATTCCGCTATCTAACAATTCCGGCCATTTTTCCAGTGAAATTCCCTGTTCCTCAAAATACATTTTCCGTGAATTGGAAATCCCGATAACCCTGATATTAAGTCGCAGATGTTCTTTCAGGTATTTTTTCTGTTGTTTCAGCTGCCCGAGGAGTTTAGAACCTACATTCCCGGTTCCCAGAATAAAAAGGTTGAGCTGTTTTATATTTTCTTCAAAAAATGCTTCATGCAGCGTATTTAATGCTTTTTTTACATCCTCCTTTCTGATTACTGCCGATATGTTCCGTTCGGAAGCGCCCTGTGCAATTGCACGAATGTTCACATTGTTTTTACCGAGAGTGCTGAACATCTTCCCGCTCAGTCCCTGGTGATTTTTCATTTGATCTCCTACCAGCGCAATGATGGCAAGTTCCTTTTCATGAATGACGGGTTTGATCTTAGCCAGTGACATCTCATAAGCGAAAGCCTTTTCGATCTCACGTATAGCATTCGCTGCATCCTCTTCGTCTATACCAATACAGATGGAATGCTCGGATGAGGCCTGAGTGATTAAAACAACACTGATATTGGCCAGGGAAAGAACTTCAAACAGCCTTTTTGAAATTCCGGGAATCCCTATCATCCCAGGTCCTTCCAGCGAAAGGAGTGAGATGTTGGGTATATAACTTATTCCCCGGACGGTTCTACCTTCCTCAGGAGATTTTTTGGTGATTACCGTACCGGTTGCCTTTGGATCCATGGTATTTTTAATTACCATGGGCAGGCCCCTGTCTAAAACAGGTTGAACCGTTGGCGGATACAATACCTTTGCCCCAAAGTGGGATAATTCCATGGCCTCTTCGTAAGAGATATGGGCAATAGGCTTGGCTTGCTTAACTATCTTTGGATTAGCGGTATACATGCCACTGACATCTGTCCAGATCTGTAGTTCTTCAGCCCCTGCCGCAGCGGCGATAATGGACGCTGTGTAATCAGAACCTCCGCGTCCTAATGTTGTCACATTTCCGTCAGCTGTTGAAGCCACAAAACCGGGAAGCACAATTACAGTGGATTGTTCTTTGTTAAAATATGCCTTACATCTCTTATTGCTCTCAGGAAAGTTTACCGCAGCTTTGCCATGTTTATCATCTGTAAGAAGTAATTCGCGAGAATCTTTGTAAACTGCTTCAAGGCCCGATTCGCGAAAGAATTCACTGATGATATAGGCAGAAAGTAATTCTCCAAAACTTACGATCTTATCAGAGAGTCGGGGGGTAATTTCTCCAATATAACTGGCTCCTTCTAATAGGGTTTCCAGCACATTCATTTCACTTTTAACCTTACTCAGTACCCTGCTTTGAGAGGCTACTGGCAACAGCTCTTTTATTGCGGTAAGATGTCGAGCTTCAATTTTTTTTAAGCCTTCTTTATATTTGAGATCCTGTTCGGAAGCCATTTTGGCTGTGTCGAGCAGCAAATCGGTTACCCCTCCGAATGCGGAAACAATTACGGCTATTTTTTTGGCTTCGGTTTGACCAACGATCTCCTTAACCTTGCGTATGACATCAGCTGATGCTACAGAGGAACCACCAAATTTTAATACTTTCATTTTGATCTTGAATTAGGGAAATAGAGTATTAGGATGTTGAAGTAAAAGAAGAGATTACCCACAAGGGGTCTCGGTGGTCGTTTTAATCACAGATCGAACAGGATTATTCGTAAGAGCGTTACCGCCTGTATTTATAAACACTTTCATAATGTTCAAATGTAGTATTTTTACTTAGTGAGCCCAACTTATGCAGAAATTTTTGAAGACTAGCAGAAATATCGCGCGCATTTTTAGGAATTCTTAGGTTATATGAAAGGAAATAAGGACTTACACCAAAATAGGATTGCCTCTAAGCGGGACAAAAAAGAATTGAAATTGAGCAAGATGAGATGAAAATACTTTCAGGAGAAGAGATCAGAGCGGCTGATAAATACACCATTGAGAGCCAGGCAATCAGGAGTGATGAACTTATGGAGAGAGCCGGCCTTGCCATTTTCCATTGGTTACACGAGCAATTAAACGGGTCTCCGGTTGTCTTGCATATTTTTTGTGGAATAGGAAATAACGGAGGTGACGGACTGGTAGTTGCCCGTCACTTGCTGGAACACGGATACACTATCAAAGTGTATATTGTAAATTACAGTGAAAAACGATCTGATGATTTCTTAATTAACCTGGACCGCCTCAAAGACCGGAAAGTATGGCCCCAGGTGATTGGGCAGGGAAGTGATTTCCCTGAAATATCAGACGAGGATATGGTACTGGATGCAATATTTGGCACCGGTCTTAATAGGACGCCGGATCCTTGGGTGACCAATTTGATCACTCACATAAACAGCTCAAAGGCATTTGTCATTTCCATTGATATCGCATCGGGCTTATTCCTTGACAAAAGGGTTGAGGAAAAGAACAACGTAGTAAAGGCAAACTTTGTTCTCACATTTCAGTCTCCCAAATTGGTTTTCTTCCTTCCCCAGACAGGAATATACTGTGAAAACTCGGTTGTGCTCGATATTGGCCTGGATGAAGCTTTTATCTCATCTTTAAATAATACTTACGAATTTATTCAACAGCAGGACATCCGGGAGTTGTATCGATTCAGGAAAAAATTCACGCATAAGGGAACCTATGGCCATGCATTAATTCTCGGTGGATCTTATGGCAAGGTCGGAGCAGTTATTCTCAGTGCCAGGGCCTGCCTTAAGTCGGGAGCCGGATTGGTCACAGCATTTGTACCTCAATGCGGTTATGTACCTTTACAGACTTCGGTGCCCGAGATTATGGTACTTACCGATAAGGACGAACAGCAGTTATCTGAGATAAAGATTCCCTTTGAGCCTACTGTTATCGGACTTGGAATGGGGATGGGCACATCAAAGGTTGCTCAAAAAGCGTTTAAAGGATTTCTGAAGGGAAACACCACACCCCTGGTCATCGATGCCGATGGCTTAAACCTGTTAGCAAAAGACAAGTCACTTCTGAATCTGCTTCCCCCTCAGACCGTTCTTACGCCGCATCCTAAGGAATTGGAACGACTAATTGGGTCGTGGCAAGACGACTTTGAGAAACTGGAGAAAGCACAAAAATTTACCGATAAACACAACTGTATTCTGGTCCTAAAAGGTGCACATACCATTACGATGTACAAGGAAAAAGGTTATATAAACAGTTCCGGAAATCCGGGAATGGCTACGGCGGGGAGTGGTGATGTGCTTACTGGAGTGATTACCGGACTCATAGCACAGGGTTATACACCTCTTAATGCTGCAATAATGGGAGTATATCTGCATGGCAGGGCAGGGGATAACAGTCTTCTGAAGGAGAGTATGGAAACTCTGACTGCTTCAGATATCATTGAAAATCTTGGAGTGGCCTTCAGGGAAATATACCTGGAGGAAATACAGGAAGGTGAAGAGCAAGGAACTACTTCTTAGCGACACGTCTTTTTACCCAGGCCAGTGCATTGTTGTAGTCAATAAAGAACTTCATGGGCTTTTTGTAGAACATTTTTTCTATGGCAAAATTATGCATGTCCATTTCCTTGACAGAAACAATAGCATATGCCTTTAAATTCTCAAGCTCCCTTACATATGCGTAAATAGTTGGATCGATGGCATAGGAATTTTTCCTGAAGCTGATAAATCCAAAGGGTCTGTCCCTGAAGTGTATTTCTGAAATCCCAATTAGCTGGTAAACCCTTTCCAGGGTAACGGTGCATCCTTCATTGTAAGTAGCGACCATATAGTTATCATAAACCTTTACAGTACCTATTTCAAGAACATACTCCTTTACGATAACCGGTGTTTTGATCGGCCTTACTTTCATCCCCATGTAGTTTTGTAGTGTTCAAAACGAAAGTAAAGGGATGGTCTGCGGATGTGAAAAATATTAGATTAAAAGCGTAAATATCGTATTAATGACATTTTAAATAAGCGAGGCCTTAAACAAAAAAAAATTACAAAAAAAAAGGGTGTCAGTTAACTAGCACCCTTTTTAAGTCTGTTTCTTACAATTTATGCCTTGGAAGACTTCTTGGATTTCTTGATGTCTATAGTAAGTAACTCCTTTTTTCCATCATAATCCATGAAAATGCTATCCCCTTCTTCTAATTTGGAGTTTACGATCTCCTCTGCCAGGGCATCTTCGATATACTTCTGTATGGCTCTTTTTAAAGGCCGGGCACCGTATTGTTTGTCAAATCCTTTATCTGCAATATAGTCTTTGGCTTTATCGGTAAGATTAAGGTTGTAACCGATATCTTTAATCCTTGCGTAAAGTTTAGCCAGTTCAATATCGATAATCTTGTGAATATGTTCTCGCTCAAGCGGATTGAAAACAATTACATCATCTATCCTGTTTAAAAATTCAGGGGCAAATGCTTTTTTAAGTGCATTCTCGATTACGCTCTTCTGATGTGAATCTTCCTGAGATTTTTTAGCAGCTGTACCAAATCCGACACCCTGTCCAAAATCCTTCAGTTGCCTGGCTCCGATATTGGAGGTCATGATGATAATAGTATTACGGAAGTCGATCTTTCTTCCCAGGCTATCGGTAAGGAAGCCGTCATCGAGTACCTGCAACATCATATTAAATACGTCGGGGTGGGCCTTTTCCACCTCGTCTAGGAGGATTACAGAATAGGGCTTTCGTCTTACTTTCTCAGTCAATTGGCCGCCTTCTTCATATCCTACATAACCGGGAGGTGCTCCTACCAGTCTGGAGATTGCAAATTTCTCCATGTATTCACTCATATCAATTCTGATCAGGGCGTCTTCTGAATCGAAGAGTTCTTTTGCGAGGACTTTGGCCAACTGTGTTTTACCAACCCCGGTCTGGCCGAGGAAAATAAAGGAACCGATAGGCTTGTTCGGATCTTTGAGTCCGGCCCTGTTTCGCTGAATCGCTTTGGCAACCTTGGACACGGCTTCATCCTGTCCTATTACATTGCCTTTGATCAGGGTTGGCAATTCTGCCAGTTTATTACTTTCTGTCTGGGCAATTTTATTGACTGGAATTCCGCTCATCATTGAGACCACATCTGCCACATTGTCTTCTGATACAGTTTCCCTGTGAAGTTTGCTGTCTTCTTCCCATTTTTCCTGGGCTACCGCGAGTTCTTTTTCCAGGCGCTTTTCATCATCGCGTAGTTTTGCGGCTTCTTCGTATCGTTGTTTTTTTACAACAGTGTTTTTGAGTTCCCTGACGTCATCGAGTTGTTTTTCGAGCTCCAGGATTTGCTCAGGAACGTCCATGTTCACAATATGTACACGTGATCCGGCTTCATCCAGGGCGTCGATAGCCTTGTCTGGCAGGAAGCGATCAGTCATATACCGATTTGTAAGTTTTACACAGGCAACGAGAGCCTCATCCGTGTAAAGCACATTATGGTGATCCTCGTATTTACCTTTGATATTCTTCAGGATTTCAATGGTTTCTTCTACCGTAGTAGGTTCTACCATCACCTTCTGGAAACGTCGTTCCAGGGCCCCGTCTTTTTCGATATATTGTCTGTATTCATCTAAGGTAGTGGCTCCGATACATTGAATCTCCCCTCGTGCCAATGCCGGTTTAAACATATTGGAAGCATCCAGACTTCCGGTAGCACCACCTGCACCTACAATGGTATGAATCTCATCGATAAACAGAATGACGTCATCATTCTTTTCGAGTTCGTTCATAACGGCTTTCATCCTTTCCTCAAACTGTCCCCGGTATTTGGTGCCGGCAACCAGAGAGGCAAGGTCGAGAGTGACTACTCTTTTATTGTAAAGGATGCGAGATACTTTTTTGTTGATGATCCTCAGAGCCAAACCTTCTGCTATGGCACTTTTACCCACCCCTGGCTCACCGATAAGCAATGGGTTGTTCTTTTTCCTTCTGCTCAGGATCTGTGAAACACGTTCAATTTCTTTTTCCCTGCCCACAACCGGATCTAGTTTGTTCTCTTCGGCCAGTTGTGTAAGATCACGGCCAAAGTTATCAAGGACCGGGGTTTTTGATTTTTTACTTCCTTTCTGAGCAGAAGAAGCGCCAAAAGAAGCTTCTTTGCCTTCAGAAGGTTCATCAGAATCACTGGGAAAGGACTCCGAAGTAGGGGAGTCTATATAGTCGTCATCACTTGTAATCATTGATTTAAATTGCTCTTTTACCCCGTCATAATCAACCTTGAGCTTGTGCAGAAGCTTGGTTGTGGGATCATTCTCATTTCTAAGGATGCACAGTAACAGATGCGCCGTATTAATTGAGGAGCTTTGAAATAACTTCGCCTCAAGAAAAGTAGTTTTCAAGGCACGTTCGGCCTGCCTTGTAAGATGCAGGTTTTTCTTGTCTTTCTGACTGCTTCCCGGATTGGGGTTTGCCGGACTCAGGATTTCCACCTTCCGACGCAGATGATCGAGGTCCACGTCAAGGGCATCGAGGATGCTGATCGCCTTCCCGTTTCCATCCCGGAGTAATCCCAACATAAGATGCTCAGTACCAATAAAATCATGTCCGAGCCTCAGGGCCTCCTCCTTACTGTACGCGATTACGTCTTTTACTCTTGGTGAAAAATTATCGTCCATATGGTTTCTTATATTCTCCTTAAAATTACTAAAACTTACTATAAGAACGTCAAATACCGTACCTATATTAGATTAACTAGGCCTAAATGACGAAAAAATGCCCGATTTACAAAATAATTAACATGAGTTTTATCAACTAAAGTGCGGTTTTGTCATGTTAATAAATTGTTCAATAAAGTCAATGTTTCGTGCCCTTGAACCTATCATTTTGTGTATATTGCCCCGATGTTTTAACCACAGAAAAACAATAGGATTTTTATATGGCGGAAGGAGAAAAACTGATCCCGATTAATATTGAAGATGAGATGAAATCTGCCTACATTGATTACTCAATGTCGGTCATTGTGTCACGGGCCTTACCCGATGTCAGGGATGGATTAAAACCAGTGCACAGAAGAGTACTTTACGGGATGCACGAACTGGGTGTAAGATCAAACAGTTCACACAAAAAATCAGCGAGAATTGTCGGGGAAGTTCTGGGTAAATATCACCCTCATGGTGATACTTCGGTCTACGATTCTATGGTGAGGATGGCCCAGGAATGGAGTCTGCGCTATATGCTCGTAGACGGGCAGGGTAATTTTGGTTCTATTGACGGGGATAGTCCGGCAGCTATGCGTTATACGGAAGCTCGCATGCGTAAGATCGCTGATGAGATGCTTACCGACATTGATAAGGAAACGGTAGACCATCAATTAAACTTTGACGATTCATTACAGGAACCCACAGTTCTCCCTGCAAGAATACCCAACTTACTGATCAACGGAGCATCAGGAATTGCAGTTGGAATGGCGACCAATATGCCACCGCATAACCTCTCTGAGGTTGTAGATGGTACGGTAGCCTATATTGAAAACAACGACATTGAGATCGATGAACTGATGACGCACATCAAAGCACCCGATTTTCCAACCGGGGGGATAATTTATGGCTATGATGGTGTTAAAGAGGCATTCCACACGGGTAGAGGACGAATTGTCATGCGTGCGAAAACTCAATTTGAGGAAGTACAGGGAAGGGAATGTATCATAGTTTCTGAAATCCCTTATCAGGTGAATAAGGCCGATATGATCAAGAAAACGGCTGACCTTGTTAATGATAAGAAAATTGAAGGTATCAGCAATATCAGGGACGAAAGTGACCGAAACGGGATGCGCATTGTATATATCCTCAAGCGGGATGCGATACCCAATATTGTCCTGAACACACTCTTTAAATACACCGCACTACAATCTTCCTTCAGTGTAAACAATATTGCACTGGTAAAAGGACGTCCTCAATTACTGAATGTAAAGGAGATCATTACTTATTTTGTGGAACACCGCCATGAAGTAGTGGTAAGGCGAACCAAATTTGACCTGAAAAAGGCTGAAGACAGGGCACATATCCTGGAAGGACTCATCATAGCTTCTGACAATATCGATGAGGTAATAAAGATCATCAGAGCTTCTTCTAATGCAGATGAGGCGAGGGAGAATTTAATGGAGCGCTTTAAACTGACAGAAATTCAGGCGAAGGCCATTGTCGAAATGAGATTGCGTCAGCTTACCGGGCTGGAGCAGGATAAACTCAGGACGGAATACGACGAAGTTCTTAAAACCATTGAAGATCTCAAAGACATTCTCGCTAACAAGGATCGGAGAATGCAGATCATCAAAGATGAGCTACTTGAGGTAAAAGAAAAGTTTGGGGATGAAAGGCGTTCGGAGATCAATTTTGCCGGTGGTGACCTGAGCATTGAAGATATGATCCCGGATGAGCAGGTAGTGATCACTATTTCGCATGCAGGATATATTAAAAGAACACCGCTTTCTGAATATAAAACCCAAAATAGGGGTGGTGTTGGCCAAAAGGCTTCATCTACCCGAAACGAGGATTTCCTTGAACATCTATTCGTAGGGACTAACCATCAATATATGCTGTTCTTTACGCAGAACGGTAAATGTTTCTGGATGCGTGTCTATGAGATTCCTGAAGGTAGTCGTACCTCAAAAGGCAGGGCTATTCAGAATCTGATTAATATTGAATCACACGATAAGGTTAAAGCCTTTATATGTACCCAGGACCTGAAGGATGAGGACTATGTGAACAGTCACTACGTCATCATGGCGACCAAGAAAGGGGTTGTGAAGAAAACTTCTCTTGAACAATACTCAAGACCACGACAAAATGGTATTATCGCCATTAATATACGGGAAGGAGACGAATTGCTGGAGGCAAAACTCACCACAGGTACCAGTCAGATTTTCCTCGGTCTAAAATCAGGGAAAGCCATTCGCTTTGAAGAAAGTAAGACCCGTCCTATGGGAAGGAGTGCTTCAGGAGTCCGCGGGATCACACTCGCAAGTGATGATGATGAAGTCATCGGAATGGTCTCAGTACACAATTTCGACGAAGAAATCCTGGTGGTTTCTGAGAATGGTTACGGAAAACGATCGAGCATTGATGATTATCGCATAACGAATCGCGGTGGAAAGGGAGTAAAGACAATTTCCATTACAGATAAAACCGGAGGACTGGTTGCGATAAAGAACGTATGTGATTCGGATGATCTGATGATCATTAACAAATCGGGGATTGCAATACGAATGAGTGTCGACGACCTAAGGACCATGGGACGGGCAACACAGGGGGTTCGACTTATCAATCTTAAGGACAATGATTCTATTGCTGCGGTTGCCAAAGTGATGAAGGACGAAGACAATCTGGAGGAAGTAGAACTCAGAGATATCGAAGTAAAAACTGAAGATGGCACGGCTCTTGATAATCAAGAACCGGAATCGGAAGAATAATTAATAAACACAAACACAAAAGTTTAGAACAATGAAAACGAAGTTATTTATTTTAATGGCCATGTTGATCAGTATGGCAGCTTTTTCTCAAAAGAATGAGCTTAAAGCAGCAGAAAAAGCATTAAAAGGCGGTGATCCTACCGCAGCCAAAGCTAGCCTTGACGCAATTTCAGGGTCGATCAGCGGGGCAGATGAACGTCTTCAGGCCCAATACTATTTTGTGCGCGGACAAGTTTTCGCCGACCTGGCCAAGAAAGGAGATGCCACTGCATTTGATGGTGCAGTTAAAGCTTTTCAGGAAGTGCTCAAAGTAGAAGAAGCAAGTGGTAAGAAAAAATATAGCTCAGATAGTGAGCAATTGCTTGCCGGATTAACATCCGACCTTATCAATGCTGCTGTTGAGGACAACAACAACAAGAAGTTTAAGGAAGGTGCCGATAAACTTTATATGGCCTACAACTTAAGTCCGAAAGATACTATTTATCTCTACTATGCGGCAAGTAGCGCAGTGAATGGACAGCACTTTGAGGAAGCGCTGGGATATTACGAAGAGTTAAAAGCTTTGGGTTATGACGGAAGTACAATGTCTTACAAGGCCACTAACGTGGAAACCGGAGAAGTAGAAGAGATGAATGACAAGGTTCAGATGGATTTAATGGTGAAATCTGGGACCTACAAGGATCCAAAGATGGAGAGAACACCTTCAAAAAGTTCAGAGATCATCAAGAATATTGCCTTGATCTACACACAATTGGGACAGGACGAAAAAGCACTTAAAGCTTATAAGGATGCGAGGGCAGAGAATCCAAACGATGTCAATCTTGTTTTAAATGAAGCTAACCTTTATTATAAGATGGGCGATAAGGACACCTTTAAAAGCCTTATGTCAGAAGCTTCTAATATGGCGCCTGACAACCCTGATCTGCAGTACAATATTGGGGTTATTAATATGGAACAGGGAAATTTGGAGGAAGCACGTACTGCATACAAAAGGGCTATTGAAATCAATCCCGGGTATGTCAATGCACAATTAAACCTCTCCACTACCTATGTTAATGAAGGAAACAGTCTTATTGACGAAATGAACGAACTGGGGAATTCCCGTGCCGATATTGCCAGGTATGAAGAATTGAAAAAGCAAAAGGATGACTTGTTTAAAGAAGGTGCGTTGGTACTTGAAGACGCGCTGAAACAAAATCCTGATAATCAGGGTCTCTTATCCCAGCTTAAGAATATTTATGGAGCCTTGGGTGATAACGAGAATTTTATGAGAATCAAAAAACTATTAGGCGAGTAATTTTCCCTATAGCCAAAAGATAAAGCCCGGCCTTTTTAAAGGACCGGGTTTTTTTATATGATCTTTTTTATAACCCTGAGTCTGTGAGTATAAGACCCCAATTCTACATTGTAAATTCCGGTCTGGTCTAGCCTGTCAATCCGAACTTTACCATGAGCGTGGATCAGATGGTTGTTATTCATTATAATCCCTACATGGGTAATCACTCCCTCCTGGTCATCAAAAAACGCCAGGTCTCCCGGACTACTTTCTTCTACAAAACTCAATACTTCACCAATATTCGCCTGCTCTTTAGCATTCCTGGGTAGTTTGTAGCCATTGATCTTGTAAACCATTTGAGCTAAGCCCGAACAATCTATCCCAAAAGGAGTCTTTCCTCCCCATTGACAGGGTGCATTTAAGTATTGCAGTGCGGTTTCAAGCAAGTGCGATTTCTCCAGTCGGCCCCTAACTAATTCTCCTTCGTATGTATGACCAAACACCTCGGTATTTTGCACCACAGATCCAAGCAATATTGGGATCAACTCATTTTGATTGACGCTTACAAAGGAAATCAGGTCTGAGGCATGTGCGGGCTCTTTAATCCCTTTGAATTCCTTATACGTTTCCTTTGGAATAGGATGGAGCTGATTTTTAGGAATCCACCCTTCAGTATCGTCAAATGTAACCCTAATCTTATTCCAGTCTTTTCGGTGATCAGTGATTTTGTACAGGTCCCCGTAGAGTAGCTGACTCACCTGCTCCGCTGCCTGATTTGCAGAGGCCATGACAGGAATACTACTCAGGGCACAAAGCCCGTAATGGGGGGTGTTTTTTTGCAAGTAAGATTATTTACGTTCCAGGATTAGAGCTGAAGCCCCACCACCACCATTGCATATAGCGGCTGCTCCGTATTTTCCATTATTCTGCTGTAGGATACTGAGGAGGGTAATGACGATACGAGCGCCTGAGCAACCCAGCGGATGGCCCAGTGACACCGCACCTCCATTTACATTAACATTTGAATCATTAAGACCGAGTAACTTCATATTGGCGAGACCCACCACAGAAAAAGCTTCATTGAATTCAAAATAGTCGATTTCCTCTAATTTCAATTTAGCCCTTTCCAGTGCTTTGGGTAAAGCTTTTGCCGGAGCGGTTGTAAACCATTTAGGTTCCTGGGCTGCATCTGCATAGGATTTGATGCTCGCCAGGGGTTTTAAGTTTAAGGCTGCCGCTTTTTCGGCGCTCATCAGGACCATAGCTGCTGCTCCGTCATTAATAGTGGAAGCATTGGCGGCAGTCACGGTACCATCCTTGCTGAAGGCTGGTCTGAGTGAAGGAATTTTTTCCAGTTTTACATTTGTGTACTCTTCGTCCTCAGCTACTATCAGAGGCTCACCTCTTCTTTGAGGTACTTCAACAGGAACAACTTCGGAATCAAATTTACCGTTGGCCCAGGCCTTGGCTGACCTTTGATAGGATTGTATGGCAAACGCATCCTGTTCTTCCCTGCTGAACTTATGCTCTACGGCACAAAGATCAGCACAAACACCCATCGCATTCTGATCGTATGCATCGACAAGTCCGTCTTTCTGCATGCCATCTTCAAGGGTTGCCGGTCCGAATTTCTGACCGGTTCTCATGTGTACATAGTGAGGGATCAAGCTCATATTTTCCATACCTCCTGCAACTACAATAGAGGTGTCACCAAGGGCAATGGATTGTGCAGCCTGCATAATGGCTTTCATTCCGGATGCACAAACTTTGTTAACCGTTGTACATGGCACTGTATCCGGGATACCTGCGTGGATGGCCGCCTGGCGGGCAGGAGCCTGCCCGTTCCCGGCTGTAACGACATTTCCCATTAAAACTTCTTCAACTAAATCAGGAGAGAGCCCTATTTTATCAAGGGCCCCTTTTATGGCAACAGCTCCCAGTTTTGTAGCCGGTACCCCGGAAAGGGAGCCTAAAAAACTGCCGATGGGAGTCCTTGCTACAGAAACGATAACAACTTCTTTCATAATCTTTTTTCTTGTAATGCGAAATTAAGAAATTATGGAGCAATGCGTAACCATTAGCAGAGAAAAGAGGAGGGTTGCCATTATATTTTCTATTTTTGATCGAGGCGTAATATCCAATGGAAGATTCACTAGATAAATTATATAAGAACCAGTCCCTGATCTACAAATATGTTCTCTATTTTGTGACCATTGGATGTATTGTATTCTTTTTCCCCAGGGGGGGTAAATTTAAATATGAATTCCAGAAAGGAAAGCCCTGGCAATACGAAAATCTATATGCCCCTTTCGATTTCTCAATCAAGAAAACTACAGACGAAATTGCTAGTGAACAACAAGCACTGCAAGAACAGCAAGTACCATATTACACCTATGATGCGTCAGCTGTAACAGAGGTCAATCAAATATATGATGATTCATTTTCACAAGTGTTTCCTTCAGAACGCTATTCCAATACACAGCTTAGACGTTTAAAGGGAATAGGGCAGGATATATTAAATGAGCTTTATAAGAATGGGATTGTAGACAATACTGCGGCCGGCAATTCTTCGGAATATCTCTACCTAGTTAAAAATAACGAAGCCAGTCGGATTAGTAAGGATGAACTATATACGGTCAATCAGGTAGATTCTGTAGTACAGGAGAGTTTACGCAACCGAAGGGCCGGAGAATACTATTCCCTTTTTCAGGACCTGTTTTTTAACCTGATTAAGCCTAATGTGAGTTATGACGCTGAGCTGTCTAAAAAAGAACTTGAAGACGAAATGTCCCGGATCTCAACTACCCGGGGAAATGTAGACGAGGGCATCCTCATTATTGCCAGGGGAGAGGTTGTGGAGGCAGAAAACTATACTATTCTAAACTCCCTGAAGGCCGAGTTCGAATCGGAGGTATGGACGGCTAATAATCAGTATTTTATCCTCTTTGGATATACTATCCTGGTGGCGCTGGTACTAATTATGCTCTTCCTTTTCCTTAAAAAATACAGGCCTACCATCTATCGCAATAACATCAAGGTAACTTTTATTTTCTTCAATATTCTCCTGATGGTCTTCCTGACGACCCTCGTAGTGAAATATGACGGAGCCTATGTCTATGTTGTGCCCCTGTGCATACTCCCTTTGATACTGAAGACATTCTTTGATGCCCGACTAGGGTTGTTTGTCCATGTCCTTACGGTTTTGATCCTAGGGTTTGTAGTGCCTAATAGTTTTGAATATATCTTCCTACAGATCATTGCCGGTATTGTAACCATTCTCACTGTTTCTGAATTGTACAAAAGGGCCAATTTATTTATTTCTGTTGGCCAGATTACCCTTATATACATTGTTGGGTATTTTGCCTTTCATATCATACACGAGGGCAATCTGGACAATATTAACTGGTTCACTTTCGGCTTCTTCCTTTTAAATGGGATGATAACCTTATTTGCACAACCACTTATTTATATTTATGAAAAGATTTTCGGGATGGTTTCTGATGTGTCCTTGCTTGAACTATCGGATACTAATTCCCGTTTGTTGAAAGAACTATCCAATAAAGCACCGGGCACTTTTCACCATTCCCTGCAGGTAGCCAATCTCGCTGAAGCTGCGGCTAATGCCATAGGTGCTAATGCCATGCTCGTGAGGGTAGGAGCCCTTTATCATGATATTGGGAAAATGAACAATCCCACCTATTTTACCGAAAATCAAGTAACCAACGTAAATCCGCATGATGATATAGATCCAAGGGATAGCGCAAGGATCATAATTAACCACGTCATCGAAGGAATAGAATTAGCCCAGAAAAATAATTTACCCGATCGTGTGATAGATTTTATACGAACGCATCATGGAACAACCAGGGTCTATTACTTCTATAAAAAGGAAATGGAGCGTAATCCTGAGGTTGAAGAAGATGATTTTAAATATCCCGGGCCCATACCGTTTTCCAGGGAAACTGCCATTCTGATGATGGCAGATTCGGTGGAAGCAGCATCTAAAAGCCTGGTAAATCCTTCCTATCCAATTATTGAGGAATTTGTGGAGAAGATCGTCAACGGACAAATGAAGGGTAATCAATTCCTCAACGCCAATATTACCTTTAAAGAGATCGAGATGGTAAAGAAGGTGCTCAAGAAAAAGCTTACCAATATCTACCACCTGAGAGTAGAGTACCCGGAGTAGTAAAAATTATTGCCAGCTATTAAAAGTTAAGGTTGTAATAAATTTCTTTTCATTGTTGTGAATACATCATATTTTCAACATATAACAGTTGTTCTTTTAACAAATAATAGTAAGACTATTAAATAGAAATTATGTTTAGAAAAGGGAATCATCTGCTTTGTCTTTTCCTTGTAATTATGGCCGTAACGCGATTTACGGTTTCGGCCCAGGCCTCTGGTCCAAACGGAGATGAAAATTCTGAAAAGAACTATTATGTTGGTGCAATCGAGGATCAAGTAAGTGTAAGAGACTCTCTCTTTTTCTGGCAGGAAAAAATACGTTTACATACAGACAAGTCGAACTTTCTACCCGGAGAGGTTTTATTTTTCAGAGCGGATATTTTTACCGGCCCGGAACAATTGAGGGTGAGTGCCAGTGAAGTGCTGAAGGTGGAATTCCTGAACGAAAAAGGAGAATTGCTTTTAAGTCAGTTCCACAGAATAGAAAATGGAAACAGTGTCGGTTCTTTGGAAATTCCCAAAAAATTAAACGAGGGTGTTTATTATCTCAGGGCATATACTCGGTGGATGCTGAACTACGGACCTGAATTGATTGCAACAAAGCAAATAGAAATTGAAGAGAGACGATCTAAAACCAAATCCTTGGCCGAGGGCCTTTTTCTTCGCCCCGAGAGTGGCTCTTTAATAGATCAGCTACCAACGCAGGTGATGGCATATCACAAAGATATCAGCTTACACAAGGCACCTATCGTGAATAGTAAGGGGGAAATTATCACCAGAAATATAGAATTTCAAAAGGGGATAGGCAGATTTCTTTTTACACCTGTAAAAGGCGAAACGTACTATATCATTGTGGAAGAAGATTTATTAATCCCATTACCACAAGTTCAGGAGACGGGTTATACAATTCAGCTTAATAACCTTAATTCCGATAAAGCACTTATCAATATAGAAGCATCGGCCCAACTAATGGATCGACCTGTATTCTTGAAGGGAGTAAGAAACGGGATAAGTTTTTTTAAGTCTGAGGTTGTGTTTCAAGGCGGTCCCAGTGAAAAAATAGAAATCCCGAAAACCGAACTACCCGAGGGTATCCTCGAGCTCAGATTGGAGGATGACTCTGGTCGGGTTTGGGCACGACGACCCTGGAAGATCAATAAGAATGAATTGTATATTGAAGTAGAGAGACAACGGGATGCTTCAGGAGATGAGGTCTTTAAATTTCAGGTCTATGATGAAATGGGAAAGCCGGTTGAAACCGAACTCTCCGTTAGTCTGCTGGAAGAAATAAATTCAGACCTAATCCCGGGATCTGTCCGAAGGGGTACAGAGGGTGAAGCTGAACTGAGGAATCAAAGGTTTATTGAGGATTTACTTCTCCTTACAGGACAATATACCGGGGAAGAGATAAATGTTGTTCCATCCCGGGTTCCCGATGAAATATTGTATGGATTCCAGAAAGGGCTCGAATTTTATGGGCAGGCCTATGATCTCAATAACACCTTGCTGGAGAACACAGAAATACAGATGCTTATTACCGCTGGGGAGGAAGTTTTTGCCATCGAAACCAAAACCAACTCCGATGGGATGTTTAAAATAACTGGTATGCAGATTGAAGGGGAGGCCCATATTATATTCAGGACGGCCGGGGAGGAAACAGATGAAAAGCTGGTTAAAGTAGTGCCCTATGAGTATGAAATACCACCCCTGAAATTACCGGGAGAGGTATTGACTTATTCTGAAAAGGAGGTAGGATCAGATGCTGAAAGGCCTCAAAGATCTGTGAGGGAATTTGATTCAGAAATTAAATCTGAAAAGCCAATCGAATTGGAAGAAGTTACCCTGGTGGCCACCAGAGAATTGCATAAGACCAGTGTTTCTCGTTATGATCTAAGGGCCACTCGGGTGATTGAACAGGACATAGAAAGGCCCAAAACCCTGCCCCAGTTATTTTTGAATATTCCAGGGGTTCAGGTTGTTGGTTTAGGAACCTTGAGTCCTTCAATCTTTATCCCCAGAGCAGCGCGGTTGGGTCCTTTGTTATGGGTGATAGACGGATTTCCACTAAATCAGACAACTCGTTTTGTAGATGTCATTAATTTAGTCAGTTATATAGATGTGGAACGCATTGAACTCCTACTTGGTGCGGAAGCTTCAGTGTATGGAAGCCGGGCGGCCGGTGGGGTCATACAAATTTTTACTCGTTCGGGCTCAGATATTGAATATCTGGCTCGAAAGGATGCTGAAGTGCTTTACCAGGGTTTTCATGAGTCGGTAAGCTTTGAGGAGTACAGTAGTAATAGAAAGCGAAAAAGATCAGCTGAGGGGATTGCGAAGACTTTGTATTGGGAACCACAACTTGCAACCGATAGCACGGGAAAAGCTGAAATCAGGCTATCAGGGACTGCAATTGATTCACCTATGAGGGTTGTTGTTAAAGCCGTTACGGAAAATGGACTCAAGGGTGACACCATTATATTTTTTTAAGCAAAAACCATTTCAAAAAGTTGCGTTCCAAGGAATGAAGAATTACATTTGCAGCCGCTATTCGGGTAAGCTGAATAACGATGCCTTGAAATATTGAAATACAGGAGAGGTGCCGGAGTGGTAACGGAGCAGATTGCTAATCTGTCGACGCGCAAGTGTCGCCTGGGTTCGAGTCCCAGTCTCTCCGCCTTCGCCGGCCGAATTCGCTTCCAGCGAAGAAGGCTGGCCTAAGTTTAATGGCCGGCTTCGGCGGATAACATCCGCCAGGCTAAGGTCATAGCTATAGAGATATTTTTTATGTAAGGGCGAAAGATCAAGAAACGAGGTGCAAAACGATTTATTGATGACCATCTCGGGGTGTAGCGTAGCCCGGTTATCGCGCCTGCTTTGGGAGCAGGAGGTCGCAGGTTCGAATCCTGCCACCCCGACCAAGAAAATCCAATCACGAAAGTGGTTGGATTTTTCATTTGCGAAAGCCGCAAGCTCGCTTGCAGGCTGAAGCAATTGGAAAAGACATCCGGGCCAAATGGTCCGGATTGGATTTTCTTGAGCAACACCCCCACCTCAGGATCACGGCGGAGCCGTAATCCTGCTTTTTATGGAGATAATAACCATAATGAGCGAAGCGAATGGTTCACTTTACTGTCAACAACCGCATTCAGGATCACGGCATAGCCGTAATCCTGAATATCGAAACTCCAAAACCCAAAATCCAATTTTTTAACTGAAAATGCATGAAACAAATAATGACAAAGCATAGCCATATGGCTTTTGTTGACTCATACCTCCTTCTAACAACGATCGAAAATGATCATCGATCCCTTCATGCATCATAATTGCTTTTTAATGGTAAGTTTAGCATGTGTCTAAAAATTATTATTTTACAGAAAATTCTTTCATCATGCGTATGATCAATAATTATTTGTCATGCAGTCTGGTATTTCTTCTCACGATATACCAGGTTTCTGCACAGGAGCAAGAAATTGAAGTGAAGATGGAACAGGGAGATTCAACCCTTATCTTCATGGGGTTCAATAGAGCCAAGGTAACCCATGAGGTCATCCTGAGATTGACAGCCGATAATCTTATCGGGTATCAGGGACCTGTTACCAAATTGATTCCGCCGGATACCTATGTTCCCATGATAACACTTCAATATGATCCTACTGAACCCTATTCCGTCAGTTCGCAATACTCATACATAGCCAAGCCCACTCCGGATGAAGCTAAACTACAGGAATTCGAGATCAAACGTGAACTCCTGGAGTCGTTCGATGCCGAAAATATTCCTGTGATCGTATTTTATGGGGAAGGTTGTGCCCGTTCTGAATATACACGCAAGTTTTTGTCAAGAAAAAAAATACCATTTAAGTATCTCGAAACCTCAAAGAACGATTATTACAACAAAGCCATGTTTGCTTTGATCCGAATGAAGGATCCCAATATTACTCGAATTCAATATCCCGTAATCATGACCTTGGACAGGCTGGATTATGATATCGGTAACCTGAGCTGGTATCTCAAAGAACTGGCTTCAGAATTCAAATAAGGTCCACACACCTAAAGACAAATTTGAGTTCAAATGATCTCCTTTTTTTGTTTTAAAGAGCTACTCTAGATATCCTCTATCCCAAAAATGGCTGATCGTAATAACGTTTTCCCGTAGCTTTGTAAAGGGCATTGGCCACGGAAGCAAACACAGGCGGATAGGTAGGCTCCCCGAGTCCGGTGGGGTCTATTTCATTTTCCACAAAGTGCACCTCGATATTTTTGGGTGCTTCGCTCATCCTAATCATACGATAGCGGTCAAAATTGCTTTTTTGAGGTACTCCGGCTTCAAAGGTCAGTTCTCCGTAAAGGGCATTACCTATGCCGTCAATAGTACCACCTTCGCATAAATTTGTAGCTGCATCAGGATTGATAACGATTCCGCAATCTATAGCGCAATAAACGTTGTCAATAATGGGTTTGTTTCCTTCCCATCTCATATCTACCACCTGGGCAGCATAAGAATTATGACAGTAGTAGGCAGCAACCCCGCGTTTGAGGTCTGCATCTCCATTACCCCAACCCGATTTTTCCTTGACAAGATTCAGAACTCCGGCATATCGATCTGCCTCGTAATCGTTATTTTCCCCTACTGGATCTTTTTTAGCCCGATCAAGTAACTCCATCCTAAAATCGATAGGATCCTTACCTGCTGCTTCCGCAACTTCATCAAGGAAAGACTGTTCTGCACAGGCCGCGAAATTAGAACGGGGCGCCCTGTAGGAGCCTATAGTGATATTGGTATTGATCGTCCAGCTCTCAGCAAGATAATTGTCTACAGCACCCGCAGGGAATCTGTTGGCGTACAGCGGACTCTCAGGAATTCCCCCGGCATTGACATGGAAGGCGATGAGATTGTTATCAGCGTCAAGTCCGGCCCTGTACGTAGTCTGATATGTGGGTCGGTATATACCTCCTGTCATATCATCTTCCCGGGAGTATATAAGTTTAACCGGGGCCTTTATTTTTTGAGAAATAAGAGCTGCCTCTATGGCCCAGTGGGCGTAGGATCTACGGCCATAACCCCCTCCAAGTCGGGTCATTTGGATATCAATTTTTTCAACGGGTAATCCCAAACGGGCTGCGAGGGTATGCTCTGTCAATTCTGCTTTTTGCAAAGGTCCGGAGAGTTCAGCACTGTCTTCCTTTACATGGGCGAAGAAATTCATAGGTTCCATGCAATTATGCGCCATAAAAGGTCCGGTATAGGTCCTTTCGATCACTTTTACTGCCTTGCGGAATGCTGCTTCAGGATTTCCATCCTTGCGCACCACACTAGCCTTCTTTGAAGCCATCTCCTTCATTTGGGCTTTGTGATCAGCAGTATTCTCCAGGCCAGCAGGAATGGTGAGGGTGTATTGCGACCGGCCATAGGGCACTCTTTCTTCCGTGTAGGTCTCAAAGCGTTCCCAACTCGTATTTACAGCATTTTTAGCGTTCATGACCTCCCAGGTAGTATCACCCACAATTGCGACTACTTCAAGGAAGGTGCAGGTGTCAAAATGCTGTCGTACAAAGTCGTCTTCCAGCACTTTTATAGTAAAAATATCTTTGATCCCGGGCATATTCCTGGCTGCCGTATCGTCTACTGATTTTAATTTCATTCCAAAGGCCGGCGGATGAATGATCATCGCGGTTAGCATCCCGTCTTCATATGTATCAAAACCAAAAAGCGGTTTTCCGGTGATGATCTTTGAAGCGTCCACATTCTTACGGGAAGTACCTATGATCTTAAAATCTTTCAGTTCCTTGAGCTGAACTTCTTCCGGGACAGTAAGTTGGGCTGCCGCTGAAGCCACATCCCCATATCCCATAGATCGGTTACTACTGCTATGATACAACATGCCGGCATCAGTGGTGACCTCATCTACAGGCACTTCCCATTGCGTTGCAGCTGCTTCTTTAAGCATCTGACGAGCCGAGGCCCCTGCCATTCGCAGACCGGGCCAGCCATGCCTAATGGCCTGACTTCCGCCAATAAACTGACGAGTATATAATTCGGTGTTCAGTGGTGCCTGTTCCACGATCACATCTTTCCAGTCCACGTCCAGTTCGTCAGCGACGATCATGGGCATGGAGGTTTTTACATTCTGCCCGCCTTCCGGGTTGGGAGACATTATGGTAACTATGCCATTATCTCCAATTTTGAGATAGCCGTTAATCTCAAACCATTCATCCGGCATTTCAGGTCCGGCCATTTTTTTGGTCCCGCCGGGCTTACACCCATTCAAAAAACTGAATCCCAGTATAAGTCCACCCCCCGCCAGGCTTGTATTCCTGATAAAGGCGCGTCTTCCGATATGTGTTTTTGTAAGCATAATGAAATTATATTATAAACGATTAACCCACCAAAGGTGGTCGATCAGTGGCAAATGGCTGTTGGTAGTGCCTTCTGCCGGTTGCTTTGTACAATGCATTGGCCAAAGCCCCGAATACTGGAGGGAATGGCGGTTCACCAAGTCCAGTCGGATCTATGTCATTTTTCACAAAATGGACTTCAATTTCCTTAGGGGCTTCACTGTGGCGGATGATTTTATAGCGATCAAAGTTATTCTGTTCTGGTCGTCCGTCCTGGAAAGTCAATTCCCCGTACATAGCGTTACCAACAGCGTCAACGATAGCACCTTCGGCCATGTTCGTTGCCGCATCAGGATTAATGACAATTCCACAATCTACCGCACATACAACCTTATTCACTCTCGGCGTATTGCCGTCCATCACTACGTCCACCACGTGGGCGGCATAGCTGTTATGACAAAAGTAGGCTGATACTCCTCTGTGTACTCCTGATGGAACTTCATTCCAATTTGATTTTTCACGAACCAATTTAAGTACATCTGCTAATCGGTCTGGTTCATATTCATTGTTCTCCCCAACAGGATTGTTTTTTGCACGTTCCAGTAATTCCAGTCGAAAATCGATAGGATCTTTCCCAGCAGCTTCCGCCACTTCATCCAGAAATGCCTGTTCAACGCCTGCCATAAAATTTGATCGGGGGGCCCTGAATGCCCCTATGGTTATATTGGAGTTGATTTCCCATTGTTCAGCCAGGTAATTATCAACCGTACCTGCGGGAAAGCGGTTTGCGAATAGAGGAGATTCGGGTACTCCACCCGCTTTTACGTGAAATGCTATCAAATTATTGTTTTCATCAAGCGCTGCGCGATAAGTGGCATGGTATGATGGACGATATATTCCGAAGGTCATATCATCTTCACGACTATAGACCAATTTTATGGGAGCATTGGCCTGTTGAGAGATCAACGCGGCCTCAACGGCATAATGACCATAAGCGCGTCTTCCAAATCCCCCGCCCATCCGCGTGAGTTCAATATCCACTTTTTCGATGGGAATATTTAGACGGGCGGCCACGGTACCTTCCGTTAAAGCCGGTGCCTGTAGAGGTCCTGCTAATTTTGCTCCGTCTTCGGTTACATGGGCATAAAAATTCATAGGTTCCATGCAATTGTGTGCCAAAAAGGGACAGGTGTAAGATCTTTCTATAACCTTAGCTGCACCTTTAAAGGCAGCCTCGGGATTACCATCCTTTCTGGCCGTAGTAGCGGATTTAGCTGCCATTACGTTCATTTGAGCATAATGGTCGTCCGTATTTTCAAGTCCACCCGGCACCTCAACATTCATCTGAGTACCGAATCGATCCATTTTAAATGAAGTATCGGAAAAGGGTTCCCATTCTGCTTTCAATTGTTTTTTTGCGTTCATGACTTCCCAGGTGGTATTCCCAACTATGGCTACCAGATCGGTAAATGCATTGGTGTCAAAATACCCCCTGGTCATATCCTTTTGAAGCGTTTTGATTTTAAAGACATCTATTATCCCTGGCATTTTGCGTACCTGACTATCATCATAGGATTTCAGCTGCAATCCGAATGCCGGAGGGTGCTCTACCATAGCTATTAAAGCCCCTTCAGATTCGTAATCGACCCCGAATAAAGGTTTACCTGTGATGATTTTCTGATTTTCAACACTTTTTTTGGAGGTACCTATGATGGTAAAATCTTTAATATCTTTGAGTTGTACTTCTTCCGGGATTTCCAGCCCTGCTGCGATAGAAGCCATTTCACCATAGCCTGCGGAATTTTTGGAAGCTTCATGGGTCAACATCCCCTCTGAAACTTCGATTTCCTCGACAGCAACTTGCCATGTCTGTGCAGCGGCTTCCTTCAGCATTTGTTTAGCAGTAGCACCAGCGAGTCTGAGTCCTTCCCAACGGCGCCGGATTCCCTGACTTCCCCCTGTAAATTGCCAACCGTATTCATCGGCATCAAAATTAGCCTGCTCCACCAGTACATCTTTCCAGTCAACATCCAGTTCATCGGCAACAATCATGGGCATAGATGTAATAACTCCCTGACCAAATTCGGGGTTGGGGGCCATTATGGTGACCAGACCATTATCACCAATTTTAAGGTAGGCATTGATTTCAAACCATTCTTTCGGCATTTCTTTTACCGCCATTTTCTTTGTATCCCCGGGGCCGCAAGAATTGAGTATACTAAATCCAAGAACAAGTCCTCCACTGGCAAGGCTGGTGTTTTTGATAAATGCTCGTCTTCCTATCTGTGTTTTTAGAATTGTCATGGGATAAATTTTGTAATGATTATGAGTTAGCGGCTAGTTTTATAGCTTTCTTAATGCGGACATATGTTCCACAGCGACAGATATTTCCATTCATGGCCATTTCGATCTCAGAGTCGGAAGGATCAGGATTGTTTTCGAGGAAAGCAGCAGCAGTCATGATTTGTCCTGCCTGACAATAACCGCATTGAGGCACATCTACTTCCATCCAGGCTTTTTGAACAGGATGATCGCCGTTTTCCGAAAGGCCTTCTATAGTAGTCACCTCCTGATTGCCTACTGTTGATACTGTGAGCATACAAGAGCGAACCGCAATTCCCGATAAATGCACTGTGCAGGAACCGCATTGAGCTATTCCACAGCCGTATTTGGTCCCAACCAGCTTGAGATGATCCCGAAGTACCCATAGCAAGGGTGTATTGGGATCTACATCTACCGTTTGTGTTTTTCCGTTAATCTTTAAATTGAATGTTGCCATGATGGAATTTTTATGTTCTTTAATGTACTAATTTATCAGATGTAAAGGAAGTTGATATTCAACTTTAATCTGGATTATGATGTTAAATTTTAATCTTCGTTCTATTGAGAAGTTTCTATTCCAATCTTCCTCAACCAAGACCTTACTTTCATGTTTGCCTCTGTTTTTCTTTCACCTTTAATGGCCAGGTAAATCCCATCCCGTTCTACGCCTCCTTTGATCTCAAAACCTTTGAGGATGTTGCTTGTTGGACAGAGTTCTTTTACCGTTTTAAAACCACTTCCCACCCCATAACCTGCATTTGTATTAAAAGGAATTATCGTTTTTCCTTTTAAATCATATTGGTGCAAAAAGGTTTTTACAGGAGGCGGAAGTTGCATCCCCCATGTTGGGAAGCCCAGAAAAATGGTATCGTATTTATCCATATCTATTTGGGTCTTCAGAGGAGGTAAAAATCCGGTTTTGTTTTCTTCTGCAACCTGTTGCACGATGGCCTGGTAATTCTGTGGGTAGGGCTCCACTAATTCCAGAGCAACCAAATCTCCTCCAACCTCATTTTGGATGATTTCGGCAACAGTCTTAGTGTTGTTAGTTCGCGATAAATAAACAACTAAAATGTCATCCCCTGACTCCTGCACCCACTGTCTGGCATGCATTGCCAGACTCACAAATGAGAGTAACAGGAGAAAGACAGTTTTATGCATAATTTTACTATTCTATTTACACGGTTAGATACCCCGCGATTGAACTTGACTCCTTAACTTAAATGCCTTCTCAATGACATCCAATCTCGCTCTTCTTGGATCTGGTTTTCCAACTGCTTCACCATCTAATTCAATATCTAAAATGGCGCCATCCTCTTCGTTGTAAATAGGCCAGTTAGGTAATCCATCTCCATTCGGGTTTCCGGTCTTGGCGAAATTTATCCAGTACCCATTCATTAGTTCCGCCACTTTTCTGTCTTCTTGAGTTATCTCAGGATTTCCCCAACGTGCGTCAAGATTATTAAAAACATAACTAACTTCGGAACCATGGCCGGCACCGTATTTCATTCTTTCCCTCATAGGCTCCGGTACAAATCCAAAATGGTATATAAACACAGGTTCACCTTGTTCCGCTAAAGCTCTGGCGGCAAAACGACCTGGTTCTCCCCAAACCCAATCGGTATTGAACTTAGTAATCACCTCTTCAAATTCTTTGCTACCATCAGGGTCATAAGCAGTTTTCGCTTCCTCTTTAAACTCGCCAAAAAGCGAAAACAGTTCTTCTTTGGTTTTACTGTTGTTGACAAAACTCCCGCCGATTTCGGCACTGTTAGATCCAATGATCAATGGTATTTGCATTTGTCTACCAGCTTTGTAAGCACTTTCGGCAGTTTCAGTTACCAATTCGCCGTCCAAGATTGGTCCGGAATAGATACGTGGACCATCCTGCCCATCAGTTTCCTGTCCGCTATCAACAATTTTTTCCACCGTTAAGGCGCGTAACCTGGCCAGAGCTTCGGAATCTGTACCTTCTATGCCGTGCTTTTTGGCAAAGTTGATACCGATGGTCTCCGCGGAAACAGGATAAAAAGGAGATGCATTTTCTTCCTTTATAGGCCTTCCGGTAAGTACACCATCACGACCTCCACCAGATTCGCTAATGGCCTTATGGAAGAGTCCTTTTGCCTCTGGAATGGTCATTAAAGAATGTACCGAAACCCCACCTGCAGAAAAGCCGAAGATGGTCACATTATCAGGATTACCACCAAAGGCAGCAATGTTCTTTTGCACCCATTGTAGCGCTGCAATCTGGTCCATATAGGCATAGCTGCCTTTATGTTCTTCAGGATGTTCGGCACTTAAAGCAGGGAATGCAAAATGGCCCAAACGCCCCAAACGGTAATTGATGGTAATCAAAATGACACCTTTCTTGGCAAACTCATCACCGGCAATTCCAGCTCCGGAACCACTACCACCAACAAAGCCTCCGCCATGAATCCAAACCATAACGGGTAGGTTCGCACCCGTTTTTACATCAGCAGGTTTCCACACATTCAGGTATAGACAATCTTCGGATGAACCTTCACTAATGGTTCCCGGGGCCCCACCCCAACCAGACTGTGCGCAGTTAGCGCCATATTCCGTAGCATCCAATTCACCTTCCCAGGCTGATAATGGTTGAGGAGCCCTCCAACGAAACTCACCAATTGGAGGAGCCGCAAAGGGAATTCCTTTAAAACTATCTACTTTATTGTCAGTAATTCCACGAATTACACCCAATTCAGTTGTGACCCTTACGGGATTATAGACCTTTTCTTGTGCTATTAATATTGAACTGAATACTAACGCTAATCCTATTATAATTTTTTTCATCTTACATCTTTCTTAGTGCTCTATTTTATGGGTATCCCGAACACTACTAAAAGTAAGATCCAGCAATTTCCATTCTCCTCCCTCTTTCTGATAGAATTCAGTGACTGTAAATTCATTAGAAACATCGTTACCACGAACATGGGCCATAAGCGTAATTCGGTTCCAAAGCACCACTGTATTTTCATCAAATATTTCTACTACCACATCGTGTACATCGGCATTTTTATACCAAATGCTTCCGGTCTCGATAATTTCAAGTTCCCTATCTTTTTTCCAGGAGCCGCTCATATGAACAAACCTTGATTTGTCATGAAATAAACTGGCCAACTTGTCCACATCTTTATCGGCCATCCATTGCCATTTGGCTTTTGAGATTTCTTTGATTTCCTTTTCTATTGTGGATTCCTGTGCAAAAGACAGTGCTCCAATTGCTGTAAATACAAATCCAATAATAAGTGACCTCATAATGTTTTTATTTTAAGTTAGTAATTAAATTTTTTAAAAATCGCCGGCATGGTTTCGGGGTCAATCGCCTCAACATCGATTAATCGCAGGGATTTGACCATATGCAGTGTAGATTCTTTGTAAAGTTTGAAATGGGGAGTTTGGAGATGAGATTCATATGCTTTTTTATTCGCATAGATCTCAAGTAACCTGATTTGCGTTGGATTTTCTTTTTGAAACATGGGATAGATACAAATGACCCCGGGTTCTAATCTTACAGACGCTTCTGATTCCTCCCTGAGTATATCCAGGTACTCATCCAAATACACAGAATCGATATCAATTTCTGCGATCCTGATCATTGCATCTTGTGGGTCCGTATCAACATTTTTAGTCTTCGATTCGCCAATACAGGAAATAATCGGGAGGCAAAGAAACATAAGGATCAAGGATGATTTCAGAACTTTCATTGATATTGTTTATTTAATCTAAGTTTTTCTCCTTTAACCAGATTGACAAGTGGTTTGCGATCTCCAGGTTGTTCAAGTCAGAAAACGGAAAATGAGTATTTCCCTCAATGCCGATTTCAGGGAGATGAACCACTGTAACATCGCCTCCGTAATTGTTAACCACATCACGCCATTTACGCGCCATTTCAAGGCGAACGCGCCAGCCGTCCGTCCCGGGATTGGGGTCGTACTCTTCAGGAATAAAGTCCCCGTAATAAATGATTATGGGAATTTTAGTCAGGTTTAAAAAATCTGCTTTGGTAACACCAATAGCCTGCAAATCACCTGCTGAGCTTTCCAAGGGCCCCGGCACTTCTCCTTCAGGAAACGGGAAGCCGGAACCAGGTTCGTAGGACGCAATAGCCTTCACTTTGTCATTTTTTATGGCGGTTGCCCAGCCAAAGCCACCTGAATGGGAATGGGTGATCAGGATGCCTTCCCCAATCTTGTCAAAAAGCCGGGATACAGCATCTGTAATCACTTCGGTGTCAAATCCCCCGATATTGGGTGTTATCTGCCTGAAATACTGATTGAGTGTTTCCTTATCTTGGGCAAATTGAACTCCGGGGAAATAGTCCGGCCAGATCCCTATACGAAATGTATTGAACCAAAACTGCTCATCGGGGGTTGGAGTGATCGTGGCTTCAACAGTACTTCGCCCGGCTCTTCCCCGTCTTGGCTGGTCTATGATATAGGTACTGAAATCTCGTCTTAAAAAGATGTTTTGGTATCCTTCCCACCCGTCTGGGGTAGTTTCCCAGGTCTTGGCGGATTGTCCGAAACCATGCCACATCACAAGGGGATATTTTCTTGGATCAACCGGAATTTGGTAAAATACATAGGCGTGGTCACCGTGATAAGTCTGGCCTTCAGGCGTGCGTTTAATGGCATCAAAAGTCCCTGGATTTTCGATAACACTACCGCCAACTGCAAAACTTCCCTGATCCTGAATTATCATTGGTTTGTTCTGGGAAGATAGGATTACAGGTATTATAAGCAGAGCGATAAGCAAACTCCATTTCAATAAGCTTACGTCTTTAGGATTGCTTTTCATTTTCATGACAACTAGAAAATATTGGATTTGATTCATTTGGAAGAACTTATATGTTTAACCAGTACGTTAATTTAAGGTTTATAGACCGGAATCTCGGTGCAAATGTCTCTGTAAAATAATTATCGTTATAGACAAGAAACAGATCAGAAAGGGGTGCGAATCGCCATTGTAACCTGGAGTTGATCCCAAGGTTTTCCTGGCGGTTGCTGTACTGTACCAGGGTATTCCAGAACAGGCTCTTACTGAAGGTGATATCCGATCTGAAGGTAGCAAAAAAGATATTTGCATCCGCATAGGGATCGGGAAGTCGTATCCCGTTATAGTCTAGTCTCAGACTGAATTGGGCCTTAGGTTGCACTCTGAATCCAAATTGTGCTCCAAGGGCTGTAATATTGCCATTAAAAAACTGGCCTATTGTAGCATTAGCACCATAGGTAAAGACACTAGTGTTATTGGAAGTATATTCTATACTGGCCTGGTTAAAGGTGTATCCCTGATCACCCGGCAGAGGTATCGCTCCTGAGGTTCGGGAAGGATCGAATGGCGCGGTAAGAAAAATATAGTTGTTGGTAAAGGAAAATTCTGCCGTAGCCTGATCCCGAAAGGCAAACTCCCAACTCCCCGTATAACGATGGTCTGTCTTTTTATAATCAAGCGAGGGCCGCCAGTAGACTATAGTTAGCAAACGGGGTGCATGCGTATTGATGATTCCATTTTCGGGATAAAAGATATGCTGTATACCATTGCCCCACTTCAATACATCGGTTCGTGGAACAAAGCCAAGGTCTGCTGTAAAATCCTGGTCAATATAAACCAGGTCCTCAGTAATTCGCCATTTACGGGGATTATAAGTAACCGTGGCCTGGGAAGAAAAATTTCCTGTGTTGTCTCCTGGCTGAAAAGACTTGTGGAGGTAGAATTTTCCATTCCAGTTGTTGTCTTCTGAAGCCAAATTATAATCCGCCCCTATGACTCGATTGAAATTGTCTTCAGGGGTAATATATCCCTCATCGCCCATCACCTGTCTGTTGACCCAAAACACGCCAATGTTAGATCTGGCACCAACTTTCCGCTGAAGGGCCAGCATCATATTATTATTGGAAGCAATTTCATTGGCTTCGTCCTTGGCAGTCTGTATGTTAAGCACTCCCAAACGCCAGTCTTTATTAAGTTTCCCACTGAGACGGACACCGCCAATAATATCATTTTGAATGAGGTTCCCTTCGGCATTCCGTGCAAGACCAATCCTCCGAGAAAAGAAAGGTTTGGCTTCATTAAAGGTATTTCCGAAATTTTCAAAAAGATCGCTGTTATCTATAAAGAACTGACGCTTTTCAGGTAATCTCACCTCAAAACGGGTCAGGTTTGTAAAAATATCATCCACTTCCACATTGGAAAAGTCTGGATTCAGTGTAAGGTCGAGATTCATACCGTTGCCAATTGAAATTTTAGCATCTCCCCCGGTTTTAAATTGTGTGTCAGACTCATCTAAACCATAATTTTTGTCCGCAAGGATATTGATATATGGAATCAAGGCAATGGGCATTCGCGATTCACCCAGAGGTTTTTCAAAAATGAGTTCCCCCATATCAGCCAGACTGGATAGCAGTTGTTGTTGCGGAACTTTTACCCAGCTATCTTGCTGGTTCGACTGGTTATTCCAACGGCAAGGACGGAAACGCCATGTTGAGGTCCCTTCCGGAAATTTTAAGGAGGTAAACGGGATGGCCACTTCTATAACAAAATGATCATCATATCGACTCGCCTCAGCCTGCCATTTAATATCCCAGGTATTGTTAAAAGCGGCCCCACCTTCTGACACCAAGCCTTCACGCAGTACGCCATAGGGGGTAACCCCAAAGAAATAGGCCGTAGTGCCGTCGCTGAAGGTATCGAATAGGAGAGAGATATTATCATTGGTAAGGGCGCCAAAATCTCTTTTTAAGGTGGAGACTACATAATCTCCCGGAGCTTTTTCAGCGTAAATACCCACATACAGATGAGTCTCAGAATATAATACTCTTACTTCGGTTGTGTATTGTGCCTCAACCTGGTCTGAAGGAAAGAATTGCTGAAAATTACCGGCAACTTCGGCAGTCTGCCATATTGTTTCATCCATCAATCCATCCAATACAATGTTGTCTGTGATCAATTTAGCAGTAATTTGCTTACTAGTACTTTGCCCAAAGGACAAACCACATACTGTAATCAGCAATCCTGAAAAGATCATCCTGAATCTGGAATATTTCCACCGATAGATTATCCTGTTCTCTGTCATGCAACAAAATTAAAGCCTGTCTATGATCTATTAATTACCCGGATTACGGATTTATCTACCATTATTACAGAATTCGCTAAGGATGTTTGATTAGCTGGTTATCAATGTCTTATCTTTAACAAAATATTAATAACGGCATAATGAAGGTGTATGAAATTAAAGCAGTAGGAGACTACCTGAAATTGCGTAACCAGGAGGTATTACACCCATTAGTTGGGGTGGTTAATTTTCAGGATGTAGATGAAGACGGAAAGACCATTAAAGACTTCAATGCTTTACGATTTAACTGCTATGCCATTTTTTTAAAGGACGCTACCGGGTGCAAGTTGAAATACGGCGGAAAGCCCTATGATTATGATGAGGGTACTCTGGTTTTTGTTGGACCCGATCAATTGGTTGAGCTTTCATATGATGATCCAAATTATCGTCCGAAAGGCTATGCCTTGTTGTTCCATCCCGATTTATTTTTGGGCACCGAACTGGGTCGTAAAATTCATCATTATAACTATTTCTCGTATTCACTTTTTGAAGCACTACATCTTTCGGCCAAAGAACGAAAGGTGATCGTAAGCTTGTTGGATAAAATTCAGTTTGAACTGGACCAGACTATCGACAAGCACACCAAAAAACTCATTACTGCTAACATCGAACTTCTGTTGGACTACTGTGTGCGATTTTACGATCGACAATTCCTTACCCGGGAAAAAGAGAACAATAGTTTCCTTGAGAATTTCGATGTGCTCTTAAAGGAATACTTTACTTCTGACAGACCTCAAAAATACGGAACACCCTCAGTGGCGTATTTTGCAGATCAATTACATTTATCTTCTAACTATTTCGGAGACCTCATTAAAAAGGAGACAGGCCATTCTGCCCAGGAATACATACAGAATAAATTAATCGAAGAAGCAAAAGAGAGGGTATTCGACCCCACTAAGACAGTCAGTGAAATTGCCCATGAACTGGGGTTTAAATATCCGCAGCATTTCACCCGTCTCTTTAAACAGCGCGTAGGGCACTCCCCAAGTGAATTCAGATCTTTGAACTGACCAATTTTGCCGGATAACTAACTCAATTTCTCCTTAAAAAACTCAATCGTTCTTCCCCAGGCAAGTTCTGCAGCCTCTTCATCGTAACGGGGAGTACTCGTATTGTGAAAGCCGTGGTTGACATCCGGGTAGGTGTAGGCCACATACTCTTTTCCGTGTTTCTTTAAGGCTTCTTCATAGGCCGGCCATCCCGCATTGACGCGTTCGTCTAGTCCGGCAAATTGAAGCATTAAAGGTGCATTGATCTTGTCGATATCTTCCTTGGGTTGTCCGCCGTAAAAAGGCACGGAAGCTGCAAGATCAGGAACTTTTACCGCCATCATATTAGAGATCCAACCCCCAAAGCAGAAACCAACCACACCGATTTTCCCATTACAGTCTTTATGCTCCTTTAAATAGTTAAATGCGGCAATAAAGTCCTCCAGCATCTCATTCCGGTCACGTTTACGCTGCATGGTCCTTCCTTCGTCATCATTTCCCGGATATCCGCCCAGGGGCGAGAGTGCATCCGGCGCCAGGGTAATAAAACCGGCAAGTGCTGCCCTTCGCGCGGTATCTTCCACATAGGGATTAAGACCCCGGTTCTCATGAACCACCACGATTCCGCCCAGTTTAGATTTAGCGTCTTTGGGCTTTGAAAGCAGGCCTTTGATCTTACCGCCTCCCTTCGGAGAGTCGTAGGTAATAAATCCTGAATCCAGGCCGGGATCATCTTGTTTCACCAACAGGGTGTCCTTGTAATTCGGCATAAGGAAACTCATCAGTGAAGCAACGGTTATCCCCCCAACGGCATAGACTGATAGCTTCTCTATAAATTCCCTGCGTTGTAACTTGTTGTGGGCATAAGCATCGTATAATTCAAATACTTCCTGTTTAATTTCACCTTTCTTTAATTTTTTCATGATTACTTTAATTTAGAGTAAAATCCAAAAGCTCTTTTGTTACCAAAAAGATACCAAAAAAATAAGTTAGGACATGTAGTAAATACATTTATTCCTGGGGTGATAAATCAGTCAATACAGATGTCTTAATCAATTAATTATTATCTTGAAGTGTTACTAGCCAACCACAAGAATGAATTTAAAAGAATTTATAAAGGAATGCCATCAGAAAGAGGTATTTAAAAATCTTTCCATTTACGTCGTTTCAAGCTGGGTATTGATACAGGTCTTTTCGGAAATGTGGGAACCTTTTGGCCTGCCGAAGATCTCCATGACCTACCTCTTACTGGTACTTATTGTAGGTTTTCCATTCTATACCTACCTCATCTGGCGGTATCGCCTAAAACCATCCGAGACCAAACTGAGTCAGCGTGAAGGGATGAAATTCGTTAAAAATAAATCAGGAGATGAAGGGGTAGAATCACAATTTAAGAAACGAAAGGTACATCTCCCGGGGATCCATTTCTACAGTCCCTTTCAAAAAATGTATTTCACCTTTCTCTTTGCCATCCTGCTTGTTTCGGTATTTGCTGTAGCCCTCATTGTTAGAGCCAATTTTATCAATGAACCTGAACCGGGCGTCTTCGCTTTTGCAAAAGATGATAGCAATGACAAGATCGCAGTGCTCTCCTTTGAAAATAACACTACTGATGAAGAACTTGATGTGGTGGGGAAAATGGCGGTCGACTGGATTATTCACGGAATCACTCAAAATGACATAGGGCAGGTAATATCCCCAAAAGTGGTAGAGCAGTATGCAACGGTACTAAAGGCTTCCCTGGTACCGGATGAAGACAATGGAATACTAACCGAATACCTGAAGCCCGGTAAGATCATTTCCGGGAATTACTATCTGAACAACGGAAAACTTCTTATCCAATGCACCATTTTGGATGGGAATATGAATGAAACCCTGGAGACCATTGAACCGGTTTCCTGCGACTCAGACAGTCCGCTGGTCTGCATCGAAATGCTCAAACAAAGGCTGCTCAGTGCGCTGTTAGAGGAAGATGAATTATATACTGTATATGAAGAAACACCCCCTAATTACGAAGCCTACAAGTTGATGCAGGGAATGAATAAATTTGAGAGCCATACACCCGAATATTTAAATCTCCTCAATGAGGCCATTGCCCTCGACAGCACGTATTTTGAGCCAAAACTGCATAGGATGGCCTATTATTATAACCTTGAAGATTTTGCAATGGCCGACTCTATGGTAAGGCAACTCGCATCTGCTGATCTGAAAAGCAGCAGGCAACAAAATCTTGTTAAACTATGGACTGCCCTGATCAATGGCGATAATAAGAAGGCATTTACTTACCTAAAAAAAGAGTACAATATCGAGACCGATGACCTGAATAACAACAGCAGTACCATGGTGGTGGCCCTGCAGTTTGTAAATCGACCCGATGCTGTTGACTCCATTTACAACAAACAGCCGATCATGGCCCATATAGACAGCTTAAGCTGCCAGACCTGTGAGTACCGTCATTTTAGTAAAGGGATGGCTGATATTGCCCTCGGCAAGCCTGAAAAGGCCATAGAGATGTTTAAGGATTATGGAAGAGTAAAAGAGTTTTATTGGATAAAAGACGTTTTAATGTACGCCAATATACGCCTGGGCGATTCTACGGAAGTCGACAACATTATGAACACCATAAAGCTCACTGGCGATCTGGATACCTGGAGGGAAAAGTGCCTGCTGGTTGGCAAACAATACCTAATCCGGGGCGACCGTTCAAGAGCCGATATGTATTTAAATATGCTGCTTGGATCACTAGAGGGGCAGCCGGCTGAATTGTCCCAGGAAGAAAAGGAATTGAAAGCATTCTCCTATTTCTATTTGGATAAATACACAGAGGCAGGTAAGATCTTTCAAAATTTACAGGAGATAGACCCTGAAGATGTCGACTATATATCTTTTCAAGCGATGTGCTTGTTTGAGGAAGGGCAGTTGGAAAAAGCGGAAAAGTTGATAGAGGATATCGACCGACTAAGGGCTGACTATCAGTACGGTAAAATTGACTATGCGAAAGCCAGATATTATGCTGTTAAAGGCGACACTGATCTTTTAATTCAAAACCTGATCCGGGCGGTAGCAGCTGGGAAACGATATAATCCCGGGACGTTTCATGATGATGTCCTGATGAAGCCTTATACAGAATTAGAGAGTTTTAAGAATGTTCTCAATTTCTGGCATTGAGTCAAAGTTTATTAGGCAATTTGGGGTAGCTTGCTGAGGATATCAATCCGCGGACATTTAATAAAAAAACCGAACACTTTTGTGTCCGGTTTTTATTTCTTGAAAATTTATTAGCAAAATGCCTTGAAAAATCTTCCCAAATTAATTCGGAAGATAATTCTTTTAGATTTACTTGGTCTTAGGAACATGACCTCCCTTAGAGGTTGCTTTCGTCTTTGGAACGTGGCCTTCCTTTGAAGTTACTTTTGTTTTTGGAACATGTCCTCCTTTGGACGATGCTTGTGGTTTTGTGGTCCCCATGGTTATAATTTTTAGAGTTAATTTATCACTATATTAGTGAAAAATTAGCTGGATTCCTAAGGTATATTGTTAAGACTTCTATATAAATCCCATACCGATTCTATTAAATGAATTTTAAAGCCTTTGTTAAAGAATGTCATGAAAAGGAGGTTTTTAAGAACCTTTCTATTTATATTGTTTCCAGTTGGGTCCTGATACAGGTGTTTTCAGTGATATATGAACCCTTTGGATTGCCTAAAATAAGCATGACCTATCTTTTACTTGTTTTGCTTATCGGATTTCCCTTTTATGTTTATCTGATATGGAGGTATCGATTAAAGCCTCTCGAGTCCAGATTCAGCCGAAGAAAGGGTTTAAAAGTAACATCCAAGTCGGCAGGCTCCGCAGAGGAAATCAAGGGCCTGAAAAAAAGGAAGGTACATTTGCCCGGGGTACATTTTTACAGCCCCTTTCAAAAATTGTACTTCACCTCCCTGTTTGTTATTGCCCTTGTATCTCTCTTCTCTGCCTCCCTGATCGTAAAAGCAAATTTTATCAATCAGGAAGACATGAGTGCCTTTACTTTTCCCGAGGAACCAGACAATGATCGGATCGCCGTTCTGCCTTTTGAAAATAACACCACTGATCCCAATCTGGACGTTGTTGGTAAAATGGCAGTCGACTGGATTATGCATGGGATTACCCAGAATAAAGTAGGGCAGGTGATCTCACCTCAGGTGGTGGAAGATTACACCAATGTACTCAAGGCCAACATGGTACCGACAGGAGAAAATGGTGTACTTAAGGAATACCTCAAACCCTCAAAAGTTGTCACAGGCACTTACTATCTTAAAGACGGCCGATTGTTACTACAGTGCTCAGTTCTGGATGGCAATATGAACAGGACATTGGTATCATTTGAAATAACGGAGTGTGATGCCGATAGCCCGCTTGATTGCATCGAAGCCATAAAACAAAGGGTACTAGGCTATCTCGATTCAAAAGGTATGGCTCAGTTGGCCATGGAAGAAACGCCACCTAATTACACCGCATATAAGTTATGGCTGGAAAGTGATGCCCTGCTCGAATTGCAATCTGATGAACAATTAAAATACATCAATGAGGCTATTGCTGCCGACAGCAGTTTTTTTAAACCTAAGATAGACAGAGTTGCCTACTACTACAACCGGGACCAGTTTGCTGTGGCTGATTCCCTGCTACAGGTGCTGGCAGCTGAAACCGGCACCAAGAAGGAACAACTCAATATGATACAACATTACGAGGCCTGTTTTAAAGGGGATAACCGAACGGCGTACAGAACCTATCAGGAAGAGTACAACGTGGCACCGGTGGAGATCGAACTCAACTTGAGTACCATGGTCCTTGCCCTCCAATTTGTTAACAGACCCCAGGATGTGGACAGCATTTATGCAGCGATTCCTAAAGACGACTTTGATCTTGATAATTGTATTTCCTGTGAGTACCGGTATTTTGTCAAAGGCATGGCCAACCTGGAACTGGAAAAGATAGACGAGACCATTGAATTATTAGAACCCTATGCCCGAACCGCAGGACAGGAGTGGATTAAGGAAGTACTGATGAAAGCCTATGTGATGGATAAGGATCACACAGCCGTTTATGAATTACTGCAACACATCCGTCTTTTAGGGAGGATAGACTACTGGCAGCTGATGATGTTAAAAACCGGACTTGAATACCTGAAAACCGGAGATGAAACCAATGCAAACCGCTATTTTGATGAAGTGCTGGCATATCAGGAGAAAAGGGGGGATTTATTAACCCCGTCAGAAAAAGAACTCAGGGCAGAAATTACATTTTATAAAAAGGACTTTCCTGAGGCAGAGAAAAGAATTGAAGAGGTTTTAACAGTGAGCGCAAATGAAATACCGATGCTTTCTTTTTTAGCGATGTCTTATTATAAGAATGGGAAGGATCAAAAAGCAGAACAAACTCTGGAAAGAATTGAAAATCTGCGAGCCGAATATCAATTTGGAGAAGTGGATTATGCCCTGGCCAGATATTATGCATTTACAGGGCAGGATGTATCTGCCCTGGATCATCTTACAAAAGCAGTGGCTGCCGGAAAACGATTTACAAGTACTACCTTCCAGAATGATGTCCTCTTTCAATCATTAAAATCATCAGAACGATTTCAAAAGATACTGACCTTCTGGTACTAATCAGAAATTAATACCAATACTATTCCACCAGAAAAAAACCAACTCAATGTTCAATTCAGAAAACAATTTTGCCCTCATCATCGGGGTGGGAGGAGATAAAATAGAATATACCGTAAACGACGCCGCGATGCTTCAGGAAAGCCTGATAGATGACAAACTTATTGGCTATCCCAAAGACAATGTGATCCTCAGGACGGAGAAGGAAGCCAGCAGAGAAGGAATCCTTAAAGCCTTTGACGAACTAAGGGAAAAAACCAATGAGGATTCTACTATTTTGCTCTACTACTCGGGACATGGAGGTAAATACAGCGATCAGCATAAATTCTTTCTGCAACCCTCAGACATGACCGCCGATAACGTGGAAGAAACTATGATCACGGCCGAAGAACTCCGGGAAAAGATCAATGCACTTCCATCAAATAAACTGGTGCTGTTTCTCGACTGCTGTCATGCGGAAGGGATGGTACAAAGTGGGATCAAAGGCCTGTACGGGATGGCCCAAAAACTTAATGACGAACAGGGAATCTGGATTATGGCTTCCTGTCAGGACAACCAAAAATCTTATGGTTACGGAGATCATAGTTTCTTTACCCAGGCACTGCTCGACGTACTGGCAGGCCAGCATGTAAGGCCGTTCACCGACCCTGAAGTGAGTATGATGGACGTGGTGGAATACATTTTTAACGAAGTACCTAAAATGGCCAGTAATTGTGAGGACGAGGAAGGTAATGCAATAGTACAGACTCCGTATTTTAAAACGCAGATGTCTGAAAATCTAATCCTGAGTCATTTTCCTCAGAATGCGCATGATCACGAAGCCATCATAGCTGAATTAGAGCCTAATCTGGAAGCCCTTGATGAGGAGAGTTTTATAAGGTTGATTAAATCCATGGAGGCCGTCGGCAGAGTGGAAGACGCAATAGAAGCTCTGAATAAAAACAAAAGGACTAAATCTGATCCCGACCTGATGGAGACCCTGGGCGATCTGTATCGCAACTACTACATAAAACACAGATTGCAGAAGGAAGGTCAGGAGGCCCTGGAAATCTATAAGAAGGCCTATGAACTGGCAGTTAAAACTGATGATGAAGAACAGGTTTTTACCAATTCGGTAAAAGTAGCCTTTATGATGGCTAAGCTCGATCTCAGTAAAAAAGATATGCGGGAATACGCCGCGGTTGCCTTAAGCGCTGCCGACCAATATCCCTACGATAGTGTACCGAAATTTGTAACCATGGCCGAGGCGAGCATTTTTCTGGGCGATCTGGATGCTTCTAAAAAGCATTACACAGTTGTGGATGAAAAGGCAGGGATCAGATACAAAATGAAGTGCTATGAAAGGGCTGTTCTTATTTACGACACACTCTATGACACCAAAAACGAGAAAGACCCTTATATCGAATTTTTAAAGGATACGCTGCTGAGTTAATGGCGCGCTATTTTTAAACATTTTATTTTACGATTTCACTAAAAAACAGTACTTTTCAGTACCAACAAAACCAAACCAATGTCTTCTGAGTCGGCTTTCATCATGTATTCTTCCAAAGATTCACAGCAGGCACATCAATTTGCCGAAAGGCTGATCGATGCCGGAGCACCTGTTTGGATCGATACGATTAATCTTCGTGATATTTCTGAGGATCTGGACGAAGAAGAAGTTATGGAGTCTGCACTTCTCGACTCCAAAGCTGTACTTATTCTCACCTCCCAGAATGCATTGAACGACCAGTTTGTTCGAAACGACAAGCGTTTTGCCCGGGAGAATGACAAAAAAATGATTCTGATTTTGCTCGAGCCATGCGATCTGAGCAAAAAAATGAGATGGAAAAATCTCAGGACGATAAATTTCCATCAGAACGAGGAAGCGGGGATTGACGAAATTCTCGACTTACTAAAGGTGACACGAAAATCTGACCCTGCACCCGCACCCATGGCTGCAGATGAAAGTGTTGAAACCCCGCAGAGCGAACAAAAGAAAGTAAAGTCGGTTACCTCCAAGAGTAGTGTCAAGATCCCTGAAGAAGAGTTGGCCTTGCTCAATGAACTGAAAGACGATATAGAATACTATAAGTTTAAGATGAAGGAACAGATTTCCAAATCAAAAATGTATGCTTATTTGGGAATCGGGGGAGCTGTGATCATTGCCGTCGCTGCCATTTTCTTTATTCCTGAACTCGTTACAAAAGTGAGTGAAGTACAGGATAAAATTCAATGGGCGGGAGGCCTGTTTGGAGGTACCTTACCCACTACCTTCAGTTTTTCATCATTAAACAGTACAAAGGACAAAAAAAAGCGCCTGGAAGGCGTGCAGCTGTTTGAAAAAAAGATAGCTAGATATGAACATGGTGTACTTCCGGTTACAAAAGCCGATCTACTGGCCTTAGAAGATGATTTTGGCATCTACATCAATGCGTAATAATCCCAAATCAGTATGAGTAAACTAAAAGACAGAATTGAGGAGATTAATAAAACGGTCCAGAAAAGCCGAAGAATTAATAACATCCTCTGGATCGTAGTGATCATTTTTGTGGGTACATCCATCTATTTTGCGATAGATGCCGAATTATCCAGGCAACAGGCCATAGAAGAAAAGAATAAAGCAGATTTGCTGGTAATAAAAAATGATTCCCTCTACCAGGAAGCACTTATCGCGAAGAATCAGCTGGCTATCAACGATTCCCTCAAAGAAATAGAGATTCAGCAGTTACTTGCGGCTTCCAATCTGGATCTTTGGGATCAAACCAAAAAAACAAATTCCCTTATTGCTTATTCTGATTATCTGGATAAAACTCCGGATAGCCTTGCACAGGTGAACGCGGCCCTTGAACTGTATTTTAATAAGGAGGGCTATGTACAACTAATAGAGACTAATGGTAATTCTCTTATTGAAGAAGTATCCCTGAGCCTTGAAGGCAAATACGCAAAATTTAAGACAGACCGCAGTGTGCGCAACGGTGCCATAGGTGTGGATAATGCCGGTTCTTCTAATCCGAAACGAATAGGTGTTGTTTTCAAGGGTCAGATCTTTAAAATTGAAAAGGAATTTCCTTCAAATTCCACCTCTTCCAAATCGGTTTGGGCCTTGATCAAATACAGGCAGTAATCTGATTTATCCTTATTAGTGCCCTAAGTAAATCAGCAATCCTTAATTGTAGTCCGGCAACATAGAATCTATTTTTATATTTGCACTCAATAGTAGTTTATGAGTCTGGATTCTCTGGTAAATCGTTTTCAACAAAAAGACATCAAAGCATACGAGCAGTTGTACGCTATGTATGCTGAAAACATAACAGGTGTGATTCATACCATCGTAAGGGATGAACAGCTGGCACAGGAGATTTGTCAGGATGTCTTTCTAAAAATCTGGGACAAGGCAGATAGTTACAATAGTTCCAAAGGCCGATTCTTCACCTGGATTCTCAATATCGCCAGAAATGCCGCCATCGATAAACTACGTTCAAAATCCTATAAAAAGAATAAACAAAACCTTTACACAGATAATTTCGTAGGTACTTTAGAAGATAGCATGGAAGATGACTCCAGGCCCGACACTTCAATTTTAAAGAAGTTGTTGAAAGGGTTAAAGGGAAAATGTGTTTCTGTCATCGAAATGCTTTATTTTAAAGGGTACACACAAAAAGAAGTTGCTCAGGAATTGTCAATTCCTCTGGGGACGGTAAAGACCAGGAACCGGGATTGTATTGGCAAACTCCGAAAAAATATGACATTGTTGCATGGACATTAATGACTACATAGCATCAGGGATACTTGAACTCTACGTTGCCGGGAAGCTCTCCGAAAAGGAGAACCTGGAGGTAGCTGCTATGGCACAAAAGCATGCTGAGGTCAGAACCGAAATTGAAGCAATAGAAAAGGCGATACTTGAACTCACCCGGGCCGTTGCACCAAAGACTGTGCTAGATTTCCAGGAGATCAGGGATAAAATCACAGTACCAGAGACTAAAGTGATTTCAATGGAAAAATCCGGTTCTACCTGGTTTAGCTATGTTGGATGGGCAGCTTCTGTATTGCTGGCAGTGGGTTTACTGTGGATGTACAATAGCAATCAGCAGTTGAGAACAGAAGTAGAAGAAGCGTCTCAGCAAAAATTGCAACTGGAAGAACAGATCGCCAACGCTAACAATTCGCTCGAACAGACAACAGACCTCCTCAATACCATCCGTGAAAAGGAAATATCAGTTATTTCCCTGGCAGGGCAGCAGGTCTCACCAGATTCCTATGCGAAAGTGTATTGGAATAAAAATGAAGAGAAAGTCTATATCGATGCTATGGGTCTGCCGGAGCCTCCTCCGGGGATGGTCTATCAGGTCTGGTCTTTGAAACTCGATCCTTTAACTCCTACCAGTGTGGGACTGCTTGAAGACTTTGTTTCTGATGAGAACCGGATTTTTGCCCTTACCAACGCTAATGAATCAGAAGCCTTTGGTATAACCCTGGAACCTGCAGGAGGCAGCGAGTCCCCAACCCTGGAGCAATTGTATACCCTCGGAGTAGTTTCTTCTTAATAGGAATTTCTGAGAAACAAAAAAGGGACCTGCAATCGCAAATCCCTTACCTTACTTCTGTAAATCCTATTAAATAAGTTTAAGCACTGTAGGTGTCATCACACTGAGGATCATTTCCTTCTGGGTCATATGTACCTCACAGATCTGATAAACCTCCTGGGTGGCGTCAATTCGCAATAAGCCTTTGTAGTTTTTTCTTGTTCGCATGATTTGGGATTTTAAATTGATTTATGTTAAATATAGGTTGACTTTTTATCGAAATATATGTCGCTTCGCTCCGAGGAATCCTTTTATAGATAGATGGCACAGAAGTATCGATTAAGAAAAACCCCTTCCAGTGAAGGGGCCTTAGGTTGGTTTAATTATGCCCGGTTGTAGTGGAAAGCGATTTGCCCAAGTTGCCCGATGATTTTAACCGAATCTTTCATTGACAGTTTAGAGCCATCGGCATGAATCCACCTTTTCAGGGGTTGTTCACAAATAAGCTTTTTGGCCTGGTCTTTCCCGTAGAATTTCTTCATTCGCATAAAGATCTCCACATCAAACAACCAACGTGTAATGAACTTTTTCTCAAAGATAGGAGCCACCATATCGCTCTTCATAATCTTTGCTCCGCACTGGGTATCCTTAAATGGCATCCCCAAAATAGTCTGAATGATGATATTGATGGTTTTACTGATAATCTTCCGGGCTGATTCCTTGGTGATATCAGCACCCATTCTGCTGATACGGGACCCGCTTACGATCTTAAATTCAGAGTTTTCAAGGGTCTTTACCAAATCATCAAAATCTCTGAAATCGGTAGACAAGTCGGCATCAAGATACCCTAAATAGTCGAATTGAGGGTCTTTAGACAAATGCAGTATTCCCTGGCGAACGGCTTCGGCCTTTCCGCCATTTTTCTCACAATTGTAAACGCTGATGGTATCTTCATTTCCTTTTCGGAGTTCATTTAAAACCTCCAGGGTGTTATCGGTACTCCCATCGTTTACAAAACAAAGGTGGTAACCAAGATTTTCGGTGGCGAACTTCTGGAACACTGCACTCGATAGTCGTTCTTCCTCATTGTAACAGGGGATTACAATACCTACACAATATTTCTGTAACATCTGGTTGTTCTGTTCTGATCTTTTCCCAACCGGAATAGCACATGTCCCGAGAATTCGCTCGATTCGCGCTGCCATTTCATTGAGGCTCACTGGCTTCTTCATATAATCATTGATACCCAGGTCAAATCCGTCAACAATTATGTTTTCATCTGTATTACCAGATAAAACAAGGATGGGGGTTTCGGCAGACTGAGTGATTCTGATGTACTTCACTACATCGAGTCCGCTCATCCCCGGCATGTTGATATCCACAATGACCATGTCAGGATTAAAATCGTCGTAGAGGGCGATTCCTTTTTCTCCTGTATCGGCTATGCGAACATCGTATCCTAATTCGGCAAGTTTTTTTTCTACAGACAGCAAGATGAGTTGCTGGTCGTCAATGGCTAAAATTTTCATAGGTTAAGTATTAAATTCTTATTTGGGTTAAGCGAATTCAGATTCTATTTTATCTGATTTCTGAAACAAAAGTAGCCAGACCTGCTGTCCAAAATGAGGCTGAAGAGGTGAATGACGATTTTCTGTAGGTGAATGGAGGCCTTGTACCTGTGATCGATAATGCCCCAATACCACAATATATCTACATTTATAATGTTATATTTTCCTACAGTAATTAGAAATGAAGCAAACAAATTTGTTATTGTTGCTTGCCCTGGTAATTGGGCTTGGGTTTCATGGTTCGGCCTTGTTCTTTACGCTGGAGTCAACTTATGATGCGCTTATTCATTTGTTCTTTGCAGATCATTACGCTACCCAATGGTGGGAACCCTGGGAATACCGTTGGTATACGGGGTTTACGGTAATGGGCTATCCCCCCCTGGCGCATCAGATGATGGCGCTTTTTTCGTTTCTTGGCGGACTTAAGTTTGGCCTGTATTCAGTAGCCCTGGCCGGGATCGTCTTGTTTATAACAGGGGCCTATCGCTTTGGGCTCTTGTTAACCGGAAATAGGCGTATAGCGGGATATACCGCTTTACTGGCCGTTGGCTCTTCCACCTTTATAGAAACCCTCCACGTATTTGGGCAGTTGCCGAGCATTATCGGACTTTCGGTCTTATTGCACGCCTTGCCGGAGATTTACGAATGGATACGGACCGGCCGGGGGATAAAACTGCTGATGGCCTTATCCCTGATCGCTGTCACCGTAACCTCGCACCATGTCACCCCTATCTTCGGGATGGTATTTTTTATTTTTCCCCTGATTGGGATGGCTATTATGGATGATGCGAGGGAAGGTGTGGAAAACGCAAAGCAAATCACATTTAAGGTATTTCTGGCCTCCTTTAGAAAGCTCTTCTGGAGAATCGTGTGTTTTGGAATGGGATCTCTCGCCCTGATCATCGTATGCATTCTGCCTTACTGGATCAATTCGAAACAAAATCCAATCACCCAGGTCCCTATACCACATGGTTCCAGGGATAACTTTCTTGAAGTGACCTCCTCCGGACTCGTATTTTTTCTCATCCCATGGGGAATACTACTATTTCTTCTGCCTTATATCTATTACAGGTTCTACAGCAAAAGATATCTCTTCTTCGGTATTTCGTTCAGTATCCTAACCCTGTTGGGCACAGGAGGAACTACGCCACTACCCAGAATGCTCCTTGGGGATACTGCCTTCAACATCCTGACCCTGGACCGATTTACCCTATGGGCTACTATAATGGCGCTACCTGTTTTTGCGGAATTTATGTACCGCCTGGTTGAAGGTGATCTAAAGGAGAGCCTTAAGAAACGATTTGGAGCCATCTATCACCGATTGATAGGAGGGTTTTTAGTAGGAGGAATTCTGATTATGGTCATTTTCACCATGAGTTTGGGCTATTTCAGACCATCCCAGCCCCAGAAGATCAAAATGCTGCCTATTGTCAATTTCCTGAACCAGGATATGCATGATCAATGGCGATACCTCACCCTGGGATTTGGGGATCAGATGGCCTGGCTGGCCGCACAAACCAACGCCATGACGGTAGATGGGAATTACCATTCGGCAAGACGACTTCCAGAGCTGACCACCAAGGCCATTGAAAGACTGGAAAATTCAAAATTCAGGGGAGTGGAAGGGATAGGATCCCTACAGCAATTTCTCACCGTCCCGGAGAAATACAACCTGAAGTACATTTTTTCCAACGATAAATTTTACGACCCTATCCTTTATTTCTGCGGATGGCAGCGACTGCAACAACTAGAAAACGGCATAATGGTATGGGAGCGGCTAAACGTTCCGCCATTACCAGCCATTATTCCAAAGGAGGATGTGCCTGTCTACCTCAAAATTATGTGGGGAACCATCCCTGTCCTAACAGTCTTACTCGCTTTCTTCCTGAATATCCGCCTGCTCTGGTTCAGAGCTACTAAGCAAAAACAACTCCCGGAGCCTGCTTATATGTTCTCCTGGAAAAAGCCTGAACATTTTCGCCCCGGCCTGATCAATCTAAATCAGGTATGGGCTTTGCTCGTTTTATTGATCCTGGCCTATGGAGGGTACAAGTTCTATCTGGAGAACAACGCACAGAGATCCCCGGAAAATGTAGTCAGGGCCTATTACGATGCCCTGGACTTTAAGGAGTTTGAAAGGGCACATTCCTACCTGCTACCCTCTTCAGGGGTATCCCTGGATCAGTATATGCTGGAGGTTTCCGTTACCGATGGTATTTTGAGTTCCTATGCCAAACTCGATTCGATAGGAGTGGAGCTGGTCTCTTCCTCAGATAGGATGGCCAAAGCAGCAGTACACACGGTCTGGATTACACCCTTGGAGACCATTAGAAAATCGGAATCGCGACAGCTTGTCAAAGAAGGAAGTAGCTGGTACCTCCTCCCGAATTCTCCCCAAAAGGATATTCCCCCGGATCAACTCCTGACCTCAAACACAACAAGTTTTTATAACCATGGCAGGCGGAAAATTACCACTCAGCAGACTTATAACGAGGATGTGCTGGAGCAGCCTGTTCTGGAGGTACTGTCGGCAAGTCTGGTAAAGAACGGGGATCAATATGCCATCATCGGGGAGATACAGAACCTGGATCGCGTCCCGGCCGATGTTACCTTACAGGCCACCTTGTACAACGAGGAGGACACGGCGCTTACAGCATACAACGCCAAGTATCACATCAAACACAAGCTGATGCCAAAGGAGGTGACCTCTTTCAGGATTAATTTCGAAAAGATCGCCTGGAGGGAGCAAGAGGAGGAAATGCCGTCAACCTTTGATCCTGCTCAATTCAGCCCTGTAAATCTAAAGGAGCTGCCCTTAAAATTTAACCTGCAGTGTGCTGCCAATGTGGCTATAACAGATTTATATAAGGAAGTGGCCCTGCAACAGCTGACAGTTGATAAAAATGAACTGAATGGAACACTTTTTAATGCCGGAGTGCAGGAGGTAACGGTCCCGCAGGTGTTGGTTTCCTATTATGATAAGGATCAAAACCTCTTATGGGTAGACCATAGCTTCGTACAGGAAGGGATACGCGTTCAAAGGAAGCAGGAATTCAGTCATCCACTACCGGATCTGTCCAAAACAGAGATCATTTCAAGGAATATGGATAATTGCTTTGTAAATGGCCTGCCAAATGCTGCTATATCCCATAAAATATTCCAGGAAGGACGGCAGGATTACAAAAAGGAATTCCTCCAAGCCGTGCCCGGGAATTCATTCGAATTTATAAAAATAGAACTTGACCATTTTATTGGTAATCCGAAATAGATGAGGTATGTGATCTACATATTGATTGCTTTGGTTTTGAGCTGTTCTGAAAAGGACATCCCGGACAAGGATATTTCTATTACTCCCCTGGAAATTCCTGAAACTGCTGTTGCAGGGCAGGAGGTTGTTTTCAGTTTCGATATAGAAGGGGAGGGGAAACCCAGATTACTCTTGAGCAATTCATTAGGACAAAGCTTGGTTGATGGCAACAGGGAAGGCGATAAGTTGACTTTTCTTCTCCCGGATTCGTATTCACAGAAGACCGGGCCTTGCCGATGGTTTCTCATTTTTGATGGATCAATCCTGGCGGCAGATGAAATAAAAATCACCCAGGCTCAACCCAATGCCCTGATAGAGACATATTTGGGTCCGGGGAACATCTATGTGGGAGGAACCGATCATAGCATGTTGGTTTCCGTTCCTACCGATATTTATGACAATCCGTTGGCTGATGATACAGAGATGATCATAAGTACACAGAGCACAGAGCTAAGGGAAGATTATCCTGTTAGAACAAATACGCTTATTGGCTGGCAACGCTTCTTTTCCGGGGAAAAGGCCTCCCGGATCTTTTTAGCTGTGTCCTCAGGTGAAACTACCTCCAAAGAACTGACGGTAGACACCCATCCCGCAGTTCCAGCTGATTTTGAGATCTCCTATAGCCAAAACCATAATTTCGCCGATGGCAATCAGGTCGTCACCTTTAGCACGTCCGTTATCCGCGACCGTTACGGTAATATAGTAAGCGATGGAACCCTGGTTTCTTATCTGATTACTACTAGAGCAGGGAGCATCCTGAAAACCCAGGGGAGTACTATCAATGGAATTGCCAAAGCCAGGCTGCTGCATCCGGAGAGGGCTGAGGAATGGAAGGTGCAAGGTAGAGTAGCCGGCGCGGCGGAAAGCAATGTCATCTCCTTAAATTTTCTTCCTGTTATCCGTTCTTTCCAATTGGAATGGGATGCTGAAACCAAAACCATCCGTGTAGGGCCGGTAACCGGTTTCCTGGAACAGATCCAACCCGACGGGATGAAGATACTTATATACCTGTTTGATGGCCAGGGTAACCAGTTGGGCGAATTCAGTGAGGTTCTCTCGGAAGGATATGGTGAAATCAGCCTCAATTCTGAACAATTCGACCCCGGATCATATGAGGTAAAGGTCGACCTTGGGGGTACGGTTCGTGAACTTAAAATTGAAATAAAGGATGAATAGCCGTAATAAGAATCTGTACAGGGCCTTGTTGCTCCTCGCTTTTGTGGGGATCAATGCTGCAATTCTATTCGGGATTGGTGCGGTTTGGGTCTATATGAATTCGGGTGCAGACAAAGCCTCCATCCTCCATCTCACAACCGGGGCAGGGGACAACTATCAGCCAAAGATCGTATGGGAAGAATTGGAAAATGAGGGCAGGCCTATGGAACAACAGACCTTGCTCGATATTCAAAAAGATTATCTGCGGTCATGGTATGTTAGAAATGTGGCCTTTGCGAGCAATGACCCCTATGGCCTGGACGACTATTTCACGGATAGTATGCGCGTAAAATTAAAGAGGGTTCTGGAATTGAACAGGACCAATGGGACAACTGTAAAACAAACTACTCTAACGCATCATCCCAGGCTCGAATTTTACAGTTCGGATGGCAAGCTGGTTGTGTTCACAGATCAGGATGTTGAAGCGTATAATGAGGTTTGGCAAGGTGAAGAAAAACTTCATACCGCCCGTCAGATCAATTCCTATCGCGTGCTGATGCTTCTGGAAGACGGCTTCTGGAGGATCAGGCATTTTGAAGAGATCGAAACACCTGAAGAAAGTGTTTCAACTCAAAATTTTGTTAGCCAGGCTAATTTTAAGGACCTGAAAGGATTGAACTATTACCCTGCAAAAACCCCCTGGGATTTGTTTGGAGTTGATTTTGATGGAGATACGATCAAATCCGACTTTCAGAAGATCAATCAAATGGGACTGAATACGGTGCGGATTTTTATTCCGTATCAGGATTTTGGAGAAGCTGATGTCAAGGAGGAAAAACTTGATAAACTAAAGACTGTGTTCGATCTGGCGGAAGAATCAGATCTCAAGCTTTTGGTGACCTTGTTCGATTTCTACGGAGATTACGATTTGATGGACTGGAACAGGACCCACAGGCATGCAGAAACCATAGTAAGTTCTGTTAGAGAGCACCCCGCACTATTGGGTTGGGATATCAAGAATGAACCCGATCTCGATTTTGAGTCCCGGGGAAAAGCTGAGGTGCTGGCCTGGCTGGAAGAGATGATCAGGCAAATAAAGAAGTTTGATCCGGATCACCCGGTAACGATTGGATGGTCTTCTGCTAGTGCTGCGGTTCACCTTACCGAAGAGCTTGATTTCATTTCCTATCACTTTTATGAATCACCCGAAATGTTTGCGCCGTCCCTTTCTGAAGTGCGCAGCCAGATTAATAATAAACCGGTTATGATCAGTGAATTCGGGATCTCTTCCTACAGCGGCATCTGGAATGTCTTTACGAGTTCCGAAGAAGATCAGGCTAATTATTATTCCAAAATGGTTTCACATTTCGAAAAGGAGAATGTTTCATTTCTCTCCTGGACCCTATACGATTTTGAAAACATTCCGGTGGAAGTTGTCGGGCGTTTACCCTGGCGGCGAGCACCTCAAAGGAATTATGGTCTTATCGGCAGAGATGGCAGGACGAAACGTGCTTACGAGTTTATGAAGATGATCTCTAAAAAATGAAATGGGCGCCATTACAAGAACAGCGCCCACTTCTACTTAACCTAACCAAAATTGTTTAGTCCGTTTTAACTACCGTCTCGTTTTCTTTCGTTGTGATCGGAGAGAAGGTTGGCAGATTCTTGTATTTGATTGCCTTAAAATAGTCAGTATACATTTGTGTAATGTCTGACATAGGCAGGGAACAGGCCGCTTTGTAATTGGTTTGTCCCAAGTTTATCCTGTAAGCTTCATCCACTAATATCCTTTCTATGGCGTCGGCTAATGAAGCTGTATTTCCAGGCTCAAAGAATTCACCGGAATAGCCTTCTTCTCTGACGAGGATCCCCAGGTCACCAAGGTCAGGAAGAGCTACTGCTTTTCCATAGCTTCCGGCCTGGTGCAGCACCCCAGAACTCCCGGTAGTAGAGGTATAAGGAAAAACAGCTACAGCGCTTTCTCCAAAAAAACGTGGCACATCCTCTTCGGCGACATAGCCAGTGAACTTCAATTGTGATACATGGGCGTATTTTTCTGCCATTTCATTTAAATAGCCGGGGGTATTAGGGCTATCCGTACCTGCGATCACGATCTCAATGTCTTCTGTACTCCGATTTCGGATCATTTCCACAGCTTCGATCAGGATCTCCACTCGTTTGTAGGTTCCGAATTTTCCAAATGCCATAACTTGTTTAGGTCCGGCAGGTAAACTGTAATCCGGTTCCGGAGGAGTTTCAAAGGATCCGTGGGGGATCAGGGCAATATTACGTGCCTTGTACTTCTTCTCCAGGATGCTGACGTATTTGCTGATGGTTACAGCCACAACATCTGAGGCCAGAACAAATCGCGTTAGCATGCCTCCAATAAAATTGTAGACTTTCTGGAGTATTTTGTTCTGAGTGATCCCGGCATTTTCCAGGTCAACCTGTTCCAGGATGTTGTGGATTAGGGAAATGGTTGGGATACCCTGTATCTTACAAAAGAAGGGAGCCAGCAAGCCTAAAGCTGCAGGGACTTTCTTGTCTCCGAACTTCAGGAACTGGAGATTGAATAGCACAGCGTCTGCCTTAGATTGTTTGACAGCTTTTAAAATACCGAACAAATTGAAATAATTGTTGAAATCCCAGGCTTCCTTCACGGTGATCTTACATCCTTCTCCTTCAAAAGAGAGATCTTTCTCTTCCGTGGTTCGGTCAGTGATCAAAACGATTTCGGTTACTTCGTCCTGAAGACGAAAATGTTTTACCAGGTGGTAGCCGTATTCCGTCAGTGTTACTTTACTCGGAGGATAGGCGGTTACAATAGCAAGTTTCATAGGTTAAGATTTAAATTGTTATTTACATGGCAAATATCCTTCAAAACTCCTGTTATTATTGAGCTTAAGGGGTAAAGACACCCTAACTGTAGACGAATGGAAAATCCCTGTCGGTAAGAGGTAAATGGCAGTACTAAAGAGTATAGGAGGAGATCTTGCTGTAAATAAGAAAGGACCAGCGGCAATATGCTCGACTGGTCCTCTTCTCTGATAATGGACTTTTTACAGGCCTCTTTTCTTCAGCAGGAAGAATAGCAATTGCGAACCCAAGAGCAAGAGCATAATTCCGATCTGAACCTGGACAACTTGTTCCAGGGAGGTGTGAAACAAACTGATCGCGGCGATCTGTGAAAGTCCAAGTATTCCTGAAATGACCACAGGGATATATCGATCCAGGGATAAGAAATAATAAGTAAAGATATTTCCGATGGCAAAAAGCGATGTTGCCAGGGCATACTGCCACAAGAGGTTAGCCATAGACAAATAGGCATCTCCGAACATCAGTTGGATGATCAGTTCCGGGAACAGGTAGCAGGCGGTGATAATGGATAAGGAAAGCAGGATGACATATCCTACGTACTTAAATAGTATTGGAGTGGTGGCCTCTCCGTTCTTCTCTTTCTGAACTACAACCGGTAATAGGAGCATCACAAACATCCATGCAACAAAATACACTACCCGCCCGATAAGAGCCAGGGAAGCGTATAATCCTGCTTCATTAGCCTCAAAATAATGCTTCACCATCAGCACATCACTGTTATTGATAATGATCTGGGTAATTTCATAGCCCAGGGTCAGGATCACAAATCGGTTAACACGTCTGGTGTATTTCTTGTCAAGAAGGGAAGGTCTGGCGATGGAGATTCCCTTGAAATTTGAAGGAATCAACCCAAAGAGAAAGGAAAATGCAATTCCTATGGCTACCGAAATTGCCGGATCCCAGGGGCAGAAGACCACGAATGCCAGGGTAATGAGCAATCGGCTCCACATCTCAGTCTGATAAGTGATAGAAAGTAGGTTGAAGTTTTGATGGCCCTGGTAGGTTCCGCGATTTACGCTCATAACAAAGTAGAGGGGTATTCCGAAACCAAGGGCAACAAACATATAGGGGGATTCTGTGCGAAACAACATCTGCAGGTCTTTGGCAAAATAAATAAAGACGGCTGCTACAAGCGTTCCTACTGCAAGTGCCTGTTTATAGGTCCGATTTCGGAAACTCTCCCAGTCTCTGCCGGAAAAAATGACCGCAAATTTCGTCGTGGCCAACTGGAATGTCATCCCGAGAAAGGACAATACCAGAAGCAGTGTTACAAGTAAAGCGGCGTCGGCGTAGGCCTCAGGCCCCAGCAGTCGGCCCAGTAAAAGATTATACAGGTAATTACCCCCGTTTACCAGGAGTACGCTTCCCATAAAGAGTTGTTCGGGACTTACTTTCTTCAGTAAAAGTTTAAATGCGGTCATTGCTGAGGATATAAGTTGTTCTTGTTTGCTGCATCACCTGCTTTACAGAATCATTGTGTTGCCCGATGATAGTAAGTACTTTATTGGAAGCTGCTGTATTACAGTATTCCTGTTCCAGGATCTTTGTACTTGTCGGATCTATACTGTCTATATGATCCAATGAAAGAATTAGGAATTCCTTCCTTCTTCTCGAAATTTCCAGATGCCTGCTGAGGCTATTCATATTCTGGGCGTTTAAATGTCCCCAGACCTCAATCATCTCATTATTCTCTTTGATTTTTAAAGCCATAACTAAATATTTTGGTTAAGTATTTTTTGTACTTCTGAGGTCAAATATCTATCCATCTGACGTTTTTTTTCGGCCGGTTTAGGTGGATGGTAGTTTGCTGTAGACGAATGGACAAAGTAGCCCTTCCGGTGCGGCAGACACCGCCGTACCTTTACATCACCAAAGAAACCGATAGATAAGGGAATTCCTTTTTTATCAAAATACTTAACCTATGAATGCTAAAAGATTAATGATCGTCGCCCTTTTTATTTTCCAGTCTGCTATGGGGCAGCAGTTGATGGATGAAGGCTTCAAACTCCTGGAATCCGGAGATTTTGAAAAAGCTGAAACCTTTTTCGATGCCTATCTGCAAAAAGAACCCTCTAACAAAACAGCCCTGATCTGCTATGGAAGGGCGGTCGGACTCAGTGGAGAACCCAAAAAGGCGATAGCACATTTCGAAGTTCTGAAGGCACAGTACCCCCAGGATTTTGAGATCGCTGTCAATTATAATGAGGCTTTTTTGTGGGATGGACAGTTCAAAGAGGCAAGACCTCTTTACGCATCCCTTTTGGAATTGTATCCGGATTCATTTGTAGTACGATTGGGTTATGCGAATACCCTCAGCAATCTTAAGGAGTATCCCGAAGCCCTTGTCTGGATCAATAAAACCATCGCCCTGAATTCAACGAACACCAGTGCAAGGGTTTCCAGGAAGTATATCAGGCTGGGATATGCCGATTCATTGATTAAAAAGAAAAACTATTCCAAAGCCCAGGAACTGCTAAAGGAGAACTTTTCAGACTTTCCTCAGGATAAAGAGACCCTTATAAGCCTTGCCAACCTCTACCTGATCCGGAAAGAAGTAGATAAGGCAAAGGAAGCTTATATCGCCATGGCGACAACGGAAGCAGATTCGATCAGGGCACTTAACGGAATGTCTCTTGCAGAACATATTGGAAAGAATGACCGATATGCCTTGTCGCTGGCTGCCCAGGCTTTGGAGAAGGCACAACTGATTGAGGATGAGGTCCTGAAAAGTCAGACCCGGGAACGATATGTACAGGCCCTGATCTGGAATTCGAGCTATGCCAAGGCAAAAACACAGATCGACAGCCTTGAGCAAGCCCTGCCCAACGAAGTTTGGGTGAAGGCCCTCAGAGCTACCCTCGGGATGTACACGGCAGATTTTGGGGTAAGCATTGAAGAGTACGACGATATTCTGGCAATTGACAGCACTTCCTTCGACGGAAATCTGGGTAAAGCTAATGCCCTGTTTGCCTCAGACAGGATCATCCCGGCATACAGAGCGGCTTTTAAGACCCTGTCTGTCTTCCCAGGCCAACCTGATGCACAAGGGCTGGTGGAAAAGATCAATGGACTGCATATCCCCACCACAGAGGCCAGAGCCTTTTATACCTTCGACAATGGGAACAATATTGCCTATGGGAATCAGGTGAGTGCGAATATCCCATTCTCGACCAAATTCAGGACCACCCTATCTTATATGTACAGGAATACAGAGAACACACTGACCTCAAACCAGGCCCTTTCGAATATTCTGCTGGGGGGGATAACGTATAAAATTATGCCTAATACCAAACTTAAAGCAGTGGCAGGATTCAACTTTGCCGGTTTTGACGACCGTAATTATGCACAACCCATTTTAGACCTACGGCTACAGATGAAACCGCTTAAGCTTCAGAATTTGGAGGTGGGCTATCAGCGGGAAGTACAGAATTTTAATGCCGACCTGATTGAGCGGGAGATCGTGATGAACCATTTTGGTTTGAATTACAATCTGGGGACAAATTTTAACCTCGGATGGTATACCCAGGCCATGCATACCCGTCAAACTGATGGGAATACCCGCGATCTTATTTTCAGTTCGCTCTACTACAACCTCTTTAAGATCCCGGCGGTGAAAGTTGGATTAAACTATCAGTACATCTCCTTTTCAGAACAGATTCCAACCATCTATTTCAGTCCGGAAAAATATCAGGCCGTTGAAATATTCGGGGATGTTCGTGGATCTTTTTCGGAAAAGACCTCATACTATTTTAATGGGGCAGCGGGGTCTCAGAAGGTGGAGGATGATCAGTCATCGGCTGTATTCAGAATGGAAGCTGGTTTCAAACACCAGTTTGCCAACAGGCTGGGGGTAGAGCTTTATGGAAAATACAGCAACATCGCTTCAGCTACTGCCACGGGCTTCGAATTCACAGAAATAGGATTCAAGGTGCAATGGAAGATTGCCAAAGCACCTCTTTTCTACAAAAAGCTATTGGCCAGGCTGTAGGTGCTTAAAGCAGGTTTAACCTGCGCATCAATTCAGGTCGGTTTGATCGACTGATTGGGATCACATTCTTTTCTATCAGGACACTGTTGTCCTCTATATCGATGATCTTGGTAAAATTGATGATATAAGACCTGTGGATTTGCAGGAAGAGCTCTCCGGGTAGTTTCTCCTTAATCTTCTTCAGCGTATTGTGTACCCTGTAGTCTTCTTTGGTGGTCTTTACCTCAATATAATCTCCTTTTGCCTCTATGAACAAAATGTCATCAAATTTGAGTTTGATTAGGCGCCTGTCTATATTGATATAGAGTTCATCCCCCATACTTCCGGAACCGGCATCAGCCTGTGTTACTGGCTGGGACGAGAGGGAATTTTTTACTTTCTGAATCGATTTAGCAAAGCGTTCGGGGGTGATAGGTTTTACGAGATAATCTACAATAGCCTCGTATTCGTAGGCCTCAATGGCAAAATTTGTATCGGAAGTTGTGAGGACCACCTTAGGTGGATTCTTGAGCGTTTGCACAAAATCAATACCCGTAAATCCAGGCATATGGATGTCGAGAAATACCAGGTCTATATTTTGCTGGTTGAGGAATTTTATAGCATCTATTGCATTGGAGAACTCCTCGATGACATCCAGTTCTGGGGTATTTGCACATAATTGGGAAACAATGGCCCTTGCGGTTGCCTCATCGTCTATGATTATACAGGTCATGGTCAAATGGTCTTTAGGTAGGTTTCAATGGTTTTTAAAATCGATTCGAATGCTGCAGAATTGTGGGTATTGCCCTCTTTTAATTCCTCTTCGTATTCCACGGCGATCCCGTAGCCCTGCTCAAGGCCAAGAATATTGAGTTTGTGTTTTAGTTTGTGAACGATCAGGGCTGTATCCTGAAAACGTTCTTCCTTCAAAGTATTGTAATACTCTTCTTTTTCCCCGGGAAATTCGTCCTTTAAGATAATGATAAATTTATCTTCAAAAGCTTTGTCATCTCCGGCCAATTGTTTGATATATGAAAGATTAGGTTGTTCCACGATCATTTTTTTAAGGTGAAATAAAAGGTTGTTCCTTCTCCTACTTTACTGTCGAGCCAGATCTCTCCCTGGTAAAGGTCCACTATCTTCTTTACTATAGAAAGGCCAATTCCTGTTGACCGTTCGCCTGAACCTATAGACTGAAAGATCTTAAAGATCTTATCGTGATATTCTTTGGGGATCCCAACTCCATTGTCACGAACGTAAAATTCCCAATTATCTTTCTTTTCAGTAACACCAATTGAGACAATTCCTTCCGATTTATCAATGTTGATCACAGCATTGCTGATCAGGTTCTGGAACAGCTGGTGCATTTTGGTGGCGTCGGCCTGAAGGGTAGGGAGGGGATCCATGATGATCACACTAACGTGATCGGGGATGAAAATAATCTCCCGGATGTCGCTGACCACCTGGTTGAGGTCTACAGGTTTTTTTTCAAGGGTCTCGCTTTTAATACTCGAATATTTTAAGATCCCGTCTATGAGTTTCTCCATTCCCTCTACTTTTTCCTGCATCATCTGCAGGTTGTAGATACCACTATCGTCTAGCAGGTCTTTATAATCATCATGCAGCCAGGTAGCTAAAGCGCTGATACTTCTAAGCGGAGATTTAAGATCATGAGATACAATATGGGCATATTCCTGCAGCCCCTTGTTGCTTTCCTCCAATTCGGCGAGGAGTTCTTCTTTTTGAAGTTCCAGGTTTTTCTGAGCGGTAATGTCGAGATGGATCCCTATAGATCCCACAACTTTACCCGTTTCATCGTACCTGGGCGCCCCACTTAATAACCAGTGATTGGTTTGTCCTGATTTGGTCACTACTTTTACTTCATAGGAATCAGATTTACCCTTCAGGCGTTCCTTCCCCTTTTCTTCAATTAGGTTTTTCTCATGAACTTTAAGGATCTCACTAGCTTTCTGCCCCAATAATTCTTTTTCTGAATACCCGCTCATTTTACAAAAACTCTGGTTCACCAATTGGATCACATCCTTATTGTCTACCTCTATAAGCCCGAGATTCATATTGGCAATAATGCTCCAGTATTTTTCTTTCTGATTTTCGAGGTTAGTTTTGTAGTTCTTTCGGATGGTGACATCGTTATACGTCCAGAGATGCCCCTTGTAAACCCCGTTGTTGTAAATTGGAATGTAATCCCGTTCGAGGATTCGGCCGTCTTTCATTTCCAGTTCATCAGACAATACCAGTTTTCTGGATTTCAGGATCTCATCGATGCGTTTGACAAAAGCTTTAGGGTCCTTGAAGTGATGCTTGCTCTCTTCAGCGGCATTGGAGCAATCAGCCCCTTTCAGTTGTTCCGGGGACACAGGGATCTCGAAGAGATCACAAAACATCTGGTTGGTTAACGAGATCTTTCTGTCCTCATTTTCAAGTAAGACACCGGTTTGGAGATTGGAAATAAGGGTCGCCAATCGGTTTTCGGAGGCCTTGATCTGTTCTTCCGCTTCTTTTTCCTTGGTGATATCCTCAACAATGGCCACTTCGTAGGCGATTTTCCCTTCGGGATCTCTCACCGCACTTACCGAAGTCTTTGTGGTAAGTGTATCACCCGATTTTTTAATAAATCGCTTGATCACCGAATAGTTTTCCAGTTTACCCTGAATCATCTGCTCGTGTAATTCCTGACTGACCTCTTCATCCTCAGGGTCAGAAATGGCATTTACGGTGAGTTCTTTTAACTCACTTTCACTGTATCCCAGCAAGTTCGCAAAGGCTTTATTGGCCCTTATGAATTTACTATTTACGGTCAGTACAATTCCAAGGGGGGAATTCTCAACGATGATATCCAGCTGTTTTTTCTGCTCAGACAACAGGGCTTCCACTTCACTTTCCTTAGTGATGTCCCTGATGATACCCTGTGCTGCAATGGGGTTTCTGTCCTTGTCGTAGATAAGGCTGCTGTTAACCTGCACGAAACGTATCGATTTGTCCTTTACTACGATCTTCGCCCTATAATTTTTCAGCGTACCTACTTCGTACAGTTTTTTGAATGATTCTTTGGTGTATTCCAGGTATTCCGGGTGGACCAATTGACTCAGATTGATAGGTTCTTTGGTATGGTCGTATCCCAAAAGTTGTTTTGCCGCGGCATTCATCCGAATGACTTGCCCATTGATGTCCATCACCAGGTAGGGATCCACTATGTTGATAAAGACACCTTCCAGTTCGGAGGTCTTTTCGCTCAACAGGTTTTCGAGTCGGGCATTGGTATCTTTGAGTTGCCTTGAAGTATCGTAGAGTTCCTGAGATTTCTCTTCCAGGATCATCTCGGCCTGCCGCCTTGCCTTTTTCTGGCGTTCCAGCGCCTTTTTCAGCAAAGTAACCTCTTTACCATCCATCCTGGACAATGTCAAATTTTACCTGAGTTCCGTCTTCTTTCAGCAATTCATAGGAAATCTGTGCTGAGGCATTAAAATGTGTGAATGTTTTCTCCATAAGTCCGTGTGCCAGGCTATAAAGTCCGCGTGAAGACGAATAGATCATGGAGAGACTGTTCTCGCTTTGCTCCACGACAGTAAAACTGGGAAGTTCCGCATCGGGATACAGTTTTTTCCCATGCACATGGATATGGTCCTCTATTGAGATGAGGAGGGCCAGGGGCGATTTGTAGTTTTTTATGATCTCGGGATGGGCTTTCCCTAAGCTGTCGAACAGGTATAGTCCGAAGGTATGCAGCAGATCGTTTGCCGGCATTTCTACCGTCTTGCTGAGGTTGGTCAGTAGTGAGACCATTTCGTTAAATTCGTATGTACCGACAGAGGTGTAGATTCCTTCCGATTGAAGGTTGGATTCTTCTATGATCTGGTCTGTAACTTCCAGCCCAAAGGTTTCCTCCACCATTTCGAGAAACTCTGTAAAAACAATTCCTTTCATAAATTTTATAACTGCCTACAATGTAAGAAAATTACCACCTGAGGAAAAAAATATGTTGTGAAAGCACCAGTTTCATTAGGCTTTGACCAGTTCATTGATCTCCCAATAGGCTATCACTTTTTGTATCTTATCCTCGTAATCCTCGTATTTAAGGGGCTTTATGATATATCCTGCAATCCCGGTGCGGTAACATTCAAGCAGGTCACTCCTGTTCTGAGATGTTGTCAAAATGATGGTGGGCAAATATTTTAAAGCGGGATCTTTTTTCAGGATCTGTAGAAATTCTATCCCGTTCATCCTGGGCATATTGAGGTCCAGGAAAATAATATCGGGAAGTTGATCGGGTCCATTGAGTATATCAAGGGCTTCTTCTCCGTTTTTAGCCTGGATTATAGTATGTTTCACAGGTAACTTGGAGGCCGTTCTGTTTAGCTTCATCGATTCAATGGCGTCGTCTTCTATAAAGAGTATGGTCATCACTTTGAGTTTAAAGGAATAGATAAAGTTCTGAGAATTTGTCTGTTTTAAAAGACAACTGTGGGTGAATGAAACTTAAGTGTAGACGAATGGTCTGTCTCTGTAGATGAGGCATGGTTATCTTTCCTGAAGTTATTTCTCCGCCTTCGAACTTTCTTGTCTTAACATCTCCAGGAATTTTTTATTCGCTTCGACACCTTTTTCCGTCAAATACGGATAAATAAGACTGAAGTGAGCTTCCATTCCTTTGAGGACCAGATCCTCCTCATAGCCTTTTATACGGGCGTACGAGATCCAGAAATGGGTGTTTCTCCAAAGGTGGGCTGCCAATTCCTCGTAAAGGCCCGGGAATTCCTGAGGTTCCGGTTTCATAAACCCCATTCCTATGGCCAGGTAATTCACTCCCTTGATCATTTTAAAGGCCTCTTCTATCTGCTCTTTGATGAGTTTACTAATCTCTGGGAACGTTTTTATGATATTGGGTGTATCGAGGAAGAAAAAACAAAACTGTTGCTGGAAGACAAAAAAGCTCTTGGTGATCATAAGGCCTTCCCCTTCCATGATAAAGGTTTTGTTCCCGTAAACATCCTCTACCAGCACTTCGGTCATATAGTCGAATATCGCTTTTACCAGGTCTTTTTTAGTGGCGTAATGGTAGTTGAAATTACTGAGGCTGATCCCGCTTTTCTTCGCAATATCCTGATTGCGAACGCTGTGGATCCCCGATTCATTAAAAAGTTCTACTGCGGCAAGGATGATCTTCTTTTTCGTTTTATTCAATGGCATAGTATCTCTGGTTAAGAGCTGAGTTAAGTTTATATACTATATATCGTTTTATTTGGATAATTAGTGTACGGTATACTAAGTTTATTTGAAGACTTTGATCAATGCCACAAAGGAAGAAGAAGAAAAGAGATCAAATAATGAGATTAATACCTTTTATACTAGACAATACATTAGTATATTTGCCCCGCAAAAAAGAGAGGTCGCGTAGCTTCCTTCTTCGGAATACTTCGAAGGACAGGCGGCTTCGCAAAGCAACATTAGGTCGCGTAGCTCAGCTGGATAGAGCATCTGCCTTCTAAGCAGACGGTCACAGGTTCGAATCCTGTCGCGATCACCAATGTTTATAGGGCTTCCGGTTTCCCGGAGGCCTATTTTTATGAAAGTGGTACAACATAGGTACAACAAATTGGATTTAAATTCACTACTTCCGATTTCTTGATGTTTAATAGGAATCATTAAAACACTTTCCATCCTAATAACATCTCCCATAAATACCGTTGTGCGATACGATCAAATGAAAATTACGTATTGCGCAATTCGAACCGATTTTTGGGAATTGCTGAAAATTCCTCAAAAACCAACGCTTAGAAACGTTAAAATTTCCTTGGCTTTCCTTTGGCCTGACCTACACTTCTAATTTGGGCCGAACCCTAAAAATATAAAACATGGAAAAAAATGAAAACGTGGTAGCGTTGCTATCCGATATCAAGGGACTGCTCGGCCACCGCAAAAAAGTCATGAACGTCGACGATCTTGCCGCCTATACGGGGCTGTCAAAGAGCAAAATCTACAAACTGACCCATTTGAAGCTCATCCCCATGGGCAACAATCCCCATATCCGCCAGAAATTCTTCGATAAGGATACCATCGATGCCTGGCTCTTGGGGGAACCCGACCTTTCGGACGAGACTTTGGAGCATCGGTTCAACGAGCAGCTAATGAAGAACATAAGGTAACCGGAAAACTATTGGCATGAAACCTAGGGAACGGAATTTTCAGGGCATCTGGATACCGAGATCGATCTACCTGAACACGCAGGTGAACTGGCATGCGAAGATCCTGTTTCTGGAGATACACAGCTTTACCGAGAACGGCAGGGAATGTTATATTTCCAATAAGTACATCGCCTCCTTTCTGCAAATTTCCGAACGACAGGTCACACGATACATTTCCCTGTTGAAGTCCTTGGGCTGGATAGCGGAAACCTCCTTTAACGGAAGAAGGCGCTACCTGAAAAGCCTGTTACGGTTCGAGCCCCGGACCGGCAACCCTGACCAGACAATGGTTTCGGGGCAGCCTGGACATAAATGTCCGCACAGCACCGACAAAAGTGACGGGTATACCAAACCAGTAATAAAAAAAGGGAATAAACAATTTACTTCTTTAAAAGAAGAAAAAGAAAACAGAAATCCAATATTGGAGTAGTGGATATGGAAAAGAGATGGTCAAAACAATTTATGGAAAAGTGGACGGGCCCGAAACCGTTATGTTCCCCAGAACTTTTTAAAAAGATTTTTTTCAGGGCGGCACAGGAATATTGTGCCCGTAACGATCTCGATTTCGAAGTTGATAGCGGCAACAAGAATTTCCTCGGGCATTTTTGCAGGTATTGGAACCGGGACCCCGCGTTCGAGCTTTTGAAGAACATCTCGCTGAGAAAGGGACTGTACGTTTTCGGTTCCTACGGCACCGGAAAGACCTCGAGCTTCAGGATCATACGGAACATGTCCGAACAGTACGGTCTAAGGGCACTGTGGTTTCCTATCATCAGCGCCCAGGAAGTAGTGGATAGATACAATACCGAAAAGAAGAAGGACGATGTCATCGAATACTATTCCAAGGGAACCTTCCTGTTCGACGACCTGGGGAGCGAAACGGTCGGGAACAATGTGTACCAATACGGAAAGGAGGACATATTCGTGCGGATCCTGCTCAATCGTTACAGGAATTTCGAAACCCGTAGGACGAAGACGCATATCACCACCAATCTTGACTTTTCCCAAATAGAGCACCGGTATGGAAGACAGATTTCGGACCGTTTAGTAAGGATGTTCAACCGGTTGAAATTGGACGGAGCAAGCCGGAGGAAATAGCGGGTAAAAAGAAAACTTAGAATTTTCAATAGCAAAGTCTGAAGAAAGGCATTCCAAGCGAGGGAGACCAAGAGTAGAAGAGCAAGAGTAGAAGAGCAAGAGGGCAACACGCTGTCGCGATGTTGCGATATATGCCCGAGTTGTAACGTTCTTGTAATCAAGAAACTACAATTTTTTCTAAATAAAAATTACTTCGTTTCTAAGCCAAACTTGCGTCAAATCGCCTTGAAACCCCTGTGAAAAGGCGAAAATTTTAGTCAAATTAGAAATTAAACAAAAAGACTTTGGACACATTTCGAACCATACGAGTAAAAATTGAAACGGCGACCAAGTTTCAGAAGTTTTCCAGAAAGTTTTTTAAAACCCATTCTGAGGCGCTTCAAACGATGCTGGATTTCTTTTTCTATAACGAGATCTCGCCCAAAGAGTCCTTTGGACCCACGGGCAGGACTTTGGAGAACCTGATTAAAAAAAGGTTCAACGGAATGGCGGCCATGATGAAGGAGATGGAAACACATGGGGTGCTTCCGACCAAGGCCATGATGGAACTTTTATTCGAACACTCGCCCCAAAAGAAACGGGGGCAAGCTCTCCCGCTTATGAAGGGTCGGCAAAACAATTCGGAAAAGGATATATTCTTTAAAAAGGTAGAAGAGGCCATTGTTATAGAAAAAGAAAATACCAGCCTAAAACGCGACCTACGGCAGAACAGGGCAGCGTTTATTGCCCTGTTAAACAAGGTGCAATTGGTAAAAGGGAGTTTCGGGAAGCCCAGGTTACAATTGAACATGGCCCCTGAAAATTTTGAAAAACTTAATAGTAGGTTGGAAGAAGAATTTGACTAAGATAATAATTGAATGATACCGAAAAACGAATCCAGCCCCTGTGGAAGTTGAAAAACCTTCGGATATTTCAACCTCCTCGGTACAGCTGATAAAAGCATGCGACATAGAAAAAACGCCGCATGCTTTTATCTTTGCCAACGCTCTTTCACGTACCCTTGACCAAAAATGAACGAATACAAAATCACTTATGTAGGATGCGCCCTCGTGGAATTTTTGCTTAACGCTTATCTACCGGAACACTACAAAAATTCCACAGGATCCACGCGCAAAGTTTAGGGGTAAGTTTTGGGACTAAATGTGCATAAAGGGCTGTCTTTAATTGTCTCAAAAATCCTTCCTTTTGAAGGACTAGTCCAAAATTCATTTGTCAGTAAGATATGTTGTCCTCCAATTGACTAGATTAACTAAATTCAATTTTCATTAAGTTTACAAATAGTAGAAGTGTACTTATGAAATCGTTTTATCTCGCATTATGTTTTTCGCTTGCCTTGTTTTTTCTTTCTTGCTCAGGCGAAAATGAAGAAGGTAAAATCCGCATTGGATTCTCACAGGCCATGTCCAATGATGACTGGAGACGTTCCATGAACAACTCGATGAGGCTGCAAGCCTCTTTGAATCCTAAAATCGATTTGACCATTAAAGATGCCAACTACGATGTAGGAACTCAAATTGAGCAGATAGAAAGCCTTATTGCCGACAGCCTGGATGTGTTGATCGTTTCCCCGATCCAATCAAAGCCAATTACTTCGGTGGTACAAAAGGCACTCAATGCCGGTATTCCCGTTTTGGTAGTCGATAGAAAAACAGAAAGCCAGCAATATACTGCCTATTTGGGTGCAGATAATATTGAGGTTGGAAGAAATGCGGCAAAGGAAATCATTGCATCCAACATTAAAGACTCCATTAGAATTATTGAAATAAAAGGTTTGGCCGGATCTTCGCCTGCCGAGGAAAGAGGCATGGGCTTTAATCAAATAATTAATCAGTTTAAGAAGGCACGTATTACAGCAACGATTGAAGGGGATTGGGAAAAAGAGTCTATTCAAGATCAATTAAGACTTCTGTTGAAGGAAGGCATTAAGGCAGATTATGTTTTTGCTCATAACGACAGAATGGCGGTCGGAGCATGGGAAGTCGCACACGATTTGGGAATGGAAAAATCAATCAGTTTCATTGGTGTCGACGGCCTTACCGGTGCCAATGGTGGAATAAAAGCAGTAAAGGATGGGATTCTAATGGCTACCATTCTTTATCCAACCGGCGGTGATGAAGCCATCAAATTGGCTTTGAAAATCTTTAACAAAGAAGCTATACCAAAGAATAACATCCTCTCAACGACTATTATCAATAAGTTGAACGCGGATATTATGAATAACCAATTTGAAAAGATAAATGAACAGCAAGATCAAATGGAAGAACAATTGGCAGCAATAAAAAAACAAGAAGAACTCTATTATTCGCAAAATAACCTTCTTAAAATTACAATGGCGTTGTTGGCAATTATCTTAAGCCTTGCTGTATATAGTGTATATTCCATTTTTGCAATTCGAAAGAAAAATAAGCAACTGGTATTGACGAACGATAAGGTTACCGTACAGCGGAATCAAATCGAGAAAATCGCGAAGGAAGTAAAAATAAGTAATGAGGCGAAACTTAATTTCTTTACAGGTCTTTCCCATGAATTTAAAACTCCCATTACTTTGATTTTAAGTTCTGTTGAATCCATGAGCGACTTTGTCAAGGAGAAAGGCTCAAAAATGCGTAACGAATTGGAGCTGATACACAACAACTCTAATCGACTGTTGAGATTGATCAATCAATTGCTTGATTTTAGGAAAATTGAAGACCGTAAGTTCAATCTAAAAGCATCCAAAACCAATTTATTCAGTTTTTCAAAAATCATTTTTAAAGATTTTGAACGAGAAGCGAAGAAAAGTAATATAGATTTCAAATTGACTTCCAATAATGAAGCGTTGGATGTTTTCATAGATAGGAATTTAATGGACAAAGTATATTTTAACCTACTTTCCAATGCCTTTAAGTTCACTCCTGATAATGGAACGATTGGAATTCATATTGAGGACGATGATAAAAAAAACATGGTTGTCATCCGCTTTAGAGATTCAGGCATTGGAATCCCTCCGAACGAAATTGATGGAGTATTTCAAGCATTTTTCAAAGGTTCGAACAACAGAAAGAACAGTTCTGGAATAGGTCTGCATTTAAGCAAGGAATTTGTGGAGATGCACAAAGGTACCATTCAGGTGAATTCCCTTCATGGCACAGAATTCATTATATCCCTATACAAAGGTCAGGCACACTTTGATGAAACGGAGATTATTTCAGAACAAGATTTGGTCGATTCCAATATTATCGATTTTTCTTCTGACCATTTGATTGACGATAATTACTTAATACAAGATCCGGGAAAAAACCAAGAAAAATATTCCGTATTAATTATAGAGGATAACAAGGATTTATCACAGTTTCTCAAAAACAAATTACAATTGGAGTATGATATCCATCTATCCGATGGCACGGATGCTATTGAAAAGGCTTTTGAAACCATTCCGGATATAATTTTGTGCGATATCAACCTTCCCGAGAAAGATGGTTTCGAAATCTGTGAAATCTTAAAAAAAGATCTACGGACCTCGCATATTCCTACGATAATACTGACCGCCTTGGGCAACAAAGAGTCCTATCTTAAAGGACTTCAATCAGGTGCCGATCTATATTTGACCAAACCTTTCAGCTATTCCATACTGGTTCAATCAATCAAATCTTTGCTTTATAATCGAGAGAAACTTCGGTATTACTATACCAGTAACATACATAAAATTGAAGAACTAAATACCTTTGGGAATATAGAACAAAAATTTATCAACCAATTGAATTCCCTTATCAATGAAAATTTGGGAAATTCTGACTATTCGGTTGAAAACCTAGCAGAAGACCTTACTATCTCAAGGGTGCAACTATACAGAAAAGTAAAGGCGATGATGGGAATTAGTATAAGTGATTATATTGGTAACATCAGATTGGAAAAAGCCAAAGTGATGCTCGAGACTGGCTCATTAACGGTAGCCGAAATTGCATATACCAACGGATTTTCTTCTCCAAATTACTTCTCAACCGCCTTCAAAAACAAATACGGCACCTCTCCCATAGCGTTTCTGAAATCTATCTAGTTTACATTTCATACTATCCTTACCTCGTAGTCCCTTTTGAATGTATCAATTTTAAACTTCATGTAACATGAGTGTAGTTAGTGCGTTTAAGCCCATGTTAAAATTCTATTTTTAAGTGCTGTTTATCAAGCACTTATCATTTTAAACATGCACCTTAACAAAAACATAACATATTGATACATCATCAAAATACCCTCTTGTTTTTTACGAATACTTTAGTAACCATACTAGAGAATTACGATTATGAAAAAAATATGGGTTTGGTCTATTACCGCAGCATTGGCAGGTTTCCTGTTCGGATTTGATACGGTAGTTATCTCTGGAGTAGATAAAAAGTTGCAGGCCTTGTGGGGTTCATCAGATGTTTTTCATGGTACTATAGTTATGGCGATGGCATTATGGGGTACTGTAGTAGGTGCAATTTTAGGCGGAATTCCCACGAACAAGATAGGCAGGAAGAAAACATTATTATGGATAGGTATACTTTATACTATATCCGCTCTTGGTTCTGCATTTGCCAATGATCCGATCACATTCGCCATTTTTAGATTTATAGGTGGGCTGGGGGTTGGTGCATCTACCATTGCTGCTCCTGCCTATATATCTGAAATAGCACCTGCCAAGGACAGGGGAAAATTAGTGGCCCTTTATCAATTTAATATCGTGTTCGGAATTTTGATTGCCTTCTTTTCCAATTATCTATTAAATGGTATAGGTGAAAACGCGTGGCGATGGATGGTGGGTGTTGAAGCCATACCTGCAATTATTTATACAGTCTTCGTATTGAGCGTTCCAAAAAGCCCTAGGTGGTTGTTGACCAAAATGAGAAACGAAGAGGCAAAAAAAGTGTTGCAATTAATCAATCCTGATCAGGATCCTGAGGTATTGATGTTAGAATTAAAGACTGAAAGTGAGAATACGGTTTCGGGAGAGAATATTTTTATTAAGAAATACCGGTTCCCTTTGTTATTGGCTTTTTTCATTGCCTTTTTCAATCAATTGTCAGGCATAAATGCCTTTTTGTACTATGCGCCAAGAATTTTCGTAGAAGCTGGCCTTGGTGAGAGCACTGCTCTTTTAAGCAGTATAGGAATAGGGGTGACCAATATGATTTTTACTCTTTTAGGGGTATTCCTCATTGACAGGCTAGGAAGAAAACAATTGATGTACGCAGGTTCTATTGGCTATATCATCTCTTTGACTTTGGTGGCCTGTGCATTCTTCCTGAATTGGGAAGGTATGGTCGTGCCCATTTTTCTTTTCCTTTTTATTGCTGCACATGCAATAGGCCAAGGCACCGTGATTTGGGTATTTATTTCAGAGATTTTCCCGAATCATTTAAGAGGGTCCGGTCAATCGTTCGGTAGTTCGGTGCATTGGATTTTAGCCGCTATCATACCCTCGTTAGTTCCCGTGTTGTTTACCTCGATCGGAGCGGGTACCGTATTTGCTTTTTTTGCCTTTATGATGTTCCTACAATTGCTCTTTGTGATTTTCGTAATGCCAGAAACCAAAGGTATCTCGCTAGAGGAACTTAGTAAAACACTAACAAAAGGAAGAAAGAATACAACCGATGATCTTATAGGTCTTGATGAACAAAAATTAAACTGAAGTATTGTAAAGAACCAACAAATATGAAAAATAAGATATACAAGTTCGTGATGACAATAGGAATTTTCGCAATGGTCTTTTCTTGCAAAAATACAACCGACAAGAAAGCTGATCAGGTTCAAAATGGACAAGATACTGTTGCCATTTCCAATGAAGACCTCTACCGCCCAAACTTTCATTTTTCGCCCGAGAAAGGATGGATGAACGACCCCAATGGTATGTTCTATTATAATGGATATTACCATCTCTATTTTCAACACTATCCAGATGGTACCACTTGGGGGCCAATGCATTGGGGGCATGCCATTAGTACGGATTTGTTTAATTGGAAAGAGCAACCTATCGCTTTGTTCCCAGATGAACTAGGCTATATATTTTCTGGTAGTGCTGTGGTAGATATTGAAAATACGTCAAGTTTTGGTGTCGATGGCAAAACGCCTATAGTGGCAATCTATACCAGTCATGATCCCAAAAAGGAAAAGACGGGTGACATAGATGTGGAAAATCAAAGTATTGCCTATTCGTTGGACGAAGGTCTTACATGGACAAAATATGAGGGTAATCCGGTTTTGAAAAATCCAGGCGTTAGAGATTTTAGGGATCCAAAAGTTAGTTGGGATGATGAGAGGAAAAGATGGAACATGGTTGTAGCTGCGGGCCAAGAAATTCAATTCTACATTTCCAAAGACCTAAAATCTTGGGAGAAACTTACAAGTTTTGGGGAAGGAATAGGAAATCATAGCGGCGTTTGGGAATGTCCAGATCTATTTCAATTACCGGTTATTGGCAGTTCAGAAAAAAAATGGGTCTTGTTGGTAAGTATAAATCCTGGCGGCCCTAATACAGGCTCTGCAACCCAATATTTTGTGGGTGATTTTAATGGTTCAAATTTTATTGTTGATGAATCATTTAAAGAAGAAATGAAAAGGGAACATAGTTTTTGGGTAGACCATGGCCGAGATAATTACGCAGGCGTTACTTTTTCAAATATTGAAAACAAAGATGGCGGCAAGCTGTTTATGGGATGGATGTCTAATTGGCTATATGCCAATGAGGTGCCCACTGAAAAATGGCGTAGTGCCACAACTACGGCAAGAACATTAGAATTAGTTAAAGGTAAAAATACATACCGTCTTATAGCGAATCCTGTACCTGAATTACATGAGTTTAAAAGCAAAAAGCTTGAAAGTTTAGATGTTGTATTGGAAGGAAATACCCTGCTGACCACTTCTAAGGCAATCGATTTAACAAGTGCCCAAATTAATTTTAAGGTTGAAGATTTAGTTGATGGCGTTTATACTTTTGAACTTTCCAACAGTGAAGGGGATAGTTTACGTTTCGGTTATGATGCCACAAAGGGTAATTATTTTGTGGATAGAAATAAGGCAGGAATTACTGATTTTTCTAACAAATTCAGTGACAGGATTGCTACAGCCCCAAAAATCGCTACTCAAAAGGATTGGACAGGAACAATAGTCCTTGACAAAACTTCCATAGAATTATTTTTTGATGACGGCCAAACCGTAATGACAGAAATATTCTTTCCAAAAGCCCCATTCGACAGTCTTTATTTTGAAGCTCCATTAGAAGAATCCAAACTCGATTACATAGAAATACATCAACTTAAATTTAACTTAAACTAAACAATTATGAAATTAAAACTCCTGCTATTATTAATGGTAATTGTTCCTATAGGTCTATTGGCCCAAGGACAAATTACAGGTACGGTCACCTCCTCAGATGATGGTTTTCCTTTACCTGGAACTTCGGTAATTATTAAAGGAACAACAACTGGTACCACCACTGACTTTGATGGTAATTATGAATTGAACGATGTAGCTGGTGATGCCACCCTTGTATTTAGCTATATTGGATTTACCACCATTGAAGTTCCCGTGAACGGCCAATCACAGATAAATGTTGCGCTACAAGAGGATGCACAACAGCTTGATGAAGTCGTATTGACAGGATATTCCACCGAACGTAAGGTAGATTTGACAGGAGCTGTAACCGTCGTGGATATTGCCCCAATAGAAGGTCAAAGTTTAAGTTCTGGTAATGCCATGCAGGCCTTACAAGGACGAGTCGGTGGTCTTTTTATAGAAAAATCCGGTGATCCTACGGGGCTGAACAGTAGAATACTTATACGGGGACTTACCACTTTAGGGAATAATGACCCGCTTTACATCATAGATGGTGTGCCCACAAAAAGGCAAGAGGTATTCGCAAGTTTAAATCCTGCTACAATTGAATCCATTCAAGTGTTGAAAGATGCTTCCGCCTCTTCAATATATGGGTCAAGGGCTGCAAATGGGGTTATCGTTGTAAGTACAAAAGGAGGTCTTAAAGGAGAACGTCTTACGGTTAGTATCAATTCCAATCTATCTGTACAATCAGAGCGTAAACAACGCTATGAAATGTTAAATTCCCAGCAACGCGGTGAAGCTTTGTGGAGAGCATCCGTAAATGATGGCGCAGATCCAAATGCGGGCTATGGTGAAATATACAATTTTGATTGGAACAATGATTTTACTAATCCAGTTCTTAACGGTGTAGCTGTTCAGCCTTTTGTTGGTGGGAACCCAGATGTACCGGCGGGTAATACGGATTGGCAAGACGAAGTTTATGAAACAGGATATGTTTTCAATAACGAAGTTACCGTTTCTGCGGGTTCGGAAAAATCCTCTTTATTGATAAATCTAGGCTATCTAAAGAATACTGGTATGTTAAAGTATACTGGTTATGATAGATATACTGCAAAAATTAATGGTACCACTAACCTTTTCAACGACAGGGTGAAATTTGGTGTTAATACTCAAATTTCAACATCCAATGAAACCTTGGTTGCAAGTGATGTTGGTGGTGCACCCACTACAGGTTTGTCTATTACCTTGGCACCAACAATTCCTGTATATGATGCGAATGGTGAATTTGCTGGGCCGTTGGGAGCGGGGTATTCAGATAGGAACAATCCGTTATTGATGCAATATTTGAACAGATGGGACAATGCTACTAAAAACAACTTCTTTGGAAATGTTTTTGCTGAGATAAGTATTCTTGATAACCTTAAATTTCGCTCTAGCTTAGGCATAGATTTCAGCGACTTCAAAAGGAAAAATATCGAGCCTAAAGTATTTAATGGTTTTGTTACCAGAAGTAATAATAGGTTGATTTTTGACACCAATAAGTTGAGAACATTAACTTTTTCAAATACGTTGAATTATAATTTAGAAGTTGGAAAGCACAGATTTGGAGCACTATTAGGTATTGAGTCGATAAGAGAGGATTTTGACACCATTTTTGCACAAGCCGATGATTTTGCAGTAGAGCAAGAATCCTATTTTGTACTTTCTGCTGCTACAGGTGCCCGCACCAACAATGGTATTTCCACTCAGTACAGCCTTGCTTCTCAGTTTGGAAAATTAAATTATACTTACGATGACAAGTATTTGGCATCATTTACTATTCGTAGAGATGGTTCTTCAAGATTTGGCGCGAATAATAGATATGGTGTTTTTCCGGCCGCAACTTTGGGTTGGAGAATTAGTCAGGAAGAGTTTTTAAAGGATAGTGAATTGATTTCCAATTTAAAGCTTAGGGCAGGTTATGGAGAAGTAGGAAACCAAGAAATTGGTAATACTGCAAGATTCGGTTTATACGAATCAAGATATGGTCAAAACCAAGCACAATTGACCGGTGGGTTTTTTGAAATTTACTATAATGTTGGTACAGCATATGACATTAATGGTAATAACACAGGTACATTACCATCAGGTTTTGTTTCTACTCAAGCACCTAACCCTAATTTAAAGTGGGAAACTACCAAAGAATGGAATTATGGTATCGATTTTGGGTTTTTAAATAACAAAATAAGCGGTTCCTTCGATTATTTTACAAGGGAAACTACGGATATTTTGACTACTCCTCCAATTGCCTCCGTTATAGGCGAAGGACAACAACGAGTATTGAACGGTGCCGCAACGGCCGCTAAAGGTTGGGAATTTAATGTTGGATATTCCAATGTTTGGGATAATGGATTTTCTTTAGGGGTTTCTACAAATTTTGGTGCCTTCAAGGATGAAATTACCTTTCTACCAGAAGAAGTTAGAGCAGCATTTCCCGGTACTGCCCAAAACTCAATCCTTGGACAGTCGCAAACAGCTATATTCGGTTATCGTACAGACGGACTGTTTCAAAGTCAGGCAGATGTTGATGCACATCCCACAGGAGGTGTACAAACTGGTAATGCTAGACCAGGTGGTATAAAAATAGTGGATGTAGACAATAATGGCGTTATCGATAGTAATGACCGTGATTTTATTGGTAATACCCTTCCTGATTTGGAGTATGGTATTCGATTGGATGTAGGTTACAAAAATTTCGATTTTTCAGTCTTCGGTTCAGGAGTTGCAGGTCGTATAGGAGTTGATTCCTATATGTTTTGGAACAATTTTGTTCAAGGAAGAGATAATGCAGGTCTTGGAGTCTTAAACGCATGGACACCACAAAACACAAGCTCTACAATACCTTCATTATCATTGGTGAACAATTTTACGGATACTTCAGACTATATCTTTAGAAACAATTCCTATTTTAAAATTAGAAATTTACAAGTAGGATATTCATTGCCAACTGATATTATAGGTAAGATGGCAGGTATGACCGGACTTCGAATCTATTTACAAGGGGAGAATTTATTTTGGTTTACTCCTAAAGGATATATAGGAGCCGATCCTGAAAGAATAGATGTAAATAGAATTCCCGTACCTACCGTGTATTCCGTAGGCTTGAACATTAACTTTTAATAAAAAATTGACAATCATGAAATATAATAAAATATTAGTTATAGTGATGTACACAGCCTTAGTGTTCACTTCATGTTCCGATGACTATTTGGAATATGAACCAGAAGGTGTTTTGTCTAGTGAAAACGTGGCAACTGCTGAGAATGCAGAATCTTTGGTCATTGCTGCATATGCAGGAATTGCAAATGATGAAATGATTGGACCATTAACACATCAATGGGTTTATGGTAGTGTACGTTCGGACGATGCCTATAAAGGTGGTGGTGGCCGAGGTGATGTTGACGTTGTTGATAAATATGAACAATATAATCTCACTATCGCAGATATGGGAGATTGGATGGCACCTAGAACGTGGACCGATTATTATAAGGCGATTTCTAGGGCGAACTTTGCACTATCTGTAATTAATGATATCCCGGATGGTGAATATGCTCAAAAAACTACTAGACAGGCAGAATTACGCTTTCTAAGGGCTCATTCTCATTTTATGCTTAAATTAATTTTTAAGAAAATCCCATATATCACGGAAAATTTAACACAGGAAGAGATTGCTCAAACTTCAAATGATGTGGATAATGATGCGTTATGGAATACGATTGCTGAGGATTTTCTTTTCGCGTATGACAATCTACCACAAGCTCAAGATGAAGTGGGTAGGGCAGACCGAAATGCAGCTGCAGCTTATTTGGCAAAATTACGTTTATATCAAGCTTATGAGCAGAATGACCAACACCAAGTAACCAATATCAATACCGCACGTTTACAAGAGGTGATTGATTACGCTGATGAAGTTACCGGGAGTCTACAACCGGATTTTGGAGAAAATTTCTTGGATGGTTTTGATAATGGACCGGAATCTATCTGGGCGGCCCAGTTTTCTATCAATGACGGTACAACCGTTGGTAGAGTTAGTTTCGTAACTGGTTTAAATTCGCCACACGGCACAGGCCTTTATGGGTGCTGTGGATTTCATTTGGCCAGTCAGAATATGGTGAATTCATTTAAGACTGATGCTGCGGGATTACCACTGCTAGATACCTTCAACGATACTGACATTTTCACCAATGTAGACGCCAATGGCACAACACCTCCCGACAGTGGTTTGAGTGTTGACCCAAGGATTGACCATACTGTGGGAATACCGGGAAGACCGTTTAAATACAGAAATACGGTAAGTGAATCAGGAGATATGGTTTATAATTTCAGTTGGGCCAGAGATCCTGGTGTTTATGGTTATTTTGGAAATATGAAAGAGCAACAAGCTCCTGATTGCTCGTGCTATGTAAAAGAAGGGCCATTTGTAGGTACATCAAAGAATGTGGATTTTATCAGGTATGCCGATGTTCTTCTTTGGAAGGCTGAAGCCTTGATTCAATTAGATCGATGGAACGAAGCTTTGCCCATCATAAATCAAGTCAGGAATCGTGCAGCAGCAAGTACACAACGGCCATTGGATGCAGGTGCAACCGATATCTACGCTATTGGAACTTATGACTCGTTTCCAACCAAGGATTTGGCGTGGAAGGCGCTAATGTTCGAACGAAGGTTGGAATTTGCCATGGAAGGTCATAGATGGTATGACCTAGTAAGATGGGGGATTGCGGAAGAAACGCTAAATGCGTATTTGGCGGTGGAAAGGACAAAAAGAGATTTTCTAGCGAATGCCCAATTCACATCCGGGCGAGATGAATATTATCCAATACCGCAAAGAGAAATTGATTTTACTGGAGGTCTCTATGTTCAAAACCCAGGATATTAGAGGGCATTATCAATCAAGAAAATTCAGTGATCTGAGTTAGTTGAGTTAGTTTTGAAAAGCACGGGGGTTGTTTCCCGTGCTTTTTTATTTTTAAATGACACTATGGAAATCTTAGGATTGGATATTGGTGGGTCAGAAATTAAAGGGGCCATCGTTGAAACAGAAAGCGGAAGATTAGTTTCAGAAAGACTCCGTCTTTCGACTCCGCAGCCAGCACTTCCTGAGGCAGTAGCAAAAACCGTTGAAGAATTGGTAAGTCGGTTAAATTGGCAAGGTGTTATCGGTTTCAGCTTTCCGATGGTAGTTGTTGATGGTAAATGTAAGACAGCGGGAAATATGACCAATGACTGAATAGATGTACAAGATGATGAACTCTTTGAGACCGCATATCCGAACACCAAATTCCATATAGGAAATAACGCTGATTTAGCAGGATTGGCGGAAATGCAATTAGGTGTTGGCAACGGTCTAAAAGGTAAAGTGATTATGGTTACTATTGGCACAGGTTTGGGCACAGGAGTTTTCTATAATGGTATTTTAATAGCAAATATCGAAATGGGTCGTGTTTTATATAAAAATGGAGAATCGATTGAATTTTTTGCTTCTGGACTGGCAAGGAAAAAAGATAATTTGAAATTGAAAGAATGGGCAGGGCGATTTGATTACTTCCTTACGCATTTGAAAAGAATAATGTCACCAGACCATTTTATCATTGGAGGCGGATTAAGTAAAAAATATAAAAAGTTTAGCAGCTACTTATCTGTAGATGTTCCATTATGGGTGGCACATTTTGAAAATGATGCCGGTATTATTGGTGCAGCACTTTATGCAGAATCTCGCTTGAATATCTAGGATTGAAATAATTGAAATCAAAATATAATATTCCAGCAAGAAAATTTTTGTCATCAATAATGTAGTGGCAGGAAACAAAACCTTTCTTAATCAAAACTAAATAAGGATTTTCAGTCTATGAAAATGAAATACAAAATTCTCTGTTCCGATTTGGATGGCACATTGTTATCTTCTAAAAATGATGTTTCAGATTCTACTATTTCGGAAATTTCAAGAATAAAGCGAAAACTTAAGGTAGTCCTAGTATCTGCGAGGATGCCAAAGGCAATGACCTATCTGCAAGAACGTTTGGGAATCGTCAATGAGCCAATGGTATGCTATAATGGCGCTTTGGTGATGGAGGGAACTAATAGGGTTTTTTCAACCACAATTGATTTATGTCTTATTGAAGAAATTTACTTAATGACCAAAGAACTAGATATAAAAATCGGATTTTATCATGGTGAAGAGTGGAACACAAGTGAAAACACCGATTTCATTCAAAAAGAAATTCAATATACTAGAACCAGTCCTATTTTTATGCCTACTTCTGATAATTTAAAAGATTGGAAAGAGAGAAGATTGGGAGCACATAAATTGATGCTCATGGGCAAAAAGAAAGCACTAGATTTAATTATAGGGCAGATTAAGAAAGAACTTGGTTCGAAACTGATATTGTATCGATCTAATGATATACTTATTGAAGTTGCACCACAGCATACCTCAAAACTTTTAGGCATTCAAAATCTTTTGAAAGATGATGAAACTTTGGATGATATCATTGCCTTTGGAGACAACTTCAATGATATTGAAATGCTACAAGGGGTCGGTTACGGTGTGGCCGTCGGAAATGCGCGAGACGAAGTAAAAGCCATTTCAGATTATATCACATTGAACAATACAGAAGATGGGGTTGCACATTTCATTAGGAAGTATTTATCCATTTGAACTTTATGAGATTGAAATTAATTCATTTGGGAAAAGCAAAAAATCATTGAGTCCTAATCCTTGATTTAAAGTGTAGTGTTTCAAAAAACGGCCGATTAATAGTACACTTTGTACAAAACAAGAGGACTCTCAGCAGACTGTCCCATTTCCCGTCTTTTATAGTGGTTTCATTAATTGACCTTTTATAGGACACTTTTATCAATAACCCTTCAAGTAAAAATTTAATAGACGATTAAATTTATCATATTCTTCCGGTACTATATCTAGGCTGCACATTTATACTCTAGCATATCCGGAGATGAGGATAGGAAGTAGGTTTTAGGGGCAGAAGTAGCTCGGAAGCTTTGTCTAATATCGAACTATCTAATTCTTTTAGATACGCTTGGGTAACTTCCAAATTTTGATGCCCTAATGATTCACTAATAACATCCGTGGCTACTCCCTTTTGTTTAAGGCAATTGGCAAAACTATGACGTGCTACATAGCTGGTCAAGGTTTTTTCAATCTGGCAATGATATGCGATTTGTTTGAGATCCATATTGAATATCTTCAGCGTTTGTTTTTTCGCCCTTTCGATTTCAATAGGAGTAAGGTGGTCACTTTTAAGCAAAGGAAATACATAGCTGGTTCCTGTAGGCCGAATACGGTAATAATCCAATATTTCCTTAACGGGGGGCAATATCTTTATTTTAAAATTCCCTTTGGTTTTCAAACGTGTATATTGAATGATACCATCTTTGATATTGCTCCATTTCAATCTCATGATATCGGCGAAATTCATTCCCCTTGTATAAAAGCTAAAAAGAAAATAATGACGGCTATCAATAAGTTCAGGATACTTGGAAATAGGCATATTCAATATTTTATAAATCTCACTTATTTCCAAAGCCCGCTTAGCACTCTTGCCTTTGAGCCTTGATATTTTATACTTTTTGAAGGGGTAATTGTCGGCAGAAGTCATGTCCCTTTCTATCGCGATATTGAATACGGTTCGTATGCAGCGCATTCGAACACTTATACCCCCATCACTACCGCCGCGAAAACGAAGGAACCCTTCAAACTTTGATAGAAATGCCAAATTGACGTTTTCAAAATTCAATCGTGTACTACCATGAAATTTTTGGAGGGTAGAAAATGCATCTTTATGACATCTGGCACTGCCAGTTCTTCCAGCAGTCAACATTTCGGAAATCAAATCATCCCAAAAATAAAAGATGTTGTTTCCATTGGGATTCGATCTCACCCTGAACGCATGTTCGAAGTCAGAAAGAGTAAAACGTTCATTTTCGGTCTTAAGATTTAGATAAACGCGGTAAGCCTTGTCCTTAATGTTAGAAAGTAGCCTGTTTTTTTGAATATAGTTAGGGCTCCTTTTAGTAAATATTTCGGAGTTGGCATCCCACTCATCCGGAAAGGCGTTGAGAATAGTCTTGAAAAACTTTGATTTCCTATCCTTGGTCACACGCAGGTAAATCGGAAAAGATCCGTTGATGCGATTTTTTTTTCTGAGAACAATTTTTATGCTTGCCATGAGTTTGAAAAAAGTGGTACAACATAGGTACAACAAAATGCCTTTTAAATATACTTTAAAGGAAAATCAAAGAAAAATATATTTTCATAAAACATTGATAATCAAATAATAAGAAAATATATGACGCTAAATGAATATTATTTTTCGCTTCTTCTAAGCAGACGGTCACAGGTTCGAATCCTGTCGCGATCACGAATAAATCAAAAAAGCAAGCAAAATATAAAGCTTGCTTTTTTATTTTGTGACTTTTTTGATTTTCAGCACGGAGTGCTGTCAGGATCACGAGCGAAGCGAGTAATCCTTTTGTTCAGGCGGAGCTTTGTCGCGATCACTTAAAGCGCATCGCGCTTTGCCGGTTTGTACCTGCCTGCCGGCAGGCAGGTTTTCACAGGGGAGTGCCAAGGATCACTGCAGGTAATCCTGTCAATATCCCAAGTAATAAAAATAAAAGCAAGGGTGGTAACTCTTGGATTTTCTACCTGCCTGCCGGCAGGCAGGTTTTCAAATGGGAATGCAAAGGATCACTGTAAGTAATCCTCTTTATTTCCAAATAGGAACTTTGTAGTATCAACGAATGGCGACGTCTCCCTCATCTGCATTTAGGCTTTTATCCCAGGCGGGATCCCAATCCCCCTCCGACTTTAAGTATGCGATGACCTCCGCCCGCATTTGCTGCATTTCTTTTTCAATATCGTTGTAGAGTTCCAGGAACTCCGGATTATTTTCAAAGGCGGCATACTTCGAACACTTTAAATTTCTGTAAAAGGCCAATCTGTTCTTCTCCTTAAAAAATGTTTGCCTGGCCAGACTAATAAACCCATCTAAATTATTTTGCAGATAGAAACAATCCAATGGATCAAATTTCTTGCCCATGGAATTTCTATCGTAAAACTTCTCATAATAGGAGCAAAGGAAATCAGCAAAGACATCAGCCTTAGGGTGTTCTTCTTGCATTCGCAATACTTCCACATAGGTCTTGATAGATTCTATATCCGAGTTCCGGATACATTCAGGACCGGAATTTCCTGTCTCAATGCTGTCATATAGACCGGTAAATTGGTCTAACAATATCCGCTCTGATTTCTCAGCATCACCATTTAAAAGATATACCTTCGCTATTCTGGCCAGGGCCAGATCTTCCTGCAGGCCCTTGTTCACTTGCCAGATGATGGTCAGGTCTAACGCATCTTCGTACCTGCCTTCGGCGATACAAAGAGCAAACGCAGGTTCGTAGGTATAATAGGTATTTTCCGGATATCGTATTTGGATCAGCTGACTGTATTTTTTAGCCATAGGTAACAGGTCCAGGTCAAGTGAGATCATGCTGTTCCAGTACATATAGCCATACAAGAAGGGAGAAACCTTCAGTGCTTTATGAAAATTCTTAAAGGCCTGCACATGTCCGTCCCTGGAACTCTCAGCCAGAAACAATGACTTGAAATATAAGCCTCCTGGTCGATCGCTGTTAATGATGACCTCCTCTATCATCTCCATGGCCCTTTCTCGCTCATTCTTTTTCCAGAACAGGTCCCTGGCCAATATGGTTTTATAGAAATAATTCTGCGGCTCCAGGGCCGAAGATCTTATTAAATGAGCATGAGAGGCTTCGTACTGGCCCAGGCTTCGATACACCTGGTACAAACGATAATGCGCCCTGTCATTTTCCGGATCTTTTTCCAATACGTTTTGGAAAGCTCCGATGACCACGGAGGAATCCTGGGGAAAAACCCGGTTCTTCCAGGCCAGATCTGCATTTGCCAATAGTACCTCCGGACTTTCCGGGTCTAGTTCCATGGCCCTCTGGGTATATTTTTTCATCATCTTGTCCCTTTCCTGCTTTTTCAGGCTGCCGTAATAGTACCATTGTCCATACAGGAAGGACAACTCGGCATAGGCTTCGGCAAAGGACGGATCGAGGGCAACAGCCTCCTCCAGCAAGCCAATGGCCTTGGGCAATGAACTGTCCTTTCTTTGCTCTCCCAACTCCCGGGCTTCAACATATAATTTGTAGGCCTTCAGGCTTGTTCTGCGGTTGACAGATAAATCGACAGTATTTTGCTTTTCAGATTTTGAGCCACCAAGAGCGCCTGCAGACCAGAAAGCCAGGATGAGGATTGCTATGGCACCCAGAACAAGAGGAATAGTCCTGTTTTTTGTTTTTGGAATTTTCTCAGATTTTGCAACATTTCCATTCTGTTTGGAAACACTTGGGGAATAGCCATAATAATCTTTGAAAGCGGTGGAGAAATAGGTTGGGCTGCTAAAGCCGACCATATAAGCGATCTCGCCAATGGAATAGGATTCGGTTTTAATAAGTTCCAGGGCCCTTTCCAGCCTGATCTCCCGGATAAACTGGCTGGCCGACTTATTCTCAAACTTCTTGATCCTCTTGTATAGCTCAGAACGGCTTACCCCTAATTCCTTAGCGAGCATCTCCACCCCGAACTGAGAATTGAGAAGGTTGTCTAAGACGATCTCCCTGGCCCTGGAAATAAAGTCTGAAGCATTCACGAGGTAGAAGTAAATTAGGTACCTATTAAAGTTAAGGGATTCGCCTGATTAATAAAAATGTAACTCATTGAAAGTGAATGACATCATAATTTAAAACCTTAAAAAAAATTTTAAAGCATCGGCCACATGGTTGAAATGCTCTTTTTCTGTTTTTAGGGAACTTTAATTCACAACCTTAAAAACACTCGCATTATGAAAACTAAAGCACTGGTTTCACTGTTTACAATTTTCTTCTTTTTTTCCTGTTCAACAGAGGAAGAATCCGACCTCCAATTAAATGACATGCAAAATCTGCAAACCCAGCACCCCCTGGCAGGCATGCTGGCTACTGAAAGTGGCAGGCAGTCCCTGGCTTACCTCTTCAATACACAAAACACGGCTAAGGGAAATGGCAATGGCGTCATCTTTATCAAAAACGGAGCTGATTATGTAGCTTGCGGCGGAGATGACAAAAACCTGGTCTGTGTGTATGAGATCGAAGACGGGTTTTACAAATCGCCCATCGATGTCCACATCCTGCCCAATGGAGAGGCACAGTTCAAGGCTCAATCAAAGAATTTTGCGGTAGAGGTATATACCCTGCCCAACTTTGACCTAATCTATTCTAACCTCTGTATGGAGGAGTTTGAAGGGAATCTGCATATCAACGTGAAAGGGACCTTTGAATTGATCACGGATGATCCCTTTGTGGATTTCGATTATTACACCTTTGTGGAGGCAACTTCTGCAAACAATATGCAGATTACCACAGCAGTAAATGATGCAGTTCGCAATCTGGATATTGATCTTTTAACCTGGGATTGCGTTGAGCCTACCTCAGAGAAAAAATTAAAGGTCACCAGTTTATTTAAGAAAAATGGGACTCAGAATTTCAAGATTAGAGGTTTGTAGAAACCCGGGAGATTATCCGGCCGTATGGAAAACAGGATCAATAAATAGAAAAAGTCCACCTCCGTGGACTTTTTAAATTAATTCATAGTAGGAACCAACTACAATCTAAGGCCTTTCCCACCCAAAATGTTCCTTTACCAAGGCCTTTACCTGATTATCCGTCATACTATCTGCTGTATCAACGGCCTTTACTTTAGCTGCTATTTCAGGATGCTTTTCAGACAATTCTTTGGCAAATTTTTCCTTCACTTCTGCAGGTCCGAAAACTGATATCACATCTGCATTTTTGACGGCGTCGGCCAGAGTGGTAAAATAATCGCGCATCTGATGCTTCTCTCGCTCCAGATACTTACTATCATGAACTACCTGTTGCGGGCCCCAGCGGGTCTTGGAACGCGATCCCCCGCGTACATTAAACGATTCCAGTTCTGATGCTATCGTTTTAAAGTGCTCTTTTTCTCCCTCCAAGGTGACGATATGTGCCTTTTCCTTATCTATCCAGATTCCAATTTTTTTCATGGCTGTAAATTTTAATTCAAACTATATTCCGCCTCCTGTTCAAGGCAATAAGTCAAATTACAACTTATAAATTGAGGTTAAAATGATAATTGTCAGGCAGCCATGACAATTGATCTATTCTTTTTATCGAGCTTATCCAACTATTGATTATTTTAATGCGATGGATAGATTGAAACTAATATCTCTTTCTAAGCTTTTCGTCCTATGAAAAAAATGGTGCTTGCCCCGGATAAGTTTAAAGGTTCCCTCACAGGCCTGGAATTTTGTGAGGCCGTTGAGACCGGTTTGCGAAAGGTATATACGGAACTTGAAATCATCAAATCTCCTCTGGCCGATGGAGGCGACGGCACCATCGAAGTGGTTCGCTATTACCTCAATGCCGATACCGTTGAAGTAACCGTAAACGACCCCTTATTTAGACCAATCCAGGCATCCTACCTGTATTCGCCCTCCTCCGGAACCGCCTATATCGAAATGGCCGAAGCTTCTGGCCTTAAAGTATTGCAGGACTATGAAAGGAACTGTATGCAGACCACAACCCTGGGAACAGGACAACTCATAGCAGATGCCATTGATAAAGGTGCTAAGGAGATTATTCTGGGTATTGGCGGCAGTGCCACCAATGATGCCGGAATGGGAATGGCCACTGCCCTGGGTTTTCAATTTTTAGACGAACACGGAAATACGCTTAGTCCGGTTGGAGCTAATCTCATCCATGTCGCCAGCATACAAACCTCTGAAGTGATTCCCGCACTAAAAGATGTACTATTTAAAGTAGCCTGCGATGTGACCAATCCATTCTATGGCCCCACCGGCGCAGCCCATGTCTATGCCAGGCAAAAGGGAGCAACTAATACAGATATAGTTGAGTTGGATAAAGGATTAAAAAGTTTTGCTTGGGTCCTTAAGGAGCATTTTGAATTGGATGTTCAGAAAATTCCCGGGGCAGGGGCGGCCGGGGGTCTGGGAGCTGCTGCCTGCGTTTTCCTCAATGCGGAACTCGTCTCGGGGATTGAGCTGGTCAAGGACCTGGCAGATTTTGACAGCAAAGTAAAAGGGGCCGACTGGATCATTACCGGGGAGGGAAAACTGGATGATCAGACCTTGTCAGGCAAAGCCATACAGGGAGTCCTTGATTCAGCTAATAAATTTGGAATTCCGGTTGCAGCTTTTTGCGGTAGTATTGAGATATCCGAAAGCTCGGCTGAGAAATTAGGCTTGGCCTACTGGGTTTCCGTTTCCCGTGACATGCCCAATTTAGAAGAAGCTTTTAAGCATAGTTATACCAATGTGGTAAAAGCTGCGGCCGATTTTGCCGAAAAACAGCTCAAATAATACATCAGTATTTAGGGCAGATTCCCGTATCTTTAGTTTCAACTTCACATGAAATTACCTGGTGTTCCGAAACCTCTTTTTTATTTTTTTCTTCGCAATCTTTAGCAGTATTCTACACGCTCAGGTGGAGGCAAGACCCTCGCTGGCGGCCGGGAGATTTCAAAGAGAGATCAGGATTGACGGCCTGCTCGATGAGGAGGAATGGAAGAATGCCCCCGTACTTGACAGCTTTCTTACAACGGTCCCTGAGGAAAAGGGAACTCCTTCTGCCCGTACCCTGGTGAGGGTACTCGTCGATGAAAGAGCCGTGGTCATTGGAATCCAATGCTTTGATTCCGAACCCGATAAAATCGTGCGTTTTTCCAAGCTTAGGGATACGGATATTTCGGAAGAAGACCACTTAAAAGTAGTGATCGATCCCTTCCTTGACGGCCAATCTGGATATATCCTGGCCGTAAATGCCAATGCAGCGCGTTACGATGCCCTGGTCTCCAACAGGGGCGAGTCTGAGAATGAGGACTGGGACGCTATCTGGGAAGCCCGAACAAGTATTAATGAAGAGGGATGGGTGGCAGAGATCCGATTGCCCATCCAAAGCATCTATTTTGATAAAAGCCTCAATGAATGGGGGTTTAATGTGGAAAGGCGCATTCAACGGAATCAGGAGACCATCCGCTGGGCCAATGTACAGCGCGATCAATTCTTTGGGCAGACTAGCCGGGCCGGCTTACTCACCAACCTGCCGGTCTTCAACTATGGCATAGGCGCAAATATCAGGCCCTCCCTTGTAGGGGCCATGAATAAGGTTGGGGAAGACGGGGCCGCCGTGGTAGATATGGCAGCAAGCCTTGATGCCAGTCAGAGGTTGGGTGCCAATGTGCTGGCTACGCTTACCGTAAATACGGACTTTGCAGAAACAGAGGTAGACACCCGTCAGACCAACCTCACGCGCTTTCCGCTCTTTTTTCCTGAAAAAAGGACATTCTTTCTCGAAGGTTCCGACATATTTGAATTTGGTTTTGGAACGGGAAACAGGACCGTTCTCCCTTTCTTCAGTCGGAGGATCGGGCTCTTTGGAAGTAGTCAGGTCCCCATTATGTTCGGGGGTAAAATAAACGGTAGAATAGGGAATACAGCCTTTGGAGGGCTGGGGATAAGAACAAACTCCTTTGATGAAGATGGGACCTCTTATGACGCTACCACCATGGGGGTCATGCGCGTTCGCCAGAATGTCTTTAAAGAAAGTACAGTAGGTATGATCACCTCAATTGGTGATCCTCTAGGGAGGGAAGGAAGCTTTATGTCGGGCCTCGATTTTACCTACCAGACCACCCGTTTTAATGGTAACAAAAATTTTATTGCCGGCGCCTGGGCCTTGTATACAGACCGGGAGGATCTCACTGACGATCGCTCCGCTTTCGGTTTTAAGGTAGACTACCCCAATGATAAATGGGACCTTTCCTTAACCTATGCACGGATCGGTGAATTCTTCGACCCTTCCCTCGGCTTTGTTCCGCGAAAGGGCATTCACTCTCTGAGGATAGGCTCTATTTATGCGCCCAGGCCTGAATGGCCATTGGTGAGGCAGATGTTTTATCAATTCTTTCTCACTTATATCAAAGGTATAGGAGAAGAATGGCAGTCGTATAGCGTTTTTACGGCTCCGATAAACTGGCAATTGGAAAGCGGGGACCGCATCGAAATGAATGTAAGACCTGCAGGGGAAAATATCCTGGTGCCTTTTGAAATTGCAGACAATGTGATCATCCCTGAAGGCAAGTATAATTTTATGAGGTACAGGATTGAGGCCGAGTTTGCACCGAAGAGACGCTTAAGCGGACAGGCTACCTGGTGGTTTGGAAGTTTTTATGACGGTACCCTGGATGAATTGAGACTTGAATTGAACTGGAACCCCACTTCCCTGCTCGGATTCGAATTTAACGGCTTGAGGAATATAGGCAGGCTGCCCTTCGGGGATTTTGATCAAACCCTGATAGGGACACGGATTCGTTTTAATGTTACCTCAGACCTGCAACTCAACAGTTATGTTCAGTACGACACAGACAGCAGAATACTGGGGGTCAATGCGCGTATCCACTGGATCTTTTCGCCTCTTGGAGATGTGTTCCTTGTTTTTAACCACAATACATTTAATGATATAACAGACCGGTGGACACTTCAGAATGAACAGATCTTGCTAAAAGTGCGCTATAACTTTAGATTGTGAATGTGTAACAGGCTTATTTAACGATTAAACGAATAATAATTAAATGGAAACTCTAAAGATGTATAACAACCTGTCACTTAAGATATTAATAGGGGTTTTTCTAATGATATTTTCCTCCTGCAGTGCCCAGAAACAACTCATTGAGGGGGAAGAAGAGACCCTGATCAGGGAAAATCTCCAGTACTATCTCTATTTTCCGAAAACTTATGAAGCGGATGAAGGCAAATTGTTTCCTATGTTGCTTTTTCTCCACGGCGGAGGGGAGTCCGGGGATAGTCTGGCCGTGCTGAAGAAGAACGGACCGCCTAAAATGCTGGCTGAGGGGAAGCAGTTTCCCTTTATGGTGCTGGCCCCTCAGAATCCCCATAAAAAACAATGGTGGAATGTCCGTGCAGTGATGAAATTGCTGGACACAGTGATGACCCAATACCGCATAGATCCAAAAAGGATCTACCTCTCAGGGCTGAGCAGGGGCGGAAGTGCAGCCTGGGAAATGGCGGTACAGTACCCTGATCGATTTGCTGCCCTGGCCGTTGTTTGCGGAATGGCCCCTGTACCTTATGCGTCCTGGATCAATAAAGACCTTCCTATCTGGGTGTTTCACGGCACCGAGGATAGATCCATCCCCTTTTCGGAGTCTGAGGCGATGGTCGCCGCTTTAAAACAAATGGGATACGATGTAACATTTACGGTCTATGAAGGCGTAGGCCATGACTCCTGGATACAGGCCTATCAAACGGAGGCTTTATACGATTGGATGATGAAACAGAAGCTGGATTGAAGATGTGTAAATATTGTATTTTCGTCATTCAAACTGCACTATTATAATGAAGCTGCCTTTCCGTTATTCTTTTCTCCTGATCACAGTCCTTGGTCTGATCTTTTCAGCTTGCAAGGATAAGGCCGATAAAGGGGAAGAACACGCCTATACCAATGCCCTGGTGCATGAGACCAGCCCTTACCTGCTGCAGCACGCGCATAACCCGGTGGATTGGGTGGCCTGGAGCGAAGAAGCCCTGGAAAAGGCCAAGGAAGAAGAAAAACTGATCATTGTAAGCATTGGATATTCTTCCTGTCACTGGTGCCATGTGATGGAGGAGGAATGCTTTGAAGATGAGGAGGTGGCTGCCCTGATGAATGAGAATTTTATCAACATAAAAGTAGACAGGGAAGAACGGCCCGATGTGGACGAGGTGTATATGACGGCGGTACAACTCATGACAGGAAATGGCGGGTGGCCGCTGAACGTAATCCTGCTACCCAATGGTAAACCGCTTTACGGGGGCACCTATCATACCAAGGCGCAGTGGATGGAAGTCCTGAGCGAGGTCAACGCCAAGTACAATAATGACAAGGCCGGGGCCGAAGACTACGCCAACCGGGTGGCCCGGGGAGTAGCTGAGGTCAATTTTATTCCAAAAGTAGCATCAGAACAACCCCTGCCGGATGATTTTCTGGAAAAGCCCATGGAGTCCTGGAAATTGCAATGGGACATGGAAAAAGGTGGAAACCTGGGGCGGGAAAAATTTATTATCCCGGCCAATCTGAATTACCTGCTTAATTACGCCCGACTTGCAGATGATCTGGAATCTGATGTTTTTGTGAAAAATACCCTGGATAAGATCCTTCAGGGTGGGATCTACGACCATGTGGGAGGCGGATTCTTCAGATACAGCACAGACCCATCATGGAAAGTCCCTCATTTTGAGAAAATGCTGTATGACCAGGCACAACTTCTAAGCCTGTATTCCAAAGCTTTCGCCATTTACAAGGAGCCGGCCTATAAAAAAGCGGTACTAGAAACTATTGCTTTTCTCGAAAGGGAGATGAAGGGATCGGATGGGGGCTTTTATGCGGCCATGGACGCCGATAGTGAAGGGGTAGAAGGCGCCTATTATACCTGGAAGGAAGAAGAGTTAAAAAGCACATTAGGAGACGACTTCGCGTTGTTTGCTGAATATTATTCCATTAATCCTGCCGCAGCCTGGGAAGAGGATCGGTATGTGCTTTTTAAAAAGGAGCCCGATGTTGGATTTGCAAAGGCACACGATCTGACCCTTGCCGATTTATCATCCAAGACAGATACCTGGCATAAGGAATTGCTGGAGGCCAGAAAAGAACGTGTTGCTCCACGGAAAGATGATAAGATCATCACCTCCTGGAATGCCTTGCTGATCTCTGGTTTTATAGATGCCTATAAGGCTTTTGGAGATCCGGTATTACTGGAAAAGGCAATTGTGATATTCCAATCTTTAAAGTCATCCGCATTCACAGATGGAAAAGTATTACACTCTTATAAAAAAGGAAGCACTCGTGATGAGGGATTTCTGGAAGACTACGCCTTTCTGGCAAGGGCGAGTTTCTCCCTCTATGCGGTTACCCTGGATACTACTTATCTCGATTTTACGGAAAACCTTATGGGAGAATTAGAATCCCGATTTTCAGATGAGGATTCGGGAATGTTCCGATATAATGAGGGGAATGAGCTCATCGCCAGCATCATCAAGATTGACGACGGAGTGATTCCATCTCCCAATGCGGTAGTAGCAGAGAATTATCTTTTACTGGGACATCTTAAGTACGACAAGACTTACCTTGAAAAAGCCGATCAGATGATGATGACGGTAAGTCAGCGTGTGGGGGAGGCCATAAATAATTATTCTTATTGGGCCGATCTAATCTTATCAAGGGTACATCCTTTTTATGAGATCGTGACGGTAGGGGAGGAAGCTGAATTGCTCAGTGCCGAATTCCACAAGCTGTTTTTGCCAAATGCCCTGGTTGTCGGCAGCCCGGTGTCTAGCGAACTGGCTCTGTTTAAGGACAGGTATGTGGAAGGGGAGACCTATATCTATGTCTGCACCAACAACACCTGTAAACTACCTGTTAAAACCGTTATTGAAGGTTTGCAACAATTGAGGGACTTTCAGGGGAATTGACCTTGACCAGTTGCAGGGAATCGCTGTTCCTCGCAACCAGGACATATTCATCCCCATCTATTTTTATTACCGCCATATCCTTTACATCTCCGGGGGTAAACCATCCGCTGTCAATTCCGGTAACGGTAGTAAACTTACCCTTGCTATTACCTTTTAGGAAAAGTCCGTTGCTGGCATCGTTTCTGGGTGTTTCAACTTCTGAACTGTACAGATTACCTGCGATGACGATATCCAGGTGGGAGTCTCCGTCATAATCGTCTACCAGGATCTGATTGATGCTGGAGAGCTGTGCCATATTCGGCAATTGATGGGAAACGAATCCCTGGTCTGTATTTTCCAGATATACGCTGGCAAATGAGGTAACCTGGTAATGTAAAGCCTCTTCCAGGTATTGTTCGGTATAGACATCCTCCAGGGTAGCGGTTGAAAAGGAGGCATAATCCTCAAATTTTTTCTTGATTCCCGGCATTTGCTGAGAGGAGCATTCGCGCCCGCGAAGCGGATATTTCTTCCCGCCGTTGAAATAACTCAGAACAATATCAGAAGTTCCGCTTTTGTCAAAATCGTGGTAGTAAATGTCAAAGGTCTCCTGTTCATTCGCCTTGTATTTATAATTCAACCCCAGGTTCCCTGCGATATAATCCATATCCCCGTCTGAGTCGAAGTCGCCTTCCTGAATACTGAACCACCAACCGGTAGTACCTGCCAGTCCCACATTTGTGGTCACGCTTTCAAAAGTCCCTTTCTTGTTCTCAAGTACCGTTAGTGGCATCCATTCTCCGGTTATGAGCAGATCCTCCCACCCATCATTGTTGTAGTCTGTCCATATGGCATCGGTTACCATCCCCAGGTCATTGAGGAAGGGAGCTACTTCATCTGTGATGTCGGCAAAGAGTGCTCCGCTTTTGTCGGTACTTATATTTTCCAAAATATAACTGGCGGCTGGCAAGGGATACTGCCCCGGAACAAGCCTTCCTCCAACAAACAGATCCAGGTCCCCGTCCTTGTCAAAATCAGCTGCTTTTACCCTCGATCCACTGCTGAACATCTGCGGCAGTGATTTGGGAGCCTTAACGAGCTGACCGCTACCGTCATTGAGGTAGAGTCGGTCCTGCAGTAATTTTGAACCGGCACTGAATTCATTTCCCCCGCTCACCATATACAGGTCATTGTCACCATCACCCTCGGCATCAAAAATTAGAATACCCAGGTCTTCATAAACACTGTCGCGGGCTACGGAAGGCATCACTTGTCTTTCGAACCCTTCAGCGCTTTTAAAATAGATTCCTGCAGGGTGATTAGCAGCGCCTCCCACTACAAAGTCGTCTTCCCCGTCCCCATTGAGATCCCCAACCCCAATCCCAGGGCCAAACATGGAAGTCTGGTGGGGGAGGAGGATCTCCTTGAGGAAATCGTTGTAATAGTTTTCCTCATGCCTGAAATCTATCCCTAGCATTGCAGGGTCTGCCTTCTTAAAAGGTTTTTCCTGAATGGCAATTTCATTTCTAATCGCCTTCGCGGCTTCGGCATAATCAATTAGCTGCCTACTGTTTGAATTTAATCCGGTGAGCAATTGTTCTTTCCCATCCGGCCAACGTACCAGCAGACTGTCTAGTTGCTCCTGCTGTCCCAAACCGAAATGCAGTTGTGGTGCCACAGACGACTGAAATCCCCTGCTGAGCGTCATTTCCTGAAACTGTTTTTCCCTCTCGCTTATCGCTGTCACCTGTACGCCAACACCAAAAGGATTTTTCTCGGGCCCTTTAAAGTTAAGGGTGAGGGAATTACTGCTTTCTGAGCTCAGGTTTTCAAAAACTGAAGCTAGGTCGTCAATATTATTGGTGATGACCTCCAGGTCGCCGTCATTGTCAAGATCGGCATATACAGAACCATTGGAAAAACCTTCGAAACTAATACCCCAGGTCTGGTTCATCTGGGAGAATGTGAGGTCCTTGTTATTTCTGAACACAAAGTTATCTATGGGTTCTGAAGGAATGGTTTGTGATCTTTCAAGGAGATTATCCATAGGCCTGCCTTCTTTTTCCCAGTTGAGGAAAAAGTCGCGGTTGTTGATTTCTCGCCGCGTCCCGTTGGAGATAAAAATATCCTTCCATCCATCGTTGTCGAGGTCGGCAAATAAAGGCCCCCAGCTCCAATCTGTGGAAGAGACTCCTGCCAGCCTTGAGATATTACTAAAATCAGGCAGGCTGTCATAAAGAAGACCGTTGTTGAGTTGCAGGCTGTTCTGCATGTACTGATAATGGAAACCGGAATTAACAGTAGACCAGAAAAGATCCGGGTTCATACTGGCCATGTTGGCCTTTGACCTGCGGTTTACATTGGCGGTCATGTCTACCTGTAGGATATCGAGCAGTTCATCGTTGTTAAAATCTGCGATATCGGTTCCCATGCCGTAAAAGGCTGTATTCTTGGTTACCTGTCTTACGACTTCGGAAAAAGTCCCGTCCTGGTTATTGACAAAGAGATAATCGGGCGTGGAGAAGTCGTTCGAGACATAAATATCGGGCCAACCGTCCTTATTGAGGTCTCCTACAGTGGCACTGAGGGAAAGTCCAAAGGTCACTAATCCCGCTTCTTTGGTAACATCTGTAAAATAATCTCCGTCATTTCGGTAGAGCTTATCCGTCTCAAGGGGTTTTGGGTATTGTTGTTTAAAGTAATAAAAACTATTAGGGGCATCGAAACGTGTAGGAGGGTAGTTGGCCAGGTACATATCCAGATCACCATCCAGATCATAGTCGAAAAATGTAGCCTGTACGCTGTTCCCGGGATCTGCCAACCCATAGGCTTCGGCTTTTTCTGTAAAGGTATTGTCTCCGTTGTTGATAAATAATTGATTTTCTTTTGTGCCGAAACGACCTCCTACGGAGCAGTAAATATCGAGCAGCCCGTCATGATTTACATCAGCCATAGTGGTTCCTGTATACCATCGATCATCTCCCGAGATACCGGCGGACTCTGAAATATCTTCAAAGGTCATATTTCCTTTGTTGAGGTAGAGTTTGTTGGGAACCATATTCCCTGTAAAAAAGAGATCAATAAGGCCATCATTGTTGATGTCTCCTGCCGAAACACCTCCCCCCATGTAGATATAGGCATAGGTAAAATAATTGAGGGAATCACTTTCTACCAGTCGGTTTTCAAAGGAAATCCCGGTTTGATTCATTTCCAGTTTTCTGAAAATGGGGTCACTTTCCTCTTTGTTAGATGAACAGGATAGTAGAAGTAAAATTGATAATGTGGCTAAAAGAAAACGGTTCATGAAAAAGATTTTGCAGAGAATATAAAAATAGAAAATCTCGGGGTACAGCTCATAAAAAAACAGGGCATTTAACATGCCCTGTTTTCTATAAAGGTTGGTTTGGCCTAGAATCCCGGATTCTGTGACAACACTCCTCCACTTAAGTCGATCGCGTTGATAGGAATCGGCATTAGATTCATATTCGGCATATAAGTACCAGCTTTGGTTCCAAAGTTAGGAATTGTTCTGGCTTCATTCTGTACATAAGCGTTTAGTACGCTTTCCGAAACCCCCCATCTTCTTAGGTCAAACAGACGATGACCTTCCATGGCCAGTTCCAGTCTGCGTTCGAAACGAACGGCTTTACGGGCTTCAGTCTGATCAGCAAAAGAAGGATAAGGCTCTATCTGGTAATTGGCCGCAGGCCCTGTCCCTGTGTCGTTTTGGACATAGGTCATATTCTTGGCCCGGTTTCTAACCTGATTTACATAGTTAAGAGCCGTTGCCAGATCATTAGCTTCAACAGCTGCTTCTGCAGCCATCAGCAATACATCTGCATATCTGATGATATGGTAGTTAACTCCGGAATGTTGCTGTCCCCATGCTCCTGTTCCCACATTGGCATCTTCGCCAGCCTGGTAAACATTCTTTTTAGAAAGGTAAGGTCCTGATATATCAGCATCAGATGCCCGTATCCAGTCCTGCCCTACATGTAGTCCGTATCCATTATAGTCGATTCCCCTTCTCCCTACAGTATAATCCAATCTTGGATCGAGTGGCCCGGCATGTGGAGTAAAAGGATCAGCGCTTGCCAGATCCTGATCATTTGTCACATCGGTCTGATTGAAGGTATCGAGTAATGGTAACCCTGTACCATCGGTCTGATATGCATTTACAAGGTCCTGAGTAGGCTGATAGAAACCGCAGCAGGATCCAAATGGTCCCGGATTGGGAAAATTCAAAGTACCTCCTCTGTTTCCATTAAAAGACTGTCCTCCATCGGTAGTAAACTGAATGGAGAATATAGCTTCAGATCCGTTCTCTCCTGCAAGGGAGAAATTGGCAAGGAATTCAGGGTTCAGTGAATAGGGTCCATTGTTGATAACATCAGTAAATAAAGGAGCCGCTGCCGCATAATCTGACTGGTGCATATGCACTTTTCCCATATAAGCTTTTGCTGTCCAGGAAGTAGGTCGCCCTACATCTGCCTGAGACGCAGGCAAATTGTCGATGGCGTACTGGAAATCAGCTTCGATCTGGTCCCAGATTGGTCCTGAATTGGGCTGATTAAATTCCGTGTTAGCAAAATTCTCTTCAGAGATGTAAGGAACATTACCGAACATCTTTTGAAGTTCAAAGTTATAATGTCCTCTGAGAAACCTGGCTTCTGCCAATTGAGAAGAGAAGTCTCCCTCGGGAATGTTGTTTATAAGATTGATTACAGCGTTAGCTCTGTTCACCCCTGCAAATCGACCATCCCATACTGTAAGATAAGGATTAGCTGATGTCCAGTCGTAAATCTCCAAAAGGTAAAGGTCGGCCTGATCTCCGTCCGTACTCCCTTTATGGGCGTCATCCGAGATCACATCAAACCACCAGTTATCACCACTAACGGTCCAGTCGGCGCCTCCCTGGTTATTTCGAATTCCGTCCAATACGGAATAAGCCCCAACCAGTAAGAGATTTACACCTTGTTCATTTTGCAGTGTCGCGTCACTCAGGGCTCCAATAGCCGGCACGTCTGTAAAATCATCGCTACAAGCAAAAATTGCAGCGAATAAGGTTAAATAATAAAAGATTCTCTTTTTCATTTTTTTAGAATTTTGTGTTTATACCAATTGTAAGTATTTGTGCAAGTGGGAATACAGGATTTGGTCCATCCACACCTAAAGATAAGTTATCTGTAGAAATTACTTCAGGATTTAATCCTTCGTAATCCGTGATAGTGAACAGGTTGGTACCCTGTATATATACCCGGAACATATCCAGTCCGATAGAGCTGGCGATGTTTTCATCAAAAGTATATCCTATCTGTAGATTCTTCAATCGCATAAAGGATGCGTCTTCTACAAAATAAGAATTAGGCTGTGTTTCTGCATTCGTAATGGACTGACTCAATGCAGGTAATGTAGCATTGGTATTTGATGGTGTCCAGGAATCCAGTACACGAGTACTTCGGTTACCGTTAAAGAAGGTAGGGAAGTCTGTAAAGATCTTCTGATAGTTGTACGCATCATTCCCTGAGGATCCTGAGAAAAATGCTGACATATCAAACCCTTTAAAGTTCAAGGCTATGTTGATACCATAGGTGAAATCAGGGTGTGGAGATCCAATATAGGTTCTGTCGTCATCATTGATGGTTCCGTCTCCATTGACATCTTCATAGGTAAAACGTCCACTGCCGTCAAAACCTGTTACCCTGCGTCCGTAGTATTCAGAGATTGCTCGTCCGACCTCGGTACGAGTTACAGCCCCTCCCCTGAGATCAGTTCTTCCTATCTGGAAATCACTGATCAGGTTCTGAACTTCATTCTTATACCTGGAAATATTTGCATCGATGGAATAATTCAGGCCAAAAGAGGTCTCATCGCTATAACCTAAAGCTAAATCAAAACCAGTGTTTTGAATATCTCCAAGGTTTACCAATGGCGCCGTAGCATCAATTGCTGTTGTACTGATCAGGCTCAGATCACGGGTGATCAAATCCTTAGTATCAATATCAAAGTATTCGAAGGATACAGAAAGTTTATTGTTGAATAACCCCATATCAAAACCAAAGTTGGTTGTGACACTGGTCTCCCAACGCAAATCGGGATTTCCTACCTGACTCAGAATCGCCCCGGTAGAAATGGAACTTCCATTTAAGGCGTAGTTGGCAAGACCTTCGTTAAGATTTGAAATATTAATAGTTGGGTTACTAGACGGCAAGGTCTGGTTTCCTAATTCCCCGTAAGAGGCTTTCAACCTTAATCTGCTTACCCATCCATCCTGAGGGAAGAAATCCTCGTCGCTGATCTTCCACCCTGCACTAAAGGAAGGGAAGGTCTGACTCTGATTGTCTCCCAGGAATCTTGAGGATTTATCATTACGAAGGGTAACCGTTGCAAAATACTTGCCCTGGTACGAATAGTTGGCCGTACCGAAGATGGAGAATAATGTATTTCCTCCGTCGTAGGCAAATTCTACGTTAGGTGTTCCACTACCATTACTCAGCAAATAGAAATCGGGTGTTTCAAAAAGAAACCCATTACGACTAATTTCCTTCCCTTTGCTGTTTTCCTGAACGGCCTCAACACCGGCAAGAGCATTGATGTTGTGTTCCCCAAATACTCCGTTATAGTTAAGGACGTTGTTCCATGTCCAGGAATAATTGTTGATATCCTGCTCAAACAGTGTATTAGTAGATAAGGGCTCTATAAATTCAGGATCTAAAGCCTGGAATCTTCTCTGGCTGAAATTCTCTATGTTTCCACTCACTGTTGTTTTAAAGGTCAGACCTTCGTAAAGCTGAGCTTGTAAATACACATCTCCGAAAACACGGAAGATTTTGTTGTAATTGTCTGAACCTCTTGAAAGCAATGCCACAGGGTTACGCGTATTACTCAAACCAGGACCACCTGATCCGGCAAAATCTCCTTCATCATCGAAAACAGGAACCAGTGGCGTGAATCGGTAAGCCATATTGATGGCCTCGAGCGTTCCCTCTTGTTGGCGGGAAAAAGAGGCATTGAGGTGTTCCCCAATAGTGATGAACTCGCCAATTTTGAATTCAGAGTTCAATCGGGTTACTCCTTGTTTAAATCCGGTATCATTTAGGATACCTTCACGATTCAGGTAGTTAGCAGAGAGGAAGTATCTCCCGGTTTCATTACCATTGGAAATCGATAGATCAAAATTTTGTGTAGGTGCATTCTGGGTGATTTCATCAAACCAGTTTGTTCCGTTTGGTTGTTTAACTGTCGCCGTACGAGGAGCTCTTGTTATAGGGTCGTAGGAGACAACTCTAGTGTAGTCCTGAACAGTGGTTGGTACAACCGGCGAAGGACCATTTCCGTATTGAGGGTGTTCAACAGATGCCCCGTCATTGGCAAGACTCTGGAAAATCATTTCCCCGTGTTGCTGCACGTTTAACATGCTGGGCAGATTCGTCGCTCTGGAAATACCGGTGTAAGCATTAAAAGTCACGGTAGGCTCGGCCTGGTTGTAACTTCCGCTTTTGGTAGTGATAATAACTACCCCGTTAGATGCCCTGGCACCATAAATCGCTGCTGCACCATCTTTTAAGACGTTGATCTGCTCAATATCTCCGGGATTTATACTATTAAGTATTGAAGGATTGTCTGTCTGAACGCCATCAATAATATAAAGTGGGTTGGTATTATTACTGGTACCAAAACCACGGATGACAATTTTCGGTGAGGAACCCGGTGTACCGGCATTGGTCACTGTAACACCAGTAACCCGCCCTTCGAGTGCCTCGGCTGCATTCACCAAAGGTGCTTTGGTGGCCTCACTGATATCAACGGATGCAACAGAACCGGTAATATCTCCCCTGGTCTGAGTGGAGTAACCCGTTACGACAACTTCAGAAAGCTGACTGGCATCTTCTGCCATTTGAACGTCAATTCTGCTTTGTCCGTTAATGGGCACTTCCTGCCGGGCAAATCCGATATAACTAAAAACAAGTACATCGTTGGCATTAGCTGTGATGGTGTAGTTTCCATCAAAATCGGTTTGGGTACCATTGGTGGTCCCTTTTACCACTACGTTTGCTCCCGGAAGAGGAGCCCCGAGGTCGTCGGTTACCGTTCCGGTGACTGTTTGCTGTAAATTTTCTTCAAGTCCATCATCCGGAATTAAAACCGGATTGGCAAATCCCACGGATGCTGAAAAAAATAAGAGCAGAGAAAATATCCCTGCCATAGCGGATTTCACAATTGAATTCCACGTCCCCGGATTTAACCCGGGTTGGGTAATTTTTCGATTCATAATCGTGTCTCGTTTAGTTAGTTAATGACTACCTCTTTAATTAAATCATCCTACGATATCGATTGCGTAAAATGTTAAAAAAATATAAATGAAATATAATATTACTAAAATATTGTGAAAGCCTCCAAAAGATTAGCGATATTTTTACGAATTAATCATGTTAAATTATTTTAGATCTTACAGGATATGTCTTCAGAAACAAAAATAATCTTAGGTCTCTCTTATTTTTTGATCTGAAATTTAGATAGACGCGATATGTCCAATTTAATTTTTAACTTGTCTCCATATCCATAATTCATTCCCAATGCAAATTAAAGAAACTAAGGTCCTTTACGATGCCATCATAGTCGGCTCGGGGGCGGGAGGCGGTATGTCTGCCAAAGTCCTGGCGGATGCCGGACTGAAAGTTGCCGTCGTGGAAGCCGGACCCTATTTTGATCCGGCAGATCCAAAGCAAATGACCCAGCTGAAATGGCCTTATGAATCACCCAGAAGAGGTGCGGGAACCTCCCGGGCATTCGGAGAGTTTGATATGGCTTACGGTGGATGGGAAATTGAAGGAGAACCTTACACTCAAAAAGACGATACCAATTTCTGGTGGTTCCGATCCCATATGCTGGGAGGGCGAACGAATCACTGGGGCCGGATATCCCTTCGTTTTGGCCCTAAGGATTTTAAGCACAAGGATGTGGATGGCCTGGGCGATAACTGGCCCATTGGTTACGAAGATGTAAAACCATATTATGATAAAGTAGATAAACTAATAGGCGTATTTGGAACCAATGAAGGATTACCCAACGATCCGGACGGTTTTTTTCTTCCCCCACCAAAACCCAGACTGCACGAGTTATTCTATATCAAAGGAGCCCGGAATTTAAATATTCCGGTGATTCCTTCGCGTATGTCAATGCTTACCAAAAAGATCAACAATGATAGGGGAGTTTGTTTCTATTGTGGACAATGTTCCCGTTCCTGTCAGGTGTATGCCGATTTCTCATCGGGTTCCTGCCTGATATTTCCCGCCCAGAAAAGTGGAGGGCAGGTAGACCTGTATGTGAATTCAGTGGTGAGGGAAGTGACCACAAATGAAGAAGGAAAGGCTACAGGCGTATCTTATATTAATAAAGAAGATCGGAAAGAATATAAATTAAAAGGAAAAGTGGTCGTCCTCGCAGCATCAGCCTGCAGCTCTGCACGTATTCTTTTAAACTCAAAAAGTAAACAACATCCCAATGGCCTAGGGAACAGTAGCAACCTGGTTGGCAAATATTTGCACGATTCAACCGGGAGCAGCAGAGCTGGTTTTATTCCAGGATTGATGAATCGAAAAATGTACAATGAAGACGGAGTAGGAGGGATGCACGTCTACACCCCCTGGTGGTTAGATAATAAGGATCTCGACTTCCCCCGTGGTTACCACATTGAAGTGTGGGGTGGCATCGGTATGCCCAATTATGGATTTGGCTTTAATCCCAATGATTTCAATAAATTTTTTGGGCTACCCACAGGAGGGTACGGACCTTCCCTCCGGGGGGACGTGAAAAAATATTATGGCTCCGTTATCGGATTCGGGGGACGGGGTGAAGCCATAGCACGGGAAGATAATTATTGTGAAATCGACCCCACTACAGTAGATGAATTCGGGATCCCTGTACTCCGCTTTAAGTACCAATGGTCCGATTTTGAAAAGAAGCAGGCAAAACATATGCAAGAGACCTTTGAGGAACTAATCCACGGTATGGGCGGGGAACCATTGGGCGATACGCCTACCAAGGAACAGGATTACGGGCTACTTGCGCCCGGGATGATCATTCACGAAGTAGGAACTACCCGGATGGGTGACGATCCTAAGAAATCGGTTGTGAATCGTTTTCAGCAATTACACGATACGGACAATGTCTTTATCACAGATGCAGGCCCGTTTGTCTCACAAGCCGACAAGAACTGTACATGGACCATCCTGGCACTATCATGGAGAGCATCAGACTATATCGTAGAACAATTGAAGCAACAAAATATTTAAGGAGATGGACAGAAGAAAAAGTATAAAATCGATCTTACTGGGTTCTGTGGCCGGAGGTTTGGCTATTCATGGTTGTAAACCGGGTGAAGAAAACGAGGCATTGGCCCAGGAAATACTCAAGGACACTAATTACTTTGGTCGTACTCCCGAAGAGTTGGAGGAGATCGAGAAACTCAATGCAGAGCAATTTTTTAATGAACACGAACTAGAAACCATTGATGTACTGAGCAATCTGATCTTGCCCCCGAATGAAAACGGAGGCCCGACAGAAGCAGGAGTTCCCGATTTCGTGGAATTTATGGCCAAGGATATTCCGGAGCTGCAAACCACCCTCAGGGGGGGTCTTATGTGGCTGGATCATAAAAGCAATACCAATTACGGTACAGAATTCAAGGTTTCGGCGGAGGCCTCCCAGAAAGAGATTTTGGATGCTATTGCATTCTACGATTCGGAAATCCCCATGGACGACCACCCTCTGGAAGTTCAGTTTTTTAACCTGATGCGTAACTTAACCTTAACCGGGTACTACACCTCTAAAGTGGGGATTAAAGACCTGGGATACCAGGGAAATATGCCCAATATCTGGGACGGGGTTCCTCAGGAGGTGCTCGATCAACACGGAATGGCATATGAGGAGGAGTGGCTCGCGAAATGTGTGGACCAGAGCAAACGAGCTGTGATCGCCGAATGGGATGAAAATGGCAATTTGCTCACTTAAAGAATCAACAATCTGATCAAAATCATTTATAAATACTATGGATAAATTTAAAAGTTTTTATTTACTCGTTCTGATAACTTTAATGGCAATGCCTTCCCTGATGGGACAGGAGGTGGGACTGCAGCTTTACAGCCTGAGGGATCAGTTTAAAAATGACGTTGAAGGTACGCTGAAAACCATACACGATTGGGGCATTACCAAGATTGAAGGGGGCGATACCTATGGCCTGCCACTTGACGAATTTATCACTCTCCTGAAAAAGTACGAACTCGAAGTAGTTAGTGTAGGTGCCTCATTTGAGGAATTAGAAAACAATCCGGAAGGGGTGGTTGAAAAAGCCAAAGCTTATGGAGCCTCCTATGTGATGTGTGCGTGGATTCCTCATGAAGGAGATAATTTTACGTTAGAAGACACCCAAAAGGCGGTTGACGTTTTTAATAATGCAGGGGAAATTTTAGACAGGGATAATATTATTCTTACCTATCACCCTCATGGATATGAATTCAGGCCTCATGGGGAAGGAACCCTCTTTGATCACATGTCTGAGAATGCCGAAGACTTCTATTTTGAAATGGATGTATACTGGGTGCAGCACGGAGGGGCAGATCCGATGGAGTTATTGAACAGGTACTCCGATCAGTTTGTCCTTATGCATCTGAAGGATATGGAAAAAGGAGTGAAAGGGAATGATACCGGACATGAAGATGTAGAAACCAATGTTGTTCTCGGGACCGGGCAGATAAATATGTCCGCGATCGTGGCAAAAGCAAAAGAACTGGGAATTAAATACCTCTTTATAGAGGACGAATCTTCCCGAGTAGTGGAACAGGTTCCTAAGAGTCTGGCCTATCTCAAGACTCTTGAGAACCAATAAAATACCTATTCCTTTTGTGATTCTGCTATGGCAACGCCTACCATGGAATCGGCTGTGCCGTAGTAGAGGAACCATTTATTCTTGTAAAAAACTAAACCTTCCACAAAGGTGGTTCCGGCCTGATATTGCCCGCTGGTCTCATGAGGCAGGCTTGGACATATAAATGGTTCGGAAAGACGTTTTAAGAACTTAGCTGGATTCTCCCCACTGAATAAAACCTGCCCACCACAATAAGTATTCTCCGCAACCATCGTTCCTGCGCCCTCACCACTGAGATTTTTCCCATTGTAAAGTACCAGGATACCATTATCGGTATAGAGGGCCGGTGGTCCGGGTTCTACCAAATGGCTGTCAAAATCCCCCAGTGTAGGTTCAAAAGCATGAAGTAGTTCACCCTCATCATCCAGCAGGGGTTCCCAGTTGACACCATCCTCAGAGCTGGCTACATTCATAAATAATTCACCCCAATACATCCAGTATTTATCCATAATTTTCTTAGCGATGAGTCGGCCATCCACCAATTCGGTAACGACAGAGCCCGACTTGCTCCAGATATCGAGGAAACGCCCCTGATGTGCCTTTTGGAAAACGGGACCTTTCTTTTCCCATGATCTTAAATCCTGTGATACGGCAGCAGAAAGTCGTGCCGTTTTTGTATTCCAGCTGGTGTATAACATCAGGTAAGTTCCATCGGGTAATTCAACTACCCGTGGATCCTCAACTCCACCGGGTTGATCCCAGATGGCAAAGTCGTCATTGTCAGGATATAGAACCGGATCATCATACTTGGAAAAATGAATGCCATCTGTACTATAGGCCAACCCAATTCTGGAAGTTCTTCCTCCCAGGATGGCGGTGGGATCGTCTTCTGCCCTGAAGAGCAGAAATACAGTGTCGTTTCGCACTATGGCCCCGGGATTGAAGACATCAGCCTTTTGCCATTGAACAACGGTTTTATCTATTGGATCATTGAATAAGGCCGTACTGTCGGCCTGCAAGATAGGATTGGTTGCAGGTTTTTCAAAGTTGAGAAGCCAGGGACTCTGGGCTGTTAAGGAACATCCACAAAATGTTAGGACAATAAACGAAATTACTTTGAGGGATTGCATCTGTATCTTGATTTACCTTGTAAGGTACGCCTTTTTGATATTATCCTTACTTTTAAATCGGTTTATAAAAATCGTCGACTTGAAAATAACATTTCAGCTCCTTTTGTTACTTCTATTGCTCTTTGGCTGTAAGGAGAAAGGCCAGGATAAATCGAAAGAAATCCCAATTGAGGTAAAAGAACAACTAGTTGATACAGTAAAGGCTGCTGAAGTTAAGAAGCCTTTGCCTTCACTTGATGAATTGGCCGATACTACCTTTGTACGGCTTGCAGATTATAGTTCTGATTTCACTTTTGATATGCGTTATGCCACATCGAATAACTTTCTTAAAACCCAGGTGTACGACTGTCCGGAATGCTATACCCGGAATAAAACAGCTCAGGCGCTTATCGCAGCCAATGCAGAATTAATGAAAAAAGGGTTCCGGATTCGCTTCTTTGATTGTTACCGGCCAAATTCTGTTCAATACAAAATGTGGGAAATATACCCCAATCCGCAATATGTGGCCAACCCTGATAAAGGATCAATTCACAATAGGGGTGGGGCCGTGGATATCACTCTTGAAACCCTCGATGGCAAAGTACTGGATATGGGCACAGATTTCGATTTCTTCGGAAGGGAGGCGCATCACGATTACTTCGAATTACCGGAGGAAGTACTCCGAAACAGGGCACTTCTCAAAGAGGTGATGGAGGCTCACGGTTTTTGGTCGGTGCGGACGGAATGGTGGCATTACAACCTGGGAAAAGCCACTAGGGATCCGGTTGCAAATTTTAACTGGACGTGTCCTTAGTGCATTGAATAACAATACGTTGATCCTTATTATTTGTAGTAAAAAATAAATAACTATCACCCCCGTCTTTTAGCTGGAATTTTTTCCTGATCCCGGCAACGCTTTCAGGAAAATTCCTGGTGCTTACATTTGCTTTAACGCCTTTAAACCTTTTCATGGATTTCTTGTTAAAGGGTGTAGTTTCAATGATCTTAAATACCCGTCCCGGGAAAGGAAGCAATGATTCTGAAGTATAAAGGTGACTGTGTTCATGAAGTTTATTTACTTGAAAAGCTCCGCACATTGACCTGAATCCACCGGCTTTGAGAATAGCACTATTTGGTTCGTACAAAAAGGTCTGTGGAGCGGTATAAGAACACTTGGTTATCTTTTCTTCTGCCCGATAGAATTGGAAGGCCTGTTGCTCATTCTTCATAAAATTAACCGTCCTGATTTTTATATCTGAAACAGGCTTGTCATTTCTGAGGATCCACAATAATTCCTTTACCTCATTGCTAACGGCAATAATATGGATAACGTCAACATGTTTCAATTGACCTATGCCGGCGCTGAGGTCGAGCAGGGGGGAGGTTTTAATCATTATTGCCTGGGCTTTTGATAGCAGAAGATCGAGGTGCATTACTACATCAGGGGTGCAGTCGGAGAGCTGAAAGACTTTGTTTTTAGATTCATCGCGTCTGCTGGGATCGATATAGATCCAGTCGAATCCCAGACTTGTATTTCTCAGAAACTCTATCCCGTCCTCACTGCGAAAGTCCACATTGTCAATTCCTAAAGATGTGGCATTGTGACTCACTATTTCATGCAATTCAGGGTCTATTTCACAATGAGTTATATGCGGTAATTTCCGACTGAAAAAATAAGTATCTACTCCGAAGCCTCCTGTGAGATCCGCAAGCCGGTTTCCACTGACCAAAGCCGCTTTGTATTCTGCGGTTTTTTCGGAAGAGGTCTGCTCCAGATTTACTTTTTCAGGGTAGTATATCCCGGGAGTTTTAAACCAGGTTGGAAGCTTTTGTTTTGCCTTTTTCTTTCCCTCTAGCTGTTGTGCAAGTTCCTGTTGGGAAATTTCAGGAAAATTGGGCTTTGAAAGCAAAACTGACACGATGTCAGTATCGTAATTATTTTTTATAAAAGACTGTACACCAGTTTTTAATATATTTCTATTCAAACTAAAACTATAAATCTTCAGTGAGTTTATTTACGATCTTATTATCGGCCAGAAACTCCTTTAAAATTACCTTAATTGCCGTATATCCGGGTACGGCTACAATCATTCCCAGGACACCGAAAAGCAAACCGGCTATAATGATCACCAGGAAGATTTCCAGCGGATGAGATTTTACACTGTTCGAGAAAATAAAAGGTTGTGAAAAGAAATTATCGATCAGCTGACCAATTGCAAAACCGATGAGCACATATCCGGTTTTTGGAAGGATAACCTCGGTAAAATCTGCCCCCAGGTTTGAAGTCATGGAAAGAGTAACCATAAGTACTGCTCCGATGATAGGTCCGATATATGGAATGATGTTAAACAGAGCACACAGGAAGGCGATAACAATGGCATTGGGTATGCCTACGATCAACAGAACGATGGTATAGATCACAAAGAGGATCATGATCTGAAAAAGCAGGCCAACAAAATAACGGGATAGCAATCCATTTATCTTGTTTATTGAGTTCACCATTCCCGACTCCTTATTATCCGGAACGAATGTCAGAAGCCCCCGTTGAAATAGGGAACTGTCCTTGAGAAAGAAAAACGAAATAAACAGTACTGAGAATAATCCAATTCCGGCAGCGCTAAGGGTATTGACAAATGTGTTAAGGATGTTGGGGATAAAGCCAATGTCGAGGCCTTCGATCATATTTTTCTCCAGTTCTGTACCTTTTATCAGATCATTGACCTGATCGGGCGAAGCCCCGAAATACAGGATAATCTCCTGATACAGTGAACCGATTTTTGACCTCAGTTCCTCAATATTTAAAAGAGAAAGATTTGCAGCCTGTTCAGCCACTAAGGGAAAAAACAAGGCAATAATCCCTGCAAGTACGGCAACCATAAGTAACATGGTTGTGATTACAGCCAGTGTATTTGCGAATTTGAGACGCTTCCTTAGAAACAACACAACAGGCCTTCCGATAAGCGCGACGACTGCCGCCATAGAAAGGTAAGCCAGGACCGATCTGATCTCGTAAAGAAAGTACATGAGAATAGCGATACCAGCCAGTATGCCGATCGCACGTACTATACCTTTGGAAATTGTAATGGAATTCATAATCTAATTCTTAAAAGCATACTGTATGATGTTCGCCCCCATTTGAAGCGCCTTTTGCCTTACCTCCGGAGGGTCGTTGTGAACTTCCGGGTCTTCCCATCCATCACCCAGATCACTCTCAAAAGTAAACAGAAGGATTAAGCGGTTTTTGTCAAAAATGCCCAAAGCCTGTGGCCTTTTTCCATCGTGTTCATGGATCTTGGGCAGGCCGTTCGGAAACTTAAATCGTTCTGAAAAAATGGGGTGTTCAGTACTAATTTCCTCCAGTTCCTTTTCGGGAAATATCTTTTTCAGCTCTTTCTTAAGGTAAGGTTCCATCCCGTAATTATCATCGATATGTAAGAAGCCACCGGCGAGGAGATAAGTCCTGAGGTTGCTCGCTTCTTCATCACTAAAAAATATATTGCCATGGCCGGTCATGTGTATGTAGGGATACTGAAACAGCAGGGAACTTCCGGGTTCTACAGTCTCGGGTTTTGGGTTGATCTCCGTATTGATGGTTTGATTGCAATAGCGGATAAGATTGGGTAATGCAGTGGGGTTAGCGTACCAATCACCTCCGCCCTTGTATTTTAAAACGGCGATTTCCTGTGCCGTTGCTGCCTGGAATATCATTCCAAAACCAATTGTGATTAATAAAGCGAATTTTCTCATCCTTTTTGCCTTTTGGGCACTCAAAAGTACATAATAAGAGGCGTAATCTTTTAACCGGAACCTTCACAAATGTTCCGGGTACTTATTCTGCATTTATCTGCTGTTAAAAACAGCGATTGCCGTACATGCATAAATTGCTGCGGTTTCGGTGCGTAGCCTGCTTTCCCCTAGCGAGACCGATAAGAATCCTTTCTCGTAGGCCAGATCTACCTCTTGCTCAGTAAAATCGCCTTCCGGTCCTATCATGATAGTAATACGCTTGTCCGGGGCGATTCTTCGCTTGAGTTCTACTTTTTCTTCTTCATGACAATGGGCAATAAATCGGATCCCTGGATGATCCTTTTCCAGAAATTCTTCAATACTCACTGCCGGATGCAAAACGGGAAGATAGGCTCTTTGAGATTGCTTCATCGCTCCCTGAATAACCTTCTGTAACCGATCCATCTTCAGTGTTTTTCTTTCAGATCGGGAACATATAATCGGGGTGATCTCATTGATCCCGATTTCTGTGGCTTTCTCCAGAAACCATTCAAAGCGGTCGTTACTTTTTGTAGGGGCAACAGCCATATGGAGGGAATGCATCTTAGGATGTCTTTTCTCTGACGAGACAATTGTGGCGGTAGTGTTTTTAGGATCGGTACTTTCCAATGCCGCTACAAAAATCCGGCCCCTGCCGTTGGTCACATGGAACTGATCTCCTTTTTTCTTTCGTAGGACTTTTAACAGATGTTTACTTTCTTCGGGACTTAAAGTAAATTCTTTTGACGATTTGGTAATCTCCGGATTATAAAATAATTGCATAAGCTTTTGGTGTATTATGATTTTAATTTGCGACGGGCATGTTCAATACCCAATGCAATCCATTCCTGCAGTTCTTTTTCACTTTGAAAGGCCTCCTGCGAAACAAAAATAAATTCTTTCATCGGTTTTTTGGTAAAATCCATAGCTCGGACACTTTCAATAGTGAGCATGTCCTCCATTTTTTCCTCAACGACCCTTACTACCAGTTCGTCGCCAATGATTCCGATTGTCATTTTGCCTTTCAGAAGAAAAGCCAGTCCACCAAACATTTTCTTTTCCGTAATATCAGAACGTAAAGTTTCTGGATAAGTGTGGAACGCTATCCGAATTCTTTCGGCCAATACATCGTCAAAGGGCATGGACTATGAGTTGTGGAATCGAGAGTGATAAATATAGCTCATTTTCCGAAACAGTTTATTTTTCGTTTCCTGATTCAGGGAATGATATATCTCGCCTTGGCTGTTACACTTTGATCGGTAAACTTCCCTTCGCGAAATTTCAGATACCCCACGATCCCAATCATAGCTGCATTATCTGTGCAATATTCGAACTTTGGAATATAAGTGGTCCAGCCCAATTGGCTCTCCGTATTTTTTAATGCGATTCTAATTCCTGAATTGGCAGAAACACCACCCCCGATGGCCACCCGTTTTATTCCGGTCTGTTTAACAGCTTTTTTAAGTTTATCCATCAAAATTTCAACAATAGTATATTGGATGGAAGCACAGATATCTTCCCTGTTTTGTTCGATAAAGTTCGGATTTGCTGCAGTTTCCCGTTGAATAAAATACAGGATACTGGTCTTTAGTCCGCTGAAACTGAAATTTAGCCCTTTTACTTTTGGTTTTGGAAAGGGATAGGCTTGGGGATTTCCTTTTAGCGCCAGTTTATCAACCAGGGGACCCCCCGGATAAGGCAATCCGATAATTTTTGCCGTTTTGTCGAAGGCTTCACCCACCGCATCATCGAGAGTTTCACCCAGAATTTCCATGTCGAAATAATTACGGACCAGCACGATTTGTGTATGGCCTCCACTTATCGTTAATGCCAGGAAAGGAAAATCAGGACGATCAAAGCCTTCTTCCCGAATAAAATGTGCGAGGATATGAGCTTGCATGTGGTTTACTTCGATGAGTGGAATTCCCAGACCAAGCGCTAGAGATTTGGCGAAGGAAGTACCCACCAGAAGGGAACCCATAAGTCCGGGTCCCCTGGTAAATGCTATGGCTGATAGCTGATTTTTGTCGATCTTTGCCTTAGTCAAAGCCTGGTGGATCACCGGGACAATATTTTGCTGGTGTGCTCTTGATGCTAATTCCGGAACCACACCGCCGTATTCTTCGTGAATTTTCTGTGTGGCTACCACATTGCTAAGCGTGGTATCATTGCACATAACGGCAGCTGAAGTATCGTCACAGGAAGATTCTATGGCCAGTATGTATATATTTTGTTTTTTCACCTAGCTTTGGAATAATTATTGGTCGCACAAAGGTAAATCATATCGTCCTATCAAAAAATTAAGAAAAATAGGGATTAGAATACTGCTGACGGTATTACTGGTCTTGGTCTTAAGCTCCATTATTCTTTCTTTGCCGGTTGTCCAGACTAATCTGGCTAATTATGCTACCAGATCGATTAACGAGGAGTTTGGAACCAATATCAATATTGATCGGTTGCGAGTGTCTCTGATTTCCTGGGACACGGCCCTGAAAGGAATCTTTATTCAGGACTATCAACAGGATACTTTGATTTATATTGAAGAATTAAACACTTCCATCCTCAGTATCCGGAATCTGCTGGCCGGTAGCCTGGAATTCGGGGCAATTGATATTGACGGCCTCAATTTTAAGCTCAGAACCTACCAGGGTGAGACCAGTACCAACCTCGATGTTTTTGTCGCAAAATTAGATGACAACAAGCCCAGAGCTCCGGGTAGTCCACCTTTTTACCTCTCCTCTTCAGATATCGATATAAAGAATAGTGTCTTTCGGCTGATCGATGAAAACCTGGAAAAAGAAGAAACCCTTAATTTTAGAAATCTCAATCTCAATGCCCGGGAATTTCAGATTCTTGGGCCGGAGGTAACATCGGAGATTGAAGCTTTGTCATTTATAAGCAAAAGGGGGATAGAACTCAGTAAGCTGGGCACTTCATTTAAATACACTAAGCAACAGATGCGTTTTGATTCGCTTGAGATTATGACGCCAAAATCCCATCTTATCGGAAACCTTGTATTTGACTATAACCGTGAAGATTTTGCCCAATTCATTGACAAGGTGAATCTCACAGCCAACTTTGTTGATTCTAAGGTATCTCTTGATGACATCAATACGCTGAGTGACCAGTTCGGGACAGGAAAGGAAGTACTGTTTTCAGCATCCCTGAACGGAGTGCTGAACGATCTAAATGTGAACGAAGTATTTCTAACTACAGAGAATACCGGAATCCGGGGGGACTTTAATTTTAAAAACCTTTTTACTAAAAGCGAACCCTTTGTCCTTGAAGCGGGCATCAAGAATATTACTACCAGCTATTACGAACTTAGGTCACTGATGCCCGAAGTACTGGGTACTTCAATCCCCAGCACATTTTCCAAACTGGGTCAGTTCACCGTAAGGGGAGATGCCACTATCACAGAATCATCCGTAAGGTCGAGGGTAAATATAAACAGCAGTCTGGGAAGTAGTTATGTAGACCTCACCCTTACGGATGTCGACAATATCGATAATGCCCGATACAAGGGATTTGTATCCCTTATAGATTTTGATTTAGGCAAGTTTGTCAATGACGACAATCTGGGGCTGGCTTCCATGGACGTAAATGTGGAAGGGCAGGGGTTTGCCCAGGATAAGTTGAATACCGAAGTAATCGGACAGGTGTATACGATCGACTTCAACGACTACAATTACCAGGATGTTGCCGTTTCAGGTATCCTGAAAGACCAATTGTTCGACGGTTCACTGGTAGCCAAAGATCCCAATTTTAATTTTGAATTTAAGGGGCTGGCCGACTTCGGGGGCACCGTGAATAACTTTAATTTTAATGCCTCAGTGGCCTATGCCGACTTAAAGAAACTGAACTTTATAAGAGATAGCGTATCGGTATTTAAAGGGGATGTTAAAATGGATATTTCCGGAAGTAATCTCGATGATGTTGTAGGGAATGTTTCCTTTTCGAACACCAACTATCAGAACATCAATAATACCTATTACTTTGAAGATTTTAAAGTAACCTCTTCCTTTGCTCAGGACAGTATCAGGACCGTTGAAATAAATTCTCCAGATATCATAACAGGGTTTATGAGGGGTCGTTTCAAGGTCAACGAACTCGACAAGCTCCTAAGAAATTCCATAGGTAGTATTTACACCAATTACAAACCCTTCGAAATTTCGGAGGGGCAGGTGCTCGATTTCAATTTTAAAATCTACAACAAGATTGTAGACGTATTTTTTCCTCAGGTGGCCTTTGATCCCAATACGTTTATTAGAGGCAATATTGTTGCTGATGAGGGTGACTTTAAGCTCAACTTTAAATCACCACGGATAGCTGCCTTTGATAATGTCTTTGATAGTATAGACGTAAAGATTGACAATAAAAACCCCCTTTTCAATACCTATGTGTCGGTATCCGATGTCAATTCAGTCTACTATGACCTTAAAGACTTTAATCTGATCAACACCACACTTTCTGATACCCTCTTCTTCAGAACGGAATTTAAAGGTGGAAGGGATTTCAACGACAGTTATAACCTTAACTTTTACCACACCTTCAATGCCCAGAACCGTTCGGTCATAGGTCTAAAACGCTCTGATGTTAGTTTTAAAGGAAATACCTGGATCCTTAATAAAGATGGAGATCAGAAAAACAAGGTCATCATCAGCAGATCGCTAGACAGCATTCAGATCCAGGAGATCGTAATGAATAATGACAACCGGGAACAAATAAGATTAAGGGGCGAACTGGCCGATTCTACCTATAAAGATCTTCAGCTTGATTTTAAGATTGTTTCCCTGAATAAAATTACTCCGACCATAGACAGCCTTAAACTTCAGGGGGAGATCAACGGAACTTTAAATATCCTTCAGAAAGATGATATTTATTTACCCTCCTGTAACCTGCAAATTTCAGATTTCGGAGTTAATGAAATTCCACTTGGCGAGTTGAGTATTGGTATTGTAGGGAACAGAGATCTTACCGAGTACGTGGTAAATTCACAAATCTCTGATAATGGCATTGAAAAATTCAGTCTGTTAGGAAATTTCAGCAACAGGAATGATATTCCGGATGCCGATCTGATGGCTAATTTTAACAACTTCAGCCTCGAACCTTTTAGTCCGCTTGGGGAAGGAGTCATTACCAACATCCGGGGATTGCTCAATGGTACGGCTCAGATCAAAGGCGATTTGCGAAATCCCGATATCAGTGGCCTCCTCAGTTTAAATGATGCAGGTATTGCCATACCTTACCTCAATGTAGATTACCAATTCGGGCCGAACTCTAGTGTTCGCCTGTATAACCAGACTTTCGATTTTGAAAATATTCAACTGACGGATATTGCCATGAATACCACGGCCGAACTCGACGGTACGATCAAGCATCAATTCTGGGACGACTGGAGCCTTGATCTCGATGTGAATACCAATAACAATCGATTCCTGATTCTCAATACACCTTATGAGGAGGAGGTGTTGTATTACGGAACCGGGTACCTTAACGGGGAAGGGAGGATATTTGGCCCCACAAAGGCTCTAACAATTAAGGTCAACGGCGAAACCGCTGAAGGTACTTCCCTTAAAATCCCTCTGAGCGATGTAGCTTCTGTGGGAGATTACTCCTTTATCAATTTTATAGAAAAGAAGGATCAGCAAACCTTTGAAATTGAAAAGACCCTGCAGGATTACGAAGGCCTCGAACTCAATTTTGACCTCGACGTTACACCTGATGCCGAAGTGGAAATAGTGGTTGATCAGAAAACCGGGTCATCCCTGAAGGGAACAGGGGAAGGGATTCTTCTCATTGAAATAAATACCAAGGGTAAATTTAATATGTTCGGGGATTTTGTAGTTGTGACCGGGACGTACAATTACCGTTTCGGGGGGGTCATTGACAAGTCATTTAATGTTAAACCGGGTGGAAGTATCGTATGGGATGGTACTCCCCTCGCCGCCCAGTTAAATATGGAAGCTGTGTATTCGCTCACCGCAAATCCGGCGCCCCTTCTCGATAATTCTGGGGTCACCAGACGAATATCCACTGATGTGGTGGTACAGCTTACAGGAGAACTGGAGCGGCCCACCATCGATTTTAACATAGAATTTCCCGGTACAAGTTCCATCGTACAATCGGAGCTGGAATACAAGCTTCAGGATCCAACGGTGGAAGAGCGTAACGCCTTTTTCCTGCTTGCCCAGGGCACCTTTGTTGATGAAGGAAGTGGTCTCAATCAGCAGGCAGTAACCGGAAACCTCATTCAGACGGCTTCAGGCCTTGTAAATTCCCTTCTGGGTGGGGGTAACGATAAATTTGATTTTGGCTTTTCTCTGGAACAGGGTACCCTAGACCCCACTCAGATACAGACCGAGAACAGGCTGGGGGTTACGGTATCGACCAGGATCAGTGACAGAGTATTGTTTAACGGTCGGTTCGGTGTTCCGGTAGGAGGTGTCAGTGAAACCGTTGTGGCCGGAGATGTGGAAGTACAGGTACTTTTAAACGAAGAGGGAACCTTGAGGGCTAAGATCTTTAACCGTGAAAATGAAATCCAGCAATTCCTGGCAGACCAGACCGGCTATACCCAGGGGGTAGGTTTATCATATGAAGTAGATTTTAATACCTTCAACGATCTACTGCGTAAAGTGTTTAAACCCAAGCAGGAGAGTCAGGATACCAAATTAAAAGCTGAACAAACAAGGGCGACAATGGGCAGGGACAGTCTGATTAAATTTTATCAGAAACCGAAGACACTTCCAGATCAGGAATAGGTCAGCTATTGTTATTTCCGCAATATTGTAAACCATTCCTTTATTTTTATTAAACTACATCGTTTGATTAGTTGATAAATGGCAATTAAGCCTTTGTATATACTATGATTTCATAATTGTTTGCTATTTTTGAACTTCGAAATTTTTTATGGAAGCAAAAATTCAGAAAGTAGCGGTTTTTACCTCCGGAGGAGACTCTCCCGGAATGAATGCTGCCATCAGATCAGTCGTTCGTACCTGTGCCTTTATGAAAATTGATTGCGTAGGGATTTACAGGGGATATGAAGGAATGATTGAGGGGGATTTCCTTCCCATGAATGCTCGAAGTGTCAATAATATTATCAACAAAGGAGGCACCATATTAAAATCTGCCCGCTGTGAAGAGTTCAGGACAAAGGAAGGAAGACAGAAAGCATACGATCAGCTCAAATCGGAAGGTGTAGACGCCATGGTCGTAATTGGGGGTGACGGTAGTTTCACAGGTGCCCTTTTATTTAATGAAGAATTTGGAATACCTGTCATAGGAATACCCGGAACTATTGACAACGATATATTCGGCACCCGTTATACCCTTGGTTTCGATACGGCTATCAATACGGCTATGGAGGTCATAGATAAGATCCGCGATACGGCCAGTTCTCATCACCGACTATTTTTTGTTGAGGTAATGGGAAGAGATGTAGGTCATATTGCATTAAATGCAGGGGTAGGAGCAGGAGCGGAAGAAATTCTGATACCAGAGGAAAACCTGGGTCTGGAACGTCTTTTAGATTCCCTTAAGCGGAGCAAACTCACCGGGAAGTCTTCTAGTATTGTGGTTGTAGCCGAAGGGGATACAACTACCGGTAAAAATGTCTTTCAGCTAAAGGAATATGTAGAAGAAAACCTTCCCATCTACGACGTGCGTGTTTGTGTACTGGGGCATATGCAACGCGGGGGTTCACCCACTTGTTTTGACAGAGTACTGGCAAGCAGGATGGGAGTGAAGGCGGTAGAAGCACTTTTGGATGGAAAGACAAACCTTATGGTAGGAATCCTGGATGACGATATTGCTTTTACTCCGATAAGTGAAGCGATCAAAGGAAAAACGAAAATAAACAAGGAGCTCATAAGAGTCTCCGATATAATGAGTACATAAAAGAAAGAATATGGCAACATTAAAAGTAGGAATAAACGGATTTGGTAGAATTGGAAGATTGGTCCTCAGATCTATCGTAAAAAGAGATGGGATTGAGGTAGTTGCAATCAATGACCTTCTGGACGTAGAGCACCTGGCCTACCTCCTGAAATACGATTCAGTACACGGAAGGTTTGACGGAACAGTGGATGTTAAAGACGGCCATCTGGTTGTTGATGGGAAAACTGTAAGGATTACAGCAGAAAGGGATCCAAAAAATGTAAAATGGGATGCCGTAGGAGTGGATATTGTTGCGGAATGTACCGGTATTTTCACTACGATGGAAACTGCTCAATATCACATCGATGGCGGGGCTAAAAAAGTAGTGATCTCTGCACCATCAAAAGATGCGCCTATGTTTGTCATGGGAGTGAACCATAAGGAAGTAAAAGCTTCGGACAAAATCGTTTCCAACGCTTCCTGTACCACAAACTGTCTGGCGCCAATGGCCAAAGTACTTAATGATTCCTTTGGAATTGAAGAAGCACTGATGACTACAGTTCACGCCACCACAGCTACACAGCTCACCGTAGACGGTCCTTCAAGAAAGGATTACAGAGGCGGTAGAAGTGCCATGCTTAATATTATACCTGCCTCGACAGGTGCAGCAAAAGCTGTAACAAAGGTTATTCCTGCACTGGAAGGAAAACTCACCGGAATGGCGTTCAGGGTGCCTACGGCAGATGTTTCAGTGGTTGACCTTACTGTAAAACTTCAGAAAGATACTTCCTATGAGGAGATTAAAAAAGCCTTTAAAACAGCCTCCGAAGGAGAATTAAAAGGAATTCTTGGATATACGGAAGAACTTGTTGTTTCTCAGGATTTTGTTGGTGACCCCAGAACCAGCATATTTGATGCCGATGCAGGGATCGAATTGAATCCTAGATTTTTTAAAGTGATTTCATGGTACGATAACGAAGCAGGATATTCCAATAAATTAGTAGACCTGGCTCAATATATCCACAAGCTCTAAGGGCTGATTCTTAACTCTAAAAAATCCTTAGAATAGGTATATTTTGCTTATTTTAAGGATTTCTTTTTTAAGCGTAATTCTATGATATTAATAGTAGATAGCGGAGCGACAAAAGCAGACTGGATCGCACTGGATGAAAAGGGCGAAGAGGTTTTTATGACGCAAACCCTTGGCCTGAGTCCGGAAGTACTGACCAGGGAGGTCATCGAAGATCGACTGGCAAATAACTTTGAGATTTCAAAGAGTAAATCCAAGGTTAAACGACTCTATTTTTACGGAGCCGGTTGCGGTACAGATCGGATGAAGAAGTTTCTGCGGAATATCTTTAAATCGTTTTTCACAAATGCCAAGATTGAGGTAAAGGAAGATACCTATGCTGCGATCTATTCAACAACCAAGGTAGGATATCAGGGAATTGTATGTATCCTGGGAACGGGCTCTAATTGCAGTTACTACGATGGTCACCAATTATTTCAAAAGGTGATTTCTCTGGGGTACATCCCCATGGACGATGGAAGTGGTAACTTTTTTGGGAGAAAACTGATTCGGGATTATTACTTCCATAAGATGCCTCAGGCCCTAGGTCATAAATTTGCCAGTGAATACAACCTCGATCCGGATGTGATCAAGGAAAACCTCTACAAACAGCCCAACCCAAATACCTACCTGGCTACTTTTGCCCGTTTTCTGATTGAAAACAAGGACCATCCTTATTGCAAAGGTGTAATAGACAAGGGATTACAGCAGTTTGTAAATAACTATATTATGCAGTTCGAGCTGGCTACCAAGGTGCCCATTCATTTTGTGGGAAGTATCGCCTATTTCCTGCGTGATGAGTTAAAAGCCGTACTGGAACGGAACGATCTTGTAACCGGAGTTATCAGACAACGACCTATTGAAGGCCTGGTTGAATTTCACAAAGCAACTATCTGATAGCGATCATCGAGATCTCCACATTGACAAACTTCGGGAGATTGGCAACTTCAACCGTTTCACGGGCAGGAGCGTAATCCGAATCAAAATAAGAAGCGTAAACTTCATTGATTTCTGCAAATTGCTTCATATCCTTTACAAAAATAGAAGCCTTAACAACCTGCTCAAAGCTCATACTGGCCTTGGTAAGAATTGCTCTGAGGTTTTCCATGCATTTTCTGGTCTCCTCTTTAATATCTCCTTCAATCAGTTCCCCGCTATTCGGATCCAGGGCGATCTGGCCGGAAATAAAAAGAGTATTGCCGGCTAGTATGGCCTGACTGTAAGGCCCGATGGGGGAAGGGGCTTTGGAAGTGTGAATAATTTTTCTACTGCTCATTTCCTGTAGTATTTTGGGTTTATCTTCTGGGTGGCTGACTCCGGTTTTCCCATTTGAGATCCTGCAAAATGGAACTCTTGATCCCAATAAAGAAATACCAGCGTTCAAAGTCGCCGAAAGGTGTCCAGTTAAATCGCAGATTAAAACTCTTTAGGTCGCGTTCAAATCGCAATTGGGTTACTGTAAAACCTTGGTTTTTAATATCATAACCTGACGAAACTCCTACCTTCCAGCGCGGAGCCAACTCTATATTTCCCGAAAACATCAGGGAATGGCTCGAGAATTCGTTTTGTCGGTTACTGTTATTGTAGTTCGCTGCATATTGAAGCCTCAGGTCCCAGGGAATCTTTGTTCTGTACCTGGGGTTTTCTATATCGTCAGGGTCACGATTTTTAAAACTACTCTCGTTAAAATTGTCGGCAGCACCAAAAAGGTCATCCGTCCTTCCCCCGCTGGCTGCCACGTAATTCTGGCCGTCATAAGGATCTTCTTCTTCTCTGTCATCCTCGTCCTTTGCTCCAAAATCCTTGCTACTGATATTGTAGCTGATATTCATCCTCGCATTAGTTAGCCTCAGAAGGCTCCCGCCATTATTAATATTTAAGGTATTTATTCTCCTACCATTATTGTCGATAGCATAAGGATCAAGGCTAGCGCCGAAGTTTACAGACATTTTGTTTTTCAGCAAATTGGTACCCCCACTCATGCTAACCGGACTAATTTTTAAGGAATCGGCTTCAAAGTTGTACCCTGATGAGAAATTAAGGCTGTTGAGGAGCTGTATCTTTTTAGGTTCGGTTGCTGTTGAATCCTTATCCCGCACTTTTGCCTCAAGAGTGTTTTGCAGTGAAAATGTCAGGGCATTGGATTTTCCAAGTCGGGGTGCTCCGTAAATTGTATTCTGAAAACGACTGTATTGGACAATATCACCACTAACTTCATTCAGGTATTCGTCGTAATACTGCTCAAAAGAAGGAGCGTATCCATAACTTACCGTAGGTCTGACCACATGTCTTAGTGCCTGGAATTTTTTTCCCTCTCCAAAAGTGAAGGTTCCGTAAAGAGTAGTTCCCACACTAGCACTAAAGTTGTATTGATTATAGCGGTCAAAACCACTTATGGTGTCGGTTACAACGGTCTGGGAATCCGGATCAAATCGCTGACCAAAGGTCTGAAGCGACCATATATCCTCATAATTCCCACCCATAGTTACACTAAAATGCTTGGCCACCTTGAAATTGGTGCTTATAGGAATCCTATGTCTGACACCTACCTTTGCATCGTCGAACATTTTACCGGTCAGGAAATCCTCATCATTTGTTCTGATGCTGTTTCTCCCATTGAGATCGTATTGAAAGTTGATGTTCTGCAAAGCTCCTTTTTTGATTCCTTCACGCGGGGCGAAGGGAAATACACGTTCCATACTTGCCTGCAGGGTAGGCAGGGTAACATCAACTACATTGGTGTTTGTGTTCTGGTTATGCGTTGCCGTCAAACTCATATTTACCGAAGGATAGGCCGGAAAAGTTTTCGAATAGGAGATAGAAGATGATAAGTTATTGGTCTGTGTCAGGGCCAGGTTCTGCTGTAGCAGAGAATTCCGGTAATACTGACTGCTACCCAGGTTCACCGAGGCCGATAGCCTGCTATTAGGGTTTGATTTAGGATCCTGTGAATGTGAGATCTGGATGTTGTAGATCGTACCCCTGCTGTAATCATCGAAACCTTTCTGGCTCACCACCTGATTTTCATATCTGAAATTGAAATTACCCCTGTATTTATATCGTTTAGAATAAACCGATTGTGCGCGGATTCCATAACTGCCGTTGGTGTAAAGGTCACCTGTGAGTGTAAGGTCTACATAATCATTAATGGGGACGTAGTACCCGGCATTCTGGAGGAAATACCCGCGGTTGGGATCATTCCCAAAAGTGGGCATCATCACCCCGGCCGTCCTTCCCACGGTAAGCGGAAAGTAGGCAAAGGGCAGGGCAATAGGTGTTGGCACATCTACTATGTATAAGTTGCTAAAGCCGGCTATCACTTTTTTCTTGGGAACAAACTTTGCTTTTCGAACCCGGATGTAGTAATCAGGATCTATAGTGTCTTTGGAAGTAGTGAGTTTCCCTTCACTTAGGAAGTAGACCGAATCATTTTCCTTCTTCGTACGTTCTGCATAGACTTTCATGGCATCACTCCCTAATTGTCCGAGACCTGCTTGTTGCTCGGTTCTCGAATTCCATATGACTGCCTTCTGGGTGTCAAAATTAAAGCGGATGGAATCGGGTATTACCACATTTTCACCTTGCTTAAAATAGGGGAGTTGGGTATAATTCCCCAGGGAGTCTTTTAACCGCCCGGCATAAACCTCGTTCTTTATATAGTCGAGAATTATAATTCCTGCTTTTAATTCCGTGTCCTGATAATATATTTCAGCCTCGTTGTAGAGGTAGATCTTTTGATCTTTCTGACTCAGTTTTACGTAATCTTTGGCCTTATATTTGATATTATCCAGTAAGAGAGCAGGCTTTTTTGGGAGTGAATCTGTGCGGACTGTGTCGGTTTGAACACTATCCTGAATAAGGCTCTGAGGTGGTAGGGGAGCTTTGATACTGTCCTGTACCGCTTTGATGGGCAAAGGTTTTTTCAGGTCCTCCTGTCCAAAAATCATTGTTGCAACCAGGAGGAACAAAGCAGAGAAAAGAAAAAGCCGTTTGTTTGATTGCAAAGCTATATATCCTATTTTTGTAATGATATGGCTTGATATTTGGAAATCAAACTTACATATATTTTTTTTCTGCCCGTAGCAGATTACAATAAATTTAACCTGAGAAAAAGAAGTAAAATTCCCCGAATACTATGAACAAAAAATTGCTTTTTACAGCTGGTTTTTTTCTCATGTTTTGTATTCAGATGATCGCGTCTAACCCACTTCCTGAAGTCAGGGGAGATGAAGGTTTTGTTGTGGTCCTCGATGCAGGGCATGGTGGTCATGACCCTGGTAACCTGGGAAATGGCTATATGGAGAAAAATATCGCCCTCAGTATCGTCCTTAAAATTGGGGAAGAGCTTAAAAAAGTCCCGGGTATCAAAGTAGTCTATACCAGGGACGATGACTCCTTTGTAGACCTTTTTGTAAGGGGAGAGATCGCCAATAAGGCAGGAGCCGACCTGTTTGTGTCGGTTCATTGCGATTCGCACACCTCCAATGCGCACGGCGCCGGCACCTTTGTTCTTGGACTCCATGCCAATAAACAGAATTTCGAGATTGCAAAAAAGGAGAACTCGGTAATCTATCTGGAAGATAATTATGAAGCCCGATATGCGAATTACGATATTAATTCTCCCGAATCGGTAATAGGCCTTACCATAATGCAGGAAGAATTTCTCGATCAGAGTATCTTGCTGGCTAAACTGATTCAGGATAATTTCACTGGTAATTTAAAGCGAAATGACCGAAAAGTGAAGCAGGCTGGTTTTATTGTCCTTCATCAGACCTTTATGCCCAGTGTCCTTATTGAAACGGGGTTCCTTACCAATAAAGAAGAGGGCAAATACCTGAATTCTTCAAAGGGTCAGGCCGAAATGGGAAAGGCTATTGCACAGGCCATCATCAAATACCGCAGTAGTATCCCGGATGAAGAAACCGTAATTTCAAATGGGCAGCCACCAGTGGCGTCGCCTGAAGTGGCCGAAATTCCTAAAAAAGCAAATCCGGACCTCAAACAAGAGGAATTACTGGAGGTTAATAAGGAAGTAAAAGAGGCAGTGGTTGAAGTGACGGAAAAATCTTCTACTGAATCCGCCGGGAAAAATGAAAATCCTGAAGAGACCAAGGAAAACACACCTAAAGCGAGGCAATTAGTAGAAAAAAGCGGAGTGACTTTCAAAGTCCAGATTATGGCAACGGCAAGAGACCTTCCGCCTAATTCACCTGAATTCAACGGTCTGAACAGGATATCAAAGGAACCGATCAAAAATTTGTTCCGATACCTCTACGGGGAAACAGATACCTACATGGGGGCTAAACTATTAAAATCTAATGCCGATATGAAGGGCTTTACGACCTCCTATATTGTGGCCTATAAAGAAGGGAAACGCATCGCGCTACAAGACGCCTTGAAATACGAAGATGAATAATGGCTTGTCTTTCGATTTTATTCATAATTTTGTTTAGAACCTAAAAACGTATCCTTGAAACTATCGCGGGAAATTAAGACTGGAATTATAGTTATCGGGGGTATTCTCCTATTTATTCTGGGATTCAGCTATTTGAAGTCCACCCCACTTTTTGATAACAGCAAGATATTTTACGCGGTCTATGACAATATTGGTGGTTTGCAGACGGGCACTCAGGTATCTATTAACGGGTTTAGCGTTGGAAAGGTTAATGATATTCAGTTTAAGGATAATAGCGGTAAGCTGGTTGTAACATTTACTGTTTCTAACGATTTTCAATTTTCCCGAAATAGCAAGGCAGAACTTTACGATACAGGGATCATAGGGGGGAAAGGGATTCAGATTAAACCTGTTTTCGACGACGCCCCAATGGCAAAATCCGGCGATACGCTTGTTACGAATACCCGCCCCGGCCTTACAGAACTCGTACAACAAAAACTTACCCCATTGCAGTTAAAGGTGGAAGGAGCAGTTTCAAATGCAGATTCCTTGTTGATGAATGTCAATGATGTTTTGGATGATGAAACCAAGAAAAATCTGCGTGAGAGTATTCAGGGTTTATCTCAGGTAATCTCGAGTTTTCAAAAAAGTGCAGGCACACTTAATGAAATGCTGTCTGAAAATAGAATGCATATCGATAGTTCTTTGAGTAATATCAATACCCTTACGGCCAATTTTGCAAGCCTGTCAGACTCTTTAGCGGCCAATAACCTGGGCGCAACAATCCGGAATCTGGAATCTACCATGAAGAATCTGGATGCTGTCCTGGAGAAGATCGAGAAAGGGGAAGGAACCATGGGGAAATTGATGAATGATGAAGAGCTGTATAAAAACCTTGCGGATGCCTCAAAGGAACTCGATTTACTGCTTCAGGATTTTCGTTTGAATCCTAAGCGCTACGTCAACGTATCCGTCTTCGGGAAGAAACAGATCGACTACACCCTTCCGCAAAATGATCCTGCCATAAATCAAGACTAATTGATGGAATACCTTCCCAACATCCTCTTTGCCCTCCTCCTGATCACAGGAATTGGCTTTTTTGCCCGGAATGTTAAAAAACTAAGACGAAATATTCTGCTGGGGAAGGCAGAAGATCTTTCCGATAACAAGCCCCAACGCTGGAAGAACATGATGAGGATTGCCCTGGGGCAGTCCAAGATGGTAGTGCGGCCTGTTGCAGGGATCATGCATATCATCGTCTACCTAGGTTTTATTATCATCAATATAGAGGTACTCGAGATCATAATTGACGGCCTTCTGGGGACGCATCGAATCTTTGCCTTTATGGGTGGGTTTTACGATTTTCTTATTGCCTCCTTTGAAGTCCTGGCTCTGTTGGTGATCCTGGCTGTTATCATTTTCTGGTTGAGGAGGAATGCATTAAAACTGGCCAGGTTTGTTAAGCCTGAAATGAAAGGATGGCCAAAGAATGATGCCAACTGGATTCTATATATCGAACTCATTCTGATGGGGCTGTTCCTCACCATGAATGCAGCAGACTATCAATTACAGCAGATGGGAGTTGCCCATTATGAGGCAGCCGGGATGTTTCCTGTAAGTCAGTTTATTACACCACTGTTCGAAGGGATGTCTGCCAGTACAGTGATTCTGATTGAGCGAATCGCCTGGTGGCTGCATATCGCGGGGATTCTCTTCTTTTTAAATTATTTGTATTACTCTAAGCATTTGCACATTCTGCTGGCATTCCCCAACACCTATTTTGGCAACTTAAAACCTAAAGGACAATTTAAAAATAACGAAGCGGTAACCAAGGAAGTAAAACTGATGATGGATCCCAATGCAGATCCTTTTGCCGCCCCAGCTGAAGATGCGGGACCTCCTGATAAATTTGGTGCTTCCGACGTACATGACCTGAAATGGGTTCAGTTGCTCAGCGCTTATACCTGCACCGAGTGTGGTCGATGTACCAATGAATGTCCGGCGAATCAGACCGGCAAAAAGCTTTCCCCCAGGAAGATCATGATGGATACCAGAGACCGACTTGAAGAAGTGGGAAAAAATATTGATAAAAACACAGGTAAGTTTGTAGACGATGGTAAACAACTCCTGGATGATTATATCAGCAGGGAGGAATTGTGGGCTTGTACCTCTTGTAATGCCTGTGTGGAGGCCTGTCCGGTAAGTATAGACCCTTTGTCGATCATCATGGATATGAGGCAGTATCTGGTAATGGAGCAATCTGCTGCCCCGGCTGAATTAAATGTGATGATGGGAAATATTGAAAATAATGGAGCTCCCTGGCCTTTTAATCAGATGGACCGACTTAACTGGGCCAATGAGTCCAAATAGAAGTAAACGAATAAGCAGAATACTATGAATGTACCCACTATGGCATCGCTGTTTGCAGAAGGAAAACAACCAGAGGTTTTATTCTGGGTGGGTTGTGCAGGTAGTTTTGATGACAGAGCCAAAAAGATCACCAAGGCCTTTGTAAAACTTCTTAATAAGGCGGGCGTATCCTTTGCAGTTCTTGGAACTGAGGAAAGTTGTTCCGGGGATCCTGCTAAAAGGGCCGGAAATGAATTTTTGTTCCAGATGCAGGCAGTTACCAATATAGAGATCATGAATGGCTATGGGGTTAAAAAGGTCGTCACTGCCTGCCCGCACTGTTTTAACACCCTGAAAAATGAATACCCCGGATTAGGGGGGACATATGATGTAGTTCATCACACCCAGTTTTTAAAGCAACTGGTTGAAGAAGGCAGGATTGGACTGAAGGGTGGAACATATAAGGGCAAGCGAATAACGTATCATGACCCGTGCTATTTGGGCAGGGCCAATGATGTTTATGAAGCTCCAAGGGAGCTGATTCGAAAATTGGATGCCGAACTGGTGGAAATGAAAAGCTGCCGTCAGCGCGGACTATGTTGTGGAGCCGGTGGGGCTCAGATGTTTAAAGAGGCAGAGAAGGGGGATAAGGAAGTAAATATCGAACGTACAGAACAGGCCCTGGAAACCCAGCCCGAAATCATCGCTGCGGCTTGTCCTTTTTGTAACACCATGATGACCGATGGGGTAAAGAATAAAGAGAAAGAGGCGTCAATTGCAGTAATGGATATCGCAGAATTAATGTCGAATGCCGAAGATCTTTGATCGTTCTGATTTTTGGAACGATTTTAGAGAAGGATTATGAAAGAATTAAAACAGTAAGTGAGTCATGTTAGTACCGTTTAACGAACTACCCGAAACATCCAGGATATGGATATACCAGGGAAACAGGAATTTCTCTGAAGAGGAATTAGGGGAAATCAACAATCTTCTTCCCCAGTTTCTGACCCAGTGGACTGCCCATGGAGCTTCTCTCCGTGCCGGGTACGAGATTAAGTACAAGCGGTTCATTATCATAGGGCTGGATCAATCCCTGTCATCTGCCTCAGGTTGTTCGATAGATGCTTCTGTACACTTTATCCAAGGACTGGAAAAAAGATTCGGCCTTGAGCTCCTCGATCGAATGAATGTCTCTTTTAAACAGGGAGATTTCATCACTTATAAATCAATGTCCGACTTTAAGAAAATGGCGAAAGCCCGCTCCATTACCAAGGATACGATTGTCTTCAATAACCTGGTAGCCAACAAACAGGAATATTTAGAGCACTGGGAAGTACCTGCCTCTGATAGTTGGCACAGCAGGTTTATCTAATCTATTCACCACAATTTCAGAGTGTTATCTCACTGTTTTACAATAATCCCTGTCGATTTTAGTTAGAATCAATGATCAGATTGCATATGCGGATAAAAAATTACTTTCTCTTGCTCTTTCTACTTTCAGCCTTTTTTGGCCAGTCTCAACAAAACCCGTTGCAGGCAAGAGATAGCGTTGCCCAAATAAAATGGGTAAACGACACCTATGAAGGAATGACACTGGAGGAGAAAATAGGTCAGCTCTTTATGGTTCTTGTGGCATCAGATCAGGACAAGGCGTCTACTGATAAGATAAAAACACTGATTGAAGAAGATCACCTGGGTGGGATCATCTTTTCAACTGGCGGACCAATGAGGCAGGCTAAACTTACCAATGAGTACCAGGCCCTGTCTAAAGTGCCTCTATTGATAGGAATGGATGCAGAATGGGGATTGGCAATGCGACTCGATTCAACCTTTGCGTACCCATGGAATATGACACTTGGGGCAATAAAAGATTCTAATGTTATAGAGGAAGTAGGATTCAGGATCGGGAGTCATGCTAAACGCCTCGGGGTTCATTTCAATTTTGCCCCTGATGTAGATATAAACATCAACCCCAGAAACCCGATTATCGGGAATCGCTCATTTGGGGAAGACCGTGAGAATGTAGCCCGGAAAGGAGCTGCTTTTGTTCGTGGGATGAGCAGAGCTGGGGTGCTGTCGAGCGGGAAACATTTCCCCGGTCATGGTGATACTGCTGTGGATTCACATAAGGATCTGCCTGTAATTCCTTTCGAAAGGGAGCGACTCGATAGTATTGAGATGTATCCCTATAAAGAATTAATCAAAGCAGGGGTTTCTGGAGTGATGGTAGCCCACCTCAATGTACCTGCTTTAGAGCCTGATGAAAAACGCCCTTCTTCCCTTTCCTCGAGTATAATCTCAGGCACTCTTAAGAATGAACTGGGATTCAAAGGACTTGTGCTTACCGATGCCCTGAATATGAAAGGTGTGACCGATTTTGCCGGGGATACCAATGCTGAATTACAGGCTTTTCTTGCGGGAAATGATATTCTGCTCATGCCCAAGGATATAAAGGCAGCCAGGGTTGCCATTACAGAGGCTTATAAGCAAGGAATAATTAAGGAAACAAGGTTGTCTGCCTCGGTAAAGAAGATTCTGATGGCCAAGTATAAGGTGGGTTTAAACACCTATCAGGAAATAGACACCAATAATTTATACAAGGATCTCAATACTATTGAAGACTATTTGTTGTACGAAAAAGCAATTGAAAATGCGATAACACTGGTAAAGAACGAGGTGTCATTGCTCCCTGTAAAAAATCTGGAAAATAAAAAGATTGCTTATGTAGCCATGGGAGATGATTCTGGTGAACAATTCCATAAGGCATTGCAGCAGTACACGGAGGTCACAAAAGTAGTGGGGAAGGATATAGGTACGCTCAAAAAAAATCTTGAGGGTTACAATGTAGTGATCGTCGGTTTTCACAAAAGCAATGACAGTCCCTGGAAGCCTTATAAATTCTCGGAAAAGGAGCTTTACTGGCTGGCTGAATTGGGGAGATCGAGGAGTTTCAATCTTGTCCTTTCAGTTTTTACCAAGCCTTATGCCCTTTTAGATCTGGTTAATTACAATGATATAGACGCTCTTGTTCTCGGGTACCAAAACAGCGAGATCGCCCAGGAGAAGACTGCTGAGGTAATTTTCGGGGCCATTCCTGCTAAAGGTGTTTTGCCGGTCTCTCTGAGTTCAGAATATTCTGCCGGACATGGTATTTTAAGCAAATCTCTTGGTCGTTTGGGGTATAGTATTCCGGAGCGAGTGGGTATTAATGGAACTTTGTTATCTGAAGTAGACACTTTGGTGAAAAATGGGATCGATTCTCTGATGTATCCCGGGGCCCAGGTGCTTGTTGCGCGGAAAGGAAAGGTGATATACAATAGGAATTTTGGTAAGCCCACTTATGATTCCGTCGATTCGATAACCTCAGATCATTTATACGACTTGGCGTCTCTTACCAAGATACTGGCTACTCTGCCGGTTGTCATGGCAATGGAAGAGGAGGGGAAGATCTCATTAAACGATACTTTTGGTGAGCTGATTCAAGCCTATGATACAACAGACCTGAAAAATGTTACGGTGTTAAAAGCACTGAGTCATTATGGTCGCCTGCCATCCTGGATTGCATTCTACCTGTCAACGCTTGACAAGAACAGGAAACCATCCAGCGAATTTTATCGATCGCGTCCGGGCCCCGGATACTCTATAGAAGTGACCAAAAATCTTTATCTCAGCGATGCCTATCAGGATTCTATTTACAATCGTATAGGCCGTCAGTCGCTTAAATCGAATCGATACCGCTATAGTGATGTAGCCTACTATGTGATGAAGAAATATATAGAAGATACCTACAAGCAGTCCCTCGACAAACTGGCAAATGAAAAGTACTATGCACCACTGGGGACCAACAATACCGGCTACAGGCCTCTGGATTACTTTGATAAGGATCGAATTGTACCTTCGGAAATTGATAATTATTATCGCTATCAGACGGTACAGGGCTTTGTCCATGATATGGGTGCAGCTATGCAGGGCGGAGTAGGGGGTCACGCAGGTCTGTTCAGTAATGCCAACGATGTTGCCAAGATTATGCAGATGTACCTGCAGGGGGGATATTACGGGGGAGATCGTTTTTTAGATTCGAGGACCATTGAAAAATTCAACAAGTGTTACTTCTGCCAGGAAAATGTGCGCAGGGGTGTTGGGTTTGACAAGCCTCAGCTTGAGGAGTATGGGCCTACCTGTGGCTGTGTATCAAGGAAGAGTTTTGGACATAGTGGCTTTACCGGCACTTATACCTGGGCTGATCCGGAAGAAGAGATCATCTATGTCTTTTTATCAAACAGGACCTTCCCTACCTCCTCTAACAACCTGCTCATCAAATCAGAACTCCGTACCCGGATTCAGCAGGCGATTTATGATTCTATTATAAAATAGAAAAGGAATTTAAATGTAATTTTACGATATGAAGATCGCCATTGTTTGCTATCCTACCTTTGGTGGGAGTGGAGTAGTTGCTACAGAATTGGGTATAGCCCTTGCCAACAGAGGTCATGAGATCCACTTTGTGACCTACCGCCAGCCTGTACGACTTGAATTACTGGGGAATAACATTCATTTCCACGAAGTACACGTACCGGAATATCCTTTATTTCATTATCAGCCCTATGAACTGGCACTATCCAGCAAGCTGGTGGATACCATCAAATTACATGGCATAGAATTACTACATGTACACTACGCTATCCCACATGCCTATGCAGGATATATGGCAAAGAAAATACTGGAAGAGGAAGGCATTTATATTCCCATGATCACCACGTTGCACGGGACAGATATTACCCTGGTGGGAAATCATCCCTTCTACAAACCTGCGGTGACCTTCAGCATTAATAAATCTGAAGTGGTGACCAGTGTATCTGCCGATTTGAGGCAGAAGACGCTCGACTTCTTTGAAATAGACAAGGAGATTGAGGTGATTCCCAATTTTATAGATAAACGTAAATACAATGCTGAATTTACGGACTGCCAACGTTCCCTGATGGCCAATGAGGATGAGAAGATCATTACCCATATCAGTAATTTCAGAAAGGTTAAGCATATCCCCGATGTGATTAAGATATTTTACGGTATACAAAAGGAAATGCCGGCGAAACTGATCATGGTAGGGGAAGGCCCTGAAAAGGAAAAAGCAGAGTTGCTATGCGACGAACTGGGCATAAACAACAAGGTAGTGTTCCTGGGCCAGAGTTCAGAGATAGATAGGATTCTGTGTTTCTCTGATTTGTTCCTGCTACCCTCTAAGTCGGAGAGCTTTGGACTGGCGGCATTAGAGGCAATGATCAATAAGGTCCCTGTGATCTCCAGCAATACCGGTGGTATTCCGGAAGTCAATATTCATGGGGTTACCGGCTTCTTAAGTGATGTGGGCGATGTGGATGATATGACACAAAATGCATTGTATATCTTAAAAGATTCAAATACATTAGAAACCTTTAAGCGAAATGCTTACAAGGAAGCTTTAAAGTTCGATCTTCAGCATGTGCTCCCCCTTTATGAGAATCTTTATGAGAACGCTTATAAGGAGTATTATAAGAGTGTGATGGGGTAAACCAACTACTCAGATTAATTCATTAACCATTAAATAGACACCTCCTTATCTTGGAACCAGGTAGTTTATCGAGTGGTCTTCTATTATTGTAAATATTACCCTCTTCCGGACATCACCAGGATACCAATCGTCGAAATTTTAGGTAGCTAAGGGAAGAATATAGCCTTCCTGGGGCCTGGATTGTAATTTTGTGATACAAAGATCCCAAATCTTCAACCTATGAAATTGCTCAGGGCTATTACTTTTCTTGTCTTAATTGGTTGTTTCCAACTTTATTCCCAGGACAGTATTGTATTAACTCCAAAGGACAGTGTTATTGAAAGTTCGTGGATGATGGGAATAGGCTGGAACTTCATAGACGATTCCGGAGATGCATTCAATGATTTTACCACAATTAGGGACCAGTGGAACGGGGTCGCTTTTCCATCACGTCTCAATATTGGCCGTTATTGGCAAAGTGGTCTGGGCCTGGAATTGATCGGGACTTATAACAACTATAAGGAAGGGAATACTATCGACGGGGTAACGATCACGGAGGATATCCCTTACTGGGGTATAGATACCCGACTCAGTTATGACCTCAATAAGTTGGTTGGGGAAACTGGATTCTTTGATCCCTATGTTGGTGTCGGACTGGGATATTCTGATGCGAACAACCTGGGACGAGGTACTTACAATGCGATTATAGGCTTTAGAACGTGGTTTACAGATCGCTGGGGGCTCGACTTTAGTTCGAGCGGGAAATGGTCGTTTGGAAATGAAGCATCAAATCATATCCAGCATGCCGTGGGTGTGGTTTATCAGTTTAACATAAAGAAGGGACTATCAGAAAAAGGGGAAGAAAAGCTTGCTTTGTTGCAGGAAATGGAAAAAGAGCAGCAAAGGCTTCAGGATTCCCTTCTGGCAGCCAGAAAGGCCGAGGAGGAGACCAGGCTTCTGGCAGAACGGATGGAAAAAGAGAAGGAAGAAGCCCGACTGGCAGCATTGGAAAAAGCGAAGAAAGATCGTTTAAACAACGTGCAGCAAGTCCTGGACAGCCTGGGAGCGGTGTATTTTGCGTTTGATTCGTCTTATTTAAATGAATACTCAAGGAAGACACTGGATGGGGTAGCGAGCCTTATGGCCCAGTATCCGGAATACACCTTTGAAATCCATGCTTTTACCGACTCCCGTGGTCCTGACAACTACAATCAATGGTTATCTGAGCGCAGGGCACAACGAACTACAGACTATCTGGTAAAACAGGGAATCTCAGAAAGCAGATTGACGGCCATTGGCCATGGGGAATCCCTTTTGACCAACAGCTGTTCTGACGGGGTGAAATGTACACGGGAAGAACACCAGCAGAACAGGCTGTCTGAAGTCACTGTAATCAGGGTATTCTCAACACAAGACTAAAAATAAAGAGTAGGATATCGTTTCAACTAAATCACCATCCCGGCAGCAACGGTCTCATTGGTCTGATCATCAATTAGAATTAGGCTCCCCGTAAATCGGTTGTCTTTATAAGGGTCGACGAGCAAGGGTTTGGTAGTCCTGAGTTTAACCTTGCTGATATCATTCATTTTAAGCTCCTTGACTTCCTTGATCCGCTCCATGGTGTTGATATCATATTTATACATCACCTCCCTGATCATCGCTTTTTGTTCATTTGAGGTATGCATCAGGGTATATTTGGCCCTAGGTTGGGAGGGACGATTATTTAACCAGCACAACATTACCTCTACATCCTGAGAAGAATCAGGTGTATTATTTGAACGAACGATCATATCACCTCTGCCCACATCAATATCGTCTTCTAATTCAATAGCAATAGACATAGGGGCAAAAGCCTCCTCCAATTCTCCATTCGGACCTGTGATTGACTTAACTCTTGACGAAAATCCGGAAGGAAGAACCGTCACTTTGTCTCCTTTTCGGTAAAATCCACTGGAGATTCTACCCGCATAGCCCCTGTAATCAATAAATCCCTCCCGCTGAGGCCTGAGCACGGTCTGAACCGGGAAGCGGGCATCTACCTTGTTCATATCACTACTGATATGCATGGTCTCCAAGGTGTGGAGTAGTGGTGCATCCTGGTACCAGGGCATATTCTCTGATCGATTCACCACATTGTCTCCCAAAAGAGCACTTATAGGGATAAACCTTATATCTCTGATCAATAGTTTTGCAGCAAATTCTACAAATTGGTCTACAATCTTATTAAAAACATCTTCTGAAAAGTCGACCAGATCCATCTTGTTGATACAGACAATAACATGAGGAATATGCAATAGGGACGCAATAAAGGCATGCCTTTTAGTTTGTTCTATCACGCCGTGTCTCGCGTCTACCAGAATGATGGTTGCATTGGCCGTTGAGGCACCTGTAACCATATTTCGGGTGTATTGTACATGGCCGGGGGTGTCAGCTATGATGAATTTTCGTTTCGGGGTGGTGAAGTAACGGTAGGCTACATCAATAGTGATCCCTTGCTCCCTTTCATCCCTTAATCCGTCCGTAAAAAGGGCCAGGTCTACTCCGTCGTGTCCTTTTTTGCGACTCGTATTCTCTATGGCTTCCAGCTGGTCTTCGAAGATCGACTTGGAGTCGTATAACAATCGGCCTATAAGGGTGCTTTTCCCGTCATCCACGCTACCGGCAGTAGAAAATCGCAGTAATTCGTTTCGCTCTATTTCCATCAATTCCTGATATTAAAAGTACCCAAGTTTTTTTCTGTCTTCCATCGCATTTTCGGACCGTTTGTCATCCGTTCGGTTTCCACGTTCTGTTTGTCTCATAGCAGACACTTCCTGTACAATTTTCTCCAGCGTATCTGCCTCTGATTCTATGCCACCGGTGATAGTGATATCGCCCAGGGTTCTGAACCTTATTTTTTTGGTAACGACTTCTTCCTGTTCGTCCAGGACTAAGAATTCTGAATTTGGGATCCAGGAGTTGTTTCTCCAGACTACTTCCCTTTCATGCGCGAGATAGAGGGAAGGGATTTCTATTTTTTCACGTAAAATATAATTCCATACATCCATTTCCGTCCAATTACTTATTGGAAAGACCCTGAAATGCTCGCCTTCAAAATGTTTTCCGTTAAAAAGGTTCCATAATTCAGGGCGTTGGTTTTTGGGATCCCATTGTCCAAAGTCGTCCCTATGGGAAAAAAAGCGCTCTTTTGCTCTGGCTTTCTCCTCATCTCGTCTTCCACCCCCAATGGCACAGTCTACTTTATTAGATTCAATAGCATCGAGTAAGGTGGTAATTTGAAGCGCATTGCGAGTGGCACTTCTACCTTTTTCCTCTGACACCCTTCCCTGATCGATGGATTCCTGTACAGATCCGACTATAAGTTGTACCCCAAGATCATTAATAAGCTGATCCCTAAAATTGATGGTCTCAGGAAAATTATGGCCGGTATCCACGTGCATTAAGGAGAACGGAATTTTACTGGGATAAAATGCCTTTTTGGCTAAATGTGTGCAAAGTATGGAGTCTTTTCCACCCGAAAAAAGGATCACCGGATTTTGAAATTGGGCCCATACTTCTCTTAGTATGAATATAGCCTCGGATTCTAATTCGTCCAGGTAGCTTAAATAATACTTACTCATTGCTTCTGGGTTTTAGTTTTGGTTGGATCTTTTTATAGATCATTTCTACAGCTTCGGCCACTGAGTTATTTTCTGTCACCATAACATCTGCATTGGTAGGACTTTCATAGGGGGCTGAAATTCCCGTCATATTCTTTATCTCACCTTTACGGGCTTTTTTGTAAAGACCTTTCACATCGCGTGCTTCGCACTCCTCCAAAGAGGTATTTACGAAGACCTCTATAAAGGTATCAACTCCGACGATATTTCTGATTCGGTTTCTGTCTTTTTCATAAGGTGCCACAAAAGCAGCTAAAACTACCAGTCCGGCATCGACAAAGAGTTTTCCAATTTCCGCTATGCGCCTGATGTTTTCAGATCGGTCTTCCGGACTAAAACTCAGATCCTGATTGATGCCACTTCTAATATTATCCCCATCCAGGGAATAGGTATGGATATTTTGGGTATGCAATTTTTGTTCCAGGGCATTGGCGATGGTAGATTTACCAGATCCAGATAAGCCGGTAAATAGGATCATAAAGGAACCATGGCCATTTTTTTTTCTGCGATCTGCCATGGTAATTTTATAGTTGTGTTTCGTGATATTTTTTTTCATTCCTTTTTAACTCCCCTCTTTTCTAATCCAAAATTAATACGATACCAGCTTCGTTCATGAAAATAGTATAAAATCATTTTAGTGACCACTTCTGCTACCCCTATTTTTAGCCCGGTTAAAGGATTACCCGATATAAACCAGGAAAGTAGAAAGGTATCCAGGGTTCCAATAATTCTCCAGGTGATGGTTTTAAACAGATGTCTTTTTTTACTGTTCTTGACCCCTGTATTAAACCAGATCCGTTCGTGGAAATAGTACAGAATCATTTTTGTGATCACTTCAGCCCCACCAATTTTAAGTCCGGTTAAAGGATTCCCCGTAATGATCCAGGCAAGTACTATGGTGTCTAGCGTACCAACGATGCGCCAGGTGATGGTTTTGGCCAGGTGCCTTTTATAGGAGGAGGTGGCCATCAGGGAGCGACCAGAAAATATGGGTTGAGAAGGTTTTCCTTATTATAACACAATTCGCTCTGGGTGTCCTGTGCAGTAACTTTTAATCCCACTGCAGTACAGATAGCATGGCCCGCTGCTGTATCCCATTCCATAGTAGGTGCATAACGCGGATAAACATCAGCCTTCCCTTCGGCGACCAGGCAGAATTTTAAAGAACTTCCTTTAGAGACCACTTCCACTTCCCTTCCTTTCTTTTTTAAGCCTTCCACATAGTCCAGGGTATCCTGGTTCATATGGGATCGACTTCCGACCACTCTAACTATTGAACCTGTATTTAATGCAGGTTTAATACGATCTTTTTCAGAAAAGAGCTGATCTGGTAGGGAGTGATCTTCAGCGATAAGTGTTTTGAAGGCTGCTTTTTGATTCACATCTGCATAGTATAATTCCCGTGTTGCAGGGACATAAATGACCCCCAGTATGGGTTTCCCTTTACGGATCAGGGCAATGTTTACGGTAAATTCCCCATTCCGTTTTATAAACTCTTTGGTTCCGTCTAGCGGGTCTACCATCCAGCAGGTTGCCCAGGATTTTCGGGTGGTGTAATCCATCTGTTTGTTTTCCTCGCTGATGATGGGGTAGGGGGTGTCCTTAAGGAATTCGTTGATGACGGCGTTGGAGGCGAGATCGGCTTCGGTAAGTGGGGATTTATCCTTCTTAATCTTAGTGTTAAAATCTGGAAGGTCGTAAACGTTTAGTATAGATAAACCGGCCTTTAATGAAGAAATAATGGGAATAATTAATGGATCATTCAGATTCATTTTGAAGTTTATTCGGTTGATGGAGCACGTTACCTTGATGTATTAAAAAGCGCAGTACTTATTTAATTAAAGGATTACATTTTAGGGATAGCCATTACCTTTTCCTTAAAACGATAGAAAACTGTAGTGTCATCTTTAATGTTTTTATCCACCAACATTCCTGCTTGTACAACATTATTATTGCCAATTTCTATACCTGGAATCACCGTAGACCTCAATCCAAAATAATTATTGTTCCCCACTTTCACTGATCCGGCAAGTCCTGCTATGGATAAAAAATTATTGTCACCTACAATACAATCGTGGCTAATGAAACAGTAAGAGGTCAGAAAATTATAATTACCAATAGTGGCGTATTTTTCAAGAATACAAAAAGGAAAAACAATATTACCAATACCTATATCTAAATTCTCTGGCATCACCACACTATGGTGAATAAAACTCCCAACGATAATATTCTTCTGTTTGATTATATCGATTAATTTTTTTCTGGAATCCATGCTTCCGACGGCGATCAACAACTCTTCCCCATCAGTTTGGGAGTAGGTATGAATATTTCCTAAATGAGGTGCCTGGAAGTTATATTTTTTCCAATTTTCCTTGGAATCGTCCAAATATCCTTTAATGTTGATTTGGTCTTCCGGTCCCACTTTGGAGTTGTGATCTTCAATATAAAAGGTCACTTCTGCACCGGCTCCTCCGGCTCCAAGTATAATTACATTTCTCATAAATTGGTTTTTAATAAATTATAAGCGGCTTTGAGCTAATTTACAACAAAGCAACCTCAGAAGTGATTTAATTATTTTAAGCAGGAATTTAGAAGGACCTCTGCTCCTCTATTTTTTTCCTTGAATAAGACTTTTTAGCCCCTCAATAGTTTTAGAGTCATTGATTTCCTGTGCTGACAGAGGTACATTATATTCCGAGTCACTAAGTGCAATAATTGATAAAACAGCTAATGAGTCCCAGGCATCGAAAGATTCAAGTTCATCAGTTAGTTCAACAGAATCCACTTCTAGTATTTCTGCCATAGAGGATTGAAAATTGTCCATAGTCTAATTTTTAAATTCGATTGTATTACAAAAGTCTAAATTGCCCATCTTTATAAGTAGAGATGCCCAGCTCAAACCTGCTCCAAACCCTGCTAAACAAAGTAAAAAGGAATCTGTCAACAATTTTTCACCAAGATTATGAGTAATATTCGTTGGAATGGTAACACCACTGGCATTACCAAAATTTTCGACTACATTATTTGGCATTTTGTCATAGGGGATTCCTATTTTATCTGCTAGTTTTTTTAACATAAACTTATTCGGTTGGTGAAACATATAATAGTCTATATCATCTTTTTCTTTTTTTGCTTTGACCAAAAGGTTTTCAACCATGGGAGGGACCTCTTTTTGAACAAAATTAAATACATCGTCACCTTTCATAACTAAATGGTCTAAGGCCCTGGAGTTTCCACTATCGTCTGTTTCTAATTTTGCAGTTTTTGCGGTTGAAGGCATTCTAAAGCCACCGGCAGGAATGATAAGGGCATCGGCGCCCTTTCCGTCAACATGCACAGATCCATAGATTACACTATCCGAAGAATCGTTTTCGACGATCGTTATTGACGCAGCATCACCTGTCAGCGGTCTACTCCCGCGATCTTTGAGAGATACCTTATAACTCATGGTTTCAGCATTCAGTACTACTACTTTATTTACCTCCTCCTGATCCAACAACATAAAAGCCTGATTAAGGCCTATAGGATAACCTGAACAAGCCTGACTAATATCCATGCATACCATGTCCTGCTTTAAATCCAGTTTACCTTGAATAATGTGGCTTGTGGAAGGAACAAAATGATCAGGTGACTGCGTGACTAAGATAATGGCATCTATTTCATCTTTTTTTAAATAATTATTGTCAAAAAGGTAATTCAACCCAAAAACACATAGGTCAGAGGCTGTGGTCCCTTCTTTGACAACCCTGCGTTTGCCATAACCCATGATTAATTTTAGTTTCATGGATTGCCCTCTCGAGAAATCATAATTGTCGATCTCATCGTCAAAATTGACTTCATTTTCCGGTAAAACCGTAAGGATACCGGTAATTTTCTTATTGTGAAACTTTAGGTTCATTTTGTGACACCATTTTTGATTAGTAAATGATATATGCTATCGACATCGGAAAAATTTTCAGGTAAAATCTCCGTTCCGTCAATTGAAATTCCAAATTCTTCATCCAAAGAAGCAACTAAACTCACTATATCAAATGAATCTAACATCCCTTCTCCAATAAAGTCAGTAGAATTTTCAAAGTCAAATTCAGGTCTGATCTCCGAGAGTATTTCTAATATTTTATCCTTCAACTTAAATCTTTTTTTTAACAAGATACTTCCAAACGAAGAATATCAGGTATTATTTATTTTTTTATTGAGTAAAGCTCTATCAATCTTACCAGTTGTTGATTTAGGTAAGATATCCATTTTAATATATTTTGATGGAATCATATGTTTCGATAACACTTTTGAGAGCTTTAGTCTGAAATCTTTAACCGGTATTTCTTTTTCAGATTCATAGATCAGAACAATTTCATTTTTTGCTTTGTCAAAGAATACCCCAGCATTGATCGTATCAAATACACTCAAAATATGATGTTCTATCTCCCCCAAATCTATTCTGTAACCGGATAATTTTATTTGAAAGTCCTTCCTTCCTATATAGATGTACTCACCTTTTTCATTTAAGTAAACGATATCCCCGGTTCTGTATATTCTTTCAGGAACAGCCTTGTTTAAAGGATTTTGTACAAAAACCGCATTAGTTTTTTCTAAGTTGTTCCAATAACCAAGGGCAAGGGAAGATCCTCGAACGCATAATTCACCTTTTTCTCCAACTTGACAAAGTTCATCTTTTTCATTTAAAACCAATATATCGGTGTTCCTGCAAGGCTTCCCAATGGGCAAAGACTCATCTTCATCTACGGTATCGCTAACAATATGGTAGACACATGTGCCTGTAATTTCAGTAGGACCATACATGTTTCCATAAATAACATTTTTATTTAAATTCTTTATCCAATAATTTAAATGTTTAGGTGGCATCACTTCCCCACCGTAAAGAACTTTTTTTACCGTAGGAATTTTTATAGAAGTAAACAGCTTGAGATTTGCTACATTGACGTATACCGATGGCACCCAGAAAATAAAATTTATCTGGTTCTCATTGATATATTCCAGCAAAGTAGCAGGAAAAATAAATTTCTGTTCAGGAATCAAATACAGGGTGGCACCTTTGAAAATCATCAGATATATATCCAGGGTGGACATATCAAATATAAAAGGGGTCTGATTTCCGACTTTTTCATTCTCAGTAATGTCAAAGGTGTCAACCACCCAATTGATGTAATCAATAATTGACAAATGAGATATGACCACACCTTTGGGCACACCTGTTGATCCTGAGGTGTGCAAAATATATGCAGGATCGGTATCAATGCATTTGATATAATTGAATTTTTCGTCTACATCCTCCCCCTTCTCCAATTCATCGAGGTTGATTATTGGAAAATCTAAATTAAGTTCTTTTAACTGGGTGATGTACTTATCATTTGTGATTATGCATGCTGGATGTAATGCCCTTAAAATTGTTTCAATTCTAGGAAGTGGGTTCTTTGTGTCTAGCGGTGTATAACAATTTCCACTGTAAAGGGTCCCAATAAAGGAAGCTAGGGTTTCATTCGCTTTAGGCAGGTAAATTGCAACCGGTTTGTTGATAGCATTGGTCTCTTTCGTTATGTGGGTTGCAATACGTTTAGCTTTTTGCCTTAATTGATCAAATGTAATTTGAGAAGTATTGTCAACGATTGCTATTTTATCGGGGAATAAGTCAACCGTATTTTCGAAATACTCAATTAAATTAATCTTTATCATATCAGAAAACTATTTTCAAATAAAGCTTTAGTAAGAACCTATAGCCATCAATTTCTTAGAAAAAGTTTTATAAAACTTTTGAGCATACTAAGCTCTACAACTTTCCTAAAAACTTATCCGGGATAGGAAGTTCCGGGGTTTCCCTAGCCCAAAATAAGTTCAGAATCCACCATCTATCTTCATCAAAGAGCAATTGAAAACTATTAATACCTCTGGCGTGTGCTTTATTCTCAGCCATTTCCTCTTTACTATTGAAAGATTGATAGGTGCTAAATACCTGTGCAATATTTCCAAAGGCGTGAACTTCTTTGTGGGCTTCATTTTCGTAAAATGCAGACTTTCTTCCTGAATCCAACCATTTTCCAGTGGTATTAATATAATCGTCAACGGTTAGAAACTGTGGTCTCAATACTCCATCTGTAAGGGACTTCTCATATCGAATTAACCTCCCATCAGGGTGAAATAAAAATTTATAAAGCTCCCAATCCCTAGGCTCCCCCTGTTCTCCTCCCAGGATGATATAATTTGTGTCGATTATACTATCTATCGACTCTACACTTTTTAAATATCTGTCTTCCATTATTGATTTTAAATTTAGCTACCTGTGATATACTAATTAATATTTTTTATGCCTGAGCCATTAAACCAGACCTAGGAACTCATTCGGAATTGGAAACTCTTCTGTTTCACGATACCAAAACAAATTGATAATCCACCATCTGTCTTGATAGTATGCCATTTGTATGCTGTGGACATTTCTGACGTAGGGATTATCATTTTCCATATCCTCTTTGCTTCCAAAAGACTCACATGTGCTCCAAACATGAGCTATAGGACCAAATACTTTTTTTATTTTATGAATTTCCCTTTCGTAGAAGCCTGTTTTTTTAATCTTCTCCATATACTTTCCTATTGAAGATGTGAAATCATAGGGAGACATATATTGAGGTCGGAATTCGCCATCTGTGAAATCCTCTTCATACCGAATCATTTTGCTGTTCGGATGATATAAAAAGCGATATAATTCCCAATTCCTCGGTTCGCCTGATTCACCTGCTAGACACTCATATAAGGTGTCTATGGTACCATCAATAGTTTTTACTTTTTCCAAATATTCTCTTTCCATAATTGAATCATTTATTTATAGTGGTAGTTATTATTAAGTGATACTATTTGAAAACGTTTAACTAAGTATATCAGCGCTTACATTGACTATCCTAGAGTATGCCTGACAAAAAAACAAATTCATTTTGACTTTCGTTGATTTTTAAGATAAAAACCATGAAATATCGACCATTACTTATTATTTCTGAACCAGACCATTTTTCAAAAGGTGTAATATTTAAATTTTAATTAGAAAATACATTTTTTATAACTAATTCATCTTTAACCTATTTACTTAGAATGTCAATTGAAATGTAAGGTCAATTTAGTTCGAGCAAGTAATGATAAGAATGAACCGACGGTATTTTATTGTACAATAATCGTTGAAAAATCACGGAAGGTCTTGTGGATTAGTATTCAAATCTTTCATCATTTTTGAAGTGTTTTTAAGAATCAATCTCGAAGGAATTCCAAGATTTAAAAACCATCAATGCGATGTGAAGTCTTTTTGAAAAACAGATTAAACATCAAATATTTTATCAGCTTCTGATATGCTCATCTTGATAAAATAATAAAATTTGGCCGGCTAATAATTATAATTCTTATGTGTTATTCCAGATTTCCCTGCCATTGTTTATACGGATCTGCTCCGACCATATCAATGTCATCTGATTTAAATACTTTGAATACAGTTTTTATTAGGATTTTAATATCAGTGGTAAAGCTAATATGATTAACATACCATACATCATAAACAAACTTTTCTTCCATTGAAAGAACGTTCCGCCCATTAACTTGTGCCCAACCAGTAATGCCCGGCTTAACTAAATGACGCTTTGCTTGTTCCTTATTATATAACGGAAGATAGTCAATTAATAATGGTCTCGGCCCAACGATGGACATGTCGCCTATCAGAACATTGACCAATTGTAGTAGTTCGTCAAGGGAATATTTTCGAACAAATTGCCCGACTTTGGTGACACGTTGTGCAGCTGGTAGAAGTTCGCCCTTTTCATCTTTCTTGTCATTCATCGTTTTAAATTTGATGATGGTAAATATTTTCTCATTTTTCCCGGGTCTTTTTTGAAAGAAAAATGGCTTGCCATTGTTGGCAAACATTAGCAGTAGGATTAATGTACCTAAAATTGGTGATAGGAGTATTAGGGCTATTAAAGAGGACAAAAAGTCTCCTCCCCTTTTTATATAAGATTCGTACATTGAAGTGGACGCCATAACTTTTATTCTTTATTTAAAAAGTTTAAAATTCATATTTGTGGCAATTATACAGTTTTCGTTTATAGGATTAAACTATCCTCGTTTAATTGTCAAAATATATAGTTCAGTTTAATTTTTCATTTTGATATACTTTCTATTGTATTAACAATCTCTTCGCATAGAATAGATTTATCAAATTTAGTTTCGGCTAGTTTCCTTGAATTTTTACCCATCTGAATACATTTTTCCGGATTCTCCTTAAGGAAAAGAATCTGTTGTACTAAATCTTCTGATTTTTCGGGATTCGCAAACAACCCACAATTATTATTAGTAACCAGACCTTTAATCCATCCGGGAGTATTTGTAATAACCGGTTTACCCGCAGAAAATGAATCAAAAAGTTTGTTGGGTGAATGAGTTTCGAAAACAGGAATATTGGAATAGGTAACTAAGGAAACATCACAAATATTTACAATTTCGGAAAGTTCTTTCATTGGAAGGCCTTCTAAAAAACAAACATTTTTTAAACCCATGCTCTTACATTTTTCTTCCAGAGAAGTCCTTAAAGCTCCACGGCCTATCAAAATAAATTCAATATTTTGATCATTTTTTAAAAGCTCAATGGCATTGATGATGTAATTCAAACCGTTAGCTATACCCATAGCACCAAAATATATTACCTTAAAAGAATCTTTCTTTAGTCCGTACTTATCTCCGATATTAAAATCAGGCGGGCGATTACCAAAATTGTCTATTTTGGACATATTTGGGATCATTGATATTTTACTTGACGGTATGTTCCGTTTCATAACACCTTCCACTATGCCCGGTGATAGAGCAATGATGTGCAAAGCATTCTTATAGATGGTTTTCTCAAACCAAATCGCGATTTTTTTAACCAACTTATTATTCAGGGCTCCCATTTGAATGGGCACTTCGGGCCAAAGGTTCCGAACCTCAAAGAAGTAAGGAATCTTTTTAAATTTTTTTAGGAGTAATGCAGGAAAACCTATTGTGAGAGGAACTGAAGAGGCAAAAACCAGGTCTACATTTTTTTCTTGAAATGCCACTCTAGCGGATCTGAACATAAAAATGATAAAGGCTAATAACCTTCTAAAGACACTCATTTTTTGATCATATGGTACTTTTATGTATATGACATCTATGCCATCAACATGTACACGCTCAATGCCTTTTTGAATTTCTCCCAAGGGATCTGAACATAACATGGTTACTTTATGACCCTTAGCGATCAAACTTTGACTAATCCAATAGGAGCGAGTAGCGCCATATTGTTTTGGGGTTTTGAAATACTGGTGGATGTAGAGAATCTTCATAATTTGGTTTATGGTTGGTTGATATACTTCAAGCCTAAATTTAATCAGAATAACTCACAAAAGTCAAATGCATAGCCAGTTCCTTGTTTTCAAAAAGAATTAGCTGGTTCAAAACCTCTTAAATCTGTAGCCGGGAAAAAATGATGAATCATACTTTGAGTTAGCAATAACATTTCTTTGAGACACCAGCTCATCGTATTTTTTTTGATTGATTATATATTTCCAAACCTTGAATGGTAGAGTATGATTAGAAAATCCTGATTTAAAATAAAATAACGAATCTTCTTTAGCACCAACTCCACCTCCGAGATTAAAGAATTTATATTTCTCCTGCGTTCCTTTAATCCTCATATCATCAATTAGTAATTTAAGAGGATTAGAATTTAAAAATGAATTATTGGTACCGGAAAGATGATATTGTATAATACCTTCTTTTTTCAAAAACATAGCTCCTCCGGCAACTTCATCCGTTTTTCTGCTTATGGCAAGTAAAATTTCAGTTTCGAATTGAGAACTCTTTATCAATTCATTAAAATATGTTTTTGAAAAAAAGTATTCCTTTTTTGCATTTACTCGATTCATTGTCTGGTAATACGCTTCAATAAAAGAATCTATTTCGCTAGGAGTCGAAGCTTTTTTAACCAGGTAAATGTTTCGAAATTTATTGACATAGGTTCGTAGTCTTCTGTGATAGCCCTTGATTTGTTCATCGATTGATTCTTTGATATCTATAAACAATATATTGCCGATTGTCTCTATGGCACCTAATTGATGCAGAAAAATATCCTGAGATGGAATAAATGGGTTTAATCTTAGAAAAACTGTTAAAAGATTTAGTTCAATAAAACATGCCCTTAACTCTTTCTGAAATAATTTCAGGTCAAAATATTCAAAGGCTTCACTGGCAATAGGTCCGCCATAACCGTAGACTGAAGTTGCGTCTTTGTATTTTGAGAATTCTATATCTCTGATAAGTAATGGTAGAAGAATTGAATTACCTTTTTCAGTATAGTGAATTAATATAGGTTCCTCCCCTTCAACTAAGGTAGCATGATGATAGTCATAGGTATGATAGGAATCTGAATATTGGCAACTATTTACAAGTTCGTTCCAAGTATCTTTTTCTCGAATAACTTCTATCATATAACGAACTAACCTAGTCTTTAACAATTAAAGTAAAACCCATAATTATTTTAACGCACCACAAAAATCTAATACAACTTTATTTTTCAGGTTTGAGAGTTCTTTAAACTCGTTATGAGCAACTAGTAAGGCGATAATATCAGCCTCTTTAATGGCTTCTTTAAGACCAGTGATCTTAAATATGTTGTGATCTTCAATATTAGGTTCTACAATATAGTATTCTTCATTGTTGGAAGCTTGCAGTACTCGCTGTACAATATATTTGGCGGGAGACTCTCTAAGATCATCAATATTCGGTTTAAATGCCAATCCTAGTAATGCAATTCTCGGTTTTCTCCCATTACGTAATTCAAATTCTAGCTTTGATGAAATAATTTTTTCAGCACACCAGAAGGATTTATAATTATTTACCTCTCTTGCTTTTCCGATTATCCTGGATTCCATTGGATAATCCGCCACGATGAAATAAGGATCGACTGCGATACAGTGACCTCCAACTCCACAACCGGGCTGTAATATGTTAACCCTTGGATGTTTGTTCGCTAAGCTGATTAGTTCCCAAACATTAATATTTGCTTTATCACAGATCAGAGATAGTTCATTTGCAAAAGCGATCTGCACATCTCGAGATGAGTTCTCAACTAATTTGCACATTTCTGCTGTCCGAGCATTTGTTTCATGTAATTCACCAGTTACATATTCTCTATAAAACTCTACAGCTTTTTTTGTACTTCTATCATCGATTCCTCCAATAACACGATCATTATTAACGAGTTCATACATCACGTTACCCGGTAATACGCGTTCCGGGCAATAGGCTATGAATAACTCCCCTTCTAAGTCGGGTCTTTTTTCGTATATAAGGGCCATCATTTTTTCGGTGGTACCCACTGGCGAAGTAGATTCAATTATGTAGGTATCGCCTTTCTTCAATAAAGGCATAAGATTTTTTGTGGCTGACTCTACAAATGATATGTCGGGTTCATTCTTATCTTTGAATGGAGTTGGTACTACAATAAGATATGTGTTTGCCGATACAGCTGTCGTACTTGCATTTAAAAAACCATTTTTAACAGCTTTTGAAACTACATCTCCTAAATCTGGCTCTACTATATGAATTTTCCCCTCGTTGATTGTCTTTACAACATCCGGATTAATATCCACTCCGTGGACGTAGGTCCCTTTTTGGGCAACTAAGGCCGCTGTTGGCAAACCTATATACCCTAGTCCAACTATAACTACTTCTGGATTTTTCATCAATTAAAGTTCTTTAATGTATTCTATAATTCTTTTGCACGCCTGCCCATCACCATAGGGATTGTGTAACATGCTCATGTTTGAATATTTCTCCTTATTCTTTAGTAAGTCGTTGGCTTCACCAATTATCTTGTCCTTATCAGTTCCCACAAGTATTACTGTGCCAGCGTCAACGGCCTCTGGCCTTTCTGTTGTATCTCTCATTACTAGGACTGGTTTTCCTAAGCTAGGAGCTTCTTCCTGAACACCTCCACTGTCTGTAATAATTAGATATGATTTATCCATTAACCAAACAAAGGCCGGGTAACTCAAGGGATCAATTAAAGAGATGTTTGCGATACCGCCTAATATTTCCTTAACCGGTTTTTGTACTTTGGGATTTAAGTGAACGGGATATATAATCTGTACATCCTTATTATTTGAGGCAATATTTTTAAGCGCTTCACAAATGCGGATAAAGCCTTCTCCGTGATTTTCACGTCTATGGCCGGTAACTAATATTATTCTGTCACTTTGTATTATTTGTTTCAGGTTTAAAATTTCCGGATCCTCAAGTTTATTTACTTTTTCTATGCTTGATAAAAGTGCATCAATTACCGTATTGCCGGTGATACAAATGTTTTCTTTTTTAATATTTTCCTTTACGAGATTATTGAAAGACTTCTGGGTAGGGGCGAAATGATAATCGGCCAAATGACCTGTCAGGGTCCTGTTAATTTCTTCAGGAAATGGTGCCTGTTTATTGTAGGTCCGTAAACCTGCTTCGATGTGACATATTTTTGCGCCGGAGTAAAAAGCAGCAATACTAGCTCCCATTGTTGTGGTAGTATCTCCATGCACAAACACATAATCGGGATTGAAGTCTTCCAAAACAGGTTGTAAGGAAGTAATTATATTCGCCGTAAGACCATAAAGATTTTGTCCGGGACGCATTAAATTCAAATCGTACTGAGGGGTAATATCAAAAAACTCCAGAACCTGATCTAACATCTCTCTATGCTGAGCAGTCACACAAACTTTTGTTGTGAAGTCGTTCTCATTGTACAATGCCTTAACCAGAGGAGCCATTTTAATTGCTTCAGGTCGGGTACCAAAAATGACTAATAGTTTCTTTTTCATGACAGGTTTGTTAGGTTATTTTAAATTAGGAATTTGTCTGTTAAGGTTTTTTAAACACTGTATTATTTACGAGCTACTTTTTTAATTTCATTCAAATACTTAAGTGCCAATTTATGTCTGTCAAAATGTTCTTTTGCATGATTATACCCATTTAAACCTTGTTCAATGATATTGTGGTCTCCCCTGAGGTAACCCCGGATTTTTTCTGCTATATCATCAGCATTTTCGGGTTCTGCAAAAACACCACATTGAGCATCCTCGATCAGTTTTCTGGAAACACCATCAATTGCCAAAAGAATAGGCTTTTTACAGGACATATAGTCAAATGTTTTGTTTGAATAAATGGTCTTAAAGGTATCAACCCTCTTTAATACGGAAGTTCCAAGATCGGACGCTAATACATATTGGAAAGCTTTGTTTTTCGGTACAGAGTCTACGAAGCGTACATTTTGTAAATTCCTTGATTTTACCTCCTTAATCAATGAATCTTTGGTCATTCCACCGCCTATTAATTGAATTAAAACATTAGTATCTTGTAATTTTTCGGCTGTATCTATTAGCTGTATAAGATGATTTGCTATACCATGTGCCCCAATATATGTTATGACAAATTTATCATCAATTCCTTCTTCTTTTCTAAATTTTTTAGCGTCAAAATTTTCCGCTACTTCTTCTGCCAGAGAAAAATCAGCTGCGTTTGGTATATAAATAATCTTTTCGGCAGGTATATTCTTATTATTTATAAGTTTTTCCCTGAACGCAGGCGTCAAAACATTGACCAATTTTGCTTTTTTGTAAATCGACTTTTCAAACCAGTATGAAAATTTGATCAGCCATGGATTGCTAATCACACCAGTATCTATAGCAGACTCGGGCCAAAGATCCCTTACTTCAAATATTAAGGGTAATCGCTTAAATACGGCTAAAACATATGCAGAAATGCCTACAAATAAAGGCGGGGAGGATACCAGGAGTACATCGTACTTCCCCTTAACTTTGAATAAACCTGCCCAAATACTTGAAAAAACAAATGTAAAATAGGCCCATAACCTTCCTGCGAAATTTACGTGATAAGCAGAAGAAACATGGCAGCGAAAAACATCGATATTTTTATAGTAATCCTTCTCATGAAAGACATATTTTCCTTTTCCTTCATAATCTGGATCATTTCTATTTGCAAAGATGGAATAACCTGCTATTACAGTTACTTCATGACCTTCATCCGACCATGTTTTTGCCATTTCATTAAAACGTGCTCCACCCGCCTGATTTTTGCCTAAAAAATACTGATGGATTAAAAGAATTTTCATACTTGCTTTATTTTTAATGTAGTTTTAAATCCAGTTTTTGAAAAATAAGTATATCTAATGGAGGGTTCAATTTCTCCATAATAATTAGAACACCATTTTTCCTCTACTTTAGGATTTAAAATATTGCCTGATCCATCTATACAGCTGATATTGATTTGATCAATTGTTTTTGGATTAAAATGCCAATATAGTTGAGATACATAATCATCTGCATTTTTTATTGTATCAGTGACCACCCATTTATTTATCTTCTTTGCCTTTACCACTTTTCTGTTGTGAATAATTTTATTCCCAAGTTCAGGAAAACCTGTGAATTGGCCATCGAATTCGAAACTGTTTCCTTTTTCAGTTAATGTTGCTTTCGCTTTTTTATTCCAATAATTCCAAATGAACCTGCTTCCCTTCAACATTTGATTTTTGTTATCAACTGAAACTGTATTGTGTCCAAAAGAATAGCCAAAAAATCCATCGTACTTTTTTTCTGTATTATTATATAAATAAGATCCGAGGTCCCATATATAATTGTTGCCATCTACCCATATATCTAAATGTAAATTATCTGCATGTCCAGGTCTGTCCTTGTATTTGGCACACTTTACTAAAGTTTTTGAAGAACCATCATTTATAACATAATGACCACCAAATGGATATGACGCTAACACGTCTGGTTCAAAAGGTACTATTTTGCAATTATTAATGCCGTACCACAACTGACTTTCACTATGTTCCGAAACTTCATTATTTAAAACAGCACTTAAATCGTTAATTTGGGAAGTATAAACTCGATAGTCGTCATCTGTAAGTTTAAAGAAAAGTGCCCCATCATTTGCTCCATAATTTGGTAATTTTCCACTTGTTTGATCTTGACATGTTCTTAGATAGTTTAACGATTTTCCGGCTCTATCATATACGGTTGAATTAAATGGGTCTTTATGGAGTTCTGCCAGTTTAATGCCCCAGGTAAGCAATTGGATTGCAACGCGATGGTAATTCATAGAGAATTGGAGGAATGTTCCATCTTCATATATCTGGTAAGCGATCTCTTCCTGAAACCACTTTTTACCTTTTTCTGACCATTTTTTGGTATTAGGCAAAAACGGAAATAGTAGCCCTCCTAAAAAGAGCATCAGTGTTTCGGTAAGCGCGTGATTATTTCTTACCGCAATCCTGGAGAAGTTAATATTATTATATACATGATGTAACTGCCAATAGATGGCATTCATTATAGATTTAAACCTATCTTCCGTTAATTCATTGGAATTCCTGTAATAGTATAAGGCAAAGGTCCAATTAAGAATCCTTATGCTTATTTCTTGACTGCATTTATAATTTGGCCCCAGATTTATTGGGTTATGATCTAAAAAGGAGTCGATCTCCCCAAACACCATCTTGGAACAATCCTCGTCAAAATGATAGTCATACCTAATAATGTCGTATAGGAATGAAAAACGAGCTTTCTCCCAGACATATTTAATATCGCCGGCTTCCTTTGAAAGGTCCACTATTTTAGACCAGTGTTTTAAGGAATATTTATATCCTGTCACTGGATTTGTGATCCAATCGAAGTCTTTACCTATGTGGTATTTGGATTTACTAAAAAACGTATAAGTATGATTCCTTATTTCCTCAATGGATTGCTCAATTTCAGAACTTGGATTTTTTGGAATTCTTAGGGACTCTTTTGATTTAAAGAAAAATTCAGGTGCCCTTAAGCGCCATTCCTCCAAAGTAATAGCTGATTCTACAAATTCCGGTTTAGCTGGAAATTTGTAATTAAGCATCCCCAATTTTCTGCGAATCTCGTAGGATAATCGAAATAGGGTATAGCGCATACCCATATTTCTAATGGTATTAAATATGTTAAGAATGTTCAAAGTCTTGGAAATACCTAACGAGGTTTATTATTTGGTCTATCAATTTAACCACAAACTTAATTCGGATATAATTAATAACTCAAGAAATCAGATGATAGTTTAAAGAATATAGATGAACTAATGCATTTAATCTTCAAAACTATTATTTAAATTATGAATGGATAAAGGCATAGTGTTGTAAGAATAATATTTATAATTTATAAAACGATTAAAGATTTGTTGCTAGAAAACAATGATAATGCACTCCGGAAAATTTGAAAGTTAAATAGAATGTTGAAGAAATGAGATGTTTTTTAAAATTGACCAGAGTCCTATGTAACGCAATGGTCTATAGCCATTAAAAAGAAAAAAATCTACTCATTATTAAGGAGAATAGTATTTATTAACTTAGCCTGGTATTCGGCATTATATTTTTCCCTTATGATTTTATTGCAATTACTTCTCATTATTTCTTCTGGCGTGTCCTTATTTTCAATAATCCATTGCTTCGTCTTTAAAGCCAGATCAGAAATGGAATTTCTTTTAAAAAGCATACCGTTGATGCCGGGCTCAATAGCTTCATATTCAGGCATTTGATAATTGAAATCATCATGAGATAGTACAGGAGTGCCATTGCCTAAGGCAGACATTGCCGTCAATCCCACTTCACCTGGGGACACACAAAGGCTACTGATAGTAAACAATAGTTCAAGTTCTTCATTCTTAAAACAAGCCCCATAAAAATGGCAATAATTCGTAAGGTTAAGGTTTTGAGCTAAGCTTTCCAAGTCTTTACGGGCCTCGCCATCTCCTACGAAGAGAACATTAACTTTGAAGTCTTCTTGGGCTAAAATATGAACCGCTTCGAGGATTTGATTTAATTTTTTGACATATGTAAGCCGGCCTACGAATATCAAAATGGGTAAATTCGGATACTTAAATAGCTGCTTTTTGGTGTGGTTCCGTATTTCATTACTGATCTCATTTTTTTTAATCAGATCATCAATGCTTCCAGTTGAGTTGTAAATGACATGTAGCTTTTTTTCTGGAAAGCCATTGCTTGCCATTACTTCCTTAGCTTTATGACCATACAATAGGACCCCGTCGCTTAATCCATAAAAAACCTTTCTAAGCCTCCATTTCCAATCCTTTTTTGTGGTTATCACGCCATGGGTCCACATATATACTTTTTTACCCGTAATCTTAAGATAAAGGGTCGCGAACCATGTAGAGAGGTAGTAAGCATTCGCCAGGAAAATAACATCATCAAACTTCTCTTTACGTAAATGCCTCAATAATCCCGATTGCCAAAGAATGGCTTCCTTGTAGAGCCAATTATTTTTTACAAATTTCCAACGAAGACCTCCATCCTCTAAATTTTTGTTGGCTATACCAGGGTCTATTTTTTTAATATCGTTTCCCGAATTGGGGTCTGAAATCAGAGTGTATCGAATAGTAGTAGATTTCGAAAGTTCCCGTAAGACCGGCAATCTATAATGGGCAAAATAGGGATATATTATCGCTACATTTTTTACAGGTTTATCCAAATGATTCATGATTAGGCGTTACTTCTTGTAATATTAAAGACCAATCCTATTTCAATAGATAAAAGGTCTGTTGTAGAAACTCCTAGACCAAAAAGGAGCTCTGTATTATAAGGCTTATGAATTGCATTCTCCCAGAATGGATAGAAAACTATTTGCTCTTGATTTAAATTGTCAAATTTCATTAGAGGTTTCTAAGAGCTTATTATCCAAAAAGTAATCATAACTTTTTTTCTTGAGTACTAAGATCAAAAATATATTGCTTATTTGAATAAGTAGCATAGAAGGGATTTAAAGATTCAATTATTCGTTAAAAACTGGTTTTTCATCTATTAAGTCACTTTGCTACTTAATTTTTAATTTAATTTGCTCTCCGAAGCAAGATGCCCTGAGATAAATTATGCTAAAGCCATTAAATATAATAAATGATTACTGTTTATATTTACTGGTATTTTCCGTAACTTTTGAGAAATGGGATCCTTTTCAATTAGTAGGGACAATTTCGGTTACTTTTATTACAACGATCCTATATTTGGCAAGCTGGGTTCCGTTGATTGGCAGGAATTTTCGCTTTGCACCTTTTAAGAGATTCGTAATTCCTCTCTTATTATTAATTGTAGTTGGATTTATTTGTTCTGCTCTAAACTCTGAATACGTTACCGAACTCAAATATGCTTACAACTATAGAACACTTCTTTTAATAGTGTTAATGACATTTATTGCAGCTCATCTATATTGTAAGCCAAAAACTTCACCTATAGTTTTAAACACCTATGTAGCTAGTATGCTATTGGTTTTTTTATTGGTTTCACTTGGCAACGGTGTCACCTTTGAGAATGGCAGATTATTGTTGTTTGGAGAGAATCCTAATATTATGGGAGCAAAGGCTTCTTTAGCTTTCTTAATTGCTATTTCAAAGTTAATAAATAAGTTTTCAATTAAAAGATTCATAATAATAATTGCAATTTGTATCCCCTTTATTAGCTTAGTCGCCACGTCTGCTTCGCGTGGAGCTTTTGTATCTATGTTTTTGGGACTAACCGTACTTCTCTATTTTCGAGAGATATCGGCTTTCAAAAAATGGGCACTAATTGTTTTTGCAGCACTTGCCTCAGGTATGCTGATAACTTATTTATTAGAAACAAATCCACTTATGGCAGAACGCTTTTTAGCAACAGTTGAAAAGGGTGAGACAGGAAGAAATGTATTATGGGATGCGGCATTTAACATAATTCAGGATAATATTATCATTGGTTCTGGGTTTGAAGGGGTCAGGCCCAGAATGTTTGCTTATTCAGGGATCAATTTGAATCCTCATAACATCTTTCTCTATATATTCATAGCTTGTGGCCTTCCTGGGATAATATTGTTTCTGATTTTTTTATACCGGTTGACCAAACTATTATTAGCTCACTTTAAGCAGGTAGGAGATTCCTTAAATCTTGTAATTTTCGTAATTGTCATCTTTAATATGTCTAAGCAAGGAGGAAGTATAGGAAAAATTTTATTCTGGTTCTTTTTTGCAGTTTTAATAGGATCAACGGCTCAAATAATGTCCAGTGATAAACAAGAAAAACTAGCTCAATGAAAATATTAGTAGTATCCGGTAATTATCCATCCTTAAAAACGCCATCAAGGGGTGTGTTTGTTTACAATTTGATTCAGCAATTTGCTAAGTTGGGTCATACCGTGAACATAATATCTCCTCAGGGTCTTATATCTAATATTTATTTTAATAAGAATAAGGAATACGGGGAAGAACTAGGAACAGTTTACAGGCCAAAATTTTTAAATGCATCCCAGAAATTTATTTTTGGATTTAACACCTACAGAATAGGCGAACTAGGTCAAATTAAAGCGGTAAGGAGAATCGTAAAGAAACATAAGATTGAATTTGATGTAGTGTATGCCCATTTTTTGGCCAGTGCTTTTATTGCGGTCGAGGCCTTATCAGAATATAATAAACCCATATATGCGGCCATTGGAGAGTATAATAATTTAGAGGTAAGAAAGGCTTTTTATTCAAGCGCCTACTTCAGCTCTATTTTGGGAAAAATAAATGGTTTTATAGCCGTTTCTCCTCAAATAAGAGATAGGCTTATTAAATATGGGGTTAAAGAAAATAAGATAATAATCAAGCCAAATGCTGTAAACTTGGATATCTTTTATCCTAGGGACAAACTAAAAATGAGAAGTAAATATGGCCTCCCAAAAGATAAAATATTAGCAATATTTGTTGGCAGGTTCATTGAAAATAAAGGTCCTAAAATGCTGTTAAATGCCACCCAAAATTTGGAAGGATTAGGTCTTATCTTTGTAGGTGGTGGTCCACAAATCCTTGAAGGAAATAATGTCGTATTTAAAGATAGTGTCATATCTGAAAAAGTTCCAGAATTACTATCCGCAGCAGATTTATTTGTTTTGCCAACTTGGCATGAGGGCTCTTGTAATGCAATCGTTGAGGCAATGGCATGTGGATTGCCAATAGTTTCATCAGACATTCCTGAGATACACTTTCAATGCGATCCTTCTTTTTCTATTTTGGTAAATCCCTTGGATATAAAAGCAATAGAAAGTGCTATAAAATCGGTCGTCAATAATGAGGGCAGAAGAGGGGAAATGTCCAAGAACGCCTTGGAATACTCAAAGAATTTTGAAATCAGTGAAAGAGCAATTGGTATACTGAATTTCATTCAAGGTAAGTTAGAAGAATAAAGTAAACCGACAGACCTTGCAAAATTAATATGACTGTATGATGAGCCTTGGCGATAAAATTAAGCATGCAGGTAAGTGGCAGTCAGTTTCAGTCCTTTCCCTAAATGTTTTAAAGATCCTTTACTTTTCCATCATGACCAGGCTTTTACTTAAAGAAGACTATGGTCTTATGGCTATTATTTATGCAATAATAGGCATTGGGAATATTTTTGTACTGGGTGGTATGGGTTCTGCATTGATACAACGAAAGGAAATAAATAATAAACATGCAAATGGTGCCTTGCAAACCAGCCTTTTTATAGGTATCCTCCTATACACTGTTTTATATATTACGGCTCCGCTTATTGCTTCGGCATATAATGACCTTAGGTTAGATAATCTCATTAAAGTATCTTCCTTAAACCTCATATTACTTGCGCTGAGCCATATTTCAATCAATTTGCTTTTTAAATATTACTCCTTTAAAAATGTTGCGATAGTCAATATTATCTCAAATATAATTGGTTATGGTACCGGAGTTTATTTAGCTATGGATGGTAATGGAGTATGGTCTCTTGTTTTTGCAACTCTTATTACCTCCTTATTAAGCTCAATAGCTTTGTTTTATATGGCTCCAATGAAAATAAGCTTGAAGATTCATTATAAAGAAGCCCGTCAGTTGTTTAGTTTTGGTTTTGGTATAGTGTTGTTGACGATTGCTAGTTTTTTATCGAGAAATGGGCTGAATTTGATATTTGGAAAATTCTTTACACAAGATATGCTTGGTGTCTATGAAAGAGCCTCTAGAGTAAAGGAAATACCCAGTGAATTTCTTGCACAGATTATGAACCAAGTTATGTTTCCTGTGATGTCCGAAATCCAGGATGAGAATGAAAGATTGATTAAAATATACAAATTTGGGTTAGGGTTTAGTAACTCGATTATGATTCCCGCAACGGTTTTTTTAGTTTTTTTTTCAGCGGAAATTGTACAAATTCTAATGGGGGCAAATTGGCCAGAAGCTGTTTTACCTCTACAAATTATGTTTCTCATTCTAACCTTCAGTAATGCCGGAAAAACGACCGATGAAGTCATTAAGGCCAAAGGTCTTGTTTATAAAAATGTAACTCGCAAATACATTTTTACGGTTATCATCTTAGTACTTTCTGGTGCTTTGGGTTATTTCTACGGAATCAATGGTGCAGCCATTGGAATTGTTGTAAGCCATTTTATAAACTATTTAATGATGATGGTTTTGGTAAAAAACGTTTTTAAGGGAACTATTGGCGAATATTTTTATCAGCCCCTGGTGGCAGGATTAAGACTGGGACTGTATCTAGGTATATTGATTTTTGCATATAAATATTTGTTTAATTTATTGGGTAAAACTGATGTCACCATGTTTATTGTATTTACGATAGGTTTGTTGATATTATGTGCTGGTTTCTTGAAGTTTAATCCTTCTGTATTTGGGCAATATTTAGGTTTGGCAATTAGAAATACATTGAACAAAGGGTAATATTCCTATTTTAAGAATAAAAAGATTGTAAATATTTTGAATTTTATTTAAGAAGGAACAAACACGAATAAGTAGATGGGTTAGATGCTCAAAAATCAGAGTTCATAATAGATCGTTTCACATCTTCCTGATTGAGTAGTCACGCCACAGAAGTCGAAAGAACTTCGTTTATACACAATAACTATGTTTACTCCTTTACGTATAACGCACTTAGGTTTTTTTATAAATAGTGTTATAAAACCTATAGTAAAACTTCTGAAAATAAAGAATGTAGATTATTTCCTGCAATTCTTGCTTCATAACAGTTGGTCAAAATCTACAATTCATCAGAATGCCTATAATCTGTAGTTTGGATTTCCTAATGGTAATTAGTCTATAGGAAAGACCTAAGAACTATCTTACTTCAATAATGTATGATAGTTTCAAATTAACAATTACTCAGATTTATAACCTACTCTCTCGAGACTTTTTGCTAAAATCATATTATTCCGTCTGGGACACTCCGGGTGCAACTTTCGTTTGCCCCAAATTTCCAATAGTTTTTGTAATATGGAATACCTATAAAAATTTCAAACTCTATAAATTATCATTGACCAGGAATGATATCTCCTTTTCTGCCCATCAGATTTGATTAGCCCCTCCTAAAATCTTAACTGTTTGTTAAAAAACAGTGTAGTTCATCGAATACTTGAAACGGTGAAATCCAAATACTACACTTGCAACGTTAAATAATCAGTGTCAAAAAGGTATTACATCGAAAAAAGGATAAGTTTTGACGATGATTGTTGAAATTTAAATAATTTTAGCGAACCCAAATTTGATTATAATAGGAACTTAATTTATTTATCACATGAAATTTTATCCCCAAAGTCCCCGAGTATTGTTGAGCTTAATTTGCAGTGTACTATTCTTTACTTCTTGTAGTAAGGATTCAGATCTATTGCTCGATACCGTTCTCATAGATCAAGAAATAGAATCAATAGACGATCCTGGTAGTGATGGTTCTGACGGAAGTACAGGACAGGACGGAAGTGCAACAACATTTCCAACTGCTAGAAGTGGTGATGTTTTATTTCTAAATGAAACATTTCAAAACGGGGATAATTGGACTTTAAGAAATGGATCCACTGCAACAGGCGGTATTTTAACCGTCATAGCTGGTAATTCTGAACCAGGTGGAGGAGGTTCTATTACTAATACTGAGGACAACTGGTCTGCCGAGCTTTACAACCTTTTGTCAAACCGTGTTTTTGAGGCAAGACGTTTCAGGTTAACCTTTGATGCAAGACAAACAGTCGGTACAGGACAACTCCAAATAGGTCTAAGATATAATGAAATGGCAACGCCCAACATCACGGGAAGCTTTGAAACATATACTTATGAATTCGACGGCTCACTTGAAAACAATAAAGGCAATGATTTGGTTTTTGGAGGCCGCACGGCAGGTGACACTTGGGAGATACAAAACCTGGTATTAGAAGATATAGGCAATACAAGCGTTAACGCAGAATCGGGATTACCGGGGCCTGTATACTTGTTTACTGACTTTGAAAATGGCACATACCCCTATCAGCAATGGGGGCCCAATGGCTCTCCCGAACCCGAACAAAATCAGTGGGAAATAGACAATGGAACCCCAAGGACAACAGATCATCCCGATTCTCCACTAAAGGCTGGGCGTAATGGTACTGGAAGAGCTTTATGGTTAGGCAATTATAACAGTCCAAATGGTACTGAATATAATAGGAATCAGGTAGGTAAAGACGTCGCTCATCCTTTCGGGGAGTGGTGGTGCGGTTTTTCCTTTTACATACAAAACCCAACTGGTAACAGTAGGCTTTTTTATCAGGCCCGACTTTTGGCCCCCGGTGGGAGTTCAACGGTTAATGCCCTTTCACTTCGTGAAGCGTCAAACGGCACTCAACTGTATTGGAGTCTAGCTGACGATGTAACTAGGGTTGACCAAACCTCAGAGAGTTTAGGAACTTGGAACGGAGCCGGGACAGGGACTTCCTCTGTTTCCTTCGATTATAACCCTCGACAATGGTATGATGTAGTAATACACTTTAAAGGGGCGTTTGGTGCTGATTATACTGGTCCAGACACTCAAGAACTTGGCAGAAATCATTTTGGTTATGACCCAAGGAGTGATGGTTTTATAGAAATATGGGTAAATGGTCAAAAAATTGTAGACCAAACAGGCACAACACTTTACAGGTATGAACGCAGAGGTGGTGAAATAAGGTTAGGAATAACGCCTGTGTTTGGGCCTTATTGGAGTGATGCTTTAATGCCTATTCCAGAAGGAACAAATTATGACATCTTCTTTGATAACATTAAAATGTGGAACGGCCCAGATGGAACTTATCAAGACGTTGACCCGAGTAATTAAGTAAATAATATTTCAGTATAAATAAAATAAAAATCCTGACAAATTTGTCAGGATTTTTATTGTTTTATTATTCTAAAGATTATTAAAGTCTGGCATCTACACGCTCTTTCAAAGCTCCTTTAACATCGTAAAGAATTCCCTTTTCTTTTAGCAGCTCCCTTAACCTCAATTGTAAATATTCTTTATGAGCCACTGCAAGGACTACGGCATCAAAAGGACCCTCAGGTAAATCCCGGGTGGTTGTTAAACCATATTCTTCTTTAACTTCTTTTGGGGAGGCCCAGGGATCATAAATGGTCATATCTGTTCCGTAACTTATTAAGTCTTTAATTAAGTCTACAGCTTTGGTATTTCTAACATCCGGACAGTTTTCCTTAAAGGTTATCCCCAGCACAAGAATCTTAGACCCTTTTACTTTAATGTCCTTTTGCACCATAAGTTTTATTACCTCAGAGGCCACATATTTCCCCATTCCGTCATTCATCCTTCTACCAGTTAAGATGATTTCAGGATGATAGCCATATTGCTGCGCCTTTTGTGCAAGATAATAAGGATCCACTCCAATGCAGTGTCCCCCCACCAGGCCGGGTTTAAAGGGCAGGAAATTCCATTTGGTACCAGCCGCTTCCAGCACTGCGTGGGTGTCTATTCCCATGAGATTAAAGATCTTGGCCAGCTCATTGACAAAGGCAATGTTGATGTCGCGCTGAGAATTTTCAATCACCTTGGCTGCCTCTGCCACCTTTATTGAAGGAGCCATATGAGTGCCTGCGGTAATTACAGAGGCATATAGAGCGTCCACCTTTTTGGCTACTTCAGGCGTGGAGCCCGAGGTCACCTTCAGAATCTTTTCCACAGTATGTTCTTTATCTCCGGGATTAATGCGTTCGGGGGAATACCCGGTGAAAAAATCTTTATTGAATTTAAGCCCGCTATGCTGTTCGAGTACTGGCACACATTCCTCCTCGGTCACCCCTGGGTACACGGTAGATTCATAGATCACGATATCTCCCTTTTTTAACACCTTACCTACGGTCTCACTTGATTTGTACAAGGGTGTCAGAATAGGCCTGTTGGTTTTATCTACCGGCGTGGGTACGGTAATCACATAGTAGTTGCAGTCCCTGAGATCCTCCGGCTGATCTGAGCAATAAAGTCCGATTTCCATCTTGGGGGATTGTTTTAAGACTTTGGCCAGGGTCTCGTTCTCTACTTCCAGAGTGGCATCCACCCCTGATTGCAATTCCTCCACCCTGGATTTGTTGATGTCAAACCCTATTACTGGATATTTGGTGGCAAAAAGTCTGGCCAGAGGCAGTCCTACATACCCTAAACCTATTACTGCTATTTTAGTCATCTAAGTCTTTTTAGTCGGTTTTTTTACCGATCTGATAATATGTAAATCCAATCCTCTTTAAGGATTCGGAATTGTATTGATTTCTTCCGTCAAAGATTAGGGGCTGTTTCAACCGCGCTTTCAGTTCCATAAAGTCAGGAGCTCTGAATTCCTTCCATTCCGTAAGCAGTATCATCGCATCGGCTTTATGCAGCGTATCGTACTTGGAGGAATGGTAGGTGATGCCCGGTACATCCTTAAGGTAGAAATGTTCAGCTTCTTCCATGGCTTTGGGGTCATAGGCCTGAATTTTTGCACCCCTTTTCACCAATTCTTTGATGATATAAATCGATGGTGCCTCCCGCATGTCATCCGTCTGAGGTTTAAAAGCCAACCCCCAGATAGCGAACTTTTTACCCTTTAGATCTTCCCCGAAGTGCTTGATAACTTTCTGAGAGATCACAAGTTTTTGCCGATCATTCACTGCCTCTACAGAGCCAATCAGCTCGGCTTCATATCCGTGCTCCGCAGCGGTACGGTGCAAGGCCCTGACGTCTTTGGGGAAACAGGACCCACCATAGCCGCTACCCGGATAGATGAAGCTATACCCTATCCTGCTGTCTGAACCGATCCCTATGCGCACCTTATTGACATCAGCTCCCACCAGTTCGCATATATTGGCCACTTCGTTCATAAAGGAGATCTTCGTGGCCAGCATGGCATTGGCCACGTATTTGGTCATCTCCGCTGAGCGAACATCCATGGTGATAAGCCTGTCCATGCTGCTCCTGAAAAAAGGGGCGTACAAAGACCTCATTACAGCTGTTGATTCCTCGTGGTCCGATCCCACAACTACCCGGTCCGGTTTCATAAAATCATTGATGGCATCTCCTTCCTTAAGGAATTCCGGGTTGGAAACCACATGAAAATCGAGGTCGACATTCCTGTCTGCGAGAGCTCTGGAGATCGTTTCCCTTACCTTGTCTGCTGTCCCGACCGGAACAGTGGATTTATCGACGATGATCAGGGGATGTTGCATATGAGTGCCAATCTCCTTGGCCACTTGCAGGACGTACTGTAGGTCTGCAGAGCCGTCTTCCCCCATGGGAGTACCCACTGCGATAAAAGCGATCTGGGTTTTTTCGAGGGACGCTTTTAGATCCGTGCTGAAGGAAAGGGTTTTGTTCTCGGTGTTCCGCTTAACCATGGCTTCCAATCCAGGTTCGTAGATCGGGATGATCCCTTCCTTTAATTTTTCGATCTTCCCGGAATCAATATCCACACAGGTTACCATGTTTCCCATTTCTGCGAAACAGGTCCCACTCACTAAACCTACGTACCCGGTGCCTATAACCGTCAATTTCATCTATATTCTATTTTAGATTCTTCCAATACCATTTTACAGCTTCCTGCAATCCGGATTGCATATCAAATTTGGGATCATAACCCAACAGTTTCTTCGCTTTTTCTATGGAAGCCAGAGAATGGGGGACATCTCCTTCACGTTTAGGACCATATTCAGGGTCTACGTTTCCAATAGCAGGGTCAAACCTAGACAAGTACTTTTTCAATAAGACCACCAATTCATTGAGATTGGTCCGTTCCCCGAAAGCGACATTATAAACCGTATTGATTGCATTTTTATCTTTGGTGAGTACGGCCCGAATATTCATTTCAATGACATTATCAACATATGTAAAATCCCTGGAAAACGACCCATCGCCATTGATAATGGGTGATTGATGCTTCATTAGTTGCATTACAAACTTGGGAATAACAGCAGCATACGCCCCATTGGGGTCCTGACGCCTTCCAAATACATTAAAATACCGCAGGCCGATTGTTTCGATACCATAAGTTTTGCTAAAAATTTCAGCATATAGTTCGTTTACATATTTCGTGATAGCATAAGGCGACAAGGGCTTACCGATAACATCTTCCACTTTGGGCAGGCTTTTAGAGTCTCCATAGGTCGAAGAACTAGCAGCGTACACAAAACGCTTAACACCAGCATCCCTTGCAGCTAAAAGCATATTGAGAAACCCCCCAACATTTACTTCGTTACTAGTAATAGGATCTTTAATTGACCGAGGTACTGAACCTAGAGCTGCCTGGTGTAAAACATAATCTACTCCTTCACATGCCTGGAGACAATCATCAATGTTTCGAATATCACCTTCAAGTAATTCGAAGTTTGAGTTGGGAAGTAAATCTTTAATATTATCTTTTTTCCCAGTAGCAAAGTTATCCAGGCAACGAACCCTATTTCCGTTATTAAGTAATACTTCACAAAGGTTGGAACCTATGAATCCAGCTCCCCCGGTGACTAAGAACAAATGATCGGGTTTAAGATTAAATCCTTGTATGGTCATAATTAAAATTGGAGCGTAAATTACATCAAAACGAAAGGAAAAACCTACTTAAATATTCCAAATCTCATTATTTGTCGATTAAGTGCAATAGGAATTATAAACAACAATGCAGGATCCACTAATCAGACCAGTCCGCCTCGTTTCTTTTTCAGTTAAATCTTCACTTTTTTAAATATTGGATAAAGATCTAAAATAAATGACAGAAGAGTTGATTTCTGTGCAAAGTGAAAACAAATTCGATCTGGAAGAATTCTATGATAAATGAAAAAGTTTTGGGGTGATTCTTTAGTTGTATTCAATCGATTCTGTGTTCGGTCCACATATCTTATTGATGAATAAATCCTGTACCAATTCTTCGGTGAACTTTCTTGCCCCGGATTCATTTAGGTGGTCAGCACCAATCCAGTCTTCTTTCGAATCAAAAATTTTCCCGAATACGATCGTGTTATAATCTATCAGAAAACCATTTTTGCTTTCTTTATTTAAAATTTTACAATTGAATTTTTTCGGATGTCGTTCATCTTTGAAACCGGGCATTTCTACAAAAAATACTTGAATGTTGTGATAAGAGCACAATTCAATAAATTCATTAAGCACCTCATTATTCTTATAGAAATCAAGATTAAGTTCATTGTCGTCTCTTAATGAAGTATTATCCGCAACCTTCTTTTTGAACTTCAATTGCCCTTTCAAAAGAAAGGCCTCTCTATGTGGTTTTGATATTAACTTTTTTAGATTATCTACTAGCATCCATTTAAACTTAATCATCGGTAAATCATAAATTCCATAGACTTTGTTTTCTGAGGTAAAATCAACAGCAGGATGTATTTTCTTATCCTTTTTCATAAATGAAGTATACGATGCGTGACCAACGATTACATATTTAGGTTTATAAGAGTATGCCGTTAGATACTCTTTCAATTGAATTAGGCTAGTAGATATTGAGGAGCCGCCCAAAGCGAGATTGTAAGAAGAGAGATTCTTTTTAGACATATAGTCTGTGTCAACACCATCCATGGCCAGGCTATTCCCAAGAATAAGAACATCAAAGCGCGGATTCTCCAAATTCAATGCCTCTATCCTTTTGGCGAAATTCCAATCAACTTTTTGAATTATAAATAAATAGCAAAAATTTAGAGCTAGAAACAAAAATGAAAAAACAGCAGATTTCAGTATAAATTTATACATACTTCAAAATTGAAAATAAATGAATTCTTGATCGCTACCTCCAAGTAAAATAATAATAGTGAATAGCACTAAATATGTTATCCACCTAACCCCCTTATATTTACTCCTCCCTAGTGATTCTATGGCGTATTGGTTTTTTCTTCCTATCCATTCCTGAATTATAAAATAAAATAGTAGAACAAATAGAATTAAGAGTTCAAATGGATCATTAATTGTTGGTTTCGAAAATAAACTACCCGAAAAAACCTCTTTGATGATCTGAAAAGCATGTCCGATATTGTCGGATCTGAAAAATATCCAGGCAAACATTGTCAATCCAAATGTTTTGAGGATAGCTAATGTCTCTCTTAAGCTGGGTAATACATTATTGAGTGCAACGATCTCCAGATGGTTTCTATTATTATTTGATAAAAGAAGAGGCAAAAAATAGATTGCATTTAAAAGGCCCCAAATAATGAAAGTCCAATTCGCACCATGCCAAAATCCACTCACCACAAAAATTATGAATACATTCCTAACTTTTAACGATGTATTGCCTCTGCTACCTCCAAGAGGTATATATAAATAATCTCTAAACCATGTAGAAAGTGAAATGTGCCAACGTCTCCAAAATTCTGCAATATCTCGTGAGAAATAGGGATATGAAAAGTTTCTCATTAAATCGAAGCCAAATAATCTGGCTACACCAATTGCAATATCAGAGTAACCGGAAAAATCCCCATATATCTGAAAGGAGAATAAGAAGACACCTAATAGTAGATCACTTCCATTGAGGGTTGCTGAATTTTCGAAGATTTGGTTGACATATACCGCACAATTATCCGCTATGACAACCTTTTTGAATAATCCCCATAATATTTGCCGCATTCCATCAGCGGCCAGAGAATAATTAAAATCTCTTTTGCCATAAAATTGAGGAAGCAAATGTTTGGCTCGTTCAATAGGACCCGCCACCAACTGTGGAAAGAAACTCACAAAGGCTGCAAAAGAGATAAAATCATTAGTAGGAGCTAATTTCCTTTTGTATACATCTATGGTATAACTCATTGTTTGGAAGGTATAAAAACTGATCCCTACTGGAAGTACTATATTTAAGGAAGAACTCTGGATTTCCCACCCAAAAAATGAGAATGCGGAGACGAAATTTTCTTGAAAAAAATTGAAATACTTAAAGAAGCCTAAAAAGCCAAGGTTTACAAGAATGCTTGTCCATAGAAGAATTTTTCTTTTGGTTAGATTCGTTTCATTATTTAATTTAAGGCCCACCAGGTAATCTACCACGGTGCTAAAAACTATCAAAGACAAAAATCTCCAATCCCACCATCCATAGAATATGTAGCTTGCGATAACTATAAGCAAGTTTTGAAGCTTCAAGTTCTTTTTTGTCACAAACCAATAGAGTACAAATACTATTGGCAGAAAAATGGCAAAATCAATAGAATTAAATAACATGATTATTTATTGCTAGTTGGTCTTTAAATACACGTGTGCCCGGCATGTTGATTCCGTATAGATTTGGAAAGATCACGGATAGCACACTACCGAGTCCTAAAATTAGCATTATCTAGTCATTATTGAGATTGGGCTGGTTGTTTTTCATGAAGTTTCTAATTTTTGGTTGGACTCAAAGATGCGTTAACTTCTATCAATAATCTGAGAAAATGTACAAATAACTTTTTTAATCGATAAAAGGTATTTGATGTGGCCATTGATAAATAGACATTCTTGTAGATCCTTTTCTTAACGGAAATTTCAAGAATGAGGATATTCAAGCGAAAGTGTCTTCCCGAATTTATTTATTATAATATTCTTGGTACCAGTCCACAAATAGTTTTACGCCCTTTTGGATTGTAGTATCCGGTTGGTATCCGAAATCTCTTATCAGGTCATCCACATTCGCCCAGGTTTTTTCCACATCTCCAGGTTGCATAGGAAGCATTTCTTTTTCGGCCTTGATCTGAAGCGTATCCTCGATAGCCGCGATAAAATCCATTAAATTAACCGACTGATTATTCCCTATATTGTATAACTTATAGAGATCCCCTTTTTCCAGACGCAGGCTAACATCTTCTTCTACTACTCTTACAACACCTTCCGTGATATCATCTATATAAGTAAAATCCCGTTCCAGTAGGCCATAGTTAAAGACCTTTATTGGGTTGCCCTTTAAAATAGCCTCAGTAAATAGGAACATGGCCATATCTGGCCTGCCCCAAGGGCCATAGACCGTGAAAAATCGCAAACCAGTTGTAGAAAAACCGAAGAGATGGCTATAAGTATGAGCCATAAGCTCATTGCTTTTTTTGGTAGCTGCGTACAGACTAACCGGCTGATCTACTCTGTCAGTGGTCTCGAAGGGTATTTTTGAATTTTGGCCATAAACACTCGAACTACTGGCGTAGATCAAATGTTTGATTTTAAAATGCCTGCAATTTTCAAGAATGTTTAAAAACCCTACTACATTACTTTCAATGTAAGCCTGAGGATTTTCTATACTGTAACGAACACCGGCCTGGGCAGCCAGATTGCAGACAACATCAAATTTTTCCTTTTCGAAAAGTGCAGAAAGTTCCTCCTGATTCTCAAGATTTAACCTTATGAATGAAAAATTATTTATGGATTGACTGCTGGAAAGTAAATTGAATTTTTCGGCACTGTCTTTTGAAATACCCAGTTCTTTAAGCCTGGCATATTTTAAGAGGGGATCGTAGTAATCATTTATATTGTCTAGGCCAATAACTTTATGCCCCTTAACTGCAAGTAATTTGGCTACAAAAAAACCGATAAAACCGGCTGCACCGGTTACTAAAATTTTCATGCGATTAGAGATTAACACTTTATCAAAAATCCGATAATTATTTGATCAATTAATAAAAATAGGACGATGTTGTATAAACATAGGTTAAAGTGTCCCAAAAAAAAGTGATTGTAAATAGATTGTTCATTTATAAGTGTCATATTTAATTTGTGCAGGATACATATCTCGGGAGATCTAATCGGTAATTAACACTCCTGCTTTCAAATTTTTAATTAGGGAAAACGGTTTATTAAACCGATTTAATCCAAAGTCCTATACTATTTTATTTAAAGCTTCACAAAGCTATTTAGTGATTTGAAAAGAAAGGATAAGTAAATAATTTCAGGATAATTAAGAATTTTTGACATCTGAAGATCCTTTTAATGATAACAAATTGAACTAGTTTCCGAAATATCATTTTTCTTCTGTGAATTTTATAATTAGCGTGTCAATTTAATTGGATATGACCCATATCATTGGGTTGGTTATATTTTATTATTAGTTATTAGGAAATATTTTGGTTATTTTAATATCCCCAAATATGGATGCTAACCGACTTTTTGTGGAATTGACCGAATTATTTAGCAGTAATTATGTGTCTGAGATTTTTAAGAGTAATTTTATTCTTTCCTGTGTTTTAGAGTAAGGAGAAGACAAATTGTTGGTAACTATATAGAGTAAACAAAAGAATTCAGGATTATCCAACATAGATTTGAATTTAAAACCATTTGACCAAAACCAAACCTGTGAAAACAGTAATACAAAATAAAATTTGGCTTTCATCTCCCCATATGGGCGGGAAAGAGCAAGAGTTTATCAATGAAGCATTCGAAACGAATTGGATCGCTCCTTTAGGTCCGAATGTTCAGGGCTTTGAAAAAGATCTGGCTGTTTATTTGGGCAATGACGCTCACGTTGCGGCGCTGAGTTCAGGTACCGGAGCATTGCATTTGGCTTTGCAATTGGTTGGGGTTTCCCCGGGAGATGAGGTGATCTGCCAGAGTTTTACCTTTTCTGCATCTGCTAATCCTATTACTTACCTAGGGGCCTCCCCCGTATTTGTTGACAGCGAAAAAAAAACCTGGAATATATGTCCGGTTTTGTTGGAAGAAGCAATTCTGAATGGTATTTCTAGAGGGAAGAAACCGAAAGCCATTGTTCCAGTTCACCTGTACGGTATGCCTTATCAGGTAAATGAGGTGAATGCGGTGGCACAAAAATACAATATACCCATTGTTGAAGACAGTGCTGAGGCTTTGGGAAGCACCTATAATGGTATAGCTTGTGGTACTTTTGGAGATGTGGCAATATTATCTTTCAATGGAAACAAGATCATTACAACTTCGGGAGGTGGAGCATTGGTGTCAAAAGAAAAAAAGCTGAAAGAAAAAGCTGTTTTTTTAGCAACTCAAGCGAGGGACGACGCCCCCCACTATCAACATTCCGAAATTGGTTTTAATTATAGAATGAGTAATGTCTTAGCCGGAATTGGCAGGGGCCAGATGGAGGTGCTGAATGATCGCGTTCGTGCACGTAGAGCTAATTTTCAATTTTACAAAGAGGAATTATCTCAATTAGAAAGTATTGAGTTTCTCGACGAACCGGAGGGATTTTATTCCAATCGATGGCTTACGTGTATTTTGTGTACATCCTATGAGGCACGTGAGCAAATACGGTTAGCCTTACTTCAGGAAAATATAGAATCAAGACCCTTGTGGAAACCGATGCATATGCAACCTGTTTTTAAGGATGAACTATCCTTTGTAAATGGAATAAGTGAAGATCTATTTACAAGAGGGTTATGTCTGCCCAGTGGTTCTAATTTAAGTACCGAAGATCTTCTAAGAATAACAGATATTATAAAAGGAACCGTCTAATGTTACGAAAATACTTTAGTAGTACAGTTCAGCGTTATGCCTCCAAATGGGTAGTATTGATTATTGACCTAATCACGATTTCTATTGCCTTTGTGTTGTCATACTTTGTAAGGTTCAATTTCACTTTGAATTTTGATTTCGAAAAGCTTGGTATACAGGTGCCCTTAATAATACTTATTTCATTAGTGGCATTCTTAATTACCGGTTCTTATAAAGGAGTGATCAGACATACAGGGGTGCGTGATGTATATAATATTTTTAATGCCGTTTGTTTGTCGAGCATTATAGCCATATTCATAGTCCTTTTAAATAGGCAATTTGTCGTTCTTGAAGACTTTACAATCCCTCTTTCAATCATAGTTATTAATAGTTTTATAGCCTTTGTATCTCTTACTGCCAGCAGATATGTTTTTAAGAGTTTGCATTACAACCTGGTTCATAAATTAAATTCAAACAATAAAAACGTTTTAATTTATGGTGCCGGAGAGTCAGGCATATTAACACATCATGCACTTTCTAATCACTCGAGAAATATGGCAAACGTAGTTGGCTATATAGATAGTGATAAGCAAAAAATTGGCAAAAAGATCAATGGCATAAAGGTTTACGGACCTCAATCTTTAAACGAGGAATTTATCAGAATAAAAGAAATTTCTGAGGTAATTTTTTCGATTCATAACATAGAGCCAAAAACACTTAGATCAAAAGTTGAAGGGTTGGTAGATTTTCCTGTTATAGTAAAAATGGTGCCACCTGTAGAGGATTGGATCAACGGGGAATTAAAGGTATCTCAGATCAAAAAAATTCAGATAGAGGATCTGTTAAATCGATCCCCCATCTTAATCAAAAATTCAAGGATTTCTGAAGAGCTTAATGATAAAGTAATATTGGTAACCGGCGGGGCTGGTTCCATCGGCAGTGAATTGGTTCGTCAAATCACTCGATATCATTATAAATCCTTGATTATAGTTGATCTTGCAGAATCGGCATTATATGATTTGCAACAAGAATTAAAGCAATCAAAGATATTTAATTTTAAACCTCTTGTTGCAGATATCCGGGACAAGAACAGGATGAATGAAATATTCAATGATTTTAAACCTGATATTGTATTTCATGCCGCGGCCTATAAGCATGTGCCCTTAATGGAGGAAAATCCATATCCTGCTATCAAAACAAATATCGCCGGAACTAAGGTAATTGCAGACCTTTCAATTCAATATGGAACACAAAAATTTGTACTTGTATCTACAGATAAGGCGGTGAACCCTACAAATGTGATGGGGGCTACAAAGCGCATTGCAGAAATGTATATTAGCTGTAGACAGCAGGAAGGTGTAACGAAATTCATTACCACTCGTTTCGGGAATGTCTTAGGCTCAAACGGATCGGTAATTCCCCTATTTAAAAAGCAAATAGAAAAAGGAGGACCTTTAACAGTAACACATGAAGACATTACTCGTTTTTTTATGACTATCCCTGAGGCATCCCAGCTTGTATTGGAGGCAGGGGCGATGGGAAGTGGAGGAGAACTTTTTATCTTTGATATGGGAGAGTCAGTAAAAATAATGGATTTGGCCAAGAATATGATCAAACTTTCAGGACTGCGTTACCCGGAAGACATTGATATTCAAGTAACAGGTCTGCGACCCGGAGAAAAATTATATGAAGAATTACTGGCGAATGGAGAAAATACTTTACCGACTTATAATAAAAAAATTATGATAAGTAAGGTTCGCGATTTTGATTATACTGAGGTAAGAGCCAAGATAGACGAATTGTGTGTTACTAATATGTTTTTTTCCGGCAACACGGTGAAGTTAATGAAGCAAATAGTTCCTGAATATATTTCGAACAATTCTAAGTTTAGCGAATTAGACTCAAAAGAATTGAAATCCAATCTCGAAGAGACAATAATTGAGAGAAGAGAAAAGAATACGATTTTACCATAAATCAACCATTTATCAAAATTTAATTAATGTTCAACAAGATTCCGTTATTAGGCCAAATACTTTTTTTAACACTTTTTACGTGCTTTTTACTTTCATCATGTGCTTCGCGCCGTGATGTTGTATATTTCCAGGATACGGGTGAGTTTGAAACGATGTTGGTCAACAACAAGGCTGCTACAAAATTTAAGGTGGATGACCTGGTTTCTATTCATGTATCTTCTCTGGATCCGGAGGCTAGTGTTCCTTTTAATTTATTCAGGGGCGCATCAGAACGTGGTTTTAGCGCGGAACAAGTAGATTATTTGGTAGACCAGGATGGAATGATCGATTTTCCGGTAATAGGGAAACTCAAAATCGAGGGTCTTTCACCTGATGAATTGAGAAGTTTACTCCGAGAAAGGCTGTCAGAGTATTTGAAAGATCCTATAATAAATATTAGGTTAACTAATTTTACCGTTACCATTTTGGGTCAGGTAAACAGGCCCGGTACTTATCCTGTGGTTGGGGAACAAATATCAATTTTAGAAGCGCTCGGACTTGCAGGAGATCTGACCTTAAGAGGAGTGCGTGAAAATGTTCTGGTAATTAGGGATTTTAACGGAACTAAAGTATATACTAGAATTGATCTGACTTCTAAGGATATGACCAAATCTCCGGTCTACTATCTCACCCAGAATGATGTAGTCTACATAGAACCAAATAGAACGGGAATTAAGGAAACTTCGGTAGGCCCCTCTACAACTATAACCATAACAATTATTTCAACATTGATAACATCCGGGGTATTGTTGTTAACAAGATAAATAATTAGATTAATTGATATCAATGAAACCCTCTTATTCTGGTAGACCTACTAATGAGTCAGATTACTCGGAGTTATTAAAACCCTATCTCACCCGCTGGAAATGGTTTGTAGCAGGTATTATTCTTGCGGTAATACTTGCCCTTTTATATATCCGATATACAACTCCTCAGTATGCTGTAAAGGGAAAGATACAGATCCTTGAAAACCAAAGTGCCGGCTCGGAACTAGGAGCCTTTTCTGATCTCGAGATGTTTACTGCAGGGAATACCAAGGTTGAGGATGAGATCGAGCTCCTGAATTCACGAACTAACATGATCGAAGTGGCTAGGCAATTGGGAATTAATATTAGAATTTTTTCCCTTGGCAAAATCCACGATTCGGAACTTTATGGAAAGGCAGCACCCTTTAAGGTCAATTTCTTAATCCCTGATACTTTGGTCTATACGTCTAAGGCTGAATTTTTGGTAAAAGTAACCTCAGAATCTACCTTTACCTTTCAGGAAATAAAAGGACAAGAGGTCGGACCTGCTAACAGTTATAGTTTTGGAGGGAAGGTATCCTCATCGATCGGGGATTTGGTTATGATCCCCAATAATGGCGATATGGCTGCACAAAGGGGTCGTGAATTTAAGGTGATCTTAGCGCCCCTGATTTCAGTCGCTCAGAAATACAAGGATAAAATTATAATAACTGTCAATAACGAATTTACTAATGTAATAACCATTTCTCTTAATGATGCTGTAGAGCAAAAAGCAAAGGATATCGTCAATGGCTTAATAGATACTTACAATGGGAATGCGATAGAAGATAAAAGGCTGATCGCAGATAGGACCTCAGCGTTTATAAATGACCGTATAAATGAGATCTACGGGGACCTCTCTTCAGTAGATCAGTCTGCACAGGAATTCAAGGCGGGGAGGGGTATTGCGGATGTGGCTTCACAGACCAGTAGCAATATCAACATAAGTGCTCAAAGTCAGCAGGAATTACAAAATGTGCAGTTTCAGCTAAATTCAGCGGCATCAATGAAGGATATCATTGACAATATGCAGGGGTATGAAATACTTCCTTCCAACATAGGATTAAATGATCCTACAATTGCAAGCACAACTGCTCTGTTTAATCAATTGGTGAGTGAAAGGAATAGGCTACTCCGAAGTTCTAATGAAAAAAACCCGGTCATTGTAAGCCTGGATGAACAATTAAATGGGTTGAGAAAGAGCTTGCAATCCAGTTTAAATAGTATGACCAATACACTGGACATGCAGGTCAGCAATTTGAGCAGCAGGCTTTCTGCCGTTAATGCCAGGATTTATGCGACGCCTGGAAATGAAAGAGCTTTACGGGATATTACGCGCCAACAACAAACCACAGAGGCCCTTTATCTCTATTTATTGCAGAAACGAGAAGAGTCTCAGATCACCTTTGCATCTGCTTCACCAAAGTCAAAAATAATCGATAGAGCTTATGGTGTGAGCGAATTCCCGGTATCCCCAAAAAAACCAATTATTCTGCTGGCTAGCCTTATCTTGGGTATACTAATTCCATTTTCTTTAGTTTACTTGCTGCAGTTGTTAGATAACAAGGTACATAATAAGATTCTTCTAGAGAAGTACGTAGGGGATATTCCGGTACTGGCCGAATTACCCAAGATCTCTAAAAAGGAAAATTCTCTGGTGCGCACAGGGGAAAGGACGGTACTGGCAGAATCACTGAGGATCCTCAGGACTAACATCGATTACATGATCAAATCGAAAAAGAGATCCAAAGGCAAAGGGAATATCATATATGTTACTTCTTCGGTGCCCGGGGAAGGAAAAACGCTGGTTTCAGCCAATCTTGCCATGATCTTTGCAAAGGCAAATAAAAAAGTATTACTGATCGGTGCAGATATAAGGAATCCAAGGATCTATGAGTTTTATTCAGGAAAAAATGTGGATCGTCTCGGTAAGCCCAAAAGGGAAAATGGAAGCATCGGTCTTACAGATTACTTGGTGGATGAAAAAATAAGTATTGATGAGATTATCTCTCCTATGTTGGCCCATGACCAGACGGTAGATGTTATTTATTCTGGAAAAGTACCGCCTAATCCGGCTGAACTATTAATGAATGACAAGATGAAAGAATTGCTGGCTATTGTACCGGCTGACTATGACTATGTAATTGTAGATACGGCTCCGCTCATGGTAGTCTCTGACACACTGCTTATCAGTGAATATGCGGATCAAATTCTATACGTGGTTCGTGCCGGAGTTACGGAATTAAAAGTACTCGACTTTCCTTTAAAACTTCATGCAGAAGGAAAATTAAACGGGTTATCATTCATTGTTAACGGAGTAAAGGAATCAAATCTGGGCTATGGTGGTAAATACGGCTATGGCTATGGGGAGAAAACTAAAAAATGGTGGAAATTTGCCTAGGAAATTATTTGAATTAATAAAACTCCCTTATCGTATTTTGAACAATGGGCACTATCTTATCATAAACTTTTTCTGATACGGTAATTTCTTTTAAGCTCTTTAATTGATTGATCGTGTGAACATCCGATCCCACGAAATCGATCTTGTTCTTTTCTAATAGTTGGAAAGCAAATTTTTGTATATCACTGCCGTAGTAATCACTTAAGGACAACAGATTTAGCTGAAACAGCACATTTTTTCTCTTGTACTCCTTTAAGACCTTCCTTTTTGAATGAAGATAGCGATATCGCTCAGGATGGGCTAGTATTGGAAAAAATCCTGCAGAAGTTATTTTTTCAATAGCACTGTCAAAATTAAGTGAGGCTTGCAGATACGACATCTCTACTAGGAGGTAATTGAATTTAAGAGGCATGATTTCCTTATTCTCAAAAAGGTTTTCAAAGGATGCATCAATCATATGTTCTGCCGCTGCTTCTATTGTGATATTCTCCTTACCCTGCATCAACAACTCCGATTTTAGTATTCCCAGGGCATTGCCAATAGTTGTTGGTGTGTTTGGGTAGTAGTCGGCCATAATATGAGGAGTAGCTATAAACTTTGTCACTCCAAAGGACTCAAATTCTCGGATCATGACTATAGAGTCTCCCACGGTTTTTGCTCCATCATCAATACCCGGCAGAAGGTGATTGTGAATGTCTACGAACCCCTTTAACGCATCTACTAAAAATCGTTTCTTATTAAAAATATGGAACATTGCCAATTTAAATTCTCGTGCAAAAATAGGCTTTCTTCACCAACTAAGAATATTAAAAAAAATGGACACCTATATACACTAATAGGTGTCCAATTGGAAATCTTTAAGCTTGTTGATAAGCTATTTTTCCTCCATAATAGCCGCCTGAGCAGCAGCCACCCTGGCTATAGGTACCCTGAAAGGCGAACAGCTTACATAATTCATTCCGGCACGGTGACAGAACTCTACTGAACTGGGTTCCCCCCCGTGTTCCCCGCAGATTCCTACCTTTAAGTGAGGCTTGCTTTTCCTTCCGCGTTCTGTTCCCATAAGTACTAATTGCCCTACACCTTCCTGATCCATCACTTCAAAAGGATCCTCCTTTAAAATTCCTTTCTCCAGGTAGATGGGAAGGAATTTGCTCGCATCATCCCGGGAATACCCATAAGTCATTTGTGTAAGGTCATTGGTGCCGAAAGAAAAGAAATCGGCATGTTCGGCGATCTTATCCGCCATCAGGGCTGCCCGGGGGATCTCGATCATAGTCCCTACGGAATAATTGATCTTGGTTTTCCGTCTGGCAAAGATAGCCTCTGCGGTTTCCCGGATTACTTTTTCCTGTTCTACAAACTCGTTTACGGTTCCCACCAGTGGTACCATGATCTCAGGATGTACATCAATACCCTTTTCTTTTACATTTAGTGCGGCCTCTATAATGGCCCTTGTCTGCATTTCGGTGATCTCAGGATACGTATTTCCCAATCGGCATCCTCTATGCCCCAGCATGGGGTTAAATTCTTCCAGGGCCGCTACTTTACTTTTCACCGCATCAAGCGAAATATGGAGGTCCTCTGCCAATTCTTTTTGTGTAGCGAGCTGATGAGGTACAAATTCATGCAGTGGTGGGTCGAGCAACCTTATAGTTACAGGAAGGCCTTGCATGGCTTCAAAAATACCTTCAAAATCGCTGCGTTGCATGGGTAATAGTTCACGTAGTGCATGTTTTCTCCCTTTTACGGTCGTCGCAAGGATCATTTCACGCATAGCCTTGATCCTGTCCACCTCAAAGAACATATGTTCTGTACGGGTAAGTCCAATCCCCTGAGCTCCAAAATTACGGGCTACGAGGGCATCTTTAGGAGTATCAGCATTTGTCCGAACCTTCATTCGGGTATACTTATCAGAAAGATCCATCAACTCCCCGAATTCCCCGCTGAGTTCAGGTTGTCTTGTCGCAACTTTCCCTTCTATAATATTCCCGGTAGAACCATTGAGGGAGATCCAGTCGCCATCGTGGAATTCTTTTCCATCAACCGTTAGGGTTCTTTTTTTGTAATTGATCTTAAGAGCTCCTGCACCGGAGATACAGCATTTCCCCATCCCGCGCGCCACAACGGCCGCATGGGAGGTCATTCCCCCTCTGGCGGTAAGGATTCCTCTTGCAAGATCCATGCCTTCCAGGTCTTCAGGGGAAGTTTCTGTACGTACCAGGATCGTATTTTTATATTTCTTTGCCTCTTCGGCAAAAAATACGATTTGCCCTGTAGCTGCACCGGGTGAAGCAGGTAAACCCTGGGCTATGATCTCTGCATCCAATAGTGCATTAGGATCGAAAACAGGGTGGAGGAGTTCGTCGAGTTTGGCCGGGTCGATTCTAAGCAAAGCTTCTTTTTCGTCAATTACACCTTCTTCCAACAGATCCATTGTAATCTTAACCATAGCTGCCCCTGTACGCTTTCCATTTCGGGTTTGCAGGATCCAAAGTTTACCCTGCTGTATGGTAAATTCCATATCCTGCATGTCGCGGTAATGGTCTTCCAGTGTTTTCTGATACCCATCTAATTCCTGATAGATCTCCGGCATTAATTCTTCCAGAGAGGGGTAGTCGGTCTTTCTGTCCTCCTCGGAGATTTGAGCCAGTTTTGCCCAACGTTCAGATCCCAGTCTGGTGATCTGCTGAGGTGTACGCACTCCTGCAACCACATCCTCGCCCTGGGCGTTGATAAGGTATTCCCCGTTAAACACATTTTCGCCGGTTCCTGCATCGCGCGTAAAACATACCCCCGTCCCCGAATCGAGGCCCATATTACCAAATACCATGGCCTGTACATTTACTGCAGTACCCCAATCGGCAGGATAACTATGGATTTTCCGATAATACTGGGCGCGTTTTCCGTTCCAACTGTCAAAAACAGCCATTACAGCACCCCACAGCTGATCCCAGGGGTCTGTCGGAAAGTTTTTCCCGGTTTTTTTCTTTACAACATCCTTAAAGTCGTACACGAGGTCCTGCAAATCCTGGATAGTAAAATCAGTGTCGAGCTTTATATGTCTTTTCTCCTTTAAGTTGTCAATGATTTCTTCGAAGGGATCTTCATCTTCCTTGGACTCTGGTTTCATTCCCATTACAACACCTCCGTACATCTGTATAAAACGGCGATAGGAATCCCAGGCAAACCGTTCATTCCCGGTCTTTTTGACAATGCCTTCAACGGCGTCATCATTTAAGCCTAAATTCAGTACGGTATCCATCATCCCCGGCATGGAGACCCTGGCACCAGAGCGCACAGAGAGTAACAGAGGATCATCATCATCTCCGAATTTTGCTCCCATGGTCTCTTCAATTTCCTGTACCGCTTTTTCAACTTCGGATTTGATCAGGGATATAACCTTTTTCCGGCCCAGTTCATTGTATTCGGTGCAAACTTCTGTGGTGATAGTAAATCCCGGAGGAACCGGAATTCCAATACGACTCATTTCAGCCAGGTTGGCGCCCTTGCCCCCAAGTAAGTTTTTCATTGCACTCTTCCCATCGGCTTTTTTATTCCCAAACCTGTATACACGAGTCTTGATTTCTGTGGTCGTTTCCATGACAGCTACTTTATTTTAAAGGATTTAAATTAGGATTGAAAGTACTGCCAGTATGCCGGTATTAATATGATATAAATCATATATTGCCTATATGTAATCTTTGTTACATATAAGATATTCAGGGTTTTACAAAAAATAAAAGACCTTATTTTCCGATGCAGAAATTCGCGAAAATATTCCCCAGCAGGTCGTCCGAAGTTATTTCCCCGGTGATCTCGCCAAAATGGTAAAGGGCCTGACGGATATCCACTGCCAACAGATCGCCTGATATTCCTTCTTCTAACCCAGTCTGTACTTTATGAATTTCTTCACGGGCTTTTATCAGAGAATTATAATGGCGGGTATTTGTCACGACTGTATCTCCGGAATTCAGTGCTCCTGTATTTACAAGTTTTAACAGACTGGCCTTGAGTTCTTCCATCCCGGTATTCTCCTTTGCTGAGATAAATAGGGCTTGAGGTAATTCTTTTTTGATGTCATTCAGCGGATCATCAGGAATTCCGTCAATCTTGTTGACAAGCAGTATCAAATTTTTATTAGGATACTCAGAAGTAATGTTGTTTAATTGTTCCTTGACCGGAGCTGTTTTTTCGGGATTGTTCTGTATTGCTGTTGCATCTACAAGATAAATCACCACCCGGGCTTTCCCGATATTTTCCATTGTTTTCCTGATCCCGATCGATTCCACAACATCCTCGGTCTCCCTGATCCCAGCCGTATCTATAAAGCGAAACCCAATCCCCTCGATCACCAGTTCATCTTCTACAGTATCCCTGGTGGTCCCTGGGATGGGGCTAACAATAGCTCGTTCTTCATTGAGCAGGGCATTGAGGAGGGTCGACTTCCCCACGTTGGGTTCCCCCACAATGGCAATTGGGATTCCATTTTTAATAACATTCCCCAGGGCAAAAGAGTCGATCAGGTGTTTTAAAACAGTATCAATTTTATGCAAAAGTTCAGAAAACTGTTTTTTATCAGCAAACTCTACATCCTCCTCCGAAAAATCCAGCTCTAGTTCGATAAGGGAGGCAAAATTTAGCAGCTCTTCCCTCAGTTTTGCGATCTCATTGCTGAATCCTCCTCTCATCTGTTGCAAGGCGAGCTCATGTGAAGCGGCGTTTTCTGAGGCGATAAGGTCGGCCACGGCCTCGGCCTGACTCAGATCCAGTTTGCCATTAAGAAAGGCCCTGAGGGTAAATTCGCCTGCCTCGGCCATTCGGCATCCTCTTCGCAAAAATAGCTGGATGATCTCTTGTTGGATATAGGGCGAACCGTGGCAGGAAATTTCAACCACATTTTCTCCTGTATATGAATTAGGACCTTTAAAAACAGTAACCAGAACCTGGTCAATAGTTCGTGAGCCTTCAATGATGTATCCGAGGTGTACGGTATGACTTTTTACTTTGGTTAATAGCTTTGAACTACCCGATTTGAAAATATCTGCCGTTTTGACAATGGCGTCATTCCCCGATACGCGTATAACGGCAATAGCTCCTGTTCCGGGAGCTGTGGCCAAGGCAACTATGGTATCTGTAGGGAGCATAGATAATTTTGATGCAAAAATAAGGAAAAGGATTTTGGAGGACGCAGAGCAAAGCTTGTAACAATTACATAAAATTTACGTCCTATAAAGTACAATCAAAAGAAGAAATCATGGAAGTCATCAATCAATCAGCACTACGGGAAGACAGGCAACTGCTTGTCATTACACATTTAACGCAACTTTTATCATATATCATTGGTTTTGGCGGACTCATAACCCCACTGATCATATGGTTAACGTCAAAGGATAAGGTAGAGGGTATGGATGTACACGGGAAAGCCATACTGAATTTTCAACTGAGTTTAATACTATATTTTATCCTGAGTATCCCCGCCATTCTGCTATTAGGTCTGGGAATTCTGGGAATCATAGGAGTAGTCATTCTGGGGTTTGTTATGCCTATAGTAAATGCAGTACGGGCAGGCAATGGGGAAGAACCCAGTTATTTTATGACGATAGGTTTTATAAACTAGAGTTAGCAAACTCTCTTGTAAAAATAAAATAGGCATCCAATTGGATGCCTATTTTATTTTAAGCCTGTTTAGAATTATAAAGGACAAAGGTCTCCACCATTTCTACTGGTCCCTTCAAGAATCTCGAAGTTGCCAATGACCAATCCGGGCCCTATCGGTTGTGAACAACTTGTATGGATATCTGTAATCTCCTCTCCATTCACGTAAATGGTGATTTCTGTACCGAGCGTTCCTTTTTTATCGTTACCATAAATTTCAAACGTTCCGTCTGCAGAAACATTCCCGTTAAAGACATTACCTTCTTTTTTTGTCTTTACTTTGATTACATCGTCGATACTACCACTATACTGGAACTTTAAATAGTCCACTTTCCCATCACATTCGCAATCTTCATCGTCATCATCGTCGTCATCGTCATCATCGTCGTCGTCGTCATCGTCGTCGTCATCATCATCATCATCACTGTCATCATTATCTGAAGGATCCAATGGACACAATTCACCACCATTTCTGCTGGCACCTCCAACTACCGTGAAGTCCCCAAAGGAAAGTCCGGGACCAATAGGTTGTGAGCAGCTTGTGTGGATCTTGGTGTTTTTAGAACCGTCAGTATAAATTATGATTTCAGTTCCCAGGGTACCTTTTTTGTCAAATCCACTTAGGGTAAAGGGTGCGCCGGCTTCAACATAGGCATTGAAGATCTCAGTTTTTCCTTTTTTATCGGTGACCAAGATTTGTGCACCTGGTCCATCATTTTGCAAATCCAATCTGGTAACCTTTCCATCGCAGTCGCCGCAATCATCGCCACCTCCTGGTGGAGGATCTAACGGACATAGGGCGCCTCCATTTCGGCTCGCACCTGCTACCACAAGAAAATCACCAAAGGTGAGCCCAGGCCCAATGGGCTGTGAGCAACTGGTGTGAATCTTAGTATTTACTTCACCATTAACTTCTATAGTAATTTCTGTTCCCAGGGTGTTCTTTTTGTCAACACCCACAAAGGAAAACTCCTGTCCCGGTTGAACTATTCCATCGAAAACAACTACATCATCCTTTTTTTGTGTGACAACAATATGGGCATCTGTTTGGTCACCATTGTATTTCAAGGTTAATTCAGTTACCTTTCCATCACAGGGAGAACATTCTTCCCCTTCTATTAAAATTGGAATAATCAAGGGCTGAATACCTGTGGGGCGCAATATAATACCAACAAATTCATTGCATCCGGGAATAAATCCATCTCCATTGGCGAGGGCCAGGTCAACTAATTCATTGGCCCTAACAGCACTCCATTCCCCTAATCCGCAATCGGCACAAGCCTCTGACGGATCACGGAGATCATCTACCAATTTCCAAATTGCAAATTGAAGGTCTCCATAAGTATAAATTTCGGCACTAACCGGACTTTCAGATCCTACAATCTCTTGATTTAACAACCAGTTTACGGTATCAAAATTCTCAGGATATTCAAAGGCATCTGCTGGTAAGGAAGAGGTGCTTAAAAATACATCAACATTGTCATAGCATTGCGTAGCGGCAATACTAAGATCATCATCTATACACCATGCTTCATGACTTCCAGCCAAAAATCCTTCTGCAATATCTACATTTAAATAAGAATCCGGACCCTGCCCAGTGGTACAAAAAGAAATAGTTTCTGGCAGTGATGCTTCAATAATTTCAAGTGAATTAGTACAGGAAGGATTTTCTGATTCTGTTGAGCTTTTATGAAAAACTCCGTCTAATTGTTGACTATCCTTATTTAGTTCTTCTATCTGGCAGGAAAACATTAGTAGGACTACTCCTAGTAAAAGGTAAATCTTTTTCATTTTGTGGGATTTAAATGTTGGATATATAATTAAAATGGAAGATAAGAATTCCTAATTTTCATTATACCAACACTTTAGGTCAATTCGATAAAGTGCAAATAATAAATGATAAATGGTAAGGGAAAACGAAAATTAAGGGAAATATCTCAGTCATAAACACATCCCGAATTTTCAAGACTCTTCTGATAAATTAAATACAATTGGTTTCAATTGTTTCATTCTTTTCGCCTTGTGAACTTAAATATGGGTTTTTCCTTAATTCAGATATCGGTATTTAAATTTGTGATAGATTGTGTCTAATTTAAGGGACCTAAAAATTTCTTTAACTTTAAATACTACCATAAGCGTATTTGCTAGTGCAGTACTGACAAAACTCTTTTTATTATAGACAATGTGGTATTCAAAAATATATGAGAGATTACTCCATCTTTTTTTGTAATCGAAATGGCCTTTTGAAAAATCATAAAAATCAATATTGTTGGCAAAACACCATTCGAGACTCAGGTAGGTGGTATAGTGACCTATTTTATAGTCACTGTAGTCAATATCAAAGACTGGATAAGCAAGTAATAACGAATCAGGTGTCAGGTAATTGATGTGTATGGAAACGGGTTTCTGATCGGCATAAAGGATGAATATCATTGCTTTTTTTTCTCTGACAAGTTCAAGAATAACTTCATTCAAATATTCCCAATAGAGGGGTTTTAATAGGTGATATGTTTCTTTTTTAGATTCAAAACGTTTTACAAGTAATTCTCGAAAACAAATTAAAACTTCATTGTATTTGTTTATGTCAACATCATTCCCGGTTAAAACTTCACTGGTGATTTCAAAGTGATTTTTAAGCTTGAGGAAAGACTTTTTAAAATTCCTTTTACTCTTCGAGCGAAAACGATAATTCAAGTATTCGGAAGCGCTGTTAAAAGGATTCAATTCTATGGCGTAGGCGTCATACTGTCTTATTTTTTTTAAGCCGAATGTAGAAGTTTCAATGAAACCAGTTTTATGGTACGAAGGCACATCGTATATCAGATAGACTGCATTTTTGAAGAGACTCAAATCTTCTGAGGGCTGAAAAACATAAAACATCCCCTGGGATATTCTTTTACCAACATTAACATAAACACCAAATCGCATTTTAATAAATGTAATATTGGAAAACTCAGAAAAAGTAAAGGTTGCACCGCTATAATTGAAATGCTTGTTCCAGGTTGAAACAAATTTTGGGCAATTAAACGGGTTATTTTCTATAGCCATTTAGGACAGTCACATATTTTAAAGACTAAATTAGTTTTAATGTGGATAAGACCACTGCATTCGATCCGGATTTCACGATGATATACCAAATTCTATCCACCTTCCTGCATAGGTTTTTGAAGGTCTCTTCAATCTCCTCTGTTTTAGCATAACCAAATAATATTTAACATAAAGAAACAGACCTAAGCAAGAACTTATAAAACGTTTTAATATACTATTTTCCGGATAGACTATATGGGTCCTATATTTGAATACAGCATTGGAAAATTTGATCTTATAATCAAAACTTCCCCAACCCAAATCTATCAATTGATAGTCGTTTATAAAACACCATTCTATCTGCTTTACAAACATTTGCTTCCCTAGACTATAAGAAAAGAAATCCTTGTTGAAGGAGATAATTGCAGCAACAAAGATATTTTGGTAATGATAGTTAAGAGAAATACAAATAGGAACACCGTTATTAAAATGGGCAAAAATAGAAGCCTTTTTTTCCAGAATCATTTGGTAAGCAGATTTCTCATATTGCTCCCACTTTTGCAGAGCACTATGCTTATGAGCTCTTCCTTTGAATCGCTCCTGTATGTATTCCTTTAACGTTTGCATTAGTGTATTGTATGTAGGAAGGTCAATTGATCCATAATACGTATTAAAGGTTATTTGATAATCTCTTTCCAAACGTTGTATATCTTGTCTCAGGTTCTTATATGGTTTTTTACCCAATTGCTTACGAAGGAAAATATTGGAATCTCCATGATTCGGTAAATGAATTGCAAAACCCATCCAAAAAGAACGTTCTACACAGCTGTAACCTTTTTTAAGATCTTTTTTTGTGTAATTCAGGTATGGCGGAATCAACAAAACAACACCAACAGAGGAAGTATTGGTTTCTTTTTCACTTTGATCAATCTCTTCCTGATCCCTTGTTTTTCGAACGTAATAAGGAGGGAGATCTCTGTTTTCGTAATAAGTGTAGTGAAAATTATAGGTAGTGAACATTGGTTAATGGAGAGAAATGATAGAGATTATTACGCTCGATGTTAAAATTAATAAAATAAAAAGGGCGAAAATATTTTCGCCCTTTAATATTAATATTTGATTTTAATTTCTAGTTATCAGAATATTCAAAATACATTGCCCAATTACTGCCTGGGAAACTACAGCCATCAGCCCAGATCGTTTCATCACAAGGAGAACATTCTAATGGGTAGGGTATGATAAGAGGTTGTATACCCGCTTTGTTCACAATAACACCCATAACCTGACCGCACTCTGGCTCAAAACCTTCACCGGCTTCTGCCATGGCAAGGATTTCATCAACACATGCGTTAGAATACGCTCCCAGGCCGGCGATACTACCAGTTGTAATGTCATCTAACAGTTTCCATATTGCCAGCTGTAGATCACCATAGGTATAAACACCGCCCGCAGTACAGGGCTGCCCTACGATAGACTGATTCAACAAATAATTAACCTTGTCAAAATTCTCAGGATATTCAAATGTTCCATCCGGCAGACTGCCTGTGCTTGAATATACATCTGCACCATCATAGCAGGTATTAATTTCTATACCCTTATCATTATCGACGCACCATGCTTCAAAGTCACCAGCCAGAGGACCTTCCGGAATAGAAATATTTAAATATGAGTTCGGACCTTGAACAGTGGTACAAAAATCTGCGGTTTCTGGTAAATTATCTACAATAGCCTCCACAGAATTGGTTGCACATACGACCACTCCATGCACAGCCAGCCATGGTCCGGTATTAGCTACTGTAACCGTATAGTTCTGATTACATTCAACCACGTCATTTACATAGTCGAAATTTCCAATTTTTGGATTTCCACTTTTGGTCATTGGAAAATAATCGGGAAGTGTTGCGACATCAACATGGGCTTCAGTTAAGCAGTAGCCTTCTTCAGTAATGTTGTAAGTGATTACATAATCTTCGCCAACTTCTTCTACAGATACGGTTCCTACAACCATATTCTGGCCAGCGATTAGGTCGCGTTCCGAACCAGAGCAGCCGTCCATTTCAAAAGTCAAACTTGATGCTGAAACATTTCCTTTTTTAGAAGCTTTCCCATCGACGGATGTTAATTCCTGTCCATCGAATTGCTCCACCTCACAGGAAACCACAAGCAAGGAAGCAATAAACATAAATGAGAGTAGTTTTTTCATAATAATTTTAGTTTTAATTTTTAAGTTGGTTATTCTTTTTTCAGATGTTCTCGTTTCTAATTAGGATCTCAATTTAGAGGGGAAGGTCTTAGTGGAAACAGCACTAACAAAAATATGTTAAAAAGGAGAAATATACTTAACTCTGCCGACTTACTCGACTAACAGTCAAAAATTTAGACGAAAGAATCTTCCTAAATGGGAAAGGTGAGTTATCAACCAAAAACAGCCGTTAATCACGCAAGATTCTGGATCAATTATTCAGCATCACCGGCATCACAAGCATGGTGACCTCTTCCCCTTCATCCAGACCATCTACAGGGGTGAGTATCCCGGCTCTGTTGGGAAGGCTTAGTTCCAGGGCTACCTCCTCTGAGGAAAGATTCCCCAGCATTTCCACGAGGAAACGGGAATTAAACCCGATCTGCATGTCATCGCCATGATAAGAGCAGGTGAGGCGTTCCTCGGCCTTATTGCTGTAGTCGATATCCTCTGCGCTTATATTCAGTTCGGCCCCGGCGATGCGCAACCTGATCTGGTGTGTAGTCCTGTTAGAGAAAATGGAAACCCTGCGTACTGAGCTCAGGAAATGGTTCCTGGCAATAGTGAGTTTGTTGGGGTTTTCTTTGGGGATAACTGCCTCGTAATTGGGGTATTTCCCATCGATGAGTCGGCAGATCAATTCAATGTTATCAAAACTGAATTTCGCATTACTGTCATTGTATTCCACCTTTACCTGTTCTTCGCTTCCGGAGAGGATGCCTTTTAACAGGTTTAATGGTTTTTTAGGCATGATAAATTCGGCCACCTCAGAGGCCTTCACATCATTCCGCCTATATTTTACAAGCTTATGAGCATCTGTGGCCACAAAGGTCAGGTGTTCTGAGGAAAACTGGAAGAACACCCCACTCATTACAGGTCTCAGATCGTCGTTGCCTGCTGCAAAGATGGTTTTAGTGATCGCCGTAGCCAGGATATCTCCCATAATCGAAGTTGAACTGGGACTACCTAATTCTACTGCTTTGGGAAATTCAGCACCATCAGCATACGCAAGGGCGTATTTACCGTAATTAGAACTAATCTCTACCGTATTATTATCTTCAACAACAAAGGTCAGGGGTTGTTCAGGGAAGGTCTTTAAAGTATCCAGTAGCAGCCTGGCAGGAACAGCAATGGTTCCCTCGTTATCCGATTCTACCTCCAGCACCGCACTCATCGTAGTTTCCAGGTCCGATGCAGAAACTGTTAGCTCTCGCTTTTTTAATTCAAAGAGAAAATTATCCAGAATGGGGAGTGTATTGCTGCTATTGATCACTCCACCCAATACCTGTAGTTGTTTTAAAAGATATGTACTTGAAACAATGAATTTCACAAGCTTAGTTTTTTAGTTGTTTAAGAGGTCTGACTTATTTGATATCACTTTAAAAAAGACAAGAATCGACAGATTCCGATAGGCCATATTTACGACTAAATCACAATATAAGAGCCTAAACAAATATATCCCAATTGAATTTTTCCGTAAAACTTACTTATCAACAGCTATCTTCCAAATTGCCTCTTTCTCCAGATCGAAAAAAGCAGAGAAACCAGGAGTACATAAAGCAAGGGAACACCAATGTTTATAAGCTGCCAGCGACTTTTATACGTTACGATTTTTTCCCCGTCCAGCATCGGAATGAGAACAGTCCGATTGCGAATGTTTATAAGTCCTGTATCATCCAGCAGATAATTAAAGACATTAATGAGGAATTCCTTGTTTCCGTAATAATTATTTGTCCATTTATCATAACCCAATTCCAGTGGCCTGCCATTTCTCAATTGATTGCCTATAAGATCCCCATCTGAAATGACAATCATTTTATTGTCAATTCCCTTTTCGCTTTCACCTTCAAGTTTTAGCGGTTTAACCCGGTTGGCATAGGCCGAATTTAATTTCCCTTCAATCAAAACTGCAAGAGGGTACTTTCCTTCCGTGTATTTTTCCCTGTCAGGTGGTGAATTCAGAAGATCAAAACTTATCAGCCTCGGTGTTGTCAGCCTCCGGGATAAGGGTGAACTTTTTGCTAAAATCGATTTTTGATATTCATTCTCAAGGATGTCTATTGTACTCGTAAACTGCAACCTCAGGGCTTCGATATTCGCATTGACCGGGTGATCATTGGCCGTAAATACCATAGGATGATATACCCAGGGCAGCGGATTGTATTCGGAAGAATTGCCTTCCCCGCTTGCCAGAACGATTTGTGTACAATAGAGGTCATCTACCAAATCTGAGTTAAGCCTTACACCGTATTTAAAAAAGAAATCCTTCAGATTCAGGTCGCGTGGCATTGCCATGGCCTTCCCCTCTTCGTTAAAGAGACTGTCGAGTTCCATGGCCACAGGATCAACCAACCACAATGAACGCCCTCCATTTACAATGTACTGGTCTAAAACATATTTTTCTTCCTCACTAAATGCTTCTGTGGGTTTGGCAATCAAAGCGAGGTCATAGGTGTTTAATTGATCGAAGACCCCCTGAGGATTCCCCTCAACCGAATCAAGTGTGATGGCCCCTATATTGTAGTACTCCCTTATGGAGGTTAGTATATCGGCTAGATATCGGTCGTCCAGTTCGCCATTCCCTTTGATAACGGCAATTCGTTTTTTATCAGTAATCACAAGTTTTGAAAAAGCATCTGCAAAGGCATATTCCAGGTTTTGTACCGAATTGTTTACCCTGTCCTCAACATTTGTTCCCAGTTTGTTTTTTAAGAGGGGAACTTTTACTGTACGATCCCTGTAGGTCACCATTGCCCAGGGGAACACGAGTTCCTGAGATACCTTGCCTTCTGATTCCGTAGTTACACTGGCAGGGGTAAGGCCTATACGCTGCAATTGTTCAATGGTAGCTTCTGCCAGGGCAGGGTCTGCCAGGGGGTCTTCAAATGCGTATTTTATCTTGTTATTCTTATCAGAAAAATTTTCAAGGAGTTGTTCGGTTTCCAGCTTCAGCCGCTGGAATTCTGACGGGAGATCGCCTTCCAGTAGCACATCGACAATGACGGGAGAATCAAATTTTGCAATAACTTCCTTACTAGCCCTGGACAGGGTAAACCTTTTGTCTTCCGTTAGGTCAATCCTCACAAACAAGAAGGATGATACCAGATTCAGCAGGATGAATATGCCAAGGCCAATTCCTATATGTACAAGGTTCTTTTTCATATGCCTATGCACGCTGTTTGAGTCGGGTTACTGTGAGGTAGGAAAATAAAATCGAGATCGAAATAAAGTAAATCACATCCCGGGAATCGATGATACCTCTGCCAATTCGTTCATAATGTGCTTTCATTCCTATATTTTCAATAAAAAGAGATAAGCCTCCATCGGAGATCAAGCCGGCGATCGACTCGAATCCGAGATATGCAAACAAGCATAAGACAATGGCGAGGAGAAACGCAACGATCTGATTTTCAGACAAGGTTGAGGTAAACAAACCAATGCTTGTATAAGCCAAGAGCAACAAGAGCATGCCAAAGTAAGATCCCATAATCAGACCCAGGTCGTAATTTCCCGCTTCTGTGCCCAGGGAAGAAATACTCCAAACGTATATTAAGGTGGGTATCAGGGCCATCACGGCCAGGATAAAAATACCAAGAAACTTTCCGGCTACTAAGTTCCCGGGACTCAGGGGTTTCATCAAAAGCAACTCTAGCGTCCCTAACTTTTTTTCTTCCGAAAAGCTCTTCATACTCAAGGCGGGAATCAGGATGAGAAAAATATAGGGTGAGAGCATAAAGAAGGCCGACAGATCGGCAAAACCATAGTCAAATACATTATAAGGGCCTTTAAATACCCACAGGAACAGGCCATTGAGGAGCAGGAATAAACCCAGTGCCAAAGGTCCGGTAGCCGTGGTAAAAAAGGACATAATTTCTCTTTTGAAGATAGCAAGCATACGAATCAGTTTAAGCTGTGGATTTTCTGAACACTCCAGGCCGTCGGTTTGTCAGCAAATAACTCCCTTGTCTTACCCCAAACTTCTTTAAAGAAGTCGGAGTTCCTGTAAGCCTCCAGATACTCTTCACCTTCCCACTGGCTATAGGTAAAGAAGATTGATGGCTCGTGTGTATCCTGATAAAGCTCAAGCAGGGAACAGCCTTCAAAACTCCTTATTTTATCTTTAGTCTTGTCAAAAATGCGCTCAAAACTACTAATATTTTCCTTTTTGAATTCGAGCTTTACAATTCGTACGATCATCTATTTAAAATTTATGGTTACCGTATCCCGGTAGTCAAGTCCAAGCAGGGAAGAGGCACTGCCAACGGTATTAGGATCACTTTTATAAATGGCCAGTTCAATATAATCTGCAGAATTAAATAGGGCTAACAGGTCACCGGGTCCTTTGCGCTGATTTTTATCGAGTTCAAAGTCGATAATATCACTGTAATTATTCTCTATCCTGCTGATCTTTTTATTTCTTGCCAGTAGCTCAAAATCCCGACCTTTCCTGTAAGCTTCAAAAAGGCTTTTTTGAATATTGGTTACCACATTCCCGTAATTATCAATGTAGATCACACCGCCTGCAATAGTATTCCCGTTGTTCGTGATTCTTGGGGAAAAGTCCTTTAGTTGCCTGAGGTCATCGAATTTTTTTCCCACAACCTCCAAAGTGCCTCCCCTGGCAATATGGCAGGCTACTTTTACAAAAACCTCGAGCACGGGAAAAGCTCCCGGTTGAGGGTTAGGAATCTTTAATTCTACTACCTTGTCTGGTTTGATCTCGGCGGTGATAAGGCTACTGACCCCATTATTTGCAAGGATAAAGTAGTGCCCGTCAACATAGACAGCGAGATGTTGATTTTCGGCAGTGCATTCTGCATCAACTCCCACTATATGAATGGTGCCTTTAGGGAAGGCCTTATATGAATTTTTCAGGATATAAGCACATTCCTGTATGTTGAATGGGCTAATGGCATGCGAAATATCAACAATTTTTGCGTCTTCCAGCTCGGTGTATATCGTTCCTTTTATGGCACCTACAAAATGGTCTTTATATCCAAAATCGGTAGTTAGGGTAATGATCGCCATGAAGCAATGTTGATATTTTTTTGGGTCTTCAAACCGTTTTATTCTTAAGTTTGTACGTCAAAATTAATCAAAAAAACAGCGTTGCGAAATTTATATTCACCCCATTACAAATAAGAACAAACTTCCTTGAACGAACTCACGCTAGAACTCACAGATATTAGTCCAAGAGAATTTTTTGGACAACAGAACGAACATATTGACCTGCTTAAGAAATATTTTCCCAAACTAAAGATCGTAGCCCGAGGGAGCAAGATCAAGGTTTACGGGGATGATCAGTTACTCGATGAATTTGATAAGCGATTTCATATGTTGACGGCTCATTTTGCTAAGTACAACAAGTTGGATGAGAATGTGATCGAGAGGGTGCTCACCAGCAACGGAAAGGATGAACTATCGGCTCCGGCTGACAGTAATGATATCCTGGTCCATGGAGTAAGTGGCAGGTATATCAAGGCTCAGACCGTAAATCAGCGCCGTCTGGTAGATGCAATGTCCAAAAATGACATGGTCTTTGCAATTGGTCCTGCAGGAACCGGTAAGACCTATACGGGTGTGGCCCTGGCGGTTCGCGCTCTGAAGAACAAGGAGGTAAAAAGGATTATCCTCACTCGCCCGGCAGTGGAAGCAGGGGAGAACCTGGGCTTTTTACCCGGTGACCTTAAGGAAAAGCTCGATCCTTACATGCAACCTCTATACGACGCTTTGCGCGATATGATCCCTTCAGAAAAACTGGCCCATTACATAGAAAACGGAACCATCCAGATCGCGCCAATGGCGTTTATGAGGGGGAGAACGCTAGACCATGCTTTTGTCATTCTCGATGAAGCTCAGAACACTACTCATGCCCAGATGAAGATGTTTCTGACCAGGATGGGGAAAAATGCCAAGTTCCTGCTAACTGGTGATCCGGGACAAATCGATCTTCCGCGAAGGGTGATTTCAGGATTAAAGGAAGCCTTGTTAATCCTTAAAAATGTCCAGGGTATCCAGATGATCTACCTCGATGACAAAGACGTGATCCGTCATAAACTGGTAAAAAAGGTCATCGATGCGTATAAGAATATTGAACATCAGAATTGAGAATACCTATGAGTAACAATACCATCGTCAGTACCAACTTTAGCTTTCCGGGACAAAAAAATGTTTACAAAGGCAAAGTAAGGGAGGTATATACCCTGGGAAACGATACTCTGGTGATGATTGCTACAGACAGACTCTCAGCTTTTGATGTGGTCATGCCCAAAGGTATTCCTTACAAAGGGCAAATCCTTAACCAGATCGCGACGAAAATGATGGCGGCCACAGCCGATATTGTACCCAACTGGCTTCTTGCCACCCCAGACCCTAATGTAGCGGTAGGTTATGCCTGTGATCCTTTTAAGGTAGAGATGGTGATCCGCGGATATTTATCGGGCCATGCCGCCAGGGAGTACAAGAGTGGAAAACGATTGATATGTGGTGTTCCCATGCCTGAAGGGATGAAGGAGAATGACCGTTTCCCCGAGCCCATTATCACCCCTGCCACAAAAGCGGAAAAGGGAAATCACGACGAGGACATTTCCAGGGAAGATATACTAAGGCGTGGTTTTGTCTCTGAAGCAGACTATGAGATCCTTGAAAAATACACCAGGGCATTATTTCAACGAGGTAGCGAAATAGCCGCTAAAAGGGGATTGATCCTGGTTGACACCAAATACGAGTTCGGAAAGCGTAAAGATGGAACAATTGTCCTAATTGACGAGATCCATACGCCCGACTCTTCGCGTTATTTTTATGCCGATGGCTATCAGCAACGGCAGGATAACAATGAATCCCAAAAGCAATTATCAAAAGAATTTGTCAGGCAGTGGCTTATACAGCATGGGTTCCAGGGACTGGAAGGGCAGGAAGTGCCTGAAATGACTGATGAATACATCACTTCAGTTTCGGAGCGCTATATAGAATTGTATGAAAATATCACAGGAGAAGAATTTGAGGCAGCAGATATTTCAGATATCTCAAAGCGGATTGAAGAAAATGTACTTAATTACCTCAGTGAAAAGTCTTAATGCCGATTTAGGCAGGGGGCTTTTAGTCAGTATTTGTTCTTAGGATAACCCACTACTTTAGAAAATAAAAAAAAGACCACGTTATCGTGGTCTTTTCAGTAGCGAGAGGGAGACTTGAACTCCCGACCTCAGGGTTATGAATCCTGCGCTCTAACCGCCTGAGCTACCTCGCCATCGGTTTTGTAAGCGGCTGCAAATATAAAGTTTAATTTTGGCTACATCAAAATTAGGGTCTCAAAAAATAATTATGGGAGAATATTTTTTTATCATATAGAAATATATATATTGTCCGCAAGAAAATACCCCCAAATGTCTGATAAAACAAAGTTTGAGTTAGAATTCGTAATACAGTCTTCACCACAATTGCTTTTTCAGTATCTCTCTACTCCCTCAGGGCTTTCAGAATGGTTTGCTGATAATGTCAATTCCAGAGGGGAACGCTTTAGTTTTATCTGGGATGGTTCTGAAGAAGAGGCAAAACTCCTGAAAAAGAAAAGTGATGAGTTTATTCGCTTTGCCTGGGAGCACGTGGAGGACGACGCCTATTTTGAGATGAGGATCATAGTAGATGAGATCACTAGTGATGTTTCCCTATTTATTACTGATTTCGCCGAGGAGGATGAGATCGATGAAGCAAAAATGTTATGGGAAAATCAAATAGCCGACCTTAAACAGGTATTAGGATCTAAATAATAATTCATAAGAGAAGCACTATCTTTGGCCTTGAAATTTTCAAGGCTTTTTTTATGATCAATTATGAAGGTGATTTGCTGGAGGATGATTCTTTATATCTCAATGTTCAAAACAGAGGATTTTCCCATGCAGATGCGCTGACAGAAACAATACGCATACTTCCCGGAAAGATCTGTTTTTGGGAAGAACACTATCTCAGGCTGATGGCTTCCATGCGGATTCTCCGGATGGAAATTCCCATGAATTTCACCATGGAGTTCCTTGAGGAGGAAATATTTAAGACCATTGAAGCATCTCAGCTTTCAGACAAAGCCATATTGGGTGAGTTATACGTTTTCGTATCCGCGTCAGCAGATCAGGTGCAGGCGAAGAGACAGGTGAGCTATATTATCAGTTTAAAGGAACACACCACGCCTTTTTATCTGCATCCGGATACAGAATATAAATTGGACCTCTACAAGGATTTTTATGTACAGGCAGGAATGCTTTCGGGTTTGTCTTCTGTAAATAAAATATTGAATACGATCGGGCGAGTTTACGCTTCAGAAAATGGCTATGAAGATTGCATTTTGCTCAATGATGAAAAAAACGTAGTGCAAACCCTGAAAGGAAATCTATTCCTGATAAATGGGAAGGCAATTAAAACTCCGCCCTTATCAGATGGATGTAAAAATGGAGTGATCAGAAAGAAAATCATCGAACTTGTTCGCAAAACTCCTGAATATGAGCTAAATGAGGCTTCCATCTCTCCTTTTGAATTGCAAAAGGCCGATGAACTGTTTGTTTCCAATATTGCGGAAGGAATTCAATCTATTACCCATTATAGAAAAGCGACGTATAAGACGGAGGTCGCAAAAAATATTTTGGGGAAGCTCAATGCTGTTGCCCGACTTAGTTAAGGCTGGGGTTTTCAGGGGCGTTTGACCAAAGGAGATAATCTCCGCCCAATTCCATCATTTTTTCTTTCCAGAAGGAATTTGCCGACTTCTCAATGATCTGACTCTCGTAGTGATTCTTTACTACAATCCATGATTTTGAAACCAGTTCCTGGTCGAGTTGCAGCGAAGACCATCCTGAATAACCCAGGAAAAATCGAATATCCTTAGGGGTAATAATCCCTTTGTTGATCAGGCTTATAGTAGTTTCAAAATCACCACCCCAGAATATCCCGTCGGAAATCTCTACACTGTCGTTGATCAGATGGGGGACTTTGTGTATAAAATACAGGTTGTCCTGCTCGACAGGCCCACCATTAAAAACGGGAAAGGGGACCATGATTTCACTGATCAGTTCGCTAATATCGTAATCCAGGGGTTTGTTGAGGATAAAACCGACAGAGCCTTCTTCATTGTGTTCGGCGATCAGTACTACAGATCTGTTGAAGGAAACATCCCCTGTCAATGAAGGCTCGGCAATTAAAAGCTTTCCTTTCTTAGGTTTTAAACTTGTCATTTTAGGAAGTTCCTTTTTTCTAAAATAGAATAAAACTGTCTAACTACAAAAAATGGTAGAATAAAAAAAGCACCTCGGTTATGAGGTGCTTTAAATATATTGTACAGAACAAAAATTAGTTAACAGCGCTGCTCAAATCAGAACCAGCCTTGAATTTAACTACATTTTTTGCCTTAATTTGGATTGTTTTTCCAGTAGAAGGGTTTCTTCCTTCTCTAGCACTTCTTCTAGATACTGACCATGATCCGAATCCAACCAAAGAAACTCTGTTACCTTTTTTAAGAGATTTTTCAACATTTCCTAAAAAGGATTCCAAAGATTTTTTAGCGGCTGCTTTTGTGATGCCAGCGTCAGCTGCCATAGCATCGATTAATTCTGTTTTGTTCATAATTTAAATAAATTAATTGTTGTTAAACATTTTAAAGCTCCAACAAATTTATACGGATTTGCCGTTAACGCAAGTAAAATCAAGGGAAATCGAGGTTTTTGTTAATAACTTCAAGGGTTTGTTGATAAAGTGGTAATTTTTTAGCGGATTCTTTCAGCCCAATAATAACGGGACTTCAGACAACATGTGCATTATCTTCTAATTTTAGTCCGTTTAAGACTTCTCGGGCACTCATTTTTCGCTTCCCAGGTAATTGTATCTCTTCCATATCTATAAAACCATCACTGACTGCTATTCTTATCCTTGATTTTTCGTTCAGGACCTTCCCGGGCTGATATGTATGATTTTCCTTAATGTAATTGGCAGAATACACCTTTATGTATAATTCTTCCTCCCCATTGACTAGAATAGTCCAGGCAGCAGGGTAGGGGCTCAGGCCACGAATATGATCGTATATTACTTTAAAAGACTGGTTCCACTGGATCCGTGAATTTTCCCTGGTTAGTTTAGGGGCAGCATGAGGTGTCTTGAGATCTTTCTGATTATAGGTTTCTACATTATTTTCTGCAATCAATCTTACGGTTGATACGACGAGATCGGCCCCTATGTGCATCAACCGATCATGGAGGGAACCCGCGTTGTCAGTTTCTTTAATCTCGCATTCCGCTTGCTGGATGATGGCTCCTGTATCAATTTTTTCGTCTATAAAAAATGTCGTCACCCCCGTTTTTGTCTCGCCGTTTATGATGGCCCAATTAATCGGTGCCGCCCCACGATAATCGGGTAGTAGGGAAGCATGCAGGTTTAAAGTGCCGTATTCGGGCATGGCCCATACAGCTTTTGGCAACATCCTGAAAGCTACAACAACCTGTAAATTGGCCTTCAAGGATCGAAGTTCATCAAGGAAATCCGAAGCCTTCAAATTGGTGGGCTGTATTAGTTTTAGCCCTTGCTCAACCGCATATTTCTTAACTGCCGATTGCCTGAGGCTGCGTCCTCTGCCTGCAGGCCTGTCTGGAGAAGTGATCACACCTACCACTGTGTAGTTGTTTTCTATCAGGGCCGCTAATGAAGTCACTGCAAAATCAGGGGTTCCCATAAATACAATTAGCAATTTCCTCATTTCGTCAATATATATTCATTCTTATTGGTTAAAACAATCTTTCCCTCTTCCATAAGGTAGCGCAATTCTTTTAAAACTAATTCCTTATCCCGGCCAAGGGTATTAATCAGATTTTGTGGCGACAAAGCCCTTTTTTGAATTAAATCCAGAATATCCCTGTCGAGTTCTTTAATTTCCTGATCTGTCACAGATGTATGACTAAGACAAACATCGCAGGCGCCGCAATCCCGGAAGTTTTCCTCTCCGAAATAGGACAACAGCTGAACCGACCTGCATACGGTGTCATTTTTTACATAGGCAAGCACTGCCCGGACATTCTCTATTTTAACCCTGTTGAGCTCCTTAATCTTATGCGCAAATGAATTAATGGTCCGTTCATCTTCTCTGGGGACGAGGAAGGTGATGCGCATATCCTGTTGTTCGTTCTGAAATAATAGAATACCATCCTTCTCTGCTTTTTTGAGAACGGATAATACCTCTTCTTCTCTTACAGCGGATTTTTTGGCAATCAGGGTTGTATTAATTTTGGTTTCAAATTCAAATACACCACCATATGTTCTAAGGAGGGTTTGAATTACCTTAACGCTTTTTGGATTAATATCCAGATAAGTAAAAATAGCAGCTTTGGTTGCCGTAAACTGAACAGAGGTCTTTTGAGAAAAATGCTGTGATAGGGCTATAACTGAATTCTGGTCGAGTAGCCGAAGTCCGTTATAGGCCAGGGAGGGATTTAAGCCATAGGTCTCACAGAAATGATTAAAATTAAACGGAAAATCACGGGCCTCCTCAGTTCCATAAGCAATTTGGAAGTAATTGTTCAGTTTATTGTACAATAGCTTGATAAAGGCAACATCAGGGAGCACTGCAACAAATTGTTTTACAAGACGATTTTCATCTTCCGGATTTACTAAAAGGACTGCCTCTGCAGGATTTCCGTCTCGCCCGGCTCTGCCGGCCTCCTGAAAGTAACTTTCAATGCTTTCGGGTAATTCAAAATGGATCACTTTCCTTACATCCGCCTTGTCTATGCCCATCCCGAAGGCACTGGTGGCAACCATCACTTTTATTTTATCCTGCTTCCATGCCCTTAATTTATCGTCTTTTTCATTGCGTGTCATTCCCCCGTGAAAAGGACTGGCACTGACGCCATGTTCTGAAAGTAGTCGGGTAAGCTCTTGGGTTTTACGCCTACTCCGAACATAGACAATTGCCGATGGTGAATCCTTTTTACACAGTTGTACGAGTTGCTGGTTCTTGTTTTCCTGTTTTTCTACCCTGTAGATCAGATTGGGTCGTGAAAACGAATCTTTAACCACAAAAGGAGCGGGCATTTTCAGGTAATCTGTAATATCTGCAGCCACTTTTGAGGTGGCAGTAGCCGTTAGAGCAATACAAGGTACCTGTGGGTGCATTTCTCGAAGAATAGAACACTGAATGTATGCCGGCCTGAAGTCAATACCCCATTGCGAGATACAATGGGCCTCGTCTATTGCAAACAGGCCCGGATCCATCTGCCCGATCCTTTCCTGCACCAGAGGTTGTTGCAATCGCTCAGGTGACAGATAAAGGAATTGATACCCCCCATACAGGCAATTATCCAATAAGGTTATTGTTTCTTCAAAGGAAATACCTCCAGTAAGTGCAATTGCCTTAATTCCTTTATCCCGTAAACTGCTTACCTGGTCCCGGATTAAGGCTACAAGGGGTGAGACTACAATACAAATGCCCTCCAGCATCAGGCCAGGGATCTGATAACAGACAGATTTACCGCCTCCTGTGGGAAGCAAAGCCAGGACATCTTCCCCATTAAGCACTGAGGAGATAATTTTTTCCTGAGATCCCCTGAAAGAATCATGACCCCAGTAGTTTAAGAGGATTTCAGAAGGTGAATTTTTCACGAGGCAGGAATCACATTATTAATAATAAAATTAGCTCTTTCCTCTATACTTCCAATAGGGACTTCCAGGGAAGTGTATTGAAATTCTGAATACATATTTAATAACTCTTCATGTATTTCCATCGCCTGATCAAAAGTCTCAAGGCGCTCATCATCTCTGGTATAAATTGCCTCCCAGGGGGGTAATACCACCAGTTGATCATACCTGTGATCTTTGCAATACCTTATAAATTCTTCAGGGTAGGACTGATTGAAATATCTCATATAGGCCAGTACATCTGGGAGGCCTCTGTCATAAAACACCACTTTATGCTCTAATTCTTCCCCTGCCTTGAAGTGGGATAGCCTTGCTTCCAGAATATGTTGGTTAAAGAGGAAGGGGTCATCTACAAATGTCAGGGGATTAGAATGCAAAGCTTCAGCATCAGTTGACTGCTTTGCCTTTGTCGTAAAATTTCTTATCACTTCGTGGAAGCAGTAATAACCCTGTTGTTCCAGCAGGCTTATTACTGACGTCTTTCCGGTACCCGGCCCTCCTGTTATTACAATTCGTTTTGGCATGATCTCCCCATCTTCCCAACAAAAGTAAACAATACTCTTATGGCGGTAAAATATGATGATTCCCTTTATATTTGCAAAAAGAAATTGCATGAATAACGATAGCTCCGATGAATTTTACAAGCGGTTAAAGGATGAACTTCTCCGTACAAGTACCTGGCCTTCGGATTATTTGTATAAGTTTATTGTCCCTACCGACGATGATAAGATTAAAGCTATTGAACGTATTTTCGACAATACCGGTGCGGTTATCGAATCCAGAAAATCGAGTAAGGGAAAGTATACGAGCCTGTCGGTTACTGTAAATCTCGCTGATCCTGATGCAGTGATTAAATATTACAGGGAAGTAGCCAAGGTAGAGGGTGTTATCTCCCTTTAAGATAGGTAATCTGCCATAATTTTAGTAATTTGCCATCGATTTAGAATTACTTCCAAGCTTGTTCACCAATTAAAATACAGCACTTTGAATTCCGTAGAAACTTTAGAATATAATACAGAACGTCCATACCTGATAATTCCGGAATACGGGCGTCATTTTCAGAAAATGGTTGATTATGCCATGTCTATAAAAGACAGGGAAGAAAGAAATAAGGTAGCCCAATCGATTATTTCCGTGATGGGAAACCTTCAACCACACCTCAGGGATGTACCTGATTTTCAGCATAAGTTGTGGGATCAGCTGTTCATCATGTCCGATTTTAAACTCGACGTGGACTCTCCATTCCCGATTACGAGTCAGGAATTGCTACAGGCCCGCCCAGAACCTCTCGAATATCCCCAGAACCATCCTAAGTACCGATTTTACGGAAATAATATAAAAAGGATGATCGATGTTGCTATTCAGTGGGAGAAGGGAGACAAGCGCGCTGGCCTTGAATACGCAATTGCCAACCATATGAAAAAGTGCTACCTGAACTGGAATAAGGATACAGTTGATGACAAAGTCATTTTTAAGCATTTATACGAGTTAAGCGACGGACAAATCGATCTTGCATCAGACGGGGCGAATCTCACCGAAAGCGTGCAATTCCTAAAACAGAGAGTTACAAAAAGCAGCAGGTCCAGCGGATCCAATAAAAAAGGACAACGCGGTAACAGAGGTAAGAAGCGCTACTAATTTCTGCTTAATTCATGGGGACATTTAAAATAGAAGGCGGACACAAACTACACGGTAGTATTACGCCACAGGGGGCTAAAAATGAAGCACTTCAGATCTTATGCGCCGTACTACTCACACCTGAAGAAGTTACAATCAACAATATACCGGACATAGTTGATGTCAATAAACTTATTGCACTCCTGGAAGACCTGGGAGTAAAAATTCAGAAGAAAGGAAAAGGATCTTATTCTTTTAAGGCCGATGATGTTAACCTGGATTACCTGCTTTCAGACCAGTTTAAGCAGGACGGCAGGGGCCTTAGGGGCTCTATAATGCTGGTTGGACCATTACTCGCCAGATTTGGCCAGGGATATATCCCAAAACCCGGAGGAGATAAAATAGGGCGAAGACGCCTCGACACCCATTTTGAAGGCTTTATCAAACTTGGGGCTAAATTCAGATACAATAAAGAAGAACACTTTTATGGCGTTGAAGCCAAAAAACTGAGGGGGACCTACATGCTCCTCGACGAAGCTTCTGTAACAGGTACTGCCAATATCGTAATGGCCTCAGCACTTGCCGAAGGAAAAACTACAATTTACAACGCAGCCTGTGAACCCTATCTTCAGCAACTTTGCAAGATGTTGAACAGGATGGGCGCAAAGATCAGCGGAATAGGTTCCAATTTGCTTGTTATCGAAGGCGTAGATGCTCTGAAAGGTACCAGTCATACCATGTTGCCCGATATGATTGAAATCGGTAGTTGGATCGGCCTTGCTGCGATGACGAAGAGTGAACTCACCATTAAAGGCGTTAGCTGGGAAAATCTGGGCCAGATCCCTACAGCCTTTAGTAAACTGGGTATTACCATTGAGAAAAAAGGAGATGATATTTTTATCCCTGCCCATACGAACGGATATAAGATCCATAATTATATTGACGGTTCCATCTTAACTGTAGCCGATGCTCCCTGGCCCGGTTTAACTCCTGATTTACTCAGTATTATCCTTGTAGTTGCCACTCAGGCCAAAGGAGAAGTACTCATCCACCAGAAAATGTTTGAAAGTCGTTTGTTCTTTGTCGACAAACTCATAGATATGGGTGCAAAGATTATTTTATGTGACCCGCATCGGGCTACGGTGATCGGTCACGACTTTAAATCGACCCTTAAAGCCACAACTATGGTTTCTCCTGATATAAGGGCTGGCGTTTCCCTACTTATAGCTGCCCTTTCGGCCAAGGGAACCTCCACTATTCACAATATTGAACAAATTGACAGGGGATATGAGGATATAGATACCCGACTTAGGGCTATCGGGGCCCATATTACCAGAGTTTGATGAGTACTTCTTACAATAATCTTCCACTTGTTCTTAACACGGTAGGGAATCAGAAGCGATTTGAACTACAACTTCCCGAAGGTGTGGCCTATGTTGAATATATGCAAAACAAGCAGGGGGTTATCTATCTAACTCATACAGAAGTTCCCGTACATCTTGAAGGAAAGGGAGTGGGGAGTGCATTGCTGAAAAAAGTATTTGCACATATCCGAAATCTCGGTGTGAAGCTGGCACCTTTATGCCCCTTCGTGGCTTCTTACCTCAAGAGGCATCCGGATGAAGTAAAGAGTATGCTGGCTCCGGGATTTTTTATAGGAGATTAAACGGATACTGTAAAGTAATTCCATAAAAACAAGGCCGTCCAAATTGCGGTTCTCAGCCAATTCAGATTCGCTAATTCGACCAAAGTATTACGGGAAAACTCAGTTGCCGAAATGGCTTTATGCCTGGGAACAAAAATGGTAAAGGTGAGCAACCAGACCAACAGTACCAGGACAAAGCCGGATACACTGTACATCGTTTTTTCCTGCTGCAAAAGAGAGCCGTAAAGCATGAGTTGACCCAACATCATGGGAATTACCAGCAGGGATATCCTAGGGGTATATTTTTTGTGCCATTGAATAAGTGCTTCTTCCGAATAATAAATAAAACCCGGATACACTATGAGCTGTACCATCCAGATAAGGACCATCAACCCAAAATCCAAGAAAAGACGAATCGTTTCCAATTAAACTATTTTTCAACCAGGGTTCCATCAGGATATTTGGCAAACCTGCCTTTTTCCCTGTCATGCACCTGGTCTGGATGTGGCCAGGGCCAGCCACCAAATTGGGTAAGCCTGTACTCCTGCATCGCCTGCTGAATCTCCTGGTCGGTATTCATTACAAAAGGGCCGTATTTGGCAACAGGCTCATCAATGGGTCTGCCCTGTAATAGTAAAAAATGAGCTGCTTCCAAACCATTATTGGTTACTTCTACCTCTTTGGAATTTAAGCCGATACCATTTTCTGGTTTTATTCGGGTGCTGTCTATAACACAGGAATCACCTTCATAAAAATACAGGGTGCGATTTACATTATCAGGGATTTCAGGAAATGTAAAACTTGCACCGGGTTCGAGGTGCAGATTCCATATAGCTACATGATTTTCTTCCCTGGCCGCCCATGAATCGGGAGCTGGTAAGGGTGCATTCTTTCCCTGGTGTGAACCGGTAATAAGGCGGACTGATACTCCTTCCATGGTCACTTCCGGAATTTCTTCGTGCCATAGCATTTTAAAATGGGGATCCACCATCTTGTTTTCTTTTGGAAGATTCAGCCAAATCTGAAAAAGTTCCAGAGGGTTGTCTCTATCTTCCCGGAGTAAGGGAAACATCTCGGAATGTTGTACTCCTCTGCCTGCGGTCATCCATTGAACATCGCCCTGGCCAAAACGACCTGCGGCTCCGAGGGAATCGGAATGATCGCAAAATCCTTTATTTACAATGGTAATGGTCTCAAAACCCCGATGGGGGTGATATGGAAAACCAGGCACCGTATGTCCGTGGTACATTCGCCACCCCTGAGCATTGAGGGTAAAATCATTCCCAAGATTTCGCCCTTCAAGGGATGCGGCCGGACCCATATGTTCGTTTCCTTTTGGATAATGATCGAGGTGATACACGCAAAATAAAAAGGGATCTTCAGTTTCCCAGGGAAACCCCAGGGGTTTAATAAAACGGATAGAGTTGGCCATAGACTTTAATTTACTTTCAAAAATAATGATTACCCTAGAGGCTATGTCTTATAGATATGTTAATGGAAATGTCATGCACAAGAGCTTAGCTATTGGCATTATTGATCTCTACCCAGTTACCTTCCGGGTCGAGGAGATAAATTTGACGAACCCCATCCCCCCGTACGGAAACAGCACCTTTGGTACCTTCCCAATCCCAATAGGAAACATTAGTGTCTTTCAGGTATGCAATGAATTCGTCGAGATTGGAGATAGAGAGACACAGATGTTCACTTTTAGATCTGTTTTTTTCCACTTTATCTTTTTTTATGAGGTGTAACTGTGCAGTCCCGTCAATACTAAACCATCTGAAGCCTGCGGCGTTGGATGGGTGGGGGATGTCTTGTAAGCCCAGAATATTGGCGTAAAAATTGCCGGTTTCTTCAAGGTCTGTTACAACCATGGAATAATGATCTATTCGGTACGAAAACGACTGAGAATGACCTACCAGGGGTATACAGAGCAAGGCCAGCATAATAATATATTTCATTTTTTATTCGGTTTTTTTGTTATTTCTGTGTTCCTGTCTCTTCATAGGAAACAAAGGCAAACCTATTACTATCAGGTGCCCAGGAAGGCACATTGATAGTGCCCTGACCTCCTGTAAAGCTGCAGAGGGTAGATATCTCTCTACTCTGTATATCGTATAGTCGGAGAGCTACCTTTTTCAATGCGGGGTGGGCCTGACCCTGATCTTCGAGATAGGAGAGGAAGACGAGATATTTTTCATCTGGGGAAGGGTGGGGGAACCAATTAGAATAGGCATCTTCAGTAAGCTGTTCTTTCCCGGTCCCATCCGGTTTCATCCTCCAGAGTTCCATGCTTCCGGAGCGAAAGGAATTGTAATAGATAAAATTGCCATCCGGACTGTACTCTGGCCCGTCATCGAGTCCCGGATCATTGGTTAGTCTGGTTTCTTTCCCGCCATCAGTTCCTATGCTGTAGATATCATAATCGCCTTCTCTGTGCGCCGTGTAGACCATTGATTTTCCGTCCGGAGACCAGCCGTGCCAATAGGAAGGGAATTCTGTTGTAACCAGTTGGGGTGTGCCTCCTTCAATAGGGAGGGTGTAAATCCGGGAGGTCCCGTATTTGGCACCTTCAATTAAATCGTTATTGCTGATGGCAATGATCATACCATCCGGAGAAATGCCGTGGTCGTTGTTACATTGTTTTGCGTTTCCTGTATCAATGACTTCCCTTCGCTTTCCGTCGAGATAAATCCGGTAAAGCATGCCCTCCTGGTTGATAATGAAAAACGTTCCGTCCCTGCTCCAGTTAGGAGCTTCGAAATGGGCATTTTCCTCCAGGATGAGTTCTCGTTTCCCTGTGGTCAGATCATACGTCTCAAGTCTGGAAATCACTGAATGGGTTTGTGTATGTCCTAGAAAGGATAGTGATAATAGCAGATAAAATAGCTGTACTTTATTCATTACATCTTATTCATGGCTATCACAATACCCCGTTCGGTGTCTTAACTATCTTCAAAATCTATACCCTTGTGACTTCCATCACAGAAAGGTTTGTTATCTGAAGCTCCACAGCGACAAAATGCGGTAGTCCTTTTCTTAGTTTCTTTCGATCCATCTACCATGGTGATTTCCAATTCCCCGTGCACCATCAAAGGTCCGTTGGGCGTTACTTCAACTTTCTGACTCATATTATGTTTTTTATTTTCAGGTTTATGTTTTTCATTTTTAATGCGATATGACAATGCCCCTGACGGACATCGGTCGATTTGCGACTGCAAAGCCTCTACCGAGGCGTTTTGTGGGTTGATCCAAGGTTTATCATCGGGTTTGTATACCTCGGGTAAGGTTTTGACACATACGGCTGCATGAATGCACTTCTGGGGTTTCCAGATTACTGTAATCCCTTCATTCTGATATTCCTTGACGATTTCTTTACTGGCCATCTTTTATTTTTTCTGTATCAAATTATCTATTTTCTTTTGTATCTCCTCTGCTTCCGCGTATTTGGCATCTCCGGCACTTCGATTTACTTTAGACAGATCAAAGGCTTCTTTCATAACAGTTTTATACTGCGCCTGCAATTTTTCAACAGGGCTTTTCTTTTTAAATAATCCGAACATAGCTTTATTTTTTATTTATTTCCAATTGGAGGCGGTCCTTCCGGAACCATAGGTTCGTACACCTCTTCTCCTTTACGTTCTTTGTACTCCGACTTTATTTTTTCCACCAATTTTGGGCTTTCAAAAAGATCGGCCATTGTCATCCCTAGGGCCTTGGCGGCATGGACCATTCCTTTATGCCCTATACTCATTCCTCCACATGCAACAACGGCCCATGAATGCCAGGGCGTATCCTTCGGCGCTACGGTTACACTGAGATTAATATTGGGAACATTCCAGCTAACATCACCCACATCCGTGGAGCCTCCTCCCGGGTTTTCCTTGGTTACCTCCAGGGGTGATATATCACTATCCATGCCCAGCTGTGGTTTTCCGGTTTCCTGCTGTATGCGCCTTCCGAATTCCGTTTCTTCGTCCGTATAGGTGATAGGACCCAGTAATTCGAGGTTTTTTTGCATCACTGCGCCTCCGGCCCGATTTACCAATACTTCGTAGATCCCGGAAATGAGCGAGATCTTGTAGTCTACGTTGGCCATGATAGCAGCCCCTTCGGCCATCGCCTTTACTCTTTCATAAACGGGCATCATTCCGCTTCTTTTTGTATCGCGAACACGCACCCAGAGTCGGGAATAATCGGGAACTACGTTGACCACCTGGCCGCCATCCTGAATATGGTAATGTATCCTTACTGTTGGTTTGATGTGTTCTCGGTAGTAATTTATTCCTGTAGTGTAGAGTTCAAGTGCATCTGAAGCACTTCGTCCATTCCAGGGATCCGCAGAAGCATGTGCGGCCTGTCCGAAAAATTCGACCTTAAAATCGATCAGGGCCAGTGTACTTTGAACATCAGCTTCAGTCTTAGCACTGGGGTGCCAGCTTAGGTTGACATCAACATCGTCCCACAACCCTTCTTTCACCATCCATATTTTGCCAAAAAATTTCTCTTCAGCCGGTGTACCAAAAAACTTTACCGTACCCTTGAGTTTCCCTGTTTCAATTAATTCCTTTACCGCTATAGCTGCTCCCAGGCTCGCTGTCCCAAAGAGGTTATGGCCACACCCGTGTCCGGCGGCACCTTCTTCCAGTGGGGACTTGGTTGGCTGGGCCTTCTGGGAGATACCCGGCAGGGCATCAAATTCTCCAAGTACGCTTATTACCGGCCTTCCCGAACCGTAAGTGGCAACAAAGGCAGTAGGCATTCCTGCAACACCTCTTTCCACAGAAAAACCATTCGCCTGGGCGTAATCTGCAAGGATCATTGAAGAATCGTCCTCTTCAAAGGCAGTTTCGGCCTGGGCCCATATCGAATCACTAATTTGAATAAGCCGGCTCTCGTGCTTTTCAATGCTGTTAATAATGGCTTTTTTACTTGTGTTTATTTTTTGACCTTGCATGGAGAGTAGGAGGAAAAAAAAGCAAAGTGTAAAACAGTATTTCATGGTTATCTGGACTTATGGTTATTATTATTTTTTATGAATCAGAGACATAGCGGATTATGAAGCTTTACTATACATTGCCTCGGTCTTTAAATATAGTAAAAAGGACAGAACCATATAAGAGGAAATTCCTTTGATCAATATTCTCAGGAAAGGGCTGATTTATAGGTCTCCAGACAACGTTCCCTGGCTTCCTTATGATCGACCATCTTAGGGACATACTCATCTGTATCGACCTCAGGAACCCATTGCTTTATGTATTTCTGATCTTTATCAAATTTATCGATTTGGGTCATGGGATTAAAAATCCTGAAGTAAGGTGCGGCGTCTACACCGCTACCTGCTGCCCATTGCCAGTTACCCACATTGCTGCTGAGTTCATAATCGAGCAGTTTTTCCGCAAAATAGGCTTCCCCCCACCGCCAGTCGATCAGCAGATGTTTACAGAGAAAGCTCGCTACCAGCATTCGCACCCTGTTGTGCATATACCCTGTGGCGTTTAATTGTCGCATTCCTGCGTCCACCAGGGCGTAACCTGTCTGGCCATTTTTCCATTTTTTAAACTCCTCTTCCTTATTTCGCCAGGGGATGCGGTCATATTTTTTCTTAAAGGCTTCATTAGTTGTTCTTGGAAAATGCCAGAGAATCTGCATAAAAAACTCGCGCCAGATAAGCTCATTCAGGAAGGTCTCGTTAGGTTCAGCTTTGGCCTTTCTCACCATTTCCCTAATAGAGACTGTTCCGAATCTCAGGTGTGGTCCTAGGTGTGAAGTACCGTCTTTGGCTGGGAAATTTCTGGTTTTTTCATAGTCCTGAATCAGAGAAGAGGTTACATCGTATTCAGGCACTTTGATATCAGACTCCTTAAATCCCATATCCTGAAGAGAGAGAAAGGGTAATTCTTTATTTTGGTAGAAGTTTTGTCCCTGGAGATCTTCTTTGTCATCCTGAAGAGGTTTTACTTCTTTAAAGTGTTCCTTCCATGTCTTCATAAACGGCGTGTACACTACATAGGGATCACCGTCATCTTTGACTACTTCATCCTTTTCAAAAATTACCTGATCCTTAAAAGTGTGAAATTCAATATCGACAGACGTTAGATAATCCTTTATTTTTCCATCGCGTTCTTTAGCATAAGGTTCGTAATCCCGATTGCAGTAGACCCCATTGAGATCAAAGTCCTTATTCAGTTTTTTAAAGACATCTAAGGGCTCATCGTAATAAAATGCGAGGGAAGATTTAAAGTCGCTTTGCAAGCGTTCCCTGAGGCTGTTTAATCTGTCGTGAATAAAATTTAGGCGAGCGTCGTCTTTCGGTAATTCCCCGAGTATTTGAGGATCAAAGATAAAAATCGGAAGTACAGGAACGTCGCCCTTTAGGGCTTGAATTAAACCTGTGTTATCTTCCAATCTCAGATCTCTTCTAAACCAAAATACCGCTACTTTTTCCATTTATGAAATATTTAAAGATGACATTCCACCATCCACACCCAATATCTGACCGGTCATCCATCCGCTGTCTTCTTTAAGGAGGAAGGCTGCCATTTTAGCAATGTCCTCAGCCGTTCCAACCCGTTTAAGTGGGTGTCGTTCCGCCATCATCTCTTTTTTTCTGTCGTTGCTGAGTAACCTTGAGGCCAAAGGAGTGTCAACAAGCGAAGGAGCGATGACATTCACCCTTACCTTGGGGGTATTCTCGGCAGCGAGGGCTTTTGCAAAGCCTTCAATAGCCCCCTTGGCAGCAGCAACACTGGTATGAAATGGCATTCCCATCCCCACAGCAACAGTACTAAAGAAAACCATGGAGGAACCTTCTGCCATTTTTGACATCACTTGTTTAACCACCTTCACAAGACTGAAAAAATTAATCTCCATATCTTCTCTGAAAGTATCCAGTCCCATCATTTTGAGTGGTTTGAGATTTATACTCCCCGGACAATATACAAAACCGTCGAGGGTTTCAGGTAATTTGTTCAGATCGAGTTCATCCTTGGTCACGTCGAAAGTTATATGGGTAACATTGAGGGATGACAAATCATCTGCTGTTCTCGATGCGACAAAGACCGAGTGAGTATCCTGCAGAAGTTTAACAAGTTCAAGTCCAATTCCGTGTGATCCTCCAATCAGGAGTATATTTTTTGAATTCATAGTTATATATTTTCTATTTTAAATTGTTTCTCAATACCTGGCAAACTGCCAAATCTGGATGTTAGTTGTTCCTCGCGATACTTAAAAATAGAGATAAGTTGCTTCTTTACGATAAGGGGTTGAGTCATCTTTCCAAGGATTCCAAGGGGAAGCTTATAATCAATAATGTCTTCCATTTCTATACCGCCCTCCACTTCATTGATAAAATGTTTGTGATGCCAGAGGGAGTAGGGGCCAAATCGCTGTTCGTCAACAAAATAGGAACCTTCTTTTACATGCGTGATTTCGGTAACCCAGCGGGTAGAAAATCCCGGGAAGGGACGTACCCTGTATTGGATAATTTGTCCCGGAAACATAGGCCTGTCTGCGCCTGACAGTATTTCAAACCCCATTTTTGCGGGAGTAATTTTGCTGAGGTTGGCCGGATTCGAAAGGAAGTCCCATGCAGTTTTCCTGCTAATGGGGAAGGCCTGTTTGGCCGATAGTCTGTACATGTCTGTTTATCAATTTGTTCAAAGTTAAGGTCATTTTTGTTTAATAAAAAGAAATAATTGTTAAACAAATAGTAAAATTAGGACCTTGAAATCACTTTTTCGAGAAATTTTTAAAACATAATTGAGGTCCTTATAGAAAGGCTTTTTTAAGATTTTATATCTTATTTATGCGTAAATTTGAGAGAACCAAAACCTAGTGAAAAAATGAAGAAAATAATTTATTTCGCCTTAGCATTTGCGGTATGTACCCCTATGCTGGCACAAATCCAATCACCTCAACCTAGTCCGGCGGCCAAGATCGAGCAGCAGGTAGGTCTAACCGAAGTAACTGTAGAGTATTCAAGACCCTCGATGAGAGGAAGAACTATTATGGGCAACCTGGTGCCTTTTGGCAAAATGTGGAGAACAGGAGCCAATCAAAATACCATGATTAGTTTCAGTACAGATGCCACTATTGCCGGCAGCACATTAAAGGCTGGTAAATATGCCGTCTTTACCAAACCCGGAGAGTCTTCCTGGGATGTTTATTTTTACACCGACACCAATAATTGGGGAACTCCTCAGGAATGGGATGAAAGTAAAGTTGCTGCCAAGTATACGGCGGAAGTCATGACCATGGAGATGCCTGTAGAAACCTTTACGATCACCATTGACGACCTTCATAACAACGGAGCTACCTTAGGAATGCTATGGGAAAACACCTATGTTGGAGTGCCATTTACTGTACCTTCCAAGGAGATGACCATGAAAAGTATTGAATCTGTGATGGCCGGACCATCTGGTAACGATTATTTTGCTGCAGCTTCCTATTATTATCAGGAAGGAGAGGACCTTGAACAAGCCAAAAAGTGGGTAGACAAGGCCGTATCCATGAACGATAACGCCTTTTGGATGATGCGCTTACAGTCGTTGATCTATGCAAAAATGGGCGACAAGAAAGGCGCTATTGAAGCTGCAAAAAAATCTCTTGCCGTTGCCAAAGCTGCCAAGAATGCCGACTACGTAAAATTGAACGAAGATTCCTTAAAAGAATGGGGAGCCATGTAAAGGAATTAAATAAAGTCTAATTGAAAAACCCTTGCACTGCAGGGGTTTTTTTATGTCTCTAAAGGAGGGTTTCGCAAAATCCTGTCAAAGCCTTCCAGGGCCATGGCGAGGAGGATTACGAGGGTGCAACCAAAGGCATTGAGCCACAGGTATGACATCCAATCTCCACGTAAGCCCACAATAACAACGATCTGAGTGATAATAGCTGCCACAAACACGGCATTTCCTTTTACAAATTTAAAGAAGAAGGCAAGGAGGAAGATCCCGAGAATGTTTCCATAAAAAACAGAACCTATAATATTTACCAACTGAATAAGGTTGTCAAACAAGTCGGCCACTCCGGCAATACAAATTGCAATTATACCCCACATCAGGGTGAAGCCTTTGGATACCTTTACGTAGTGTTTCTGAGTAAACTCTTGCTTCCTGTTGCGTTTATAAAGATCAATGGCAGTAATCGTTCCCAGGGCATTTAATTCTGAAGCGGTAGAAGACATGGCTGCAGACAGGATGACAGCCAGTAATAGTCCTATAAGGCCTTTAGGAAGGTTATTGAGTATAAAGTGAATAAAAACATAGTCCTTATCATTGGTCTGTACCAGGTTATCGGCCTGTTCTATGAGAAGTTTAGCCCTTTCCCGGTTTACTCTTTCTTTCTGATTGACCTCCAGAATTTGTTGTTTAGCCTCTACCGTTGCTGCGTATTCCTTTAATTTAAGGGCTGCATAGAATTTATCCTGGGCCATCAATTTTTCTGTTTCAATCTCCTTGTGTCGATCCTCTAATTCCTGATAGTCCTCGGCAAATTCTGAGTTCTCTACCGCAATTCGGGCAGCAGGATTAAAATTAATTGGAGAGGGGTTGTATTGATAAAAAACAAAAACCATTACCCCCACAAGCAGAATAAAAAACTGCATGGGAATCTTGAAAATGCCGTTGAAAATTAAACCGAGCTGACTCTCCCTGACCGACTTTCCTGAAAGATACCGTTGCACCTGACTCTGGTCGGTACCGAAATAGGCCAGGGCAAGGAAAAAACCACCGGTAATACCGCTCCAGAAGGTGTATCTGCTTGAGGTGTTCAGATCAAAATCGAGGATATTTAATTTCTCGCTAGCCCCGGCAATTTTCAGCGCATTACTGAATGTCAATTCAGGGGGTAGTGCTCCCAGTATAAAAAAGAATGCAATGAACATACCCGTCATGATAATGATCATCTGCTGCTTCTGAGTTACACTAACCGCTTTGGTACCTCCTGATACTGTGTAAATAATGACCAGAATACCAATGATGATATTTAAGGTAAGGAGGTCCCATCCAAGAACCGCTGAAAGGATGATTGATGGGGCATATATGGTAATTCCTGCTGCCAGGCCACGTTGAATAAGGAATAAAATAGCAGCCAGGGAACGCGTTTTAAGGTCGAATCGCCTTTCGAGGAATTCGTAGGCAGTATATACTTTGAGTTTATGGTAGAGAGGCACAAAGACTACACATATCACTATCATGGCGAGGGGCAGGCCAAAATAAAACTGAACAAAGCCCATCCCGTCATGGAATGCCTGACCGGGGGTTGAAAGAAAAGTAATCGCACTAGCCTGGGTAGCCATTACGGATAAACCTATCGTCCACCACCTTGCCTGATTTCCGCCAAGCACATAGTCGCTTACGTTTTTACTGCCTTTAGTTTTCCATACCCCGTAGATTACAATAAATAACAAGGTTCCGGAGAGTACAAACCAGTCTAAATTCCCCATAAATCAGGCGTTAGAAATCATAATGAAATAAAAGGTAAGGATATAAAGGGCATTGAGGATGATCACCAGGGAATATTCTCTTTTCCATTTTTTAACTTCGTCCATTACTTACCTTTTACAGGAGTTTGATTTTGCACCTTAGCCTTATTCTGGGACAGCATATTGGCGAATAGTTTATAGGCTCCGGAGACGCCTGCTGGTAACTCCCTAAAAAAGCTGAGGCCGGTATAAATGTACGTTCCTTTTCCATAGGAGGCAATCAAAAGACTTCCTTCTTTTTCAGTTTCGCCCTGATCTGCCATAGCGAGCACAGGAGTGAATGCATCATCCCATTGATCCGGGAAATAAAGTCCGCGCTCCTGTATCCAGCCATTGAAGTCCTTTTCTGTGATGGTATTTGGAAAGGTCATAAGTGGATGCTCAGGTTCGAGGATCTTTACAGGGGCATCTTCATCTGTGACCCTGTCCCTGGAAACATGAATGGGGTAGGGGGCCAGATTATCAAACTTGAGTCCACTTCGCCCCGAAGTATTGTATTGTACGATCAGGTTGCCCCCTTCCTTAACGTAGTCGAGCAACGCATCCTGTTTAAATCTCATATCGTCCACAACGTTGTAAGCCCTTATTCCTACAACAATGGCATCAAAAGGTGAAAGTGAGCCTTTTTGAATATCCTCAGGGGAAATTGTATGGACCGTATATCCTATTTGTTCCAGACTTTGGGGGATATCGTCTCCTGCACCCATTATATATCCTATATTCTGGCCTGTTTTTTTGATATCCAGACGAACTACCTTGGTTTCCGAAGGGAGCAAAACAGTCTGAGTAGGGATGTGGTCATAAGCGATCGTTATCAATTCCTTGCCCAGGATCTCGTTATTAATGGTTAGAACAGGAGCAATAATTCCTTCACTTTCATTAGCGGGAGGGGTAATCACAAACCGAAAGATCTTTTCCTCTCCGTCCTTGTCTAAATGTACCGGTATTTGCTGCCGGTCTGCCATCCATCCATCGGGAATATTCAGGCTTAAATTTCCTTGCACATTGTCCTTTAAAGCCTTTACAGAAACCGATATTTCTTTCGGGGCAGCATCGGCAAAGATTAAAACCTTATCCGGGATAGAGGCTGAAGCCGCAGGAAGAATGTTAAAAGGACTATAGAGCTCTCCTTTATCGGGCCTGGAATATCGATAGATTAACGGTCTGTCAATATCTAAGGTGACACCTTCAATTTCCAGGGTAAAACGGGCTGTGAAAGCAGGGAGCGTTTCCGGTTTACCGACTAAAGCGAAATCATCTATTTTGTACATCCCCAGACTGCCTTTTTGCCTTAGCCAATAGGGACCTGAGTACCTCATATTAGCAGGCACCTCAAGACGTATATTGTAAATTTTTCGAATGTTATTTCTGAGGACTTCTCCTGGTTCTAGACTTGTATTTCCACTGAGAGAAATCGATTTTAATAGTATTGAAGTATCACTTCTATTGATCGCCTCAACATTAACATTTTCAACATTATTTGGATTTGAATAAGCTGATTCAGAAGAAGCTTCCAGGTAGAGGCCGGTCACACTTACGATAAGGTCTTTTAGTTCTTCTGTTTTTATTTTTTTCCAGTGTTCATCCTTTATCTTTAGTAGTAGATTATAGGCGGTGAGGAGGTCAGCTAAATGGGTTGAAGGATCCTTAAAATTAAAATTCTCCTCTACCCTGGAAAGTATTTCGCCTATGGCTTCTCCACCTTCGACCCGAGACCAGGAAGTATCTATCCCTTCAAAGAGATTGGTAGGGTCCTTAACAGGCATATCTCCTTTGAGCAATTCAATGTACTCCTGTTCTTCTCCTCTTGAAGTTAACCGGCCAAAGCCCTGACATAGGTGCTGACTACTGGCAATGGAGGCAATTTCGTTGTTAGACATCCCTAAAACAGGGTAATAAACTCCGGTATTAAGTTCAATCAATCTGGATTTATCAGCTTTTTCAAAATTTTCCTGACTCCCGTAAAACCACCAGGAGGTATTAAAGAATAACCTTTTGGGATTCCAGGGTTCCAGTTTGCCAAGTTGATCAGCATAAGCTTTAGGGTCGCCTGCAAGATCGAATGCTTCAACGCTGAGAATAGCCGAGGAGGTATGGTGCCCGTGAGTTGATCCCGGCGTACGGTGATCAAATCGATTGATGATCACATCGGGTTTAAACTGTCGAATCAGATGAACCACGTCACCTAAAACGATTTCCTTATCCCATAATCTCAGGGTTTCGTCGGGATGTTTTGAGTAACCAAAGTCATTGGCTCTGGTAAAGAATTGTCTTCCTCCGTCTACCCTTCGAGCGGCCAGAAGCTCCTGGGTGCGTAACACTCCGAGTAGTTCCCGCAATTCGGGTCCGATCAGATTTTGGCCACCATCGCCTCGTGTAACGGAGAGATAGGCAGTACGTGCATGTACCTCATTGGAGAGATATGAAATCAGGCGGGTATTCTCATCATCCGGATGCGCAGCAATATACATGGCAGAACCAAGAAAATTGAGTTTTTGCAGGTTGTGGAATATGTCTGTTGAGGAAGGTCTGTCTGGTGCCTGGCCGTAATTTAATACTGAAACCAGCAGGAAACAAAGAAGCATTCTCAGTCGGATACGCATGTTTGGTCGAATTGCTTGTTGTTCAAAGATAGAAAGATATACAGGCTGTAAAAGGGTTTTTAGAACTTCTTTAACAGCTTAAATGGCATCGCTGCCATCATTATCAATATCCTCATCGGCAATTACACACACGGCTTTCTGCAGCATCAGGTTGTTCGGATAGGTGAGTAATTCCCCGTTTTCTCTTCTTAAATGAATGTGGTAGGCTTTAATATCTTCGATAAGGTAGGTTCCTGAGGACTCGAGGTCCTTATCCATAATCTGGATTCGATCTCCAATTTTAAAGGGAAACGAGAAGAATAGAATGATCCCTGCTGTGACATTGCTGAGGATAGACCACTGGGCAAATAAGGCCACACCGATAACGGCAAAAACTGAGGATAGAATCAACCCAAGTTCTTTGATATTCACTCCCCATATCAGGATGAGAGCAAGAGCTGCAAGAACCCAATAACCAAAGGAAATATACTTACTTACAAGTCGTATCCTGGCTTCGTTAAGGTCACTGATGCTACCAACTTTTCGCACCGCCTTATAGGTTATGAACCTGAGAATAAGGACCACCACCAGGGTGATCAATGAAGCTAACAGCTCATTTTTATAACTCAAAAGTAAATCCTCCATATATCTTAAATTCCCAAAGTATCGCGCAAAGATACATCCTCAATTCCATTTCTTTGCCAATACGGAGTTTTTATAGACTTAATTTTAGTGGCCTTTGTTGTTAGCATTTTAGCTGATGAACCGAAACCACTGGGATAAGTTTCTGTCCAGCTTTCAATACTATATGGGAAAGCTGTTGTGAAGGATATTTTCAATTCCCTTTTTAATTCCGGGTATGAGAGTGTGTAAACGGAAATTTCGAGGTTTTGCTCAAGGCTTGCCTCCGCACTGTAAGCTTTTACAGGTTGGTGCATCAGTCTCAGGTAATCAAGGGAAGGGATTACTTTAAGCTTCCCTGTGGGAAGGTTATTGGGCTGAATACGTAACTTGGTCCAGAACTCATTTTCCAAATGGGTTTTCGCGAACTGCAGGCTTTGATCACCTTCAGATTCAAAATAAGAGAAAGATTCCACTTCAAATTTTTCGCGATTGTTCAGCTGGGCAAATACCTGCCCACACCATTCCTGAATAGAGGACGTAACTTTGATGGCATGCTGGTTATCGGCCACAGGGTAAAAGGTACTGCTCATAATAGAATACGGATAGATGCCGGTGAGAAACTTTTTTGTGAAATTCAATTTGAGCACAGGAATATTGGAAGGGGAACTCTGATCGGCTTTCACTTGTTTTCCCGGGGCAAAAGGCTCTGTCACGTAAATCAGGACAGCTTCCCCGTCTCTAATCTCACCGTATCGGGCCTGCTGGAGTTTGTATGAGGTAATCTCGGCTTCTCCGGCATACCAAAATTGTTTAAAATCTTTAGATAAAGGTTTTGGCTTATTATTTTCAGGAATAGATCCAGTAGCCACTCCCGTGGTCTGAACAGCTATATTTTTATGGTTTTCTGTACACGATCCCAGAAGGACCAGAAAAAAAAACCCTGAAACGATATTATAAAATTTAGTTTGAAGTACCATTCTTACAATTTTTTTGCAAAAGTACCCAAAGCTGGTCAGGAGGCCATATCCATTAACGTTTTGTAAACTAAATGAGTTGGTAGTCCCACCACATTGGAGTAGGACCCCCTGATTTCCTCTATGGCAATATTTCCCAGCCATTCCTGTATTCCATAAGCTCCTGCCTTATCTAAGGGTTTAAATGCAGAAATATAATACTGAATCTCGTCCTCCTCTAATTTCCTGAAGAGAACCTCGGTGGTGCAACTAATAATTTTTTGTTTTTCATGAGTGGTAATGCATACACTGGTGATTACCTCATGCCAGTCATAGGAAAGCTGGCGAAGCATTTGCGTAGCTTCAGCTGAATCCGCGGGTTTTGCCAGAGACACTCCCTTATGCCAGACTACGGTATCAGCTGTGATCAGGATTTCATTTTTCTTCAGGTTCTGTCTGAGGTTGCTTGATTTTAATTGTGCGAGGTACTCCGAAATATCCCCGGCCTTTAAATGTTGAGGATAGGTTTCTTCCACCTTGTTGTGTACCTGTTCAAAGGACACTCCTATGTCACTGAGTAGTTCCTGTCTTCTTGGAGATCCAGAAGCCAGCAGTACCCTGAAGGATTCCAGCTTCTTGCTAAGTGGATTATCAATCATTTGCTGCACTGAAATTTTTGAACCAGTCGCCCCTTGCTTTAAGCACTTGCTCAACCACGTCACGAACACAGCCTTCCCCACCATATTTATGGGATATATATTTACAGATGGCCTTAACCTCAGGAGCTGCATTTTGTGGGGCGCAGGCAAGCTTTACCTGTTGCATCGCGGGAATGTCCGGAATATCATCTCCCATGTACAAGACATGTTCGGGAAGGATGTGGTTGTTTTCTAGGTATTCTTCCAGAATTTCAACTTTATTATGAGCTCCCAGATTTATATCTTTAACCCCCAGGCCTTTAAGCCGCTGTCTTACCCCTTCGTTTGTTCCTCCTGTTATGATACAAATGTTATACTCTTTTTGAATGGCCGTTTTAATGGCATAACCATCCTGTATATTCATTGTCCTTAGCAGGTCTCCTTCGGAGGTGATCAGAACCCTGCCATCGGTAAGGACTCCATCCACATCGAAAACAAAGGTGGTAATCTGACTCAGGTAGGTTTTATAACTCTTTTCCATAGGTTGTCTGAATTGATTCACTTAGGGTTTTATAAATTTTTTGAAGACTGCTTTCTTTCAGCATTTCTAAATGTTCATCGATGGTTTCCTGATCTCCCCTCCTGGCCGGTCCTGTTTGGGCTTCATAGGGAGACAGGTTCATAATTTTATTACAACTTTCTCTTATTAGGGGCCTTAACAGATCGAAAGGCACTCCCTGATCTTTGCATATTTCAGAGGCCAGGTAAAACATATGATTGCTAAAATTATTTGCAACAACGGCAGCAAGGTGCAATTGTCTGCGTTCTTCTGAATTGAGACGTTCTACCCGGTTTGAAATGCAATAGGCCAGTTTTTCTAATAGCGAATAATCCTCCTTAATGCTAGCCTCAACGCAGAGGGGGATTTCCTGTATTTTTTCAGGAATGCTTCCACTCAGGGACTGCAAAGGATAAAGAACACCCCTGCGCAGCTCTGTCGGAAGTGCTTCTATGCTTACACTGCCTGCTGTATGAACGAGCATACCCTTCTTGATGTCTAATTGGTGAGCAACTTCGCTAATCGCGCCGTCGTTAATGGCAAGAATATATACATCAGCCTCTATCAGCTTTTCAAATTTACTGCTGACAGGGGTAGATTTTCCAAAATATTCCAGGGCCTGCTTATTTCTTCCCACCACCTGCACTATATTCACAGAGGGGTGTACGTTGAGAACATCAAACAGGAATCTGCTTATATTCCCCGTTCCGATTAAGATGACTTTAAGCATATCCAAAAGTACAATTTTTGAGAAGGATTGACTTTGTAAAGAATTAACAATATTGTTTAACTTTTTATAGCTTTTACGGCCCGCTTAAAAGGCAAAAAGGCCGTATTTTTGCGGCTGATATCGGGTAAAAGGATACAATAGATGATTGAGACACTAAAAAAGATCCTGTTTTCAACCCGCCTGATGGCGGTATTATTTCTTGTTTTTGCTGCTGCCATGGCCATTGGCACCTTTGTGGAGAGTATGTATAGCACTGAAACGGCAAAAATCTGGATCTATAACGCAAAGTGGTTTGAAGTGATCATGATATTTTTTGTGATCAATTTCCTTGGAAATATGTTCCGCTACCGCCTGCTTCAATGGAAGAAGTGGCCCGTTCTGATGTTACACCTGTCATGGATTCTGATCATTATCGGAGCAGGTGTTACCCGATATATAGGCTATGAAGGCATGATGCCTATCCGTGAAGGAAATTCCGAAAATGTTTTTTATTCTGATAAAGTATATCTCACCGTCCTTGTCGATGGTGAAATGGATGGAGAACTTAGACGAAAGCCACTTCAGGACGACCTGATCGTAACACCTGAAGCAATACAGTCGACCCTCCCCTGGAAGGAAGATTTTAACGGGCAGGAATTCAAGATCAGCTACGCAGGATTTATCCAGGGCGCCAAAAGGGGCCTGATCCTGGATGAAAATGGCTCGAATTTCCTAAAAATTGTCGAGGCTGGGGATGGGAACAGACATGAACATTATCTGGCTGATGGAGAAATTGCCAATATCCATAACATTCTATTTGCGCTTAATAAAGAGACCGAAGGAGCGATCAATATTTTTACCGACGGGGGAGAGTATCGTATAAAATCTTCTTTTGAAGGAAGTTTTATGCGAATGGCCGATCAGTTAGAAGGCACCCTTACAATAGACAGTCTGCAGACCCTGCAGCTGAGGTCTTTGTATTCGATAGGTTCCATGCAATTCGTAATCCCCGAGCCCGTTGTTAAAGGGTCTTACGGGGTTGTCCCCCTTTCGGAAGAAGAAAAATCCCCGAATTCCCAGGATGCCCTGATCCTCGACATTAGCACGAATGGGGAAACAGTACGAAAAGAAGTATTGGGCGGAAAAGGCAGTAGTAGTTATATGGAGAAATTTACCCTTGGGGGGCTCGATTTTACCCTGGGCTATGGTTCAAAGGTCTACGAACTGCCATTTAGTATTACCCTTAACGATTTTATTGCAGAGAAATACCCCGGGACAGAAAAGGCATATGCCTCTTTTATGAGTAAGATCACGGTGGAAGATGATCGTCCGTTCGACTATGACATTTACATGAACCATGTGCTCGACCATGAGGGATATCGTTTTTTCCAGGCGAGTTTTGATCCGGATGAGAAAGGAACCGTACTTTCTGTAAATCACGACCGGATGGGTACTTGGATTACCTATACTGGTTATTTCCTTCTCTACCTCGGCCTCATGGGGATCATGTTTTTTGGAAAGACGAGGTTTAAAGACCTGGCTAATTCCCTGGAAAAACTCAGAAAGAAGAAGGCAGCCATTGCTGGTGTAATGTTTTTTGCCCTGAGTATCCCCCTGGGAGCACAAGAGGAACAGGCTGCTGCCGATCACACTCACAATATGGGGCCCACAGAGGCTCAGCTCGACTCTTTGTTCACTTCTACGGTAATTGCCGAAGAACATGCAGCTAAATTCGGGAAGCTAATCATCCAGGATGAAGGTGGCCGGATGAAACCTATCAACACCTTTGCTTCTGAATTGCTGCGTAAGCTCAGTTTGAAGGACTCTTACAGGAATCTTAATGCCGATCAGGTCTTTTTGTCCATGATGTTGAATCCGGCACTCTGGTACAATACGGATTTTATCGCCCTGGATAAAAAAGCCCAAAACGATAGCATTCGTAAAATCATTGGGGTACCGAAAGGCCAGAAATACATAAAAGCTACCGATTTTTTTGATTCCCAGGGGAGGAATAAACTTGGACCCTACCTCCAGGAGGCTTTTGCCACAAATACGCCGAATAAATTCCAGCAGGATTTTAAAGATGCGTATTTCCGACTGAGTTTACTGGATCGTGCACTCAGCGGAGAGATACTGAAAATTTTCCCCTTGCTGAACGATGAAAACAACAAATGGATCTCAGCCATGGAATATCGCAGCGGACAGTTTCAGGTAAGTGATTCACTATACGCAAATTTTATACAGAATGCAGTTCCGTACTACCTGATTTCCTTAAGAGAAGCAAAGCAAACAGGGGATTTTTCAGAAGCAGACAAAATCCTCAAAGCTTTCTCACAAAATCAAAAGAACCACGGCTCAGAAATACTCCCTTCAGCTAACAGGATTGAAGCCGAGGTCATCTATAATAAACTAGACATCTTTAACAGGCTGTATAAATATTACGCCCTGGTGGGAATTCTGATGTTTCTTGTTCTGGTGCTGCGCATCTTTAAAGACCGTGAAATCTGGCGTATTGCAACCTATTTTTTTAAAGGGGTAATCATATTGTTTTTTATCTGGCACACGGCCGGACTCATTATGAGATGGTATATCTCGGGACATGCGCCCTGGAGTGATGCCTATGAAAGTATATTATATGTGTCCTGGGCCACTCTGGCCATGGGCTTATCCCTTGGAAGGAAGAGCGATATGACCATTGCTGCTGCTACCTTTGTGACCTCCATGCTACTTTGGATCGCACATCAAAGCTGGGTAGATCCTTCGATTGCCAACCTGGTACCGGTACTCGACAGTTACTGGCTGATGATCCACGTAGCCGTCATCGTAGGTAGCTATGGACCCTTAACAGTGGGGATGATCCTCGGTGTAGTCTCTCTTCTTCTTATCATCCTTACCAATAAAAAGAATAAGGTAAAGATGGAGCACACCCTTAAGGAACTCACCATCATCAATGAACTTACTCTTACGGTGGGAGTCATCATGCTAACAATCGGAAATTTCCTTGGCGGACAATGGGCCAATGAGAGTTGGGGTCGCTACTGGGGCTGGGACCCGAAGGAAACCTGGGCACTGATCTCCATTTTGGTATACGCCTTTGTTATCCACACCAGGCTGGTACCAGGTTTACGAGGGAGGTGGCTTTTTAACTTCCTGAGCATCATTGCTTTTGCCAGTATTATGATGACCTATTTCGGCGTGAATTTCTACCTTGTTGGGCTGCATAGCTATGCAAGCGGTGCCCAGGTAATCACCCCTGCATTTATCTGGTATACTGTAGTAGGTGTATTTGTGCTGGGCGGAGTGAGTTATTGGCGGTATCAGGTGAATTACGCAAAGCCCTAAGCTTCATATTTAAAGTTATATTCAGCAGTAAAACTCCCTTTATCCGGATTTTTATTCCCTGTTCTTTTTTTTACATTTATTCTTTAAATCTTGGGCCTAGGGAATGGGAAGAATAAAATTTAATTGGAATCTGGAGAAGATACTTGGTATTTCCGCTATGAGCATCAGCTTTATAACACTCATCATATTTATTTATCAAACTAACCTGATGAGTAAACAGAATTACTTGTCTATTCTTCCATATGTTCAGGTTTCAACTTCAAATAATCCTTCCGATAACAGTTTTGCCTTGCGCCTCTTAAACCATGGAGTAGGGCCTGCAATTATTGAATCCGTTACAATGATTTACGATGGAAAGACTACAGATCTCACCGACCATAACAATGAGATTTTACCCTACTTGATTTCCCTGGATCCCTCTTTAGACAGTATTCAAAATTATTCATTGGCAACTCTGAATAAGGGAATGGCTATTCCGGCCAATTCTGTGTACTCTTTTCTGGAAGTGAAAAACTCAAAGAAGGAGTACAATTTGATTACCGCTGCATTGTTTAGATTGGAAGAGGAGGGTCTAGATTATGAAATCGTTTACCGTTCTATTCAAAATGAACGCTGGATGGTCAATAATACCTCTGACGGGCCTGTAAAACTCGACTAGATCAGCATAATATCGATAGGGTAGCAGGTTGAAATACAAGACTTTAAGATACACATATTTAACTTTCAAGGCAGTTCAATTTTTCTGCTTCAAAAAAAATATGCATCTTTAGACTATTATGAAGTTATAGAAATTATGTTTCGCTCCGATGTCCCCTCAGTCATTTTTATGATTTGATTCATCCTGTATACTATGATGTACAGACAGCAGATTCTTCAACACACATAATTTCTTATCGATGTCATCTACACAAAAAATTACATTCAGAAAACTATACCGTTATTTTCTGGTAGCGGTTACAGGCAAGGAAACCGAGTTTACTTCTGGTAGCATACGGAAGGCCATATTTATGTTGTCTATTCCTATGATCCTTGAAATGATGATGGAATCCATTTTTGCCATTGTCGATATTGCCTACGTATCACAGGTAAGTGTCAATGCCGTAGCGACCATCGGCCTTACCGAATCTGTTGTTACCCTTGTTTATGCCCTGGCTATAGGTTTAAGTATGGCGGCTACGGCCGTGGTAGCCCGGAGAATAGGGGAGAAGGATCAGGAAGGGGCTGCCCGGGCTGCCGTTCAGGCTATTTTCCTTGGAATTTTTATCGCTGTGATCATTGGTGTTTTTGGCCTGATGTATTCCAGGGAAATCCTTTCCCTAATGGGAGGTTCTCCCGACCTAATCGCCGAAGGCCATGGATATACAAAGTACCTTCTGGGAGGTAATATTACTATTGTCCTGCTTTTTTTGATCAACGCTATTTTCAGGGGGGCAGGGGATGCTTCCATCGCCATGTGGACCCTTATCCTGTCTAATGGTCTCAATATCATCCTGGATCCCATTTTCATTTTTGGACTGGGACCCATTCCGGAATACGGGGTGATGGGTGCTGCCATCGCCACTAACATAGGGCGGGGAAGTGCGGTGATCTTTCAGCTTTACATCCTCTTCAAAGGAGGGAGTCAGATCAGGATTGCAGTGTCTAACATCGTCCTGAGGTTTAAGATTATGCTCAATTTGATAAGCGTTTCCCTTGGCGGGATTGCTCAATTCCTGATCGGAACTTCAAGCTGGGTATTTCTGATGAGGCTAATGGCCGAATTCGGGAGTGAAGCCCTGGCAGGTTATACTATTGCGATCAGGGTAATGATGTTCACCTTTATGCCGGCCTGGGGAATGAGCAATGCGGCTGCGACCCTTGTAGGGCAAAACCTGGGGGCAAAAAAGCCCGACAGGGCTGAAAAATCGGTATGGATTACCGGGAAATACAATGCCATTTTTATGTTTTTAATTTCCCTGGTTTACCTGTTATTTGCCAATTCTATCATAGGGTTATTTACCGACGTCCCTACGGTAATTGAAAACGGCGCACTTTGTCTGCAGGTCGTCGCAGCGGGCTATGTATTTTATGCTTATGGCATGGTGGTCACCCAGGCTTTTAACGGAGCAGGGGACACCCGGACACCTACCAAGATCAATTTTATCGCTTTCTGGCTGATACAATTGCCCTTTGCTTATCTGGTTTCCCTCTATCTCGATTGGGGGGTGATGGGAGTTTTCCTGGCGATCACCCTGGCCGAAGTACTGCTCTCTGTAATGGCGGTGATCTGGTTTAGAAAAGGGTACTGGAAGCAGACTGTGGTTTAAGTGAAATTTGTACCTTTAAACGATCAATACTCTTGATATGACAACTAAGAAAAAAGGCCTGAATACGATCTGTACCCACGCAGGCGAATTAAAGGATACCGCCTTTAAAGGAGCTGTTTCCCCTTTGTATATGAGTACATCCTACGCCTTTGAGGATGTGGAAATAAAAAGGTACCCAAGATACTTCAATACGCCTAATCAGGTAGCATTGTCAAAAAAAATTGCAGCTCTCGAACACGCTGAAGAAGCCATGATATTCGGCAGTGGGATGGCCGCAATCAGTACCGCCATCCTGGCTTTTTTAAAGGCAGGGGATCATATCATCCTTCAACGTATGCTTTATGGGGGTACTTATCACCTGATCACCGAGCAGTTCGAAAAATTTGGCATCGATTACAGCTTTATAGACGGATCGGATCCCGCTGCTTTTGAACAGGCAATAACCCCAGCCACCAGGGTGGTTTATATAGAGACTCCTTCAAATCCCTTGCTGACCATTACCGATATAAAGGCATTTGCGGAGATTGCCCGGAAGCATAATATCGTTTCAATGATTGACAACACTTTTGCGAGTCCGGTTAACCAGAATCCAATCGACTTTGGTATTGATGTGGTCATCCACAGTGCCACCAAATATATGGGAGGCCATTCGGATATTCTTGCAGGCGCTGTTGCTTCTTCTTCAGAAAATATGGAGCGTATCTTCCAGCTGGCTAAAAACCTGGGAGGTAGTCTTAGTGATTATACAGTGTGGCTACTCGAACGCAGTATTAAAACCATGGGATTACGCGTAAAGGCTCAAAACGAAAATGCCCAGAAACTAGCCGAATTTCTCAACGCACACCCGGATATTGACCAGGTATATTATCCCGGCTTATCCACTCATCCAGACCACGCCATTGCTAGGTCGCAGATGCACGGTTTTGGCGGAATGATGTCTTTCGAATTAAAGAATGATATAAATGCTTCCCATTTTCAGAAGTCGCTCAAATTAATTAAATCCTCAATGAGCCTGGCCGGGGTTGAAAGTACAGTGCTTTCCCCAACCCAAACCTCCCATGCATTGTTATCGGAAGAAGAACGTCAAAAACAGGGTATCAGGGACGGACTTATCAGATTCTCGGTAGGAATAGAAGAAACAGACGATCTGATAGCCGACTTAGAACAGGCCATTCAAACCGCAAAGAAGCAGCAGGAAACTGTCACTTCACATTAATTTTCCAAAGATCAAGGTTTTATGAAATTAGATATTTTAGTTTTTGGTGCCCATCCGGATGATGCCGAGCTGGGCGCGGGGGGAACTATAGCCAAAGAGATAGCCCTGGGTAAAAAGGTGGGCATTATCGATCTCACAAGGGGTGAGCTCGGAACCCGTGGCTCTGCTGAAATCAGGGACAGGGAAGCGGCAGCATCTGCGAAAATTCTCGGCCTGAGTGTACGGGAGAATATGGAATTTGCAGATGGGTTTTTTCCTAACGACCAGAAACACCAGCTGGCCCTGATCAGGAAGATCAGAACCTATCAACCCGACATTGTCCTGTGCAACGCAATTGAAGATCGCCATATTGACCATGCCAGAGGCAGTGAGCTGGTGAGCAATGCCTGTTTCCTCAGCGGGTTGGTAAAAATAGATACGATGGCAGAAGGAGATGACAAATGGCAGGACCCATGGCGTCCAAAACAGGTATATCACTATATACAGTGGAAAAACCTCGAACCGGATTTTGTTGTAGACATCACTGGTTTTATGGATAAAAAGATGGAATCAATAATGGCGTACAGCTCACAGTTTTACGACCCGGATAGTAAAGAACCCAGTACTCCCATTAGCAGCAAGAATTTTACAGATAGTGTAACCTACCGGGCCAGAGATATGGGGCGGATTGTTGGAGTAGAATATGCTGAAGGATTTACGACAGAACGCTTTGTAGGGGTGAACAGCCTGAGTGATATTTTCTAGCTGGCCTGACTGTATTTGTCTTCGGCCTTAGGAAGCGTAAAATAGAAGGTACTTCCTTTTCTCAGGGCACTTTCAGCCCATATAGTTCCTCCGTTTTTCTCAACCATCTCCTTGCAGAGGGAGAGGCCCAGACCTGTTCCTTTTTCGTTATTGGTTCCGTAGGTGGTAATATTGGAATTCTTCTTGAATAGTTTTTCAACGGTTACCTTATCCATTCCTACCCCGGTATCCCTAACAGAAATTTCCCATTTATCGTTTTTCTCCTGGGCCTTGATGGTGATCATCCCATTTTCAGGGGTAAATTTAAGTGCATTGCTGATCAGGTTACGAACAACGATGTCTATCTGATTACTGTCAGACCAGATCAATGTGTTGCCATTGAGTTCACTGACAATTTTTATTGATTTGGATTTGGCGAGTTCAGAAAGCAGATTGATATTTTCATCCACAAGGGTTTCCAGAGAGAACACAGCGGCCTTTGTCGTAGAACCATTCATTTGTGAATTCCCCCAGGACAAGAGGTTATTTAAGGTAAAATAAATATGATCGACGTCATTTTTAAGTTTGGGAATAAATTGAAAGAATTCCGATTTATTCATCTCTCCGTCAGTAAACATTTGCAGCAGCCCCTGTAATGCACCTATAGGACCCCGCAGGTCGTGACCTATGATAGAAAATAACTTAGTCTTTGTCTCATTACTATCGGTGAGGGCAGCCTCATGGGCTTCCAGTTTTTCCTTCTTCGCTTTTAATTCGGTATTTAATCTTTTCTGAATTTTCTCAGCTCTTTTAATAAAGAAAGTGATAATAGAAAAGATTATCAGGACAATAATACCGGCATAAATAAGACCCCGCTGTTTGGCAAGAGCCTTTTGATTCGCTTCAATAAGCGTTTGTTTCTGCTGGTCGTATTCTGCCCTGGTTTTGAGCATGGTTAAACTCTTCTTGTTTTCATTCCGATGGAGGGTATCGCTGAGTTCCTGGTAGATTTCATGGAATGCCAGCGCCTTCCTGTAATCATTATTGTTTTTGTTTATGTTGTAAAGCGTTTTTGCACACTTTTGTGTTCCTTCCAGGAATTTTATGCGATTGGAAATTTCATAGGCCTCCATCGCATAGTTCTGTGCAAGGCTATCTTTCCCCTGGCCCATATATGCTTCAGCCATGCCGTTGAAAAGATCGATTTTTCCCCTGTCATCGTCCAGGTCTTCATGGAGCAACTCTCCCTGGTGATACCAGTACAGGGCCCATTGGTACTTTTGCTGCTTTAGGTAGACTTTACCCTTAATTTCATAGGCATAGGCAAGCCAGTCCATCACTTCGTTATCTTCAAAGATGGCAATACTCCTGTTCACATTGAACATGGCGTAGTCTAATTTTCCCATCTCGGCATAGAGGGAAGCCAGATTACTCATGGTCTGTGCTGAATTCACATCATCCCCGATCTGATCATTGAGCTTTTTTACTTTATCGTAGAATATCTGTGCCTGGTCATAGTCTTTTTGAGATGCATATAAGCCGGCAATATTCTCATTCATAATCGATAGCATCTCCAGTTCTCCCTCTTCTTCGGCTATTTCAATTCCCTGCAGATAATTATTAAGGGATTTTGCAAAGTCACCTTTAAAGGCGTATTCCGAGGCGAGGTTATTTATGATTCGAAGCGCTAGCTCGCAGGCTTCAATATTTTTGGCAAGGATCAGGGCTTTGGTATAATTATTAATAGCGGCAACCCGCTCTCCTTTGCCTGAATAATAATCCCCTAATCCCAGGTATGATTCGCTCTGACCTTTGACGTATTCGGCTTTTTGACTGTGAACAAGGGCTTGTTTGGAAATAGTGAGCAGGCTATCAGTCTTGTAATAGCGAAAATTCTTTCCTAATTTATTGAGGAGATTGATATACACCGTATCGGTGACCTGAAAACCCTGCTTCGCCTTTAAGTTTTGAATTTCTGATAGCAGGCTTTTTGTGTCTTCCTGGGCAAATCCTGTCAGACTGAACAGAATAGCCAGCAACAGGAGACATACCTTTCTGGCAAGTATGTTCTGAAGCATAAAAATTGAAGACGCAAAATGGCGCATACCTATTAATTATATCAAGCAATAAAAATAAGCTGGAAGGCAGGCCGGTTCTAAAATTTGTTGTGAAATGCCCGATTTTGTGTGTTATATCGATATTTTAAGACTTTTGATCCCGAAAAAGGTCTAATTGCACCGAAATCTGAAGTGGAGAAATTAGCTGGGTTAGCCTTAGGATTTTATTTTAAAATATCAATTGTTTTATTTTGATGCAATAGGCAAAAAAAATTACCTTTGCCACCGCTTAGTTACGGTGGTTGTAGCTCAGTTGGTTAGAGCGCTGGATTGTGGTTCCAGAGGTCGCCGGTTCGAGCCCGGTCTTCCACCCAAAAGCAAAAGAGTCCTGCTGTTAAAGGCAGGACTTTTTTATTTGTGATCAGAAACAGTAGACTGGCTTTAGTCTATAATGATTTTCTTATTTGGACATTTTGTCAACCGCAACCCTTTCATTTCTGTTCGCAACGGCCCAGGCAGTGTGGAAGACTAACCTAGTACGGTTGGTGAGTAGATCATAATTGATCTTATCGGGCGTGTCTCCCGGGCGATGGTAGTCCGCATGCGTTCCGTTGAAATAGAAAATTATCGGAATGTTGTTTTTGGCAAAATTATAATGGTCACTTCTGTAATAAAAGCGGTTGGGGTCATTCTCATCATTGTAGGTATAATCCAGGGCGATGTTTGTATATTTTTCATTGATCGCTTCTGAGAGCTGATGCAGGTCTGAACTGAGTTTGTCGGACCCGATGAGATAAACATAATTGCGATCTCCCTCTCTATTGGGATCTATTCGCCCAATCATATCAATATTGAGGTTGGCAACCGTTTGCTCTAACGGAAAAACCGGGTCGTAATCGGTATAATATCTGGAACCAAGCAGTCCTTTTTCTTCCCCGGTTACATGGAGGAAAACAACGGATCGCTTAGGACGCTGTCCGGCCTCAACGGCCGTCTGAAAGGCTTCTGCAATTTCTAGCAGGGCTACAGAACCCGATCCATCATCATCTGCACCATTGTTGATGCTTCCGTCTTTCGAAACCCCGATATGATCCAGATGAGAGGAAATAACAAGATACTCGTCAGGCTTTTCAGAACCTTTTATATAGGCCACCACGTTCTCTGTAGAGATGGGTTCATTGCTGCTTTCAAGAGCAGCAACCAAATCTGTTTCCTGTACAAAGGTCCCTTTGAGGTCTTTTAACTTTGGAAAAATTGCTGTAGCTATTCCATCATTGACAAGTATTAAGGCCGGATTATCTGCGTCGGTTTTAAAGCCTAACCTGCCTCTGTCATTGCTTTTCATACGCTTGTAGTATCGCTCATATCGTTGAAAGTTATCAGAATCCACATACAATATCGCTTTAACACCCCTGGCTTTAGCTGCTTTCAGTCTTTTGTCAGGACCTTCAGACATATTACCCCAGGAGGATTTTTTATCAGACCCCGTAAGGACGTAGGTCCCATCTTCGTTTACAGGTTCCCCTGCTTTTAGTAATACTACTTTTCCCCGAACATCCAAACCAGTATAATCTGAATATTCTGGCTCATCAATCCCGAAGCCTGCGTAAACAACTTCCTTAAATTCACCTTCCAGGGGGGTGAAGGTGATAAAATCCTCTCCAAGGGAATATTCCTTTCCATTGATCGACATGGAGCCATCCGGTAATTTTGCCATTTCCAGGGGTACGATTTGGAAATAGTCCCCGTCTGCCTTTGCCGCCGGGATATCGAGGTCCATATAGTGCTGTCTGAGGTAATTCACCGCTTTTTTCTGTCCGGGAGTACCAGTTTCCCTTCCTTCGAATTCATCTGAGGCATAGGTATACAAATGCTCCTTGAGTTCACTTTCGGTGATGGTGGCAGCATATACCACAGGATCAGAGGAGGTTGTTGTTGAATCCTTAGAAGTTGTTGTTTTACTTGTGGAATTACATCCGGCCATCAGAAAGAGGCCGGCAAGAGAAAGATATTTTATCATGATGATTTTTTGAAAGTCGCCCAAAAATAAGTAAAACATTCTTAAATCAGAGATAAATGAATCATAAAACTATTCATGGAATCATGGATGTTAGTTGCTGATTTTCAATCGGTTTTATTCGACTTTTAAAAGTAATTTATCTCCCATCAGGGGTTTGTGTTTACAAAGAAAGAAATGTACTTTGCAAGTCTTAATTTTTATCATATGAAAGTTCAATGGGAAGGGGTAATGCCCGCCGTTACTACTAAGTTTTCCGAGCAAGACACTTTAGATCTGGATATGTTCCTGAAGAATATTAAAGCCCAGATTAGTGCCGGAGTAAGTGGTATTATCCTCGGGGGAACTCTTGGGGAGGCAAGTACCCTGGAGGAAGACGAAAAAGAAGTCCTGGTTAAGGCAACAGTTGAAGAGGTTTCGGGAAGAATCCCAGTTATTATGAATATCGCTGAACAGTCGACCCGCGGAGCCCTAAAGGCAGTCAGAAATGCAGAAAAGTACGGGGCTAACGGACTTATGGTGTTGCCTCCTATGCGTTACAAGGCCAATGCAACGGAAACAGTAACCTATTTCTCCGAGATTGCAAAGAGTACATCCCTGCCGATCATGATCTACAATAATCCGGTGGATTATGGAATAGAAGTAAGCATTCCCATGTTTGAAGAATTAATTAGCTTTTCCAATATTCAGGCCGTAAAAGAATCTACCCGGGATATCACTAATGTAACCCGACTCAGGAATAGGTTTGGCGATCGACTAAGTATCCTTTGCGGGGTAGATACCCTGGCTTTGGAAAGCCTTTTAGCCGGCGCAGACGGATGGGTGGCCGGACTTGTTTGCGCCTTCCCCAGGGAAACTGTTTCCATTTACAAATGGGCTAAAGAAGGGAAACTCAAAGAAGCACTTGACCTCTATCGATGGTTTATGCCATTGTTAGAATTGGATATCAATCCTCAATTAGTGCAGAACATCAAAATGGCTGAGGTAGCTACAGGCCTGGGAACCGAATATGTAAGAGCTCCCCGACTTCCGTTGGAGGGAGAAGAAAGGAAACGGGTTCAGGGGATCATTGACGCTGCTATGGCAAGCAGACCTGCCCTTTAAAATAAATTTCATTGTAATTCAACGCTATATGCAAGACGGAAAGAACATCATAGGATACGACCGAACCCGACGAGGTTCTGTCACTTTCAGGACTATAAACCCCATTCTCAACACCGAGAATGACACCATTTTCTATGAAGCCACCCCGGAGGAAGTAGAACAGGCTGTTACCCTTGCACATCAAGCGACCCACTTTTTTGGAGAAACGACCCATAAGGAAAGGGCAGAATTTCTCAGGGCAATTGCCGATGAGATCATGGCCCTGGGCGATGAGCTTATCACTGTGTATTGTTCGGAAACAGGATTGCCTGAAGGAAGGGCAAAAGGGGAACGGGGCCGAACCGTTAATCAATTAAAACTCTATGCCGGACTTCTCGATGATGGATCGTACGTAGAAGCAAGTATTGATACGGCCAAGCCCGACAGAAAACCAATACCGAAAGAAGATCTTCGCAAAATGATGTTCCCTTTGGGTCCTGTTGCTGTGTTTGGCGCCAGCAATTTTCCTCTGGCCTATTCCTCCGCAGGGGGTGACACAGCCAGTGCACTAGCCGCAGGCTGCCCGGTGATCGTTAAAGGTCACCCCATGCACGCCGGAACAGGGAATATGGTATCCTCTGCCATTGTTTCCGCTGCTAGGAAAAGTGCCATGCCCGAGGGGGTGTTTTCACATCTTAACAGTAAGGGACATGCCGTTGGAGAGTCCCTGGTAAAACATCCACTGATAAAAGCTGTGGGATTTACCGGGAGTCATGGAGGAGGACGCGCTCTGTTTAATATGGCTGCTGAACGAAAAGAACCTATCCCTGTGTTTGCCGAAATGGGCAGTGTAAATCCCGTAGTACTGCTTCCTGAAATCCTGAAAGAGGAAAAGGAAAAATGGGCAAAAACACTTGCAGGCTCAGTGACACTTGGGAGCGGGCAATTCTGCACCAACCCGGGGATCATGATGGGGATTAAAGGATCTGAGCTGGATCAGTTTTCAGAAATACTGGCAAATGAAATCATGGAAATTACTCCAACAAGTATGCTTCACCCTGATATAGCTGAAAAGTATGACGAAGGAAAGAAGATGATGAGGGCGCAGGATGGAACCGAAGTTGTAGCCGAGTGGGGAGAGCAAACCCAATCGAATACAGGAAGACAGACCATTTTAAAAGTAAAGGCTTCACAATTCAGGGAAAACCCCAAACTCCACCAGGAAGTGTTCGGGCCCTTTTCACTCCTGGTGGAATGTGTAAACATTGAAGATTTGGAGCGTTCCGTAGCCCTGATTGAAGGACAGCTTACCGCATCCATAATCGGCACAGCTGATGAACTCAAAGGATATGATTTTCTGATAGGTCAGTTACGAGACCGGGTAGGCCGACTCATCTTTAACGGGGTTCCAACGGGCGTTGAAGTTTGTGCTTCCATGCAACACGGAGGCCCCTATCCGTCAACAACTGACAGTCGGTTTACAGCGGTGGGCGAAGATGCTATTAAGCGCTGGTTACGACCCGTATGCTTTCAAAACTGTCCTGACGCATTGCTACCGGTGGCCTTGCAAAACGCTAATCCGCTCAACCTTCTCAGAAGGGTAGATGGATCCCTTACCCATGCTAAAATTTAAAAGCTCTTGGCACGCAGCACTTTTTACTGTTTAGACGGACATACCTGCGGAAATCCTGTGCGGTTGGTCGTAAAAGGTGGGCCTGCCCTCCAAGGGAAGTCTATGAGCGAAAAGCGGCAGCATTTCCTAAGGGAATTCGACCGGATTAGGAAAGGCCTGATGTTCGAACCCAGAGGTCACGACATGATGAGCGGCAGTATACTCTATCCCCCGGCAGATCCTGAGAACGATTTTGGGGTGTTGTTTATTGAAACTAGTGGATGCCTGCCCATGTGCGGGCACGGGGCCATCGGCACCATTACCATGGCCATAGAGGAGAAAGTGATCCTGCCTAAAAATCCGGGAATAGTCCGGATGGAGACACCGGCCGGCCTTGTACAGGCAACATATTCCATGGAAGGGGGGAAGGTGAGCTGGGTGAAACTAAAAAATGTGCCTTCTTATCTCGCAGCTGAAAATTTGGAAATTGAATGTTCTGTCCTGGGCAGGCTGAAATTTGATGTAGCCTACGGAGGTAACTTTTACGCCATCATCGATCCGCAGAAAAACTTTTCTGGCCTTGAGCATTTCACTGCCTCTCAGCTGGTGCAGTTAAGTCCGGAAATCCGGGCCAGGATCAACAAAAAATATCCCGATCAATTCATCCATCCAGAGGATTCCACTATAAGGGATGTAAGTCACCTGATGTGGACAGGTGTACCATTGTCCTCAGAATCAAGCGGTAGGAATGCTGTTTTTTATGGTGATAAGGCTATAGACCGATCACCCTGTGGCACCGGAACTTCAGCGAGGCTGGCGCAATGGGATGCCCAGGGAAGGATAAAAGAAGGTCAGGATTTTATCCATGAGAGTATTATTGGTTCTGCCTTTACGGCCACTATTGAAGGAACAGGCCGGGTAGGGGAGTATCCGGCTATTATTCCGGGAATAAAAGGATGGGCCAGATTAACCGGATATAACAGGATCACCCTCGATGAGGATGATCCGTTTGTTTGTGGTTTTCAGGTAATCTGATTAATCAATATCAGCCCAGTACTCTCCGTTCCATTCCCATAAACGGCTGATCATAGTGTCGAACCCCCGTAGCTTTGTACATGGCATTGGCCAGTGCACCTATTGCCGGAGGCAGTCCGGGTTCACCGAGTCCTGTGGGAGCGATTTCGTTTTCCACAAAGAAGACCTCGATTTCCCTTGGTGCCTGTGAGTGTCGGATAAGTTTATAGGTGTCGAAATTCATTTCCTTAGGAGCTCCGTTTTCGAAGGTAAGCTGACTGTACATGGCATGTCCGACGCCATCAACCACCCCACCCTGAATCATATTCACAGCCCCATCTTTGTTGACTACAATTCCGCAGTCTACGGCGCACCATACTTTCTGGACCACGGGATTACCGTTTTCCATGATCATATCGAATACTTCGGCTACATAGGTTGAATGACAATAATAGGCGGCTACTCCACGGTGTACGCCTGGCATTGGCGTTCCCCAATCTGACTTTTCTTTTACCAGTTTGAGAACACCTGCATAGCGTTCTGCTTCGTAATCGTGTTCTGCACCAACCGGATCATTGATGGCACGATCAAAAAGTTCGAGTCTGAAATCGATAGGATCCTTTCCGGCCAATTCAGCCACTTCATCGAGGAAGGACTGTTCGGCTCCTGCCGTAAAATTAGACCTTGGTGCACGCCATGCCCCGGTAGTCACATTGGTGGGTGCAGCTATTTTTTCAGCAGAATAGTTTTCTACAGTACCAGCCGGGAACCGATTTGGGAATACGGGCCCATCAGGTAAACCTGCCCCTTTCACAGCGAAAGCGATCAGCTTATTGTTTTCGTCCAGTCCGGCCTTGTAAACCGATTTATAGGTAGGTCGGTAGGTCCCCTGGGTCATATCATCCTCACGGGAATAGACCAGTTGAACCGGACCTCCAATTTTTTTAGAAATGGCAGCAGCTTCCAGGCCGAAGTGAACATAAAGGCGTCTTCCAAATCCTCCTCCGATTCGCGTCATGTTCACGGTGATATTTTCGATCGGCATATTAAGTAATTTGGCGACTGAACCTTCAAGGGCTTCCGGGGTTTGTGTGGGGCCGATTAGTTCAGCGGCATCTGCCGTGACATTGGCAAAGAAATTCATCGGCTCAAGAGTATTATGAGCGATAAATGGCGCAGTATAGGTTCGTTCTATCACCTTTGCTGCCCGCCTGAAAGCGGCTTCGGGATTTCCATCCCTGCGTTTTTCCTGTACCTCACCAGAAGCCAGGGCTTTATCGAGGCGTTCCCTGTGTTTGGCTGAACTTTCCAATTCTCCTGTGGTCTCCCAATTTACTCTCAGGGCTTTTTTAGCCTCCATCAGAGGCCAGGTTTTATCACCCACAATGGCGATCAGCTGATGAAAGCCTTTTTCGTCGAACATTCCGGGTTCGTCAACAGAAATATCTATCACAAAGGCGTCATCAACTCCGTTCATACCTTTGATCTCGTCTTTATTGAAATCACCTACTTTCATTCCGAAGGCGGGCGGATGAGCGATCATGGCCAGTTTCATTCCATCTCTGTGGAAATCATAGCCAAACAGAGGTTCTCCAGTAACGATCTTTTTGCCGTCCACGTTTTTCTGGCTGGTACCTATAAGTTTAAAGTCTTTTATCTCCTTGAGTTCTACTTCTTCTGGTATTTCAATGCCTACAGCTTTGGAGGCAATATTTCCGTAGGATACGGAGCGCTCACCTTCTTTTTCTTTGATCATCCCTTCACTTGCGGTAAGGTCCGCTACTTCAACACCCCATTCTTTAGCAGCTGCCTCCAGGAGCATACGTCTTCCGGTAGCACCGGCCATTCTGAGAGCATTCCAGCTCAGTCGGATGGAAAGGCTTCCTCCTGCAAACTGGTTCTGATAGAAACCGGTATTGAGCGGAGCCTGTTCCACGACGACGTGTTCCCAGGGCACATCGAGTTCTTCTGCTACAATCATAGGCATGGAGGTACGGACATTCTGCCCGATCTCAGGATTGGGGGAGTAGATGGTTACCAGTCCGGTATCCCCGATTTTTATATACCCATTGATCTCATACCATTCTTCAGGGATGGGCAGGCCTTGTGCCAGTTCGGGGGAATTCGGTTTGCAGGCATTGAGCCAGCTAAAGCCGATCAGCATTCCACCTCCCGCGGCGGCAGATACTTTTATAAATGAACGTCTGTTGTATTGTGTTTTTATCTTGGACATGACTTTTTGTATTTAGGATCAGGCAGTTTCTGAATTTGCAGCGGTTTTAATCGCCTGTTTAATTCGCACATAGGTGCCGCAGCGGCAGATATTCCCATCCATGGCAGCATCAATATCCTGATCGCTGGGATTGGGATTGTTTTTTAGCAGGGCGGCAGCAGACATGATCTGTCCGGCCTGGCAGTACCCGCATTGGGGCACATCGTGTTCAAGCCATGCTTGTTGTACGGGATGGTCTGCATTTTCAGACAAACCTTCGATGGTAGTAATGGATTGATTTCCAACCACGGCCACCGGCAGCTGGCATGAGCGCACGGCAGCATCACCCAGATGGATGGTACAGGAACCGCACTGAGCAATTCCACAGCCGTATTTAGTTCCGACCAGCTTGAGATGGTCTCTTAGTACCCAGAGTATAGGGGTTTTTGGATCCACGTCGACTTCTACCTGTTCTCCGTTGATCTTTAAGGAATAATTAGCCATAATAGTATTGTAAGGAGTTGATCTGTTGAAGTTACGGAATTATTCGATTTTTTCCATTTTTTTATGAGGCCAAAACTTCTGGAGTTATTAACAGGATTGGGATGAAAAGCAAAAGATGAATCCATCTATATAAACCAAGAGCAAAATTTACAGATATAGGGGGATTCAAAACATGAAAAATTTCTTCTGATAACAAAAAAAGCTTCCTATATTTGCAGCCGCTAAGGAGGAATGGCAGAGTGGTCGAATGCGGCAGTCTTGAAAACTGTTGAGGGTCACACCTCCGGGGGTTCGAATCCCTCTTCCTCCGCAAAAGAAAACCCGCAACAGATGTTGCGGGTTTTTTATTTCCTGAAGGCTCTGAAGCTTGCTTCAGCAAGGCGAAAGGGAATAAAAAAGCAACCAAGCGCAGCTTGGTCAGGGTTTTTATGCTTGCCCCGGATTTCCTTTATAGGGATCAACGCAGTTAATCCCAGAAGCTTGCTTCAGCAAGGTGAAAGGAAATAAAAAAGCAACCAAGCGCAGCTTGGTCAGGGTTTTTATGCTTGCCCCGAATTTCTTTATAGGGATCAACGCAATTAATCTCCCAAACCACTTTTTATAGCATTCCTACTTCTTGAGATTTTTCTTGAAAGTGCTGTACAATCGGAGTCGACATCTGTAATCAATCAACAGCTTGTCGAAAAAGAAATTTCACGATTTGATAGTCAGATATTTTGAAAACGATTTTCTATTTACAATCTATATTGAAATCCTGATTGTATTGTGCACTAGGCTGGATTAATTTATGATTGGGGTGGGGTTTGGACCCCCCGGTTATTCCAATGCCACAAATTACCTGTGCTTAGCGGTTTAATTCCCTACAGTTGAAAACTATTGGGAGCCATGGGCTGTAAAATTGAAGTGGATATCTTTAATCAATAAACTGTTAGCCAAAACAAAAATTCATGATTATATAATATGATATTTAAAAAACGATTTTCTTAATACCATCTACTTTCTAATCCTGATTGTAATGTGCACTACGCAAGTTTAATTTATGATTGGGGTGGGGTTAGGAACCCCAAAAATTCAGGATTCATGAATTGGATGTCAGTTGGCAGTAAGTGGCCTCTTGTGACGAACAATTCCAACTATCGAGAATGCACAGCGGACAATTATTAATTGGATGAATACGATTGAAAGCTTACCTCTCAAAGGTCAGTAAAATGAATCCTTAATTAGGATCACAATTCGTAAAGTTAGGTTTTGGAAGCGTCCATTGTGGAGTGTTTATTCTAAACTCACTACAGTCTACTACATTATTTACATTCCAGCTACTCAGATCTTGGTTAAATTGTGTTTCATAAAACATGCGGGCCATATCCACAACATTGCTTACGTCCCATGAACTGATATCCTGATTGAACTGACTCAAGTAGAACATATCGGCCATGCCGGCAACGCCACTGACATTCCAGGAACCGATATCCTGATTAAAGGGTGTTTTATAGAACATACCATACATTCTAGAAACACTACTTACATCCCAATTCCCTATAGGTTGGTTAAATGATGATTCGTAGAACATTGCATACATATTTGCAACGTTACCTACATTCCACCTACTGATGTCATGGTTGAAAGGTGAGGAAGAAAACATCCCTTCCATACTAGTTACGTTACTAACGTCCCAATTCCCTATAGGACGGTTGAATTGTGATCGTAAAAACACCCAATTCATAGAAGTAACTCCACTCACATTCCAGGAACTAATATCCTGGTCAAAAGGCGAATCAGTAAACATAAAACTAATAGAAGTGACATTACTAACATCCCAGGAACTAATATCTTGATTAAAAGGTGTATTAATAAACATGTCGCTCATATCCGTCACATTGCTTACATCCCAGGAACCAATATCTTGATTGAAAGGTGTGCCAATAAACATTCCCTTCGTATTTGTGACATTACTCACATCCCAGGAGCTAATGTCCTGATTAAATGGGGTTATATAGAACATATAGGACATATCTAAAACATGGCTAACATCCCACGAACCAATGTCTTGATTGAATGTAGTTTCATAAAACATTGATTGCATGTCTGTGACATTGCTTACATCCCAATTCCCTAAAGGTTGATTGAAGGCGGATCCTCTAAACAACCCTTGCATATTAATAACGCTACTTACATCCCATGAGTTGATATTCTGATTGAATGGTGATTTCTGCCCAAATCGTGAATCATGGAACATATAAGACATGTCTGTTACATTACTAACATCCCATGAGCCGATGTTCTGATTGAATGGTTTATTAAGGAAGAGCAAGCTCATATCGGTAACTTTGCTCGTACAAACCCGGGTTACATCTTCCCCATCCTCTACCATCCTTCGTAACATGACTTCGTCTACAATAGTATATGTAGTACCATTGATCTTAAAGGTATCCCCTACCTTTCCCGAAGGATCGCATTTTATGGTTACACCATTCGGGTCTAGGTAGATGGGATTTACTTCGTCATCCCTGGAACAGCTTAGGATCAGAGACATGGTCAGCAAGAAGGGAAGTATTTTGAGAAATAGCTTCATTGGCATTAATTAGGATCACAATTCGTAAAGTTAGGTTTAGGAAGCGTCCAATTTGGTGTGTTATCGCTAAAAAGTTCACATTGGGTTACATTATTTACATTCCAGGAACTTATATCTTGATTAAATTGGGAATTCCTGAACATTTCATCCATATTATATACATTGCCAGTATCCCAGTCACTGATATCCTGGTTAAATTTTGAACTGGAAAACATTCCATACATATCTCTGACGCCTCTTACATTCCAGTCTTCAATGTTTTGATCGAATGTAGAAAACCAAAACATCCCAAACATATTGGTCACATTGCTCACATCCCAGGAGCTGATGTCCTGGTTGAATTGAGTGAAACTAAACATCTGATTCATATCCTCAACATTACGAACATCCCAGGCACTGATATCCTGGTTGAAAGGTGAAGCGGTGAACATACTACCCATATTGGTTACATTGGTTACATCCCAGGGGCTGATATCTTGATCGAAGAGAGAAGCCAAGAATAAAGTCTCCATATTAGTAACATTACTCACATCCCAGGAGCTAATGTCCTGGTTGAATTCGGTGTTGAAAAACAAATCACTCATATTGGTCACCTTGCTGGTGCAAACGGTAGTAACATCAGCACCCTGTGCTACCATTTCGCGTAATATGTCCTCATCCACAATGGTGTAAGTTACCCCATTAACTTCATAAGTGTCGCCCACATTTGCCGATGAATCACATTTAATTGTGATGCCATTAGTATCAAGGTAGATAAGGGCTACTTCGTTATCCCTTGTACAGCCCAATAACAGTAAGACAAATCCTATTATGTATATTTTTTGAAGTCTCATAGCAATTTTTGATCTAGTTAAGGATCAACTAATAAAGTTATTTCACACCTCAGTTCTAATCAATGATTTTTGTCATGATGGCGAGCTTTTTTTCGACATGATCTCAAGAAAATTATCGACAAAAGACACGATTTGAAGGATGAATTACAGGGTCGTAAACAACCGGTTCACCATATCGTTTCCAAAGCTATTCCCAGGTCGAAAATTTGATTCAACTCATCGAAACTGTGAAAAATTGTTAGGGCGACTTTACATTTTGAACCACTCATCGATATTTTGAAAAAAAAACCTGTGAAAAATTCATAATACATTCACAGTGACTCTTGCGAAATTTATCCTGATGAACCCCAATATCTTACCTTATGAAGAATTCTACTCTCAGTTTAAAATTAGTAGCGGCAGGTTTAATACTCCTGTTTTGTAATGCCACAACAGCACAGCAAAACAAGTTTATTTCCAAAGACCTGGCCCGAAAAATTGAAGCCGACAAGCGTATCGATGACTACCTCGAACTCTCAAGACTCGGTTATTCCGAAAAGGAGATTTTCCAGGATCTGGGAAATGCGAACCTCCTGGCCGGGAACTATGCCACAGCAGCCTTTTGGTATCAGAAACTGATCGACCTTAGTGGTAGTGAGAACATCTCGCCCAATTACCTCAAGCGGTATAAAGTAGCTATGCATAAGGCCGGAATTGCCGATTATGGCGATGAAGTGGCCCAGGCCGACTGGTATTCTGAGATTGAGGATGAGTACCGTGGAAATAAAAGTAAGAGCAATAATAGTTATGCTTCTACTTCTGTTAAAAGAGAAAGTAAGCCCACTTTTAAACCATTAAACCGTGCTGCTTCCTTGGAGGCACTTCACGAAATGGCCGGACTGCGGGAACAAATGTCAGACCAGCTGAAGGCCAATTCCCGGATACCCGGGAAGGGATTTACCCCGCCCATTACTGTATCTTCAGACGGGAGGACTGCCTTTTTCAGTAAGCCTATCTATATAAAGCCAGAGTATGGCCTGTTTTCTAAAAAGGAAGCAGTACATAAGATCTACAAGGCGGAAAACATCAACGGGCAATGGAGTAATGTACAGGAGATCAGTGTTACTCCCAAATACGCCTCAGCTATGCATCCAGCCATATCCCCTGATGGAAAACGTTTGTTCTTTGCCTCAGACATGCCAGGTACTTTTGGTAAATACGACATCTATGTTGCCGATATCCATAAGGACGGCAGCGTGGGAATTGCCAAAAATCTGGGAGAGAAGGTCAATACCCGTAAAAATGAAATGTACCCTAATCTTGTAGGAGGAAACCTATTGTTCTTTGCTTCCAACGGAAGAGAAGGCTTAGGCGGAATGGACCTCTTTGCGGTACAGGTAGGTACACGAAAAGTAGGGATGGCTGTCAACATTGGTGCTCCTTTTAACAGTAAGAGTGATGATTACGCCCTCAATGTAAATGCCGAAACGGGAATGGCCATTGTAATGTCTAACCGTGGAGGTCTTTCGGATGAAACCAGACAATTGGTGTTCTCTGTATCTGATGATCAAAAAGACTCGTCGACCCAAAAAAGGAAATATAACTTCCTTGAAGTACTGCCCAAAGATCCCAATAGTGTATACACTAATATCTATTACCAGGACTAAAACGCAATTTCCATATGTGCTTTGTTGAGAGTAATTCAAAGAAATATTAATCGGTCGGATATCATGGGGGGTTCATCTGCTTATTGCCGAATGTTTTCTATCCCCGAAAACAGCAAGCGTTTAAATGCTGTGTAACCCATAGGTTGAAAGCCAAGTTTGGATGCCAGGCAATGGTATAGCCCTGAGAACAGGTTGTACTGTGCATATCTGACCGATTTTCTTTGAATTCCAGCTTATAAAATTGTGAAAAACCAGTGTATTTTAGCCCCGATTCAGGGGCTAAAATTTTACTTATTTACTGCTGTTTTCACAAACCGCTTAGTCGGTTTTTTGGCATAATTCCGATGAAATACAGCATTTTCTTACATTTTATCGAAAAAATGTGCATTTCCTAGGACAAAAAGGGGGCAATCTGTAAATTTTCAATTCGAATACAATAGTACAACCCCAAATCTCAGTCCTATGGAAATGAACTCTACCTACAGAATTTCCGGAAGTAATCTTCCGATGATTCATTCACAATTCCGCCAGGGAAGACGAAATTTTTCCCGCTGTTTATCAGTAGCAGAATCAACACTTTTTATCGCTTGTTAAAGGGCCACTGAACTCACCATCATTCTATTACCTCTGACCTGATTACCAGTGTGATCTTTTAAGGGATGAGTATGACTTAGAATGAAGTGGAAAGGACCTGCCATAGCCGGTAGGGTCTTCAGCATTGATTTTACGCAAGGATTCAAACTTTAATCGTCTAAAAATTGTGATTATGAATACAACTATACTCAAAGTTATTGTGATCGACAGCGATCCTAGATTTCACGAGAGCTACAGTTATTTCTTCAGTACATACAGGGATTACCAGCTGGCCGGGATCTACCGATCAGTGGAGGATGCCCTTGAAAACTACGATGAGGTATGCCCTGATATTATCCTTTCAGAGGTTAACTTTTCAGGTCTTTCGGGTATCGAAGGTCTGGTTGAGTTTCAAAAAACGGATAACTCGGCTTTGGTTATTATGGTAAGCTACGATGCCAATTATAAGCGTATCATGGATGCTTTCAGATATGGTGCAGAAGGATATCTTACCAAGCCTATCGGCAAGAAAAGATTGCGGAATGCACTTAATGCCGTAAAGGATGACGGAGCTGCCCTGAGTCATGATGTGGCCAAGAAGATCATTTCGATGTACCGCAGGAAGACCTACCAGTTTTTCTCACAGCGCGAAAACCAGATCATTGAACTGCTGAGCAGGGGAGCCACCTACAAGGAGATCGCAGACAAGCTGTATGTAACGCCCAGTACGGTTAATTTCCATATCCAGAATATCTATCTCAAATTGGATGTAAACTCGAAGTCGCAGGCCCTGGAAAAGATCCGGAAGATGGATGCGGCTTAGGGGAAACTATCCGATCTGCTTCAGCCATTAACACTACCCGGAGGCATATATTTATCACGCAAATTTTATTCAGTTTAAACATGTAGTTTGGACGTTTTTCACTATTGCATGATTTAAAAATGCAAATAAAAAAGCTTACAAAACTGTATAGTATATGGCATATAAATCATAGTCTGAAGGGCTAAAGATTAATGGCTGAAGTAGAATTGTTAAATGTTTCCTTAACAGGAAACATTTAAGTATATTTGTAAACTAAATTAATGAAGGCAAAGTTCGAAGTACTCTTCTTAGAACAAGCTATTGATTTTTTGGATGGCCTGCATGAAAAAGATAGAAGGAAAGTCTTATTTAATATCGATAAATCGAGGTTTGTCAATGATCCCAAGCTTCTTAAAAAATTAACTGAAGAAATTTGGGAGTTTAGAACAAGATTTGGAGGCAATCAGTACAGGTTATTAGCCTTTTGGGATAAGACAAAGAAAAAAGAAACTTTGGTAGTAGCTACTCACGGGATAATAAAAAAAGTAGATAAAATACCTAGAAAAGAAATTTCCAAGGCGAATAAAATCAGAATAGAATACTTTAAATAAGTACAATTAATCATGGCAACTCGAGCTGGAAAATCAAAAATGATGACCCTTGATCAAATCAAGGACAAACATCTGGGTAAAGCTGGCACCCCAGATCGTGACCGCTATGAATTTGATCTTAAAATAGAAATCTTGGGTGAAATGATTAAGGCGGTAAGAAAAGAAAGAAACCTTACTCAAGAAGAATTAGGCAAATTAATTGGCGTTCAAAAAGCTCAGATTTCCAAATTGGAGAGAAACACTAAGAACGTGACTCTAGATACCATTCTTAAAGTTTTTGAAGCACTTCAGGCAAAGATCAAATTTAGTGTTCAGATAAATGACGCTAACTATAAAGTGGCTTAATCTGCTTCAACCATTAACACCACCCGGAGGCATATATTTATCACGCAAATTTTATTCAGTTTAAACATGTAGTTTGGACGTTCTTCACTATTGCATAATTTAAATTGCAAATAAAAAAACTTAAATAACTATATAGAACATGGCATTTAATTCATAGTCAGAAGGGTTGGAGATTCATATACAGGGCCGTTAGGCGGTATTATTCTAAAATCCAAATAGTTGTAATAAAGTAAATAATTATTTACCTTTGAAATGTTCTGAAGCTTTACGGATCTTAAAAAAGAATGGATGGTATCCAACAAGTCAGAAAGGATCACATGTTAAATTAAAACATAACAGTAAAAAAGGAACCTTGATTTTTCCAAACCATGGCAGTCAGGAATTGGGAAAAGGTCTTCAAAAAAAGTTTTTTAAACAGGCCGGCATTAAATAAGGCATTATGAAAAAGCTAAAAAAGAAAATTGACATTACAGTTGAGAAAACCAAATCTGGCTATTCCGCATATGCCGATGACTTAAATGTTTATACCACTGCCAAAAACATTCCATCACTTTATAAAAATTTAGTAGAGGCGCTAAATCTATTTTATGAAGATCGTGGTTATGAAGTTACCACTGACAATCTAAAACTTACTCTGGATTTGAAACAATTTTTTCAATATTACAGAGTGCTCAATGCTACTTTTCTCGCAGAAAGAATTGGTATGAATCCAACATTATTATCACAGTATGTCCGAGGAAACAAAACTCCTTCTTCAAAGCAAACCAATAAGATAATTCATGGAATACAGACCATTGGTAAAGAATTATCAGACATTAACCTGGTTTAAATAAACTAATTGCAATTAACGGCTGGTATAGAAATTCACCGGCGCTGTCCGTAAGACTCCTTATTTATACCAGTTTAAGCGCTAAACAAGAACACCCCTTCTATCTCATTCATAGTAATAGGTTTTCTGCAACTGCCTTACAGGAGGTGGCACTATATTAGGCACAACTTTTAGGTGCCATGATCAGAGTTGTGCTCTCTTTTTTTGTACACCGGGGAAAGCGACAGATAAAGCTTGAATTTCCTCCAGGTGCTGCCGTGCGCAATTATATTTGCCAGTTTCCGGACTTGCGTTTCAGTCAGACGCATGCTTGTTATTACCTCCCATATTCCAAGGCCATTTTTAATGAATTATATGCCTATTTGCGGAAGCGGCGTTATTATGTGGATTACCAGCAGATCAAGGATGTTAGTCCTATTCCCTTATTCAGAAAGGTGAGTAAACGGCAGGCCAAAATGTTACAGTTGGAGGGGCGAATGGCCCTTATGTTTGGGGATTACCAGGCCTATTTAAATGGGCTGCGGCTGAGCAAAAACACAGTGGAGGTCTATTCTAATTTTATAGTGGATTTTCTGATTTTTCTGGGCGACAAATCTTTGGATCGAATCAACAATGATGTGGTACAGCGTTTTGTGGAACGCCTGGTCTCTAACAAGGATTACAGTATTAGTACCCACCGGCAACTGATCAGTGCCATAAAGCATTTTGCAGAGCGATTTACCTTGAGTGAGATTGAGGTAACGACCTTAAAGCGGCCTAGTCAGCAAAAACGATTGCCAGTGGTCTTGAGTCAGGTTGAAGTTATAGATCTACTGAGATGTACTGCCAATTTAAAACATCGGATGGCTCTGGCCCTGTTGTATTCTGCGGGATTGCGGATCAGTGAATTGATAGGCTTAGAGGTGGCTGATGTGGATCTGGAAAGAAGGCAGATACTGATTCGGCGGGGCAAGGGACGGAAGGATCGTTATACTATCCTGGCAGAGAGTCTCGTGCCGATGTTACGAAATTATATGCTGACCTATGGCCCACGGAAGTATCTTATTGAGGGGGCCGGGGGCGGAAAATATGCTGCGGGAAGTGTTCGGGCTTTTTTAAAAAGGTCCTGTAGGCGGGCTGGAATTTTAAAGCGCGTTACCCCACACACTTTGCGGCATTCTTATGCCACGCATTTAATAGAAAGTGGGGTTGGATTACGGCATGTACAGGAATTGCTGGGTCACTCAAAGCCCGAAACTACGATGATTTATACCCATATTGCCAAGAAGGATCTATTGCAGATCAGAAGCCCTTTAGATGAGGCCGTACTTCAATTTTTGGAGCCCCAAAATAATCCATCAAACAATTCCTTATCGGAACGGTTTAACAGATAATTTTCTATTTTTAGAGACATATAACAAGTTATGGTTAATTCCTGGAACTTATAGATTCATTGATGTTTAATTACAGATCAATACTAGTATTAATCCTGATTACT